>JACFNC010000017.1 GCA_019455065.1 Rhodospirillales bacterium
CTGCAATGGGCGTGAATTAAACCGGACAGCCGTGGGCTCGACCCGGCCATCCACGCCGCAATGCCAACGGGTTGCGGTCAGGACGGCGGCTTGGGTCCCTTGGCGGCGGGCATGGCGCCGGGCAGGCTGGTGCGGGCGGCGGGGGGCGACTCGCCCTGCCACTGGAAGTTGTCGGCATAGCTCTTCGGCTTGAGGTGGCGGTCCGGCGTCTCGAACACCCGGTAGGCCCAGCCCTCGCGCTCGGCGAAGGCGATGGCGGCCTCCTTGGAGGGGAAATGCAGGGTGACCTGGCGCAAGGGGTCCGCCGACGCCTCCCAGCCCATCAGCGGCTCGACCGCCAGCGCCGAGGCCGGCTCGAGCTCGAGGACCCAGTCGCGCACGTTGGCCACCCCCGCCTGCATGGCGTTGCGCGCCGGCCGATAGATGCGCGCCCGCGCCCCCCGCGCCGGCACCGGATCGGGCGAGCCGTGGAAGGTGCGCGGCTCGGCCCGCTTGCGCCGGCCGTCCATGCGCAGCCCCTCCTCGATGCCCGGAAACTCGCCGTAGTTCACCCGCTCGGCCATGCCCTCCTCGCCGCAAGTGGCAATCCGTTTCCATCTGGAAGCGGATTCGGCGGCGTCAAGGGATGGGAATGCTTCCCTCTCCCCGAGGAGAGGGGCCGGTGAGGTGGGCCGGCTACGCCTTCTTGACGAATTCGGACTTCAGGTTGATCGCGCCGATGCCGTCGATCTTGCAGGCGATGTCGTGGCCGTCGGCCGCGTCGACCAGACGGATGCCCTTGACCTTGGTGCCGCCCTTGACGACCAGCGACGAGCCCTTGACCTTCAAATCCTTGATCACGGTGACCGCGTCGCCGTCGGCCAGCGGATTGCCGTGGGCATCGCGCACCCCCTGCTCCGGAGCGGCCTCGGCGGCGGCGCCGGCCGCGCCCCACTCATGGGCGCATTCCGGGCACACCCACAGGCTGCCGTCCTGATAGGCGTAGGCGGAACCGCATTCGGGGCATTTCACGTCACTGTCCATCGCCAGCCTCTCTGATCGCGAGGCGCGATCCTAGGCCAGCGAGCGGCGGAAGGGAACGGCAAGATGCGTGTGCCGCAACGCCATTGTCGGGGCGGCGGCGGCTCTCTATCATCGGGGGCATGGGCGAATCACGACTGCACGCATTGATGCGCGAGCGGGCCGAGGCGCGGTGGCGGGCGGCGCTGGCGGCAGCGCTCGGCGTGCTCGACGAGCTGGCGGCGGCCGGCATCGCGGCGGTGGTGGCGGGGTCGCTGGCCAAGGGGCCGTTCCTCGCCCATTCCGACGTCGACTTCGTGGTCACCGGGCGGCCCGACCGCGCGCGGCGCCGGCAAGCCGAGGACATCGTGGCCCGCCGCATGGCCGCCGCCGGCCTGCCCTACGACCTGGTGTTCGCCGACTTCCTGGCCGACCGGCCACGCGCCGCCCTTCTCGAAGGTTATCTCGATGCATCCGATCTTCGCGCGCTTGCGGCCGCAGCTTGAGCGGGCCAAGGAGGAGATGGCGCGCCTCGCCGCCTTCCGCGACGGCGCGAGCTTTCCCGACGAACGCACCGCGCGGTGGGGCATCGCCGTGGCCACGGCGGCGGCGGTGGAGAACGTGTATGGCGGCGTCGAGGAGATCCTGAAGAGCATCGCCGCCAACATCGACGAGTCCCTGCCCCGCGGCGACCAGTGGCACCGCGAACTGCTCGACCAGATGGCGGTGGCCGTGGACGCCCGGCCGGCCCTGATGACTGCGGAGTTGCGCGACCAGCTAGACGAGTTGCGCCAGTTCCGCCACCTCGTCCGCCACCGCTACGGCAGCGAGTTGGAGCCCGCGCGGGTGGAGGCGATGTACCGCCTGTGCGAAGCGGCGGTGGCCGAGTTCGAGCGCCAATTCACACGGCTGGGGGCCGAGCTGTCGGGGTGAGGGCGGCGGTGGTGGATCGCTTCGGCGCGGGGCGCCTCGCGATGACGCCGTATTTTTGCGAGTCCATTGCGAGCCGCAGGCGAAGCAATCCAGGAGTTTCCCGCCGGCCTCAGCGGACGAAGAACTCCTCCCACTCGGTGTCGCTCCACCACTCGGCCTCGAGGCCGTCGCAGGTGTCGCCGTAGGCGCGGCACAGGAAGCAGCCGTCGCCGCGCGTGAGCGCCGCGTCCTCGACCGGCGGATAGCGGAGCGGCAGGACCGCGCCCGCGTCGCGCGCCGCCGCCTCGGCCCCGCTCATCGGCCGGTCCGGCAACTCGTGGACGCCGCAGCGGGCGAGCCGGTCGACACCCTCGGGGTAGAGGACGGAGTTCTCGGCGTCGATGTGGCGCCACAGCGCCTGCGAGTAGCGCACCGCCAGGGCGCGCAGCCGGGCGCCGTCGTCCGCGGAGCGCGGCCGGCGTTCGAGAAGCGGCGCCATCTCGCGCAGCCACGCCCCCATCTCGGCGTGCTCGCGCAGGATGGCATGCACCGGCCCGCGGTCGGCCGGCAGCTCCGCCGCCGTCACCAACGCCTCGAAGAACACCCGCTCCTCGCGGTCGTGATGGAAATGGCCGGCGTACTCGATGAAGAACGCGGCGAAGCGCCGGCCGTCGGCCGGGTCGGCCGTGCCGTCGAGAAGCCCCTCGACATAGGCGCGAAGCGAGCCCAGCACCCGATCGATCAGCACGTGTTCGTCCTGCAAGGCGTCGATGAGGTTCATTGGGCGAGTCGTCCTGGTGGTGGTGCTCAAAATCCCCGCGCGCGGAGACGCGGTGCTCCGGAGGGGTTGGTGCAGTTATCGTCGGTGCGGGCGGGGGCGGCAAGACCTCTTTCCCGTCACCCCCGGGCCTGACCCGGGGGGCCCCTTGGCGCACGCCTTCCGCTTGCAACACCATTGACGGTGCCCTCTTCTTTCGGGAAGCTTAGGCAACCAAAAGGGGTAAGGGGGCGGGATGGACGAGATCAAGCTGTGGCAGGTCACGCTCGACCAGACGGGCGCGCCGGCGGTAGCCCCGGTCGAGAGCGTCGATCGCACCGGCACCGAGGCCGAACTCGAGGAGATTCTGGTGCGCGCGCCCGATCTCCTGCTGCCCGGGCTGAAGCTCGTCGGCCGGCAGACGGAGACGCCGGGCGGCCCGCTCGACCTCCTCGGGATCGACGAGGACGGCCAGCTCGTGGTCTTCGAGCTCAAGCGCGGCACCCTCTGCCGCGACGCCGTGGCGCAGGTGATCGACTATGCCTCCTTCCTGGCCGAACTCGACCCGGTGGAACTCGGCAGGCATATCGGCGAGCGGTCCGGCAAGCTGGGCATCGAAAAGATCGAGGAGTTCAGCACTTGGTATCAGGAGCAGTTCGGCCGTGACCTCGCCTCGCTGGGCAAGCCGCGGATGATGCTCGTCGGCCTCGGCGTCGATGATCGGGCGCGGCGGATGGTGGAGTTCCTGGCGCGCGGCGACATCGAAATCTCGCTTCTGACCTTCCATGGCTTCCAGCGCGACGGAAGCATGTATCTGGCGCGACAGGTGGAGGTGGCGCAGAGGCCGGTGAGCACGGCAGGCGGCATCAACAAGGCCGAAAATCTCAAGAAGCTGATGGCCCGCGCCCATGCCTTCGGCATCAGCGGCCCGTTCGAGGATGCGGCGGCGTTGTTGCGCCAGGAATTGGCCGGCTACGAGTGGCCGAACCAGAGCGGCTATACCTACTCGCTGCAGGAAACTGCGCCGTCGGGAAGCCCGACCCTGCGGGCCTATGTGTCGGTGAGAATTCCGGATGCCCCAGCCAAGAGCTTGCAGTTCACGTTTCATGCGCGGGCCATCAAGGCCGCCGGGTCGGCTTGGACCGATTTCATGAAGCTCCCGAAACTGAAGGTTTCCGTGAAACCGAGCGGCTATGCGGAGGTGACCGTCGGCGCATTGGAGTGGCAGACCCGCAAGGAAGAGTTCCGGGCGCTTTATGGCGCAATTGTCGACGGGTGGAAGGCCAAGCGGGAAGACGACAAGGTCAGCGATCTCGAAAAGATCGGCGAAGATGCGCCGGAAGCTGTTGTGGTGGGGGCGGCGTGAGGCGACGTGGCGTACCTGCGCCCGGGGCTCGACCGATCAGCGTCATCACTGATCTTACAGAAACGACTGTCCCACCCTGAAGCAGAGGGGCTTATTAAGTGCACTGTCACCGTAACTGTCACCGTAACTGCTGTCACCGTAACTGCGTAACTGACCGTAACTGTCACCGTAACGGCACCGTAACTCGGCTGGCGGAGGGCTCGTTGCTCCAGGAGCGCCCGACCGCCTTCGCGCTGCACCGTATCGAACGGGTCGCCCCCACGGGCGAGTATTTCCGCTTCAACGCCGCCGACGACGACGCGCGAGCCGTGTGGAGCTGACAACAGCATAACCCTAAGCATCTCAACAGAAATGTAAAATGAAAGAATTTCTGCCTAGTTAGAGTTTCAGCAAAAGCCAATCTAACTGCCCATTATATAGAAGGAGTCGAAATGGATTTTCTAAAATCTCTTAAGAGTCGCATCATTAATCCTACGGATAATGCCACTGTGCCGCTCCAAAACGTAACTGTAAAAAATACAATAGCACGCACTAAAGATGCTGTCGCTTCATCCGCAGAGTACGCAAAAAATACAGCAGTAGTCGCATATACAGACACTCTAGACACCATCGTAACCGTCTATAACTCCGCAACTGTAATTCACAATCTTGAGTTTAAGCAGCTGGGTTCCGTTGAATTCTACTGTGATAAATTCGAGAAATACAAAGACCTTTGCTCTGAAACCATACACGAATACTTCCGCAGAACATTTGAGGTTGATAAGTCAACCATCGAAATGGTAGCTGATGTGCGCAACCGTCTGCCAGTGCCCGCAAAAACTGTCGACGACATCTTTGATCAATGCAAGCGTGAAGCGATACACCGTGCAGTTGCTTCTTTCGCGCTTGGTGGGATTCTACGGGATATCGATAGTCGTAGCGAGGCAAAGTACCACAACCTCTCCGAAACTTACAAAGAATTTAGCGACCGCTCAGGACCTGCAATGACAGATAATCCAAATTTTGCAGCGTTAAGAGATATCCGCGCACAGACGCCAACGCTTAACAAACTTGACAACGCATATAACAGCGATGATCCGCTTTTTCCAGCCGATGTGGATATTGATCATGTCATATCGAAAAAGGAATATTATTCCGATTTAATCATTCGCATAGGAACAACGGATGAAGAATTTTACTCTATTATTAACTCCGAAGAAAATCTTGTATTCGCTGACAGATCATTTAATAGAAGTATGCAAGACAAAAACATCCATGAATTTCTGGACCGACGTGGCCGGCCAGATTCTGAGAATCCCGAGCTGATTTACATCGACATAAAGCAGCAAGACGGCTCTACCCGGACGGTGACTGTCAACCGTAAGGACGTCGAGAAAGTCTATGATCAAGCTGATGCAAAACGAAATGATCATCGCTTTGCCGCAGCCACGGAAGCTGCGACCACCGTAGTGAAGACAGGGGCAGCCATGGCGGCTCAACAGGTGGTTGGGCTAATTATGGTCGAAACGGTAGATATATTTATCGACGAAATTCGCAATTTTGCGGTCAATGGCAGTGTTATAACAAGAGATGGGTGGGTTCAAAATGTCAAGGAGGCTACAGCCCGAATACAGGTTCGCCTCGCGGACCGTTTTGAGGAACGCCAGATATGGGCTCGGGCAAAATCCCTCGGCATCGAAGCCGGGGTTAGCGGAGCCTTGAGCGTAATTCCGCAAATTATTATTTCCATGATCATCAAAATGCCGTCTTTTGTGCTATCAATGATTCGCGAATGTACTCTTAGCATAATCCGTTCAGCTCGTGTATTAGCGAGCGAAGATCCCTACAAGTTCGATAGCCTTAAGGTTGTGCTGGCGGGGGCGGCGGCTGCTATTATTGGAGCATATGTAGGGCGGGCCATTAGCACGGCGATAGCCGGTGTACCACTGCTCAATCAGTTCAATACCCAAATCACGGACATAATTACGGGTCTCTTGATGACCGCAGTGCCACTGGCCGCCATCCTAATTTTTGAAAAAAATAAGGAGAGATTCAACTTTGTCGCTGCAACCTGTGCAGGCGGTGTTCTCGGGACGCCCGCAACAAGCGGAGGAGAAGTATGATCAGCCATAAGACAGGCGCTTGAGAACGTCATAATATGTACAGAGTCAGTAGTCATAATATGCACAGAGTCAGTAATTGTCTAACAGTGCCAGTCTTTGAGGGCGGGGGTACGGTGACAGGGGTACGGTGACAGTGCATCCTATTGGACTCCCGCCCGGCCCATCGCTCGCGGGCCTCCACAAGGTAACCTGGCGATAGGGTGGATGGCGTTCATATAGAGGATGCGGCCGGTCCGACTTCACAGCGGCCGCGCCTCGGCTTCGATATAGGGCCGGAAATGAGGGCTCAGGCCGCGTTCCGTCACCACCTCGACGCGCCGCCCGAGCAGCCGCTCGAGGTCTTCCACCAGCCCGATATAGTCCGCGAAACCTCGGTTCGCGGCCATCTCGACAAGCAGGTCGACATCGCTGTCCGGCCGCTCCTCGCCCCGCGCCACCGATCCGAACAGGCGCAGGTTCGTCGCCCCGTACCGAGCGGCGAGGTCGAGAATGGCCTGGCGCCGGCCAACAAGATCATCCCGCAATGCCATAGCGAAGTCCGCCGCGTCTCGGCCCAATCCTATATCAAGAGACGGGCGAAGGGGCAAATTCCGTTGGCGGCGGTGGCGTGAGGCATGGGGGCGTGGATGCGCGGGTCGGCGCCCGCGCATGACGGTTGGGGGAGTGGCGCGGGGCATTGGCGGGGTGCGGGAAACGGCGTCTAAGCCCCGTTGTCCGTCGCCCCCGCGCAGGCGGGGGTCCATTAAGCCGTTGGCGGATATGGATTCCCGCTTGCGCGGGAATGACGGCGAGGGATGGCGGCGGGGGTGCGGCCCGGGTTCGCGGGTGCCCGGGGTCGGGCTGGATTGCTTCGGCGCTGCGCTTCTCGCAATGACGGTTTCCTTTTCTCCGTCATTGCGACCGCGAGCGGAGCGTGGCGGGAAGCAATCCAGGTGCCCCTCCCCTACACGAACCGCGGCTTGTACGTCCGCAGCGTCGAATACGGCGCCGGCCAGTCCATTTCGTAGCCCATCTCGGTCGCCGCGTGCCTGGTCCAGTACGGGTCGTACAGATGCGCCCGGGCCAGGGCGCACAGGTCCGCCCGCCCCGCGGCGATGATGGAGTTGACGTCGGTGTAGGAGGAGATGTTGCCGACCGCCATGGTGGGGATGTCGGCCTCCAGGCGCACCGCCTCGGCGAAGGGGGTCTGGAAGAGGCGGCCGTAGACCGGCTTCTGGTCGGCCACCACCTGGCCGGCCGAGACGTCGATGATGTCGACGCCGGCGGCCTTGAGGATGCGGGCGGCGGCCACGGCGTCCGCGGGGGTGAAGCCGCCGGGGGCCCAGTCGGTGGCCGAGATGCGCACCGAGATCGGCTTGGCCTCGGGCCACACGGCGCGCACCGCGTGGAACACCTCGAGCGGGAAGCGCAGGCGGTTCTCCAGGCTGCCGCCGTACTCGTCGGTGCGTTTGTTGGTCAGGGGCGAGAGGAAGCTCGACAGCAGATAGCCGTGGGCGAAATGCAGCTCGATCAGGTCGAAGCCGGCCGCCTCGGCGAGGTTGGCGGCCGTCACGAAGTCGTCGCGCACGCGGTCCATGTCGGCGCGGTCCATCTGGCGCGGCACCTGGTTCTCGTCGCGCCAGGGAATGGGCGACGGCGCCATGATCGGCCAGTTGCCCGCCTCCAGCGGCCGGTCCGAGCCCTCCCAGGCCAGCCGCGTCGAGGCCTTGCGACCGGCATGGCCGAGCTGCACCCCGATCTTGGCGGTGGAATAGGTGTGCACGTAGTCGACGATGCGCCGCCAGGCGGCGGCGTGGGCGTCGGTGTAGAGGCCGGCGCAGCCGGGCGAGATGCGGCCCTCGGCGCTCACGTCGGTCATCTCGGTCATCACCAGCCCGGCGCCGCCGGTGGCGCGGGCCCCGATATGCACCATGTGCCAGTCGTTGACCAAGCCGTCCTCGGCCATGTACTGGCACATCGCCGACACCACGACGCGGTTGTCGAGAGTGAGGTCGCGCAGGCGGAAGGGCGTGAACATCGGCGGCGGGGCGACGTTGCCGCGCCTGGCGTCGGGCAGCGCCCGGGCGGCGAACCAGGCATCGACCCTGGCGACGAAATCGGGGTCGCGCTGGCGCAGATTGTCGTGGGTGATGCGCAACGAGCGGGTGAGCAGGCTGAAGGCGAACTGGAGGGGCTCGAGCCTGCCGTAATAGCGCTCGACGTTCTCGAACCATTCGAGGCTCACCTGGGCCGAGCGCTGCAGGCTCTCGACCACCGGCTTGCGGTCGGTCTCGTAGGCGAGCAGGGCCCGCTCGACGTCGCCGGGATGGGCGGTGACGGCGTCGACCAGGGCGATGGCGTCCTCCATCGCCAGCTTGGTGCCGGACCCGATGGAGAAATGCGCGGTGTGCACGGCGTCGCCCAGCAGCACGACGTTCCCGTGGTGCCAGTTGGCGACGCGGACGGTGGGGAAGGTGCGCCAGATCGAGCGGTTCTTGAGCAGCTTGTGGCCGGCCAGCTCCTCGGCGAACAGGCGCTCGCAATAGGCCACCGATTCGTCCTCGGTGGCCCGGTCCATGCCGGCCCGGCGCCAGGTGTCCTCGGTGCATTCGACGATGAAGGTGGCGTGGCCGGGCTCGTACTGATAGGCGTGCACGCGCCACAGGCCGCAGTCGTTCTCGCGGAAATAGAAGGTGAAGGCGTCGAACGGCTTGTCGGTGCCCAGCCAGATGAACTTGTTGCGGCGCCAGTCGAGGGCGGGTTGGAAGTGCTCGGCGTGGCGCTCGCGGACCATGGAATTGACGCCGTCGGCGGCGACGATCAGGTCGCAATCGGCGAAGCGGCCGAGGTCGGTGACCTCGTGGCCGGCGACCAGCTCGACGCCGAGTTCGGCGGCGCGCCGCCACAGCACGTCGAGCAGCGCCAGGCGGCTCATGCCGGCGAAGCCGTGGCCGGTCGAGGTCAGCACCTCGCCCTGGTAGTGGACGTCGATGTCGTCCCAATGCACGAAGCGCTCGGTGATGGCGTCGTAGCTCTCGCGGTCGGCGGCGGCGAAACCGCCCATGGTGGCGTCGGAGAACACCACGCCGAAGCCGAAGGTGTCGTCGACGCGGTTGCGCTCGTAGACGGTGATGCGCGCGTCGGGCCGCGCCTTCTTCATCAGGATGGAGAAGTACAGGGCGCCGGGGCCGCCGCCGATACAGGCTATCTTCATCGCTCGCTCCGTTCCTTTCGCGACGGGTGCGCATTGGAATTAGTGCACCCGCGAGGTTGTCGTGCGCCGGCGGTCGGTCGCCCGGCGGTCCTTTCAGTCGCGCTCCCGGTCAGCGCGTTTTCGTTCTTGCCCCGTTGCCGGGGGTCAACCACCAAGACGCCAAGGGCGTCAAGGCCTTTACGTCCCCGTCCTGCCTAGCCTTCCCCTCGCCCGCTTGCGGGAGAGGGAGGGGCCCAAGCCGCAGGCTTGGGAGGGTGAGGGTATTTCCTCGCCGCGCCTTCGCGCGGCCCCTCACCCCGGCCCTCTCCCGCAGGCGGGAGAGGGGGCGCGCGCCGTTCTTCCTCACCCGCCTTGGCGCCCCCTTGGCGGCCTTGGCGGTTCACCCGCTTGAACACACACCGTACCGCCTTCCCCACCCCGCCGTGCGCTGGCGTGACCCCGGCGCATGGATTGCTTCGTCGCTGCGCTCCTCGCAATGACGGAAACTCCCCTCGCCCGCTTGCGGGAGAGGGAGGGGCCCAAGCCGCAGGCTTGGGAGGGTGAGGGTATTTCCTCGCCGCGCCTTCGCGCGGCCCCTCACCCCGGCCCTCTCCCGCAGGCGGGAGAGGGGGCGCGCGCCGTTCTTCCTCACCCGCCTTGGCGCCCCCTTGGCGGCCTTGGCGGTTCACCCGCTTGAACACACACCGTACCGCCTTCCCCACCCCGCCGTGCGCTGGCGTGACCCCGGCGCATGGATTGCTTCGTCGCTGCGCTCCTCGCAATGACGGAAACTCCCCTCGCCCGCTTGCGGGAGAGGGAGGGGCCCAAGCCGCAGGCTTGGGAGGGTGAGGGTATTTCCTCGCCGCGCCTTCGCGCGGCCCCTCACCCCGGCCCTCTCCCGCAGGCGGGAGAGGGGGAGAGGCCCGCACGCCCCTCATTTTCCGCCCGCCTTTTCGCGTTCCTGGCGGCGCAGGACGAAGCGCTGGAGTTTGCCGGTCTGGGTCTTGGGCAGGTCGTCGACGAACTCGACGGCGCGCGGGTATTTGTAGGGCGCCACCTCGGCCTTGACGAAGTCCTGCAGCTCCTTGACCGTCCCGGCCGTCGCCTCGGCGCGGTCGTGGAGCACGACGAAGGCCTTGACGATGTTGCCGCGGGCCGGGTCGGGCGAGGCCACCACGGCGCATTCGCGCACCTTGGGATGGGCCAGCAGCACGCTTTCCACCTCGGGGCCAGAGATGTTGTAGCCGGCCGAGATGATCATGTCGTCGCCGCGCGCCACGTACCAGAAATAGCCGTCGGCGTCCTGCTCGTAGATGTCGCCGGTGAGGTTCCAGCCGTCCTGCACATAGGTGCGCTGGCGCTCGGGGTCGTCCATGTAGCGGCAGCCGGTGGGGCCGATCACCGCCAGGCGGCCCTGGCTGCCGGGGGGCAGCGGGTTGCCGTCGTCGTCGAGGACGCGCGCCTGGTAGCCGGGAATGGCCTTGCCGGTCGAGCCGGGGCGGATGTCGGGCCCCGACGCCGAGATGAAGATGTGCATCATCTCGGTGGCGCCGATGCCGTCGATGATGCGGATGCCGGTGGCGGTGTGCCAGCCGTCCGAGGTGGGTTTGGGCAGGTGCTCGCCGGCCGAGACGCACATGCGCAAGCTCGAGATGTCGTAGCCGCCCACCATGTCGGTCATGGTGCGGTAGGCGGTGGGCGCGGTGGCCAGCACGGTGGCGCGGTAGCGCTGGATGGCCTCCAGCAGGGCCTCGGGGGTGGGCTTCTCGACCAACACCGTGGAGGCGCCGAAGCGCATGGGGAACAGGGTCTGCATGCCCAGCCCGAAGGTAAAGGCCAGGGGCGGCGAGCCCACGAACACGTCGTCGGGCCGCGTCACCGCCACGTAGCGCGGGAAGCAGTCGGCGCTGGCCAGGCAGTCGCGGTGGAAATGCACGGTGGCCTTGGGATTGCCGGTGGTACCCGAGGTGAAGGCGACCAGCGCCACGTCGTCGGCGGCGGTGGCGACGTTGGCGAAGTCGGCCGGCTTGCCGGCCATGGCGCGGTCGAGGCCGGCCCCGCCGTCGCCGCCCTTGCTGAAATACAGCAGGTTTTCGAGGCCCGGCGTGCGCGCCTTGGCCAGTTCCATCTCCTCGGCCAGGCTGGCCTCGCACAGGGCGTGGCGGATGCGGGCGCGCTCCAGCATGAAGCCCAGCTCCTTGGCGCGCAGCAGGGGCATGGTGGCGACGACGATGCCGCCGGCCTTCAAGACCGCGAACCAGCAGGCCACCAGCATCGGCGTGTTCATCGAGCGCAGCAGCACGCGCTCGCCGGGGATCAGGCCGAACTCCTCGACCAGGACGCGGGCGATGCGGTTGGCGCGGGCCAGCAGTTCGCCATAGGTCCAGGTGACGCCGTCGAAATGCAGCACCGGGCGGTCGCGGTGGCCGGCCGCCGCCATGTCGTCGAGCAGGACGACGGCGGCGTTGAGGCGGTCGGGATAGGCCCGCAGCTCGGGCAGCGTCGAATAGTCCATTCGCGGCCACAGCTCGGGCGGCGGCAGCAGCGAGCGCACGAACTGGTCGGCATGCGCCGACGGAACGCCTCCGGGTTGCCACATGGTCGTCTCTCCCCTGGTCATGGTGCGGCGCGTCCCCGCGCCCGTTGCGACCAGTGTCGACGTTTCGCGGGCAATTTCAATGCCCCCCGGAAGGCGAGCCGAACCTCACACCGCGCCATCGGCCCCCTCCTCCACCCGGCGGTCGGCGGCCGACACCGAGCCCTTGAGCCTGCCCAGCAGCTCGTAGAGCCGCGCCATGTCGTCGCGGCTCAGGCCCGCCGTCATGGCGGCGATCCAGGCGCGGTTGGCCGGCGCCATGCGGGCGAACTGGCGCCGCCCGGATTCGGTGAGGCGCACCCGCTGCACGCGGCGGTCGTCGGGTCTGGGGCGGCTGTCGACCAGGCCCTCGCGCACCAGCCGCTCGACCAGGGCGGTGACGTTGCCGTTGGACACCATCAGCCGGCCCGACAGCTCGCCCATCGTCAGGCCGTCGGGGGCGCGGTCGAGCTGGGCCAGCACGTCGAAGCGCGGCAGCGTGGTGTCGAAGGAATCGCGCAGGCGCCGGCGCACCCGCCCCTCGATCATGGTGGCGCAGGTGAGCAGGCGCAGCCACATCCGCAGATCGAGGCGGTCGTCGGCCCTGAGGGCGGTTTCGTAATCGCTTTCGGCCATGGTTCCCGTCGCTTGCACGCCGAATTGTTTTAAGCCTAAAATAACTCCGGGGCATTTGCAACAAAGGATTAGAAGCGATGGAGATACTCCAACCGCCGCACTGGCTGAAGCCGCGCGGCTACAGCAACGGCATGGCCGCCAAGGGCAAGATCGTGTGCATCGCCGGCCAGGTCGGCTGGAACGCCGAGGAGAAGTTCGAGACCGACGACTTCGTCGGCCAGGTCGAGCAGGCGCTGCGGAACATCGTCGACGTGCTCGCCGAGGCCGGCGGCAAGCCCGGCGACATCCTGCGCATGACCTGGTACGTGACCTCGAAGGAGGAATACGTCGCCGACCGCAAGGGCCTGGGGGCGGCCTATCGCAGGGTGATGGGCAAGCACTACCCGGCGATGACCGCGGTGCAGGTGACCGCCCTGATGGCCAGGCGCGCCAAGGTGGAGATCGAGGCGACGGCGGTGGTGCCGGATTAGCGGCGCCCCTCGCCCGCTTGGGGAGGCCGGCTGGATTGCTTCGTTGCTGCGCGCCTCGCAATGACCGGGGTTGGGAAAGCACGCGTCATGGGAGCCGAGAGTCAGGGCGGCGCGGGCACGCCGTCTATCTGGTTGACGGATACCTTTTGCCAGTTTACCGTTCGCGTATGATCCGGTCAGCCGCGGACAAGCGCACCGCCAGATTCCTTGCCGGCGAGCGCGTTCCCGAGTTTCACGCGTTCGCGCGGCAGGCGCAGCGCCGGCTTGCCATCCTGCATGAGGCCAGCTGCGTCGAAGATCTGATGATGTTGCCCTCCAATCGCTTCCAGGCGCTCGCGGGCGACCGGGCCGGGCAATTCGGTATCCGCATCAACGATCAATGGCGGATCTGCTTCACATTCCACGAGGGAGATGCCCATGACGTCGAAATCGTCGATTACCATTGACAGGGTGAACCTACCCGCTCCGCATCCCGGGGAAGTCCTGGCGGAAGAGTTGGCCGAGATCGGCATTTCGGTGGCCGCCCTGGCGCGCGCGCTGGACGTGCCGCAGAGCCGCATGGCCGAAATCGTGGCCGGCAAGCGATCGGTGACCGCCGACACCGCCCTTCGGCTCGCCGCCTATTTCGGCACCTCGCCGCGCTTGTGGCTGAACCTTCAGGCCTCCTACGACCTTGCCGTCACCCAGGCCAAGGACGGTGCCCGCATCGCGGCCGTCGTGCGCCCCCGCGCCGCCTGAGGCCAGCCGAGGCGACGGTGGATTGCTTCGTCGCTGCGCGGCTCGCGATGACGGGGTTGGGGAATGCGGTAGGAAACGGCGTCTTTGCGAGCCGAGAGGCGACGCAATCCGCTGGTGGGCGGGGCTCGGCTGTAATCGGCGGCGGGGCGGCCCCATGTCAGGCGGATGAGCGCGCGCGCCCGTGTCCTCGCCCTTACCCTCGCCGTCCTGCTGCTCGCCGCCGCGGCGCGGCCGGCGGACGTGGCGGGGTGGGGGGCGGCGCGCTGGGGGATGACGGCGGGCGAGTTGGGGGACGCCTTCGCCGGGCGCCTGGAGGCGTTGCCGGGGCGCTGGGAGTACGGCGGCGCCTATGCCGAGCTGGCGCTGCCCGAGGTCGCCTACGGCGGCGTGCGCTTCCTCGCCCATTTCCAGATGAACGCCGGGACGGGGCGGTTGCAGCAGGTGCTGCTGCAGGCCGGGCGGGCGACGCCGGCGGGGTTCGCCGGCCTGCTCGACGCCCTGGAGGGCGACTACGGGGCGCCCGACCTGGTCTGCGAGGAGCCCTTGAACCGCCGCGACCCGATGCGCCTGGAATACGTGTGGATCTTCCCGACCACCACCATCCACGCCACCTTCCTCGACTTCGACACCGACAGCGTGTTCTCCGAGGATCCCAACCGCCCGCACGACCCCAGGCGGCCCCGCTACGAGCGCCGCCGCAACCTCGATCTGCCGCGCCGCGTGCTGTTGCGCTTCCACCCCAGCGGGCGGGCCGACCTGATGGGGCGCGACGGCTGCCGGGCGGCGTCCGGCGCCCCGTAATTTCCGCGCTTGCGCCCATGCCCGATTTCGCGTAACCGCTTGGCCGTCCCGCGTCGCGGTCACGGCCATGGCATCCCGTTTTCTCAACCTCGCCCTGTTTATCGCGGTCGCCGTCGTGGCCGCCGGCCTGTGGGCCTGGGCCGGGCGGCCGGTGGCGCTGCCCGACGTGCCCGACGGGCGCCTGCGCTGCCTGTCCTACTCACCGTTCAGCGAGAACGAGCTGCCGTCGGACCCCGACAGCGTGGTGCCGCGCCAGCGCATCGCCGCGGATCTGAAGCTGCTGTCCGGCTACACCGGCTGCGTGCGCACCTATTCCGCCCTGCACGGCCTGTCGGCGGTGGCCGAGCTGGCCGCCGCGAACGGCATGGAGGTGCTGCTGGGCATCTGGATCGGCAGCAACCACGCCGACAACGCCCGCGAGATCGAGGCCGCCCTGGCCTCCGCCGCCGCCCACCCGCAGGCGGTGCGCGGCATCGTCGTCGGCAACGAGGTGCTGCTGCGGCGCGAACTGACCGCCGACCAGCTGATGGACGTCATCCGCAAGGTGCGCGCCGGCACCGCCCTGCCCGTCACCTATGCCGACGTCTGGGAGTTCTGGCTGCGCAATCCGCAGGTGGCGACGCTGACCGACTTCGTGACCGTGCACATCCTGCCGTTCTGGGAGGACGAGCCGATCGCCGTCGATCACGCCCAGGCGCATCTGGGCGCCATCCTCGACAAGGTGCGGGGAAGCTTTCCCGGCAAGCCGATCCTGATCGGCGAGACCGGCTGGCCGAGCGCCGGGCGCAGCCGCGAGGGCGCGGTGCCCGGCCCCCTCAACCAGGCCCGCTTCGTGCGCGAGTTCGTTGTGATGGCCGGCGAGCGGGGCATGGACTACAACCTGATCGAGGCCTTCGACCAGCCGTGGAAGCGCCGCAACGAGGGCACCGTGGGCGGCCACTGGGGCATCTTCGACGCCGACCGCAATCCCAAGTTCGCCCTGAGCGGCCCGGTCAGCGACCTGCCGTCGTGGCCGCTGCACGCGATGGCGACGACGCTGCTGTCGGCGGCCTTCGCGCTGTGGGGGGTGACAACGGGGCGGCGGCTCGCCCCCTGGCGCTGGGCGGCGGTGGCGGCGCTCGGCCACGTCGCCGGGGCGGTGTTCGTCTTCCAGATCCGCAACGTCCTGGCCGCCGGCATCGGCCCGGCCGGGCTGCTGCTGGGCCTCGGCGGCCTGGCGCTGGCGGCGGGCGGGGCGGCGGCCCTGCTGCATCGCCTGACCGGCGACGGCAGACCGGCGCGGCCGGCGACGGCGCCGGAACTGGCGGCGTGGCTGCGCCGGCCGGCGGCGCCCGGCCCCGAGCTGTGGCTGGGGGCGCTGCGGCTGGCCACCCTGTTCGGCACCGCGAGCGTGGCGCTGAAGCTGGCGCTCGATCCGCGCTATCTGGATTTCCCGATCTTCGCCTATGCGCTGCCGGCGGCGGCGTGGCTGCTGCTGGCGCCGGGCGGACGCGGCGGCGGGGAGCGGCGGCCCGAGGAGGGCTGGCTGGCCATCGTCATCCTGCTGTCGGTGCCGGTGGGCCTGTGGCGCGAGGGCGTCAACCTCGAGGCGTGGGCGTGGAACATTATCGCCCTGGCGGTGGCGTGGCCGGCCCGGCGCCAGGCGTGGCGCGAGGCGGCGCGGCTATTCGCCCTCGGCCGCCGCGTCGAGGCGGGCGGCGCGGAGCAGCCCTAGGAGCAGGCCGGGCACCGCCCATTCGAGATTGTAGAGCACCGCCCCGGCGGCGCCCGCCGCCACCGCCGCCACCGCCAGCCCCGCCGCCGCCCGCCGCGGTGCGACCAGCGCGGCCAGCGCCAGCGCCACCGACGCCGCGGCGAGAAGGCGGTGATGGAACAGGAAGATCAGCGCCTGGCGGCCCGCGCACCACGCCGGCCCGCCGGGATTGTCGCACAACAGGCCCATCGCCTGCGGCTCGACCACCAGATGGCGCAGCAGAAGCGCCGCCGCGAAGGCGGCGACGCCAGCGATGAGGGCAAGGCGAAGGGGGGAGGAGGACGTGGGGAGGGAAGGCATGCTCAGTGCGGTCGGTGTGGGGCGATGGCGGAGGGTGCCAGAATCCGGGATCAAACTCAACGAGGCCCGCGAGCGTGCCCGACTGACTTTGCGAAAGCATTCACCATTCACTCGAACGTCAATAGATCTTCAAACCATTATCGATTACTTAATTTCCGCTTGGGATGGTAGCGCCGGAAAATTCTAGCGAGCTCACCCATTCATGTGATATCGGTGGCTCGCTGTTGGGGGGATGCGTGCAGACGAATTTTCTCGAAGTTACCGAGCTCGCAGGCGACAAGGTAACTAAAGAACAGGTCATCCGCCATTGTAATAGATATTACTGGGCGGGGCACTATTGCCGTGGCAAGGATGTCATCGAGGCCGCTTGTGGCACTGGCCAGGGGCTCGAATATTTGCAGTCCATTTCACGGACTCTGCGCGGGGGTGACTACTCCGAACCAATAGTCGGCATCGCTCGGCAGCATTACGGGGATTGCCTTTCGGTAGAGCGCTTTGACGCCCAAGCAATGCCGGTGGACAACCAGTCTGCCGATCTGGTGATTCTGTTCGAGGCCATCTACTATCTTCCAGACGTTAAGAAATTCGTTGGCGAGTGCGCACGCATTTTGCGACCTGGCGGGATGGTGTTGATCTGCAGCGCCAACAAGGACCTTTATGATTTCAACCCCAGCCCCCACACCTACAAGTATTACGGGGTCGTCGAACTCGGCGCGCTGGTAGCGCGCCACGGGTTTACAGCGGAGTTCTTCGGCGACACCCCGGTCGCCTCCGCCGGTAGCTGGGAAAAGGCGCTCCGTTGGGCCAAGGCCACCGCCGTGCGTCTAGGCCTGATGCCCAGGACGATGTCCGGCAAGAAACTGCTCAAATGGCTCGTCTTCGGTGGCCTGGTGGACATGCCCCGCGAGATCGACGCGGCCACCGCCCCCGTGGTCACGCCCAAGCCCATCCCGAGCGACCAACCCTACAACGACTACAAGGTCGTCTATTGCGCGGCGCGGCTGCCCGCCTAATCCCTCGCAGGACCTCGATGACGATAAATCGTTGGCACCGGAACTATTTGATCCGCCGTTATCTCTACGGTCCTTGCCTCAAGGCGGCGTCGCACTTCCTTTTCGCCCTCCGCGGCCTATTTCCGCGGCGGCTCTATGCGCTGTCCAGGCCGATATTCGTCATCGGCTGCTCGCGCTCGGGCACGACCGTGTTCATGGACTGGTTCCGTCGCCACCCCGACCTGTGCGACTGGTCGGAGGCGGCCCAGATCATGGAGTTGGATTTCTACGACCCGGAACTCGATCATCTGCGTACAGCGAAGGATGCCACCGCCTTCGAAGCATTCCGCATCGCGTTCCTGTTCGGCATGCGGACGCGGCTCGAAGGAAAAAAAATCTTCGCCACGAAGCATCCCGAAAACAGCTTCCGAATCGCTTTCATCCAGGCCATTTTCCCCGATGCCGCGTTCATCCATGTGATGCGTGATGGCTGCGCGGTTGCGGTCTCAAACTACCACCGCACCAAGATTGACCCCTTCCGCCGCAACTGGCCCTTCGGCCAATTCCCCAAGCCCCCGAAATGGCGCGAATATTTGGCCTATTCGCCAATCCGGCAATTCGCCCTTCAATGGGTTGATACGATCCTTCATATCCGCAAGGCCGCCAGCGAGGAGATCGCGCCGGAGAATTACCTCGAAGTCTCGTATGAGGATTTCTGTCGCGACCCTGCTGCGCTGCTGGCCCGGGTCGACACCTTCTGCCGCCTGGACCCCGCCCGCAGGGGCTCACCGCCCGCGGAACCCCTTCGCGATCAAGATCACTTGTGGCGCCGGCGCATCACCGAGGTCGAGGCCGAGGAGTTGCTGGCCATCGTGTCGCCCTTGAACGCACAGATCGGCATTACGTCCCAGGGCGCCGAGGAACGCTCGCCTGCCGTCGCGGAGGCGGCGGGCTAACCGATGTGCGGAATCGCCGGCATCATCGTGCGCGACCCGAAGCCGCCAGCCGAGCTCGCGGCCCGCGCCACTGCCATGGGCGAGGCGCTCGCCCACCGCGGCCCTGACGGCGCCGGGGTATGGGCGGATGCGGAGGGGACCGCCGCCCTCGCCCACCGGCGGCTGGCGATTATCGACCTCACCGCCGACGGCGCCCAGCCCATGTCCCGTCCCGGCAGTTGCCCCACCCTCGTCTACAACGGCGAAATCTATAACTATGTCGAACTGCGCCAATCCTTGGAGCAGGAGGGACTCCGCTTTCAGGGGCGGTCGGATTCCGAGGTCCTATTGGGTGCTCTGGAGCATTGGGGCATCGCCGAGACCCTGCCGCGCCTGGCCGGGATGTTCGCCTTTGGGCTTTGGGATTCGCGGGCCCGCACGCTGACCTTGGCACGCGACCGGGCGGGAAAGAAGCCCCTCTACATTCACAACGACGGCAAGCGGCTTATCTTCGCATCCGAACTGCGGGCCCTGGAGAGGGTGGGTCGCTTCCCGATCCGGCATGAAGCGATTCGCCACTACCTGAGCCTAGGGTTCATCCCGGCGCCCCAGACCATATTCGAGGACGTCGAGGAGGTTCCGCCCGGTTATTGGCTACGGTTCGGTCCGGATCTCAGGGAGGAGCGTCATGCCTATTGGACGCTGCCCGGCGGGACGGTGGTTGCTTCCACTTTCGCCGAGGCGGTCGAGGAGAGCGAGCATCGACTAAGCTTGGCGGTTCGGCAACGGCTGCGCGCCGATGTCCCGGTGGGCATCTTCTTGTCCGGAGGGATCGACAGCGGCCTCATCACCGCCCTGGCGGCCCAAGCGACCGACACGCCGGTCAAGACCTTCACGGTCGGGTTCACCGCGGCCCAGGAGGTTGATGAGTCGCTGCTGGCCGGGCTCGTGGCGGCGCGCTACGGAACACAACACCATTCCATCACTCTCAATCCGGATATCGAGGAACTTCTGCCGACAGTGGCCAAAGCCTATGGCGAACCCATGGGAGACGCGTCGGCGTTGCCGACCTTCGTCGTGACCCGCGAAGCGAGTCGACATGTGAAGGTCGTGCTGAACGGCGAGGGGGCCGATGAATTGTTCGCCGGCTATCGGCGTCACCGGGCAATCAAGCTTCTGGCGAAGGCCCGCGCCCCGCTCAACCTGATACCCGGCACGGCTTGGCGAGCGCTTGCCCGCCTTCTTCCCACGCCCGCCGCCGCCCGCACGCCCTACGCGTTCCTCCACCGCTTCGTCCGGGGGATCGATCAGGCGCCGATGGACCGTTATCTCGCCTGGACAGCCGACACCTTCACCGAGGCGGAGCAACAATCGTTGTGGGCGGGGGGCGCTCCAGGCAGCGAAACCTCACGCATGCTCGATGCGGCCTTTCCCGGCCTTTCCGACCTCGGCGCCGTGCGTCAGTTCATGGCCCTCGATTTCCGCTTGGCAATGGCCGACTGCCTCCTGCCGAAGCTCGACATCGCGACCATGGCCCACGGCCTGGAAGCGCGCTGCCCTTTCCTCGACCACCGCTTGGTGGATTGGGTGTCCACCCTTGATCCGGGCATTGTGCTTCGCGGACGCACCAACAAACCGATACTTCGAGAGTTGGCGCGGCGGCACCTGCCGCAGGCGGTGGCGGGTGCGCCCAAACGCGGATTCGAGATTCCGTTGGTCCGTTGGATGACGCGTGACCTGCATTCCATGGTGCAGGATAACTGCCGAAGCCGGGGCGGGCTCCTGGCCGAGGTTTTCGATCCATCCGCCTTGAACGCCTTTCTCGACCGACGTTGGCAAATGGACGACGCACGATGGGCGAAACGGGCTTGGCTGCTCTTGATGCTTGCGCTATGGAACGAGGGCCGTGCATGAGAATTGCGATTGTGACCCCGGACGACTTGTCCACCTTGACATTCTGCAAGCCTTTCGCGCTGCGGCTGGCCGGTCATCCAAGCGTCACCGTTTACTCGTTCAGTTCGGTCGATCTCTACCGTGCCGAGATCACCGCCCTGCCGACGATCCATGTCGAAATCCCGATGGCCCGATTTCTCAGCCTCGCCGAGGACTGGAGCTACTTCTGGCGCCTGCGACGGATCTTCGCGGAAAATCGAATCGACGTTGCCATCTTGTTCACCACCAAACCCAACATTTATGGCGCGCTGGCCGCCCGGGCGGCAGGGGTTAAGACGGTCGCCATAGCGGTGCGGGGTCTCGGTTCCGCCTTTCTCGCGGACAGCAGGCCGAAAGCGCGGCTGCTGAAGGCCATCACCACGACTCTGTACCGGGCGGCCTGCACCGCGGCCAACTGGGTCTGGTTCACAAACCGCAATGATCGCGAATATTTCATCTCGCGAAAGATCGTCCCGCAACCGAAGACGTTCCTCACCAGCAACGCCGTCAACTTGACCGATTTCTCGGTTGAGAGCGTCGCACCGAAGGCGGTGGCGGCCCTGCGCCAGGAATTGGCGATGGCCGAGGACGACCGCGCCGTCATCATGGTCGCGCGGCTGATATGGCCGAAAGGAATTCGCGAGTTCGCCGAGGCCGCGAGGCTGCTCCGCGAACGGCTGCCCAACCTGACCTTCCTTCTGGTCGCGCCCGAGGAGAAAGGCAGTCCCAACAGCGTCCCTCCCGACTATGTCCGCGAAATGGAACGAGTCGCCAATTTCCGGTGGCTCGGATTCCGAAAGGACGTCCGCGAGCTTTACGCCTTGGCCGGCTTGGCGGTCTTGCCGTCCTACTACAAGGAAGGCGGATATCCTCGCGCCCTTCTCGAGCCGATGGCGTTGGGCAAGCCGGTAATCGCGGCAGATACAGAAGATTGCCGAGCCCCGGTCGAAGACGGGGTAAATGGCTATGTCATACCGCCGAAGGACGCCGCGGCGTTGGCCGACCGGATCGCCCGGATCATGGAAGACGATGAATTGCGCAAATCATTCGGCCAGCAGTCCCTGGCCATCGTCCGCGCCCGCTTCGACGACCGTGTCGTCGCCGAGGAGGTGCTGGAGCGGCTGGGTATCCGCGGAGCCGTTGACGCCGCCGCCGCCGAAGACCCGACGGCGTCCGGGCCTACCGTTCACGCGGCCAATGCCGCCTACCCGATGGGCCCTGGCCATCGACCCTGACAGGAGGGCTTGCCATGACGATCCCTATTCCGCCCAACGCTCCGATACCTGCCGAAGCTCTGGCCAGCCCGTCGCCTCTGCACGACCTGTTGCGCCTCATCTGGTATCGCAAATGGTCGATTGGCCTGATCACCGCCTGCTGCGGGGGGCTGGCCATCGCCATGGCGTACTCCATGACGCCCTATTATCGAGCGAGCGTTCTGCTCGATCCGGTGCTGAAGATCGACCAGAGCGCCGGCGGTGGCTGGCAGGGAGCCAGCCCGTTGATCGGCTTGTCGCTGGGCAAGGGCGACGAAGCCACCGAGACTAGCGTTGCGGTCCTGACGTCGCGGGAATTCACCGAGTCTTTCCTCCGCGAAAAGCATCTTTTGCCGGTGTTGTTTCCCAAGCGCTGGGACGGCGAAGCCGGGAGGTGGAAGACAATAGACGGCAAATCCAGCGAACCGACCGCCTGGGAAGCCTATTCCTATTTCGACGAATCCGTGAGGAAGGTGGTCAAAAACGCCAATGACCACCTGTACCGCCTGCAGATCGAGTGGAAGGACCCGGCGGTGGCCGCCGAATGGGCCAACGACCTGGTCATTCGGTTGAATGCGCTGATGCGCGAGCAGGCGATCTCCGAGGGACAGAAACACCTCGACAGCTTGCTCGACCTCTTGGCAACCACCCCGGACGTCGCCGCCAAGGAAACGATCTCGCGGCTGACCGAAGGCCCCATTCTCAAAATCACGATGGCCAAGACGCGCGAGCAGTACGCCTTCGAGATCGTCGACGCCGCCATTCCGGCGAAGGATCCGATACGGCCAAAGAAATTCATGATGGCGTTCCTCGGGCTGCTTGTCGGGGCCTTCCTCGGTGGTCTGCAGGCCGTGTTGCGGGCCCCGCCCCCACGGCGAGGCTAGACTAGCAGCCGGCGCGGCCCGCCGTTTCAGTTGGCTTGGTGGCGCTCACGAACACCCCCGCGGCCAAGAGATCTTCCAGCGGCAGACCGCGATAGGGCGGTGCCAGCCGCGGCCGTATCCGCTCCACGAGCGCTACTTGTGCGTCGCTGTAGTCCTGGCCCGCCCGTAACTGCCGGCTGTAAGGATTGATGTTGTCCTTGACGCCCACGGTCTTGGTGTAGGCGTAGGACGCGTCATAGCCGCGGGCCGCGAATTGGGCCCGATAGTAGTCGATCAGCCGCCGGTTGGGCCGCCCGGTATGTGAACTCATGGCGCCGTAGACGGCGTCGCAGAAGGTCAGGAAGATCAAAGGATTATGGCCCCCCCGGCTGAACATACCGTGGTCGCTGAGGTCGATCTTGTGGGCCATGCGACCTCCCGGGACCAACAGCCGGTCCATCACCGCCATGCCCGTGTCAGGATCGTAGAGATGGGCAAGAACGGCATATGAAAGGATAATGTCGAAACGTTCGCCCGGCAGGGTGGCCTCGGCGTCCTCGATTCCGATTCCGTGCACGTAGCTCAGGCGGTCGGCGTCAAACACCGGTTCCGCGCCACTCAGGTCGACGGCGGCATCAAAACGACGGCGTTGCTCGGCATCCTCCAGGCTATCCCGCAAGGCCCGATAGACCTGCAACTGCTGGGCCGGATCCCGACGCGAATAGAAGCGATCCAGGCAGACGACCCGGCGTGCACCCCTAGCCAGTAGACACAGCGCGACCCCCAGATTGTCGCCCGGGCCGAGCTCGAGGATGGTGGCGTCATGAAGGCGCTCGTCGTCGATACCGCCGAACGTGGAATAGTCGTCCAACACGCGACGGATATAGGCAAGGCTTGCCGCCGCATCGAGATCGCGGTGGGTTGCGCCTTGCTCGGAATCGTGTTGGCCCGCCGCAAAACGGCGCTTCGCCCGCGTGTTCTCCAACAGAAAGTAAGCCACGCAGAACAGTTGCGAGCGTTTTGCCAGGCGGTTCAGTGCGTCCCTCATTGCCAGCGTCGCTCCTTCAGAATTTCGTCATAGACAGATTCCAATTTCCGTACGGTGGCGCGGATGTCATGCGCCGCCAGGACGTCTTCCCGGGCCGCGTAGCCGAGAGCGGCGCGGCTCGCCGCGTCCGACACCAAGGTCCGTAGAGCCTCCGCCAGCGGGCCCACCTCGCCGGCGGGAACCAGCTTGCCGGTCACTCCGTCCCTAACCAGATCGGGAACGCCGCCGACCGAAGTGGCGACGACCGCCCGGCCAAGGGCCATAGCTTCCATGACCGACCGTGGTACGCCCTCGCTGAGCGACGGCAGCACGAAGATGTCGGCCATCGCGACGATGCGTAACGCATCCGTCCGATAGCCGGTGAAACGCACCGCATCACGCAGGTCATGCCGCTCGATCAAGGTCTCCAGCCGATCCCGGAATTGCCGGTATTCCGGATTGCACTCGTCACCGACGATGTAGAGGCGGGTGGCGGGGGCCGTGACACGGACTGCCGCCAGGGCCTCGACCAGCAAATCCACGCCCTTCAACGGCGATACTTGGCCGACATAGACGATGTTGCAGGTGGACGCGTCCCAGCCCAGCTCTTGCTTCAGGGCCGCTTCGGCGGCCGACGACGGCGCCTCCAGGGTGTCGAGGTCAATGCCGTTCGGCACGATGCGAATCTTGCGTGTGTGTCTTTGGACGAGACGAGGGTAGCGACGATCGCGGTTGATCGGCGATTGAAAGAGGACCCGGTCGGCCAGCCGGTAGCCCACCCGATCCAGCAGCGGGTTGTCGAGATGCCCCTTCACATACCAAATCACCGGAATGCCGGCGAGCTTCGCGGCCGGCCCCGCAATCAGCAGAGCCCGCAGATTGTGGCATTGCAGTACATCGACCTCGCCCTCGAGCAGCGTTCGGCGCAGCGACCAGGCGTAGCGCAACGCCGCCAGGGCGCTGCTGAGGCGGCCGATCAGACCCTGGCCAAGAAGGGCGCCGCCGTAGCGGCCGAGGCGTTCGGGCGGGGAAACCACTTGCGTGGCGATTCCCATGTCCCGCAGGTCATCGAGGAAGGCGGCGTCGCGCTGAGCGATGAACAGCGGCCGGTGACGCCGGCGATCCAGATGTTTGAGCATCCCCAAGGTGAAGCGCAGATTGCCGTAGGGATTGTCGAACACATAGGGTTCGAAGACGGCTATGTGGATCGGCGGCCGGTTTGACGCCGGCGTCCCGTTCAGCACCGCGTCGTAGAGCGCTTCGCTGTTGCGCACCAGGGCGGCAATCGAAAACTCGCTACGAATGCGCTCGCGCCCCGCAGCGCCCAAGGCCCGCGCCTGGTGGCGGTCGGCGAGCAGGCCGGTAACGGCGTCGGCCAGCCCCCGGGCGTCGCCGGGGGGGACCAGCAGGCCGGTCTGTCGGTGGGTGATCAGCTCGTTGCAGCCCTCGGTGTCGAAGGAGACGCAAGGGAGGCCGCACGCCATGGCCTCCATCACGGCGTTGGGAAGCCCCTCGTAGTGGGCGGCGTGTACGTAGAGGTCGAGGGTATCGAGGAAGCGCGGGACATCGTCGAGCCAGCCATGCACGATCACGTGGTGATCGAGGCCCAGTTCGCGAATCCGCGCCTCGATCTTGGCGCGCAACGGGCCGTCGCCGGCCAAGTGAAGTTCGCAAGCGAAATTGGCGTCGACGAGATGGCGGAGCGCTTTGAGAAGGGTTTCGTGATCCTTGGCAGGGACCATGCCGCCGACGAACCCGATGCGCGGCCGGCCGGATGGGGACGAGCCGCGCGCAAGCGGAAAGGCGTCGGTGTCGATGCCGTTGCCCACCACCGACACCTTGCGCCTTGGCAGCAGCCGGTGGCTGACATAGTAGCGTGCGCCGTGCCCGGAATTGGCGATCATCAGATCGGTGAAGGGCGCCAGCGCGCGTTCGATCAGACGCTTGCCGCGCGACTTGATGCGCGGGGCCGTGCGCTCGCCGATGACGATATGGGGAACCCGGGCCAGCACCGCCGCCAGCCGTCCCACATAGTTCGGCGACTGCCCGATGGTGTGCACGAGGGCCGGCTTGAGTTCGCGCAGGCGGCGGCGCGTTTCGAGAACCGCCCACAGACGGCCACGAGCGTAGGGAACGATGACGACGGGAATGCCGAACGACCGAAACCGATCACCCCACGGCCCGTCCTCGAAGACGATCACGGCGGGACTGAAGCGGCGGCGGTCGAGGCCTTCGAGCAGCATCAGCAACTGCCTCTCGGCCCCGCCCACGACCAGGGCAGCAATATTGAACACGATGGTGCGGGGGGCTGACGCGTCGGGCCGCCCTTCCTCGTCGCTCCAGGGAAAGGTGGCAACGCCTCGGGACACCCGTGCCCCCCGCCACGGCCACGGGAGGCGGCCGAGCAGCGACCAGCGCGGCCGCGCCGTTGCCACGTCGATGACTTCGAAACCGCCAGCCCGGCCGTAGGTGTGGCAACCAGCGACGCCCGGAATCGCTTGCGCCGAAAGCATGCTTAAGGGCTCTTCACGGTAGCGGGTGGGTGACCATTCGACGACCCGATGAAAGACGACCGCCTCGCCATAGCGCCGGCCGCATAGCTGGGCCGGCCGGATCCATTCCCCGGCGGCGGTCTGGAACAGCGGCCCCGCCATGCGGGCGCGCCACGGATCGACGACGATGGGATTGGCCGGGTGCGGACGCCACGGCCCCATCGGGATGTCCGCCTGGAACAGATGCAGGGCGTCATCGCCGTCGCTGCCGGCGGCGCGAAGGACGACGAACATCCACATCGCGCCATCCTTCTCCACCAGCGTGGCATCGGCGGCATCCACTCCCGACAACAGCTCCGCCACCGGCCGCCAGCGGTCGGGGACCTGCTCGCATTCATAGAGCTCGACCTTTCCGGCCCGCCGCGATTCGGGCACCATCCACCAGCGCCCGTCCCAGGCGAAGACCTGCGGGTAGGACAGGTGCCAGGGTCGCTCCAGCACGCGCACCGGGGCCAGCGCCCGGCCCTCCGCGTCGAGTTCGCGGACGCTGACGACGCCCCGGCCGAGAGTGCGGATCCATTCCTCGCAGACCAGGAAGAGGCGGTCGTCGGCCGCCCACAGGAAGGGGTCGGCAAGATAGCTGCCGTCGCCGGTGGGCACGCGCACCCAGCCGCCCCGGTCGCCGACCCGGCCATCCGGCGAGGCGGGGCCGGCGCGCCGCAGCGCCACATACCACTCGTCCTCAAAAAAGGCGCTGCGCAGTACCCGATGCACCAGGCGGGCGGCCATGCCGATAGCATGGGAAGCGAGCGTCGGCGCCCCCACGGCCGGAACGGCGGCGGAAGGCGCGGCCGGCTCCGGGGTCCAGGTTATGGCGCCCCCATGACCGCGGCTCCAGGCGGCGACGCGATGAACGGTGACCTCCGCCGCCATCCACAGCAGGCGCGCCGCGCCGAGGCGGGCCGAATAGGGGCTGGCCTTGACGTAAAACCGATGCGCCGCCGGTCCCTCCGGGCCGGTCCGCAGGATGCGCCCGCCCAGGCGTTCGCCATCGACCGGGCTATAGGGCTCGTCGAGCATCAGGCGCCAGCAGGGCCGGTCCGCCGGCCCGCCGTCCGACCGCGCGGTGAGGTCGAGCACGAGATCGGCCTCACCCGGCGACGCCTCGGGCAGCGAATGCCAGCCGGGCGGAAAGACCCCCGGCGACAGCGGCTCGCGGGCCGTTCGCACCGCGGCCAACAGGCGGCGTTCGAGCGGCGCGATCAGCGCCGCGATCAGCCGCGTCCGCCGGTCGTCGGCCAGGTCCGGCGGGCCGACCCAGCGGGTTCCGGGCGCGGCGGCACAGCGCATCAGGCGGACGCCGTCGAGGCCCAGCAGGCGCTCGAGCAGGGACGCCAGCCACCACGGCGGCGGCGCGGCGGGCGCCACGACGCCGATGCGGCCGACCGCTTCTTCCTGGGCCGCCATCAGCGCATGACCGCCGCCGGCCGCATCGATTCCAGCCGCCGCAACAGGAGCACGATCAGAATGAAGGGGAGGATCTTGAGATCGGCATAGACGAAGGCTTGGGACAGACCGCTTTTAAAGGAAAACGGCACGAAATACAGAAGATAAAAAACGTAAAGTACTATGAAATATCTCGTTACACCCGGCCGAAAAGCCATCCTGGAAAGGACCGTATTCATCCATCCAAAAAAGAGCATTGCGATGACAATTCCATACACTCCGAAATTGAGGAACAGCTCCGCA
Source organism: Rhodospirillales bacterium (assembly GCA_019455065.1). Lineage (GTDB taxonomy): Bacteria > Pseudomonadota > Alphaproteobacteria > Rhodospirillales > Magnetospirillaceae > JACFNC01. The sequence goes on from JACFNC010000017.1 coordinate 27,825, forward strand.
AACATACTAAACCCACGGGCAACAGTGCCGGCCTGGTTCTGATCATATCCGTAGAATAACAACGTAAATTTAGCTGAAGCCCAGAGATGGTCGTATTTTTCAGGAAAAAAAACAGTCGGTATCCTAAGAATACCATGCGTCAAGAAACTCTTCCCCATCCAGTATTCTATTTGAGATGGAACCTTTTGCAGGACCATGAAATACGTAATGGAAGTATCGAACACATTTGCCATAAAAAACAAAACCCTATCCACATCCAGTTCTTTATTTCCACCCCCTGTCCGGTAGATCCCATAACCGATTGCCAATACAAACAGCGCCACTCCCCCGAGTAACATTCCGCCCACTTGCAGCACCCTGCGGGCGGCGCTGACGGGTATGGCCGATTCCGATCGGCCGCGTCGCAGAACAGCTTGCGCGACCAGGACGCCAACCACCGACATGACAAGAACCAGCCGGGAGCCGCGGATCGAATTGGACAGGACCACCAAATAAAGGATCGATGCGCCGGAGAGTGAGAAGATGCGCCGGTTCGGATCGCCGATAAAATAGACCAGCACGGCAATATTCATTAAGAAAGCGAGTTCGAGAAACACTCCAAAACCACCGCTGGTTATGTCCTCTCCCCCCCGGCTGCGCTCCTCCGGGCGTCCAAGGAAGGCATCGATCGGCATGCCCGAACGCACAAACAGCGCCGCCCAGGCGAGTATCGCCACAACACCGAGGATCAACACCGCGCGGTCTGTAACCCAGGGGGTCAGCAAGTCCCGGCCCTCGCCCGAAGGACGCACCGGGGACCGCGTGCCGATCCACATGCCGACGGCATAGGTCGCCAGCCCGAAGAGGCCATAGAGGCTGCCGATGCGGGCCGCTTGCCAATTCTCGACAAAAAAGTCGCCTTCCCCCACCCAAGCCGTCCCTGAAACATAGAGGGCCGGATTGACCACTTGGTAGATCAAGAAAAAGAAAAGAAAAATGAAGTTGGCGTCGGTAACGCCCCGGCTGAAAGCCATGAGAATGAGGCAAGCCCAAGCCAGGGTCACCATGGCGAGCGCCGCGCCGAGCAGTTCCGACTGGCTGGGGATCAACCAGTAAGCCGCGAGCATGCCGGCAGGCCCAAGCCAAAGCAGTACATAGTAGCCGATGAGCGTCGGCCGCGACGCCGTTCGAAGGCGGTGGGACAAGCCCGTCCCTGCTCCAGGCTCGATCGGCGCCATCCCCCCCCCCTTGCGCGACCATGTTAGCAGGCGATCTTCATGCCCGATTCCCGGGCGAAATCAGTGGTAAACTCGCCCAGCGTGGCCCCTTGGAATTTTCCCTGAGCTGCGGAAAACACCGCTTCCAGGTCATCATAGAGGCGCTCGATGCTCTGGGCCGTGGGAAAGGTCGGGCTACCGCCGGGCATGAATTCCGACGAGTGCAGCATGAATTCGACGTAAGGCCGCCCCTGTAGGGCGGCCGTTTCGATCAGCCTGATCATGGCCTTGCGATTGCGCCCGATCGGCCGCAGCCAATGCACCGGCGGCGCAGCCCTGTGGAGCACCCGTCCGGGCAGCGACGAGCGCCCAAGGGCCTGGCGCAGCGGGTCGAGCCACGCGCCGCCGTTCCTGGCGATGGTCATCGGCACTTCGAGCAGCGGGCTGTCGCCGGGGCGGCCGATATCGTCGAGGTCCATCCAGTAGGGACGGTCCGGGAAATCGCGATAGTCGCTTCCGCCCCCACCGCCGGGCGCTCCGGGCAGGTGACGCCAACTGACATGGGGGGTGACCGAGCAATCGATCCGGTAGCCAAACTCCACCAGCAGGCGGGCATAACGGCCGTCCATCGCCCAGCGCCCGGCGCGGTGGCTGATCATCTTGACCCCGAAGGTGTCTTCGAGAAGTCCCGTGATGAAGGCGATCTTGTCGCGCATCACCGCATCCGGATAGTCGATCAGGTAGGGATGATGAGCGTTGTCGTCCGCCGTCAGGGGCTCGATCGGGGGCGAGTTCCAGGCGTGCAGGTGCATGCCGACCTCGCCGGTCTTCCGCGCCAGCACGTCGCGGGCGAAGTCGACGTAGGCCGGCGATGTCGCCATCTCGTAGTTGGTCAGATAGGTGGGCCTCTGCCCGAACCGCTCGCAAAGCGCCTGGAAACGTGGCAGGAAGCGGGCGTTCTCGCAGGTCATTCGAGGGTTGCGCGCCCACAGATTGTCGCCCTCGACGTCAATGGTGATTAGAAAAGCCGGCAAAGACGTCAGCCCCTTCCCACGACCGCCGCGCGCGACAGAAACCCGCGCGCAAGATAGAGCGGCCACGAAAGATAATCATATTCCTCGACGATCGACCCACCGAAACTCGCTTTGAATTGGCTTATCCGCTCCAAAGCAGGATCGTCGGTCATCTTGGAATAGCCACCGAGATCGTAGTGCCTAAGTCCCAGCCGTTGGAAATGCAGCATGTCTTGAAAATGTAAGAACCTATTTGCCCAGCCTATAACCGGACCGGCGACGGTATCGTCCGTCCGAATTGCCGAATACAGTAGCCGGACCCGCGAAACCGCCTTGTCCATAACATAGGCATGCATCGCCAGGGCATGTCCTTCGAATTGGGCACAGGTAATCGGCAAGTCGTTCCCGAACGACAGGAGGTGCTCGGGCCGAAGGGCTGGCAGTTTACGTACCGCCGCAAAAATATTGAAGAAGGACCGGAACGTCTCGGTATCGACCGCATCCGAGCAAGTTACCCCTTCCTTCTCAGCCCGACGGATTTCGTTCCGCGTCGTCTTCCGGCAGCCGGCAAGCAGGACGTCGCCGGTTTGCTCAAGGTTGACCAAGATCGTAAAACGTGGCTCGCACACGAAACCCAGCACCGGTTGCCCCCGACGGCATTGCATGACATGCAGAAAACCGAGTGCCCGGTGCGGTCTGGGGGAACTGCCGAACCATTCAGTGCAGTAACTCAATGGACCCCTTGAAACGGTCGTCCGAATCATCCTTGAGAAACCGCAGGCATTGCAACCTCCACAGACAAACTTTACGCCGTCGCTGGTTTTTGGGTGGAGACGATGACGATCTTGAAGGTTGTGCAGAGCGCCTCCAACATCCGCTTGCCTCCCGGGATTTGGTTCAGCGCTGACAAACGAGAGCCCCGCAGGCGAGGGTGGTTGAGGACTTCGAGCTCAACCTGTTGTCCGGCGTCGATGAATGCATTCTGATAAGCAGTAACCGGCCTGTAGATCGTCTCCCTTACGCTGTAATCGTAATAAACGTTCACGCGCTGCCAGAAATCCATTGCGGCGACGGCCTTCCATCCCGGCTCCTTCCCCGCGAGCACCGCGGCGGCCACCATGCACCACCGCAGCCGGTTCTTAGGCAGCCAATGAACCAGCGGCATGTCGAGATGCCGCTCGACCGGACTCCACCTCCCGATGAACCAATGATAGCCCCAGCCACCCGCCGTCGTCATCCGCGTTATGTCACCGACGGCGGCGGGCAGATCCAAAACATGCTCAAAGACACTACTGGAATAGACGAGATGAAAGAAACCATCGTCGAATCCTGGCCCTCCCGCGTTCTTTCCGATCCGCAGCAGGCCTGGCTCATAGAGGCCAGCTTCCCGCAGCCCCGGTTCTGCGTAGCGTATCCATTGTTCGTCGACCTCCAACCCATAGGCTTGCCAACCCTGCCGTCGCAACAGCGCGACCGACTGCCCCCGCCCGCAGCCGAAATCAAGGACCCGGAACTCATGTCTCGGCACGCCGGCTTCAGCGCGTTTCCGTTCTAAGAAGTCCTGTAGGCCAGGATCGACGCGGTAGGAATCAATATCGCGCAAGGTGAGCGGCTGATATTTGTCATCAACGTAGCAATCGCCTTCATCATCCACCATGCTCAGACCAGTCAACCTGCAACTCCCACGGTGTGAATTCCGAAAATGGCATGCATATCGTGAGCCTCGACGTCAACCTCCCACAACATCTTACCGTTTGCCAGGTCGTAGGCGGCGATCCGCGCGGGGTTCGGATATATTTCAACCTCAGGATTGGCAAACCGTTTCAGCCAGGCGACCTTTTCGCGAAATTTCGTCTTTCGCACCTTTGTGAATCCCACCACCACGCGCTCGCCGTCCAACACCGTCAGACCTCGACACCACCCGAGCGGTCCGTCCTTGCCAGAGATCGCATTCAGGTCCACGCGGCGCACCATCTCCCGCGTCGAGCAATCGAAAACGACAATGTTGCCGTCCACCGTCGTGAAATAGACCCTGCCCCCGTGGACGACGCCGTCATGGACATAGTTGACGAGGATCTCCAGGTTGGGCTGACTGCGGTCCGTCAGACACAGGGCGTCACGCTGCCAGGCCCTCGTCGCCCAAAGATCGTCGCCGACGAAGAAGGCGTAATTGGGATGGGACTTGTGCGGCTTTGTGCTCAACACCTTGCGATAATCGGTATCGGGTGAGAACCGTGACCACAACGGGTCTTCATTTACGCTATAGGCGTCAATGACATCACCCTGTTCGGTCATCACGACAACCATATCCAGGCCGGTGCTCACAACGACGAGAGCGCCGTCCGGCCGCACGGCCACATGGTGAACGTCATTGAACCAGGGGTGGCTGAGATAGCCGACCTGCTCGAAGTCCGGCAGCGAATAGAAGACCACCTCGGTCGATGTCGGAACGAACAACCGATTGCCGACCACCGTGCCCGCCTTGAAACAGACCGCGGCATTCTCGTCATCGGGCCTGGCCTCGGGCGGAGTGACGTACTTCACCTTGCGCTCCACCCTGCCGGTTTCCGGGTGCACGCAAAGAATCACTGCGTGATCATATAGGTGCCAGGACGGCCGTTTCTTGTCATCGCGCTGGTGGCCGCCCAGCACATAATAACCATCCGTCGACATTCGCCACTCCGTTCACACCATCACTAGTACAAAACCCTCAAAAATCCTTACCAGAAGAACGGCAAGAAGTTATGCTCGACCACCCGTCGCAGCCGATCCTTCGGCGGGAACGTCGCCATCAGAACCCGTGCCCTCGCTTCTGGCCGGAACAGTCGGCACGACCGTGTTCGACTTGCGCAAGAGAGCGCCAAACACCGTCGGCACCAATCCCAATTTGGAGTACACCGCCGCTCCCAAGGCTCCCGCCCTCAACACGGCCGTCGCCAGGGTTGCAAGAGCCGCCCCGGTGGTTCCCCACGCCCCCACCAGGATGATGCTGAGAAGGGTGTTGACAGTCGCCGTCCCGACTGTGATCCCGGCGAACAGGGTCTGTTGACCAGTCATGGTCATGACGGCGCCCACGACCCCGGTGCCGGCCGCGATCAGATGACCGACAGCCAGTATGATCAGCAGATGGAAACCCGCTTGGTATTCAAGGCCATAGAAGCCCAGCAGGGTGCGGCCGAACAACACCATTATGGCCACCATCGGCAGGGTCAACACGGTCACCAGAAGGGCGCCACGGGTCAGCAATGCCTGCATGGCGGCTCGCTCGCCCCGGGCATGATGGGCGGCAAAAACGGGGGAAAGGGTGGTGACCGCGACGCCCTGAAAAAAGCCGAGCAGACTGGAGAGAGCGACGGCCGTCGCGTAGATGCCGGCCTCGCGCGGCGGGGCCAGCGAGCCAAGGACCAGCATGTCGGCTCGCGCCGTCACCTCTGACGCCGCGTTGACCACGAGGAGAGGAAAAGCCACTCGCATCCAGCCGGCGGAGTCATGACGAGGTTGATGCGCCAGCCGTTCCCGCGGCAACGCCCTCGCCAACAGCGCCGCCCCGAGCAGGATGCCGCAGCTCGTCGCCAGCGCAATCCATCCCAATGCCCACTCGGCATCGGCCTTCACGCCAAAAACCCCGACTACAGCCAGCCCGGCCAATACAACCAGGCCCCCTTTCGGCACCAGCACGTCATTGATCAGCGCTCGGACGGGCTGCTGAAACCCGAAGAATGCGTCGCGTATCCATTGGCCAACCACCAGCAGCGCCAGCAGCAAGCCGCTCAACGCCAACGTGCCGGGCGTCCAACTCGCCGGCAACCCCGGAAGGGCCTTGGCAAGCAGCGCGACGAGCGCGGCGACGGCGACCGCCACGGCAAGCTGCAGCAACAGTGTTCGTCGAAGCAGTCCCCGCAGCAATCCCCACGATTGCTCAGCCACATAAGTGGCGACGAAGCGAATGATCACGCTGCCCAACCCCAGCCTGACCACCATCACCCCGAGGAACACCCAGTTCAATGCCAGCGCATAGCGGCCGAACTCCTCGGCCCCCAACGCCCGCGCCACCAGCACCTGGGCCAGGAACGCCAGCCCCATCCCGCTGACGTTGCAGAGCGTCACCCATGAGGCGCGTCCCAGAAGGCCACCACGCAGCCGGTCGATCATCGGTGCGGCGCCTTCCGCACCAGTCGTAATGCAGAGATGCTTTGGAGGAATATCATACCTAGCCACAGTACTTTGGCAATTATTTGCAAAAAAGCCAAACGGTCAAACCTCACGAAATAAAATGTCTGGCGACTTGGCTAGACATGTCTGCCACGGGAGGACCAAGGCTTGGAGGCTAGGGGTGGTTGCCGCGCTTATTTTCTTACCTTCATTGAGCCGCTCTATCCCCTTACAGTGCTCCAAAAGCTGACAGGATGTTCGAGCCCCCATCTCGAGCCTGGCTCCCACCGATCAAAACGCTCCAATTGGTCAAATTGCGCAAAAACATCTTCATGCACTGGGTTTACATAGCAGATCCGAATAACCCGCGCCGTCCCCTTCCATGAGGAAACTAAGTCGCGCAAAACCTGTTGGAGTGTTTCTCGACCGAAGGGGTTGTACATATAGAGAATAGTCGTATGCGAAAAATCAAATGCTTGAGCTTTCCCACATATGATTCGAATTGGAGTCTTGCCCTTTCTGAGTTTGCGGGCGTTCCTCTGAGCAATGGCGCATAGTGCCTCTGACATTTCCACGCCGACGACCTCGTGCATGGGCATTCGGGCGGCGCAAGCCAACACGCGTCCCATGCCACAACCGAGATCGACAAATACATCGTTGGGGGTCGGTTGCACCCGCCGAAGGACGGAAACGATTGCGGGATAGGAAGTCATCGAATAGGGATACTGGTCCGCCTCGTCAAACGTCACAAACCCACGGGTAGTGACCCCCAGCCTTGCCTCCCAATAATAGTTTTGAAGTCGTTGAAGCTGCCGGGCTAGCGAAACCATCTATCTCTCTTCCCGCGTGCACATCGGCCGGCTGAACACGAATTCGTTGCAGCCGACGGAATGGGTCGTCGTCATGTTCTCCAACTGCAACCCATGCTTTTGGTGCAGGTAGCAGAACATCTCGCCGGCGGTGGCGACCTCGTAGGGATAGCCGCCCACCCAATCGCGGACATCGTGCCAGAAACTCATCCCGCGGCTCCGCTCGTTCCGATAGGCGGCGATGATTCGGAAGGGATTGCGGAAGGTGATCAGGTGGCGGACGATGAAATTGGCGACATAGGCGCCTTCCATCAGCCATTTAACGGGCAGCGGGGAATGCACGTAGGTGCGTTTGATGGCCAGCCACAGATTGGAGCCGGCGAAGCGACGGTCCACCTTGTTGTAGATCGACAGCGCCAGCAGGCCGCCCGGTTTGACCTTGGCGGCGGCCGCGTCGACGGCGGTCCACAGGTCCCCGGTGTGATGGAGCACCCCCCAAGAATAAACAATATCGGCCGGCGCCAGGCTTGCCATGAACTCAGGATCGAGAACAGATCCCCGCAGCACCTGCCATCGTGCCGGCTCGACATTGGCGAGCGAACGCAGGCGGTCGGTGGTACGCACCGAATCGGCGTCGAAGTCGAACGACACCACGCGGTCCGCCCCCAGCCCGACGGCGGCAAGCGAAAACAAGCCACTGCCGCTGCCGATGTCCAAGAAGGTCCGCCCGACGAGATTATCAACACCGAGCAAGTCGCGCATGGACTGCATCGCCAGTTCGACGCGCTCCTGGGAGAAATGGCTGTCGACGAAACTTTCCCAGTTTTTGCCGAAGCCGAAACGTATCGCAGTGTCGTTCGCCATGCTGGTCCTCATAACGTGCTGACCGGTTTCTCGGTGGAAAGGATTACGGTCTTGAACGCTGTGCAGGCCGCTTCCACCAGGCGTACCCCCCCCGGTATCCAACCAATTGCGGAGCCATGAAGTTGGCTTAGGCGCGGGTGGTTGAGGGTGTCAAGCGCGACGCGCTGACCTGCTTGTTGAAATGCCCGCCGGTAGTCGGCAACCGACCGGTACACAGTCTGGTCGACACTGAAATCGTAGTAAAATTTGACGCGCTGCCAGAAACCCATCCCGGCAACGGTCTGCCATCCCGGCTCCATCCCGGCAACCACCGCCGCCGCCACCATCCAGCGCCGCAAGAAGTTCTTCGGCATCCAGTGTATCAAAGGCATGCCAAGATGGCCCTCGATCGGGCTCCACCGGCCGATGAACCAGTGGTACCCCCAACCGCCGGGAGCCGTGACGCGGGTAATTTCACCGACCGCGGCGTCCAGGTCGAAGACATGTTCGAAGACGCTGCTGGAATAGACGACATTGAAGAACCCATCCTCGAACCCCGGCCCGCCGACTGTCCGACCGAGACGAAGGACTCCTGGCTCGTAGGCGCCCGCATCACGCAGGCCGGGCTCGGCGAACCTAATCCACTTGTCATGGACTTCCAATCCGTATGCCTGCCAACCAAGGCGCCGCAACCCAGCCACCGATTGGCCGCGACCGCATCCGAAATCAAGAATCCGGAACTGGTCTTGCCGCAGACCTGACCCTGCACACTTGCGCTCAAGAAAATCCAACAAGCCCGGATTCACCCGATAGGCGCTTATTTCGTCCAGGCTCAAGGCATGATCCTGGTCATGGATATAAATGTCTCCGCCCATGATTAGCGCCGCCCCTCGCTTACCCCCAAGAGTCCCGAAACTATCGGCCACCAGGCGCTCTTGCCTGACATCGCCTTCCACGCCCGGTCACGCATCGTGCCGACACAACCACCGTTCGAGGACCAACAAGTCGAGCAGCAGCTTGCCGTGGCTGCGTACTCCCTTGGAATGCTCGGAAACCAGACGGGCCACCTCCTTCGCCCGCAGGACTCCCCTCTGCCGCGCCCTTTCACCGAGAAGGGTGTCCTCGAGCGATTGGCGCAGCGGCCCCCGCAGCCATTCATCGAGCGGTATGGCAAAGCCCTTCTTGCGCCCCTCAACCACGTCCTTCGGCAACCTATCTGCAAAATAGGTGCGCATCAGGGTTTTCGTCTGGGTCGCGGAGATTTTGTCTCTCCATGAGATGGCCAGCGACTTCTCAACCACTCGGAGATCGAGCAGCGGAACCCGCACTTCCAGCGAAGCCAGCATGCTCATCATGTCGACCTTTCGCAGAACGTCGTCGACCATGAACAGGCCGACGTCGTGGCGCATGACGGCATCGAGGCCGCCAGCATGGTCGCTCGACATCAGCTGGGCAATTTCCGGGTCGGCGAGGTGCGGCCGCAACCGGTCGCCCGCCAGATCGCGCATCGTAACGCCGTTCATATGCTTCTGAAGGCCCATGTACAGGCGCTCAGGGGTCTGGCGAAAAACCCCCGCCGCGAAACCGAGACGCCGGCCGAGCCGGCTTCGGCTTCCCATCAACCGCGTGGCGCCGCCTGCGGCGCCGGCAACCAACCGTCGAAGCATGGGGGGAAGGGCGCCGTGGGCTTTGCTGAGTTGAAGATAGCGCCGGTAGGACTGATAGCCGCCCCACTGCTCATCCCCGCCGTCACCCGACAGAATCACCTTTACGCGGTCCCGCGCGAACCGGCTGATCAGGAAGGTCGGCAAGGCCGAATCGTCGGCAAACGGCAGGTCGAAGTGATCGAAGAGGCGCTCCCAATGCGACAACAGGTCCTTCGGATCGGCGTCTAGCGCGTGGTGCTCCGTTCCAAAGCGCTCGGCGACCGACGCGGCTACCCGCCCTTCATCGAAGATTCCGCTCTTCTGGAACCCGACCGTGAATGTCTTAATCGACCCGCTCGCCGTCTCGGCCAGCAGCGCCGTCACAATTCCGGAATCAATACCGCCACTCAAGAACACGCCAACAGGTACGTCCGCCACCACCTGGAGCCGCAAAGCGTCGCGGATCAGGGCTACCAGTTCCTCCATGTCCTCGGCCCGGCAGCGCCGCACCCCGCGCTCCGCCGCCTTGGCGCCGACGTCCCAATAGCAACCGCTGCGAACCTGCCCCTCCGACCACGTCAGCCAATGCCCCGGCAAAAGCTGATGTATCTCGCGAAACCCCGTGTGTTGGCGCGGCATGTATCCGCTGCCCAGGTAGAACGGGATCATTCTGAGATCCGGGCGTCGATCGACTTCGGCGAGGGCGAGCAGGCCCTTGATCTCGCTGGCGAAGGCAAGACACTCGCCAAGACGGGTATAATAGAGGGTCTTGATGCCGATAGGATCGCGCGCCAGAAACAGGCGCTGGCGCGTCGTATCCCATATCGCGAAGGCAAACATGCCGTTCAGTTTTTCGAGGCAGCCTTCCCCCCAGCGAATATATGCCTTGAGCAGCACTTCGCTGTCCGACCGAGTTTCGAATATCTCGCCGACGGAAATCAATTCCTCGCGAAGTTCGGCGAAATTATAGATTTCTCCATTGAACGATAAAACGAACCCGCGCGGGTCGGTCATCGGCTGGGCGCCGCCCGCCAGGTCGAGAATGGCTAGCCGACGGTGCCCCAATCCGCAGGATTCGCCGATCCACTGCCCATGACCGTCGGGGCCGCGATGTTGAAGGGGTTGACTGAGGGCGGCTATCGCCCGCTCCAGGTGTTCCAGCTGGGCGTTCCGGTCGACGATCCCGCATATTCCACACAAGTTCTACGCTCCAGTATTTTCCCCGAAACGGCTCGAAATAGACGTTCTGGAGATTGCCTCTATTTTCCAGCCTGGGTAAACTGTTTGCTTATTTATAGGGTGGGACGTCTTCTGCGAAGCACGTTTCGGGGCCATAAGCGGCCGAAGCGCCTCCCCAATCCCCCGAGGTCACCGCATGAGCACCGATTTCCTGGACGTCACCGAACTGGCCGGCGACGAGGTCACCGCCGAGCAGGTGGAACGGATGTGCCACCGCTACTACTGGGCCGGCCGCCATTGCGAGGGCAAGGACATCGTCGAGGTGGCCTGCGGCACCGGGCAGGGCCTCGGCTATCTGGCGGCCAGGGCGCGCAGCCTGGTCGGCGGCGACTTCTCGCAGGCCATGGTCGACCGCGCCGCCGCCCACTACGGAAGCCGCGTGGAGGTGCGCCGCTTCGACGCCCAGGACATGCCCTTCGCCGACGCCAGCCTGGACGCGGTACTGATCTTCGAGGCCCTGTACTACCTGCCCGACGCCGAGCGCTTCGCCGCCGAGTGCCGGCGCGTCCTGCGCCCCGGCGGCAAGGTGCTGGTGGCCAACGCCAACAAGGACCTGTACGACTTCAACCCCAGCCCCCACAGCCACGTCTATCACGGCGCCGCCGAGCTGGCCGGGCTGTTCGCCGGGCACGGCTTCGCCGTCGAGACGTTCGGCCACTTGGACACCGCCGCCGTGTCGCCGCGCCAGAAGCTGCTGCGCCCGGTCAAGAAGATGGCCGGCGCGCTGGGACTGATCCCCAAGACCATGGAGGGCAAGAAGCGGCTGAAACGGCTGGTGTTCGGCGGCCTGGTCACCATGCCCGCCGAGATCGCCGACAACATGTGCCCCTATGTCGCGCCGACACCCATTCCCGCCGACCGTGCGGACACCCGGCACAAGGTCATCTACGCCCTCGCGACCCTGCCGTAGGGCTCGCCGCCGACCATCCCGACGGGCCTCCGACGCCGACGGGGAACATTCCCGCCGCCCGCGGTGTTGCACCCTCATTCCAAAGGAGCAGCCCGGCGCCGCCCGGCGTCCGGCGACCACTGTGAAGGAGGTCCAATCATGGCACGAGGAGTCGGAGGTCAATCTCCCGCCAACGTGGCGCATTTCCTGAAGGGCATCGATTTCCCGGCGAAGAAGGCCGATCTCGTGAAGCATGCCAAGGGCCAGAACGCCGACAAGGAGGTCCTGGACGTGCTCAACCATATGCCCGAGCGCGAATACAATACCATGGCGGACGTCATGAAGGGCGTCGGCCAGGCGGAGTGACGGGCAATGCGGCGGCGGCCGGCTAGAGGCCGCCGCCGTTCCCTATCGCCCGGCGCCAACGCGGAAATCGCTTGAACTGCGCCGACGGACCCCCATCCTGCTTTGGCATAGCGGCAGGCGCAGGGGAACCCGATGCAATCGTGCGACGTGCTGGTGATCGGCGGCGGCATCGCCGGCGCCTCGGCGGCCCATGAGCTGGCCGCCGACCGCACGGTCGTCGTGCTGGAGCAAGAGAGCCAACCCGGCTATCACGCCACCGGGCGCTCGGCCGCGCTGTTCCGCGAAAGCTATCCCCATCCGACGACCCGCGCCCTGGCGGCCGCCAGCCGCGACTTCCTGGAACGTCCGCCGGCCGGCTTCGGCGACCACCCGCTTCTGTCGCCGCGGGGCGCCCTGCTGATCGCCCGCGCGGACCGGGCCGCGATGCTGGACGACATGGCGGCGGAACTGCGGACACGGGGGCTGGTCGTTGAACCATGCGACGAGGCGGCGGCGCGGCGGCTGGTTCCGGTGCTGCGGGCGGGAACGGTGGCGGCGGCGCTTTACGAACCCGGTGCCTGCGACGTCGACGTGAACGCCCTGCACCAGGGCTATCTGCGCGGCCTGCGCGCCCGCGGCGGGCGCCTGATCGCCGACGCCGCGGCGGAACGGATCGAGCGACGCGGCGGTCGCTGGCGGATCGCCGTCGGCGACGAGGTGTTCTCGGCCCCGATCCTGGTCAATGCCGCCGGAGCCTGGGCCGACGCGGTGGCGGCCCTGGCCGGGGTGGCGCCGCTGGGCCTGATGCCGCTGCGGCGCACCGCCGTGACCTTCGATCCGCCGCCCAGCATCGAGGTGAGCGGCTGGCCGATGGTGCTGGACGCCGGCGGCGCGTTCTACTTCAAGCCCGAAGGCGGCCGCCTGCTCGCCTCGCCGGCCGACGAGACCCCCTCGCCGCCCACCGACGCCCAGCCCGACGAGTACGACGTCGCCCTGGCCATCGACCGAATCGAAGCCGCGACCGAGATCACCGTGCGCCGCGTGGTGTCGCGCTGGGCGGGCCTGCGCACCTTCGCGCCCGACCGCGCGCCGGTGGCAGGCTTCGACCCGGGGGCGGAAGGCTTCTTCTGGCTGGCCGGCCAGGGCGGCACAGGCGTCGTCACCGCCCCCGCGCTGGCCCGCCTGACCGCCGCCCTGATCGCCGGCAGGTCCGACGCGGCGCTGGCCGGCCCGGGGCTGAACGAATCGGCGCTGGGCCCGGCGCGGCTGCGGTGAGACCACGGTTGACGCATCGGGGCCGTTCTTCCACGTTAGGCCTCATCGCGAGGCGCCCGTGGCGCCCGTGGCGATCCAGCATATTTGCTGGATTGCTCCGTTGGCGTCGCCACCTCGCAATACCCGTCAAAGGCCGAGTCAGGAAACACCGATGCATCTGAAGAAGGGCTACAAGGCACTGCTCGAAGAGGCGGGGCGGCGCGTGACGACGGTGCCGCTGGCCGAGGCGCGCGCGCTGTGGGAACGGCCGGACGTGCAGTTCGTCGACTTGCGCGACGTGCGCGAGCTGGAGCGCGAGGGCATGATCCCGGGCGCGTTCCACGCCCCGCGCGGCATGCTGGAGTTCTGGATCGACCCGGAAAGCCCCTACTACAAGGACGTCTTCGGCAGCGGCAAGACCTTCGTCTTCTACTGCCAGTCGGCGTGGCGCTCGGCCCTGGCCACCCTGGCGGTGCAGGAGATGGGCCTTGCCCCGGTGTGCCATCTCGAGGGCGGATTCCGCGCCTGGAAGGACGCCGGCCTGCCCACCGCGGAGCGTCCGCCACACCATCCCAGGAAATGAATTAGCGGACACTCATCGAGGTTGACATCGCTGCCCGAAAGGTCATATACGGGCGCATCCCAACAGACCAAAGCACGGCATTCGGCACGGCGGAGGCGAGGCGGGTTTCCCCATCTGCTCACGCTCATGAGGGCAACCATGACCACACCTTTCTCGGGCGCCGAGGCCATCGTGTCCGCGTTGCGTCCCAACGATCCGATCCTTCTGCTGCGGGCCGACGAGGCCCGCGCGGCGGCACGCGCCTGCGTGGACGCCTTTCCCGGCACCGTCGCCTATGCGGTCAAGGTATGCGACCGCCCGGACGTGCTGAAGGCGCTGGCCGACGGCGGCATCCGCCACTGGGACGTGGCCTCGCTGCACGAGGTGCGCGCCGTGCTGTCGGTGGCGCCCGACGCGGTGCTGCACTACATGAACCCGATCAAGGCCCTGGCCCACATCGCCGCGGCCCACGATCTGGGCGTGCGCACCTTCGCCTTCGACTGCGAGCGCGAGCTGCACAAGATCGCCCAGGCGACCGCCGGCGACCGCGAGGTCATCCCGGTCGTGCGCCTGCGCGTGCCCAACGACAAGGCGCGCTTCCCGCTCGACGGCAAGTTCGGCTGCTCCGAAGCCGAGGCGACGGCGCTCTTGCGGCTGGCCGTGGAGATGGGCTACCGGCCCGGCATCACCTTCCACGTCGGCTCGCAGTGCGAGAGCCCCGACGCCTATCGCGTGGCCACCGAAATCGCCTGCCGCGTCGCCGTCGAGGCCGGCATCGAGCCGTCGATCCTCGACATCGGCGGCGGCTTTCCGGCCGCCTATCGCGGCGACGAGCCCAGCTTCGGGTCCTGCGCGGCGGCGGCGAAGGCGGGTCTGGACGCGTTCTTCCCGGCCTTCGGCGGGGTGTTCCAGTGCGAGCCCGGGCGGCTGCTGGCGGCGCCGGCGGCCTCGGTGCTGGTGCGGGTCGAGCTGCGCAAGGGCAACAACCTGTTCCTCAACGACGGCTATTACGGCCTGCTGAGCGAGCTGAAGTGGATGACCGGCCTGCACCCGGTGCGCCTGGTGCGCCCCGGCCGCGCCAGCCAGGCACCGCTGCAACCGTTCGCCTTCTTCGGGCCGACCTGCGATTCGATCGACGCCATGGAGGGGCCGTACCACCTGCCGGGCGACATCGACGAGGGCGACTGGATCGAGATTTCGCTGCTCGGCGCCTACTCGACCGTGCTGGCGACCCGCTTCAACGGCTTCCCCGAGGCCCGCGTGATCGAGGTGAGGGAAACAAAGGAACTGCGCGAGGCGGCGTGAGGGCGCGCCTCGTGGCGGCAATTGTTTTCGACATGGCCGGGCTCGTCCCGGCCATGTTCTTTTAGAGCCCCCCGGGGCAAGCCCGGGGGTGAGGGCGGGCTTTCTATTCTTCCGGTTCGTGCCGCCTGGCCACCTCGATCGCTGCGGGAAGCGCATCAATCTATCGCGGCATGTTCACCGTCGCCGTCCGGTGCACGATCTTTGGGTCCGAGCCTTCATAATTGTGCACGAGGATATTGCGCATGGCGATGATCTGGCGCCATGGAATATCTGGAAATTGCACCCGGAACGCTTCCGGCACATGTCGGGCAGCCTCACCGACGAGCTCAATCGCCCGCACGGTCGCGAGGAACGTTCGTTCATCGGCGGCCAAGTCTTCAGCACTCATTGAACCGACGAACTCATTGGCCTTCCCGGCATAGGAAAGCATATCGAAGAGGAAATCTGAAAATAGCCGCGTCACAGCATCCGCACTTCGGCCAAGATGCGGCGCCCAATGCGAGGCTTGAGGGCAGCCCTGTTGACGATCTCGACGTTCATTCCGAGCGCGTCGCTCAACTCGACTTGCAGGCCGGCTTGTTCGAGGAGTCCGGCTTCGTCGCCGAGTTCGACGAGGATGTCGAGGTCGCTGCCCTCACGCTGTCGACCGCGCGCATACGAGCCGAAAATGCCCATAGAGCGAAGGCCGAAGCGACGACGCAACTCAGGCTGAAGCACCTGAAGCTTATCGATGATGTCTTCGAGAGGACGCATGGGTCACATCCAAAACGTGTTCCCACAATATATCCCCCGCCCGTGGCTGAATCCAGCCGGGGCAAACGCGGGCCGGGGGTACGTACTACGCGGTCAGCGCCAGGTACTCCCAGGCCACCGTGGCGGCGGCGAGCGCGGTGATGTCGGCGACGTCGTAGGGCGGGCAGACCTCGACGACGTCCATGCCGACGAAGTTCACGCCCGTCAGCCGGCGCAGGATGGCCAGCACCTGCCAGGTGAACAGCCCGCCCACCTCGGGCGTGCCGGTGCCCGGGGCCTGGCTGGGGTCGAGGGCGTCGACGTCGAAGGACAGATAGGCCGGCCGCTCGCCGACCAGGGCGCGCACCGCGGCGGCCACCGCCTTCGGCCCGTCGAGGTGGACGTCCTCGGCGGTGACGACGCGCACCCCCTGCGCCTCGGTCCAATCCCGCACCTCGCCCGGAACCGGCGAGCGGATTCCGATCTGGATCATGTGGTGGGGGGCCACCAACCCCTCGTCGATGGCGTGGCGGAACACCGAGCCGTGCGACACCGCCTGGCCGAAGGTATCGGGCCAGGTGTCGACGTGGCCGTCGAAATGGACCATCGCCAGCGGCCCGGTGCGGGCCGCCAGCGCGCGCAACAGGCCGAGGGTGACGGTGTGGTCGCCGCCCAGCGCAACGAGATGTCCGATGGGCGCCGCCTGCTCGGCGATCGCCTTCATCGCCCCCTCGACGTCGCCGTGCGGCAGCACGAAGTCGCCGACGTCGGCGAGGTCGCCGGCGGCGGGATCCTGGCGGAACACCGGGTGCTCGCCGTCGCACAGCATGCGGCTGGCCATCCGGATGGCGTTGGGGGCGAAGCGCGCCCCCGGCCGGAAGCTGGTGCCGAGGTCGAACGGGATGCCGGCCACGCAGCGCCGCGCCTGCGGCGACGTGTTGCGGGTGCCGAGGAAGGTGGTCGGCAGGGCATAGGGCGGTTGGCCGGTCATGGCGCGCGACTCCCTGGAAAACGCCCTGGGATACATGCATCCGCCGGCGCCGTCACGCCCAAAAAGCGCACCGTGGGCACCCTCTTCCATACGACGCGATCACCCAAGGCGGCGAAGCAGCCGGACCACGGCCTCACGCTCGCGTGGCGAGAGGGGAGATAGAATTTCGGCAGAGACCGCGCGTGCCGCCTCGATGACCTCGTCCACGGTCGCCCTGCCCCGTTCGGAGAGCCGAAGCACCACCCGCCGCCGGTCCGCGGGGTCCGGCTTGCGGTCGACCAGCCCGCGATCGACCAGCCGCGTCACCACTCCCTGCATGGTTGCCGCATCCATCGCCGTGAGGCGGCCCAGGCGGTTCTGCGACACGCCGCCGGCCTCGCGAATTTTGACCAAGGCCGCCCATTGCGTGGGCGTCAGGGTCGGGATGCGTTCCTGGAAGATCGCCGAGGCCCGCTGATGCGCCCGGCGGAGCAGGAAGCCCACCTGTTCCTCGAGCACATAGCCGGCGACCCCCGCCGCCCCTTCCGCGTGCGTTCGCGGCATCGGCTCGTCGGCCATTTCACCCGCCCGCCCGCTCGGCCGCCCGCGGGCGAACCTGGAAGCTCAGCCAGTTGGCGATCTCGGCCCGGCGCCGCCCGGAATCGAGGATGCCCTCGCCGATGCCGTACAGCCAAGCGACGTCCCGGCGGCCCGGGTTGGCGTGCAGCGCGCGCAGATCGGTGACCAGCCTATCCAACGCCGGCTGGTCGGCGACAAGGCCGGCCTCGATCATCGCCCCGCCATGGCGCGCCATGACAGCGCCGATCTCGTTGAGGTCGTATTCCGGATGATATTGGACGCCCCAGCACGTCCCAGCGGCATGGCGGATTTCGGCGGCCTGGATGTCACTCATGGCGTTGCCGGCGAGAACGGTCATGCGCTCGGGCGGGACGGCCACCTCGTCCAAATGCACGGCGATGGCGTCGAAGACGCCGCGTTTGCCCTCGTACATCGGGTGCAGGGCGCCCGCCGCGGTAGGGGCGATGTGGCGGGCGAACCCGATTTCCCGGCCCTTGGGGTTGGGGCGCACCACGCCGCCGGCGGCCACGGTGGCCACCTGAAGGCCCCAGCAACTGCCGAACATCGGCACGCCGGCCTGGAACACCGCCGCGGCCAGTTCGACCTGCCGGCGCACCGCCGGCACATCCTGGTAGACGTTGAGGGCCGATCCGCTCCACGCGACGCCGTCAAAATCGCCGAGCCCGACCCAGGACGGCACGGCATCCCCGCCCTCGTCGGCCGGATGAACAACATGACAGGCCACGTCGGGATCCAGTTCGCGCAGGACGGCGACGTAATGCTCGCCCGTGGGCCGGCCGCCCTGGGCGCGGTGTCGGGCATTGACCTCGCGGGTGTTGCCGTCGACGACCAGCAGTCTGAGCGATCCCATTCCCGATGCCTCGGCGGTTCACGGAGCCCGACGCGACCGACGATGGCTGCCCGGGCCCGAGGCTGTCAAGAAGCGGTTTCCGTATGGGTCGCCGCGCGCCTCGCAATGACTCCGTACTGGGCATCCCCGCAACCCGCATTTCCTGTGAAGCGCTTAACAGAGGGCGGCGGGGGGATGGGGGAATATGCGTCCCGTGAGCGGCCGGGGCGTGGTGCCCCGGCGCAGACAGAGACAAAGGAGACACCTATCATGAGCATCCGTCGTTCCAGCCTGATCGCCCTCGCCGCCCTCGCCACCGTCGCCGTCGCCGGCCCCTCCTTCGCCGGGGAGAAGGGCGGGGTGCCGCTGGTCAGCAACAACACCGTGGTCGCCACCAACGTCGCCGCCGGCATCGGCAACACCGCCAAGCAGGACATCTTCGCCAGCCAGCGCGGCGGCGGGATGAAGTCGGGCCCGATGTTCGGCTCCAACTCGATCTTCGCCGACAACACCGCGGCGGGCATCGGCAACAAGGCCAAGCAGACCCTCGACGTGCACCAGCGTGCGCCCAAGGGCGTGTTCGGCAGCAACACCGTCGACGCCCGCAACCTCGCCGCCGGCATCGGCAACTACGCCCGCCAGGACATCTACGCGCGCCAGCGCTAACGCGGCTTCCCGCCGCCCTGCCGGAACGCCGACCGGAAGCCCCGCGCTTCCGGTCGGTCGTTGTTTCGAGCGACGTCCGTGCCGGCCAAATGACCATTGCGCACGGCCCCGCACGATGATGGAGTACCAGCCATGAGGAAGCTTGCCGTCGCACTGCCCCTGGCCGCGGCGATCCTGTCCGGGATTGCCCCGTCCGCCTACGCCCAGGCCCGCAGCTGCGTCACCATCAATGGCGAGACGAGATGCAGCGAGGGCCAGCAGTCCCTGTCCTGCTCGACCGTCAACGGCCGCACGACCTGCCTGGAGGGGCCCGGCCGCCTGGACTGTCGCTCGATAAACGGGGAAACCACCTGCACCGCCTCCCCCGAGCCCGCCGACCCCACCGAGACGCCAAACGCCGACGACGAGGACGACTTCGTGGAGGAGGAGGCCATCGACTCCGAGGCCACGATCCATCGCGACGGCACCGGCCTGCGCGTCCGCGCCGGCGGGGTGGATATCCGCATCGACTAAACGTACGCGCTCCGCACCCGAGGTCCGGTGGTCCCGGATTGCCGGGTCAAGCCCGGCAATGACGGAGAAAATCGTGCCTCCGTCTGCATGCGTTCAACCCCGGGCGTCCCCCCGGGGGTCCCGGGTATTGCCGGGGCGTGCCCGCCAACGAACCCATAGGAACGATCGTTTCCTGTGGCCCGGTTCACAGACCGCGCCTCGCCCGCTCCGTAGACTGCTCCCTACGACACACCCACTCGCAAGGAGTTCAGTCATGTGCCAGTCGACCACTTATCAGGACGAGGCGTTGCGCCGATTGTCGAAGAAGCAGTTCGAGTATCTCGGCGTGTTCGATCACGCCTACATCCGCGCCGTGACCGTGAGCGGCGGGGGTACCGTCTACGCGATTCATTCCGCCGACGGACGGCTGCTTTGCCACACCTCCGACCGGCAGAGCGCGCTGATGGCGCTGTTCGAGCAGGATCTCACGCCGCTGACCGTCCACTGACCGGAAAGCGGGAGAGCCGCCATGACATTTCGCACCCGCCTCGCCGCCGCGGCGGCGGCCGTCGCCCTCACCCTCGCCACCGGAGCCGCCGGCCAGGAGGCCGGTGGCCTGGGGGTGACCAGCGAGGGCCTCGGCCCCTCGGCGCTGCCTTCGCCCCTGCCGGCGATGGGCGGCCCGCTGTACCAGGCCCCGGTCAACGTCCAGGCGGCCAATCCGGCCCGCGGGCGGCAGGCCGAGCATCAGCAGGCGATCGCCCGCATCCGCGGCGACGCCGGCTTTCTCGAAGGCTTCCACCGCGGCCAGCCCCTGGCCCCCAGCCGCCAGCCGCCACCGGAATTCTTCGATCCCGGGTTCGTGCTGATCGAGCCCTTCGTCATCAACAATTTCGGCAGCGCGGTCAGCATCGACCTTGAAGAAGGCGCCCTGACCACCCCCGAGGACGGCGGCGACGGGACCTTCACACCTGTTCCCCTGCCGTCGGCCGCGCCGACCATCAACAACGTCGGCAGCATCGTCAACGTCGCTTCCGGCACCGGCAACGTCGCCCAGCAGACCATCGTCATCGGCCGCTGACGCGGCCGGTGACGTTTCCCGACGTTCGTGCGCGGACCATCAGCAAACGCTCGCGGCATCGTCAGGACTCCCGTCAGAAAGGGATCTGGATTGCTTCGCCTGCGGCTCGCAATGACGTGGGTCGGCGAGAGACGTTTGTAAGGTCGTCATCGCGAGGAGCGAAGCGACGAAGCGATCCAGAGTGGCTGGTCGCGCGTGCGCTCGCCTGCGGCTCGCAATGACCGGTTGAGAAAATAATGGGTTAGAAAGAAATACGGACGTGTCCGCCGCGCTCAGTCGCGCGGCGTCACGATGCAGTAGGTCTCGGACAGGGCGCCCAGGGACACCGTCGCCGACTTGCCGTCGGACAGGCGCACGACGACGCGCCCGGCGCGGCTGGCCAAACCCATCGACACCGGATCGCGGTCGATGGCGTCGACCACCCGCTGCCCGTCGCGCCAGCACTCGAGCCGGCTGTTGCGGCTCGACGGCGAGACCTCGATCCCACCGCTGCCCAGTTCGGCCTTCGCGGGCCCGCTTTCGACGATGGTGGCGGCGGAGGGACCGGCCCAGGCCGTCAGAGCCGCCGTCAGCGCCAGCATGGCTTTCGTTTTCACTGCTGCCTCCATTGAAACCAGTTGTCCGGTCTGAATAGCAGCGCCGCCGCCGACCGGCTGTGAACCGGCCGACAGCGGCGCCCTTTTCCCGGCGGGATCAACCGCCTCCCGGCAGCACCGCAACCTGCATCGACCGGCTCCTGACCACCGTGTTCGGCAGCGCCGCGAAGGCCCGGAGAACATCGTTCAAGGATGCCTGGGGGATGACCTCGAGATCGGCGGCCTTGTACTGCTCGGGCAGCCCCATCCCGACCTCATGCGGCGAGGCGACGCAGGCGATCTGCTCGCGCGCCCCGGGCTGGTCCATGCGGATGTTGAAGGGCCGCTGCGGGCCGGGCGGGATCTCGACCTGGGTGTTCGCCGCGAGGAACGGGTCGGGCTGGAAGCGGTTGGGGAAGATTCGCGCCACCGACCCGTCACCGTCGGCGTAGTAGCAGTAGAGGAAGCCGTCGGCGGTGGTCTGGGCTCGCACCACCAGTGCCTCGCCCGGCCGGTAGGTCGGCTGCGGGCCGCGGTCGCTGGCCAGGATGACGTCGGGCGCCGCGAACGATGCCGTTTCCGGCTCGGCCGGTTTCGGGCGCCCCTGCTCGACCGGCGGCAGCGCCCGGGCGGTCGCCGACCCCAGCATGCGATAGTAAAGGTCGAAGTCGACCCGACCGGTGGCGATGAGGTCGTGGTCGGCCTGATAACGCCCCACGGCGGCGCGGGTGGCGGCGTCGTCGTTGCCATCGGTCGCTCCGTCGTAATAGCCGTCCGCCCGCAGCACCCGCTGGGCGAAGGTGACGCGTTCGGCGGGCGACATGTCGTCGTACCAGCTGCGGGCCTGGGCCATGTAGGCCGGGTTCGTCTGCTCGATGCCGAGGCACTGCCAGTACGGCACCCGCGCCAGCTTGCCCAGCACCTCGATGGCGCTGAGTTCGATCAGGGTGCGCACCGCCTGGTGCATGCCCTCGGAGCGGTTGAGCGAGACGTTGAAGGACAGCCCGGCCTTGTGAATCATGCCGCCGGCGTCGGCGCCGCGGCCAGACGAGACGACGGCGATCGAATTGCTGGCCGTGACGCCGGGCAGGATGCGCCGCGTCACCAGCTCGCCGACGCTGAGGTCGACCGAGATCATCGAGACGATCTGGTCGGCGGAGATCGCGAGGTCGACCTTTGGCAGGGATATGCCGGCGCTGGCCGCCTCGGCGATCACGTTCTCGTCGAGCTGGGTGATGGCGCCGCGCACGTAATAGGAGGGCGCGCGGAATTCGGGCCGCACGCCGACCATCCAGTAGAGGGCGTTGACGCTGTCGAGCGCCGGCTCGAAGTCGACGAAGCTGAAGGCGTTGCTGCGTTCGGACATGCGGGAGATGGCGGTGATCAGCATCTCCTTGGTGCCGCCCAGCAGCCGCCCCGTCTCGTCCGGGACGCCGTTGCTGGTGACGTAAATGTCCTGCTTGCCGTGCTTCCACAGAAGCGTGTCCATGCAGCGCAATGCTTCCGAGAAGCTGGAAATGGTCTTGACCGGCGCGGTCGACGGCTGGCGGATGACCGCCGCCTTCTCCGGCGCCGTGCAGGCCGAGGTGAACAAGACCGAGAGCGCGAGGATGCTCGCCGAGAGGCGAAGGTACCGTTCCTTGTGCGACATGGCGCGGTAGCCTGGAGGGAGTGAGTGGTGATGGGTCATATTTGTCGGGCTCCGTGGTTGGACGAGATTTCTTTCGGGGAAGCGGCCCGGTCGCCTCCTGCCCGCAAAAGCAAAACCGACCGGAAGCGCCAGCCTCCGGTCGGTTCGTGGGCGGAACGAACTGGGTCGTTCGGCCGGACTTAGCGCTGGCGCGCGTAGATGTCCTGGCGGGCGTAGTTGTGGATGCCGGCGGCCAGGTTGCGAGCGTCGACGGTGTTGCTGCCGAACACGCCCTTGGGCGCACGCTGGTGAACGTCGAGGGTCTGCTTGGCCTTGTTGCCGATGCCCGCCGCGGTGTTGTCGGCGAAGATCGAGTTGGAGCCGAACATCGGGCCCGACTTCATCCCGCCGCCGCGCTGGCTGGCGAAGATGTCCTGCTTGGCGGTGTTGCCGATGCCGGCGGCGACGTTGGTGGCGACCACGGTGTTGTTGCTGACCAGCGGCACCCCGCCCTTCTCCCCGGCGAAGGAGGGGCCGGCGACGGCGACGGTGGCGAGGGCGGCGAGGGCGATCAGGCTGGAACGACGGATGCTCATGATAGGTGTCTCCTTTGTCTCTGTCTGCGCCGGGGCACCACGCCCCGGCCGCTCACGGGACGCATATTCCCCCATCCCCCCGCCGCCCTCTGTTAAGCGCTTCACAGGAAATGCGGGTTGCGCAGAAATCTCGCCCACCCTGCTGCGGTCATTCCCGCGAAAGCGGGAATCCATACACGTCAGTCGTTTATGGACCCCCGCTTCCGCGGGGGTGACGAAAAGGTCAAGCGGCGCCCGCCTGCGGCAATGACGAGGGTCGGAAAGGACGAAAGTCGTGGTAACCGTGCGCCGCGATGACCAGGAATAAGGTCGATCCGAAAGAACCGTGCGGGGCCGCGACGCCGCAGCCATATGCTGGAACAGCGCGGTTCTTCCCGGTCGAGGAGCGACATGCCGATGCGGGCGCGGCGCGGCGCGGCGGCGGTGATCGCGGGCCTTCTGGCGGTGGCGGGCTTCACCCTCCACCGGCATGCCGGGGGCCTGCTCGCGGCCATTGGACTGGATGTCGCGGCGCCGGTCGAGAACGTCGTCGCGCTGGCCGGCGGCGTGCTGGGCTGGCTGGGACTCGCCTATCTCGGCGTCGCCCTCACCGACGCCGCGGTCGCGCGAGCAACGGCAGGATCGCTGCGCGGACCGCCGCCCCGCCTGATCCAGGACCTGGCGCGCGTGGTGCTGTTCGCGGCCGCCGTCGTCGCCATCCTTGCCTATGTCTTCGACCTGCCGGTGGGCGGCCTGCTCGCGACCTCGGGCGTGCTGGTGGCGGTGATCGGTTTTGCACTGCGCAACATGATCGCCGACGTGTTCTCGGGGATCGCGTTGAACGTCGAGCACCCCTACCGCATCGGCGACTGGGTCGAGGTGGCGCCGGGGGTGACCGGCCGGGTGGCCGAGATCAATTGGCGCGCCACCCGCCTGGTGACCCGCGACCAAGTGTCGGTGGTGGTGCCGAACGGCCTGATCGCCGGCAGCCGCTTCCTCAACTACAGCTATCCCGAGCGCCACTACCGGGCCAATCTGCGACTGGCCCTGGACGCCGCGATTCCGGTCGAGCGGGCGAAGCGCATCCTGCTCGCCGCCGCCCTGGGGGCGCCGCGGGTACTGGCCGAGCCCCGGCCGCAGGTGCAGGCCGAGGGTCTGGACGAGCGTGGCGTCTGCTACGTGGTGCGCTATTGGGTGGCCGACTATGCCGACGACAATCCGTGCCGCGACGCCGTGATGTCGAACATCGCCCGCGCCCTCCAGCAGGCCGGCATCGGCCCGGCCTTTCCGCATCGCGAAGTGGCACTCACGCGGCCGGCGGAGCGGCGCGCCCGGATGGGGCTGGCCGACATGCTGCGCCGCGTGGCGCTGTTCCGGGAGTTCGACGAGAGCGATGTCGAGGTGCTGGCCGCCATGGCACGGGAACGGCCGTTCCGGGAGGGCGAGCGCATCGTCGCCCAGGGCGAGGCGGGGGATTCGCTGTTCCTGCTTGCGGAGGGAGCGCTGGACGTGCGGGTCGCAGCGGCCGAGGGCGAGCGTCCGGCGACGGTCGACCGCATGCTTCCCGGCGAGGTGTTCGGCGAGGTGTCGCTGCTGACCGGACAGCCGCGCAGCGCTTCAATCTGCGCCGCCACCGACGGCATCGTCTACGAAATCCGCAAGGAACATCTGGAACCCATCCTGCGCCGCCGCCCGCGCCTGGCGGAGGAACTGGCGGCGCTGATGAGCCGGCGCCAGAGCGCCAACCGCGAACGCATGGAGGCGGCCTCGACCGCCCCCGGCGCGCCGCCCGCAGCCGCCGAGCACCATGACCTGCTCGAAAGGCTGCGGGGCTTCTTCGGCCTGTCCTGACCCTGGGTCAGGCCCCGACCGGGCGGAACTGCACCCGCCGGTTCTCCGGCGCTTCCGGATTGCGCGACAGGGGTTCGCTCTCGCCCAGGCCCTCGACCACCAGCCGGCCGGGATCGATGTCCCAGGTACGCGCCAGATAGGCCTTGACCGCCTCGGCGCGCCGCAGCGACAGGCCCAGGTTGTAGGGCGCCGAGCCGCTTGAGTCGGTGTGGCCCTCGACCACCAGCGCGAGGTCGGCCTCCTCGGTCAGCAGCTTGCCGAGCTGATCGAGGAAGGGGCGCGATTCCAGCATAAGGTCGGCCGAGTCGAAGCCGAACTGGATGCGGTAGCCGATGGTCGTCGGCTTGGCGACGGGCGCCTCGGCCGGGGCGGTCGCCGGCGCGGCCTCGTCGGGCGCGGAGGGCTCGGCGGGGGCCGGCGCCGGCAGCGCGGCCGGAACGACCTCGGGGGCGGCGGGGGCCTGCGGCGCCGCAACCGTCGCCGCGGCGTCGGCGATCGCCGCCGGGCGGCTCGCCTGGGGCTTGACGAGGCCGGCCACGATCTCGATGCTGCGCGTCCGGCGCGGCGAATCGGGAACCAGATAGCCGCGCAACTCGTCGACCGACGGCGTCGCCTCCAGCATCATCACCTCTTCGGCGGCGGCCGTTCCGGCGCCGAGGGCGGGCACGGCAAGCAGCAGGGCCGCGGTGGTCATCATCAGGGTCTTCATGGTTTGCCTCCTGTTGGCTCACTAGATGGGCGCCACCCTAACGACGCTCCCGCCCGCGGGCTGTGAAGCGGTCCACAGCGCCGGCCGAATCTTGCGGAGGATTGCCGGCCCCGGCGGGCGGGCGCATGTCAAGGGAGGTTCCTCCAAGTCGTCCTCGGCCTCGCCCCGGGGGCCTTGGATTGCAGGGTCAAGCCCGGCAATGACGCGCGGGACTGATTCACGGGCCAAGCGGAGGGCGGCATGGAGCGGCCGGTGTCCGTCGCCGAGGGCATCGTCATGGCGGCAGGGGCGGCCCTGCTGGCCCTGGCCGCGGTGGAGGCCCTGCCGCCGCTGGCGGCGGCCGACCGCTTCGTCGAGGACGTGGCGGTGGCCCGCCTGGCCCCGCCCCTGCCCCAGCACGCCGGAATCGCCATCGTCGCGATCACCGAGGACACCCTGGCCCGCCTGCCCTATCGCTCGCCGCTCGACCGCGGGCTGGTGGCCGAGGCCATCGCCCATCTGCGGATCAAGGGGGCACGCGCGATCGGCCTCGATTTGCTGATCGATCAGCCGACCGAGCCCGCCAAGGACGCCGCCCTGCGCGCCGCCCTGACCGCCCCGGGCGCCCCGGTGATCGCCCTGGCGGCGGGCCTCTCGACCCCGCTTACCCCCCGCCAGCGCGCCTTCCACGACGCCTTCCTGTCCGCCGTCGCCAAGGGCCACGGCAACCTCGCCAAGGACCGCCTGGACGGCGTGGTGCGCCGCCACGTTCCCAGCCTCGACGGCCTGCCCAGCTTTCCAGCCGCGCTGGCGGCCACCCAGAGGGCGGCCGCCCCGCCCCGGACCTTCACCATCGCCTGGCGCCGCACCGCCGACGGCAGCGGCCCCTTTCCCGTCTACCCGGTGGACGCATTGGCGTTCCTGCCCGAGGCCTGGCTGGCGGGCAAGATCGTCCTGATCGGCTACGTCGTGCCCGACGCCGACCGCCACCGCGCCCCACCGTCGGTCGGTGCCGGCCCGCTGCCGGGAGTGGAGATTCAGGCGCAGGTGCTGGCGCAGATTCTGGACGGGCGGTCCGCCCCCCAGGCGGGATGGCCGTGGCGGGTGTTCGCCCTGCTGCTGGTCGCGGGCGGCGGCGCGGCCCTGGCGCTCGCCGGATGGCGGCCGGCGTGGCTGGCGCCGGCGGCGCTCGGCGGGCTGGCGGCACTGTGGGCGGCGGCGGCGGCCAGCGTCGCCCTGGGCGGGCCGCTGCTCTCGCCGCTCGCCCCCAGCCTGGCTTGGCTGGGCGCCATCGGCGGCGCCTCGGCGCTGGCGGCGGTGCGCGAGCGGCGCACGCGGACCGCCCTGGGCGGGCTGTTCGCCGCCCATCTGTCGGCCCCAGTGGCGGAACAAATCTGGCGCGAGCGAAACGTCTTTCTGCGCGGCGGGCGCCCCCGCCCGCAGGCCTTGATGGCCACCGTGCTGTTTTCGGACGTGGAGGGGTTCACGCCGGCATCGGAGGCCCTGGGGCCGGAACGGCTGATGGCGTGGCTCGAGGAATATATGGAAGCGATGACCGACGTCGTGGTCGCCCATGACGGAGTGGTCCTGCGGTTCATCGGCGACGGCATCCTGGCCGCCTTCGGCGTGCCCATTCCGCGCAGGGACCCTGACGCGGTGCGTGGTGACGCCCGCCGCTCCGTGGACTGCGCCCTGGCCATGGAGGACGCCGTGCGGCGGCTGAACGCCACCGTCGTGGCGCGGGGCCTGCCGGCCTATCGCGTGCGCGTCGGCATCGTCACCGGACCGATGGTCGGCGGCAGCATCGGGGCGCGCAAGCATCTGGAATACACCCTGATGGGCGACAGCGTGAATACGGCCGCCCGCCTGGAGGCGCTGGCGAAGACCGTGGAGGCGGCCGCCGACAGCCCGTGCCGCATCCTGGTCGGCGCGAGCACCTGGGACCTGGTGGGCGATGCGTTCGAGGGGCAAACCATCGGCGAGGTGGCTCTGAAGGGCAAGCGGCAGCGGGTTGGCGTGTATCAGATCTTCGGCCGGGCCGGGGCCGGGCCGGCCGCCGCCGGCCGGGCGGCCGGTACGGCGGTCTGATCCGCCTCGGCATCGCCCGCCAGGGCGCCAAGCGACGCGGCGTCGGCGACGGTGATGTAGCCGTTCCGGATGGCGATCCACCCCGCCTTCTGCCATTCGCCGAGATACTTGTTCACACTTTCACGGGTCACGCCAACCACCGAGCCCAACTGCTGCTGCGAAAGCTTGAGGTCGATGCACACACCGGCCTTGGCGGGGATGCCGAAGGCGCTGGCGAGTTGCAGCAGGGCGCGCGCCAGCCGCGCCGGCACGTCGAGAAAGATCGCGTCCTCGAAATGGGTGCTGGTGCGCCGGAGACGTTGGCAGAGAACGGCGAGCAGGCGCTGGGCGACGCGCGGATGGCGGTCGAGGAAAGGCAGGAAATGGCGGCGCTCCAAGATCAGCAGCTCGCAAGTCTCCATGGCGACGGCGTCGGCGGTGCGGGGCTCGCCGTCGAGCAGGGCGATCTCGCCGAACACGTCACCGGGCTTGAGGATGTTGAGCACAAGTTCCTTGCCGTCGGCGGAATGGTTGCAGATCTTTACCCGCCCCCGGACCACCGCCATCATGCCGTCACCTGGATCACCGCGCTGGAAGATCACCGCATCGGCCTCGTGCCGGACGACCACGGCATAATCGGCAAGCCGCGCGCGGTCCGCGGGATCGAGGCTACCCAGCAGCGCGTTGCGCGCCAGGATGGCCTCCTTGTCGATGGGAAAGGCGCGCGCCATGACGCCGGCGCCTAGCGGGCCTCGGGCCGCGCGGCCGCCCGCCTGTCGCTGCTCTTCACCATGCAGGTCGTGTAGGCGTTGGCCGAAAACAGCACCGCCGTCTCGCCGCCCACCAGGCTGCGTGCCGAAGTGCGGGTGCCAAAGCGAGAGAGCGCGACGGACAACTCCGACAGCCCGTCCTCCTCGATGATCTTGGCGCCGTTCTGCCAGCAGGTCAGCCGGAAGGGGCCGTCGGGCAGCAGGCGCAGGCCGGACATGCCTTCCTCGGCGGGCTCCTCGCGCACGACCTCGGCGCTCGCGGGGACGGCTAGAACGAGGGAGAGGATAACGAAAAAGGCGGCCTGGAAGGGCATGGCACTGCTCCTGGTCAGGCGAGCGATCAGGGGTCTCTGATTAGGATGAGATGGGGCGGATTCGAGTGAATAAAAGAGAAGCGACAAAGATCGTACCAACTTGGTAGTACCCCATGCGCCAAGATCGGCCATTTTCGTTAGAACTGCTTCTTAAAAATACCTTATAATCGTCTTGGTTCGTGTCCCATGTATTTGCTTTTGAAGCATCACAGTGGTGTTCGCGCTTCAATGTTGGGACGACACCGCATTGTAGACATCGTAGCGGGATGGCGACGCGTCTTTCGTGAGGGCGCGGCGCTGGTAGTCGTGGTCGTTGGGCTGTGCCTCATCGCCGCAAACGCCACCGCCGCCACGGAGCGGCGGGTCGCGCTGGTCGTCGGCATGGGCGCCTACAGCTATGCTCCGCATCTGCCCAATCCGCCCAACGATGCGCGCTCCATGGCCAAAAAGCTGGCGAAGCTGGGGTTCGACGTGGACGAGCGGGTCGACGTCGATTTCCGCGACCTCGCCCGCGCGCTGCGCGAGTTCGGGATCAAGGCGCAGATGGCGGACGTGGCCGTATTCTATTACGCCGGCCACGGCATGCAGGTGGACGGCGAAAACTATCTGATTCCGATCGATGCCCGCCTGGAGCGCGAGCGCGACCTGGTCTACGAGGCGATGGCCCTGGATCTGGCAATGGGCGAGGTGGCCCAGGCGCGCACGCTGGGCATCGTGATCCTGGACGCCTGCCGCAACAATCCCTTCGTCGAACGCCTGATCCGGGTGGCCGCGCAGCCGTCGCGCGCCGTCTCGATCGGCCAGGGGCTGGCGCGGGTCGACGATCCGCCGAAGGACACCATGGTGGCGATGGCCACCCGAGCCGACGCCGTGGCCGAGGACGGCGACGGATCCAACAGCCCCTTCACCCAGGCGATGCTTGAGTTCCTGGAAGTGCCCGGCCTGGAACTCGGGCTGTTCTTCCGCAAGGTGCGCGACGCCGTGCTCAGGGTGACGCGCGGCCGCCAGGAGCCCTACACCTTCGGCTCGCTGGGCGCCGAGCCCTTCTTCTTCAACCCGCTGCCACCGAACCGCCAACCGGTCATCCCGGCACTCGCCCCGGTCGAGTTCAACGACAGTGCGGTGGCGCGACCGCTGGCCATCGACGGCCTGACGGACCCCGACGGCGACCGCCTGGTGGTGCGGCTGACCGGCCTGCCCCGCGGCGGCAACGTGCGGCTGGGCGACCGCACGCTGCTGATCGGCGACGCGCTGACGCCGGAGCAGTTGAAAAACGTGAGCTTCACCCCCGACGGCAGCTTCCGCGGCCAGGCCGGCCCCCTCACCTTCTCGGTCGAGGACGGCCGCGGCGCCGTCGTGTTCGGCAGCCTGTTCGTCAAAATCATCCCGTCCAACCGCCCGCCCACCGTGGCCGCCAAAGAACTGGTGCAGGTGGTGGCCAATCCGCTGGGCCTGCGGGCGCCGGTCGATCCCGACGGCGACGCCTTGACGATCACGGTGACCGCGGTGCCGAAGGTCGGAACGATCCGGACCGGCGCCGGCGCCGTGGTCAAGGCCGGCGACCGTCTGGACGCGGCCGGACTGGAGTCCTTGAGTTTCGATCCCGGCGCGGCGCCGCCCGGCGAGGCCGGCAGCTTCGCCTTCCTGGTCGACGACGGCAAGGGCGGCCGCGCCGAGGCCAGCCTGCGCGTCAGCGTGGTCGAGCACCCCGCCCCGACGGTGGCGGCGGCATCGGCGCCCCCCGCGCCGGCGCCGGCCGCGCCAGAGCCGCAGGCCGCACCTGTGGCGCAGGCTGCCGCGACTGCCCAACCCGCGGTGCCGCCCGAGGCCGAGGAGCCGCCGACCCAGATCGCCGCCGCCATCGCACCGACTCCGCCCCCCGCAGCGCCGCGCCGACCGCAACCCGCCGCCGCACCCGCGCCCGCCCCACCGCCGCCGACGCCCAAGCCGCCGGCGCAACCCGCCGTGGGCGTGTTCCCGACCGAAGGTGCGCTGCGCGACTGCGACGAATGCCCGGCGCTGGTCGAGATCCGTCCTGGCAGCTTCGTGATGGGGGCGGCGGGAGAGGACCCGAGTTCGCGGCCGGAGCACAAGGTGACGCTGAAGAGCGGCTTCGCCATCGGCAAGTACGAGGTCACGGCCGGCGAATGGCGGGCCTGCGTGGCGGCCGGCGGCTGCCGCGAGGTGCCGGAGCTGGAGGGGACCGCGAACAACCTGCCGGCCCGCAACCTCGACTGGGACGACGCCCAGTCCTACCTCACCTGGCTGTCGAAGAAGTCGGGCAAGAAGTATCGGCTGCCCAGCGAGGCGGAGTGGGAATACGCGGCGCGCGGGGGCACGCGGAGCACCTATTGGTGGGGCGCCGACCTGGGCAAGGGCAAGGCGAACTGCAAGGATTGCGGCGGCGACTACGACCGCAAGACGCCGGCCCGGGTGGACGCCCATCCCGCCAACCCCTTCGGCCTGCACGGCACCGCAGGGGGCGTCGCGGAATGGGTGGCGGACTGCTGGTCGCCGTCGCATGCCGGCGCCCCGACCGACGGCGCGGTGCGCGACTCCCGCAACTGCCGCCAGCGCGTGGTGCGCGGCGGGTCGTGGCGCAACGACCACACCTACGCCACCTCGGCCAGCCGCTTCTACTACGACGCCGACGTACGCTACATCGCCAACGGCTTTCGGGTGGTGCGGCAGCCCTAGGGCCTTCCACGGCCGCCGGGCGGGGCATAGGCTGGGGCGATGACGTTCCTGTTCGACGGACCGCGCGAGGCCGCGGCGACCATCCTTCTGGCCCACGGCGCCGGCGCACCGATGGATTCGCCAGCGCTGTCCGGCTACGCCAACGCGCTGGCCGGGGCCGGCCTGCGCGTGGCCCGCTTCGAATTCGCCTACATGGCCGCGCGCCGGACCGCGGGGACGCGGAAGCCGCCGCCCCGGGCGGAGACGCTGCAACGCGAATACGTGGACGCCGTCGCAGCGCTCGACGCGCCGGGCCGGCTGGTGATCGGCGGCAAGTCCATGGGCGGGCGCGTCGCCAGCATGGTCGCCGACGAGCTGTACGCCGAAGGCCGGATCGCCGGGCTGCTGTGCCTGGGCTATCCCTTCCATCCGGTCGGCAGGCCGGAGCGCCTGCGCACCGCGCATCTCGCCGCCCTGCGCACGCCGGCCTTGATCGTGCAGGGCACGCGCGACCCCTTCGGCACCCGCGACGAGGTCGCGGCCTATGCCCTGGCGCCGACCATCGACATTCTGTGGCTGGAGGACGGCGACCACGACCTGCGGCCCCGCAAGGCGGTGTCCGGCCTGAGCGCCGCCGACCATCTGCGGACGATGGCGGAGGGCGTGGCGCGGTGGGTCCGGGGGCTGGGGGCCTGACAGCGCGCGGCGCCCGTGGATGCGCGGATCAAGTCCGCGCATGACGGCCGACCATCACGGAGGGGGGCCCGCCGCCCCCCGGCGGCGGTCACTTCACGTAGACCGTGATCTTCTTCGAGGCGACGGGCTTGTCGTGCGGGAAGTGTTTGTAGTCGCCCATCAGGAGTTGAAGGGTGTGCCTGCCGGGCGGCAATTCGAGCTGGGTCTCGGTCTCGCCGGCCCCGAAATGCAGGTGGTTGCGGTCCGACGGGATGGGCTCGTCATTGGGCGGCAGGTCGGTGTCGACGAGCAGATGATGGTGGCCGGTGTTCGGGTGGTCGATATCCTTCGGTGCCACCCCCATGCCGCGCAGACCGAACCAGACCCGGAACGGGCTGCGGACGGTCTCGCCGTCGTTCGGCCAGCCGATGTAGAGATA
This sequence comes from Rhodospirillales bacterium, assembly GCA_019455065.1. Lineage (GTDB taxonomy): Bacteria > Pseudomonadota > Alphaproteobacteria > Rhodospirillales > Magnetospirillaceae > JACFNC01. Next base: position 60,708 of record JACFNC010000017.1, read on the forward strand.
GGCGTCCTCGGGCGAGGGCGTGCTCTGGGCCAACGCCGCCGATCCCCCCATCATCAGGGCCGCCGACATGGCGGCAACGATCATCTTGCTCATCGCTCTCCTCCTGGAACGATCACGGTAATCCTTTCGCTCACAAGCGGCGGATCGAAGGGGAAGTGGTCGTGATCCCCGAGCACTAGTTGCAGGGTGTGCCGCCCCGGCGGCAGCTCGATTCGGGCCTCGGATTGCCCATTCCCGAAATGAAGGTTGTTGCGGTCGTTGGGGATCGGCTCGCCGGGTGGCGGGAGATCCGTGTCGACGAGGACGTGATGATGGCCAATATCGGGCCATTTCACGTTGGCGGGCGCGACCCCCATGTTTCTCAAACCCATGCGAAGCCACAACTTCCCCCCTTCGATGACCTGCCCGTTCTTTGGCCAGATGATGTAGAGGCGTGCGCCCTGGGGCGCGGGCACGTTTTGCGCGGCGACCGGCCCGCCCAGTATCGCCAGGGCCGCCGCGACGGTTGCGGTGAGACGCATCATCACGGTCGTTACTCCCGGTTGGAAAACCTGCGTCCAAGTTTGTGAAATGGTGTGCCGGCCACACGGCGCGCGATGCGAAGTCGTATTAGTTCCAAGAGAGCAGCCCCACCATCGTCCGCACCGGCGGCATCCCACGTCTGCGCACTCCCCATCGGCGGCGCGGCGTTCGCATACTGACCCATGATCGAGCGCATGGCGCCCGCGTGGTTGCTAATGCTCGCCGCGACGGCCGTGGGCGGACCGGCGGCGGCGGAAGGCATCGTGCTGTCGTCGACGGCCCCCGGCATGACGGTGGGGCGAATGATCGCGGACGACGAGACCCTGCGCCTGCCCGAGGGCTCGCTCACCACGCTGCTCCTTCCAACCGGCCAGACCCTCACCCTGGCCGGGCCATACGACGGCAAGCCCGCGCCGCCGCAGGGTGGCGGCGGCGCGAGCGGCGGCCTTGCGGACTGGAAGGGGCTGGACCTGTCGTCGCTGGGCGGCACCCGCGGGGAACGGCTGGCGCGCGTCGCGATTCCGGACGCCGCGGCGCCGCTGAGCATCGACGCCAGCATGGCGGGAACCTGGTGCGTCCTTTCCGGGACCCCGTTGCGGCTGGCCGCCCCGAAAGCGGCTGGGGCCGCCACGCTCCATCTCGAGGACGCGCGCACGAAGGCGACCGCCGTGGTCTCATGGCCGGACGGGAAGGACCAGCCCTGGCCGCCGCAACTGCCGGTCGCCGACGGAACCACCATCCTGGCCCGCCCCCAAGGCGCCGACGCCCCCCATCCCATCCGGTTCCGCGCCACCGACGACGGCGCGGCGGACGACTTCTCGCGGGTGGTGTCGTGGTCGCGGGCGGGGTGCTACCGCCAGGCGGCGCCGTTCCTGCGCGAAATCGGCGCCCAGGTGGCGCCGTTCGAGCTGTATTTGTCGACGAATCGCGGGCGCACGCCGCGCTACGTCATCGGCGAAACCGTGACCCTGGTGCTGCAAAGCAACCGGCCGGCCAACCTTCGCTGCTACCTGCTGAGGGACGCCAGCGTCTCGCCGCTGTTCCTGGAGCCGCCCGGCTTCGTGCGGCTGGCGGACCACACGGAACTGCGCATTCCCGGCGAGCGGGTCGCCATCGAGATCGCCGCCCTGCCGCCGCCCGGGGTGGGCGAGGTGCGCTGCTACGCGGTCGACCCGGCCGGCGGTTCGAAGCTTGCCATTCCCGGCGACGCCCTCACCGACCCCACCGGGCAGCGCCTCGACCGCCTGTTCGGCGGCCTTTCGGAGGGCAGGGTCGCCCGCGCGACCCTGCATATCCGCATCGACTGAGGGTCCCGGCCCCTCCGCCTATCGCTGGAGCGCAAATCCGTATTGCCCGGCGAAGTTGGCGACGCCCCCGGCGACGCTTGTGGTGACCAGGGTGCCGGCGTCAACCGCGCCGCCCCGCCCGCCTGCCTGCATCGCGCCCAGGTTCTGCCGCGCCGCGTTGCCGATGCCGGCGGCGACGTTGTTGGCCACCGTCGTTTCCGTGCTGACCAGCGGTCCGGGACCGAAGAACTGGCCGGCCGCCATGGGATGGCCGCCCGGCTGCATCATCATCACCATCGGCGGGGCGCCGGACACCGGGATCCCCCCGGTCTTGGCCTCGCCACCGAATGCCGGGCCGCAGGCCAGCGAAAGAGCGGCCAGCATCGCGCACAACAAAGTCTTCATAACGGACACTCCTCTCGTCGCACCGGGGCCGATCCCCGGCGATCGCGTCAGGGGCCAGTCTAGCGGCCGCGCGCGCCCCTTGCTGTCGACGGGTTCACAGTTACCGAGCGTTGGGCGGCCGGCTCGAACAATTCGAGCCTCGCGCGTGTTGTAGCTGGCAGGCGAGATGACGAGGAGGGGACGATGCTTGATTTTGGTTGGCGGGCTCCGGCGATGGCGCTGGTGCCCTTGATGCTGGCCGCGTGCGCGAGCGAGCCGCCGCCGGCGAGCCTGCAGGCGGCCCGGGTGCAGGTCGGGCAGGCGACGGCGCCGACGCCCGACGCGCAGTTGCACCTGCAAGAGGCGCGCGAGAAGCTGAACGCGGCGGAGCAGGCCGCCGCCAGCGACGACATGGCGGAGGCCGACATGCTGGCGCAGGAGGCCTTGGCCAACGCGCAACTGGCCCGGGCGTCCGTGCAGGCCGCCGAAGCCGAGCAGGCGGTGCGCGACGTCGAGCGCGCGATTCAGGCGCTGCGCGCCGAAACAAATCCAGGTGCGCCTCCCGCCGCCGCCGCGCCCGCCCAACCCACCGGCACGAGATAGGAGGAGAGCATGACCGCGATCCGAATGGCAACCGGGCTGCTGGGGCTGGCGCTGCTCTCCGGTTGCGCAACCGCCGCCGTGGACGAGGCCGCCATGCAACAGGCCGAGGCCGCCCTGCAAAGCGTCCAGACGGACGCCCAGATCAACGCCGCCGCCCCCGTGGCGGTGCGTCAGGCGGCGGAATCCTACGCCACCGCGCAGGCCGCCGCCAAACAAGGCGAAAGCGCCCGCGCCGAGCATTTCGCCTATATGACCGTCAAGAACTCCGAACTGGCGCGCGCGCAGACGCGCGAACGCATGGCGGTGGCGCGCCGCCAGGAGCTGGCGAACCAGAGCGCAGAGCTGCGCCTTCAGGCGGCGCAGACGCGGGCCGAGGACTTGGCGCAGCAGCTTCAGGCCCGTGAGGCGGAACGTACGCGGACGGGCACGGTGATCGCCACCTACGACCTGCCGTTCGCGACCGGCAGCGCGTCGCTCCAGCCCGGCGCCACGACCCGCCTCCAGGCCCTGGTGAACTACCTGCAGCAGAAGCCGACCGAGCGCGTCGAGGTGCGGGGCCATACCGACAGCGTCGGTCCCGGCGAGTTCAACCAGCGCCTGTCGCAGGCCCGGGCGGACGCAATCCGCAGCTATCTGGTAAGCCAGGGCATCGACGCCGCGCGCATCACCGCGGTCGGCATGGGCGAGAGCTTCCCCATCGCCACCAACGAGACGGCAACCGGCCGCGCCCAGAACCGCAGGGTCGAGATCGAACTGAGCTCCCTGCCCGAGTAACGGATGCGCCGGAGCCGGACAGGCTCCGGCGCCCTCTTTGCGCGCATCCTGACGAGAGAAGACAACCCGACGTCGGCAGCGCCGCCCAAATCGTTCTCATGATTGGGCTTTCCTGACAGACACCCCCTGGTCGCCCCGACTATTGCTGTTAAGATCGGTCCCGAAAGCGCGCCCATCGAACGCGGCGCGTCAGCTCGGGCAGGGAACGGAGGCCGCGATGCACGGCTTGATGATGCACGGCGAACTGACGATCACGACCATTCTGCGCCATGCCATGCGATGGCATCCGGGGTCGGAAATCGTCTCGCGGCGCACCGACGGGGCCATACACCGCATCAACTACGCCGACCTGGGGCGGCGCATCCACAAGCTGGCCAATGCGCTGGCGCGGCTGGGCGTGAAGCCGGGCGACCGGGTGGCGACGCTGGCGTGGAACGGCTGGCGCCATGTCGAGGCCTATTACGCCGTGTCGTGCATGGGCGCCGTCTGCCACACCCTGAACCCGCGGCTGTTCGCCGACCAGCTCGGCTACATCGTCAACCACGCCGAGGACACGGTTCTCCTGTTCGACGTCACCTTCGCCAAGCTGGTGGAAAAGTTGGCCCCGTCCTGGCCGACGGTGCGCCACTACGTCGCCCTGGCCGACGCCGGCGCGCCGCCGGCCTGCGATCTGCCCGGCCTGCTGAACTACGAGGACCTGATCGCCGGCGAGAGCGAGGATTTCGCCTGGCCCGACCTCGACGAGCGCACCGCCTGCTCGCTCTGCTACACCTCGGGCACCACCGGCAACCCCAAGGGCGTGCTGTTCGACCACCGCTCGCAGGTGATCCACGCCCTGTCGGTGAGCGGCGGCGACTGGCTGTGCCTGCGCCAGCGCGACTCGGTGCTGCCCGTGGTGCCGATGTTCCACGCCTGCGCCTGGGGCCTGCCCTATGCCGGGCTGATGAACGGCGTCAAGCTGGTGATGCCGGGGCATGGGCTGGATGGCCCCAACCTGTGCGAACTCATCGACGCCGAGAAGGTCACCCTGCTGGCCGGGGTGCCGACGGTGTGGCTGGAGATGCTGCGCCACCTCAAGGCCACCGGCGGACGGCTGGATTCGGTCGAACGCCTGATGGTCGGCGGGGCGGCGGCGCCTCGGTCGATGATCCAGACCCTGGAGGAGGAGTACGACGTGCGCGTCGTCCACGGCTGGGGCATGACCGAACTGAGCCCGGTAGGCACCCTGAGCGTGCCCAAGGCCCACATGCAGGATTGGCCGGCCGAGAAGCGCTATGCCGTGCAGGGGTTGCAGGGGCGCCCGCTGTACGGCGTGGACATGCGCATCGTCGACGCCGACGGCAGGGAACTGCCCCATGACGGCACGGCGGCAGGCGCCCTGCAGGTGCGCGGCCCGTGGGTGGCCGGCGGCTACTACAGGGGCGACAACCCCGAATCCTTCACCGCCGACGGCTGGTTCAACACCGGCGACGTCGCCGCCATCGACGCCGAGGGGTTCCTGCGCCTGACCGACCGCACCAAGGACGTCATCAAGTCGGGCGGCGAATGGATCAGCTCGATCGAGATCGAGAACGTCGCGGTCAGCCATCCCGCGGTGCAGGAGGCCGCCTGCATCGCCATCACCCATTCCAAATGGGGCGAGCGGCCGCTGCTGGTCGTGGTGCCCAAGGCCGGTGCCGCCGTGGACAAGGCCGACCTGCTGGCGTTCTTCGAGGGCAAGGTCGCCAAGTGGTGGATCCCGGACGACGTGGCGGTGGTGGAGGAGTTGCCGCACACCGCCACCGGCAAGCTCTACAAGCTGGGACTGCGCGAGCGTTTCCGCGACTTCGTGCTGCCCACCGACGCCAACTGAGAAGCAGGAACCGCGATGCCCCGCACGGCCGTCATCGTCTCCACCGCGCGCACGCCCATCGGCAAGGCGTTTCGCGGCGCCTTCAACGACACCCACGGCGCGGTGCTGGGCGGCCACGCCATCCGCCATGCCGTCAAGCGCGCCGGCGTGGCGCCGGCCGACGTCGAGGACGTCGTCATGGGATGCGCCCAGCCGGAAGGGGCCAGCGGCTTCAACATCGCCCGGCTGAGCGCCCTGCGCGCCGGCCTGCCGGTGACCACCTCGGCCGTGACGGTCAACCGCTTCTGCTCCTCGGGCCTGGAGGCGATCGCCCATGCCGCGCGCCGCGTCATCCTCGACGGCGTGCCCGTCGCGGTGGCGGGCGGCCTGGAAACGGTGAGCCTGGTGCAGAACAACCTGAATATGCACCGCTTCCACGAGGAGTGGCTGAAGGAGCACAAGCCCGACATCTGGATGAGCATGATCGACACCGCCGAGGTGGTGGCGAAGCGCTACGGGGTGCCGCGCGAGGCCCAGGACGCCTACGCCCTGCAATCGCAGCGGCGCACCGCGGCGGCGCAGGCGGCGGGACTGTTCGACGAGGAGATCGTGCCCATCACCGTCACCACGGCGGTCCAGGACAAGGCGACGGGAGAGATCCGCCGCCAGGAAGTCACGCTGGCCCGTGACGAGGGCAACCGCCCCGACACCACGCTCGATGGACTGGCCGGACTGAAGCCCGCCCTGCCGCACGGCGTGGCGATCACCGCCGGCAACGCCAGCCAACTCTCCGACGGCGCCTCGGCCTGCGTGGTCATGGAGAAGGCCGAGGCGGAGGCGCGCGGCCTGAGGCCGCTGGGCGTGTTCCGCGGTTACGCCGTGGCCGGCTGCGAGCCCGACGAGATGGGGATCGGGCCCGTCTTCGCGGTGCCCCGGCTGCTCGAGCGCAACGGCCTGGATATCGACGACGTCGGGCTGTGGGAACTGAACGAGGCCTTCGCCGTGCAAGTCGTCTACTGCCGTGACCGGCTGGGTATTCCCGACGAGCGGCTGAACGTCAACGGCGGCGCCATCGCCATCGGCCACCCCTACGGCATGTCTGGGGCGCGCATGGTCGGACACGCGCTGCTGGAGGGGCGTCGGCGGGGCGTGCGCCACGTCGTCGTCACCATGTGCATCGGCGGCGGCATGGGCGCCGCCGGGCTGTTCGAGGTCGGCGGGAATTCCTGACGCCGGCCGGGGCCGCCATGAGCACGGCGGCGAGGTGCCAAAAGTCCAACGAAGACAGGGAGGAACGTAATGAAGACGAGAATTCTGGCAACGGGGGCGGCGCTGCTGGCGCTGGCCGCCGGCGGGGCGCAAGCCCAGGTTTCCGACGAGGTGGTCAAGATCGGCGTGTTGAACGACATGGCCGGCGTCTACTCGGCCTCGTCCGGCCCGGCCACCGTGGAGGCGGTGCGCATGGCGGTCGCCGACTTCGGCGGCAAGGTGCTCGGCAAGCCGATCGAGATCGTTTCGGCCGACCATCAGAACAAGACCGACGTCGGCGCCTCGATTGCCAACAAGTGGTTCGACGTGGACAAGGTGGACGTGCTGGTCGACGTGCCGGGCTCGGCCATTGCACTGGCCATCCAGGAGATCGCCAAGAACAAGAACCGCGTCTTCATCGCCGGCGGCGCCGCCACCCACGACCTGACCGGCAAGGCCTGCTCGCCGGTCGGCATCCACTACATCTACGACACCTGGTCGCTGGCCACCACCGCGGCCCGCGCGGCGGTCGAGCGGGTCGGCAAGTCCTACTTCTTCCTGACCGTCGACTACGCCTTCGGACAGGCGCTCGAGGGCGCGGTGTCGGCGTTTCTCAAGGCGGCCGGCGGCACCGTCGTCGGCAGCGTGAAGCACCCGCTGGGCACGCAGGACTTCTCGTCCTTCCTGATGCAGGCGCAGGCCTCTGGCGCCGAGGTCATCGCGCTGGCCAATGCCGCCGGCGATTCCGCCAACGCCATCAAGACGGCCAAGGAGTTCGGCATCACCAACAAGCAGAAGCTGCTCGGCCTGCTGGTCATGGAGCCCGATATCCACGGCATCGGCCTGGAGGTGGCGCAGGGCCTGATGCTGCCCACGCCCTTCTTCTGGAGCCGCACCCCCGAAAGCGCCGAATGGTCGCGCAAGTTCTACAAGAAGATCGGCGCCATGCCGTCGTTCTCGCAGGCCGGGGCCTATTCCTACACCATGCACTACCTGAAGGCGGTGCAGGCGGCCGGCACCGACGAGGCCAAGGCGGTGGTCAAGAAGATGAAGGAACTGCCGGTCGACGACTGGTTCGCCAAGGGCCACATCCGCGAGGACGGCCGCATGGTCCACGACATGTACCTGGTGCGCATCAAGTCGCCGGCCGAATCGAAGGAGCCTTGGGACTATTTCTCGCTCGTCGAGACGGTGCCCGGCGACAAGGCGTTCCGGCCGATCGAAAAGAGCGACTGCCCGCTGCTCGCCAAGAAGTGAGGCGGCGGAATTCGTTCCCGATCGCGCCCTCCGTCACCCCGGGCTTGACCCGGGGGGGGCGGGGATTGCCGGGTCAAGCCCGGCAATGACGGCCAAAGGGGTGGTTCCTTGGAGTGAATACCGCGCTAGCCGCCGTCATTGCGAGGAAGCGCAGCCAACGAAGCAATCCAGCCGGCCGGGAGTCCTGGATTGCTTCGCCTGCGGCTCACAATGACGAGTTCGCAAGCCTTCGCGCTTCCGCCGCCGTGGGTGCGGGGGGTAAGATCGCACCCATGCACCGCTTCACCTATCGCCGCCCCGCAAGTCTGGCCGAAGCGAAGGCGATGATGGCGGCCGCCGCGGACGGCCGGCTGCTGGCGGGCGGCCAGACCCTTATCCCGATCCTGAAGCAGCGTCTGGCGCAGCCGTCCGACCTCGTCGACATCGGGCGGCTCGCGGTCCTCAAGGGGATAACGGTCGACGGCGGCCGGGTGACGATCGGGGCGGTGACCACGCATGCCGAAGTGGCCGCCGCGCCCGAGATCCGCCGCGCCGTTCCCGCCCTCGCCGCCCTGGCCGAGGGCATCGGCGATGCGCAGGTGCGCAACCGCGGCACGATCGGCGGCTCGATCGCCAACGCCGACCCGGCCGCCGACTGGCCGGCCGCCGTGGTGGCCCTGGACGCGACGATCCGCACCGACAGGCGCGACATCGCCGCCGACGCCTTTTTCACAGGCCTGATGGAGACCGCCCTGGAGGCCGACGAGATCGTTACAGCGATCTCCTTTCCCATTCCCGATACCGCGGCCTACCTCAAATTCCCCAACCCCGCCTCACGCTACGCCGTGGTCGGGGTGATGGTCGCCAGGACGACGGCCAAAATCCGCCTCGCGGTGACCGGCGCCGGGCCGCTCGTGTTCCGCGTGCCGGAGATGGAACGGGCGCTGGCGCGATCGTTCACGCCGGCCGCCCTGGATGGGCTTGCGATCCCGGCAGAGGGTCTCAACGAAGATATCCACGCTTCGCCCGAGTATCGGGCGCATCTCGTCGGTGTGATGGCGCGGCGCGCCGTGGCGGCCTGCGGCACATCGTAACCTGCATCAATCCATCTCCGGACCGACTCGCCATCCTGGTTCTTTCACAGGAGGGCAGAGATGAGCGCAACGGGTCTCAAGGTGTTCGACGAAACCCTTCAGCTCACCAACATCTGGCTGAAGCACGTGATGGAAAGCCTGGAAACCGACGACCGCCACCGCGCCTATCTTGCGCTGCGTGCCACCCTGCACGCGCTGCGTGACAGGCTGACGCCCGAAGAGGCGCTGCATCTGGGGGCCCAACTGCCGATGCTGGTGCGCGGAATGTATTACGAGGGCTGGAAGCCGTCGCAGACGCCGACCCGCGAACGCCACAAGGCCGATTTCCTGGGGCATATCGCCGAGGCGTTCCGCAACGAGGAGGTCGACGAGGAGGCCATCGCGCGGGCCGTCTTCGCCCTGCTGGCCGAGAAGCTGACCGCCGGCGAGGTGCGCAAGATCACTCACGCGCTGCCCGCCGAGCTGCGCGAGATGTGGCCGAGCGGCGACGAAGGCACCGGCTGACGCTTCGTCAGAGGTTTTCGACGGCGGTGTCGGCGCAGGAATGCCCGAGCTTGTCGAGGCCCTCTTCGAGATAATCCCCGAGCAGCGGCGTGCCGGTCAGGTAGCCCGGCTCGCTGGCATTGTGCGCCGCCGCGGCGTCGGCCAAAGCCTGCTTCCATTGGCTGCGGTCGTAGTCGCCGCGCCCCAGCCAGGTCAGGGCCAGCACCTCGATCTGCTCGTCGTCGTTGAGCATGCTGAGGGCGTCGTAGAGTTCCTGATAGGTGGGATCGTCCGGGTAGTCCTCGAGAACCTCGCGGTCCGAATCGTCGGACGGATTGCCGCCGGGGTCGGGTTCGACGACGTCCACCTTGGCATCGAATTCCTTGGCCTTGACGACGATGAAGCACAGCTTGTCGATCGACGTCGTCAACTCGATCGGATTGGGTTCGCGGTGATGCCTGATCTTTCCGGCCATGCCTGCCTCCTCGAAGCGGTCTGGGTCGGCCGCGCCCATGGTCGCACGCGATGTGGGGCGCGGGTTGATTCAGATTAATGGGCATGGAGCGCCCGAATGTCAGATTGGCGGCCTTCGGAACCTGGGGAATTGCAATGACCGACCATAAGTCGCGCCGTGACCGGCTTCTTCAAGAACACGTCCACGACCCCTACAAGACGAGGATGAAGTTGGCCGAACCCACGCTGTGCCCCGAATGCGGCGCGCTCTACCGCCACGGTCGATGGCAGTGGCCGACGGTGCCGGTGCCGGAGGAAGCCCATCGCGAGACCTGCCAAGCCTGCCGGCGCATTGCCGACCAGTGCCCCGCCGGCTCGCTGGTGCTCGAAGGGGAGTACGTGGCGGCGCACAAAGACGAACTGATCGCTCTAACCCGGCACCAGCAGGAGCTGGAAAGCGGCGAACACCCGCTTCACCGCATCATGGCGATCACCGAGGAGCCGACCGGCGGCCTGACGATCACCACCACGGACATCCATCTGCCGCGACGCATCGGCGAGGCGATCGAACGCGCGCACCGCGGCGCCCTCTCGTTCCATTACGAACCGGAGGAATACTTCATCCGCGTCGGCTGGAAGCGCTGAGGAGAGTCAGATGCGTTCGACGTCCACATCGTGCGAGCGGTGCCCGTAGCGATCCATCAGGTCGGAGGCCCGCGCCAGTTCCGCGTGCCAGCGGCGGAAGGGATGATGCGGGTCCAGGAATGCCACCTGCTCGGCCAGCATGTGGTCGTAGATCCGGCACCAGGTCTGCCAGTACGCCTCCCAGGCGTGAATTGCGAGAAGCTGCGTCTCGGCCGCCGTGCGGTAGGCAAGGAACACCGGATTGGGATGGCGGTCGTAGTCGTCTTCGGTGGTGGTCATCGGCCTCTCCTCGGCACGGTCCTTGTCAGACAGGGCGCAGCCAGGGCAGCCCCGCGTCTTGCTCGAATCCCGCCGCACTGGCCAAACGGTCCGGATTGATGACCCTGAGCGTGCGCTGACTGAGTTCGATGATGCCCGCCTCGCGCAACTCGCGGAGCATTCGGTTGGTATGCACCGGCGTCAAACCCAGGGCGTCACCGATGTGCGACTGCGTCAGGGGCAGAGCGATGCTGTCACCGCGCGTCACCGGAAACCGGGTTCGCGCCCGATAGAAGAGTTCGAGCAGCAGGTAAGCCACCCGCTCGAGCGCGGTGCGGCGACCCACGGAAGTGAGGTGCACGTAGGCCATCGCCCCGTCCCGGGCCATCAAGCCCGACAGCCGCAAGGCAAGCTCGGGATTCCGGTGGGCGGCTTTGAGAAACCGTCCCCACGGAATGACACAGGCGGCGACCGCGGTCAGCGACTGGGCACTGTAGGTCAGGGGCTCGCCGTCGCCACGGAATCCGACCACGTCGCCGGGAAGCGCAAACTGGAGAATTTGCCGGCGCCCGTCCTCCATAAGCTCGTACAGGCACACCCAGCCATCCAACACCACGTAGATGTTCGCACAGTTCACGCCCTGGAAAGCCAAGTCCATCCCAGGTGACAAGATGCGCTCGCCGACGCGCAAAGTCTCGAGGAGAGCCAGGTCGGCCCCGCGGCAGAGGCTGGCCTCGCGCACCGGACACCCTCCGCACGCACTGGTGGCATGGACCTCTCGCGCTCTGATGTTCATTCGCGTGCCTCGAACGACTGCGAAGACCGGGAGACCTCGACGAGATTCGGTCGGCGTGGGGAAGGGTAATTCGGCGCCGCCGCGATGTCGCCCCAATTCCTATGACTTGTTCATCATGGGGCGTCACGTTACCTTAGGTGGTATGCCGGACTGGGTAAGTTGCATTCGGAGGTGCCGGCGGCATTGATCGAAGTTAGCGCAACCGTTCAGCCGATCGGCAAGATCGGGCCAGCAACGGTCTCGGAACCATGGCAACGCTGGCCTTCATCCTCGACCGCATGGACGAAGCGGCCCCCCTTTCGCCGTTTTTCGAGCGGGCCCGATGGCTGCTGGTCTTCGAAACCGAAAGCGGCGTGGCGACCTGGATACCGAATCGCGGATCGAGCGGGGCGCGCCTGGCCGACCGGATCGTGAACGCGGGCGCCGGTGCGGTGGTCTGTGGCTGGATCGACGGGCACTCGCTCGCCCGCCTTGGAAATGCCGGGGTGACGGTTCGGCTGGGGCCGTGCACCCGCCCCGCGCTGTCATTGGCGCAGTCGCTGGCCGAACTGCCCCTCGCGCGGCGCAACGGCACGGATGCGCGGCGCCAGTTTCGACTAACATGCATCAACGACGCGAGACGGTTGCGCGTCCAGCATCGGACGCAGACCGTCACCGCCCCGGAGACCGCCATGGAACGCGCCGCAGCCCCACTTAACCGCGATGAGGTGGTCGCGGTCGTCGGCGAGATCGACGACGACAAGATCGCCGCGATCATCGGCAGCGGAGCGACCCTGGAGGAGTTGGTCGAGGCCTTCGCATGGGCGTCGGACGAAACCGACGCGCTGGCCGATGCCGAGAAGTCGCTGTCCGGCACCGTCGCGCAGGTCTACGACATCCTGACCGCCGAGGACTGGCAGGAGCCCTGAACGAGACCGCATCCCCATCTTCCACTTGAAAGAGCGAGGCGCAGCGGCGACGCTGTGAGGCATCGGGGGATGCAATGCCGGACGCCAATCACCAATCGCTGACTCCCAAGCTGCTGGCGACGGTCGCGGCCGTGGCCGCCGAACTGCACCCGGGCCGTGCCGGGCCGCCGCCCCGGCTCGACAGCCAGCTCGACCGCGACCTCGGGTTCGACAGCCTGGGGCGGGTCGAACTCGTCAGCCGGATCGAAAAGACCTTCTCCGTGGCGCTGCCCGAGCGGCTGGCGATCGAGGCCGAGACGCCGCGCGACCTTCTGCGAGCCATCGAATCGGCGCCCCGCCTCGACGCGCCCGCGCGCCGCGAGGCCGCGCCGGCGGCGCATGGGCCGGCCGCGGCGCGGGAGGCGCACGACGCCGTCACCTGGATCGACGTTCTGGAATGGCACGCCGACCGGTCGCCCGAGGCGGTCTGCATCCGCTTCTACGAGGACGAGCAGGAAGGCCGCGTGCTGAGCTATGGCGACCTGTTCGCCGAGGCCACCGCGATCGCCGCCGGACTGCTGGAGCGCGGCCTCGAACCCGGCCAGTCGGTGGCCCTCATGCTGCCGACCGGGCCGCAATACTTCACCGCGTTCTACGGCGTTTGGCTGGCCGGCGGGGTGCCGGTGCCGATTTATCCCCCCTTCCGCCCGGCGCAACTGGAAGAGCACGTCCGCCGCCAGGCCGGCATCCTGACGAACAGCCTGGCCGCCATGCTGGTCACCACGGCGGAGCTTGCGGTGGTGGCCCGCCTGCTGACCGGCCAGGTTGCGACCCTGCGCGCCGTGGTTACCCCCGACGATCTGGCCGCCGGCGGCGGCTCTCCGGGCCGCCCGAGCCTTGCCCCCGCCGACACCGCGCTGCTGCAATACACCTCGGGCAGCACCGCCGCCCCAAAGGGCGTGATCCTGAGCCACGCCAATCTGTTGACCAACGTCCGCGCCATGGGGGCGGCGGTGGCGGTGCGGCCCGACGACGTGGTGGTGAGCTGGCTGCCGCTGTATCACGACATGGGCCTGATCGGGGCGTGGCTGGGCAGCCTGTATCACGGCATGCCCCTGATCCTGATGTCCCCCCTGGCCTTCATCTCGCGCCCGGCGCGCTGGCTGCGCGCCATCCACCGCCATCGCGGCACCCTGACCGCGGCGCCCAATTTCGCTTACGAGCTGTGCGTGCGCCGGATCGACGAGGCCGAGGCCGCCACCCTCGACCTCTCCAGCCTGCGCGGGATTTACAACGGCGCCGAGCCGGTGAACCCCGACACCCTGCGCGCATTCGAGACCCGCTTCGCGAAGTCGGGACTCAGGCCGGAGGCGATGATGCCAGTCTACGGGCTGGCCGAGAACTGCGTCGGCCTGACGTTTCCCCCGCTGGGGCGCGGCCCCCTGTTCGACCGCGTCGACCGCCGGACGATGATCAACGAGGGAACCGCCGCGCCCAGCGACGCCCCGGGCACCGCCACCATGACCTTCGTATCGTGCGGCCGGCCGCTGCCCGACCATGAAATCCGCGTCGTCGACACCGCCGACCGCGAACTGCCCGACCGCCGCGAGGGCCGCATCCAGTTCCGCGGCCCGTCGGCCACCAGCGGCTATTTCCGCAACGCCGAGGCCACGGCGGCGTTGTTCCACGACGGCTGGCTGGATACCGGGGATCTGGGCTACATCGCCGACGGCGAGCTGTACGTCACCGGCCGCGTCAAGGACATCATCATCAAGGCGGGCCGCAACGTCCATCCCGAGGAACTGGAGGCGGCCGTGGGAGAGGTGTCCGGCGTGCGGCGCGGCAACGTGGCCGTGTTCGGCGTGGCCGACGCGGGCGGCGAGAAGCTGGTGGTGGTGGCGGAGACGCGCAAGACCGCCGGCGAGGAGCGCGCCCGCATCGAACAGGCGATCGGGGCGCTGGCCATCGACCTGACCGGCATGCCCGCCGACCACGTCGTCCTCGCCCCGCCCAACTCCGTCCCCAAGACGTCGAGCGGCAAGATCCGGCGCGCCGCCTGCCGGCAAATGTTCGAAGCGGGCATGATCGGCCGCCGGCGCAAGCAGGTCTGGCGGCAGGTGGCGGCCCTGCGGCTGGCGGCGGCACGGCAGGAACTCGCCCGCATGGGGCGCCGGGCCGGCGAATACGCCTTCGCCGCCTACGCCTGGCTGGTCATCGGCCTGCTGGCGCCGGTCGGCTGGCTGGCGGCGGTCCTCCTGCCGACCCTCCAATGGCGCTGGAGCGCGGCGCGCGCGGTGCTGAGGACGGCGGCGGCGCTGACCGGAACCAAGCTGGTGGGCAAGGGAATCGAGACCCTGCCCCGCACGCCGGCCGTACTGGTCGCCAACCATGCCAGCTACCTGGACGGCTTCGTGCTGATTGCGCTGCTGAGGCGGCCGGTCGCCTTCGTTGCCAAGGCCGAACTGCAGGGGAACTGGGCGACCGCCATGCCGCTGAAGCGTATGGGGGCGGTGTTCGTCGAGCGCTTCGACCGCGCCCAGGGCATGGCCGACGCAAAGGGCTTGCTGACCCGGGAACGCCCGGGAAACACGCCGCTGCTGTTCTTCCCCGAGGGCACGTTCACGCGCAGGCCGGGCCTGCTGCCCTTCCATATGGGGGCCTTCGTGACCGCCGCCGCAGCCGACCTGCCGGTCGTGCCCATCGCCATCCGGGGGACCCGCTCGATGCTTCGGGCCGGCTCGTGGTTCCCGCGCCCCGGCTTCCCGAACGTGGCCGTGGGCAACGCCGTCCACGCACCGGCCGGAGAGGCCTGGGACAAGGCGGTATGGTTGCGGAACGCCGCGCGGGAACAAATTCTGAGACTGAACGGCGAGCCCGATCTCGCGCAGGAGCGGTCGCCGGTCTGACCGCCGCATCCAACGGCATCCTCCCCCAGAAGGGTATTAGGCCATAGCACCCTTGGCCGACGCCTCCCAACGTGGCTGAGTCGCACGCGACCCATTGGAACTTTCTGGATCGGATGGATGATAAGAGAAGTGATGCCAGCGACGAATGGCTTGGAACGCGGGACCGAAATGAGGGCGTTGCGCGCGCGGCTGATGGGCCTGTGGGCGGCCCGTCAACTGGGCCTGGAGGGTGCCGCCGCCGACCGCTACGCCTCGGAGGTGATCGCGACGCAACGCCAACTCGGCCGCCAGGGAATCACCGCCAAGATCCTGCGTGACGCCGCCCGTCATGACGTTGGCCTGAGCGCCCACGACGTGTGGACGGAATTCAGGCTGTGCGATTGGGAGGCGCAACGCCACATCTCCCGCACGCAATCCACTGAGACGTCACGCCCATCTTAACCTGGGTCAAGCCGCACGCTGCACGGCGCGCCTAAGCTTGCACAAAATGCAGCCAGGGGGGCCGGGTTCGTGGAGGCCGCATCGCATTGGGAAACCATCAGGAAGTCCGCCCCTGACGGCGACGCGGCAAACTTGGCGGATTACGAGAAGGCGTGTGCGGACTTCGACTGGCGGAACGCCGGTGCCGAACTGACGGGGCTTCCCGGCGGGGGACTGAACATCGCACACGAGGCCGTGGGACGGCACGTCGCCGACGGGCGCGGCGAACGGCTCGCCCTTCGCTGGCTGGGCAAGGACGCCAGTGCCCAGGACTTCACCTACGCGGACCTGGACAGGCTATCCAACCGTTTCGCCGGCGTGTTGCGCCGCCACGGCGTGCCGGCCGGGGCGCGGGTGTTCTGCCTGCTCGGCCGGGTTCCCGCCTTGTATCTGGCGGCGCTCGGTACCTGGAAGGCCGGGTGCGTCTTTTCACCCCTGTTCTCGGCCTTCGGACCCGAGCCCGTGCGGGCGCGCATGGAAATCGGCGAAGCCGCCGTCCTGGTCACCAACGAGGCGTTCTATCGCCGGAAGGTCATGGCTTGGCGGGACGCACTGCCGAGCCTGCGGCTGGTATTGCTCGCCGGCGGCCTGTCGGCCGACGCCCCGCCCGGCATCACCGACCTCGATGCGGCGCTGGCCGAGGCCGAGGATGCCTTCGACATCGCCCGCACGCGGCCCGCCGACGTCGCCCTGATCCATTTCACCAGCGGCACCACCGGGCGGCCGAAGGGCGCCGTCCACGTCCACCAAGCGGTGGTCGCCCATCACGCCACCGGAAAGCTGGTGCTCGACCTGCGCCCGCAGGAGGTCTTCTGGTGCACCGCCGATCCCGGCTGGGTGACCGGAACCTCGTACGGAATCATCGCGCCGCTGACCATAGGCGCCGCCATGATCGTGGATGAGTCCGAGTTCGAGGCCGAGCGCTGGTACCGCATCCTCGAGGAGCAGCGGGTGACCGTATGGTACACCGCCCCGACCGCCATCCGCATGATGATGAAGGTGGGCACCGAGGTAGTGCGCAAATACGACACCTCGGCGCTGCGCCTGATGGCGAGCGTCGGTGAGCCGCTCAATCCCGAGGCGGTGGTCTGGGGCCTGGAAGCATTCGGCAAACCCTTCCACGACAACTGGTGGCAGACGGAGACCGGCGGCATCATGATCGCCAATTTCCCGGCCATGGACATCAAGCCCGGCTCGATGGGCAGGCCCGTGCCCGGGGTGCTGGCCGGCATCGTGCGCCGGGAAGGCGACGTTGTCACCGAACTCTCCGAGCCGATGGCGGTCGGCGAGCTGGCGCTGCGGCCCGGCTGGCCGTCGATGTTCCGCGGCTACCTGCACGAGGATGAACGCTATCGCAAGTGCTTCGCCGGCGGCTGGTACCTGACCGGCGACCTCGCCATGCGCGACGCCGACGGCTACTACTGGTTCGTCGGCCGCGCGGACGACGTGATCAAGTCGGCCGGCCACCTGATCGGCCCGTTCGAGGTCGAGAGCGCCCTGATGGAGCACCCCGCGGTCGCCGAAGCCGGCGTCATCGGCGTGCCCGACCCGGTAGCCGGCGAGGCGGTCAAGGCGTTCGTCGCCCTGAAGCGCGGCTTCGCCCCCAGCGAGCAGTTGCGCCGCGACATCCTGGGCCAGGCCCGCAAGCGCCTGGGCCGCGCCGTCGCGCCGCGCGACCTCGACTTCCGCGCCGATCTGCCCCGGACCCGCAGCGGCAAGATCATGCGCCGCCTGCTCAAGGCCCGCGAGCTTGGCCTACCCGAGGGCGACCTGTCGACCCTGGAGGGCGAACCGTCATGACCCAGCCGGCCGCCACCAAGCCGCATCTCAGCCGCCCCCACCTGCTCGGGCTGCTGCGCGGGATGCTGCGCATCCGCCGCTTCGAGGACAAGTGCGCCGAACTCTATACCCAGGAGAAGATTCGCGGCTTCCTGCATCTCTACAACGGCGAGGAGGCGGTGTCGGTGGGGGTGATGCAGGCGCTGACCGAGGACGACGCGGTGGTCGCCACCTATCGCGAGCACGGCCAGGCGCTGGCCCGCGGGGTGCCGATGAACGCCGTGATGGCCGAGATGTACGGCAAGGCCGAGGGCTGCAGCGGCGGCCGCGGCGGGTCGATGCATCTGTTCGACGCCGAGCGCCGCTTCTACGGCGGCAACGCCATCGTCGGAGGCGGCCTGCCGCTGGCCGTCGGTTTGGCCCTTGCCGACCGCATGCAGGGGCGCGCACGGGTGACCGCCTGTTTCTTCGGCGACGGCGCCGTGGCCGAAGGCGAGTTCCATGAGAGCCTGAACCTCGCCGCCCTGTGGACGCTGCCGGTGCTGTTCGTGTGCGAGAACAACCTCTACGCCATGGGCACCGCCCTGGAGCGCGCCCAGTCGCAAACCGACATCCATGCCAAGGCGGCCGCCTATCAGATGCCCTCGGAGGCGGTGGACGGCATGGACGTGGTGGCGGTCGAGGCCGCCGCCCTGCGCGCCGCCGCCGCCGTGCGGGCCGGCGAAGGCCCACATTTCCTGGAGTGCCGGACCTATCGCTTCCGCGCCCATTCCATGTTCGACGCCCAGCTTTACCGCGGCAAAGACGAGGTCGAGGAATGGATGAAGCGGGATCCCATCGTCCGCCTCGCCAATTGGATGACCGAGACCGGCATGATGCACGACCGGGACCGCGAGGAACTGGAAGCCGAGGTTGCGGCCGAGGTCGATGCCAGCGTCGCCTTCGCCGAGGCCGGCAGCTGGGAGCCGATCGAGACGCTCACCCGCCACGTCACCCGCGCGCAGGCAAGACCGTGACCGCCGACCGCCCCCCGCCCGGAACCAACGAAATCACCTATCGCGAGGCGGTGAAGCAAGCCATCCGCGACGCCATGATCCGCGATCCGCGAGTCTTCCTGATGGGCGAGGACGTCGGTCGCTACGGCGGCTGCTATGCGGTCAGCAAGGGCCTGCTGGAGGAGTTCGGGCCGGAGCGCATCCGCGACACGCCGCTGTCGGAATCCACCTTCACCGGCGCGGGCATCGGCGCCGCGCTGGGCGGGATGCGCCCCATCGTCGAGATCATGACCGTCAATTTCAGCCTGCTGGCGCTGGACCAGATCGTCAACAACGCCGCCACCCTGCTGCACATGTCGGGCGGGCTGTTCAACGTGCCGCTGGTCATCCGCATGGCCACCGGCGCCGGGCGCCAGCTCGCCGCCCAGCATTCGCACAGCCTGGAGGGCTGGTACGCCCACGTCCCCGGCCTCAAGGTTCTGGCTCCGGCGACCATCGAGGACGCGCGCGGGATGCTGTGGCCGGCGCTGGAGGATCCCGACCCGGTGCTGATCTTCGAGCACGTCATGCTCTACAACGACACCGGCCCGCTGCCCGATCGCCGCCCGGTGGACATCACGAAGGCGGCGGTGCGGCGCCCCGGCAAGGACGTCACCATCATCACCTATGGCGGCATGCTGCCCAAGACCCTGGCCGCCGCCGACATGCTGGCGGCTGACGGGATTGCCGCCGAGGTGATCGATCTGCGCGTCCTGCGCCCGCTCGACGAGGAAACCGTCATCGCCTCGGTGCGGCGCACGCGGCGGGCCGTGATCGTCGACGAAGGCTGGCGCAGCGGCAGCCTGTCCGCCGAAATCAGCGCCCGCATCATGGAGCAGGCCTTCTGGGACCTGGACGCGCCGGTCGGCCGCGTGTGCTCGGCCGAGGTGCCGATGCCCTATCCCCGCCACCTCGAACAGGCGGCGCTGCCGCAGCCCGACGGCATCGTGGCGGCAGCACGCGCCACCCTCGGCCCCCGATGATCGAGTTCCGCATGCCGTCGCTGGGCGCCGACATGGCGGCCGGCAAGCTGGTGGAATGGCTGAAGAAGCCGGGCGACGCGGTGCGGCGGGGCGATATCGTCGCCGTGGTCGAGACCCAGAAGGGCGCCATCGAGGTCGAGATCTTCGAGACCGGCGTGCTGTCCGAGACACTGGTCCCACCTGGCGCCACTGTGCCGGTCGGCACCCCCCTTGCCCTGATCGTCGGCGAGGGCGAGCCGGCACGCGCCCGTCCGACCCCGCCGCCCGAACGGCCGATCGCACCAGCGCCGCCGACGGCTCCCCCGCCGGTGGCCCCGCCCCCGGCGGCGGCCGGCGCCCGCCCCCTCGCCTCGCCGGCGGCGCGACGGCTGGCGGCGGCGCGCGGCGTCGATCTGGCGGCGCTGACCGGAAGCGGACCGGGCGGCGCGGTCGTCAGCGCCGACGTGGAAAGGGCCGCCGAGCGCGCCCCGGCGGCGGCACGCGGCCGCATCGATCTGGCGGCGATGCGCCAGGCCATCGCCGCCGCCATGGCACGCTCGAAACGCGAGATCCCGCACTACTACCTGTCCACGTCCATCGACATGACGACGGCGCTGGCGTGGCTGGAGGCGCGCAACGCCGACCGGCCGCCGGCCGAACGGCTGCTGCCGGCGGTCCTGCTGGTCAAGGCGGTGGCGCTGGCGCTGCGGCGCTTTCCCGAGTTGAACGGCTTCCACTCCGCGGACGGCTTCCGCCCCGCCGAAGACGTCCATGTCGGGGTGGCCATCGCACTGCGCGGGGGTGGCCTGGTGGCGCCGGCCATCCGCGACACCGCCGCACGCCCGCTCGACGACCTGATGGCCGCCTTCCGCGACCTGGTGGCGCGCGTGCGCGCCGGCACCCTGCGCAGCTCGGAGCTCTCCGATCCCACCATCACCGTCAGCAGCCTGGGGGAACGCGGCGTCGAGGGCATGCTGGCGGTGATCTACCCGCCGCAGGTCGCCATCGTGGGGTTCGGCAGCGTGACGCGCCGGCCGTGGGCGACGGACGACCGCGTCGAGGTACGGCCCGCGGTCACCGCCAGCCTGGCCGGCGACCACAGGGTCAGCGACGGCCATCGCGCCGCCTTGTTCCTCAGGGAGGTCGACGACCTTCTGCAATCCCCGGAGCGGCTATGACCGAGAACGAGATCCGAAACGTGGTCATCGACGAGATGCGCAACCTGACCCCGGAGATCGACCCGGCAGAAATTTCGGGCGACGCCGACATCCGCGAAGCCCTGGATTTCGATTCCATGGACATCCTCAACCTCGTCACCGCCCTGCACAAGCGCCTGGGCGTCGACATCCCCGAAGCCGACTACCCGAAGATCACGACCGTCGACGGAGCGGTCGCCTATCTGCGGGAGCGGTCGCGCGCCGCCTGAGGAAACACGCGCGGGCGATGCCGGGTTACACGGTTGCCGTCGATGGAGGATCCCATGGCCGAGTTCGTCCTGTGGCTGGAAAACCTCGGATCGAAGGATGTCGGCCGGGTGGGCGGCAAGAACGCCTCGCTGGGCGAGATGATCGCCCGGCTGCGCGAGGCCGGGATTCGGGTTCCGGACGGCTTCGCCACCACCTCGGAAGCCTATTGGCATCTTCTCGACCAGGCCGGGCTGCGCCCCCGGATCGGTGAGGCGCTGGCGCGGCTCGACCGCGCCCCCGACGCCCTAGCCGTCGTCGGCGCGGACATCCGGCGCATGATTCTGGAGGCGCACCTGCCGGAGAGGCTGGCCGATGCCATTCGCCAAGCCTACCGGCGGCTGTGCGAGCGCGCCGGCCGCCCCGAACTCGACGTCGCCGTGCGCTCCAGCGCCACCGCCGAGGATTTGCCGGAGGCCAGCTTCGCCGGCCAGCAGGAGACGTTCCTCAACATCCGGGGCGAGGCGGCGCTGCTCGACGCCTGCCGGCGCTGCTACGCCTCGCTGTTCACCGACCGGGCCATCGCCTATCGCCGCAATCACGGCTTCGATCACATGCAGGTGGCGCTGTCGGTGGGCGTGCAGCGCATGGTGCGCTCGGACAAGGCGGGGGCCGGCGTCATGTTCTCGATCGACACCGAGACCGGCTTTCCCCGCGCGGTGCTCATCAATGCCGCCTGGGGCCTGGGCGAAAGCGTCGTTCAGGGCAGCGTCGATCCCGACGAGTATCTGGTGTTCAAGCCCCTGCTCGACCGGCGGCACCTGCGGCCGATCATCGAGCGGCGCATCGGCGGCAAGGCGCGCAAGATCGTCTATGCCGAGGGCGATCCACCGACCCGCACCGTCGACTGCGCCCCGGCCGAACGGGCGGCCCTGGTGCTGTCCGACGACGAGATCGTCTCGCTGGCCCGCTGGGCGGTGGTCATCGAGGAGCACTATGGAAAGCCCATGGACATGGAATGGGCCAAGGACGGCGACAGCGGCGAGCTGTACATCGTCCAGGCGCGGCCCGAAACCGTGCAGGCGCGCCGCGAGGCCGCCGCCTACAAGACCTATTCGCTCGAACGGCGCGGCCGGCGGCTGGTCGCCGGGCTGGCCATAGGCGATGCCATCGCCACCGGCAAGGTCTGCCGCCTCGAAAGCGCCGAGGAGATCGACCGCTTCCGCCCGGGCGGCATTCTGGTCACCGGGATGACCGACCCCGATTGGGTGCCGATCATGAAGAAGGCGGCCGCGATCGTGACCGATCACGGCGGCCGCACCTCGCACGCCGCCATCGTCAGCCGCGAGCTTGGCCTGCCGGCGGTGGTGGGCTGCGGCGACGCCACCACCGCGCTGCGGGACGGCCAAGAGGCGACCGTCTCCTGCGCCGAGGGGGACGAAGGATTCGTCTATGACGGCATTCTGGAGGTCACGGTGCGCGAGATGTCGCTGGAGGACGTTCCGCAGACCCGGACCCAGGTCATGCTCAATCTCGCCAATCCGGCGGCGGCGTTCCGCTGGTGGCGGCTGCCGGCCGACGGGGTGGGCTTGGCGCGGCTGGAGTTCGTGATCGGCAACCTGATCAAGATCCATCCCATGGCATTGGCGCATTTCGACCGCGTCGAGGACCAGGAGGCGCGGCGGCGCATCGAGGAACTGACGGCCGGCTTCGCCGACAAGCCCGAGTACTTCGTCGACACCCTGGCCCGCGGCGTCGCCCGCCTGGCCGCCGCCTGGCATCCGCGCCCAGTGATCGTGCGCATGAGCGACTTCAAGACCAACGAGTACGCCCGGCTTCTGGGCGGCCGCGCCTTCGAGCCGCATGAGGAGAATCCGATGATCGGGTGGCGCGGCGCCAGCCGCTACTACCACGAGGGCTATCGCGACGGCTTCGCCCTCGAGTGCAGGGCCATCAAGAGGGCACGGGAGGTCATCGGCCTCGACAACATCGTCGTCATGATCCCGTTCTGCCGCACCCTGGACGAGGCCGACCGCGTCATGGCGACGATGGCCGAGCACGGCCTCGAACGCGGGCGCAACGGGCTGGAAGTCTACGTCATGTGCGAGATACCCTCGAACGTGATCCTGGCGCGCGAGTTCGCCGACCGTTTCGACGGCTTCTCGATCGGCAGCAACGACCTGACGCAGCTGGTGCTGGGCATCGACCGCGACTCGGACATCCTCGCAGCGCTGTTCAGCGAGCGCGACCCCGCCGTCCAGCGCGCCATCCGCGACGTCATCGGCACCGCCAACGCGGTCGGCCGCAAGATCGGCCTGTGCGGCCAGGCGCCCAGCGACGATCCCGAGTTCGCGCGCTTCCTGGTCGACTGCGGGATCACCTCGATCTCGGTCAGCCCCGACAGCTTCCTTGCCGTCAAGCGGAACGTGGGCGAGGCCGAGGCGGCCGGCGGACCTTGATCCAATTTAACATCGCCCGTCGCGCCCCGGCCTATGCTGCCCTGTAGGCGCTTTCGTCGTTGCCGGGCGTGGCCCGGAGATTTTTGGACCCCCGGGACAAGCCCGGGGGTGACCTAAGGAGGGCAGTTCCGGGCGAAAGCGAAATGCCCCGGCGGGAGAGGTGTCATGGCGGACGTGGTGGTGCTGGGCGCCGGTTTGGGCGGCATTCCGATGGCGCTGGAGATGAAGGATCAGGCGCGCCCCGGCGACCGGATCACGGTAATCGGCGAGGGACCAAGCTTTCAGTTCGTGCCCTCGAACCCCTGGGTGGCGGTCGGCTGGCGGGCCCCGGACGACGTGAGGGTGCCGCTGGCCCCGGTGTTCGCCAAGCGAGGCATCGACTTCCGCCCCGCCGGCGCAGAGCGGGTGCTGCCCGGCGAGAACGCCGTGCTGCTGCGCGACGGCACGCGGCTTCCCTATGACGTGCTCATCATATGCACGGGGCCCGACCTCGCCTTCGACGAGGTCGCTGGGATGGGGCCCGAGGGCCATACCAGCTCGGTCTGCACTCTCGATCATGCGCTCGCCACCCGCAAGGCGTGGGACGCCTTCTGCGCCGATCCCGGGCCGATCGTGGTGGGCGCCGTGCAGGGAGCGTCATGCTTCGGACCGGCCTACGAGTTCGCCCTGATCATGGACACCGACCTCCGGCGGCGGAAAATCCGCGACCGGGTGCCGATGACCTTCGTCAGCGCCGAGCCCTATATCGGCCATCTCGGCCTGGGCGGCGTGGGCGACACCAAGGGGCTGCTGGAGTCGCTGTTCCGCGACCGGCACATCCGCTGGATCGTCAACGCGCGCAGCGACCGCTTCGAGGCCGACACGGCCTTCGTCACAGAAATGGACGAGTCCGGCCAGGAGAAGCGGCGCCACGAGCTGCCGTACAAGCTGGCGATGATGCTTCCCGCCTTCCGCGGCGTCGCGGCGCTCAAGGGCGAGGACGGCAAGTACGTCGCGGGCCTGACCAATCCGCGCGGCTTCGTGCTGGTCGATGCCCACCAGCGCAACCCAACCTTCCGCAACGTCTTCGCCATCGGGGTGTGCATCGCCATTCCGCCGGTGGAGCAGACGCCGGTGCCCACCGGGGTGCCGAAGACCGGCTTCATGATCGAATCCATGGTCACCGCCACCGCGCACAACGTGCGCGCCCTGCTGGACGGCAAGGAACCCGACGCCAAGCCCAGCCTGAACGCCATCTGCCTCGCCGATTTCGGCGACAAGGGCGTGGCCTTCGTCGCCATGCCGCAGATTCCGCCGCGCAACGTCAACTGGGCGTCGGAGGGCAAATGGGTCCACGTCGCCAAGGTGGCCTTCGAGAAGTACTTCCTGCACAAGGTGCGGCGCGGGGTGAGCGAGCCGATCTACGAGAAGTACGTGATGAAGCTGTTGGGCATCGGGAAGGTGAAGTGACCGCGGCTCACACCGGGAACAACACCTCGCCGGGGCCTTCGGCCGGGTAGCGCGGATCGTCGATGGCCTCGGCGCTGACCAGCTGGGGGCGCTTCCAGGGCGGCGCGACGTCGCCGGCGCCGGGCGGAAAGCGGGTCTTGACGCCGAAGGTCTGCTGCGCCGCCTCGCGGGCGCTGTCCTCGTCGCGGGCCCGCACGATGACCAGTCCGCGGTAAGAACTGGCGGCCCAGTTGGGATCGGTGGTGTCGATGGGAGTCAGTCGCCATACCAGCATGACGGCCCCTTTCACATGCGCTCGACGCCGGGAAGATGGTGCTTGCCGATGGGCGTGACGGTGCTCGCCTGCGGCCCCTTCTCGCCCTCGCCCTCGTGCATGTGGAAGCGCACCTCGGCGCCCGCCTCCAGCTTGTCGTAATCGGCGCCGACCACGCTGTTGCGATGGAAGTAGACCTCGCCGCCGTCGGGCGTGCCGATGAAGCCGTAGTCGGGCAGCAGACGCAGGACGGTGCCGTGCATCGGAACGGCGTGGGTCTTGGTGTCGTCGCGCACCCGCCGGGCGTGGTCCTCGAGCATCCGTCGCGCGGCATCGAAGGCGTCGTGGATGGCGAGGTGAATGTCCTCATGCGCGTGGTGTTCGGCGGGGTCGCGCTTCACCACGAGTTCGGCCCCGGGCACGGTCAGGTCGATGCGGATATGGTAGAGGGTGCCCTTGTGGTGGTGCCGGTGCAGGGTCTCGACGACGACCCGGCAGCCCATGATGCGGCCGTAGAAGCGATCGAGTTCGTCGGCGCGCGCCCGAATGTCGGCCTCGATCGCCTCGGTGCCGGCAAAGCCTCGGTAGCTGATCTGCAGGGGAATCTGCATGGCGAAAACCCAAATTTGGTTGCATCAAGGCGACAGGTAAGCGCCGATCCCGCCGCGCAACGTTGATACAGGTTAAGGGGCGACGTCGGCTTAACCTCGATCAGCGCCGTCCGTCGGCGGCCCCGTATGCTTGCGAAACCGACCAGCGTGGGGAGCATGATGCACGACTGGAATGCGGTGGCGACCGTGCAGACCGAGGGAATGGCCGAGGCCCGTCGTCTGCTCGGCCGGCTCGCCAAGGTGGAGCACACGGGGTACTACCACGTCCTTGCCCTGAAGGCCGAGGCGCCAGAACGGTTGCTGAGCGAGTTCGCGACGATGGTGGAAAGCTCGCCCGGGGTGGTCAATTTCGTCTCGCATCTGATGGCCGCCCAGGAGATGTTCGAGTTCGACTCGCTCGAAGAGTTCGAGACCAAGGCCCGCGAGGCGGTCGCGGCGCGGCTGTCCGATCTCAGGGGACGCAGCTTCCACGTCCGCATCCATCGCCGCGGCATGAAGGGAACCCTGTCCAGCCAGCAGGCTGAACGCGACCTGGACGCCGCGCTCATCGCGGCGCTGCAGGCGTCGGGAGAACCCGGCCGGATCAGTTTCGAGGATCCCGACGCGATCGTGCAGATCGAGACCATCGACAGCCGCGCCGGCCTGTCGGTGTGGACGCGCGACGAATTGCGCCGGTTTCCATTTCTCGGCGTCGACTGAGGAGGCGAGCATGGGGCGGATCGGGGACATGCTGAGACAAGCGGTGGACGAACAGCGGACGCTGCTGCACCGACGGGCGAAGGCGGTCGAGGCGCAAGGCACCGAGGAGGCGTTCCGGCCGGTCCGGGAGGCCGCCGAGGAACTCAGGGGCGAACTCGGCCAGGTGCCCGATTTAAAAATGACCATCGACCCTACGCCGTGTGGATCGACCTGCCGGACAAGCATGTCTGGTTCAGCTACGACCCGGCGCGCAAACTCTACGTCGGCAGCGAACTCGACAGCCTGTGGATGGAGGGCGGCCTGCGCGAGGAGCATTTCGAGTGGCCTACGGCCGCGGATTGCGTCAAGGCCCTGGTTCAAGCGGGCGCTCGCAGCGTGCTTCTGGCCGAGGCGGCGTCGCGCATCAGCCCGGGGCACTGAAATTTGCGGGACGTCACGCTCTGCCTATGCGGCGACGTCATGCTCGGGCACGGCATCGACCAGATCCTGCCTTTTCCAGGCGATCCGCAGTTGTATGAGCCGTGCGTCGATGATGCCCGCGACTATCTAGTCCTCGCCGAGGCGGCCAGTGGCCCGATTTCCCGGCCCGTCGACTTCGGCCACGTCTGGGGCGACGCCCTGGCGGCGTGGCGGACGGCCGCCCCGGACGCGCGGATCGTCAATTTGGAAACCAGCATTACGACCAGCCGCACGCCCCTGCCCAAGGGCATCAACTACAAGATGGAGCCGCGCAACGCTCCTTGCCTGACCGCGGCCGGCATCGACTGCTGCACCCTGGCCAACAACCACGTCCTGGACTGGGGGGCGGCGGGCCTGGGCGAAACCCTGGAGACGCTCGACCGCCTGGGCATCGCCCGCGCCGGCGCCGGGCGAAACGAGGCCGAAGCAGCCACGCCGGCCGTCATTCCCCTGCCCGGTGGCCGACGGGTGATGGTGTTCGCGTTCGGCACCGAAAGCAGCGGCATTCCCGCGGAGTGGGCGGCGACCGCGGACACCCCCGGCGTCAACATCCTGCCCGATTTGTCGCAGCGGACGGCGGAGCGCCTCGCCGCGGCTGCCGCCGCCGTCAGGAGGCCGGGCGATCTGATCGTGGCGTCGATCCACTGGGGCGGCAACTGGGGCTATGGGGTGCCGGACGAACAGCGCCGCTTCGCGCATGCGCTGATCGACCTTGGCGCCGCCGATGTGGTGCACGGCCATTCCGCGCACCACGCCAAGGCCATCGAGGTTCATGCCGGGCGGCCGATCCTCTATGGCTGCGGAGATTTCATCAATGATTACGAGGGTATTGCGGGGTACGAGGGGTATCGCGGCGACATCGCCGTTTCCTACCTGCCCCGGCTGGACCAGGACGGGCGATTGATTTCCCTGGGGCTGATCGCGTTCGTGATGCGCCGGTTGGCCCTCCACCAGGCGCCGAGCGAGGACGTAAGATGGCTGCGCGGCGCCCTGGATCGGGAAAGCGCGGCGGCGGGCACACGCATCGACGTTACCGCCGGCAATCGCCTGGCGGTGCGGTGGTGAGCCGGCCTGCCGTGGCGACAGGCCGGCGGCGCTTCATTTCGAGGCCTTGACGCTGATCTTCTTCTGCCTCTTCTGCGCCTCGGGACTTTTGGGCACCGTGATCATCAGGACCCCCTTCTTGAGTTCGGCCTGAATCTTGTTCTCGTCAACGGCCTCCGGAAGCCGGAAGCTGCGGGAAAACGAGCCGCGGCGACGCTCGGTGAGCCAATACTCCTCGTCCTTCTCCTCACGCTCCTCGCGCATCTCGCCGCGCACCGTCAGGCATCCGTCGGCAAACGATACGTCGAGATCCTTTTCCTCCATGCCGGGAACGTCGATGTCGATCTCATAGGCATCCTTGCGCTCGACGACGTCGGCGTGGTGGGGAACTCCACGATAGTCCCCGAACAGGCGCCCGAAAGGCTCGGCCTCCATCCATTGGCGACGGAAGGGGGACCACGACATGACCTCGTCGAACAGCCGGTCCATGTCCTGGCGAAGGCTCGTCAGCGGGCGCATGACCTCGACCTGCTGCTGCTCCGGTTTGCTGGGCAGGGAAGACTTCTCTGGCATCGCTCACCTCTCCTTTGCAAATGCGGTCGGCGTCATCATGTCGGAGGGCAAAGAGCGCTCTCTTGATCTGCGTTAACGCCGCCCGAGACCCATTCGTAGGAGAATCCTCCCATGAGCGACGACCACCGGGTGCGACCGTCGGCCCGCTTCGCCGTAGCGCTGCCGCCGCCGCGCGAGGACGGCCCGGTTTCGGTGGAAAGGGCGATCGGCGTCCGGCGCACCGTCCGGTCGTTCGCGGCGGGAGGGTTGACCCTGGCCGAGATCGCCCAGCTTCTGTGGGCCGCACAGGGCATCACCGGAACCGAGGGCCGGCGTGCCGCGCCGTCGGCCGGCGCCCTGTATCCCCTCGAAGCCTATTTGTTCGCCGGAAAGGTGGTGAAACTTCCGGCCGGCCTCTATCGTTATGATGGTGGACGCCACGATCTCACCCTGCACCGCGAGGGCGACCTGCGGCCAGACCTCGCCGCGGCGGCGCTCGATCAGGAGTGGCTGGGGCGGGCGCCGGCCGTCGTGGCCCTGTGCGCCTTCCATGGGCGCACGATGGCGCGCTACGGGCCGCGCGGACGGCGGTACGTGGACATGGAGGCCGGCCACGCCGCCCAGAACCTTGGACTCCAGGCCGTTGCCATGGACCTCGTGACCGGGATCGTGGGTGCCTTCGAGGACGACGAGGTGGCGGGCCTGATGGGCCTCGCCGCCGACGAGGTTCCGCTTTACCTGCTGCCGGTCGGCCGCCCGGGAGGAGACGACGATGTACGCTGACAGAACAGAGGCCGGACGCCGCCTGGCATCGCTGCTGCTGCGCTTCGAGACGGAACGGCCGGTGGTGCTGGCGCTGCCGCGCGGCGGGGTGCCCGTGGCGCTGGAGATCGCCACCCGCCTCAACGCGCCCCTCGATCTTCTGCTGGTGCGCAAGATCGGCGTGCCCTGGCAGCCGGAACTGGCGGCCGGGGCGGTGGTCGACGGCGAGCACCCGATCGTCGTGACCAATGACGACGTCATGTCCCTTGCGGGCGTGTCGCGCGCGTACATCGAGCAGGCGGCGAAGGAGCAGCTCGCCGAGATCGAACGGCGACGCAAGCTCTACCTGCACGGCCGGGCACCGCTTCCCGTCGCCGGACGCACCGCGATCATCGTCGACGACGGCATCGCGACCGGAGCCACCATGCGGGCCGGCCTGCGCGCCCTCAAGCTGCGGGGGCCGCAGAAGCTGGTGCTGGCCGTGCCGGTGGCCGCCGCCAGCACCCTGGCCGATCTGCGTGCCGAGGTCGACGAGGTGGTGTGTCCGCTGGCCCCCGAAGACCTGGGCGCGATCGGCTATTTCTATCGCGACTTCCGGCAGGTCAGCGACGAGGAGGTGGGGGACATGCTGCGCCGCGCCCCGAATCCCGTGGAGGGCCCGGCGTCGACCTGAACGCCGGCCGATGTCGCCGCGCGACACCGCCCCCGACTGCGTGTCCTTCCTGCATTGGTGCCTGCCGCTGCTCGGCCTGCGATGGCGAGGCTATCGCCGGGTGCGCGGCACCGTGTGCAAGCGGTTGCGCCGACGCCTGCGCGAACTCGGCCTTGCCGACCTTGGCGCCTATCGCGCCCTGCTCGAACGCGACGCCTCCGAGTGGGCCCAGCTCGAGGCCTTCTGCCGCATTCCGATTTCGCGCTTCTACCGCGACCGCCGGGTCTTCGACGCGATCGCCGACACCATCCTTCCCATGCTCGCACGTGCGGCGGAGTCCGGGCGGGTCGCCTGCTGGAGCGCGGGATGCGCCGCTGGCGAGGAACCCTATTCGCTGGCGCTGATCTGGAGCTTCCGAATTCAGCCGGAATTTCCCGGGGTCGCGCCGTCGATTTTGGCCACCGATGCCGACGAGGGCATGGTGGAGAGGGGCCGCAGGGCCTGCTATGCGCGGTCGGCGGTGCGGGAACTGCCGCCCGACTGGATCGCCGCCGCCTTCGACGCGCGCGACGAGCTGCTGTGCCTGGGTCCACGGTGGCGCTCCCTGGTGGCGTTCCGCGTCCGTGACATTCGCGACGACCCGCCGCCCGGCCGCTTCGACCTGATCCTGTGCCGCAACGCGGCGTTCACCTATTTCTCGCCGGCCTGGCAGGCGCGCACGGAAGCGGCGCTGTTCGGATGCCTGCGGCCGGGCGGATTCCTGGTGGTCGGAATTCACGAGAAGCTGCCCGACAAGGAGCCATGGCTGGCGCACATGCCGATCTACAGGAAGCCGGCTTAAACCAGATCAATGCCTGGGCCACGGGCTGGAGCAGGATGGTGCCGACCGCCCCTTGGACGGAGAACGCCGATGGACGCCGACGCCCAGCAGCCGCGGCAGCCGCCGCCCGACAACCCGGACGAGGTTCCCGAAGATTGGCCGGAGGAGTATCCCGCCGAAGAGCCGGGGGACTTCCCCGAACCTCCCGAATACCCGGAGCGCGAGCCGGACGAGATCCCCGACTCTCCCCCGGCCGGGTTTCCGAATGACGGCTGACACCCAGGGAGACGCAAGATGACCGACCGAAACATGCAGCCGGCCGACGTGACGGCGGTGGTCGGCGACCTGCACGCCGGCAAGGTCGCCGCGATCATCGCCAGCGGCGCCACGCGCCAGGAGGTCGAACAGGCCTACGCCCTGGCGCAGGAGAACCCGGACACCTTGCCGCTGGGGCCGGTGAGCGAAGTCTATCGCATCCTGACCGCCGACGACGAACTGTGGAGCGTCGGGACCGACGAGTGAGCCTCAGGCCATGACCAGTCGCAGGCCGTCGCAGGCGAGGCGCGCCTCCACCCCCCTGGCCCGTCCGAGATCGCGCACGGCACGGGCGGCGTCCCTTTCCCTGTCGAGCACGGCGCCCCCGCAATGGGTGAACAAGGCGCGGCCGACCCCCTCCTCGGCGCACCAGCCGAGCTGGGCGCGAATGGTGGTGTGCCCGAACAACAGCTCCCCCTGCCGCCGCACCAGCGGCCGCACGATCGACGACCCATCCCCGACGTAGAGCGAGAGCCCGCGCAACGCCGCGCCCCTCCGGGGTATCGCGACGACGTCCGGCACATAGAAAAGGCCAAAGGTCCCCCGAGCGAGACGATACCCCACCGCCGGGGCGCGAATCGAATGCACCACCTCGAACGCCTCGACCTGTACGCCGAGAATGGTCAAGGGATGGCCGGGTTCGACCATCCGCCGCTCGGCGACGGGAAAACCGGCAAGGCCCTCCCACGCCGCTTGGGTCGCGTAGACGGGACACGGGGCCCCGTCCGCCAGCCCCCAGGCGTGATCGGGGTGGGCGTGGGTGATCAGGATGGCGTCGGGCGCCACCATGCCGAGGAGGTCCTTCCAGTCGGCCCCGCAATCGACCATCAGCCGGCCCTCGTCGGTGGCGATCAGCAACGCGCTGTGCCGACGGTGGCGCCAGGTGCGGCGGTCGATGTTGGCGCGGGTACCGAGGAAGCGGATCCGATCCAGGGGCATCCTCCTCAGTCGGTTTCGCTTTCGCGAAGAACGTCGGGATCGTCGTTGTCGGGCTTGTTCACCCGCTTGCTTACCGGCCAGATATCGAGGTCGCCGTCATAGGGGCGCAGCATCGCCTGCAACTCGTCCGCCGACGCCTCTTCCTCGCCCAGCCACTTCGCATGCTCGGCGGGCGGAAGGACGACCGGCATGCGATCATGCAACGGCGCGACGGCCGGGCTGGCGTCGGTCGTGATGACGGTGAAGCTGCGCAGGATGCCGCCGTCGGGCTGGCGCCACCGCTCCCACAGTCCCGCCAGGGCCATCGGCTCGCGTGAGCGCAGCGCGACGGCGAATGGCCGCTTCCCCTGCGCCCCGCTCCGCCACTCGTAGAAGGCGTCCACCGGCACCAGGCAGCGGCGCCGCAGGAAGGCGTCGCGGAAGGCGGGCTTGCGGGCGCAGGCCTCGGCGCGGGCGTTGATCAGCCGCGAACCGACCTTGGCGTCTTCGGCCCACAGCGGCACCAGCCCCCAGCGCAGCAGGTCGAGCTGGCGGCGGCGGGTGTCGGGATTGAAGCGCACCACCAGGAAGTCCTGGGTGGGGGCGCCGTTCCAGCGGGCCGGCGCGTTGGGCGGCACGCCGCCGACGCCGAAGCGCCGGCACAATGCCCCCGGATCGGTGTACTGGGCGACGCGGCCGCACATGCCCCCAACCATGAGGGCGCGGCCATCCCGCCGCAAGTCCGGAGAAGCGGGAAAGACGCCGGTTTGGGAAAGCGACGCCCCCGTGGTAGAGTGGCCCCTGCCCAACCGACGGATGACCGAGGATGCTCGCCCGCCGCCACCTCCTGCTCCTGGCTTCCGCCGCGCTCGCATCGGGGTGCGAGAACAACACCGTCAAGACCCTGCGGTTTGCCTATCAGTTCGGCGTTTCGGGCCTTCCCGACGTCCCCATCACGCCCGAGCAGGTGGCCGCCAGCCCCTATGCCATGATCTACGCCAAGATCGGCCGCGGTCCCCGGTCGGTCCTGGTTCTCGGCCAGAAACAGGGCGACGAGTTGTCGTGGATTTCCGCCGACCGCATGGCGGTGGTGACGCGGAGCGGCCGCGTCACCAAGACGGCGGGCCTGTCCCGCAATCTCAAGGGCACGACCTTCCTCCAACCGGATCCCTTGAGCGGGGGACCCCTGAACCTGGGCGGGAGAAGGGCGGTCACCCGTATCGTCGACTATGAGGACGACACCGGCTATGGCGCCGTCGTCGAGGCGACCTACACGCTCGAGGGGCGGCAGACCTTCGCCATTCTTGGGCGCCAGCACCACGCCGAGATCTGGCGCGAAGACAACTTCGTCAAGTCGAATGGGTGGAGCTTCCAGAATCACTTCTGGATCGATCCGGATACCGGCTTCGTCTGGAAATCCATTCAGCACACGTTGCGCGAATACCCGCCGCTCGACATCGAGGTGCTGAAACCCGCCGCCTAGGCCGCCGGCCGAACGCGAGCCGCAAGCAGCCGACCGTCTCGCGGACGGCCGGCTGGGCGAAGGCCGCGGTGCAGCGGCTCTGATTCACTTATTGCGTGGACGTCGTGCTGGTCGTCGAGGTGGTGCTTTCCGAAGTGGAGGCCGCCACCGCGGCACCCACGGCGGCGGCGGCAGCAGCAGCGCCCGCGGCCACCGCCCCCGCGGTGATACCCCCGACCGCGGCGGCGCTCGCAGCGGCCGCACCCGCAGCCGCCCCCGCGCCGACGGCGGCCCCGCCGGCCG
>JACFNC010000018.1 GCA_019455065.1 Rhodospirillales bacterium
CTAATAGGGTAGGCGGAGTCCACGTCGGCACCGCCTGATAACGCGAGCGGGGAAAATCAGGGTGAACGCGTTCCTGCAGTCGTTGCGTGGGCTGGGCCCCATGCGGCTGACGGCCATGGCGAGCGTTGGCGTCGGAGTGCTCGCCTTCTTCGTCTATCTGATGGCGCGCTTCGCTTCGCCGCAGATGGAGCTGCTCTACGGCGACCTCGATCTGGCCGACTCGGGCCAGATCGTCAATCGGCTGCAAGCCGAGAAAATTCCCTATGAGTTGCGTCGCGACGGCACCGAAATCTGGGTGCCCAAGGATCACAAGCTCGACCTGCGGGTTCGCATGGCCGAGCAGAACCTGCCGAGCGGCGGCACCGTGCGGACCGGATACGAGTTGTTCGACAACGGTAGCGCCCTTGGCTCGACCAGTTTCATGCAGAGCGTCAATTTGGTGCGCGCGCTCGAGGGCGAACTGGCCCGCACCATCCGGGCGATCGACGGCGTACGTTCCGCCCGCGTGCATCTCGTCATGCCCAAGCGCGAGATGTTCAGCCGCGAGACCCAAGAGCCAAGCGCATCGGTGGTCCTGACGATGCGCGGCAACAATCGGCTGGCCAAGCAGCAGGTGCTGGCTGTCCAGCATCTGATCGCGGCCGCCGTTCCCAAACTGCAGCCCCAACGCATCTCGATCGTCGACGGCAAGGGCACGCTGCTGGCGCGCGGCACCACGGACGGGTTGGAGACCCTGGCGCAATCCGCCGAGGAGATGCGGCTCAACTACGAAAATCGTCTCGCCCGCACCGTCGAAGAACTCCTGGAGCGCTCGCTGGGCCCCGGTCGCGTGCGAGCGGAGGTGTCGGTCGAGATGGATTTCGACCGCATCGCGACCACCCAGGAACTCTACGATCCCGACGGCCAGGTGGTGCGTTCGTCGGTCACCGTGGAGGAAAACCAGCAGAACCAGGAGGCCGA
Organism: Rhodospirillales bacterium; assembly: GCA_019455065.1. Taxonomy (GTDB): domain Bacteria; phylum Pseudomonadota; class Alphaproteobacteria; order Rhodospirillales; family Magnetospirillaceae; genus JACFNC01. The sequence continues at coordinate 961 of JACFNC010000018.1, forward strand.
ACCCGGCGCGGTCAGCGTCGCCCAAAACCTTCCCGACGCCAATGCCGCCACCGGGGGCGTCCGGGGCTCGTCCAGCCAGAACCGGACCCAGGAGACGGTGAACTACGAAATTTCCAAGACCATCCGCAACCACGTGAAGGAGCTGGGTATCGTTCGCCGGCTCTCGGTGGCCGTGCTGGTCGACGGCAACTACGTCACGGGCGATGGCGGCAACCGCACCTATGAGGCCCGAAGCGCCGAGCAAATCGAGCAGATCGCCACCCTGGTGCGTTCCGCGGTCGGATACGACGCGGGGCGCGGAGACCAGGTGGACATCGTCAACATGCGATTCGCCGATGCCGACGCCGTGTCCGCCACCGACGACGAAAATCTGCTCTTCGGAATGGAGCGGGATTTCATCGAGCGGATGGCTTCGAACATCGGGCTTAGCGTGGTCGCCATTCTGTTCCTGCTGCTGGTCCTCAAGCCCCTGGTCAGCCGCGCCGTCGAATCGATGTCCGCCGCCGGCTCCGAGGGCCGCCGTCTGCTGACCGATCAGAGCCGCGCGGCGCCGGCCCTGGCCGGTCCGGCAGGGAACGCCGCGCTGGGCCCCGCGCCCAGCATCACCTCAACCGACGACAAGCTTGATGAATTGATCGACATCGACAAAGTCGAGGGCCGGGTGAAGGCCTCGTCGATCAAGAAGATCGGCGAGATCGTCGAGAAACATCCGGAAGAGGCACTGTCCATCATTCGGACTTGGATGTATCAGGAGAGCTAGGCGTTGGCTCGCGTCAAGGAGGACTATCGGAGTCTCAATGGTCCGCAAAAGGCGGCCATACTGATGCTTTCCCTGGGCGAGGAACATTCCGCCCAGATCTTCGCACTGATGGACGACGACGAGATCAAGGAGATCTCGCAGACGATGGCCGGCCTGGGCACCATCAGTTCATCGGTGGTCGAACGCCTGTTCGTGGAATTCGCAGACCAGATCTCCTCGACCGGATCGCTGGTGGGCTCGTACGAAAGCACCGAGCGCCTTCTCGCCCGGAGCCTGCCGAAAGACCGCGTCGAGATGATCATGGAGGAGATCCGTGGTCCGGCCGGTCGCACGATGTGGGACAAGCTCGGCAACGTCAACGAGGCCGTTCTCGCCAACTACCTGAAGAACGAGTATCCGCAGACGGTGGCCGTGGTGCTTTCGAAGATCAAAACCGACCACGCCGCGCGGGTGCTGGCGATGCTGCCCGAGAATTTCGCCATGGAAGTGGTGATGCGCATGCTGCGCATGGAATCGGTGCAAAAGGACGTGCTTGACGGCGTCGAACGCACCCTGCGCACCGAATTCATGAGCAATCTGGCCCGGACCGCGCGCCGCGACGCCCACGAGATGATGGCGGAAATATTCAACAACCTGGACCGAAATGCCGAAAACCGCTTCATGAGCGCCCTCGAGGAGCGCAACCGGGAATCGGCCGAACGCATCAAGGCCCTGATGTTCACCTTCGAGGACCTTGTGCGCGTCGACGCGTCGGGCGTGCAGACGCTGCTCCGCCATGTCGAAAAGGACAAGCTGGCGCTGGCCCTCAAGGGCGCGTCGGAAGGGGTGCGCGACCTGTTCTTCAAGAACATGTCCGAGCGCGCCGGAAAGATGCTGCGCGAGGACATGGACGCGCTGGGCCCCGTGCGGCTGCGCGACGTCGACCTTGCCCAGGGCCTCATCGTCGCTATGGCCAAGGAACTGGCGGCCAGCGGACAGATCGTGATCTCCGAAGGTCGCGAAGAAGACGAACTGATTTATTAGGCGAATATGGCGGGCGCCCAAAAATTCCTCTTCACGACCAGGTTTGACAAGGGCGCCGAAAGCGCCCCCCAACCCATTCGCGACGAGCCACCGCCGCCGCCCCCGCCGCCGACCTTTTCTGAGGAGGACTTGGAAACGGCCCGCGCCGAGGCCTTTGCCGAGGGACACAAGGCGGGAACGGCCGAGGCATCCGCGACGACCGAACGCCAGGTGGCCACGGCCCTGACGGCCATCGCGCAACGCCTTCAGACGATGGCACAGCACCAGTCGGAGGCCAACGAAATGGCCGCACGCAATGCCGTCCGGGTGGCAATGGCCGTGGCTCGCAAGGTCTTGCCCGAAACGGCGCGGCGCAATGGCCTCGGCGAGGTGCAGGCCGTATTGGACGAATGCGCCGCCCATCTCGCGGGCGAGGCAAGGATGAGGGTTCGCGTCAACGGGTCTTTGATTGAGCCTTTGCGCGAGAAGCTTGCGGCGCTGCCGTCAATCGCCGGCGACGAAATGGTTCTGGACATGGTCGCCGACGATCGCCTTGCGGTCGGCGACTGTCGCGCCGAATGGGAAACCGGCGGCTGTGAGCGCCTCACCGACCGATTGTGGCAGGACTTGGACGGGATCATCGAGCGCGCGCTCGGGATGGGGGACGGCCATTCCCCACCGGTCAAGGATGAAGAATTCCCCGGCGATGAAACGTGATCTTGGGAGACGGACATGGCGGACAACGAGAGTCTGCAACTCACGGAAATAAAGAACGACAAGCAGGTTGAGGAGGGAAGGGTCCGCGAGGACCTGGATATGCCCCGCTCGGCCCGCGATCTCGAGGCCGTCTACGATATCCCGGTCCAGGTCTCCGCCGTACTTGGCCGAGCGACGATGCAGGTCAACCAATTGCTCAAGCTCGGTCGAGGTGCCGTCGTCGAACTCGACCGCAAGGTCGGCGAGGCCATCGACATCTACGTCAACAACCGGCTGGTGGCGCGCGGCGAGGTCGTCGTCGTCGAAGACCGGCTGGGTGTGACGATGACCGAAATCATCAAGACCGATCGGTCCTGAAGCATGGCGGGGGACGGGGGGATAAGGTTCGGCGGACGAACCTTCGACGTCGCGACGGTCGTCGGCCTCGCGGGGGCGTTCTTTCTGATCGGCACCGCCATCGCCCTGGGCGGCTCGATGGGCTCGTTTCTCGATGTCCCCTCGGTGCTGATCGTCATTGGCGGCACCCTTGCCGTCACCACCATCTGCTTTTCCCTGCCGGAGGTCGCCCGCAGCGCCAAGGTCATCGCCAAGACGGTGATCCATGTGACGCGCGATCCCGCGCACGCCGCCATCCGCACGCTGATGCTGGCCGACGTCGCCCGCAAGCAGGGCGTGCTCGCGCTCCAGGCGCGCCTGCAGGAGATTGCCGACGAGCCATTCCTGTATCAGGGGGTCGCCATGGTGGTGGACGGCATCCTGGACAACGACGTCGAAGGAATCCTTCAGCGCGACCTTCAGGCGACGCAACTGCGCCACCATCAGGCGGCTGGCGTGCTGCGAAAGGCCGGCGAGGTTTCGCCGGCGATGGGGCTGATCGGCACGCTGATCGGCCTGGTCCAGATGCTGGGAAACCTCGACGACCCCTCGACCATCGGTCCGAGCATGGCGGTCGCCCTGCTTACCACCTTCTATGGGGCCATTCTGGCCAACCTCGTGTTGTTGCCGCTGGCGGCGAAGCTGGAACGCAACTCGGCCGAGGAAGCGTTGGTCAATCGTGTTTTTCTGATGGGCGTGGTTTCGATCAGCCGGCAGGAAAATCCGCGCCGCCTGGAAATGATGCTGAACAGCATTCTGCCGCCGACGCAGCGGGTGCAGTACTACGACTAAGGCCGGAAAAAGGGACCATACGACATGCGACTGTTGATCATCGGCTCTTTGGACGGGCAGATCGGGGCGGCCAGCCAGATCGCGATGTCCCGCGGCGCCAAGATCATGCAGGCCGACGACGTCCAAGCCGGCCTCGACGTGCTGCGCTCCGGCCGTGGCGCGGATCTGGTGATGATCGACGTCAAGCTCGACACCAAGGCGCTGATCGACAGTCTGGCCGCGGAGCGCTTCGCCATTCCCGTGGTGGCCGCCGGGGTGGGCAATGATGCGGGCGCCGCCGTGCGCGCCATCAAGGCGGGGGCAAAGGAGTACATCCCGCTGCCGCCGGACGCCGACCTGATCGCGGCCGTGCTGGCGGCGGTCACCGAGGAAAGCCACGCCCTGGTGTTTCGCGACCCGGCAATGGGCCGAGTGCTCCAGATGGCGGAGCAGGTGGCGCCCAGCGACGCCAACATCCTCATCACCGGCGAATCGGGAACCGGCAAGGAGCTGGTCGCCCGCTTCGTCCATCGCAAGAGCCGGCGCGCCGGCCAGCGCTTCGTCGCGGTGAACTGCGCCGCGATCCCCGAAAACCTGCTGGAGTCGGAACTCTTCGGCCACGAGAAGGGCGCATTCACAGGCGCGGTGGCCCGCCGCCTGGGCAAGTTCGAGGAAGCCAACGGCGGCACTCTGCTTCTCGACGAGATCAGCGAGATGGATCCTCGTCTACAGGCCAAGCTGCTGCGCGCCATCCAGGAGCGCGAGATCGACCGGGTCGGCGGCAACCAGCCGGTCAAGGTGGACGTGCGCATCATCGCTACCAGCAACCGCAATCTCGATGATGAAGCGCGCAAGGGCACCTTCCGCGAAGACCTGTATTTCCGCCTGAACGTGGTGAACTTGCAGATTCCCCCGTTGCGAGAGCGCCCGCAGGATATCGAGGCGCTGGCCGAGCACTTCGGTCGAAAGTACGCGGAGTCGAACGGGCTGGCCTATCGCCCGCTGTCGGAGGCGGCGCGCCAGGCCCTGCTGCGCCATGGCTGGCGCGGCAACGTGCGGGAACTGGAGAACACCATGTACCGCGGCGTGCTCCTGGCAAGCGGCGGCGAGATCGGGGCGGAAGCCATCGTCCTGTCGGGCGGCCCGACCGAGGTCCGCCAACCGTCGCCGGCCGGCGAGCGATCCGCTCTGGTCGGCCGCACGGTTGCCGAGGTCGAGCGCGACCTGATTATCGACACGCTCAGCCACTGTCTGGGCAACCGGACCCACGCGGCCACCATCCTAGGCATCTCGATCCGCACTCTGCGCAACAAGCTCAAGCAGTACAGCCAGGAAGGCATCGCCGTGCCGCCGCCCGGCGACCATGAACGTACGGCCTGGTGAACGCCATGAGGGGGCCATGACGCATGGCTGAGGCGAGCGAATCGGCGGAGAGCCCCGGTCAGGGCATCGGCGGGCTGGTGTCGGGCCGGCTGAAGGCCGCCCTTGCACGCGGCGACATCGCGTTCGCCCTGGGCGTCGTCATCATCCTCGTCGTGCTCATCCTGCCGATGCCGACGTGGCTGCTCGACATCTCGCTCGCCATCTCGATCACCTTCTCGGTGCTTATCCTGATGACGGCGATTTTCATCGAGAAGCCGCTGGAATTCAGTTCGTTCCCCACGGTACTGCTGGTCGCCACCCTGATGCGCCTGGCGCTCAACCTTGCGTCGACGCGCCTGATCCTGGCGCACGGGCATGAGGGCACCGACGGCGCCGGCCAGGTCATCCAGGCGTTTTCCGGATTCGTGATGAGCGGCAGCTTCGTGATCGGGCTGATCGTCTTCTCTATCCTGGTGATCGTCAATTTCGTGGTCATCACCAAGGGTTCGACGCGCATCGCCGAGGTATCGGCGCGGTTCAGCCTGGATGCCATGCCCGGCAAGCAGATGGCCATCGACGCCGATTTGTCCGCAGGCCTCATCGACGAAGCCCAGGCCCGCACGCGCCGCACAGAACTGGAGGCCGAGAGCACCTTCTTCGGGGCCATGGACGGCGCCTCGAAGTTCGTTCGCGGCGACGCCGTCGCGGGGCTGCTCATCACCTTCATCAACATCATCGGCGGCATGATCATCGGCATGGCCCAGAACGGGCTGACATTCGGCGAGGCCGCCGACGTTTACACCACGCTGACGGTGGGTGACGGACTGGTATCGCAGATACCGGCCCTGATCGTGTCGACCGCCGCCGGCATGCTGGTGACCAAGGCCGGGCTCAGCGGCGGGACCGAACGCGCCCTGTTCGGGCAACTCGCCGGCTATCCCAAGGCGATGGGGGTGAGCACGGCGCTGCTGGTGGCGATCGCGCTGCTGCCCGGAATGCCGATGCTGCCGTTCCTGGCGCTGGCCGCGGTGACCGGCGGTTCCGCCTGGCTGATCGACCGCAACAGAACCGCGGCGGCTGCGGCCGCCGCCGCCCACGAAATCGCCGCCACCGAGCCGCCGCCAGTCGCCGAGGAGCCGATCACGACCGCGCTGCGCATCGACAACCTGCGGCTGGAACTGGGCTACGGGCTGCTCGGGCTGATCAACAATCCCAAGGGACAGCGGCTGACCGAGCAGATCAAGTCGCTGCGGCGCGCGTTGGCGGCCGAGGTGGGATTCGTCATGCCGTCGGTACGCATCCAGGACAACATGCAACTGCCGGCCAATTCATACGTCATCTACATCAAGGAGGTCGAGGCCGGGCGCGGCGAACTGCGCCCGAACATGCTGCTGGTCATGGACCCGCGCGGCGAGGACTTGACGCTGCCGGGCGAAAAGACGCGCGAGCCCACCTTCGGCCTGCCGGCCATCTGGGTCGACGCGGCCAACCGCGAGGAGGCGCTGTTCCGCGGGTACACGGTCGTCGATCCGCCGACCGTCGTGACGACGCATCTCACCGAGGTGATCAAGGACAACATGGCCGAGCTTCTGTCCTTCGCCGAGACGCAGAAGCTGCTCGACGATCTCGACAAGGAGCACCAGAAGCTGGTCAGCGACATGATCCCCAGTCAGATCTCGGTGGGCGGCGTGCAGCGCGTGTTGCAGAACCTGTTGCAGGAGCGCGTCTCCATCCGCGACCTGCCGACTATTCTCGAAGGCATTTCCGAGGCCTGCGGCCACACGCGCAGCGTCATGATGATCACCGAGCACGTGCGCGCCCGGTTGGCCCGCCAACTCAGCGACGCCAATACCGGGACCCAAGGCTTCATTCCGCTGGTCACCCTGTCGCCCGAATGGGAGCAGGCATTCGCCGAGTCGCTCGTGGGACAGGGCGAGGAGAAACAACTGGCCATGGCGCCCACCCGCTTGCAGGAGTTCATTGCCAAGATCCGGCAAACGTTCGAGCGGTTCGCCATGCAGGGTGAAACCCCGGTTCTGCTGACCAGCCCGCTGATTCGCCCCTATGTGCGGTCGATCATCGAGCGGTTCCGCCCGGTCACCGTCGTGATGTCACAGAGCGAAATCCACCCGAAGGCCCGAATCAAGACCTTGGGGCAGGTGTAGGCCATGCGGCTGAAGTCGTTCACCGCCCCCAGCATGGCAGAGGCCATGCGCATGATCCGGGACGAACTGGGCGACGACGCCATCATCGTGTCCACGCAAAGAGCGATCGGCGGCAAGGGCGTGCGCATCACGGCGGCCCTCGAACAGTCCGATCCGGACGAACCCGCCGACCTTTTCGGAAATGGCGAGGCGCCCGTCGCCCAGGCCGTTCGCGCCGCCCTTGTGGAACACGGCACCCCGCCGCGGCTTCTCGAACGGCTCGTGAACGCGGCGCACACATCTGAAATCGACGACCCGCTGCGGGCTTGTACGGCCGCCATGGATGCCGGGTTCGCCTATGCCCCCCTGCCGGAAGTGGCGGCACCGCGGCCATTCATGCTGGTCGGCCCGCCGGGCGCCGGGAAAACCATCGCCGTCGCCAAGCTGGCGGCGCGGACGGTGCTCAAGGGCCGTCGCGTCGCCGTCATCACCGCCGACCATCACCGCGCCGGCGCCGTGCACCAGCTTGCCGCGTTCACCCGCATCCTCGGCGTCGATCTCAAATCGGCGCGCGGGCCGGACTCGCTGCGCCAGGCGGTCGACGGGCTTGACGGCCGGACCGACCTGGTGTTCATCGACAGCCCCGGGCTCAACCCCTTCAAGCCGACCGACATGGAGTTTCTTACCGGACTGGTGGAAGCCGCCGACGTCGAGCCGATCCTGGCACTGGCCGCGGGCGGCGATGCCGAAGAGGCGGCCGAGATCGGCGAGGCCTTCGGCGAGGCCGGGGCGACGCGCCTGCTCGCCACGCGCCTTGACACGACGCGCCGCTTTGGCGCCATCATGGCCGCCGCCGACGCCGCCCAGTTGATGCTGTGCGACGTCAGCGCCAGCCCGCACGTCGCGAGCGGGTTGAGCCCCCTCAGCCCTCAGGCGATGGCGCGGCTGATCCTGCCCAATAACCGGGACGAAGCCCAGAACGACCTTCTTCCGACAGAGGCCACGACATGACGATGACGCAGACCCCCACCCTTGCCCCGCGCCCGTCGCAAAGGGCGAAAGGCCGCAACGTCCTGGCCATCGCCTCTGGCAAGGGGGGGGTGGGCAAGACTTGGTTCGCGATCTCGCTCACCCATGCCTTCGCAAAGGCGGGCCAGCGGACGTTGCTGTTCGACGGCGATCTGGGTCTGGCCAATGTCGACATCCAACTCGGCCTCATGCCCAAGCATGATCTGGGCAGCGTGGTTGCCGGGCGCATCACCCTCAATCAGGCCACCATGCCGTTCCCGGACGGGAATTTCGACATCATCGCCGGACGATCGGGGTCGGGCGCGCTGGCCAACGTCCCCATCAGCCGCCTGCAAACCCTGGGCGACGACCTGGTCCTGCTCGCCAATGCGTACGACCGCGTAGTGGTCGACCTCGGCGCTGGCGTCGAACGCAGCAACCGCCAACTCGCCAACAGCGCCGGGACCATCCTGGTGGTGACGACCGACGAACCGACGTCGCTCACCGACGCCTATGCCTTCATCAAGGTCACGCATCTGGAGCGGCCGGGGACCGACATCCGGGTGGTCGTCAACATGGCCAATTCGACTCGGGAAGGGGAACGTATCTACAACACCCTGCTCAAGGCCTGCGAAGGCTTCCTCAAGGTGTCGCCGCCGCTCGCCGGGGTGATCCGCCGCGACCTCAAGGTCAGGGAAGCGATCCGCAACCAGACCTCGATGCTGACGCGCTCGCCCAACAGCGAGGCCGCCGCCGACGTCGAGGCCATCGCCGAAAGACTTCTAAGGGGCAGATGACAACCGTTCCCCCCATCCCCGGCGCGCCGCCGGCCACCCCGACCGCCGTCCAGGCGCTGGCGACGGTGTTGGGTGGGGATGGGGTGCTGGCCAAGCTCGCCGCCACCGGCGCCTTCGAGGCGACGGTGCTGCGGGTGACCGGGCGCAATGTCGTTTTGGCGGAAACCCCGGCCGGCCAGCTCAGCCTCCGCCTGCCCTTTCCCTTGCCGGAGGGCGGCCGGCTGGTCCTGCAGCCGCCGGCCAACACGGCGTCGCCCCAACTGCGCATCCTGGCGGTCGAGGGCCGTCCACCCGGTCCGACCGCGGCGGCGGCCCCGCCCGCGCCCACCCCCCCGACCGGGGCCGGGGCGTCGGCGCAGCAGGCCGCGGGAGGCACGCCCGCCAGCGGCCAGACGACGGCCACCTCGGCCCCGCAGCGCCCCCAGGGACCGACGCCGGGAGGCACGCCCGCGCCTCAGCCCGCATCTGGCGCCGCGGGTCCGGCGACGCCCCCCGCGACAACGGGGCTCACGGCGACGCTGTTGCGCGCGCCCCCTCCGCCGCCGGGCGGCCAGCCGCCAACAGCCGCGCCGGGGCCGCAACCACTTGCGGCGGGGGCCACCCTGAACGTGCGCGTCTTGGCCGTGACCGGTCCGCAGGGCGGCCAAGCGCCCACGGCGCCCGCCCCGCAAGCGGTGCCCGGCGCGGCGGCCACTCCGGCTCTTTCGCCCTCTCCGGCCTCGCCGACCATCGTGACGGGGACCGTCGCGCCCAACACCCACGCCGGCCAACCCTTGGTTCAGACGCCGGTGGGTCTGCTGGCTCTTGCGAATTCGCCCCCCCTGCCGCCCGGCGCCACGGTGACCCTGGAGCTTGGAACGCTGTTGCCTCCACCGACGCCGGCGGCCCCGCCGGCGCTCCGGCCAGCCGTTCCCGGTGGCCAGTGGCCCGCCCTGTCGGACGCCGTCCAGATTCTGCAGCGGGCCGATCCGGCGGCGGCGGACTCCCTGGCAAAAATCCTTCCGCAGCCCGACAACCGGCTGGCCGCCACGGGCACCCTGTTCGCGGCCGCCGCCCGCGCCGGCGATGCCCGCGCCTGGCTGGGCGACGCCCTGGAAAGCCTGGAACGCCTGGGGCGGAAGGACGTCGCGAGACGCGTGAGCGACGACATGTCGGAACTCGCCGCCCGTGTCCGCCAGCCGGCCGGCGAATGGCGCGCGTTCCCGCTGCCCCTGCTCAATGGCGAGACCGTCGAGCCCGTGCGCATGGTGGTCCGCCGCGCCCCGCAGGAAGACGAGGAACGAGGGGACGGGCGGGGTGGCGACGACGGAATACGCTTCCTGCTCGATCTCGAACTGTCCAACGTGGGCGCCCTTCAGCTTGATGGGCTGGTGCGCCGCGCCGCGAAACGATTTGACCTGGTCGTGCGCACCCACGCGCCGTTGCCACAGGACATGCGCTCGGACATCTCGGGCATCTTCGCGCAGTCCCTCGAAGGGCTAGGGCTCGGCGGGTCCGCTTCCTTCCAGGTCACCCCCCGTTTCGTCGAAGTAACGGCCGACGAGCACGCGGGGGAATGGCGGGGCATCCTGGTATGAGCCCGCCGCCACCCGACGTTCCCGCTCGGCGCGCCTTGCTGCGCACCCTGGCCAATCCGACGCCGCGCCGCGACTTCGTGGTCGACCTCGCCGGACGAGTGGGTGGCGACCGGCCCGCCGACGTTTCCCTGCGCTACGTTCCGGACCGTCTGGTGATCGTGCCGGACAGCTTCGTTTCCTATCTGCAAGCCCTGGACGAAGTCGCCTTGCCTTCGCTGGAGCATCTCGCCGCCGCCATTACCGACGACGTGGCGAATGAAGTCGTCGCCCGCTGGACGCAGGTGATCGTGACCACGGACCCAGGCGGACCGGGCCATTCTGTCCTCGTCGAGGATCGTCAGCCGCGCTGGGACAACAAATCCCTGCTCGAGCGGCTGCGCCGCTTCTGACCCATCAATCCTCGGCCGCCTGGCGCCGCCGGTGCAGGGTTTGGCCGATCTCGTCGAGCACCGCCTGCTCCTTGCGCGCCGCCTCCTCGGCGGCCCGGCGTTGGCGGGCCGCATGGACGGTCTCGTAGGTCTTCAGCTGGCGGTAGGCATCGGCCAAAGCTTCGCGCGCCTGGTCGATCTCGCCCCGAACCGCGGCGAGCGCCCGATCCAGCGCCTCGCGGCGAGCGATGACGGCGGCGCCGTAGTCGGCATAGGTCAAGCCGGCTCCCAGGGCGTCCTCGGCGGCGGCGGCCTGCTCGGCCGCCAGTTCCCGCGTCAGTGCCTCCTGCTCGGCGAGCAGCCGCTCTTCGCTGGCCAGGAGCAGGCCGAGATGGCGGCGTTGCTCGTCGACCTGCCAGCGACCGAGGCGCAGCAGAGGTTCGAGATCGGCCATGCGGTGCCTCAGCCTGACAGGATGTCGGCGAGCATCGTATAGCCGGTCGCCAGATCGGTGGGTTCATCCTTCTTCTGGGCTAGAAACGCCTCGATGGCGGGATAGAAGTGGATGGCCTCGTCGACCGTGGGATCGGAGCCACGCCGATAGGCGCCCAGGCGGATCAGTTCGGCCATGTCCTCGTACACCGCGATCAGGCGCCGAGCCCGGCCGATCAGATCATTCTCCGCCTCGTTGTTGCATCCCGGCAGGGTCCGCGACACGCTGCGCAATATATTGATCGCCGGATAGCGGCCGCGCTCGGCGATCGCCCGGTCGAGCACGACATGACCGTCGAGAATGGCGCGGACGGCGTCGGTGATCGGTTCGTTCTGGTCGTCCCCCTCGACGAGAACCGTGAACAGGCCAGTGATGCTGCCCTGCCCGGTTCCCGGCCCGGCGCGTTCGAGCAGCCGCGGCAGTTCGGCAAAGACGGTCGGGGTGTAACCCTTCTGGGCCGGCGGCTCGCCCGCAGCCAAACTGATCTCGCGCTGGGCCATGGCAAAGCGGGTGACGCTGTCCATGAGGCAGAGCACGCTGCGGCCCTGGTCACGGAAATATTCGGCCACGGCCATCGTCACATAGGCGGCCTGGCGGCGCATGAGGGCGGATTCGTCCGATGTCGAGACGACGATCACGCTGCGCGCCAGACCTTCGGGGCCAAGGTCGTCCTCGATGAACTCGCGCGCCTCGCGGCCGCGCTCGCCGATCAGTCCGATGACGCTGACGTCGGCGGCGGTGTGACGGGCCATCATCGACAGCAGGGACGACTTGCCGACCCCCGACCCGGCGAAAATGCCCATGCGCTGGCCCCGGCAGCAGGTGAGAAACGCGTTGATGGCGCGCACGCCGAGATCGACCTTGCCGGCGACCCGGTGCCGGGCGTGAGCCGGCGGGGGCGCATTTCGGATGCGGTAGCCGAGGTCTCCGCCGGGAAGGGGCCCCTGCCCGTCCACCGGCTCACCCATGGCGTTGATGACCCGGCCGAGCCAGCCGGCGGCCGGATAGATCATCGTGTCGCCGGCAACCAGTTCGGTCTCGCATCCCATTCCCACGCCGTCCAGCGAGGTGAAGGGCATCAGCAGGGTGCGGCCCTCGCGGAAACCGACGACTTCGCAGGGAACCGGCCGGCCGTCCCTGGCGACGATCTGGCAACGGTCCCCCAGCGACAACTTCAACTGGAGACCGCTGGCTTCGACCAGGGTGCCGCGAATCGAGGTCACGCGCCCGAAAAGCCTGAGGTCCGGCAGGCGTTCGATCTCGTTCAACAGGTTTCCGACCATCAACCGCAAGACGAAATGCTCCCTCGGCGGCACCCACCTACATTACCACTTTGTAATGAAATTCGGGTCTCGAGCACCACCTTTTCGTAACCAAACAGGGGCGCTGCTGCCTTGAAGTCGCCATCATACCCCCTTATGGTTACCACGTCTTAAATACTCGAGATAAGCAATATGCGTATATTGATGGTCGAGGACGACGCTTTGTTGGCCAAAGGATTGGAGGCCATTCTGCGCAGTGAAGGAATGGTGGTCGACACCACCAGCCTTGGCGAGGATGGTCTCGAGATCGGCAAGATCTATGACTACGACATCATCCTTCTCGACCTCATGTTGCCGGACATGGACGGGTACGAGGTCCTTCGCCGGCTGCGCGCCTCGCGAATCGCGACGCCGGTTCTGATCCTCTCGGGCCTCGTCGAACCCGACAAGAAGATAAAGGGGTTGGGCTTCGGCGCCGACGACTATCTTACCAAGCCGTTCGACCGCGGCGAACTCGTCGCCCGCATCCAAGCCATCGTGCGCCGTTCGCAGGGGCATGCCCATTCGGTGATTCGCACCGGGAAGCTTGCCATCAATCTCGACACCCGCAGCGTCGAGGTCGACGGCGACCCTCTCCACCTCACCGGCAAGGAATACGGCATCCTCGAACTGCTGTCGTTGCGCAAGGGCCAGACGCTGACCAAGGAGCAGTTCCTCAACCACCTCTACGGCGGCATCGACGAGCCGGAACTGAAGATCATCGACGTGTTCATCTGCAAGCTGCGCAAGAAACTGGCGCAGGCGACCGGCGGAGAGAATTACATCGAGACCGTCTGGGGGCGTGGATACGCGCTGCGCGATCCCAGCGAGGAAGCCCTCCCGGTCAAGGAGAGCGCCTGACCTAGCGTCAGGGCGCCGCCTTGAGCGAGAACGCCGGAGCAGCCGGTCCGCGATTGACGCCGTAGACGCCGCGCTGATTGGGGATCGGCTTGAAACGGTCGGAAATGCCCAGCACGGTTTCGGCCCCGCCCAGATAGAGAATGCCGTCGTCCGGCATCTGCTGGCTGATGTTGTTCAGCACGCGGGTCTTCGTCGGCTGGTCGAAATAGATCAGCACGTTGCGGCAGAACACCACGTCGAAAGTTCCGAGCGCCCTGAGGTCGTTCAGCAGATTGTATTCCTTGTACTGAACCATCGCCCGGATGGCTGGGTCGATCTGCCAGCTTTCGTCTTTTTTCTTGAAATACTTCACCAAATACTGGATGGGCAGGCCTCGTTGGACCTCGAACTGCGAGTACAGCCCGGCACGCGCCTTGTTCAGCATTTCGGTGGAAATGTCGGTGGCGATGATCTCGACCCGCCAGCCGACCAGCGACGCCGCCTGTTCGCGCAGCACGATGGACAGCGAATAAGGCTCCTGGCCGCTCGAGGCGGCGGCGCACCAGATGCGGAAAGAACGCTTGGCGGCCCGCGTCTTAAGGAGCTGCGGCAATACCATGTCGCGGAACTGGTCGAACGGCTTGATGTCGCGGAAGAAAAACGACTCGTTGGTCGTCATCGCCTCGGTGACGTCCCGCATCAGCGCTTCGTCACGGCTGGCCCGCATGTGCTGGATCAATTCCTCGAGGCTCTTGAGCGACCGCTTGCGGGCCAGCGGCATCAGCCGGCTTTCCAGCAGATAGGACTTGTCCGGGGTCACGACGAGGCCGGAGCGCTCCTTGAGCATCCGCGCCACGAACTCGAAATCGTCGGGCCGGAGCATCAGAGGCGCCTCGTCGCCAGCTTCTGAACGTAACCGGCGATCTCGCCCAACGGCAAAACCGCACTGCAGATCCCCGCCATGGCCACCGCCCCCGGCATGCCCCAAACCACGCTGGTCGCCTCGTCCTGGGCGATCACCGAACCGCCGGCGGCCACCACGGTCTGACCGCCCTTCAAGCCGTCCGAGCCCATTCCCGTCAGAATCACCGCCAGCACCTTTCGGCCCCAAACCTGGGCCACGCTGCGCAGCATCGGGTCGACCGAGGGGCGGCAGAAGTTCTCGGGCGGCGTTTGCACGAGATGCAAAACCCTGTCCGGACCGCGCTGCTCGACCAGCATGTGATAGTCGCCGGGGGCCACGTAGATGCGTCCGCCGCGCAGCACCTCGCCGTCCTTTCCCTCGGCCGCCTCCCAGCCGCTGAGGCGGCTGATGTGCTGGGCGAGGATGGTGGTGAAGGTGGCCGGCATATGCTGCGTGATGAGGATCGGCTGGCGGATGACGCGGCTGTCCATGCCGCCGAGAACGGCGAACAGCGCCTGAGGCCCCCCGGTCGAGCTGCCGATTGCGATGACCTCCGGGGAGTCCTGCGGCGCCTGGCGCAGCGCAATCGCGCCGGACGCCGGCGGGGCGGCCGGGCGCGTCGCCGCAGCGGCCGGAGCCGGCCGGGCTCCCGCGGGAGTCGCACGGACGGCCGGGCGCCGAACGCCGCCGCGCTTGGCCATGCCGAGCGATTTCACCTTCTCGACCAACTCGCGTTTGAAATTCCGCCCGCCGCTGATTTCGCGGGAGGACGTCGGCTTCGGGACGTAGTCGGCGGCGCCGGCCTGCAAGGCGCGCAAGCTGACGTCCGCGTTCCGCAGCGTCAGGGTCGACGCCATGATGACCTTTATCTCGGGATCCTGGGCGAGCAGCTTCGGCAAGGCCGTAAGGCCGTCCATGACGGGCATTTCGATGTCCAGGATCACGACGTCGACGGGATGGCGGGCGACCTCGTTGACGGCCAACTGCCCGTTGGAGACCGATGCGACGACATGGATTCCCGCGTCCTCCTCGAGCATGCGCGTTATCAGGCCGCGCACGACCGCGGAGTCGTCGACCACCATCACGCGGATGGCATCGGATGCGGAGGCAGTGTTCTCGACCACTTAGAGCAATCCGACCTGCATGAACTTGGCCTGGAGTATTTCACTGTCGAAGGGCTTCATGATGTATTCGTTCGCCCCCGCCGTGATCGCCTCCTGGATGTGCTCGATGTCGTTCTCGGTCGTGCAGAACACCACGACGGGCCGATCTCCGTTCGGCAGCTTGCGCAATTCGCGCAGGAAATCGATGCCATTCATGTTGGGCATGTTCCAGTCCAGCAGCACGGCATCGGGCAACGCCCGCTTGCAGGCGGCCAACGCCAGCGCGCCATCGGCGGCCTCCTCGGTCTGGAAACTCAACTCCTGGAGGATCTTCTTGGCCACCATGCGAATTACTTTTGAATCATCGACGATCAAACAAGATTTCATGACTCGTTACTTTCTGGGCCGGGCCGAATTAGCCGATAACGCTAATTCCCTTCGTTTCTTGTAAAATCCAACAGGCGCGCCACGTCAAGAACGACGAGCAGCTTGTTCTCCAAGCGATAAATACCGGCGGAGTATTCCCGCCACAGCGGGTCCAGCGTCGGCGGATTGCGCTCGAACGCCGCAGCCGGCAGGCTCAACACCTCGCCGACGGAATCGACGTTCAGGCTGTACAGTTCGCCGCCAAACTCCACGACCACGCTCATGCCCTTCTCGGCCGTGGAGCGTTTCGCCAAGCCCAGCCGCGGCCGCACGTCGATCGCGGTGACGATGCGGCCACGCAGGTTGAGCGACCCGGCCACCTCGGGCGGCGCCAACGGAATGCGGGTGATCCGTTGCGGCCCGAGTACGTCTTGCACGGTCAGCACCGGCACGCCGAACATCTGCCGGTCGATGAACATGGTCACATAGTCCTGGGTCTCGGCCGAGACTTCGCGAAGCGCCCGCTGGGAGCTGACGACAACCGATTTGCTCATGCGGCACCTTTCGCGTCGGCAAGGGTCTGGGCCAGGGTCTGCAACAGCGCGTCGCGATCGAACTTGGCGACGTAGTCATTGAAACCGACCTCGCGGCCACGCTCGAAATCCTTCTCGGTCGCGTGCGAGGACAGGGCCACCATCGGGGTGGCTTGCCAGCGTCCTTCACGACGCACCGCCTCGGCAAAGTCGAAGCCGCTCATTCCGGGCATCTCGATATCGCTGACGATGATATCGAAGTCGTCGCCGCCATCCCGCAGAGCCAGAGCCCGGTCCGCGCTCTCCACCGACGTCACCTCGTAACCGGCGACCGAAAGCAGCGGCGTGAGCAGGTTGAGGAAGAACGGGCTGTCGTCGACGAGCAGCACCCGCTTGGCGTGATCTTCCTCGCCATAGGTGTCCTCGTCCAGGGAACCGAACCAGTCGGAATAGGCCTGCGTCAGGTAGTAGCCGGCGTCGATCAGGTCCGTCGCCTTGCTGGCGACCACCGCGGTTCCGATCAGGCCCGGTTGGTTGACCGCGAGTTGCACCTTGAGATGTTCGTCGACGATGTCGACGATCTCGTCGACCACCAGCCCCATGCTGCGCTCGCGGTCGGAGAAGACCAGCACCGGCTGCGAGCCCTCCGACTGCATCTGATAGTACGGGTCGATGGAGATCAGCGGCATCAGGTGGCCGCGATACTGCACCACCGGCTTGCCGTGCGAATGCTCGACGGTGGTGAGGTCGATCTCCTCGAGACGCGCCACCAGCGCCAGCGGCACGGCCTTGAGGTCCTGACCGCCGGTGCGGAAGACGAGCAGCGAGGTGCGCTCGCCGGCGCGGGCGTCGCGCACCGCTTCCTTGCCCGCGATCTGCCCGCTGCCGGCCGCCATCGCCACCTCGCCGGTGGCCCCGGCGATGCCGTTGGGATCGAGGATCATGATGACACTGCCGTCGCCGAGAATGGTGTTGCCCGAGAACATCGTGATGTGCCGCAAGATGGGCGCCACTGGCTTGACCACGATCTCTTCGGTGTCGAACACGCGGTCGACGATGATGCCAAAGGTGTAGTTGCCGACCTGCGTGACGACAATGAAAGTCTCGCCCCGCTCGTCCTCTTCGCCGCCGAGTTCAAGCAGATTGCGCAGCGAAACCAGAGGCAGCAGACGGTCCCGGAGGCGCAGCACGGGCGCATTGTTGATGACCTCGATGGAGTGCTCCGAGGTCGTCGTCACGCGGACCAGTTCGAGAACGCTGATCTGCGGAATGGCGAAGCGCTCGCCACCGCATTCGACGATCAACGCCGACACGATGGCCAGCGTCAGCGGGATCTTGATCGTGAACGTCGACCCGCGGCCCTGCACCGATTTCAGTTCGATGGTGCCGCCGATCTTTTCGATGTTGGTGCGCACCACGTCCATGCCGACGCCGCGCCCCGACACCGAGGTCACCTTTTCGGCCGTGGAGAACCCCGGCTTGAAGATGAACTGCGCGATCTGCTGGTCGTTCATGGCGTCGAGCTCGGCCTCCGTGGCGAGCCCGTTGGAGATGATCTTCGCCCGGATGCGGTTTATGTTGAGCCCGCGGCCGTCATCGGAAA
The DNA here is from genome assembly GCA_019455065.1 of Rhodospirillales bacterium. Classification (GTDB taxonomy): domain Bacteria; phylum Pseudomonadota; class Alphaproteobacteria; order Rhodospirillales; family Magnetospirillaceae; genus JACFNC01. The sequence continues at coordinate 18,985 of JACFNC010000018.1, forward strand.
TCTCGATGATGATGTGCCCGCCCTCATGGTAGGCATTGAGCACGATCTTGCCGGTTTCCGGCTTGCCGTGGGCCCGCCGCTCGTCCGGCCCCTCGATGCCGTGGTCGGCCGAGTTCCGCACCATGTGCGTGAGCGGGTCCTTGATCAGCTCGAGCACCTGCCGATCGAGTTCGGTCTCGGCACCGATCATCTGCAAGTCGATCTTCTTGTGCGTCTCGACCGACAGGTCGCGCACGATGCGCGGCAGCTTCGCCCAGGCGTTGCCGATCGGCTGCATGCGCGTCTTCATCACCCCTTCCTGGAGGTCGGTCGTGATGTGCGACAGTCGCTGCAACGGCGTCGCGAATTCGCTGTCGTCTTTGCCACGCACCATCTGGAGGAGTTGGTTGCGCGTGAGGACCAGTTCGCTCACCAGCGTCATCAGGTTCTCGAGCAACTCGACATTCACGCGGATGCTTTGCTGCGCCACCGAGGATTCTCCGCCGCCAGCCGTTTCGGCCGGCGCGGTCGCCGCCGGCGCGGCGGGAACGGCCTTCTTCTGCGGCTTCGCCGGCTCCTCGACGGGGGCCGGCGGGGCGGGCGCAACGGCCGGCGGGGCGGGCTCGGGCTCGTCGAAGGGCGCCACGTCCTCGACCGCCGGAGCCTCGTCGGGCGCGGCTTCGGCCTCGTCGATCCCGTCGGTCTCCTCAGCCTGGGATGCAGCCGGGGCGGCCGGCTCGGCCCGCCCCTCGGCCATGGCGTTGAGGGCGGCGATCAGTTCCTCGTCGTTTCCTTCCGGCTCGGACTCCGTCTGCTCGAGATGCGACAGGATGAGCTTGATGCGGTCGATCGACGTGAGAATGAGCGTCACCGCGGCCGGCGTGACCTCGAGTTCGCCGTCACGGAACTTGCCGAGCACGTTCTCGGCCGCGTGGGCGACCACCTCCAGGCGCGGCAGGCCGAGGAAGCCGCAGGTTCCCTTGATGGTGTGCACGAGGCGGAAGATGTTCTGGAGGATCCTGGGGTCGTTCGGATTCTGCTCCAGCTTCACCAGTTCCACATCGAGGGTGGAAAGGCTTTCCGAGGTTTCGGTAAGGAATTCGCTCAGAAGATCATCCATAGCCGATCCTCGCAATGGGCATCGCCGTTTCGCCAAAAGAAAGTCATGATTCCCCCAATGGGCAAATCATATTCATAACATGATGCAAAGGCCACCAGAAAGCCTAGAGAGGTTCAATGTTCGCCGTGTGCGACCATCAGTCGCAACCCGTCGTCGGTTGCGGTGACCTCGATCCGACAGCCCAGCCGGTGTGCCAGCAGCCCCGCGTAGTAGGCCTGCGCACCGCGCGGGGTGAGGCCGTCGAGGCCCGCGGCGTTCAGCGCCTCCAGCGCTTCGCCGGCCATGACCCGCCCCGTCGCGGCGACCTCGATCGACCATTGGCGGCCGCGGCGCAGTCGAACGTCGAGGCGGCCGCCGCGCGGCAGGGCATCGCGGGCGATCAAAAGCAGGTTGAGCACAAGCTTCGCCTGGTCGGGCGGCCACTCGCCCTCGCCTTCCTCCCACCATTCGAACTCTCCCGGCGCCGACGGCGACGGCCAGCCGGCCAGGAACTCCTCGGCGAGCCGGCGCAACGCCGCCGGGTTGGCGGGTGCGGTGGTCTTGCCGAAGGCGCGGCGATAATAGTTTAGATGACGTGCCGCCGTGGTGACGCTGGCCCCGAGCAGGGCGCCGATCTCGCCGCCCCCGCCCTCCTCTCCGAGCAACTCGACCCCCGCGGCGGCGCCGCCGATCGGCCCGGCAAGATCATGGCACAGCCGCGAACAGAGCAATTCGGCGAGCCGTAGCGTATCGTCTTCCGCCATCGAAGCCTCCCCCTGGAAATGCCGGCGAACGCCCCCAAGGTTAACAGCGCATCTCAAGATCGCTGAAGCCTCAAGAATGAGTGTCCCGTGACGTCCCGCTTAGTCCCCGGCGCCTTGGTCCGCCACCCCACGCGCCCCGACTGGGGCCTTGGGCAAGTGCAGTCGGCCATCGGTGACCGGGTGACGGTGAATTTCGAGCATTCCGGCAAGCGCACGATCAACGCCGAAGTCGTGGCGCTGGAGGTTGTCGAAGACGCCGAAGCTACCCGGTCGGGCGGCGGATGGTGACCTGACGGCCGTAGGGCTTGATGGTCTTGGCGGTGGCAGCTTCGCCCACCACCCGTGCCAATCCCTCGACGTCCTCGACCACGAAACCCGAAAGCGCGTCGATGCCGTAGGAGAACAGCCGGGACGCCAGCGTGGCGCTGGGGCCGACCACGGTCACCCGCGCGCCCCGCGCCAGTTCGACCAGCCGCGGCAACGACCGGTTGGCCGCCGCCGATGCGGTAATCAGCACCGACTGTGCGCCGGGGATCAGGAACTCCGACGCCCACTCGGGATATTCCCCGTCCTTCGGCACGCGCTCGATAACCACCGCCCCGGGCAAGCGCTGGGCAACGTTGGGGAAGGCGCCGACCACCACCAGGCGGCCGGCGGCCGGGTCGACGTCGTCGAGGCCGTTGACCGCCTCGGCGTCAAGGTCGAAGCGGTTGTAATGGGCGTTGACCGCCGCCATGCCCACCGCCGTATCGAAGGCGTTCCAGGAGCGGAAGAGCAGCCCTGCCAGGTCGCGCAGGGGGCGGCCGCCGTAGGTTCCCGGCACCGGGCAGCAGCCGGGCATTTCGCGCGGCGGCGTCTGCGCCAGCCCGACGCCGTCTGGGCCCTCGACCAGGATCCAGTTGAGGCCGATCACCACGCGCCGCGCCACCCCTTCGCCAACGCCCCGCGCCAAGTCCTCGTACATCCTGTCGGCGCCCCACCAGCGCCACAGCGCGTCCGGCTCGGCCGGCAGCAGTTGGCAGTGGTTGCCGCAGAACCGCATCCATTCGGCCAGCACCGTCGTCGGCACGCTGGTAAGAACCGGCAGGCCCTCGGCCATCGCCGCCAGCATCTCGTCGGCAAGGCCGCGGCCGGTGCTTTCCAGGAGTGCGAATTTGTTGATCACGACGAGATCGGCCCGCGCCGCTATGGCGCGCCGCACGACCGCTGAGGCGTCGGCGACCGCGGAGGGGTCGACGGCACAGGCATCGCCGCCGGCCCCAGATCCGAGGGGCTGGCCGATAGGCACCGACTCGCCGGTGTCCAGGGCCACCAGTTCCATGCCGGTCTTGCGGCCGTCGCTGTCGCGGCTGGTGCGCTGGATCAACCCGCCCACCCGCCACCCCCGAGCGGCGAGGTCGGCCGCAAAGGCGCCGAGCAACGTCTCGGCCGTCGAACCTGGCGCATAGACGACGGCGGCGGCGGGAACGTTGAACGACCTTTTCGGAGGCAGCGGCAGCATGGCATCTTCTTCGCCGGTTTGATCGAAAAATACAAGCGAGAGAAAAGGCGTGACACCACGGTCCGCACCCGCCATCCGGCTGCTCATCGGCGCCGCCACCGCCCTTGGCCCCGGCAAGGTCGCGCTGCTGGAAGCCATCGGGCGCACCGGCTCGATTTCGGCGGCGGCGCGCGAACTCGGCATGAGCTACAGGCGCGCCTGGCTGCTGGTCGACACGATCAACGACCGTTTCACCGCCGAACTGGTCAGCACAGCCACCGGCGGCAAGGGCGGCGGCGGCGCCCGGCTGACCGCAACGGGCATCGAGGTGCTGCGGCGCTACCGCGCGATGGAAGCCAAGGCGCAGGCGTCGATCGCCCCCGACCTCGCCGAGTTCGCCGATTTCATGAAGGATGGCCCGACCATTCCGGCAAGTTCGGAAGAGGAATAGCGGCCCCGCGGGTCCAGCCAATTTCCTTCTGGCGGCATCTTCCGGAGTCGCGCTAGGATCGTTATATACTGATGAACGCAACGCCCCGCCACTCGTAGGGACTTTGAGATGATCGACCCCTTCGGCCGCAGGATCACCTATCTGCGCGTTTCGGTAACCGACCGCTGTGACCTGCGTTGCGTGTACTGCATGGCCGAGGACATGACCTTCCTGCCGAAGGCCGAGATTCTCAGCCTCGAGGAGTTGGAGCGGCTGTGCGGGGCGTTCATCCGCCTGGGCGTGCGCAAGATTCGCCTGACCGGCGGCGAGCCCCTCGTCCGCCGCAATATCATGAGCCTCATCAACACCCTGGGGCGTGAGGTCGCCGACGGCGCCCTGGACGAACTGACGCTGACCACCAACGGCACCCAGCTCTCCAAACACGCCGCAGGGCTGGCAGCCGCAGGCGTGCGCCGCATCAATGTTTCCCTGGACACCCTGGACGCCGCGAAATTCAAGGCCATCACCCGCTGGGGCGACATGGCGAAGGTGCTGGACGGCCTGGCCGCCGCCAAGGACGCGGGGTTGGCGGTCAAGATCAACACGGTGGCGCTCAAGGGCGTCAACGAGGACGAGTTCGACCGCCTGGTCGAATGGTGCGGCGCCCAGGGTTTCGACCTGACCTTCATCGAGACCATGCCGATGGGCGACGTCGACGGCGACCGCACCGACCAGTACCTGCCGCTGTCGCTGGTGCGCCACCATCTGGCGCAGCGCTGGACGCTGACCGACAGCGACCACCGCACCGGCGGCCCGGCGCGCTACGTCGACGTCGCCGAAACCGGGCGGCGGATCGGCTTCATCACGCCGATGACCCACAATTTCTGCGAATCCTGCAACCGGGTGCGCATCACCTGCACCGGCACCCTCTACATGTGCCTGGGCCAGGACGACGCCGCCGACCTGCGCGCGCCCCTGCGCGCCAGCGAAGGCGACGAGACGCTCGCGCGCGCCATCGAGGCGGCCATCGCCCGCAAGCCTCAGGGCCACGATTTCATCATCGACCGCCGACACAACAAGCCCACCATCGCGCGCCACATGAACGTGACGGGGGGATAGGCCCGGCACAAGTGTAGACTAGCGATGTTTTAGGTGATAGCGTGTGGTGCTGAGAAATGAAAATGAATCTGGGGTATTTCAGCCTGCTAGGTTTTGCTTAGTCTATATGCGTGGGAGTGCCATTATGTCAGAAGAACTTAGGGAACTTATCGAAAAGGCTCGCAGAGTACAGATGAGCGCCCAAGAGCGTGAGGAACAACGCAGAAGTTTTGCTTACGGAAACTCCAGAATTGAGAACGACCGAATCACGCGGACGACCATCGACGAGCAGGCCGATCAGTTGAAGGCTTCCAATGGCTGATGAGTCTGATCGGCATAGCAAAGCCGATTCAGCCGCCGTTATCAACGATCCCGACGAACTAGCAAAGGCGGAGGCGTTAAATGCCCTCCGCCAATTTGACATGGTTTCGCAGATGATCGATGCACATCTGCAACCCGATCGCCCGTTCAACCTACGTCCCTCCATGATTATGTCTCTCCACCGTATAGCGTTGGAGGGGATTAATAGTTTTGCCGGAATTTACCGGCCTGCGGGAATCGAAATTGGGGGCAGTAAACACACACCCCCGAACGCCCATCTGGTTCCTTCTTTCGTTGAGGAAATGTGCGATTACGTTAATCAACAGTGGAGCGAGCGGAGTGCCCTCCATTTGGCTGCTTACGTGATGTGGAGGCTCAACTGGATCCATCCATTTAGTGATGGGAATAGGCGGACATCGAGGCTCATTTCCTATCTCGTGTTGTGCTTGCGGTTGGGCTACCGTCTTCCAGGAACCAACACGATTCCAGCCCAGATAGCCGAGAATAAGAAGCCCTATTACGAAGCCCTGGAGTTGGCGGACCTTGCCGCTGCGGAAGGACGCATCGACCTCTACAAGTTGGAGGAGTTGCTCGGCGACTACCTGAGCGTCCAACTGGTCGGGATATACAAGAATGCGCGCGGCGAGAACTGCGTTGGGCAAGCTGAAAAGCTTCATTAGGCCACTCTTATCCTGACCTCACTGACAACCCCGCCGGGCCCGGCTATACTGCGCGTTCCCGTTCCGCCCGGACCCAGCCATGGCCCTCGACAAGATCTGCTTCCTCGCCGCCGACGGCGAGGCCGCCCAGACCGCCCTCAACCGCCTGCGCCACCGCTACGGCCACGCGCCGGCCGAGCGGGCCGAGGTGATCGTGGCGCTGGGCGGCGACGGCTTCATGCTGGAGACGCTGCACCGGCACATCGAGCGGCGGCTGCCGATCTACGGCATGAACCGCGGCACCGTGGGCTTCCTGATGAACGTCTACCGCGAGGAGGATTTGCCGGCGCGCCTTGCCGACGCCCAGGCGGTTCGCCTGCACCCCTTGCGGATGACGGCGCGCACCCTGGACGGCGCGACCCACGAGGCGCTGGCGATCAACGAGGTGTCGCTGCTGCGTGAATCGCGCCAGGCCGCGAAAATCCGCATCCGCATCGACGGCAAGGTGCGGCTCGAAGAGCTGGTCTGCGACGGCATCCTGGTCGCCACCCCGGCCGGCAGCACCGCCTACAACCTCTCGGCACACGGTCCGATCCTGCCCATGGGCTCGAACATCCTGGCGCTGACGCCGATCAGCGCTTTCCGCCCGCGCCGCTGGCGCGGCGCCCTGCTGTCGCATACCGCCCGGGTCAACTTCGAAATCCTGGAGAGCGACAAGCGGCCGGTGAGCGCCGTCGCCGACTACACCGAGGTGCGCGACGTTGCCGCGGTCGAGGTGCGCGAGGACCGCGACATCGGTCTCACACTGCTCTTCGATCCCGAGCACAATCTCGAGGAACGCATCATCGCCGAACAGTTCCTGCCGTGACGATCGGGCAGCGGCTGCTTCGCTGGTCCTTGGCGCTTGCCCTGGGGGCGGGCGGCGGCGCCGCCTTCTGGTCGTTGTCGCTGCCGCTGCCGTGGATGCTGGGGGCGATGATGGCGACCACGGCGGGGGCACTGGCCGGGTTGCCGATGGCCGTTCCCGCCCCCCTGCGCACCGTGATGCTTTCGGTACTCGGCGTCATGCTGGGCAGTTCGATCACGCCGCAGGTGCTCTCCGACGCCGCGCGATGGCCGATCACTTTGGCGGGCATGGCGATTTATCTGGCGAGCGGGATGGCCCTCGTCATGGGGTATTTCCGCAGGGTGGCGGGATACGGCCCGGTCACGGCCTATTTCGCGGCCGCTCCCGGCGGGCTCAACGAGATGGTGATGCTGGGCGCGGCAAAGGGCGGCGACGCGCCGATCATCGCCCTCAACCACACCCTGCGCATCCTGCTCATCGTGTTCACCGTGCCGACCGCCTTCCGACTGTTCGGCGGCTATGAAGGCGGGGGCGCGCTGTCCTTCGCCCGCCTCGTCGACCTCTCCTTGGCCGACGCGCTGATCCTGGCGGCAGCCGCCGCCGGCGGCAGCGTCGGCGGACGGCTGCTCAGGTTGCCCGCCCACCATCTGGTCGGCCCCATGCTGGCCAGCGCCGCCGTTCATTTGACCGGCCTCACCGCGTTGCCGCCGCCGGCCGAGGTGGTGTCGACCGCCCAGGTCGTACTGGGCGCCGCCATCGGCTCCCGCTTCGCCGGCGAGCCCCTGGCGCGCCTGGGCAAGAGCGTGCTGACCGCGGCGGGCGCGACCTTCATCCTGGTGGCCCTGAGCCTGGCGTTCACCGCTGGCCTTGCACCGGTGGCCGGAATGTCGATGGCGGCGCTGCTGCTGGCGTTCGTTCCCGGAGGGCTGGCGGAAATGTCGCTGGTGGCGATCGCGCTGGGCGTCGATGTTGCCTTCGTCGCCGTACACCACATCAGCCGCGTGCTGCTGGTGGTGATGCTTGCCCCGCTGGCCTTCCGCGCATGGCACCGAGGCGACCTTGGGAACAAGCCCGGGGGTGACCGCGCCGACTAAGGGCGCGAGCCGGTCAGTACAGGCCGGTCTTGCCCATTTCCAGGAACTTCTCGCGCCGCCGGGCGCGCAGCACGCCGCCGTCGAGACCGCGCAGTTCCTCCAGCGACCGCGCCACCGCGTCGCCGAGGGCCGCCATGGCGAGGTCGGGGGCGCGGTGGGCGCCGCCGAGTGGCTCGGGAATGATGCCGTCGATGACGCCGAGCTTGTAGAGATCCTGCGCCGTCAGCCGCAACGCCTCGGCGGCGTCCTTGGCGGCCTCGCCGCTGCGCCACAGGATCGACGCGCATCCTTCGGGGCTGATCACCGAGTAGATCGCATGCTCCATCATCAGCACGGTGTTGCCGGCGGCAAGCGCGATGGCGCCCCCCGATCCGCCCTCGCCGATGACCACGCTGATCAGCGGCACGCGCAGATCGAGACAGGTTTCGATGCTGCGCGCGATCGCTTCGGCTTGGCCGCGCGCCTCGGCGTCGACCCCGGGGTAGGCGCCCGCGGTATCGACCAGGGTAATGACCGGCAGGCCGAAGCGGTCGGCCATGCGCATCAGGCGCTTGGCCTTGCGATAGCCCTCGGGCCGAGCCATGCCGAAATTGTGCTTCACACGCGATTCGGTGTCGTGGCCCTTTTCGTGGCCAATGACCATGCAGGAATGGCCGCGGAACCTTCCCAGCCCGCCGATGATGGCGCGGTCCTCGGCGAAGGCCCGGTCGCCCGCCAGGGGAGTGAATTCCTCGACCAGGGCGTTCACGTAGTCGAGGAAGTGCGGCCGGTCCGGATGGCGGGCCACCTGCGTCTTCTGCCAGGGCGTGAGCTTGGCGTAGGTCGCCCGCAGAAGCTTGTCGACCTTGGCCTGCAACCGGCCGACCTCGTCGGCGATGTTGAGGTCGTCGGTATCCGACAGATGCCGCAATTCCTCGATCTTGCCTTCGAGTTCGGCGATGGGCTTTTCGAAATCGAGGAAGTTCATGGTGCTGTGACGGGCCGGCTAGGGAGTCGTGCCTCTATCACGGAACGGCTGGCCGTACAACCCTCTGAGCGGCCAGAACCCCGACCGGCACCACGCGTCAACGCGGCGGCGGCAACTCTTCCACGGTGATGCGCTCGCGCCGGGGCGGCATGGCCACGGGCGGCGGCGCCGAAGGCTCGGCCTCCACGGCGACGGGGGTCGGCGCGGCGGCCGGAACGGCCTGTGGCGCGGGACCTGCCGCGGGGCGAGAGGGCGACTCGTTGTAATGCTGGACCGCCTTCACCCCGTAGGCGATGGCGTCGGGCACACCGCAGGCGGCGAGAAAGGCGGTCGATGCGAGGACTGCGATGCTGGTCAGCGGCTTAGGCAATGCACACCCACTTGTCGGTCGGCGCGGCCACACTCGGCCATCGCTCATGTTGGAAACCCCGCTCCCGCGGCGAAGCTACCTTCGCCGCGGGACCGAGGCAAGCGGGCGACGGAAGCAGCGGCCGGCCGGGAGGCATGGCCGGCCGCTGCCACGGTGTCAGCGATGCTCCCGGGTGCGAACCGCCCCGGTTTCGGCATCCACCGTGAACTTCGCCGCCACCCCGGCATCGTCGCGCGCGACGACGCGCCACACACCGTCGCGATGCTTGAACTTCACCACATCCCAGTGCCCTTCCATAGCCACCGCCTGAATTGCATCGGCTGCGCCGATCTTTGGAGCGGGAGACCGGTCCGCGCGCCGCCGGTCGGAGTCGGTGGCCGGCCGAGCTTCCCCGGTGCGCGCATCCACAGCGACCTTGACGAGCGCCCCGTCCGGCCGCCGCAGGCGCGCCTCGTAGGCGCCGTCCTCGAACTCCAGGCCGCGCAGGTCGTGGCCTTCGCCGACCAGTTGATACGCGACATAGGTTGGCGGCAGCGCGTCGGCGGGCACCTTGTCAGAGGCCTGCAGGGCCAACGGGGCAATCGCGATACCGATCGCGGAGGCGGCGGCGAGCGTGATGGCTGTCTTTTTCATCGGGTGATCTCCAATCAATATGAGCGTTGGACGGATCATGCCGCACGTCGTTTCAACCTGGTCTGAACGTCACGTTCACCAAACGTTCAGCACCCTGTCGCCCGCATCGGCGGAACATAAACGGCGCCTGAACGGACCATTCAGCTTAGGTTCCACCCGACATCCCTAACTTTTGGATAACGGAGCCCGATGGGGAGTCGGCCGCCGTGAAACCACTCTAAAGGGGGATCCACATGCACAGCTTTTCTCGCGCCAGCGCCGGGGCGGCGCTTCTTCTCGCGCTCGGCTCCAGCCAGGCCGCGGCCGTCGACTGGTCGAGCGTTTCGCCCAAGACCGTCACCTTGTTCTATCCCGGCCAAGCCTCATGGGAGTGGGTGCTGACGCCGTCCGACCATAGCGGAGCCCAGCGTTTCCGCGAGGGCAAGAACTGCAAACAATGCCACTCCGGCGAAGAACGCGAGATGGGGCAACGGATCGTGACCGGACAGAAACTCGAGCCGCGCCCCATTGCCGGCAAGCGCGGCAGCATTCCCGTCGACGTCCGGTTCGCCCGCGATGCCGAACGCCTATTTGTGCGGCTCGAATGGCCGGAAGCCCAACCGTCGGAGGCCCCCCGGATGAATCCGGCGGCTGCCAAGGTGACCATGATGCTCAGCGACGCCACGGTGGTGGAAGCCACCCGCGCCGGCTGCTGGAGCGTCTGCCATGACGACGCCGCCGACATGGCGAGCGCCGCCCCCGGCAGCACACGTCACAAGTACCTGCCCAAGTCGCGGCAAGCCCTGTCGCGCAGCGGCGGCGGGGACGCCCTGAAACCCGCCCAGGAACTGGAACGCCTGGCGGCGTCCGGGATGTTCCTCGAATACTGGCAGGCCCGCCTTGCCCACAACGCGCCAGCCGTCACCGCCGATGGATACATTTTCGCGGACCACGAGGAGAAAGTCGTCGGACCGCTGGCCAGTGCCGAAGCCAACTTCGAAAACGGGCGTTGGATCGTCGTCCTCAGCCGCAAGCTCGCGGTCGGCAGCCCCACGCACAAGGACATCGTGCCCGGCAAGGTCTTCAACGTCGGCTTCGCCATTCACGACGATTATGCCGACCATCGTTTCCATCACGTCTCGCTCGAGCACACGCTCAGCCTCGACCCAGGAGCGGCCGACTTCGTACCTGCGGCGCAATGAGCGCTTTCGTCGGGCGGGAAGGCGCGTTCCTCCCGCCCGCACTCCAACCAATGAGTTACCCCACAATTTGCGCGCGGCCTGTCTTCAGACATGGAGTTCGCCGCCCTTTATGAATTTGAAGAGGCAGTCACCGCGGGATGCAGATGACGATCGAGATCGCACCGCGGCGAACGCAGAGCGTTTTCTGCCCGATCGTGGGTCGGAACGTCGAGCACGTCATCGTGACGTTGGACAGCGGCCTGATTCGCTGGTGCCAGTCCTGCTTCTACGTCCTCGACCTCGCGGAATGGGAGCGCCACTGCGGCGCCGCAAAAAAAACAAAAGGCGAGAAGGATTAGGCGCGCCCCGCCGCCGGATGCGAACGGGCGGCGAGGCGCGCCGATCCGGCTAGAACGGAAAGGCTTTCGGACCAGCGAGCATCCGGCGGGCGATGTTCATCACGTTCGCGATGCGCGCCTCGTCATTGCCTTGTGACACGGCCAGCCAGCCCTTGACGGACTCTTCGTTGACCGGCTTGCCCTGCGCCGTCAGGCCGAGAATGGCCTCGACGGCGAACATGAAGGGTGGTGGTTCGCGACCTCCAGACATGCGTTTTCCCTCTCTCACTGCTTCTGGGTTGTTGGGAGCCTCATGCCCGCACGGGCCATGAGGCGGCTGAGGCGGATGCGCCGCCTCGTTTTCCCGGCCTCGAGGGCCGGTTTCGTTTCCCCCGCCGCAGGCCGGCAAGGGAACGATTCTAGGCCGCCCTGCGGTGACTGCGCAGTATTTCGAGTATCTCGGCCGCCGCGGCGGGAATGTTGGTGCCGGGCCCATAGATGGCGGCAACGCCCGCGGTCTTCAGGAAATCGTAGTCCTGCTGCGGGATCACCCCGCCGCATACAACCATGATGTCGTCACCGCCGAGCTTTCGGATTTCCTCGATCATCTCGGGAACCAGAGTCTTGTGCCCGGCCGCCTGGCTGGACACGCCGACGACGTGGACGTCGTTCTCTATGGCCTGCCGGGCCGCCTCGGCGGGGGTCTGGAAAAGCGGCCCGACGTCGACGTCGAAACCGATGTCCGCGAAAGCGGTGGCGATCACCTTGGCGCCGCGGTCGTGGCCGTCCTGGCCCATCTTGACCACCAGCATGCGCGGCCGGCGGCCCTCCTCGGCGGCGAAGGTGTCGATGTCCTTCCTGATGCGGGCAAAGCCCTCGTCCCCTTCGTACACGGCTCCATACACTCCCGAGATGGAACGGATTTCGGCGCGGTGGCGGGTGAACACGGCCTCCAGCGCGTCGGAGATCTCGCCAACCGTGGCGCGCGCCCGGGTGGCCTCGATCGCCAGCGCCAGCAGATTGCCCTGGCCGCTGCGCGCCGCCTGGGTGAGCGCGGCCAGCGCGGCGGCGCACCTGCCCTCGTCGCGGGAGGCGCGCACGCGCTCGATGCGGGCGATCTGCTGCTCGCGGACCTTGCGGTTGTCGACCTCGAGGATGTTGATCTTTTCGTCGGTGTTGGGGCGATACTTGTTGACGCCGACGATCGTCTCCTCGCCGCGGTCGATGCGGGCCTGGCGACGCGCCGCCGCCTCCTCGATTCGCATTTTCGGCATTCCCGAGGCGACGGCCTTGGTCATGCCGCCCAGCGCCTCGACCTCCTGGATCAGCTTCCATGCCTCCTCCGCCAGACTGGCGGTCAGGCTTTCGACGTAGTAGCTGCCGCCCAACGGATCGACCACGCGCGGGATGCCGCTTTCCTCGGCGATGATGAGTTGGGTGTTGCGGGCGATGCGGGCCGAGAAGGGGGTCGGCAGGGCGATCGCCTCGTCCAGGGCGTTGGTGTGCAGGCTCTGGGTGCCGCCCAGCACCGCCGCCATCGCCTCGATGGTGGTGCGGATGACGTTGTTGTAGGGGTCCTGCTCGGTCAGCGACACGCCCGACGTCTGGCAGTGGGTGCGCAGCGCCATGCTCATCGGCTTCTGCGGGTCGAACTGTGCGATCATCTTCGCCCACAGCAGCCGGGCGGCGCGAAGCTTGGCGACCTCCATGAAGAAGTTCATGCCGATGGCGAAGAAGAACGACAGCCGCGGCGCGAACTCGTCGATCTTCAGTCCCCGCGCCAGGGCGTAGCGCACGTATTCGAGGCCGTCGGCCAGGGTGAAGGCCAATTCCTGAACCTGGGTCGCCCCCGCCTCCTGCATGTGATAGCCGGAGATCGAGATCGAATTGAACTTGGGCATGTGCCGCGCCGTGTACTCGATGATGTCGGCGACGATGCGCATCGAGGGCTCGGGCGGGTAGATGTAGGTGTTGCGGACCATGAACTCCTTCAGGATGTCGTTCTGGATGGTCCCCGCCAGCAATTCCTGGGGCACGCCCTGCTCCTCGGCGGCGACGATGTATCCGGCCAGCACCGGCAGCACCGCGCCGTTCATGGTCATCGACACGCTCATGCGGTCGAGCGGTATGCCGTCGAACAAAATCTTCATGTCCTCGACGGAATCGATCGCCACCCCGGCCTTGCCGACGTCACCGACCACGCGGGGGTGATCGGAATCGTATCCCCGGTGCGTGGCGAGGTCGAAGGCCACCGACAGGCCCATCTGCCCGGCCGCCAGATTGGCGCGGTAGAAGGCGTTCGATTCCTCGGCCGTCGAGAAACCGGCGTACTGCCGAACGGTCCACGGCCGGTGCGCGTACATGGTGGCGCGCGGCCCGCGCAGGAACGGAGGAAAACCGGGAAGGGATTCCAGGTGCTGGAGATCTTCCAGGTCGCGGGCCGTGTACAACGGCTTCACGGCAATGCCTTCGGGGGTGTTCCAGACCAGCGTGTCGGGCGAGGCGCCTTTAAGGTCTTTGGCGGCCAGGGCCTGCCAGTCGGCCAGCGTCTTCTTGGAAAACTCCGTCATCCTCGCATCTCCTCGACCCCCGAGAGGGGCGGAGTATAGCTTGTGCAGTTGCGAACTGTCCATGCGGGGAGGCGCCGGGCAGCCATTCGTGGCGGGAAACCGCCGTACAGGCGCCGTTCAGGAAGGATGGTCTAGGAAGGAGCACCGCCAACGAGAGGGAGCTTATGATGCTACGCAACACCGCCGATCGCTACGGCGTTCCCGCCAAGCTGCTGCACTGGGGCGTGGCTTTGCTGATCTTCGGACTGTTCTTCATGGGCATCTGGATGCACGAGTTGCCCCGCAATGAATTCAAGGGCGCCATGTACGACCTCCACAAGTCGTTTGGCGTGCTGGTCATTCTGCTGGTGGCCGCGCGCCTGGCGTGGCGAGCCGGCAACCCGGCGCCGCAGGCGCTGGCCACCACGTCGCCCGGCCAACGGGCGCTGGCCCTGTGGGCGCATCGGTTCCTTTATCTGCTGATGATCGCCGTTCCGGTGGTCGGCGTGCTGATGTCGCAGACTGGCGGGCATCCGGTTTCCTTGTTCGGTGGTTTCACGCTGCCGAACCTCATGGGCAAGAACGAGTTGCTGCACGAGGGGCTGGAGGAAATGCACGAGGTGCTGTCCTTCATGCTCATCGGCTTGGTCATATTCCACGCCGCCGCCGCGCTGTGGCACCACCTCGTGCTCAAGGACGACGTACTGCGCCGCATGACGATGGGCAGGCCGCGCCGGTCCGCCTGAACTGGCTCCGACGAATGCGGCACGCCCTCCGTGCCGCATTGCCCTTTGACGGCGCGGCGGAGTTGGTCCATATCCCCGGGTGAAGGAGAACCGGGCGATGAGCTACCTCGACCATATCCGCGCCTGCAACACCCACGATATGGCGCGCTACCGGCCCTTCAACGTTGCCGGCAAGCGGGTGGGCTGGGTCCGCCAGGACTTCGCGACCCATCTCGCCGCCTTCCCCAGGGTGTTTCGGGTGGAGGACGGCGACGTCGCGCTGGTCGAAACGCTGACCGATCCCGCCTCGCGCACGGCGGCGGTGCGCGAGGTGCTGGCGGCGCTGCACGTCGAGGGCGTGGTCAAGGCGCGCCGCGAGGAGGAGTACCCGGTCGCCACCGCCTTTTCCGAACCCGCCCTGTTCCATATCGACCGCGGCGCGGTCAGCTATTTCGGCGTCCGCGCCTACGGCATTCACGTCAACGGGTTCGTGCGCGACGGCTCGGGCCTCAAGCTGTGGATCGGCCGGCGCGCCAGGGACAAGGCGGTGGCCCCCGGCAAGCTCGACAACCTCGTCGCCGGTGGCCAGCCGGCCGGGCTGACCCTGGCGGAAAACCTGCGCAAGGAGGCCGCCGAGGAAGCGGCGATCCCTCCCGACCTTGCCGATCGGGCGGTGCCGGTGGGCGCCATCAGTTACCTGATGGAAAACCATCACGGCCTGAAGCCCGACGTAATGTTCTGCTTCGACCTCGAATTGCCGGCGGACTTCGTGCCCCGCAACACCGATGGCGAGATCGACGAATTCATGCTGCTGCCCATCGACGAGGTCGCGGCGCGGGTGCGCGACACCGACGACTTCAAGTTCAACGTCAACCTCGTCATCATCGATTTCCTGATCCGGCACGGCCTGCTCAGACCGGACGACGAGCCGGATTACGTGGCCATCGTGCACGGCCTGCGGCGCGGCAACCTGTAGGCGCCTCCATCGGGTTTTGGCCTTGCGCCCCACGCTGCGCCGCAGCAAAATCGGCCCCCTCTTGCCGAATTGCGGAGTCGCGGTCCGATGACGATGAAACCCCCGAGGAAATTCTTCGAGCCCCTGGCGATCGGTGCGCCCGCACCCTATCGCGAGCCGCCCGTGGCGCTGGAGCGGATGATCCATTTCTTCCCGCCCCACAACGAGAAGGTGCGCGCCAAGCTGCCCGAGCTGATCCGCCAGGTGGACGTGGTGCTGGGCAATCTCGAGGACGCCATTCCGGCAGACGCCAAGGAAGCCGCGCGCAAGGGCTTCATCGAGGCGGCGCGCGCCAACGACTTCGGGACCACCGGCCTGTGGACGCGCGTCAACTGCCTGAACAGTCCGTGGTTTCTTGACGACGTCACCGAGATCGTGGCCGCGGCCGGCGACAAGCTGGACGTCATCATGTTGCCCAAGGTCGAGGGGCCTTGGGACATCCATTATCTCGACCAGCTTTTGGCGCAACTCGAGGCCCGCCACGGCGTCCGCAAGCCGATCATGATCCATGCCCTGCTGGAGACCGCGCTGGGGGTCGCCAACGTCGAGGCCATCGCCGGCGCCTCGCCGCGCATGCACGGCATGAGCCTGGGCCCGGCCGACCTCGCCGCCTCGCGCGGCATGAAGACGACGCGGGTCGGCGGCGGCCATCCCTTCTACGGCGTGCTCGAGGATGCCAAGGAGGGGCAGGCCTCGCGAATGCTGTTCCAGCAGGATCTGTGGCATTACACGATCGCCAAGATGGTCGACGCCTGCGTCGCCAAGGGGATCAAGGCGTTCTACGGCCCGTTCGGCGACTTCTCCGACGACGCCGCCTGCGAGGCCCAGTTCCGCAACGCCTTCCTGCTGGGTTGCGTGGGCGCTTGGTCGCTGCATCCCAAGCAGATCGAGATCGCCAAGCGCGTGTTCAGCCCCGACGTGAACGAGGTGCTGTTCGCGAAGCGCATCCTCGAAGCCATGCCCGGCGGCACCGGCGCGGTCATGATCGACGGCAAGATGCAGGACGACGCCACCTGGAAGCAGGCCAAGGTCATGGTCGACCTTGCGAAGCGCGTCGCCGCCCGCGACCCCGAGATGGCAAAGGCCTACGGGTTGTAGGAGGAGCGCGGCGTCGTCATTGCGAACCGAAGGCGAAGCAATCCAGGGCTGGATTGCTTCGTCGCCCTCGCTCCACGCGATGACACCGTTCCCGCCTACTTCCCGGCGGCGCTGGCCAGCGTCTCCTTCAGCGCCGTCTCGCAGGCGATCAGGCGGGTTTCCGCTTCCTGGCGCTGCTTGCGCCCTTCCTCGGTTATCTGGATCGATTCCTGGATGGTGGCGATCAAGGTCTGATTGGCCTTCTCGATGCTGTCGATGCTGAACACGCCCTGCTCGGCGATCCGCCGCACCTCGGCGTTGGCCCCGCGCAGGGTTTCGGCGTTGGCCTCGAGCAGCCGGTTGGTGGTTTCGGTCGCCTCGCGCAGCACGCCGGCGGCGGCCTGGGTGCGGAACACCGTGACCGCCTGGGCGAGCTGGTTCTTCCACAGCGGCAGGGTGTTGAGCAGAACGCTCTGAATCTTCGAAACCAGCGTCTTGTCCAGATCCTGGTTGAGCCGGATGCTGGGCAGGCTTTGCATGGTCACCTGGCGGGTCAGCCGCAGGTCGTGCAGCTTGCGGTCGAGATCGGCGCGTGCGGCGCTCAGGTCGGCCAGGCGCTGGGCGGCCAACACGTCGCCGCCGTTCTCCGCCGCTTTCCGCAGGGCGGGCAGTTCCTCCTCATCGACCCGGCGCAGCCGCTCGGCCGCCGCCGCGATATGGTCGCCGAGGTCATGAAAGTATTGCAGCGTGAGTTCATAGAGCCGGTCGAGCCGAGCGATGTCCTGCACCATGCGCAGGCGATGGCTCTCGAGCTCCGAGTGGATGCGGTCCACCTGCCCGCGTACCGTCTCGTAGCGCTGGATGAAGCGGGCCAGCGGGTCGAGGCGGCGCAGCACGACACGCGAGAACCAGCCGGGCTGGCGGCCGTCCTTCAACTCGCCGACATCCAGCTCGCGCACCTTCATCATCATGTCGCCGAGCGCCGTGCCGGCCGGGCCGGTGTCCTTGTTGCGGACGCCTTCGAGAATCTGTTCGCTGACCGCGGTAAGCTCGCGCTGGGCCTCGACGCCGAACGCGATGATGCTGTGGCTGTCCGCAATGTCGATTCTGGCGGTCAGCGCCGCGACCCGCTCGCGCCTGTCGGGCGGCAGGTCGGCCATTGCGACGTCGACGTCGGCCGCGACGGTCGATGGCGGCGTTGGGGTGGTGTCGGCGGCCATGCTGTGGTTCTCCTCTCTCTCAGCGGCCCTCGGCGCGGATCACGCGCTGCAGGGTGTCGATGCTCACGTCGAGCTCGCGAACGTCGTCGGCCAAGGTTTTCTCGTAATGCTCGCGGAACATCGTCTCGATGTCGCCGAGCAGCGGCTCGAGCTTGCCGCTTACCTCGGCGAATCGGGCGCTCTGCGGCTCGCGCCGCCGCAATTCAGCATAGCGGCCGAGAACCTCGCCGGTGGCCTCGAGGTAATGGGCCAGGAACGGCCGCGAGCGCGCCACGTCGGCCGGATCGGTCCGGAAGCCATCGACGATCGAGGCGGCGGTGGCGCAGATGGCGCCGACCCGGTCGCGCACGCGCTGATCCATCGAACCGGCAGCGGTGCGGAGGGATTCGATCTTGGCGGTCGACTCGCGGATGACCGAAACGACCTCGTCGGGATCGATGCGCTGGTTGACGATCATCGCCGCGATCTCGTCACGCAGCGAGCGGGGCTTCGGCAAAGTCCGAAGGGCGACGACGCCGGCCACCGCGGCCGCGACGAGAGGCACCGCGATCTCCGAAAACGGAAACATCCGGAACACCGGCAGCCACCAATGCGCGGCAAGCCCGGCCGCGACCGCACTGGCCGCCGCCACCGCGTAGCGCCCGCCCGGCCGCGCGCAGGCCGCGCGCAGACGATCGCGAAGCCGCTCGAAGAGCGAGGTTCCGGGCGTGTCCAGGGTGCGGATCAGCCGGCCGTCGAACATGTGCCGGAAGGCGTCCTCGACATCGTCCGCATGGACGGAGCCGGAAAGCCCCGCCGCCCCCCCGGCCAAGCCGCGATCAACCTCGGCCTCGGGCAAGTCGAAGATATGGGCGATGCGGCGCAGGGCGCGGCGTTCCTCGTCCGACGTGCGGCCGTCGGCGGCGGCGACCATGGCCAAAATGGCAAGGATGCGCCGTCGCATGCCCGGCCGGTCGTGAAACAGATGGGCGAGATGCCGCGCATAGGGCTCGTAGCTCTCCGGATTGCGCTTCGCCTCGTCCCAGAGGGCCGCGATGCGCGGCACTTCGGATGCCGGGATCGGCACCACGCGGCGGAAGGTGTCGATCTCCTGCGCCGCCACCCGCCCGTCCAGCTTGGCGATCTTTGCGGCCAGCGCGACGACCGCGGCGACCGCGGCCTCGTCACCGGAACCGTAGCGCCGCGCGATGGCATCGCCGCGCCGATGCTTGTCGTATTTCGAGCCGATCCACCACCCGATCAGCGCCCCGATGGGTCCGGCGAACCAAATTCCGATCAATAGCCCGATGACCCTGCCGCGCATCTCGCCTGGCCTGCCCGCCTGTCCTGTTGCCCCACCCCCATCCTAGCGCGATCGCGAACCTCGCGCAGGCTTTCCGTATGTAGTGGACAACCGTCGGGATGCAAAAGCCGCCGAGGGCCGGTCATCCCTCTTTGGCAGCCACGGCCAGGCGACGGATGGCCGGCGACGGTTCGCCGTCGTGATAACGGCGCATCGCCGCCTCGCAGCGGACGAAGAGTGCGGCAGCCTCGACGCGCCGGCCGAGCCTGACCAAGGCGTCCATGGCCGCGTGGTAGATCGTTTCGTTCGCCGGGTCGATCTCCAGGGCCAGTTCGTAGGCTGCCTCCACGTCCTCCGGCCGCCCGGCCGAGAGGAGCAGCCGCGCGGCCTCGTCGAGCCGGCGCACGACCTTGCGGCGCAACCGGTCCCTCGCGTCCAGGAGCCACGGGGTTTCGGCCTCGTTGGCCAGAAACTCGCCGGCATAGAGCCCGGCGATGGCGGCCACGTGCTCTGCCGCCAGATCGATGGCGATGGGGCCGTCCAGCAAGTGACGGAGCGCCTGGACGTCGATCCAGCAACGATCCGGATCGAGGCTGAGTTTCCGGTCGGCGAGTAGCACCACCTCGGAACCGACCAACCGACGCAGGCGATGGAGCGTCGTCGCCAACGCCTGATGGGCGGCATCGCCATCGGACTCGGGCCACAAAGCCTCGGCCAGCACCTCTTCGCGAACCCCCGACCCGAACGCGACGATGGCCTTCAGCAGGTCGAAGGGACGCTGTGCCGTCTTGCGCGGCTGCGTAATCATGTCGCCGTCGAGAAACACCCTCAGCCCGCCGAATGTCCGGATGCGCACGGGCCACGGCCACGCCTCGAGCCCGCGATGGGACGGCGGCACCGGCAGCTTCCGCCGCCGAATCGCGGCGCGCGCGGTGTCCGGCTCGATTCCGTGCTCGATCGCCAGAGCGCACAGCCGGGCCAGATTCGTCGGTTTCCAGAACATGTGGAATTGTTCGAACTGGCTCGCCGCGTGGGCCATCCCGCGGCGCAACCCGGCCAGGGCGGCGGCCTCATCGTTGGCGACGAGTGCGATATAACTTTCAAGCAGATCGCAATGCAGCCGCGTGACCCGGTTGCCCATATGATCGCCAAAGGTACGCACCACCGCCGAGTGCTGAAACGCCTCGGCGTCGCCGAGATCCGCCTGCACCTGGGCCAGCACGAAGTGGGCCACCGCTGAGGACGGTGGCGATTCGGCCTGTTTCAGCAGCCGCAGGGCGAAGCGGGTTGCCTCTCGCGACCCGACCAGATCGCCCGCCAGATAGCGCTCGATGCCCCTGAGATACTGCACGAACCCCATGTCCCAGGCACTGAGGCGGGGCACATCGCGGGACATCGCGTCGAGCGTGGCACGGGCTTCTGCGATCCGCCCTCCGTTGAGCAGGGCCCATCCCTTCTGGCCCAAAAGGGCGGCGTCAAAAATGCGAACCCCGGACGCGGCCCCCAGGGCCAGGCCTTTATCGGCCAGGGCGACGGTGCCGTCCCAATCACCGTCGAGGAGGTTGACGGACACGGTCGATACGATGGTGGCGAGCAACCGCAGGAACGGAGGATCGCCAAGGGACTGGGCCAGCCGGTCGAGCTCGCCGATCGTCGCCTGCGCGGCCTCCTTCTGCCCGCGCAGGATGTGGAGATAGGTGTGGTAAAACAGCATCGTCGAGCGCAAGGGCGCCGCTTCCGGCGCCCTTGCCAGGTGCTCGATGCGCGCCGCCAAGTCGTCGATGTCGGGAAACCAGGGATTGGTCATCACTTGGGCCGACAAGAGCGAGGTGAGCACCCGGCATTCAACGGCGGGATCGGGAAACGCCGGGAAGGTTCGCCGTAACCGGTCGAAGGCGGCCAGCCACCCCGCCAAGGTCGCGCCGTCATCCATGACCAGTACCAGGGTGTCGATGACGCCCGACCAAGTCAGATAGGCGCCGGCCGCATCGCCGGCGGCGACGAAGCGGTCATGGGCGGCGGCGAAGT
Source organism: Rhodospirillales bacterium (assembly GCA_019455065.1). Lineage (GTDB taxonomy): Bacteria > Pseudomonadota > Alphaproteobacteria > Rhodospirillales > Magnetospirillaceae > JACFNC01. The sequence goes on from JACFNC010000018.1 coordinate 40,120, forward strand.
TGGCCCGTGCCTGCGGGTCGCCGAAGGGCAGCCCGGCCATACCCGACCAATAGTCGATCCACGGATCGGCCGCCCGCCGCTCAGCCGGAATGGCGCCAACCAACTCTCCGAGGACCCGGTGGCGCCCCTGGAACAACAGGTCGGGAGCCAGGGCCATCACATGCGTCGAATAGGATGGCCAGTCCTGAATTTCGCGCAGCAAGGCCACGGCCGACTCGGCCATCCCCTCGGTGGCGAGGCAGTCGGCCGCCTCGCGGCGCAATTGCCGCATCGCCTCGGCTCCCAGGCGTTTCTCGGCGCGCGCGAGCAGAAAGGCACGGAACAGCGGGTGGTATTCGTAGCCTCCCCCGAAGTCCGGCTTGTGGACAGTGAAGAAATTCTGCCGCGTCAATCGTCCGAGTATCTCGGCCGCCGCGGGATTGCGCGACAGACGCTCCGCCGCCGCAGCCGTCATGGTGCCCAGCGGCGCTGTCCGCAGCAGGAACAGTTCCGTCTCGGGGTCCATGCTCGCCAGAACCTCGGCAGCGAAAAAATCGAAGACCGCCTCGGGAACGGCCTCGGCATCCGTCGGGACGCGTTCCAGGCCCGACTCAAGGGCCAATGCCCAGCCGGCGGCCCATCCGTGGGTCACCCGATGCCATTCGGCGAGCCGTTCGGCGGGAAGCGGCGCGTCGCCGAGGAGATCGGCCATGCGCCCCGCCTCCTGGAGGGTGAGCCTGAGGTCGTCCCACGCGAGCACAGCCATCCGCCGCTCGGCACGGAGGCGGGCGAAGGGCGGTTGCGGCGCGGTCCGACTGGCGACGATAACTCGCCCCCCGGACGGCGCGGCAAGGACCGCGTCGCGCACCAGTTCGGGAAACGGCCCCGCGTCGCCGGCCTCTTGGTAATTGTCGAACACCAGGGTCGGCGGCACGGCAAAGGCCGCCCACAGCCATTCGAAGAAATTCCGGCTGTAGGTTTGCAGCCCCACGGCATACTCGGGCGTAAACGACGGCATCGGGGCCGCCGAAGGCGCGGCCCGTGCGACGGCGAGAGACATGAAATGAAAGAAGGTCGCGGGATCGGCGTCGCGCAGGTCGACCTGGTACCAAAGTACGGGAGTGCGCCCGCCCTCAAGATAGGTGCCGAGCAACGTTGTTTTGCCGGACCCGGCGGGTCCCGCGAGCCAGACCAGCGACCGGTCGGCCCAGCCGTCGAGCAGCCGAAACAGCCGCTCGCGTGCTATGCTGCGACCAACCCGCGGGCGGCTGACCTTCGCCACGCTGCGCGAGGCGAGCACGGAAACCGCAGGCGCGTTGGCCAACACAGTCAAGCAGGATTCCTTGAGCTGGACGCATTTTGATACAAGCGCCCCGCTTCCAGGTCAACCTGAGAGCGAGCGAGGGCGGGCCCATCCCTCGCGCGATGGAGGGCCTAGCTGCAGCCCTTGGGACGCGGCAGGCCGGCGATTTTATTGGCCGACTTGATCAGGCCATAGGGGAAGAGATCGTAGATGTATTGCTGGCTGCCGCATTCGGGGCCGTACCTCTCCTTCATGATCTTGGCGAACACGCGCGGTTCGGCGCACACCCCGTACTCCTCGAAATAAGCGCGAGCCTCGCGAATCACGGCCCAGTGCGCGTCCGTCAATTCGACCTTTTCATTGACGGCGATGGCGCGCGCCACGTCTTCGGTCCACTGCGACAGGTCGAGAAGCCATCCCGCCTCGCTGAGTTCGATCGTCTGCCCGTTCACTGCGACCTGCATGGCGTTCTCCCACACTCCAACCATGGCGTTCATCGCAAAGATATGATATTCAAAGCACCCCGTAAATGCGAATTATTATAATACTTAGGTTGCAGCCGGACACCGCCCGACCTTGCCGCTTGGCGCGGTGCCCCGAGGCGGCTACGCTGCCGGCGACGCGCGCACCTTACGCGACCCTATGATCCTCCCTATGTCTTGCGCACCTTCATGAGACGACGCGAACCATCGAGCAGCATGCCGACCCAACCGCCCAGCCGGCGCGGCGACTGGCGGGCCATCCGCGCGCTGCTCCCCTATCTGTGGCCCCGAAACGCCCTCGAGCTGCGCGTGCGGGTGGTCATCGCGATGGCGCTGCTGGTGCTGGCCAAGGTGACCAACGTCTATGTGCCGGTGCTGTACAAGCAATCCGTGGACGCCCTCACCGGCACCCCCGACATGATCAAGGTGCCGGTGGCGCTGCTGTTCGCCTATGGCCTCGCGCGGGTGTCAGCGCAGATTTTCGGTGAACTGCGCGACGCCGTGTTCGCGAAGGTGGGGCAGCGCGCCATTCGCAACGTCGGCCTGCAGACTTTCCGCCACCTGCATTCGCTGGCGTTGCGCTTCCACCTCGACCGCCAGACCGGCGGCCTGTCGCGCGCCATCGAGCGCGGCACCAAGGGCATCGAGTTCCTGCTGAACTTCATGCTCTTCAACATATTGCCGACGCTGTTCGAGATCGCGCTGGTGTGCGTGGTCCTATGGGTTCTCTACGACGCCCGCTTCGCCCTGGTCACCTTCGCCACCATCGCCGTCTATATCGGGTTCACCCTGGGCTTCACCGAATGGCGAAGCAAGTATCGCAGGCTCATGAACGAGACCGACAGCGAGGCCAATACGAAGGCCATCGACTCGCTGCTCAACTACGAGACGGTGAAGTATTTCGGCAACGAGGAGCACGAGGCGCGGCGGTTCGACCACGCGCTGCAGCGCTACGAGAAGGCGGCGGTCAAGAGCAAGATCACCCTGTCCGTGCTGAACGTCGGCCAGGGCGGCATCATCGCCGCCGGTCTGATCGCCGTGATGATCATGGCCGGACAGGGAGTGGCCGCCGGACGTATGTCGGTCGGCGACTTCGTGCTGGTCAACAGCTACCTGATCCAGCTCTACATGCCGCTCAACTTCCTGGGCTTTGTCTACCGGGAAATCAAGCAGTCGCTGGTCGACATGGAGCAGATGTTTTCGCTGCTCGGGCAAGAGCGCGAGATCACCGACGGTCCCCACGCGCGGGCGATCGAGGTCAAAGGCGGGACCGTGACCTTCGAGGACGTTCAGTTCGGTTACGGCCCCGACCGTCCGATCCTGAAGGGCGTGTCGTTCGCCGTGCCGGCGGGGCGAACGGTGGCCATCGTGGGGCCGTCGGGAGCCGGCAAATCGACCATTTCACGCCTGCTGTTCCGGTTCTACGACGTCGACGGCGGGCGCATCACCATCGATGGCCAGGACATTCGCGACGTCACCCAGGAATCGCTGCGCGCCACCATCGGCATCGTTCCCCAGGACACGGTGCTGTTCAACGACACCGTCCACTACAACATCGCCTATGGCCGCCCCGGCGCGACGCCCGAGGAGGTCGAGCGCGCGGCGCGGCTGGCGCGCGTCCACGCCTTCGTCGAAAGCCTGCCGCAGGGCTATCGCACCATGGTCGGCGAGCGCGGATTGAAGCTGTCGGGGGGCGAGAAGCAGCGCGTCGCCATCGCGCGCACGATCCTGAAGTCGCCCGCCATACTGCTGTTCGACGAAGCGACCAGCGCCCTCGACAGCCACACCGAGAAGGAAATCCAGGACTCGTTGCGCGAGGTCTCGCGCGAGCGCACCACGCTGATCATCGCCCACCGCCTTTCCACCGTGGTCGACGCCGACGAGATCATCGTGCTCGAGGCCGGAACCGTGGCCGAACGCGGCCGCCACCACGACCTGCTAGCCAGGGACGGGCGCTATGCCGCGATGTGGCGGCGCCAGCAGGAGACGGCACAGCTTCGGGAGACCCTGGAGAACGCCATGGCCAACGGCGCCGGCTGAACGCGACCAACGGTCCGGCCCGTGATATGCTGGCGGCGTCGGAGGGAGGGCGAACGACGATGCTGAAGCTGATCGGGAGGAGTCTGGCGGGGTTGTTCCTCACCGAAACCGCCCAGAGCGCCTTGAAGGAGAAGGCACGGACGCGCAAGGCGCCGCCGGCCAACGACCGTGCCGACGAACTCGCCGAACTGCACGCCCAGGCGCAAAACATCGTGACCCCGGAGCGCGCCGAACTGATTCGCCAGGCGATGGAGATACGCCGCGCCAAGCAGCAGATCCTTGCCGACCTCGGCGACGAGGACCGGCGCAAGCTGGTGGCCGCGGCGGTCAAACGGTTGCTCAAAGAGGGCAAGGCGGACTAAAACAACGGCTGGCTCCCATCACCGGACGTTCCATTGCGCCATCATCCGCATTCCCTGGCCGAGGCCGTGCTCGCCGGTGAACGCCGCGGCCTCGCCCGCGCCATTACGCTGATCGAGTCGACCCGCGCCGACCACCGCGAAGCCGCCGAGGCCTTGCTGGCGGATCTTCTGCCGCATACCGGCCGCAGCATCCGCATCGGCATTTCCGGCGTGCCGGGCGTCGGCAAGTCCACTTTCATCGAGGCGTTCGGTCTGCACGTCATCGGCCTTGGGCACCGGGTCGCGGTGCTCGCGGTCGATCCCTCGAGCCCGCGCAGCGGCGGTTCGATCCTCGGCGACAAGACTCGCATGGAGGAGCTGTCGCGTCGCCCCGAGGCGTTCATCCGCCCCTCGCCGGCGGGCGGCACCCTGGGCGGCGTCGCGCGCCGGACGCGAGAGGCCATGCTGGCCTGCGAGGCCGCCGGCTTCGATGTCGTCATCGTCGAGACGGTTGGCGTGGGGCAGTCGGAGACGGCGGTCGCCGATATGGTCGATCTGTTCCTTTTGTTGCTGGTGCCGGGCGGCGGCGACGAGCTCCAGGGCATCAAGAAGGGCATCGTCGAACTGGCCGATGTGATTGTGGTGAACAAGGCCGACGGCGACCTCGCCGCCGCGGCGGCCCGCGCCGCCGCCGAGTACCGCAACGCCCTTCGGCTGCTCCGCCCTGCAAGAAGCGGCTGGACGCCGCCGGTGCTGCGCTGCTCGGCGCTGAGCGGCGCGGGAATCGGTGAGGTGTGGGACACGGTTACCGCCTTCCGCGAGCGCCCCGGGGCGACGGCCGAGATCAAAGGGCGCCGCGCCGATCAGGCCCGCTCCTGGATGTGGAACGAGGTGAGCGAGACGCTGCTGTCTACCCTGCGCGAAGACGACGCCGTCGGCCGTCTGCTGGGCGAGTTGGAGGCCGCGGTGACAAGCGGAAAAACGACGCCCACGGCCGCCGCCCAGGAATTGCTCGCGAGGTTCCTGGCCGGGAAGAAGAGCTAATAAATCGCCGTGATAGCGGCAAATTCCTTCTCACACGCAGGCATCCGCGATATGCTGAATTCAAATTTTAGTTAATCTAGTGCCCTGATGACCAAATCCTCCCCATCTCACGACATCGATGTACTCAAGAAAGAGTTGCTGGGGATGTTCGGTCACATTCAGCGGTTCCGAAAGGAACTGGCGACTATTCGCCACCCCGGCACCGACCAGCAGGACCACTTCGACAAGATGGCCGACCAACTGGACGCCGTCGTCGAGGCCACTGAAGCGGCGACCGATTCAATCATGACCGCCATGGAGGAGATCGAGGCGCTTGTGGGACAGGTGCGCAGCCGGGTCAAGGACCCCGAGGCGCTAACCGCCCTCGACGCCATCGGCGACAAGACGGCGGCGGTGTTCGAAGCGTGCTCGTTCCAGGACCTGACCGGCCAGCGGGTGACCAAGGTGGTGGAATCGATGAAGTTCGTCGAGGAGCGGGTCAACGCCCTGATCCGCATTTGGGGACGGGACGAACTGTCCAAGGTGGTTGTCGAGATGAACGACGCCAAGGATGCCGAGCGGCGCATGCTTCACGGCCCCCAGCGCAAGGGGAAGGGCGTCAGCCAGGACGAGGTGGACAAGATGTTCGCCGAACCCGAGATGGCGCTCAATCAGGACGACATCGACAAGCTGTTCGGCTAAGTCCCGAAGCCACGATTTTCCTTGACGGGCCGGATCGGCCACCGTACAAACCCGCTTCCCGTAGCGCCAAGCGAATGCAAGAGGATTTGTCATGTCCCGACGTTGCGCTGTCACCGGAAAGGGCGTCCTGACCGGCAACAATGTCAGCCACGCCAACAATAGGACCCGCCGCCGCTTCCTGCCCAACCTGCAGGAAACCTCGGTGTTGAGCGATACGCTGGGACAGATGGTCCGCCTGCGGGTGTCCGCCAACGGGTTGAAGACGATCGAGCACAACGGCGGCATCGACGCATTCCTGCTCGGCACATCCGACACGAAGCTTTCGGCCGAGGCGGTGCGCCTGAAACGCCGCATCAAGAAGGCCGCGGAAGCCAAGTCCGCCGACTGACCATCGCCTGAGAACGGCCATCGGCAAGGGGCCCCGTCGCGGAAGGAGGCCCCCTTTTCGCTTTTCTGGCTCCGCCTTCAGGATCGTCTTCATCCCCCCGGACGGCGACGCCACATAAAGCGGCGAATCCCATGATCGGGGCGCCGCCATGATCCCTCGCCGTACACTGGTCAAGACGCTCGCCGGCCTGCCGCTGGCGGCGGTCCTCGCCGACCCGTTGCGCGCCCACGCCGCCGCGGCGGCGACGCGGCTCACCAACATCGTGGCCGCCGACGGCCGCGAGTTGGCCGGGGCTCTAGCCATCCCGGAACGACTGCCGGCGCCGGCGGTCCTGCTCGTCCATGAATGGTGGGGCCTGAACGACGAGATGAAGAGCATGGCCGTGCGGCTCTCGGAAAACGGCTATCTCGCCCTTGCCGTCGACTTGTTCAACGGCCGCGTGGCCACGACCGCCGACGATGCCCGCGCCCTCGTGCAGGGCGTGGACGAAGCGGAGGCCCTCACCACCCTGACCTCCTGGCTCCTCTGGCTGAAGAACCATCCCGACGGCACCCGGCAGGTGGCGACCGTGGGGTGGTGCTTCGGGGGCGGATGGGCGCTACGCGCCGCCGTCGCCGAAGCGGTCGACGCCACCGTCGTCTACTACGGGCGGGTGGACCTTGGCGCCGATCGCCTCAGACGCCTCAAAGGGCCAGTGCTCGGGCATTTCGCGCGGCGCGACCGCTTCATCGACGAGCGGATGGTCGATGCCTTCCGCAAGGCGATGGCCGATGCCAACCGGCCGTATGAGGTTTATTGGTACGACGCCGATCACGCCTTTGCCAATCCGACCGGCGGCAATTACGACAAGGAGGATGCCCGCCTGGCATGGCGCCGCACCCTCGATTTTTTGGAGAAAACCCTCGCCCGGGCGTAGCGGTCGAAAGGCCGGACGCCTGGCGGCCCGGCCCCGGAGAATCAGGCCGGCCCGCTGGCGGCCCCAGGCATGCGCCGTTCCACGAGAAGGCGCGCAACCGGCATGACCTCCGCCAAAACGAGTTCAGGCGTAAGGCCGTCGCGCTTCATGACAAGGTGCACGATGGGGTCGCTGAACACGTCTTGCAGCTTCGGTTCGAACACCTGTGCCTGTCCGTCTCGCCACATCCGCTCCATCCTCCTTCGCACTCGTCCAAGAACCATCGCACAGCCGGTCGCCCCGTTACCTATATGGGTGCGGATCGGCGAATTGCCATGGCTATCGGATCGGGACCGGAGGCTGGAGCGGCCGTTTTTGGCTCCTCAGAGCCCTTCGATGATCTTGCGCAGGCGCTCGCGCACCTGGGTGGCGATGCCGCCGAGTGACGGGTTGTCGATCGCCTGCATCGAGGCCACCGGGTCGATGGCCGACACCTCGACTCCGCCGTCCTTTTCCTGCACCACCACGTTGCAGGGCAGCATCAGTCCGATGTGCTCCTCGGATTGCAGCGCCTGATGGGCGAGAGGCGGGTTGCAGGCGCCGAGGATGCGGTAGGGGCGGAAATCGGCGCCGATCTTGGCCTTCAGCGTCTCCTTCACGTCGATGGTGGTCAGTACGCCAAAGCCGTCGGCCTTGAGGGCCTCGGTCACCCGGGCGACGGCCTGGTCGACGTCGAGGTTGGGAAGCGTCTTGGCGAAGTAATAGGACATGGGTGCTTCTCCTTCAGATCTGGGGGTCTTCCCAGCCTCTCAGCCGGGCACTGGCGGTAAGCGCGAAGCGCAGGGTGACGGCCTTGCGTCGCGCGGCATGCAAGGCCTGCGACGGGGCGGCGCGCAGCACCGTCGCGGCATAGGTGTCGGCGACCACGATCCCGCATTCGTCCGGTAACAGCGCCAGGGGAAAATCCTCGGCCACTGCGAAATAGAAGGCGTCGCAGAAATCGAGATAGTCGCGCCACTTGCGATCCGCCCGGAAGTCGCGCACGCCGCTCTTTATCTCGACGCCGGTGAGCCGGCCGTCGCCGTGCAGGGCAAGAACGTCGAGGCGGCGGCCGTTGGCGATGGTGAACTCGGTCAGGGTGCCGCACCCCATCTCCCCGAACAGACGGCAAACGCCGCGCGCGATGGCGGGGGCGGGCAGCAGGATATCGCTCATGGCGGGATGGTAGCGGCCCCCCGGGCATGGATGCAATGCGGGGAATCCGCTTGCCCTGGCGGGGCGTCCTGGTTTACGTGCAGGGGCTGACCGATAATCTCCCGGTTCGGGGTCCGACCATGATGAAAGTCATCCGCGCGAAGCTGCACGGCATTCGCGTCACCAATGCCGATCTCAACTACCACGGCTCCATCACCCTGGATCCCGACCATTGCGCCCTGGCCGGCCTCTACCCGATGGAATTCGTCGAAATCTGGAACAAGAATTCGGGCGCCCGCATCAGCACCTACGTCATCTACGGCGAGGCGGGGTCGCGTTGCTGCGTGCTCAACGGCGCCGCCGCCCGCACCTGCCAGGTGGGCGACGAACTGATCATCGCCGCCGCCGACTATTGCGGGCCGGAGAAGCTGTACGACCTGCGGCCGCGCATCCTCACCTTCCTGCCCGACAACCAGATCGACCAGGTGCTGAACTACGAGGTGTTCGCCAGCGACGCGCGCCCCTACGACTTCCGCATCGTCGACGCCGACCGTCACACGCTGGAAAGCTGCCACACCTGGCCCAACGTCGACGTCGCCGCCATCCGCAGCGACCTCGCCGCCAAGGGCTGGAGCGAGGCCGACATCGACGCCTTCGTCGAGACCCACTTCTCGCTGTAGAGATGGCGGCCGCACCGAAGGCGGCGGTGCTGCTGAGCGGAGGCCTCGACTCCGCCACCTGCCTCGCCATCGCCCGCGATCAGGGCTTCGAACCCTGCGCGCTCAGTTTCCGCTACGGCCAGCGCCACGCGGTCGAACTCGCGGCGGCGCGACGGATCGCCCGTTCCTTCGAGGTGACACGCCACGAATTCGTCGACATAGACCTTCGCCCCTTCGGCGGCTCGGCGCTCACGGACGCCGCGATCCCGGTTCCCAAAGACAACCAGTCCGGCCGGCCGCAAGCGGGAATACCGGTCACCTACGTGCCGGCCCGGAACACCATATTCCTGTCCTTCGCGCTGGCCTTCGCCGAGGTGCTGCCGGCCGACGACATTTTCATCGGCGTCAATGCGCTGGACTACAGCGGTTATCCCGACTGCCGGCCGGACTACGTCGCGGCTTTCCAGGCGCTTGCCGACCTCGCCACCCGGGCCGCGGCCGAAAACGGGCGGCGCATTACCATTCATGCGCCCTTGATCGCGATGACCAAGGCCCGGATCATTGCCACCGGCCAGGCACTGGGCGTCGACTACGGCCTTACGGTGAGCTGCTACGACCCCGGGTCGGGCGGCGAGGCGTGCGGCCGGTGCGACGCCTGTGCGCTGCGCCTCGCGGGGTTTGCCGAGGCAGGCCTGCGCGACCCGGCCACCTATATGACTGGATGACATGAAGCAGGCTCAGGACGTCCTCACCATCCGCACCCATCACCAGGGCCACCACGACATCACCGGCGAAATCGACGCCTGGCTCGAGAAACAGAAGGTAACGACCGGACTGGTCATCATGCTGATCCAGCACGTGCTGGCCTCGATGACGATTCGCAACAAGAGCGACCGCGACGACCTTCACGCGCTGTTCAAGCAATTCGAAAGCGGCCAGAGCCTGCCCGGGCAGTCCGCCGTTCCGCTGTACAGCACCCAGCTTTCCATCCCGGTCCGCGGCGGAAAGATGGCTCTCGGCCCGCGGCAGGCGGTCTGTGTGCACGAGGATCGCGAGACCGGCGGGCAGTCGCGGCACATTGTCGTGCATTTCATCGGCGAGTAGGCTCTCTCGGCGATTCTTGCCGGGGGTTTCTCATGACGCTGCGGGCCATCATCTTCGACGTCGACGGAACCCTGGCCGAGACCGAGGAGGCGCATCGTCACGCCTTCAACGAGGCGTTTCGAGACGCCGGACTGGATTGGCGGTGGGATCGCGACCTCTATGCGGAACTGCTGGCGGTGGCCGGCGGTCGCGAACGACTTCGCCACTACATCGCCCGCCACCGGCCGGACGCGAACCTTCAGGAATCCGACATCGCGCGACTCCATCACGCCAAGACCGCGATCTATCAGGGGTTTATCACCGAAGGCCGGATCGAACTGCGCCCGGGCGTCGAGCAGATTTTGAGGACCGCGCGCAAGGGCGGCCTGCGTCTGGCCATTGCCACCACCACGACCCGCGGCAACGTCCTCGGCCTGCTGGCCGCGACACTCGGAACCGACAGTGCGCGGTGGTTCGAGGTGATCGGCGCGGGCGAGGATTCGCCCGCCAAGAAGCCCGACCCGGGCGTTTACCGCCACGTCGTCGCGGCGCTGGACATGGCGCCCTTCGACTGCCTGGCGATCGAGGATTCCGCCATCGGGCTGGCGGCGGCCTCAGGGGCCGGAATTCCCACCCTGGTCGCGCCGAGCGTCTATACGCGAGGCGAAACCTTCACGGGGGCCGCCGCGGTGGTCGAAGACCTGGCGGCGGTGACGCTCGCCGACCTGCGCCGCTGGCATGCGGCCGCGACGCGCCCGGTAACCGCGTGAGCGGCGGCGACCTCGACCGCTTGCTGGAAGAGGTGCGCGCCTGCCGGCTGTGCGCCCCCCATCTGCCGCTGGGGCCGCGGCCGGTGCTGCGGGTCGCCGCGTCGGCTCGGCTGCTCATCGTCGGGCAGGCGCCGGGCACGCGCGTGCACGAAACCGGAGTGCCGTGGAACGACCCCTCCGGTGACCGGCTGCGCGCCTGGCTGGGGCTGGATCCGCCCGATTTTTACGACGAGCGCCGTATCGCCATCATACCCACCGGCCTTTGCTATCCCGGCCGCGCGGCTGGTGGCGGCGACCTGCCGCCGCGCCGGGAATGCGCGCCCATCTGGCATCCCCGGCTGCGTCCGCATTTGGCGCAAGTCCGCCTGACCCTGCTGGTTGGCGGCTATGCGCAGGCCTGGTACCTGGGCAACCGCCGCAAGGCGACGCTGACCGAAACCGTGAAGGCGTGGCGGGAGTACCTTCCGGATTTCCTGCCCCTGCCGCATCCGAGCTGGCGGACGACCGCCTGGCTGCGCCGAAATCCGTGGTTCGAGATCGAAACCCTGCCCGAGCTGCGGCGGCGCGTGGCCGCCGCGCTGGCCGATCCGACCTGACCGCTAGGACGGCGCCGCCAGCCGGCAGCCGTCGCGCATGGCGGCGAGTGCGATGAGCGCCGCGGCGCGGGCGTCCGAGCCGGCGTCGTGGTGCTTCAGAGGAATGCCGAGGTGACGGCACACGTCGGGCAGCTTGGTGGGAAAGAGGTTCCAGGCCCGGCGCGCCAGCTTCATCGTGCATTCGCAGGTGAACGCCGGCTCCGGTATGGCGTGGGCGGCGCAGCACGCGCGCAGGACGCTGCGGTCGAATGCGGCGTTGTGCGCGACCAGGAAATCCACCGTGCGAATGGCCGGTTCCATCGCGGTCCACACCCCTGCGAAGTCTTCCTCGTCCCTGACATCGTCCCAGGCGATGCCATGCAGACCGGTGAACACGAAAGACCGGCGGGGCGGGCGGATCAGGCGATACAGCGAGTCGACGATCTCTCCGCCGCGTACCACCACCACGGCCACGGCGCACGCCGAGTCTCGGCCGTAATCGGCAGTCTCGAAGTCGATCGCCGCGAAACTATCCATGGACATGGGCATGGCAGAAGGTAGCCGATCATTCGGATGAGATCGACCATCGAATGGTCAGACAAAGGTTGACCGCTAAGACTCAAGACCCGCCGCGGCACGACCGATGGAGCGATGGTCGGTCGCCGCCGCGACTGGCACAGTGGCGGCATGAAAAGGCACTGGATTCTCGTCGGCGCCGTTCTGGCCCTCCTGCCATCGCAGCGTTCGCTTGCCCAGCCTTCGGCGCCGCCATACCAACTGGCGATGGTCGAGGAGGCGGGAGTGCCGGCCAATGACGTCGATCCGCGCGAACTCGACTGCCTGGCCCTGACCATCTATTTCGAGGGCCGCGGCGAGCCGGCAGAGGGTCAGGCGGCGGTCGCCCATGTCACCCTCAACCGGGTCGCCTCGCCCCTCTATCCCGACTCCGTCTGCGACGTGATATCGCAGGGAGGCAAGACCCCCCCTTGCCAGTTCGAGTGGTGGTGCGACGACATCCCCGACGAACCTCGCGACCTGGAGGCCTGGCTGCGCGCCCGGCAGGTCGCGCGCCACGCCCTCGCCCGGTACGGCGACGATCCCACGGGCGGCGCCCTGTTCTTCCACACCGTTTCGATCCGGCCAGCGTGGTCGCAGCGCAAGCTCGCCGCCCGCATCATCGGCCGGCACGTCTTCTTCCGTCTGGCCACCCCCTCACAGGACGGTGAGCATGGTGGCGACCAGGGGATGACGGACGATGTCGCGCTCGTCCAGACGCACGACGGCGATACCGGGCAGGCCGGCGAGGCGATGGCTGATGTCGGCGAGTCCCGAAAGGCCGGGCAATAGGTCGGACTGGTCGGGGTCGCCGGTCAGCACCATGGTAGAATGCCAGCCCAGCCGCGTCAGCAGCATCTTGATCTGGGCGTAGGTGCAGTTCTGCGCCTCGTCGATGACCACGAAAGCGTTGTTGAGCGTTCGGCCCCGCATATAGGCGATGGGCGCGATCTCGATGCTGCCGTCGGCCAAGGCCCCGCGCAGACGCTTGCCGCCCAGGCGGTCGGACAGGGCGTCGTAGAGCGGGCGCAAATAGGGTGCCATCTTCTCCTGCAGATCGCCCGGCAGGAAGCCCAGGCTTTCGCCCGCCTCGACCGCCGGCCGTGACAGCACGATGCGGGCGACGCGGCCCTCCTCCAACGCCTCGACGGCGGCACTGATGGCCAGGAACGTCTTGCCGGTGCCGGCCGGCCCCAGGGCGAGGGCCAGGCTGTGCTCGGCCATCGCGTCCATCAGGGCCTGCTGATTGGGGCCCATGGGCCGGATGCGCCGCACATAGCTTTGGTCGCGGGTGTCCGGCAGCGGATCCCAAACGCCCGTTCCGCCCTCATGAAGGGATTGCACATTGTCCCCGCGGAAAACGACGGCGTGGCGGGCGGAACGCTTGGCCATGGGCGAACTCCTCAATGATGCAGGCAACAAAAAAGCCTCCGCAAGGGAGGCTTGGAATCGTGGGATCGGGGGGCGGGATGCGGATGCCGGTCTGCCGGCGCCGACCTGACGTCGGCGGGTCACCGCAGGCTCGACAGCAACCGTTCTCGGCATACACCATCGTCCGTGGTAGGTCCCACTGCCATCAGAGTAGCGAAACGACCTGGCCTTTGTCAGCAAGATTGGTGTGCGTCACGAAACTGTCACGCCATATGTTGATCAACCGTCCTGTCCAGATGCCAGGTCGCGACGCCGATGGCGCCCTTTTCCTGGCGCAGGCGTACGATGCCGCTGGTCACCTCGACATAGGCGTAGTGGCGCTCGGTCTTGGCGGTGTCGTGCACCTTCAGGAAGCGGCCCAGGGCGTTGACCACGACGTCGCCGACCTCGGCCGCGCGCCCTTCGACCGCATCGACCACCAGCCGCGCCGCGGCGGGGATGAGGGACGCATCGGGGTCGATGTAGTGCAGCCGCAGCCGGGCGCTATCGGCGGGCCGGGGATCGAGCGGCACGAGGTAGTGGTTGAGGAAGTCCTTGCCCTGGCGCTCGGCCTTCAGGCAGATGGCGGCGACCCCCTCGATTTCGGCGACGACCAGCCGGCCCGCCGCCACTTGGTATGCGCGCACCGCCTCCATCGCCATCCGCTCCCTCGCATGCCTCGCCTGCCCCAATTATATGAGCGGGGCGTGATATGCCAATAGCCGTTCAGCGGGTGGCGTCGACGTCCATCAGCTCGAGGTTGCGACGCGCCGCCTCGGCCGCCGCAGAGTCGGGCGCCGCGGCGAGGGTTGCCAGCCAGTCGCGGCGTGCGCCGGCAACGTCGCCGGCGAGCCGTTTCAGGATGCCGCGCTCGACCAGCGCGTCCGGAAATCGCGGTTTGAGGAACAGGGCCTGGTCGACGTCGCGCCGGGCTTCGTCGGGGCGGTCGAGGTAGCGGTGCGCGCTGGCCCGCAGCGTCAGGGCGTCGGCACGGCCCGGCGCCAGGGACAGGGCACGGTCGAGGTCGCCCAGCGCCTCGCCGTAGTTGGCCGCCTGGGCGAAGGCGAAGGCCCGGTCGATGAGCAGATCGGCGTCGTCGGGGCGCAGGGCGAGCGCCGCCGACAACGCGGCCACCGCCCGCTCCGGGCGCCCCTCCAGCAGCCAGGCCTGCCCCGCCTGGGCGAGCATTCCCGCCCGCACCCCGGCAGAAGCGCGGCTCTCGCGCGCGAGCCCCTCCAGGCGCATCGCCGCCTCGCCGTGTTCCTCCAAGCCGATCAGGGCGACGGCGCCGCAATGCTTGGCGGGCTCGCCGCCACCCAGGCTTTGCCACGCCAGAGCCTCCTCCCAGCCATCGACCGGGCGCTCTTCGGCAAGCCTGAGGCAGGCCGCGTAGCGTTCCGCATCTTCGGCCGCAAAGGCCGCATTGACGCCGGCGAAGACGGCGATGAAACAGAGCAGGAACCGGAACGTTGGCATGCGGGCGTTGTCGCGGCGAAGGGTTCGGCGCTAGAGTCCCCGTTCCGCCGGGAGAATGCAAGAATGGCTCACGGAAACACCCTGTTTTGCTTCGGCATCGGCTACAGCGCCGGCGTGCTTGCGCGGCAGCTTCTCGCCGACGGCTGGCGGGTGGCCGGCACCGCCCGCACCGAAGAGCAGGCGGACCGCCTGCGCGGCGCGGGCATCGCCGCCCTTCCCTTCGAGCGCGGCCGCCCCTTGCCCGCCGGCACGCTGGCGGGGGTGACGCACCTGCTGAGTTCCGTCCCTCCCGACGACCAGGGCGATCCCGTTCTTGATGTCCATGCGGCCGACATCGCCTCCGTCGAGGGCCTGCGATGGGTGGGCTACCTGTCGACCACCGGCGTCTACGGGGACTGGCGCGGCGCCTGGGTCGACGAGACCTCGCCCCTGCGCCCCTCGCTCGACCGCAGTTGGCGCCGCGTCTATGCCGAGACCGGCTGGATGGATTTGTGGCGGCATCACGGCCTGCCGGTCCACCTGTTCAGGTTGGCGGGCATCTACGGTCCCGGCCGCAGCGCCATCGACAACGTGCGCCAGGGCAAAGCCCAACGCATCGTCAAACGCGGGCAGGTGTTTTCCCGAATTCACGTCGAGGACCTGGCGGCGGTACTGCGCGCCTCGATGGCCAAACCCGATCCTGGCGCGATCTACAACGTTTGCGACGACGACGCGGCGCCGCCGCAGACGGTGGTGGCCTATGCCTGCGAGTTGCTAGGCGTCGAGCCGCCCCCCGAGGTCGCCTATGAAACGGCGCAGCTCTCGGCGATGGCCCGCAGCTTCTACGTGGACAACAAGCGGGTCCGCAACGACCGCATCAAGGAAGAGCTTGGGGTGAAATTCAAGTATCCCACCTATCGCGAGGGGCTGAGGGCGATCCTCGCGGCGGAGGCCTCGCCATAGCGTCCCCGCTGGCGCCCCCGGAGAGCGGGCCCTATATTCAGGCGATGGCTGACGCGGCAATTCGGGTGGTCGATCTCGTGAAGCGGTTCGGCGACGTGGTCGCGGTCGATCACGTCAGCTTCAGCGTCGCCGCCGGCTCGACCACCGGCCTTCTTGGCGGTAACGGCGCCGGCAAGACGACCACCATCTCCATGATCCTTGGCCTGCTGTTGCCCAGCGGGGGAGAGATCCGGGTGCTGGGCGAGGACATGCTCAGGAACCGGCATCGGGTGCTGCCGCGCGTGAACTTCTCGTCACCCTACGTCGACCTTCCGCATCGGCTGACCGTCCGCGAGAATCTCGTTGTGTACGGCCATCTCTACGGCCTGCGCGACGTTGCCCGCAGAGTGGCCAAGGTGGCCGCCGACCTTGACATCGAGGCCTTGATGAAGCGCCCGGCGGGCAAGCTGTCGGCCGGACAGAAGACCCGGGTGGCGCTGGCCAAGGCTTTGCTCAACGAACCCGAACTGCTGCTTCTCGACGAGCCGACGGCGTCTCTCGATCCCGACACGGCCGACTGGGTGCGCAGCTATTTCCAGGCCTACCAGCGGCGCACCGGGGCCACCATCCTGCTTGCCTCGCACAACATGACCGAGGTCGAGCGGCTGTGCGATCACGTGATGATGATGCGCGCGGGAAGGATCGTCGACGAAGGATCGCCGGGCGAGTTGATCGGTCGGTACGGCCGCTCGACCCTGGAAGAGGTTTTCCTCGACATCGCCCGCAACCAAGGCGAGGCGCGCAAGGCCGTGGCAGCGCAATGAGGCGCGAGGGTATCCGCCAATCGACCTTTCGGCTGTTCGCCTGGCACCGCGTCGGCGCCATGGTCCTGCGGCACCTGTATCTGCTGCGAAGCTCCTGGCCACGCCTGGTCGAGATGGCCTATTGGCCGATCGTGCAGATGATCATGTGGGGCTTCATCACCCAGTTCTTTCTGACCCACAGCGGCTGGGTGGCCCAGGCTTCCGGCGTGCTGCTGGGCGCGGTGCTCCTGTGGGACGTGATGTTCCGGGGCAATCTCGGGCTGTCGCTGTCCTTCATGGAGGAGATGTGGTCGCGAAACCTCGGCCATCTGTCGGTGAGCCCCTTGCGCCCCATCGAACTGGTGGCGGCCCTCATCGGCATGAGCCTGATCCGCACCGTCATCGGCGTCCTCCCGGCGGCCCTGCTCGCCATTCCGCTCTATCATTTCTCGATTTTTGAGCTCGGCCTGCCCCTGTTGACCTTCTTCGCCAACTTGATGATGTCGGGATGGTGCGTAGGGTTGGCGGTATCGGCGCTGGTGCTGCGGTTCGGCCTGGGGGCGGAAAGCCTGGCCTGGGTGATGATCTTCGCGCTGGCGCCGCTGTCGGGCATCTACTATCCGATCGACGTCCTGCCCGGCTGGTTGCAGGTGGTAGCCTCGGCCCTGCCGCCCTCCTACGTGTTCGAGGGCATGCGCGAGGTGATGTTCGGCCACGGCTTCCGCGTCGACCTGTTCGCCACCGCCCTGGCCCTGAATCTGCTCTATCTGGCCGCCAGCGCCGGCTTGTTCCTTCACATTTTCCAGGTTGCGCGGCAGCGCGGCCTGCTGCTCAACATGGGCGAATGACCCATTCGCGCGTCGTCCTTACCTGAAGGAATAATTCTCGCCCCTTCCCGGGCGCGCTACGCTCCGAGGTAGCGGGAGGTGGCGATGGCCCTTGGACGGATGGGCGCGCGGCTTGCGATGCTTGCGATGCTTGCGATGCTTGCGGCCCTGGCCGCGCCTGCGGCGGCGCGGGCGCAGGACTGGCGCTGCGACTGCAGCCGGGTGGTGGCCGGATGCTCGGCGCAGGTGTCGGTGGAGGACGAGGTCATCCACTTCCGCAGTTCGACGCGCGCCTGCTCGCGGGTCGAATACTTCCTCGAGGGCGAGTTTCGGACCATCACCTTCTACGACGGCTTCGCCGCGCAGCCGTACCGCAGGCTGATCGTCCCGTTGCCTGGCGCCCAGGGCGCGGGCGTGCCGTCTCCCTCGGGAACATCCCCGCAGGCGCCGCCGCCACGCACCGCCGCCGTCCCGCTGCCGCCGGTGAACATCCGCATATCGGCCTGCCGGGTATGCTATGACAGCGCGGTCGAATATGGTCGGCGCGGCGCGGCGGCCTCGGGCGACGGCAAGATCGACGATCCCCAATGCGTCGCCGCGACGACCGAGAGCCAGCGCCTGATACAGGAATGCGCCGCCAAGATTCACGCCGGCATCGCGGATTACGACTGCACCAACCGGCTGACCCAGGCCAACAACCGCGTCGCGGCGCTGTGCAACTGACGCTCAGGCGTCGCGGTCGCTGACCCCCGCCTCGGCGAAGGTGGCCATGCCGTTGTGGCAGGCCGCCGCGGCGCGCAGGACGGCCACGGCGAGAGCGGCCCCCGAGGCCTCGCCAAGGCGCATGTCGAAATCGAGCAACGGGCGCTGCCCGAGACGCGCGGCAAGCCGGCGGTGGCCGGCCTCGGCCGACAGATGGGCGACCAGGCAATGGTCGAGGGCGCCCGGCAGGGCCGCATGCAGGGGCGCCGCGGCGGCCGTGCAGACGAAGCCGTCGAGCAGCACGGGCACCCGCCGCAGCCGCGCCCCCACGATCGCTCCGGCGATGGCGGCGAGTTCCCGGCCGCCGACCCGCCTCAGTATCTCCAGGGGATCGTCCGTGCGGTTGGCGGCCACGCCGGCGGCCACCACCTCGACCTTGCGCGCCAGGCCGTCATCGGCAACCCCGGTGCCGCGACCGCACCAGTCGCCCGCCGCATCCCCGAACAGGGCGTGGCAGACGGCCGCCGCCGCCGTCGTGTTGGCGATGCCCATCTCGCCCAGGCACAGAACGTCGGCGTCGGCGGGCACCGCACCCAGTCCGCAAGCCAGCGCCTCGACCAGTTCGCCCTCGGTCATCGCCGGGCCGCGCGTGAAGTCCGCGGTCGGCCGCGCGAGGTCGAGGGCCTGGATCGAGAGCGCCACGTCGAAGGCCCGGCAGATCTGGTTGATGGCGGCGCCCCCAGACTCGAAGTTCGCCACCATCTGGGCGGTGACCTCGGACGGAAAGGCCGAGACGCCAAGCGCCGCGACGCCGTGGTTTCCCGCGAAGACGACGGCGCGGGGGCGGTCGAGACGCGGCGGGTGGCGACCTTGCCAGGTGCAGAGCCAGCGGGCGATCTCCTCGATGCGTCCCAGCGACCCGGCCGGCTTGGTGAGTTGCGGCTCGCGGGCCGCCCACGCGGCCTCCGCCGCGGCGTCCGGCCCCGGCAGGCTGCGCAGCAGGGCGCGGAAGTCGTCGAGCGTGGAGATTGCGGGCTGGTTCAATGGAATTCCCTTCGGGCCGAAAACGGATGGTGGCGAACGCTCATCCTGTCCTATAAACGAAACTCCCGCTGCGCGTCACCGGCCGATGATCGAACCGTCCCCTTCTCTCGCACGTACCGCCGGCCTTTCCGGCTGGATTTCGGACCTGCGCACCGCCCTCGCCTTCCTCACCCGCCTGCCGCTGGCGCAATCCGGCGAGCCGCTCCCGGACGACCTGGCGCGGGCGATGCGCTGCTTCCCCCTCGCCGGCGCCGTGGTCGGGTTGGCGGGCGGCCTCGTATTCCTCGTCGCCTCCTTCGCCCTCACCCCGCTGGTCGCCGGCCTTCTGGCGGTCGGTGCGATGGCGTTCCTGACGGGCGGCCTGCATGAGGACGGCTTGGCCGACACCGCCGACGGCATCGGCGGCGGGCGTGACCGCGAGGATGCGCTTCGCATCATGCGCGACAGCCGCATCGGCAGCTACGGCACGCTTGCCCTGATCCTCTCGGTGAGCATGAGGGCGGGCGCGATCGCCGGCCTGGCCGACGCCGCGTTCGGCGGCATCATCGCGGCCGCCGCGGTGTCGCGCGGCCTCCTGCCCGCAGCGATCGCATTGTCGACGCCGGCGCGACCCGACGGGCTGGGCGCCGCCGCCGGCCGACCGCGGGAGACCGACGTCCTGACCGCCCTCGCCATCGCCGCCGTTCTCGCCACGTTGTCGGTCGGCTTCGGCGCGACGATGGCGGTGTTCGTTCTTGCCGCCGGGGGAGCGGCCACGATCGCCTGGATCGCCAAGCGGCGCATAGGCGGCTATACGGGCGACATCCTGGGCGCCGCCCAGCAGGCGGCCGAGATTGCCGCCCTGTTCGCCGTGCTGGCGGTGCTATGACGACGGTGCGCTGGTGGCTGGTCCGCCATGCCCCGGTGCGGGGATGGGACGGCCGCATCTACGGCTGCCTCGACGTACCCTGCGACACCGGCGACGCGGCCGCCTTCGCGAGCCTCGCCGCCCGCCTGCCGACGGACCCGGTATTGGTGGAAAGCCACCTAAGCCGCTGTCGGCAGACGGCCGCCGCACTGGCCGAGGCGGGGGCGCGCCTGCCGGCGCCGATCGTCGCACCGGACCTCGCCGAGCAGAACTTCGGCGACTGGCACAATCTTCCCTGGACCGGCATTCCGGACACCGGCTTCTGGGACGCGCCCACCACCAACGCCCCGCCCGGCGGGGAGAGTTTCGCCGACATGCTCCAGCGCGTGCGGCGTGGCATCGAACGCCTGAGCAGCGACCATCGCGGCCGCGACATCGTCGCCGTCGTTCACGCCGGCACCGTGCGCGGTGCGCTCGCCCTGGCGCTCGACCTTTCGCCGCCGGCGGCGTTGCGAATGGCCGTGGACAACCTGTCGCTGAGCCGCATCGACCTGACGGAACGCGGATGGCGGGTGGTGACCGTCAACGCGCGCCCTTAGCAGACTCGCGATAATGGCGAGTTGAAAACCGCAAGAAGGCTGGGAGGAGGTTTTTGCTAGCGAGTATGAATAAACCCTGAGAAGCTGAACATTCACCCCTCGAAAGTCTATGCACGGTTGAATGCGGCCTCTCGCTCTTCTTTTTTGGGCATCTCTCCTCCTTCCATCCATCGTCCTAGGCGCAGTCGGCTTCCTTTCCTACCGGCAGACCCTGGACCAGGCTTATGTGCAATCCCAGAACATGGCGTTCATTCTCGAGGAACACGCCGTGCGCGTCTTCGAGGCACAGGCGGGCGCCATCGAGTCCATTGACGGGCGTATCGCCGGGCTAAATTGGGAAGAGATCGAAGCGTCCGAGGAGGTGCATAGGTTATTACAAACGGTTCGCGACCGCTCTCCGCATGTCGATGGCCTATGGCTGGTCGGGCCTGAAGGGCGCACGGCAAATAGTGCGGACTTCTTCCCGATGCCTTGGACGACGGTCACCGACCGCGACTATTACCAGGCGCTCACGAAGAGCGACGTTATCCACCTCGGCGAGATCATCCAGGGGCGGCTCAAAGGCACTCTGAATTTCAACCTCAGCCGTCGGCGCACCAGCCCGGACGGCGGTTTCGACGGCCTCATCCTGGTCACCATATCGCTCGACTATTTCGAGCATTTCTGGAGACAGGTTTTGGGGAACGCCGCGCATACCGTCAGCCTTTTCAGGGCGGATGGCAAAGTGCTGGCCCGATCGCCGGCCTTGACCACGTTGCCCCGGAGCCTGCCGCCCGGCTCGCCCTTTTTCTCGCTGACTGCGACACAAGACAGCGGAACCTATGCGTTGCGCTCTTCCTTCGACGGACAGGAGCGCATCATCTCCTTCTCCAAGCTGGGCAACCTCCCCGCCTATATTGCGGTGGGTTTGGACAGGGCGACCATGCTCGGTCCATGGAAGCGCCAGGTGGCAACCATGGCCGTGGTCGCCGTGGCGATTACGCTCTTGCTGCTGGCGGCGGTGCGCACGGTGCAGCGGCGGCATGAACGCCTGCTCGACGAGATCGCCCGGCGGAGGCAGGCGGAAAGCACGCTGATCGCCCTTGACGAACACGTCGCCGCACTGGAGCGCGCCGATGCCGAGCTTCGGGACAGCGAGGAACGGTTCCGTTCGCTGTTCGAAACCCTCACGCAGGGCGCCGTGCTTCTCGATGCCGCCGGTCACGTCACCGGCGCCAACACGGCGGCGGAAGAAATTCTTGGATTGACGGTTGCCGAGATGCAGGAGCGGTCAGCGAACGATCCGCGCTGGCAGGTCGTCGATGCGGACGGCAAGCCCTTTTGCGACGAGTGCTACCCAGCGGTTCGGGCATTGAAGACCGGCAAGGTGGTTCGGGGGGTGCTTATGGGGGTTCGGAACCCGGCGCGGGACGAACGACGTTGGATCATCGTCGACGCGATCCCCCAGAAGCGCCCTGGCGAGGACCGACCGTATGGCGGGTTCACCTTGTTCAGCGACGTCACGGAACAGAAAAAGGCCGAGGAGGCGCAACGGTTGCTGGTGCGCGAGGTGGACCATCGCGCCAAGAACGCGCTGGCGGTGGTCCAGGCGCTGCTGCGCCTGACCAAGGCGGACAGTCGGGAGGAGTACATCGAGGCGGTGGAGGGGCGCGTTGCGGCGATGGCGCGCGCCCATACGCTGCTCGCCAAGAGCCGATGGAAGGGGGCAGACCTGGCCGCCTTGGTCGAAGAGGAACTGGCGCCCTATCTCCCGGCGGAGGGGGCCCACGTCCACCTCGAAGGGCCGCCGCTGCTCCTGCATGCCGAGGCGACCCAAGGCGTGGCCATGGTGCTCCACGAGCTTGCCACCAACGCGGCCAAGTACGGCGGTTTGTCGACGGCGGAGGGCAGACTATCCGTCACCTGGACACTCGATTCCCCCGGGAAAGTTCTCGAGTTACGGTGGGTCGAGAGCGGCGGCCCACCGGTCAACCCGCCAGCCACGCGAGGCTTCGGGTCGACTCTCATCCAATCGACCGTGAAGGGCCAATTGGACGGGGAAATCAGGAAAGAGTGGCTCCCCGAAGGTATGCGGGCGACCATTCGCCTCCCCTCCGGTCATGTCGCCGCAATGGAGGCCCGAAAAGCCACACGGGCGACGACACCCGCGGCCGCTTCGGCCGACCTTACCGGGTTGCGCGTTCTGCTGGCCGAGGACAATACGCTGGTCTCGCTGGAAGTGACCCGCGCCCTCGCCCAGCTTGGCTGCGTGGTGGTCGGCCCGGCAACGACGCTCAAGGACGCCGCCAGGCTGGTCGCGTCCGAAACCGTGGACGTGGCCATCCTCGATGTCGACTTGCGCGGCAAGAAGGTGTTCCCGGTCGCCGGCCTGCTGGCCAGCCATGACGTTCCGCTGATTTTCTGCACGGGCTTCACGAGCATCGACCCGCTCGAGAATGGCGCCTGGGTCGATGCCCCGGTCATCCACAAGCCGTTCAGTCGCGAACAAATCGCGGCGGCGCTGGCGGGCGTCGTGTCGCGGCGACAAGTGGCGGTGTAGTCAGCCCTTACGGCGAATTGCCCGCTGGACCGCCGGCTTCCGACCTCCAGGCGCGAACCGCCGAGGAAACCCCCGCCACCACCAGCAACACCGCGGTGCCCTCGATGGCCGTCGGCCAGCAGCCGTCCAGGGCGAAGGAATAACCCACCGCGAACAGCGTTTCCGAGGCGATGAGCTGCCCCGCCAAACCGACCGGCAGGCGGGCGCTGGCCTCGTTCCACAGCCAGCCCGCAAGCCATGACGCGCCGACGCCCAGCACCACCGCGACCCCCGCGAACTGCGCAAGTTCGGAGGTCGTGCGCCCGGCCATGCCGAAATCGGCAACGTCCAGCGCAAGCGCCGCCGGCAGCAGCGCCAAAATCCCGACCAGCGTGCCGGCACCGGTAAGCGACGACCAGCGCGCCGAGGGCATGTCGGGATGGCGTTTCAGCCATTCCGCGTTGGCGACGGCATAGATCGTCCACAAGCCCAGCGCTCCGACGGCGGCGGCGAGCCCGAGCCACGCTTGCGAGGAAGCGGACGGGGCGCCGCCCACCCCCGGAAGGTTCAATAGGCCGATCCCGGCGGTGAGCATGACCGTCGGCAGCGCCAGTCGCGCCAATGGAAGGCGGCGGTCGCGCAGGCCGCCGACCACCGCCACGGTCGCCGGCAGACAGCCGATGATGACCGCAGTCAGCGGCGCACCGACCAACCGGACGGCCGCCACGACCGCCGTGTAATAGAAGACGTTGCCCACGAGGCCCAACAGGATGGCGGCGCGCCAGACGCGCCAGGGCACTCCGGCAACCCGAAACCGGCCCGTCGCGAGAAGGGTGACGGAAAAGGCACCGAAGACCAGAAAGCGGCCGGCGGCGAGGTCCACCGCCCCGAATTCGGGTAGCAGCCTGGGCGCGACGAACACGAAACCCCACAAGGCGCCGGCGGCCAAGCCGCAGGCGATCCCCGCCGCCGTGCGCGTCGCTTCTCGCCCCCGATTCGGCGACACTGGAACACCCCCGACCGGCATGTTACGGTTCGCCCTCGCATTCCGGACGGGCGAAGGCGGGACGGACATCATGCCATTGGCCAACAGCGGCCGGAAGGCGCCTTCGGCGGGTTCGGGCGGTCCGATCACGCTGGTGCTCGGCGGCGCGCGGTCGGGCAAGAGCGCCTATGCCGAAGCTTTGATCGGCGGCGCATCCGCGGTCTACCTGGCAACCGGCCAAGCCGGCGATGACGAAATGGCGGCGCGCATCGCCCATCATCGGCGGCGGCGCGGGGCCAACTGGACGACGGTCGAGGAACCGGTCGCGCTGGCGGCCGCGTTGCGGGCTTGGTCGCGGCCCGAGCGCCCGGTCCTGGTCGACTGCCTGACGCTGTGGGTGTCCAACCTGCTCTTGGCGAACCGGGACGTGGCGGAAGAGGCCGAAGTTCTGATCACGGCGCTGGCCGAGATGCCGGGCTCGGTGGTGTTGGTGGCCAACGAGGTCGGCCTCGGCATCGTGCCGGAGAACGCGCTGGCGCGGCGGTTCCGCGACGAGGCGGGCCGGCTGAACCAGGCCGTGGCCGCCGTCGCGCAGCGGGTGGTATTCATGGCGGCGGGCCTTCCGATGGTGCTGAAGGACAGCCCATGACCCCGACCTCGGATGATCGTGCCCGGCTACAAGCCGCGCTTCCCAAAGGGACGCGGATGCGCGCCATACCCTTTGGAGAGGCGGTGGCCGGCGGCGAAGCGGCGGTGGCCAAATTGTCGGAACGCCCGGCGCGCATCGCCCTCGTCCTGGCCGAAAGCCAAGACATTCTGGCGCAGGCGGCGTTGAGCGTCCTGGGGACTTTGGCCGACGCCGGCGACGCCATCCCCGATGGTCCAGACGATGCGGCGGAGTTGCTCGCCCGGCTGGGGGGGCGGCGGCCGGCATTCGCCGAGTCACTGCTTTTGCCCGATTATCTAGCCTTTTTTCACGCCCTTCCGGGCTCCTTCCAGGTTGGCGTAGCGGATCGCTGGGGCGCGGCGGAACAAGACCCCCGGTTCCGCGCCGGCGAACTCCATTGCGGCACCTTCGCATTGCCGGTGACGCGGTGCGGCCGCGTCGCGATCGTCGTCGCCGCCCCTACGGGCAACATCCCACCGCGCCACGGCAAGCTTGCCGTGCATGCTTGGCTCCAGGACGTGTTCAGGGCCGACGCAGCGTTTTTGCTGGAGATGTCGCAACCCTGACCATCGTCTTGTGACAGGCCCTGGTTGGCGATACCCTGCCGGGCAAGACGCTACGACAAGGGGGTAGGGATGTTTCGGCGCATGACGTGGCTTGCCGCGGTGCTGGTCGCGGTCGGCATATGGGCCGGCCCGGCGACGGCCGCGCCCAGCGAGTCGCAAAAACTGGTGGCGCGGGCGGCGGCCACCCTCGAGCGCCTGGCCTCCAACGAGAACTTCCGTGAGCGGCTTCAGCCAATGTTGTCGCGGGCGAGGGCGGTGCTCATCGTCCCCCATCTGGTGAAGGCGGGATTCGTTCTCGGCGGCGAATACGGCGAGGGCGTCATGCTGACGCGCGGCCCCGATGGCTGGAGCCACCCCGCCTTCTATGCGCTGGCCTCGGGCAGCCTGGGACTGCAAGCCGGAATTCAGGATTCCGAAGTCATCTTCATCGTTATGACCGACCGCGCCTTGCAGGCGATTCTCGCCAACTCGCTGAAGTTGGGCGCCGACGTCGGGGTCGCCTTTCTGACCATCGGCGGCGGCCTCGAGGCGTCGACCACGACCAACATGCGCGCCGACATCTATGCCTTCTCGCACAGCGTCGGCTTCTTCGGCGGCGGGGCGCTGGAGGGGGCGGTCATCAAGCCGCTGGAAAGCTGGAACCGGTCCTACTACCGCCGGGGCGTGACCCCGGCCGACATCCTGATCGCACGTACGGTGGCCAATCCCGGCGCCGACCGGCTGCGCGACCTGCTGCGCGACTGACCCGCCAGCGTGCTCGACACCGCGCTCTTCCTAAAGCTGTTCCCGCTCTATGCCCTGGTCGCGCTCGGCCTCGTGGGCGGGCGGCTGTTCGACATCCGCAGCCAGGACGTCGGCAAGATCCTGCTCTACTTCCTCGGGCCCGCGGTCATCTTCAAAGGCTTTTATGGGGCACGGGGCGAAGCCATGCTCGTGCTGCCGCTGGGGGTGTTCGTCCTGTCGACCTTGCTCGGACTCATCGCTCTGTGGCTGGCGACCCGCTTCTGGAGGGACGGACGGCAGAATATCGCCGCGTTCACGGCGGGCACGGGTAACACCGGCTACTTCGGCATTCCCGCCTGTCTGTCGCTGATCGGCCCGGACTCCTTCCCTTACGTGGTCATGTTCGCCTTCGGCACCGTCGCCTACGAGGTCAGCATCGGCTTCTACATGGTGGCGCGGTCGAAGGCGACGGTGCGCACGGCGTTGCTGCGAGTCGTCTCCTATCCCGGCCTGCACGCCGCCTGGCTCGGCCTGCTGCTGAACGTCTACGGGGTGCGGCTGCCCGCCTATGCCGTCGAGACGGTGGACTTCCTGGCCGGGGGATACAGCACGCTGGGCATGATGATCGTCGGACTGGGGCTGGCGACGGTGAAGCTGGGCCGGCCCGACATCGGATTCACCCTGTTCGCCTTCATCTTCAAGTTCGCGGTCTGGCCCGCGATCATCTTCGCTTTCGTCGCCGCCGACCGGGCCGTGTTCGGCCTGTTCGGCGCCACCGCCCATCAGGTGCTGCTCATCCAGTCGCTGGTGCCGCTGGCGGCGCTGACCGTGGTCCATGCCACGATTCGCCAGGTCCACCCCGACGCCGCTGCACTCGCGGTCGGCGCGAGCACGGTATTCGCGCTGTTCTTCCTGCCGTTCGGGCTGAGCCTGGCGGCACGGCTGTTGTAGGGCCGTCAGGGACGCCGACGGTCGACGCTGGGCGAGCGCCGCCGCTGTTCGATGTCGAACGGCGCGTCCGCCATCAGCGCGTCGACGCGCGGCCACCGCACGAAGGCGAAGGCCCACAGGCCGATCAGATAGAAGAACGGGAACAGCACCAATAGCGACCACCAGGGCGACAATCCGGCCTTGCGCAACACTTGCACGTTCAGCCAAATCAGCAACGCCGCGACCAGTACGGTAAGGACGGCCGACCACCAGGGCAGCGTAACGAACCAGCCGCCGTAGCCACCCCCCATCATGGCAGCGATCCCCGCGCGTCCTGGACCGGCCACGGCGCCAGCGCCAGAATGGCAAGAGCGACCGGCCCGCCAACCCAGGGTATGAGCACGATGAGCGACCATGCGGGATTGAAACCGGCGCGCCGGAACACCCGCCACAGCGGAATGACCACCAGCACCGACACCCAGAACCACCACCAGAGCACGGGGCACCTCCGTCGATTTCCCTGACATGAGGCGGTCGGTCGGCGACGCAACCGCCGTACCCGGAAGAGTTCAGGCCACCGGATGCTCGTCGGGAATGCCGGCGGCCAACCGGTCCTTGAGCCGCGAGCAGCGCACGCGCTCGCTGTCCGACTTGAGCTGGCCGCAGGCGGCCAGGATGTCGCGACCGCGCGGCTGGCGGATCGGCGCCGAATAGCCGGCGTCGAACAGGATGTCGGAGAACCGCTTGATATCGGCCTGCGCCGAGCATTCGAATTCGACGCCCGGCCAGGGGTTGAAGGGGATCAGGTTGAACTTGGCCGGGATGCCCTTGATCAGGCGGATCAGCGCGCGTGCATCGGCGGGGCTGTCGTTGATGCCCTTGAGCATAACGTATTCGAACGTGATTCGGCGGGCATTGGACAGTCCGGGGTATTCCCGGCAGGCGCGCATCAATTCCGCCAGCGGGAACTTCTTGTTGATCGGCATCAGGCGGTCCCGCACCTCGTCGGTGACGGCGTGCAGGCTGATCGCCAGATTGACGCCGAGTTCCCGCCCGCAGCGCTCGATCATCGGCACCACGCCCGAGGTCGACAGGGTGATGCGCCGCTTGGACACCGCGATGCCCTCGTTGTCCATCAGGATCTTCAGGGCGGCGGCGACGTTGTCATAGTTGAACAGCGGCTCGCCCATGCCCATCAGCACGATGTTGGAGATCAGCCGGCCGCCGTCCATGGGCGACGGCCATTCGCCATAGGCGTCGCGCGCCACCATGAACTGGCCGACGATCTCGGCCGCGGTGAGGTTGCGCACCAGAAGCTGGGTGCCGGTGTGGCAGAAGCGGCAGGTCAGCGTGCAGCCGACCTGCGACGAGATGCACACCGCGCCGCGCTCGTCCTCGGGGATGTAGACCGCCTCGGCCTCGTTGCCGTCGTCGAAGCGGAGCAGCCACTTGCGCGTCCCGTCGGTGGAGAGCTGCTCGCGGCTGACCGCCGGCCGTCCAACGTCGAAATGTTCCGCCAGCTTTTCGCGCAGCGGCTTGGCCAGGGTGGTCATGCGCGCGAAGTCGGTGACGCCCTGGTTGTAGATCCAGTGCCAGAGCTGGCGGGCGCGGAACGGCTTCTCGCCCAGCGCGGCGAGTTCGCGCTCGAGTTCGGCGCGGCCCAATCCAACCAGCGCCTTGCGGCCGGTCTGCTCGGAAGATGCGGTCATGGCGCTTTCATATAGAACCGGCCCGCCGCGCGGCAACGGATTTCGCGGCCCTATTTGATCCCACAGGCCTTGTTGATGGCGTTGCGGCTGGCGGTGAAGCCGGAGAGGGAATAGGTATCGACCGTTTTCTTGCCCTTCGCCGGCGTGCCGCGGACCACCATCTGGTTGCCCTTGGCCATCGCCTCCGCCAGCGCCTTGTCCCCCTTGGCGTCGGCCATCCAGGCGCCGTCGCCGCTGGTGAACAGCTTGAACTTCGTGCCGCCGTCGATCTCGACCTCGACCTCGCTGCCCTTCTGATAGGCATAGCCGGCGAACACGCCGACCACGTCGACGCTCTTTTCGCCAGGCCGGTGGGTAACCGAGACATAGGGCCCGCCGCGGTCCTTGGCGGAGTTCTCGCTGCTTTTCGGGGCGCTGGCGATGTAGCAGACCTTGCCGCCCTTCTCCGTATAGGCGTAGGCTTCCCAGGCACCGTTGGTTCCGAGCAGCTTGGCAGCCGCCGCCAGCGCGGGCGTCGCGACCGCGAGACCCAGCGCGATGGTGAGGATGCCGCCGGCTGATTTCATCGGGATCATCGGCTCTCCTTTTTCGTACCCGCCCCCCGGGGCTTTTTTGGTCCGCCGGCCGCCGTTCTGTCAACCTTCGAAGCCATGTCCGCTAATCCCGTGCTCGTCGAGGTCTTGCGGGGCGACCGCGTGGAGAGCTTGCACCGCGGCGCCGTCGCCGTGGCCGCCGCCGACGGGCGCCTGGTGATCGGCCGGGGCGACTTCGGGCGGCCCGTCTTTCCTCGCTCGGCGGTCAAGCCGTTGCAGGCCCTGCCGCTGATCGAGACGGGGGCGGCCGACCGATTCGGGCTGGACGCACGCCACATCGCCCTCGCCTGCGCCTCGCATTCGGGTACGTCCGAACACACGGGCCGCGTCGCCGAGTGGCTGGAGCGCCTCGGCCTCGGGCCGGACGCTCTGGGATGCGGCGCGCACGTCCCCATCGACGCGGCGGCGGCGCACGCCCTGATCCGCGCCGGAGAAGGCCCGAGCGCCCTGCACAACAACTGCTCGGGCAAACACACGGGGTTCCTGTCGGCGGCCCGCCACCTCGGCGAGACGACGGCCGGCTACATTCGCCGCGACCATCCGGCCCAGCGGCGGGTGGCGGCGACGCTCGCCGAGATGACGGGGGCCGCGGACGCGCCGTGGGCCGTCGACGGCTGCGGCATCCCGACCTTCGCCCTGCCGCTGTCCGCCATCGCCGCCGGCATGGCGCGCCTGGCCGACCCGGCGGCATTGGCGCCCGCGCGGCGCGGCGCCGTCCTGCGCATCCGCGACGCCATGAGCCGGCATCCGGTCCTGGTGGCGGGACCGGGCCGCTTCGACACCGAGGTCATGACCGCGGCCCCGCAGGTGCTGGTCAAGGGCGGGGCCGAGGGCGTGCATGCCGCCATCCTGCCGGCGCGGGGGCTCGGCGTTGCGGTCAAGATCGACGACGGTGCCGGCCGCGCCGCCGAGGTCGCGATGCTCGCGGTTCTGCACGGCCTGGGGGCCTTCACCCCGGAGCAGTGGGCTGCGCTCGAACACCGCGCGCGGCCGGTCATCCGGAACGTGGCCGGGCTGCCGGTGGGATGTGCAAGGCCCGCGCCGTAGCGCCTCGACCTCATCCCTCGCGGTAGCGCTCCATGCGCTCGGCGCTGCGGAAGCGCGGGCCGCCATGCCGATGCGCCTCCGGTGCCGCCGCCTCGGCGCCGGTCATCAGGGGGCGCTGGCCGAAGCGGCCGCCGCTGAGCAGCCGGTCGTACATGACGATGGCGCCGGCCACCGCGAGATTGACGCAGAAGCGGGTCGGGATGCGCACCACATGGTCGCAGCGCTCCAGCATGGCCGGGGTCAGCGCGCCGCGCTCGCGCCCCAGCACGTAGGCGGCGGTGGGGGGATGGGGGAAGACGGGCAGCGCCACGGCATCGTCGAGCAGTTCGACCCCGACCAGCCGGCACCCCTCGGGCAGCAGCATCGACGCCACGTCGGGAAAACTGTAGAAAGGCACCTGCCCCGGCGCGTCCGAGGTGTCGGCGCGGAAGCCGCCGCCCCGGGAGTAGTCGGCGGCGACCGTGAACACGAAGCTGGCGCCGAAGGCGTGCGCCGTGCGAAACAGGCTGCCCACGTTCAAGGCCTTGCTGACGCCCTCGACGCCGATTCCGAAATATCCCCGCATCCTTGCCACCTTATCGACAGGAGGATTCGCATGATGGCCGAAAACCCGCTCCGTTCAAGGCGTCCGGCATGCGCGCGGTGATCTGCCCGGCCTTCGGCGATGCGTCCACCCTGACCGTCGCCGACCTGCCCGCGCCCGAAATGACCCCGGACGGCGTTCGCATCGCCGTGCATGCGGCGGGAGTGAACTTCGCCGATGGCCTGATGGTTGCCGGCAAGTACCAGGAGAAGCTCACGCCGCCCTTCACGCCGGGCATGGAGGCGGCGGGGGTGGTTCTGGAGACGGCCCCGGGGGTGACGACCTGCAAGCCCGGCGACCGGGTGATGGCGACGCTGCCCTTCGGCGCCTTCGCCGACGAGGCGGTGGCCCGGGCCGACGATGTCATGGTCATTCCCGACGCGATGGACTTCGTGACCGCCGCTGGCTTCCCCGTGGCGTGGGGCACCTCGCATTTCGGGCTCGCCGTGCGTGCCGGGCTGAAAGCGGGCGAGACGCTGCTGGTGACCGGCGCCGCCGGCGGCGTCGGCCTTACCGCCGTCGAGGTCGGGCGCTGCCTGGGCGCCACCGTGATCGCCTGCGCCGGCGGCGCCGACAAGCTGGCGGTGGCCAGGGACCACGGGGCGGCCCACGGCATCGACTACAAGACCGAGGACCTGCGTGAGCGGGTGAAGGCGCTGACCGGCGGCCGCGGTGTCGACGTGGTCTACGACGCGGTGGGCGGCACGGTCTTCGACGCCGCGCTACGCTCGCTCGCCCCCAACGGGCGGTTGCTGGTGGTCGGATTCGCCAGCGGCGCGGTGCCGCAGGTTCCGGCCAACATCCTGCTCGTCAAGAACGTCACCGTGATCGGCTACTACTGGGGCGCCTACCGCAAACTCGATCCGCGAGCGATCCGGGAGTCCCTCGGGGAGGCGCTGGACTGGTACGCGGCCGGGCGCATCCGCCCGCATGTGTCGCACACCGTGGACCTCGCGGAGGCGGCGCGGGCGCTCGAGCTGCTGCGCAACCGGGCATCGTCGGGCAAGGTGGTGCTCACCACCGGGCGCGGCTAGGAATTCCGCTTCCGTCACCCCCGGGCTTGACCCGGGGGTCCTCAGGGCCGTGCGAACAGGAGTTCCAGGTAGTTGCGGTAGTGCGCGAGCTGCGCCGCCAACACCTGCGGTTCCTTGATCGTGCGTGACAGCACGTAGGCGCCCTCGAAGACCACCGTCATCATGTCGGCCAGGGTGTCCGCCGTGACCGGGAGGCGTGGCGGGTGGAGGTCGATCGCCTGGGCCAGCTTGCCGCCAAGCCGCTCGCGCCAGACGAGCATGGCCTGGCGGACGATCTCCAGCGTCCGCGCGTCGAACAGGTCAGCCTCGTAGCAATAGGTGGCGAACAGACAGCCCGGGTTGGGTTCGGTGAGTTCGGACGTCGCCTCGATGAACAGACCGACGAACACCAGGAGTTGTTGCAACGGGTCGCGGGCCAGCCGCTCGGCACGGGTCAAGTTGTCGTCGAGCAACGCGGCGTCTCGGCTGGCGTAACGCTCGACCAGGGCATAGGCGAGATCGGCCTTGGACTTGAAGTGGTGGAAGAACCCCCCCTTGGTCAGGCCGGTGCGCGCAATGACGCTGTCGATCGACGTGGCCGCGAAGCCCTGTTCGAGGATCAGCACCTCGGCGGCGTCCATGATCGCCGTGCGCGTGGCGCCGCCGCGGGCCGGCGCACGTCCAATGCTGGTCACGCTTTTCTCTCCTTAACCAACCGGTCGGTATGATTATGGTGGACCCGCGCGCCAGCCGCAAGCACCAGGGCCCCTGCGCCGCACCCTCTTCGGTGATATACTCCGTTCCGGCCGTTGTCTCCGTGACCCGATGCCGTGCTATTGCATACCGACCGGTTGGTATTGATGGAGATGGACGATGCAAACGCAATTCGACGCGAACAAGGCCGAGGCCTTCGGCGAGCGGCTGCTGACGGCGCTGAACGACGGCGCCCTATGCCTGATGACCTCGATCGGCCACCGCACCGGCCTGTTCGACACCATGGCCGAGATGCCCGCCGCCTCGCCGGCCGAGATCGCCCAGGCGGCGAATCTGCGCGAGCGTTACGTGCGGGAATGGCTGGGGGCGATGACGGTGGCGCGGGTGGTCGAGCACGATCCGCAAACCCGCTCCTACCGCCTGCCGCCCGAGCATGCCGCCTGCCTGACGCGGGCGGCGGCACCCAACAACCTCGCCGCCTTCGGCCAGTACATTCCCCTGCTCGGCACCGTCGAGGACGACATCGTCGCCTGCTTCCGCGATGGCGGCGGCGTTCCCTACGAACGCTTCACGCGGTTCCACGAGGTGATGGCCGAGGACAGCGGCCAGAGCGTGCTGCCGGCGCTGCGCGACCACATCCTGCCGCTGGCGCCGGGATTGATCGAGCGCCTGGAGCGGGGAATCGCGGTGCTCGACGTCGGCTGCGGCCGCGGCAAGGCGCTCAACCTCATGGCCGGCTGGTTCCCCAACAGCCGGTTCGTCGGCTACGACCTGTCCGAGGAGGCGATGGCCTACGCGCGGCGGGAGGCCGCCGAGCGCGGCCTCGGCAACGTCACCTTCGCGGCCCGCGACCTCAGCGATTTCGACCGCACCGCCGAGCCGGGCCGCTTCGACCTGGTCACCACCTTCGACGCCATCCACGACCAAGCGCGGCCGCTGGCCGTGGTCACGGGCATCCGCCGCTCGCTGGCGACGGACGGGGTCTACCTGGCCCAGGACATCAACGGCTCGACCCACGTGCACGGCAATCTCGACCATCCCATGGGCACGCTGCTCTACACCGTGTCCTGCATGCACTGCATGACGGTGTCGCTGGCCCAGGGCGGCGACGGGC
This sequence comes from Rhodospirillales bacterium, assembly GCA_019455065.1. GTDB lineage: Bacteria > Pseudomonadota > Alphaproteobacteria > Rhodospirillales > Magnetospirillaceae > JACFNC01. The sequence continues at coordinate 73,900 of JACFNC010000018.1, forward strand.
TGGGCGCCATGTGGGGGCGCGAACAGGCGCTGGACCTGTTCCAGCGGGCCGGCTTCGGCACCGTCGAGGTGCACGAACTGCCGCACGACATCCAGAACTGCTACTACGTGTGCCGGCCCTGACGGGCGGCGACGGGCGAGGCGGCCCGGGCCCGCTTACCGCGGGGGTGCCGGACCGCTTCGCCTCGGCCGCTCAGGCGAGCAGGCTGCGCAGCATCCAGGCGGTCTTCTCGTGCACCTGCATGCGCTGGGTGAGAAGGTCGGCCGTCGGCTCGTCGTTGGCCTGGTCCACCACCGGGAAGATCGAGCGCGCGGTCCGCACCACCGCTTCCTGGTCCTTGACGAGCTGGCGGATCATCTCCTCGGCGGCCGGCACCGTCGTCTCCTCGGACAGCGAGGTGAGTGCCGCGAACTGCTTGTAGCTGCCGGGCGCCGGGAAGCCGAGGGCGCGGATGCGCTCGGCGATGAGATCGACGGCCAGCGCGAGTTCGTTGTACTGCTGCTCGAACATCAGGTGCAGCGTGTTGAACATCGGCCCCGTGACGTTCCAGTGAAAATTGTGAGTCTTCAGGTAAAGGGTGTAAGTATCGGCGAGCAGGCGCGACAGGCCCTCTCCGATCTTCTTGCGGGTTTTCTCGTCGATACCGATATCGACCACTTCCGCACCCTCCATCTTCTTGCTTGCCTTTGCCATCAAAGCCTTCCTTTCCAAAAGCTTAACGGATGATAGCAGCCGCGGCGCGCCCTGTCACATGGCGAAGGCGCGCCCATCGCGCCGACCAGCCATTCCCGCCCGCTCCCGCAGCCCCCGCCACCAGCCCCAGGCGCGCTCGTGGAAGTAATAGGCGACGGTGTTGCAGGCCGGCTCGACCAGGGCCAGCGCACCCGACACCGCCACGTCGCCGGTGAGCACGTAGGCGACGGAAAAGGCGACGCCGAAATGCACCACCGCAAAGGTCACCGTCTTCTTCGCCGCCATCACCAGGCCCTCCTTCGCGCTCGCACCATAACTCGAGCATGAGGATGGCAGCAGGCGCCGGATCGGTCCAATTGGTAAATATGGTTTGAAATATCGACTGAGTCGATCACAAGGGAAATTGGTGCGCCCGGCGGGATTCGAACCCACGACCCCAGGATTAGGAATCCTGTGCTCTATCCTGCTGAGCTACGGGCGCGGCGCAGGCGAGAGGGCGGTTATAGCACGCGCCATCGGGGCGCGGCAGCGATAAATGGCGCTCACCGGCCGGACAGCGGCAGGGTGTAGGTGAGCACCACCGATTGCTGGCCGGGGTTGCGGTCGTCGAGGCCGGCGTTGCTCATGTGGTAGAGGCCGAGGCCGAGGCGCGAGGCGTCCGCCCACCGCCACGCCGCCTCGACGCCGGAGCGGAACATCAGCCAATGCCCGAGGTCGACCCCGCCGCCGCGGCGGTAGGCGCCCAGCGCCGTGTCGGCGGTGACCATCAGGTGAGCCGAGAGCGGCAGGTCGAGGGCGATCCCGCCGTAGCCGTAGGCGGCGCCGTCGGCGGTCGCCAGCAGGCCGAACTTGGGGCGGACCAGCCACCACGCCAGGGCCGGGCTGTACTCCAGGCCGAGTTCCGCGGCGCGCTCGCCGGGCTCGGCCGGACCGGCCACACCGGCGCTCAGGGCCAGCAGCGCCGGTTCGGCGGCCGCGCCAATGTCCGGCCATGCCATTCCCAGAACGGCGACCAGCAGTGCAACCGGCCCGGCATGCCGCGGCATCATGCGCTCCTCCCTTGCAGCATCCACTGGAAATCCTTGACCGCCGCCACCAGCGCCGAGCGGATGCCCGGCTCCATGGCGGCGTGGCCGGCGTCGGGCACCACCGTCAGGGTGGCGCCCGGCCAGGCGCGCGCCAGCTCGTCGGCGGTGGCGATGGGGCACACCACGTCGTAGCGCCCCTGGACGATCGCCACCGGATGGCGGTGCAGCGGCGCCAGCCCGTCCAGCAGCTCGTTCTCGCGCAGGAAGCCGCCGTGGACCATGTAATGCGCCTCCAGCCTGGCCATCGCCAGCGTGGCCGGACGGTTCGAGTCGCGCCCCTGGTCGGCCTTCCAGACCAGCCGCGAGCAGGCCTCCTCGTAGGCGCACCAGGCGTCGGCGGCCGGGCCATGCACGGCGACGTCGGAATGCGCGAGCCGGGCGTAATAGGCGCCCAGCAGGTCACCCCGCTCGCGCTCGGGCAGGAATTCGCGGAACCGCCGCGCGGCCTCGGGGAAGAACTGGCCCATGCCGTGCAGGAACCAGTCCACCTCGGCGCGCCGGAACAGGAACACGCCGCGCAGCACGAAGCCCAGACAGCGCTCCGGGTAACGTTCGCCATAGGCCAGCGCCAGGGTGCTGCCCCACGACCCCCCGAACACCAGCCACCGTTCGACGCCGAGATGGCGGCGCAGCGCCTCGACGTCCTCGATCAGATCGCCGGTGGTGTTGTCGACCAGCGACGCGGTGGGCCGCGACCGGCCGGCGCCGCGCTGGTCGAACAGCACGATGCGCCAGAAGCGGGGATCGAAGAAGCGGCGATAGGCGGGGGCGATGCCCGCCCCCGGGCCGCCGTGAAGGAACAGCACCGGCACGCCTCTGGGATTGCCCGACACCTCCCAGTACAATGCATGCGGCCCGCCCACCGCCAGCATGCCGCCGTCATGCGGCTCGATGGGGGGAAACAGGTCGGGCGTCACGGGTTTGTTCATCAAGCCGATCATCGCACCACTGCCAAGGGGTCCGTCCACAGAGATGAGGTATCTCGCCGTCTTTGTCATCCTGCTGGCCGCCATCGCGCCAGCCCCCGCCGCCGAACCGCCGACCACGGGGGTGGTCGCCGAGGTGGTCGACGGCGACACCGTGCGGCTGGCCGGCGGCGGCGAGGTGCGGCTGGTCGGCATTCAGGCGCCGAAGCTTCCCCTCGGCCGGCCCGGGTTCGCCGCGTGGCCGCTGGCCCAGGAAGCCAGGGCGGCGCTGGAACGGATGGTGCTGGGGCGCCGGGTATCCCTGTGGTTCGGCGGGCGCCGCATGGACCGCCATGGGCGCTGGCTGGCGCACCTTGCCGACGACGAGGGCCGCTGGGTGCAGGGCGAGATGCTGGCGCAAGGCTGGGCCCGCGTCTACACCTTTCCCGACAACCGCGCCCGCGCCGCCGAGATGCTGGCGCGCGAGGCCGAGGCGCGCGAGGCGAAGCGGGGCATTTGGGCACACCCGTATTACCGAATCCTGTCGGCCGATGGCGCATCCGGCCATGAGGACACCTTCCAGTTGGTCGAGGGACGCGTGCGGACGGTGGCCGAGCGGCGCAGCCGCACCTATGTCAATTTTGGCGAAGACTATCGAAGCGATTTCACCATCACCCTCGACGCCGCCGCCCGGCGCGCGTTTCGCGACGCCGGATTCGACGTCGCGGGGCTGGAGGGTCGGCGGGTGCGCGTGCGGGGCTGGATGAAGGACTGGAATGGACCGATGATCGAGGTCACCCACCCGGAACAAATCGAGGTGCTGCCGTGACGGGCCGGTGGCGCGCGGCCGCCCTGGCGGTCGTCCTGGCAAGCGCGACGGCATTGTCGGGCTGCGCCCGCAATCCCGCGACCGGGCGGGAAACCCTGAGCCTGATTTCGGCCGAGCAGGAAAGCCAGATGGGCCGGCAGCAGCACCCCGAGGTGCTGCGGGCGTTCGGCGGCGCCTACAGGGACCCCGCCCTGCAAGCCTATGTCGAGGGCATCGGCGGCGCGCTGGCGGCGCAATCGGAACTGGCCGGACAGCCCTTCACCTTCACCATTCTGGACAGCGACATCGTCAACGCCATGGCCTTGCCGGGCGGCTACGTCTATGTCACCCGCGGGCTGCTCAGCCTGGCCAACAGCGAGGCCGAGCTGGCCGGCGTCATCGCCCACGAGATCGGCCACGTCACCGCCCGCCATTCGGCCCAGCGCGTCAGCCAGTCGATGATCGCCGGACTGGGTCTTGCCATCCTGGGCGCCGTGGTCGACACGCCCGGCCTGGTCGATGTCGCCGGCCTCGGCGCGCAGGCGTTCCTCCAGAAGTATTCGCGCGACCAGGAGTTCGAGGCGGACACGCTGGGCATCCGCTACATGAGCCGGGCCGGTTACGATCCGGCGGCGATGGCCAGCTTCCTCGACAGCCTGCGCCGGCAGGCCGCGCTCGAAGCCCGGCTGGCCGGGCGCTCGCCGGACGCCGTCGACGCGTTCAACATGATGGCCTCGCATCCCCGCACCGTCGACCGGGTCCAGCGCGCCGCCGAGGTGGCGACCTCCGGCCCGCCCGGCGAGGGTCGCCTTGGGGCCGACGACCATCTGCGCCGCATCGACGGGATGCTATATGGCGACGATCCCTCGCAGGGCGTGGTGCGGGGGCGCCAGTTCCTGCACCCGACGCTTGGCTTCGCCTACGAGGTTCCCGAGGGCTTCAACCTGATCAACGGGCGCGACAACGTCGTCGCCCGGCATCCCGACGGCGCCGTCATCGTCTTCGATGGCGCGCCCAATCCCGGCGGCGACATGGTGACGTACCTGCAGCGGGGATGGGCGCGGGGGGTGCGGCTGGCCGCCATGGAGCCGCTCGACGTGAACGGCATGCCGGCGGCCACCGGCATGACGCGGGTGGACACCGGGGCGGGGCCGATGGATGCGCGGCTGGTTGCCATCGCTTTCGACCAGCGCGCCATCTACCGCTTCCTATTCATCACCCCGCCGGCGCAGACGCCGGCCTGGAACGAGCCGCTGCGCCGCACCACTTACAGCTTCCGCCCGTTGGGGCGCGACGAGGCGGCGAGCGTGCGCCCCCATCGCATCGACCTGGTCCAGGTGCGCCCCGGCGACACGGTCGAATCCCTCGCCGCTTCGCTTCCGTTCGAACGCCTCCGTCTCGAACGCTTCCAGGCCCTCAACGGTCTGGAGCCGGGCGAGCCGTTGCGCCCGGGCAGGCTGCTCAAGACGGTGGTGCAGTAGCTCTCAGGCCTGGATGACGTCGATGGCCTCGCCCGTCGCGTCGAAACACGCCGCGACAAGCGGACCGCCGAAGCCGCAACCGGCGTCGATGGTGGTCGCCGACGTGCCGGCCGAGAGACCACCATGGGCCGGATCGTACCCGCGGATGACCCTGCGGAAACCGGCATAGGGCTTGTCCAGGGCGGCGAAGCCCGAGGCACCCCACCAGAAACTGTCGCGCTGCGCCGCCAGCGGGCGGGCGGGGTCGACGCCGGCATGAACGAACAGCAGCGCGTTGTCGTCGGTGTAGGCGGCGTGGCGCAGCACGCTGAGAAGGGCGACGTGGCCGTCGTTGGCCCGCATCCTCTCGCGCAGGCCCGAGGTCCAGCGCGTCAGCGCCACCGTGCCCTCGCGGGCGGCGGCGAAGGCGTCGTGAACGGACGCCCCATAGGCCGCGACCGTGGCCCCCACCCCCTGGTCGACCATCCATTGCAGAACCTGTCCGGGGTTGGTCGCGAACTGGAGCTGCAGCAGCTTCTGCCACATCTCCTCCTGGGCCCCGCGCAGGTAGACGATATCCTCGCCCGAGAAGCCGCGGTAGGCCATGATGGCGCGGCGGAACAGCAGCAGATGATCGACCGTTTCCCGGGCGGCCACCCCGCGGCCGACATAGTTGCCGAGATAGACCAGGCGATGGCCTTCGCGCAGGCGTCCGTAGAGTTGACGGTGCAACTCGTGCAACCTTTCGACCTCGCCATGCACCGCGGCCACCGCCCAGACGGGGCCGCCGCCAGGCAGGGCGGCGAAAAGGGTGCGGTCGTTCATGACGCCGTGACGCCCCTCATGGTGCAGGGAGGAAAGGGCGGCGGAATCGCCGCCCCCCGGTCAGGCCGCCTTGAGCAGCTTTTCCAGCTTCTCGGCGGCAATGGCCGGATCGATCTTTTCCACCGCCGCGAGTTCCGAGGCCAGGCGTTCGAGGGCCGCCTCGTAGATCTGGCGTTCGCTGTACGACTGGTCGGGCTGGTTGGCGTTGCGATGCAGGTCGCGCACGACTTCGGCGATCGACACCGGGTCGCCGGAATTGATCTTGGCCTCGTATTCCTGGGCGCGGCGGCTCCACATCGAGCGTTTGACGCGCGCGCGGCCGCGCAACGTGCTGAGGGCGGTTTCCATGATGCTGCTGTTGGAAAGCTTGCGCAGCCCGGATTTGCGGGCTTTCGCGACGGGCACGCGCAGCGTCATCCGGTCACGGTCGAAGGTGATCACGAACAGTTGAAGTTCGTGGCCCGCAATCCTTTGCGATTCGACGGCGACCACTTTGCCGACCCCATGGGTCGGATACACTACGTAGTCGCCCTGGGCAAACGAGCACTCGTCTGACATCGTTATCTTTTTCCCTCACGAGAACCTGGACGGGAAAGCCGTCGCAACAAAACTCCGGCGTCTCGCGATTTTCGCAAGCCGAAATAGCCGGAACTGTTTCCCTTGTGGGGCGCTAACGCCCAAAGGCAAAGTGCCGAAATCAGTAGCCCGCCGGCACTCTTCGGCGGACTTGATCTTATATCACACGGAGCGGGTGAATGACAGAGAAATCGCGCCCCATCCACCCGAGCGGATCAGTCCGGACGGATAGTGAGGCGCAACGGGTCAGCGACCGGGATTGGGACTCAGCAGCTTGGCCTTGTCCGGCACGCCCTTCCATTCGTCGGCATCGGCCGGCGGCTCGCCCTTGCGGGTGATGTTCGGCCATTTCACGGCGTATTCGCGATTTTGCTCGGCCCAGTCGGCGGCAACCGGCTCGGTGTCGGGGAAGATGGCCTCGGCCGGGCATTCGGGTTCGCAAACGCCGCAGTCGATGCACTCGTCCGGGTTGATGACCAGCATGTTTTCGCCTTCGTAGAAGCAGTCCACGGGGCACACTTCCACGCAGTCCATGTACTTGCACTTGATGCAGTTCTCAGTCACCACATAGGTCATCGCGCAACTCCAATTGGCGCCGTTATATTATCCGTCTTGCACACCGAGGCGAGCCATCGCCCGCTTGCGCGCCCCGCCGCTTTCCTGGTCGGAAACATAGATCAGCCCGCCGATCCGCCGCACCAGATTGGCCTCATAGTCGTGCAGGTGACCGTCGGCATAGGCCACCTCCCACAACATCTCCAGCATCTCCACGCGCTCGGCCTGCTCGAAGCGGTCCTTGATGACCCGCGTGAACGGCAGGAGGTGGTGCGTGTCCGCCGACCGCGCCGCGGCCTCCTGGCACAGATCCTCGGCCTCCTCGGCCGAGAGGTCGAACCGACTGCGCAGCAGATCCAATATGCGGTCCCGTTCCAGGCCCGACATCTGCCCGTCCATCTGCGCCGCCTCGACAAGGAGGGCAGCCGCGGCGAGGCGGACCTCGGCGGCGTGATCACCCTGGTCAGGAGCGGCGCCGCCGGTCAGCAACGCCTTGATGCGGTTGAGCATGCGCACTGCCTAACATACCGGACATACCGAGGCAACCCTTCGGAAAATATGCCATTCCGCGCCCGCCGCGGCCGCGGCGGGCGGCCCGTCAGGGCACCGGGTAACGCAGCTTGACCGGCTTGCGCTTGCGGCGGACTGCCAGGTTGAGCGCCTCGACCAGCACCGAGAAGCCCATGGCGAAGTACAGGTAGCCCTTCGGAATGTGGAAGCCGGCGCCATCGGCGACAAGGGACATCCCGACCAGCAGCAGGAAACTGAGGGCCAGCATCTTCACCGTCGGATGATTGCTCACGAAACGGCTCAACGGGCCGGAGGCGACCAGCATCACGATCATGGCGATCACCACGGCGGCCACCATCACCGGAAGATGGCGCGCCATGCCGACGGCGGTAATGACCGAGTCCAAGGAGAACACGATATCGAGAATCCCGATCTGGACGATCGTCGCGGCGAAGCCGGCGCCCACGGCGCCCGCCGCCCCGTTCTCCTCCACACCCTCCAGGCTGCCGTGAATCTCGTGCGTCGCCTTGGCGAGCAGGAACAGGCCGCCGACGATGAGGATGATGTCACGCCACGACACCGGGTGGTCCATCAAGGTGAACACCGGCTGCACCAACCCCACGATCCAGGCCAGCGCCGACAGCAGCAGCAGCCGGGTAAGGAGCGCGAACCCGAGGCCAAGCCTGCGGGCCAGCGCGCGCTGCTCGATGGGCAGGCGGTCGGCGAGAATGGCGAGAAAGACGAGATTGTCGATGCCCAGGACGATCTCCAGGGCGGACAAGGTGAGTAGGCTTATCCAGATGTCGGGATTGGTGACCCAGTCCATGAGAGCGTCCTTGCGGGAATAGCGGCGACGGCGTGCGCCCTCATGCCGTGCGAACGTCTCGCGCGGGCGCCTAGCCGGCCCCATCAATAGTGGCAGACAGCTCTTCGTACAAGATGCGCGCTTCCGAAGCCGGGCCGCGCCGCGCCCCGAGCGCAAGCACCCGCACCATGCGCCGGCGCCGGGGGCCGGCCGGGATGGCGAGCACATCTCCCGGGCGCAGAAGCTGGGCCGGCTTGGTCACGACCGCTCCGTTGAGGGTGACCTCGCCCCCAACGCACCAAGCGGCGGCAAGGCTGCGCGACTTGCAGAACCGCGCAAACCAGAGCCACTTGTCGATGCGCAGCGCGCAATCGTTCATGCGTTGGAGACCAGCTTTCGAAGCTGGTCGAAGGGCGACGGGGGCGCGCCGTCGCGATGTCGGCCGGAGGGCCGCGGGCGGTGACGGCGGGAGCGATAGGCCACCGAGCCATCGTCGCGGCGGAATTGGCGATATCCCATCGCGTCCAGCACTCCCCCGAGGTCATCTCCGGACAGCCCAAGAAGGGTGGCGAGCGGCTGCGGCACGGTGAATTCGCCTTCCCGGGCCAGCCCGCGAATCTTGGCGGCAAACCGCTCGAGCATGTCGACGCGCACCGCATGGCGGCCAAGGACGCGGTAGCCGACCGCCTCGTAGAACTCCGCCGGACATTCGGCGGCAACCGGCACCGTGACGCGGCCCGGCGACGGCGGCGGCCTAGGCTCGACGCCCTTATGCGCCGCCCACAGCAAGGCGCGCAAGCCCTGGGCCGCCGGCTTCAGGAGGGCGGGCATGAAGACGCTTTCCACCCCGAGACGAATTCCTAGCCGCGCCAAACGGCGGCGGTCATCGGCATCGAGCGCGGCGATCTGCCGGGCAGCCGGCCCGCTTGGAAGGGATCCCAGCGCCTCGCAGAGTTGGAAAGCCAGCCCCCGGGCCGCGCCCCCAAGGGCTGCCCGGCGCACCGCCAGCAATGGGCCGAGATCGGCCTCCACGCGGCCGGCAAGCCAGTCGACCAAGCGTTTTCGCACCGTCTCGCGGCCCGGTCCGTCAAGCAGGTCGGTGGCCAGCACGTCAATTCCCGGCTTGAGCGGCTCGGCGCCGGCCGTCAACCTCGCCACCGGGGCGCCGCGCCAGGTCACGACGCCATCCCCAAGCAACGCGAAGGCGTCCTGCCCTTCGGTCGCCAGCGCCGCCACCCGCGACCGAATCTCGCCCCGCAAAGCCCGCTGTGCGGCCGCCGACACCGCCTTGGCGGCGTGCGCGCCGTCGGCGACATCGGCGATGAAGCGGAACCCCTCCAGGCGGCCAACGTGATGCCCCTCCACCACCACCTCGCCGCTGCGCGCCACCGCCGACAGCAACTCGTCGCTGTCCTTCAGGCGCCGGACGAGAACGGCGGTGCGGCGGTCGACAAAACGTTGGGTCAGCCGGTCATGCAGGGCGTCGGACAGGCGGTCCTCGACCGCCCGCGTACGCTCCTGCCAGCCAACGGGGTCGGCCACCCAGTCGCCGCGGTGCGAGACGTAGGTCCAGGTGCGGACATTGGCGATGCGGGTGATGATCGTCTCGATATCCCCGTCGGTGCGGTCGAGGCGGCGCACGTGGTTGTGCAGCCAGTCGTCCGGCAACCGCCCGCGTGGCGAGGTGAGATGGCGATAGATCTGGCCCAGCAGGCGGGTATGCGTTTCCGCCATCACCTTGCGGAAATCCGGGATGCGGCAGACCTCCCACAACAGCTTGACGCGCTCGAGGTGGCTGGCGAGCGCGCGAATCTCGGCATCGCGCGCCAGGGTGACGAGCGCCAGGTGATCGTCCGCCTCGCGCGCCCGCACCAAACCAGGCTGGTCCGGTGGTTTCGCCAGGCTGGCCAGCAGCGCCGGCACCGAGGTCAGGTGCAGGTCGGGATTGCGCCAGAACAGCCGACGTAGCGGCGGAAAGGCGTGGGCTTCGATGGCGTCCACCGCCGCCGCCGGAATGCCGCCGATCTCCGCCGTGGTGCCGAAGGTGCCGTCGTTCATGTGCCGGCCGGCGCGCCCCGCGATCTGCGCCAGCTCCGCGGCCTCGAGGTCGCGCGGCACGCGGCCGTCGAACTTGCGGAGCGCCGCAAAGGCGACGTGGTCGACGTCCATGTTCAGGCCCATGCCGATGGCGTCGGTGGCCACCAGATAATCCACCTCTCCGGCCTGATAGAGCCCCACCTGGGCATTTCGGGTGCGCGGACTGAGGGCCCCCATCACCACCGCGGTTCCGCCCCGCTGTCGACGTATCAGCTCGGCCATCGCGTAGACCTCGCCGGCCGAGAAGGCGACCACCGCGCTCCGGGGCGGCAAGCGCGTCAGTTTGCGCTCGCCGGTGTAGGAAAGCTGCGAAAATCGCGGCCGGCTCAGGAACTCGGCCTCCGGCACCAGTCGCCGCAGGAGGGGACGGATGGTGTCGGCGCCGAGGAACATGGTCTCCTCCTCGCCACGCGCATGCAGCAGCCGGTCGGTGAAGATGTGGCCGCGGTCCGGATCGGCGCAGAGCTGAATCTCGTCCACGGCCAGGAACGCCACCCTGCGATCGAGCGGCATGGCTTCGACGGTGCTGACGAAATAGGCCGGACGCGGCGGAACGATCTTCTCTTCGCCGGTGAGCAGGGCGACGGCGCCGGCCCCCTTGGCACGGACGACGCGGTCGTAATTTTCACGCGCCAGCAGTCGCAGCGGAAAGCCGATCATGCCGCTGCGATGGCCGAGCATGCGCTCGAGCGCGAGGTGGGTCTTGCCGGTGTTGGTGGGGCCGAGGACGGCGACGACGCGCGACCGTTGTCCACTGGGTCTCATGCCCCTTAGGATCGGTCGTCGCGCCCCTCAATGCAAGGTGGCGGGGCAAGTGCGGGGGCTCGGCGTGTTCGCCCCCTCCCCGCCCCTCTGGCGCGGCCGTCAGGCCGGCGCGGCGTGGGTCTTGATCTCGCCACGCTGCCGGGCAATGAACTCCTTCAGCTGACGCTCCATCGAGGTGAAGGCGTCGCGCAGGGCCACGAAAATGTCCTCATGGACGTGGCTTTCCTTGGGGTCGCGTTTGACGACCAACTCTGCGCCGGGCATCGTCAGGTCGATGCGGATGTGGAACGGTTCGCCCTTCTTGTGCAGATTGCTGGTGTTGCGATGGTGGGTTTCGACCACCACGCGGCAGCTCGTTATGCGGTCGTAGAGCTGCTCCAGCTTGGCCACCTTCTCGCGGATGCGAGTCTCGACCGCCTCGGAATGGTCGACGCCGTGAAAGGTGATCTGCAAAGGAATCTGCATCAAGGGTCTCCGTCTATTCGATGCGTTCGTTGGGGCCGGCTGTCTCCGGGGGCCGATATAAATACCCATTCGCGGCGTGCCGAGCAACGCCAGCCTCGTCCATCCTAGACGAAGTCCTTTGCCCTTGCATCGACCAAGCCTTTGCCACATATCAGGCGCTTGCCGAGTCCCCATGTATTGGGTCGTCAAAGATCATCGAAGGGCGGGACATGACCGAAGAAAAACTCAGCTTTCAGGCGGAAGTCAGCCGCCTTCTCGATATTGTCGTCCATTCCCTGTACAGCAATAAAGAGATCTTCCTGCGCGAGTTGATCTCGAACGCCTCCGACGCCTGCGATCGGCTGCGCTACGCCGCCATAACGCAGCCGGAACTCACGGCGGGCGACGGGCAATTCGCCATCCGCATCCTCGCCGACGCCACGGCGCGCACCCTGACGGTGGTGGACAACGGCATCGGCATGAACCGGCAGGACCTGATCGACAACCTCGGCACCATCGCCCGCTCGGGCACCGCCAATTTCCTGGGCCACCTCACGGGCGACGCGCGCAAGGACGTGGCCCTGATCGGTCAGTTCGGCGTCGGCTTCTATTCGGCCTTCATGGTCGCCGACCGGGTCGAGGTGATCACCCGTCGGGCGGGCGAGGAGATGGGATGGCGCTGGGAATCCGACGGCAAGGGGGAATTCACCGTCGCCGAATCCCCCGAAGCCGGGCGCGGCGCCCGCATCGTGTTGCATCTGCGGGAGGGCGAGGACGAATTCCTGCAGCCGTACCGGCTGCGCCAGATCGTCAAGACCTACTCCGATCACATCGGCCTGCCCATTATCATCGTCGAGGACGGCAAGGACAACGTGGCCAATACCGCCTCGGCACTTTGGACCAGGGCGAAGGGCGAAATTACCGCTGAGCAGTACAAGGAATTCTATCACCACGTCGCTCACGCCTTCGACGAGCCCTGGTTGACCATCCACTACAAGGCCGAGGGGGCCATCGAGTACGCGGGCCTGCTGTTCGTGCCGCGCGCACGACCGTTCGACCTTTTCCACCCCGAGCGGCGTCAGCACGTCAAACTCTACGTCAAGCGGGTGTTCATCACCGACGACTGCGAGGAACTGCTGCCGGCGTATTTGCGCTTCATGCGCGGCATCGTCGACAGCCAGGACCTTCCCCTCAACGTCAGCCGCGAGATGCTGCAGCACAATCCCGTGCTGGCCAAGATTCGCGCCGGTCTTGTCAAGCGAGTTCTGGGCGAGTTGAAGAAGAAGGCCGAGGAGTCGCAAGAGGATTACGCGGTCTTCTGGGAGGCTTTCGGGGCTGTCCTGAAGGAGGGCCTCTACGAGGATTTCGAGCGTCGGAACGAGATCCTCGAGTTGTGCCGTTTCCGCACCACCAAGTCGGATGCGCCGGTAAGCCTCGGCGAGTACGTCGCCCGCATGAAGGACGGGCAGGAGGCGATCTTCACCATCACCGGCGACGACCCGGCGGCGCTTCGCAAGAGCCCGCAACTCGAAGGCTTCATGGCCCGGGATGTCGAAGTGCTGTTGCTGACCGATCCGATCGACGAGTTCTGGGGCTCCGCGGTTACCGACTACCAAGGCAAACCGTTCCGCTCGGTCGCGCAGGCCGGCACCGATCTCGGCAAGATCAAGAAACCCGAGGCCTCGGAGGAGGCGGAGCCGCCGGCGGGGGAGCTATCGAGTTTGATCGCCGCCTTCAAACTCGCTCTGGGCGACGCGGTGAAGGACGTGCGCCGCTCGGAGCGCCTGACCGATAGTGCCGTCTGCCTGGTCGCCGACGACGGCGAGATGAGCATGCATCTGGAACGGTTGCTGCGTCAGCATCGGCAGGTCGACGCCGTGGCACCGCGCATTCTCGAACTCAATCCGAGTCATCCGCTGATCCGCCGCCTTGCCGAGAAGACGAGCCAGGAGGGAATGGGCGAGGCCCTGGGCGACATGGCCCATCTGTTGCTCGACCAGGCCCGCATCGTCGAGGGCGAGAGCGTTCCCGACGCGGCCGGTTTCGCCCGCCGCTTCGCCGCGATGCTCGAGAAGGGGTTGGGCTAGAACCGGAGTTCCGTCACCAGTGGTTGACCCCGGGGCAAGCCTAGGCGCCCCCGAGGGAACGCATCAGCCGCCCATCAATGCCCCCGCCGGAGATCTGGTCTCTACTGGACCAGCCTCCGGCGCGCGCCTTCGATAAGAGCGAGCAGCGTTTCGATTCTGACGCCGTCGCTGGCCATCAACTGCTGGACGATCTGGTCATCGATGACTTCGCCGAGCGGAGGCTCCGTTCGCTCGCACACGTAGGTTTCGCCTTGCGGTGCGACCGCCGGCGCAAGCTGCGACTCCCGGTCTTGCGGCCCGAGTATGCCCGTTAGCATTCTTGGCCTCCCGTTCTGGGTTCTGTTGAAAGAAACGATACAGGAACCGGCCAAGAATTACCAATGAGGATTGTCGAGATTGTTCAGGTGACCGAAATTCGCGCTCGCCCGCTGCTTTCGGTCGGCGGACTTTCTCTGTCGCGCGGCAAGAACAGCCTTCTCCCAATTCGTGCCCGATGCCTACCTAGGCGCCATGAGCAGCCCGCGAAGGACGTAGTGAAGAATGCCCCCGTGGCGGAAATATTCGACTTCGTCGAGGGTGTCGATGCGGCACAGCAACGTCACCGTCTGCTGCGAACCATCAACCCGACGGATGGTCATCGGCACGTCCATGCGCGGCTTGATGCCCCGCTTCAATCCGGTGATCGAAAAGATCTCGCTGCCGTCCAGCCCGAGCGTCTTGCGGTCGTCGCCTTCATAGAACTGCAGCGGCAGCACCCCCATGCCGACGAGGTTGGACCGGTGGATGCGCTCGAAGGTTTCGGCGATCACGGCCTTGACGCCAAGCAAATTGGTGCCCTTCGCCGCCCAATCGCGCGAGGAACCGGTCCCGTATTCCAGACCCGCGACCACCACCAGCGGCACGCCTGCGGTCTTGTACTTCATGGCCGCGTCGTAGATCGGCATCAACGCCCCGTCCGGCATGTGGCGGGTGACGCCGCCCTCGGTGCCCGGCGCCATCTCGTTGCGCAGCCGGATGTTGGCGAAGGTGCCGCGCATCATGACCTCATGATTGCCGCGCCGCGCGCCGTATGAGTTGAAGTCGGCAACCGTCACCCCATGGTCGATCAGGAACCGTCCGGCCGGGCTGTCCTTCTTGATGTTGCCGGCCGGCGAGATGTGGTCGGTGGTCACCGAATCGCCGAGGATGGCGAGCGGGCGGGCGTCGAGGATGTCGTCGAAGCCGGCCGGCGGTTCTCGCGTCATCCCGTCGAAATAGGGCGGATTGCGGATGTACGTCGAACCCGCGTCCCAGGCGTAGGTGCGCCCGCCCCGCACCGGCACGCTACGCCATTCCTCAGGCCCTTCGAACACATTGGCGTAGCGGGCGCGGAACATTTCCGGCGTGAGGTATTGGGCGATCGCGGCCTGTATTTCGGCCGATGTCGGCCAGACGTCCTTGAGATAGACCGGCTGGCCGTCGCGGCCCATGCCCAGCGGCTCGCGGGTCAGGTCACGCGTCATCGATCCGGCCAATGCGTAAGCCACCACCAGCGGCGGACTGGCCAAATAGTTGGCTTTCACGTGTGGGCTGATCCGGCCCTCGAAGTTGCGGTTGCCGGACAGCACGGCGGTCACCACCAGGTCGCCCTCCTCCACGGCATCGGCGATGGGGGGATCGAGTGGACCGGAGTTGCCGATACAGGTCGTGCAGCCGTAGCCGGCGACGGTGAAGCCCAGCCGGTCGAGATAGTCTTGCAGCCCGGCCGCCTTCAGATAGTCGGTGACGACCAGCGAGCCGGGGGCCAGCGACGTCTTCACCCAGGGCTTGGCGTGCAGGCCCCGCTCGACCGCTTTCCTGGCAAGCAGGCCGGCGGCGACCAGCACGCTCGGATTAGAGGTGTTGGTGCAGGAGGTGATGGCGGCTATCACCACGTCGCCGTGGCGAAGTTCGTGGTCGGCACCTGCCACCTTCACCGCCTTGCCGGCGTCCTGGCCACCTGAGATGGTGGGCAGCGCGTCCTTGAAGCCGGCGGCGGCGCCGGACAGGGACACGCGGTCCTGCGGCCGCCGCGGCCCGGCCAGCGACGGCTCGACCGTGCCGAGGTCGAGTTCGAGCGTGTCGCTGAAAAGGGGCTCCGGCGTGTTCTCGTCGCGCCACATCCCCTGGGCCTTCGCGTAGGCCTCGACCAGGGCGACCTGCCCGGCGTCGCGGCCGGTGAAGGCGAGGTAGCGCAGGGTCTCGGCATCGACGGGGAAGATGCCGCAGGTTGCGCCGTATTCCGGCGCCATGTTGCCGATGGTCGCACGGTCGGCCAGGGACAGCGCCGCCACGCCGGGGCCGCAAAACTCGACGAACTTCCCCACCACCCCCTTGGCCCGCAGCATCTGGGTGACGGTGAGCACGACGTCGGTGGCGGTCACCCCCTCGCGGATGGTACCGGTCAGGCGGAAGCCGACGACCTCGGGGATGAGCATCGAGATCGGCTGGCCCAGCATCGCCGCCTCGGCCTCGATGCCGCCGACGCCCCAGCCAAGAACGCCGAGGCCGTTGACCATGGTGGTGTGGCTGTCGGTACCGACCAGCGTGTCGGGATAGGCCACCGCGCGTCCGCCGTCGTCGGCGCTCCAGACCACCCGCGCGAGGTATTCGAGATTGACCTGGTGGCAGATGCCGGTGCCCGGCGGCACCACGCGGAAGTTGTCGAACGCCGATTGCCCCCAGCGCAGGAACGCGTAGCGCTCGCCGTTGCGCCGGAACTCCATCTCGGTGTTCCGGCGCAACGCGTCGGGGGTGCCCCAGAAGTCGACCATCACCGAATGGTCGATCACCAGGTCGACCGGCGACAGAGGATTGATGCGCTTCGGATCGCCGCCGAGCGCCACCACCGCGTCGCGCATCGCCGCCAGATCGACCACCGCGGGCACGCCGGTGAAGTCCTGCATCAGCACCCGCGCCGGACGATAGGCGATCTCGCGGTCGCTGCGCCGTTTCTCCAGCCAGTTGGCGAGCGCCTTGGCGTCGTCGACGGTGACGCTGCGCCCGTCCTCGCAGCGCAGCAGGTTCTCGAGCAGCACCTTCAGCGAATATGGCAGCCGCGACACGTCACCGAGGCCGGCCTGCGCCGCCGCCTCCAGGCTGAAATAGTCGAACGACCGTCCATTGACCTCGAGCGTACGGCGAGTGTTCAAGGTGTTGCGGTCTGTGGCGGGCATGGTCGTTCTCCGCATCTCTACGCTGTCATCCGGCGGGAAGTTGCCGCCCGTCCGCGATTTCCGGTTGAACAAGCTTAACCGCGCGGGCCCCTTGGTCAAGGCCGGGGGCCAAGACGATGATATCCGATATGGCCGAGCCTGAGCCGCCCGGCAAGGCTCCGGCTCGCGCGGGGCGCCCCTCTTGCGCTCGCGGGGCCGCTGTGCCTCAATTCAAGCATGACCGGCTCGAAACACATTCTCGTGGTCGACGACGAACCCAGCATCGGCGCGCTGGTGAAACGTTGCCTGGCAATGGGCGGCCATCAGGTGACCACGGCCGAAAACGGCGAGGCGATGCGCCGCGCGCTGCGAAGGGGCGACGTCGACCTGGTGATCCTCGACCTCATGCTGCCCGGGGAAAGCGGCCTCGATCTCCTTAGGGATCTGCGCGCCCGCCATGCGGTGCCGGTCATCATCCTCACCGCTCTCGGCGAGCCCGTGGACCGGGTGATCGGCCTGGAGCTGGGGGCCGACGACTACGTCGCCAAGCCGTTCGAGCCGCGCGAGATCGCCGCTCGCGTGCGTAACGTGCTGCGCCGGGGCGAGGCGCGCCGCCAGCCCGATGGCGAGGCCGACACCCTCGTCTTCGCGGGATATCGTCTGCACCTGCCGTCGCGCCAGCTCACCGCCGGCGACGGCGCCGAGGTGCCGCTGACCACCGCGGAGTTCGATCTGCTGGCGGCGCTGGCCGGCAACGCCAACCGGGTGCTCAGCCGCGACCAGCTTCTCGACCTCGCACGCCACCGCACGGCCACCCCCTTCGACCGCAGCGTCGACGTGCATATCGGCCATCTGCGCCGCAAGATCGAAGCCGACCCCAAGAACCCCAAATTGATCAAGACGGTGTACGGCGTCGGCTACATTTTCACTCCGGCGGTGGAGCAAGGATAGTTCCACCGCAAAGCCCGCACGATCGTCGTCAGCTGAATGCCGACAGCTTTCCGAAGCGGTCAGCCAGCATGTAATAGACGGTGACCCGGTTCTTGCTCCGGTCCTCTTTCATCCGGGCGCCGACCTCGCTGATCGCCCGGTCGAGTTCGACGTCGGTATCGGTCAACCCCAGCTTTTTCTTCAGAAACCCTTCGCGCACCCGTGCCAGTTCCTCCTTGTCGGAGAAGGCCACATGCGCCGAGTCCCGGTTGCGCAGGGCGATCCCGCAATGATGGGGTGGACGGCCCCTGCTCCCAGGCATCGCGATGTGCCAGAGTGG
>JACFNC010000040.1 GCA_019455065.1 Rhodospirillales bacterium
AATGAGACACCCTGTGTCAACCCTCCACTGTTTTCAAGGCCGATATTGCCCCGCCGTGTTGCGCAGGGTCATAGGGCTTGCGGTCGATCCAGGCGCGCCAGAGGACGCGCAGCCAGGCGCGGGCGAGGATGCGAATGGCATGGGGATGGTCGCAACCGCGGGCTCTGGCCTGGGCATAGACGCGAGCGGCCCAGGCACTGACATGGCGGGAGTTGTCGGCCAGGCAGGTCAAGGCGGCGCGCAGGCGATGATTGCAGGCCCAGCGGAAGGTGACGGCTTTCGACTTACCCGACTGATAGGTCACTGGAGCCACGCCGGCTTCGGCGGCCAGTTGGGTGTCGCTATTGAAGCGTTCGCGCACGCTGCCCAGCTCGGCGAGGATTTGCGCGGCGCAGATGCGACCTGCGCGCGGAAAGCTCATGACGATCCGACCGTCGTCGAGGGAAGCGACCTGATGCTCGATTCGGCTGGTGAGGAGCCGAATCTGCTCGACCAGACGAGTCAGTGTGCGCGCGAGGCTACGCGCCAGCTCGCCCTTGGCGTCCGCCTCCAATTCGCCGCAGACTGCGGCGGGGGCTCGATGCAAGCGGGCCAGCAGTTCCTCGGCACTGCGGCGACCGCAGTAGGCATGCTGGGCGCAGAAGGCAGCCATGCGCTTGGGGCCGAGTCGGGCGGCGGACTCCGGCGTCGGGTAACGCTCGACGAAGGCCAGCGCGATAGGCGAATCGATCTCGGCGAAGACAGCGGTGGCGCCGGGCCAGAACGATTCGAGCAGGCTGCGCAACTGGTTGGCCAACTGCACGCGGGTGGCGACCAGATCGTCGCGGCCACGCACCAGGGCGCGCAAGGCACGAATCTCGTCGCCTTGGGGCGCCAAGGGCTTGAAACGATGGCCGTCGGTGCGCAGCAGATCGGCCAACAGGTAGGCGTCGGAGGCATCGCTCTTGGCGCCGTGGCTGCGATAGCGGGGTCGGGTGGCCTTGACCGCATTGGGATGGATGGGGATGACGGTGAAGCCGGCTTCCACCAGCGTATCGACGATGAGGCCCGAGGGGCGTTCGATGGCGACGGGCGGCGAGCCCGCAGCCATCAGATGGCGCCGCAGTTCGGCCAGGCCGACGGCGGTGTGATCGATGTCGAATTGCTCATGGACGGATCCCTGCGTGTCAATGATGCAAACGGCGTGGGTTTGACTGGCCCAGTCCAGCCCGGCGAAGAAAGTAGTCATGGACAATCTCCTGTCAATTGCGGTATGACTTGCCGTGCCGGAAGCCCCTGCGGGTCGCTCACTGATCGGCGCTCTTGGCTCTTCTCCATGGCGCTACACCCTGTAGCCCGTCTGGGTCTTCCGGCACCCCGAGGGCTGCGGGTCTCATTCGGGCCGTCAAGCGGCCAGCGACATTGGCAGTCGCCCCGGGGGCACGGAAGTCGGAATCAACCTTCGGTTCGGCAACAGCGTCCTGTCAAGGACTGGATCGGCCCTAGCGCTAAACACGGGTTACCCACCGCGGCGGTCGGTCGGTTCGTCGCAAGCGCCGACCGACCGCCACCGTGGATAACCCTGCGCCATACCAACTCCACCGCTACCGAGGATTGGAGGGTAGTCCAGTGAGCGA
>JACFNC010000005.1 GCA_019455065.1 Rhodospirillales bacterium
CCCACCTTCGTCAGTCATTTTTCCCTTGCGCCGCAGGGGCCGTCCACACATGACGATCCGATAGCGCTTCCACCCGCCCCCCTGGTCATGCCGCCCGCGAAGACGCATATTCTTCCCCCATGCAGCATCCCGTCCTCAGCAATCCGCCGCGCCGCCCGGTGGTCGCCGCCGGCGCCCCGTTCAAGCTGGTCAGCGACTACAATCCGTCGGGCGACCAGCCGCAGGCCATCGCCGAGCTGACCGCCGGCGTGGTGGGCGGCGAGCGCGACCAGGTGCTGCTGGGGGTCACCGGCTCGGGCAAGACCTTCACCATGGCCCATGTCGTCGCCAACGTGCAGCGCCCGACCCTGGTGCTGGCCCCCAACAAGACCCTGGCGGCGCAGCTCTACGGCGAGATGAAGTCGTTCTTTCCCGAGAATGCGGTCGAATACTTCGTCAGCTATTACGACTACTACCAGCCCGAGGCCTACGTCCCGCGCACCGACACCTATATCGAGAAGGATTCGGCGATCAACGAGCAGATCGACCGCATGCGCCACGCCGCCACCCGCGCCCTGCTCGAGCGCCGCGACGTCATCATCGTCGCCTCGGTGTCGTGCATCTACGGCATCGGCTCGGTGGAATCATATTCGCGCATGACCATCCCGCTGAAGGTGGGCATGACGGTGGACCGCGCGGTGCTGCTCAAGCAGCTCGTCGAGTTGCAGTACAAGCGCAACGACGCCGCCTTTGCCCGCGGCGCCTTCCGGGTGCGCGGCGACGCGGTGGAGATCTTCCCCGCCCACTACGAGGACCGCGCCTGGCGCCTCAGCCTGTTCGGCGACGAGCTGGAGTCCTTGTGCGAGTTCGACCCGCTGACCGGCGAGAAGACCGCCAACCTTTCCGAGATCGTGGTCTACGCCAACAGCCACTACGTGACGCCGCGGCCGACCATCACCCAGGCGATCAGGAACATCAAGGTCGAGCTCAAGGAGCGTCTGGCCCATTTCGAGGCCGAGCGCAAGTTCCTGGAAGCGCAGCGGCTGGAGCAGCGCACCACCTTCGACATCGAGATGATGGAGGCCACCGGTCACTGCAAATCGATCGAGAACTATTCCCGCTACCTCACCGGCCGCAACCCCGGCGAGCCGCCGCCCACCCTGTTCGAATACCTGCCCGAGGACGCGCTCTTGATCGTCGACGAGAGCCACGTCACCGTTCCGCAGCTCGGCGGCATGTTCCGCGGCGACTTCAACCGCAAGAGCGTGCTTGCCGAATACGGCTTCCGCCTGCCCTCCTGCGTCGACAACCGCCCGCTGAAGTTCGAGGAGTGGGACGTGATGCGGCCGCAGACGGTGTTCGTCTCCGCCACCCCCGGCCCGTGGGAACTGCGGCGCACCGGCGGCGTGTTCACCGAACAGGTGATCCGCCCCACCGGCCTCATCGACCCCTTGTGCATCGTGCGCCCGGTCGAGCATCAGGTCGACGACCTGCTGGGCGAGGTCAAGCACTGCGCCGCCAAGGGCCAGCGCACCCTGGTCACCACCCTGACCAAGCGCATGGCCGAGGACCTGACCGAATACCTGCACGAGCACGGCATCCGCGTGCGCTATCTGCATTCCGACATCGAGACCTTGGAGCGCATCGAGATCATCCGCGATCTGCGCCTCGGCGCCTTCGACGTGCTGGTCGGCATCAACCTCTTGCGCGAGGGCCTCGACATCCCGGAATGCGCCCTGGTCGCCATCCTCGACGCCGACAAGGAGGGCTTCCTGCGCTCGCAGACCTCGCTGATCCAGACCATCGGCCGCGCCGCCCGCAACGTCGAGGGCCGGGTGATCCTCTACGCCGACACCATGACCGGCTCGCTGGAATTCGCCATCTCCGAAACCAACCGCCGCCGCGAGAAGCAGCAGGCCTACAACGCCGCCCACGGCATCACGCCGGAAAGCATCCGAAAGCAGATCGCCGACGTGCTGGAGACGGTGTACGAGGGCGACTACGTGACGGTGCCCACCGGCGAGGTCGGCACCCCCCACATGATCGGCCACAACCTCAAGACCACCATGGCCGAGCTGGAAAAACGCATGCGCGCCGCCGCCGCCGACCTCGAGTTCGAGGAGGCGGCAAGGCTGCGCGACGAGCTGCGCCGGCTGGAGGCGATGGACCTCGGCCTGACCGCGCCAGGGCTGGCGCCCTCGAAGCGTGAGGAGGGGCCGAAGGGGAAGAGGGGCCGGGGGCGGGGGCGGCGGTAGGGGGCGGCATCGCCCGATCCTTACTTCCGGGGCGCTGCAGCAGCCACTGCTATCGGCGATGGACCTTTCGCCTAATTGGAGAAATGCTTTTGGACAACGTCCTCAAAGAAATCTCGACATATTTTTTCTACCTTCATGCCGGAAACGTGACCTATCCTCGACCGAACTAAGAATTCCTCCCGATCAGCATCGTATCCGATTTCGGCAAAACCTGGGACGTTTGGAGCCGTCAAGTTATCGAGGCGCTCGTAGGAGTATGATCCAGCCGGCTCCTCCCGCGCTATGAACAGTGTGACATCTACCCGACTGCGCATTTGGAAGCTCGGAGATCCGAAGAAGAATAAATATCTCGCAGTTTTATTTCCAGATTTAAAATCAACCCTAAAAAACCATGTTCTTTTTGCTGATGAATTGGTCTTTAGTGCTAGATATTTTTCGACTTCAATATGGCCGAAGTCTTTGAACCACAGACCCCCAAAGCTCGCTGTAGAGTTAACGATTTCTGTTGTCTGTCTAAACACGCTCTTTAGCAGTTCCATGGCATTGCGCCACACTTCGTATTGATTGCTCGCGCGCACACGCTCCGATTTTTGGAATTTTCCAACAATTGATTGTGCCCACTCTAGATGCTCCCTCTGTTCGGAAGCAGCAACCTCATATTCCTCGAGACTCTCCTCCACACATTCAGCAACAAGGGAAGTGATGGCGGTAAGGTCGGATGCTTGGGACACCTCCAAGCCGTCATAATAACGACTCCGATCCGCCTTTGTAATAATTGCGATAGGAAATCCATAGCGCATCAGAATCAAATTAAGAATCAGTCGGGCAACTCTTCCATTTCCATCGATAAATGGATGAATTGTTACAAACCATGAATGCGCCGCAGTTGCGACAGTAATGGCATTTTCAGCCTCATTCCCGGTTGTCGGAACGCTTGCCTTAGATAACCATGCGGAAAATTCTTGCATCTGACCCGCGATTGATTCTGGGGCGGGTGGCTTATAAGCGGAGCCACTTATCTCAACCTCAACAGATCGGTATTTTCCGGCATCAGCGTCTCGTATAGTCTTCAGTACTAAAAAATGGAGTTGTCGTATGTCAGCCTCAGTAATTGGGCGAGAACGATCTTTCGCAAGCTCTTCAAGGAAGTCTATAGCGATAGATAGATTTTTTGCTTCAGCCTGATCTTTAAGCGGTTTTCCTGTAATCGTAAGGCCTTGCTCAACAACAAGTCTAGTTTCACCAATGTCAAGTATATTTCCCTCGATAGCATTCGAATTGTAGATGTTTTTTATCTTAAAGAAGCGCCTCAGCCGGCTCAACACCTCTGGGGACAATGCGCCGGTCTGACGCATCTGGGACACGCGAGCTGTGATGTCCTTCAATCTATTGATCAGGGTGTCATCAATATCGTAAGGCGTCCCGCTGATACCCACCATTGCCGCCGTCTCCTCATGTGTATCGGTGCAACCTACAGAGTTGGCGGCTGCATGACCATCGTATTAAGGGTAATATACCTGGAAGCTATGCCCTAGTCTAAATGGAAGTGCTCAGGGAAAAGCGGGCGGAATGACTTATTGCGTCGAGGTTGACGCCACCGACCCTCGGCGCCATCCTGTAAAACGGCATCCATGGAGAGATCGCCATGTCCCCCGCTTCCATCGCCCGCCTGTCACCGCAGGAGCGGCTGGCCCTCATCGCCGACCTTTGGGACAGCCTGGGCGAGGAAGACCTTCCCCTGACTCCCGAGCAGCAGGCGGAATTGGACCGCCGTATGGCCGCCCCGGACGATGAGCGGAGCGGCACGGTCGATTGGTCGGCGCTGCGGGACGAGCTTTTTCGGCGGCTTGGGTGAGGCGGACGGTAACGTTCAGCCCGGCCGCCCTCGCCGAATTGCTCGATGCCTTGGATTGGTACGAGACCCAAGAGGTCGACGCTGCGGTCCGCCGCATCGCCGACAATCCCATACAGTTCCCCGCCGTCCACCGAGACGTTCGCCGCGCCCGCCTGCGGCGCTTCCCCTACGCCTTGTTCTTTCGCGTTGGGGACCGTGACGTCCAGGTGATCGCCTGTTTCCACAGCAATCGCGATCCCCGCCGGTGGCAACGGCGGGTTTAGCGTGACGAAGGCACGGGCCGTGAGGGGCAATGCCCCACCCTCAGCCGCGCCGCGCCGCCTCGATCGCGGCGACGTCAATCTTCGTCATGTCCAACATCGCTTCGAACGCGCGTTTCGCTTCGTCGCCGCCGACGGCGAGCGCGTCGGTCAATACGCGCGGCGTGATCTGCCAGGAGATGCCCCACTTGTCCTTGCACCAGCCGCAGGCGCTTTCCTGGCCGCCGTTGCCGACGATGGCGTTCCAGTAGCGGTCGGTCTCTTGCTGATCGTCGGTGGCGATCTGGAACGAGAAGGCCTCGTTGTGTTGGAACGCGGGCCCGCCGTTGAGGCCGAGACAGGGAATGCCGGCGACCGTGAATTCGACCGTCAGCACGTCCCCCGCCTTGCCGGACGGGTAGTCGCTGGGAGCACGGTGAACGGCGGTCACCCTGCTGTCGGGAAAGGTCTCGGCGTAGAAGCGGGCTGCGGCCTCGGCGTCCTTGTCGTACCATAGGCAGACCGTGTTCTTGGCGATCGCCATCGCTCGTCCTTTCCGTCCTGGAGCCGATCCGGCCTGGATTCCCACGTATTTGGGGAGGTTTGACGCAGGAAGAAGGGAGAAGCGAAGGAGGAATTCGCCGCTGTCCATGGCATCGAGGATCAAGGGGAAGGGGGAAACAATGCGACGGGCGATTTACGGCGTTCTCATCGGCGTCTTGTGGGCGTCGGCGGCGGTGGCCCGCGACGCGGGCGGGGTCGCGGTGGACACCCTGGCGAAGACGACCGCCAGTTGGGACGGCGCGGCGCTGCCCGCCTATCCGGCCGGCCAGCCGCAGGTCACCATCCTTCGCATCCGCATCCCGCCCGGCGCCGAGCTGCCGCGCCACTACCATCCGGTCATCAACGCCGCCGTGCTGGTCGCGGGCCAGCTCACCGTCATCACCGACCGCCAGGAGACGAAGCATCTGAAGGCCGGCGAGGCCCTGGTCGAGGTGGTCGGCAAATGGCATTTCGGGCGCAACGACGGCTCCGGCCCGGCCGACATCGTGGTGTTCTACGCCGGCACCGCCGGCGGCCCGATCACCGTGGGGGAATAGCGCCGCCTTGCCTCACCCCGGCCCTCTCCCGCAAGCGGGAGAGGGGGACGCAGGCCCCCGCCCTATCCCTTGCCCTCCTTCCGCTGCTTGGCGGTCTCGCCCTTGCGCTCCTTTTCCTTGGTGCGGCGCAGGTTCTTCTCGTTCTCCTCGTCGCTTTCGTATTTCGAGGCGCCGGCCTCCTTGAGCGCGATGGCGACGGCCTGCTTGCGGCTTTTCACCTCCTTGCCGGTGCCGGTCTCCAACTCGCCATGCTTGTACTCATGCATGACCCGGCCGATGGTCTCCTTCTGCTGCTTCTCCTTCGCCTTGGGCATGGGGCCCTCCTTCGTGTTCCGTGCATGGATGTCCTCATGCACGGAACGGGGGGCGCGGGGGTGCTGTTCCCGCGCCTCACTCCGCCGCCGCCAGGCCGGGCAGCCAGTTCCACAGGCCGGATAGCAGGCCGGGGGCGGGGTCGGACGGGGCGGCGGTGAAGGCGTCGGCGTGGATCTGGTCGTCGGGCACCCCGGCGGCGGCGGCGGCGCGGCGCACCGCGGCGACCATCGCCGGGGGGCCGGCGGCATGGATGGCGGCGCCGGCGAGGCCGGGCAGGTCGTCGGCCAGCGCCTCGTGCACCAGGCCGGTGCGCCGACCGGTGCCGCCGGCGGGACGCGACAGCACCACCTCGACCGGAGCCAGGCGCGCCAGCTCGCGCACGCCGTACACCAGCGCCTCGCTGCGGAACCCCACGTACACCCGCGCCGGGCGGCGGTCGCGGCCCACCGCGGTGCGCACGATCGAGCGGATGGGGCCAAGGCCGGTGCTTCCGGCCACCGCGACGATGGGGCGGCCGTCGTCGCGCAGCCAGGCGTCGCCGAACGGACCCTCGACGGTGACCGCGTCGCCCGGCCGTAGCCGGGTGGCGACGTGGCCGCTCACCACGCCGTTGGGCACAATGCGGACGTGGAATTCCAGCACCGGCTCGTCGGGCCGGTTGGCCATGCTGTAGGGCCGCGCCGGCAGCCGCCCGAAGCGCAGCCTTGCGTACTGGCCGGCGGCGAGGGCAGCCGACTATCGGTCTCGACGCGCAGGATGCGCACCTCCGGATTCGGGCTCTCCAGGGAATGCACGCGGCCGCGCAACCGGAGCACGGGGGCCGCCGCCCCGCCCAGCCACTCGACCTCGACGTCGCCGCGCGGCCGCGCCCGGCAGGCGAGGATCAGGCCGCGCCGCCGCTCCGTTGCGGTCAGCGCCGCCGGGTCGTGCGGGCCCATCGTCACCTCGCCCTCATGCAGGCGGGTCTTGCAGGCGCCGCAGGCGCCGCTGCGGCAGGAATGGGGATAGGGCAGGCCGGCCCGCAGCGCGGCCTCGAGGATGGTGCCGCGGCCGGCCTCGACGGCGCCGGCGCACTGGCGGATGCGGATCTTCGCCATCCTCATTCCTCCACGGCGAGGCGCAGCGGATGCAGATGCTGCGAATGGCGCGTCTGGCTGTGGTCGAAGGCCGCGACCCATAGATGGATGCCGGTGGCGATGGGCAGGTCGAACTCCGATCCCGTCTTCAGCCGCCGGCTCGCTTCGAGCCGCCAGCGCCCGTCATGCCAGCGGCCCAGCGCCCGCACGTCGCCGCGGTCGCCCTGGAACGGCCCCTCGACGACCACCGAGGGCAGCACCGTGCCGATGGGATAGCGGGCGTCGAGGGGCTCTCCGTAGGGCACGGTGTCGGCCTTCGCCAGCCACCACTCGCCGGCGTCGGAGGCGCCGGGGTCGAGGTCGAAGCGCCCCAGCCGGGCGAGCAGGAACGGGGTGCGCGGCAGGTACAAGGGCCGTACCCGGCCGTCGCCGAGCGCGATGTGGTTGTCCTCGTAGCCGCCGCCGGCCTCGGGGTCGGTGCCGTGGCCCGTGACGTAGGCGGCCTCGGCGCCCTTCGTCCCCGCCGGATCGGCGGGCGGGCCGAAATAGGTGTCGTCCATGCGGCCCATGGGGTTGGTGCGCACCGAGCGCCACTGCCAGACGTCGACCACCGAGCCGTCGGTGGTGAAGTGCAGGCCGCGCTGGTTGGGCGAGCCGGGGGCGCCGGCCGGCGTCGGCCCCAGATGGGCGGCACCGCCGCCGGGGCGCGGGCTGCGCGCCAGCATCACCGCCAGCATGTCCTCGTGGAAGTCGTTCTCGTCGCGGCGCTCGTGGTCGTCACTGCCGGCCAAAAACCAGCCCATCTCGCCCTTGATCAGCGGCAGATGCTTCTGCGAGCGCGTCGGGTCGGGCCACTCGAAGCTGAAATAGGCGGTCTGGCCGTCGTGGACGGCGCGCACGGTGACCGGCACCTCGCCGCCCGGCAGGTTGCGGCCGCGCACCGTCCGCAGCGTCACCGCCTCCGCCCCTGTCCAGGCGGCATCGTCGAAATAGCCGTCGATCACCGGCGCCAGGCCGGCCTCGACGCGCGTTACCGGCAGGGTGGTCATGGCCGCCTCGTCGAGCACGAAGACCATCGCGATGGCCCCCCCGCTGGTCAGCAGCGCCACCCCCGCGGCCGAGCCGTAGGCCAGGCGGGGCGCGAACATCTTGGCGAGCTGGCGGGGCCCGAGAACGGCCTGGATGGCGACGTGGATCACGGCGTGGGCGACGAAGCCCCAGGCCAGCATGCGGTGCAGTCCGGCCAGCGCCTCGTGCGGCAGCGCCGCCACCTCGACATAGAGCAGCCCGCCCGTCGCCGCCATGCCGGCGACCAGGGCGAAGGCGAACCAGTGGCCCATGACGCCGATCGCCTGCCAGCGGCCGGTGCGGTCGCCGCCGGCGATGGCCCGCAGCCGCGCCGCGTCGAGCGCCAGCCGCCCGCCCAGCCCGGCGTGCACGACGTAGGCGACATAGGCGACGGCGATGAAGGTAACGGCCACCGACGACCACAGATGCCAGACCACGACCTCGCCCTGCGGCAGCACGCCCGACAGCGCCTGCGGCAGCGCCGCGTCGGGGGCATCGGCGGCGATCCTCAGGCCGCTGCCGAGGCTCACCAGCACCACCGCCACCAGCCCCCAGTGGAGGGCGGCGGTCATGGCGTCGCTGCGCGGCAAGGGGGGTGGGGTGTGGTCCTCGTCCGTCATCGCTCATCCTCCGGTCGCCGCCAAGGGGTGGCCGTTACTTGCGAGTGATGCCGCGCGAAAGTATTGGCCTAGAGCGATTATTTGGTAGGCCAAGTAAACGGATTGTTAAATTAACGAAAAAGGCAAAACAAAGGCGAAAGTACACGATAGCGCAAATGTATTAGGGAAAAGTTGCCACGGTGTGGCCGTTCGGCAACGCCTGCGATTCAATCGCCGTCATTGCAGCCTGGGTTGACGGCGACGGAAGGTGGCGGCCATCAGTCGTCGTTGCGTAGCGGGCCGCGCAGGCGTTTGGCCTGGCCGCGGCGGACCTTGGCCTCCAGCCGCCGGCGCCGCGACGCCAGGGTCGGGCGGGTGGGGGTGCGCGGGCGCGGCGGCTCGGCGGCTCGGCGGACGAGGTCGAACAGGCGGGCGCGGGCGTCGTCGCGGTTGCGCTCCTGGCTGCGGAAGCGCTGTGCCGTGATGACCAGCACGCCGTCGGCGGTCAGTCGCCGCCCGGCCAGGCGCATCAGCCGCGCCCGCACGTCCTCGGGCAGCGACGGCGAGCGCGCCACGTCGAAACGCAGTTGCACCGCCGTCTCCACCTTGTTGACGTTCTGGCCGCCGGGGCCGGAGGCGCGCAGGAACTCTTCGACGAGTTCGCGTTCGTCGATGGCGATTCGCGGGGTGACGGGGATCATCACGACGTCGGCTCCAGAATTCGGGCGGTGTGGATGCGCCACGGCTTGCGCGGGAACACCTCGGCTTAAGGCGGGGCGTTCTCTGGCCACCAGTATGCTCCCCGCCTCCCGGTTGCGAACCTACACTACCAAGTGGGGCCAGCATAGCGACGGGAGGCGGAGATGAACCGGGCAACGCGAAAGGGTGTGCTGCTGGCCGGGGTGTTCCTGATCGGCGTGGTCGCCGCCGGGGCCTTCGCGGCCACCGTCCAGTACACCAACCGCCTGGCCTTCTGCATCGGCTGCCACGAGATGGAAAGCACGGTCTATCAGGAGTACCGGCAGACCATCCATTTCTCCAACCGCAGCGGCGTCCAGGCCACCTGCGCCGACTGCCACGTCCCCCATCACAACGTCTTCGCCACCCTGTGGCGCAAGGTTAAGGCCACCAACGAGGTGTTTCACCACCTGGTGGGCAGCATCGACACGCCGGAGAAGTTCGAGGCCCGCCGTCTCGCCCTGGCCCAGAACGTGTGGGCCGAGATGAAGGCCAACGATTCCCGCGAATGCCGCAATTGCCACGACTTCACGGCAATGAACCTCGCCATGCAGAAGAACCGGTCCGCCAAGATGCACCAGTCGGCGAAGGAGGCGGGCGAAACCTGCATCGACTGCCACAAGGGCATTGCCCACAAGGCGGTGCACAAGCAGATCGAAACCGCCGAACCGGCCGATTTCGACATTCAGTAGCGCTTGAGGACCACGCGCTCGGCGGTGCGGCCGAAGATGTGATAGCCGGAGCCGCCCTCGGCCAGCATGTCGAGCAGGGCGTCGCCGGCGGTCGCGCGTACCCCCGCCACGGCATCGACGCCGCGCCGGAACAGGGGCTCGGGCAGGAAGCTCGCGGTGGGGCCGACCACGATCACGCGGGCCTCCGGGCGAGCCAGTTCAAGCAGCCCTTCCAGAGTGTCGTTGATCAGGGTGGTTCCGGTGATGACCAGCGCGTCGGCCAGCGGCACCACCTCGGCCGCCCGGTCCGCCGGCACGAAATAGGGCAACTCGTCCGGCTTGAGGGTCGAGGCGTCGAGTTCGAGCACGCGGTAGGCCGCCTTGCGGCGCTTCAGCTCGCGCAGCATCGGCACCAGGGCGCCGACCACCACGGTCAGGTTCGGGTTGGGCTCACCTAACTCGTCGAAGCCGTCGGCGTCTTCGGCAATGACGTAGCCGGACGGCGGCCGCAGGCGCCAGCAGGTCTCGCTCAAGGCGTTCAGCACCGCGATGGCCAGGGTGCGGCGCAGGCTGGCGGCGGCCGTCAGGTCGTCGAGCAACGCCGCCGCCGGCCGCCCGCGCAGCTTGCCGGGGAACGGCATTGCCATCGCCGAACTGGGGCAGCACACCGCCTCGGGAATGGTCTTGAGGGGTGTCGCGCAAAGGCCGGCGCTGCCATCGTTCAGTTCGACGCCGCTGAAGAACAGCCCCAGCACCGCGCGTTCCACCGTCAGCTCGTCGAGCCGCGGGCCGAGCACCTCGCGAACCTGGGCGGCCGCTTCCGCCAGGATGGCGCCGGGGCGCATGTCCGACCGTTCGCCAGGCGCGCTCATCGGCCGTACAGCTCCGCCGCGGCGGCCGGCAGCGCCGCCCCCTCGCGGATTGGCGCCGTCATTTCGGCCAGCACCGTCTCCAAGGCCGACAGGCACAGGGTGAGATTGGTGGCCGAACAGCTCTGCCCCATCAGCCCGATGCGCCACACCTTGCCGGCCAGCGCGCCGAGGCCGGCGCCGAGTTCGATGCCGTAGCGCTCGAGCAGCCGGTTGCGGACCGCCGCCTCGTCGACGCCGTCGGGCACCCGCACCGCGTTGAGCTGGGGCAGGCGGTGGGCGGGAGCGACCAGCATCCCCAGCCCCATCGCCTCCAGCCCGGCGACCAGGGCCCGGTGGTGACGGGCGTGGCGTTCCCAGGCGGCCTCCAGCCCCTCCTCACGCAGCATGAGCAGCGATTCGTGCAGGGCGTACAGGGCGTTGATCGGCGCCGTGTGGTGGTAGGCGCGCTTGGCGGCGCCGCCCCAGTAGCCCATCACCAGGTTGAGGTCGAGGAACCAGCTCTGCACCTTGGTCTTGCGGGCGGCCACGGCGGCGGCGGCGCGCGGGCTGAACGTCACCGGCGCCAGGCCGGGCGTGCAGGACAGGCATTTCTGCGAGCCGCCGTACACGGCGTCCGCGCCCCAGGCGTCGACCCGTACCGGGACGCCGCCCAGCGAGGTGACGACGTCGACGATGCTGTAGGCGCCATGCTCGCGGGCCAGCGCGCACAGCGCGGCGGCGTCGGACTCCACGCCGGTCGAGGTTTCGGCATGGACGAAGGCCACCGCCTTGACGCCGGGATTGGCGGCAAGCGCCGCCGCCACCTTGGCGGTGTCCACGGGCGTTCCCCAGGCGTCCTCGACGACGATGGCAATACCGCCGCAACGCTCGACGTTCTCCTTCATGCGACCGCCGAACACGCCGTTGACGCAGACCACAACCTTGTCCCCCGGCTCCACCAGATTGGCGAAGCAGGTCTCCATGCCCGCCGAGCCCGGCCCGGATACCGGCAGGGTCAGCGGGTTGGCGGTCTGGAATGCGTACTGCAGCAGGGCCTTGAGCTCGTCCATCATGGCCACGAACGACGGGTCGAGATGCCCGACGGTGGGGCGCGCCATCGCCGCCAGCACGCGCGGATGGACGTCGGACGGTCCCGGTCCCATGAGAATGCGCCGCGGAGGGGAAAAGGATTGGATGGAATTGACGAGCATTGCGCACTCCCTGCTGGCCGGCCGGCGAGAAGGCGAGGATATCGGGCCCCCGCGGTTTGGCAAGGCAAGAAGACAAGCCCGGCCTTGCCGCCGCCCGTTTGGAGAAACTAGCCGCAAACCATGGGTATAGTTTAGCCTAGTCCGTTCGATCTATGCCCAACCGACAGTACAATTGGCAAAGTGGCTAATTCACTCAATAGACCCAAGAGAGGCAAACCTTGCGTGGCAGTCTGCTCATCCGTCTGTTGATCGTCATCGCCGTCGCCATCCTTCCCAGCATCGTCATCCAGGTGATCGCGCTTTGGCGAATTCATGATGACGGGGTGGTCACGGTCAAGCGCCAGGCCGAACACGTGCTCGGCCTGTTGGAGGATGAGCATCGCCAGATCATCGAGGGGGTCCGGCAGGTTCTCACCGCCATGGCCGACACGGGGATGCTGCGGCGGCAGGATTATGCGGCCTGCCAGGCCTACATGGATCGTCACCGCACGAGTCTGCCTGGGTGGCAGAACATTTCGGTCATGGACCGGGACGGAACGGTCGTCTGCGGCACCTTGGACAAGGCGATCGGCCAGAACTTCGCGGATAAGGAACACGTCCAGCTGGCCTTGAGCGGGAACCGCTTCGCCCCGGGGGGGTACTCCGTGAGCCGGGCGACCGGCGACCCGATCATTCCGTTTTCCGTGCCCTTTCGCGACGACGCGGGGAATGTCGCGGGCGTGGTGACGATGACCGTCGGTCTGGACTGGCTCAACGGTTTCCTCGCGAAACGGGCCCTCCCTTCCGGGACGTCCGTCGCGGTGATGGATCGGGATGGAATCGTGCTGGCGCGGGCGCCCAGAATGCAAGAAATCGAGGGCAAGCCCCTCGATCCCCAATATCGCTGGATGCTGCAACAGCCCGGCCCGCGCGTCGAGCGGATGGAAGGCTATAACGCCATCCCGCGTACGTTCGGCGCCGTGCGGACCAGCGCCTTTTTCCTTGCCGTGGGTTTGGACGAGCGGGTCGTCATCGACCCCATTCACAGGGATGCGCTCACCCGCCTGGCGTGGCTGGCGCTCGGGGCGGCCGCCGCGTTCGGCGCTGGTCTGCTGTTCCATTTCATCTGGTTCCGGCGGCCGTTGCGGCACATGCTCGGCGTGGCCAAGGCCTGGGTGTTGGGAGACGCGTCGGCTCGCTTGGCCGTCCCGCTGGGGCTCACGGAACTGGACGACGTCGCGGTGGCCTTCAACCAGGCGGCCGACGCCGCCGAGGACCGCGCGCGGGTGTGGACGAGATTCCGCGCTCTCGCCGACAACATCCCGCAACTCGCCTGGATGGCGACGTCCGGCGGGGGCATCTTCTGGTACAACAAGCGTTGGCAGGAAACGATTGGCGCACCCCCGGCGGACGTCGAGGGTTGGCGCGCTTTCACCCACCCCTAACATTGCGGCCGGGTGTTGAACGGAATCGTCCGGTCCTGGGAAACCGGCCAGTCTTGGGAGGACACGTTCCTGTTCAAGACCGCTGGGGGCGAGTATCGGTGGTTCCTGTCGCGGGCGCTTCCCATCCGCGACGAGGCGGGCGACATCGTCCTCTGGTTCGGCACGCACACCGACGTCACCGAGCAGATGGGTGTGAAACAGGCTCTGAAGGAAGCCAAGGACGCGGCCGACGCGGCCAATATGTCAAAGAGCAAATTTCTCGCGGCGGCCAGCCACGACCTGCGCCAGCCGGTCCAGGCGCTCGTCCTGTTCACGTCCGCCTTGAGAGAAAGGCTTGGCGACCATCCAGCACAGGCCGCGGTCGGACATATGCAGGCCTCGGTCGAGGCCTTGCAGGCGATGCTCGACGCCCTGCTCGACATTTCCCGCCTCGATGCGGCGATCGTCGAGCCCAAGCCGTCCGTTTTCGCGGTCGGGACGTTGCTCGATTCGCTCGGTGTCGAGTATGGCGCCAGGTTTCAGGAGCAGGGTCTGCACCTTCGCGTGGTCGGGAGCAAGGCGTGCGTTCTCACAGACCCCACCCTGCTCGAACGAATCCTGCGCAACCTCATCGAGAACGCCTTGCGTTACACCCGGGCCGGCGGGCGCGTGCTGGTGGGCTGCCGTCGAAATGGGGGGGCGTTGCGAGTCGACGTCCTCGATACCGGCATCGGAATTGCCGAGCATCACCTGGCCCAAGTATTCGACGAGTTCTACCAGGTGGGCAATCCCGAGCGCGACCGCAGTCGCGGGCTTGGACTTGGCCTTTCCATCGTCAAGCGGCTGACACAGCTTCTCGGCCTCCGGATCGAGGTGCAATCGGTCGAGGGAAGGGGATCGCGGTTTTCCGTGGAGGTGCCGTTGGTGGCGCCTCCGCAGCCAAGCTCGGCAACGGCCCTCGCCGCGCCACGCAGTCAGCGACTGAACGGCATGGTGCTGGTCATCGACGACGACAAACTCGTTCGTGACGCCCTGGCCTACCGACTCAGGGACTGGGGAGTGGCGGTCGTGGAGGCGGATTGCGCCCGCTCAGCCATCGACCAACTCCGGGAATTCAAGCAAGTGCCGGATGCGGTCATCGCCGACTATCAATTGGCCGACGCCCGAACCGGAATCCAGGCCATTCGCGAGGTGGCGGCGGCGATCGGCGCGGTTCCCCACGCCATCGTGCTTACCGGCGACACTGCCCATGACCGTATCGCCGAGGTGCTCAGCCACGGTTATGGCCTGCTCCACAAGCCGGTCTCGCCCGAAAGCCTCTTCCAGGTGCTGGCGTCCGTCCTGGCGGAGAAGCCGGACAAGCGGATGGACGAAGACGCCCCGCCACCGGCGCGTGAATTGCGCCCCGTGGCCAGGGGCGCCTGACGGGTGTTCAGTCGTCGTCGTGCAGGCACATGTGGAGGCGGGTCAATTCGGAAAGGCTGCCGACATCCATCTTGCGCATCACCTGGGCACGATGCGTCTCGACGGTGCGCACCCCGATGTCCAGCCGGTTGGCGATCAGCTTGTTCGACAGGCCCTTGACCATCAGTTCCATGACGTCCCGCTCGCGCCGGCTCAGGCTGTCGACACGCTCGCGGATCGCGTGCTTCTCGCGACAGCGGCGCCGTCGTTCGTCGTCCTGCGCCAAGGCGGCCTGGACGCGGCTGATGAAATAGCCGTCGTCGAAAGGCTTTTCGAGAAAATCGAAGGCCCCGGCGCGAAAGGCGGTCACGGCCATCGAAACCTCGCCGTGACCGGTGATGATGATGACCGGCAGGGGCGTTTCCTGGCGGCCCATCCACTGCTGGACCTCGATGCCGCTCATCGCCGGCATGCGCGCGTCGAGCACCAGGCAGCCCGGGCGGCCGGAGCGGTAGCTGCGCGTGAACTGGACGCCGTCGGCGAACGTTTCCGAGTGCAGGCCGGCCATCTGCAGCATCACGCTCAGGCAGTGGCGGACCGCCTCGTCATCGTCGACGACGAACACGGTGGGCGCGGCGGCGGCCTGCGCGCAGGGGCCGCGGCCCGCCGCGTTGCCGGGCCCGGGCGGCGGTATCACCGCCGCGCGGCCATCGTCAGCCGACGAAGAAAGGTTGTGTTCCATGTGCTTCAATGGCGCTTGCCAAACGCTGCAATGCGTGGGCGTAAGCCGCAGTGCGCATGGGGATGCCTTTTTCGGAGCGCATCGCCCACACCTTCTCGCCCTCGCTTTCCATTATTGTCTTGAGACGCAAATGAACCTCTTCGAGGGTCCAATAATATCCCTGCCGGTTCTGCACCCACTCGAAATAGGAGACAGTGACGCCGCCGGCGTTGGCCAGGATGTCGGGCAGGACGATAACGCCCTTTTTCTCGAGGATCGCATCCGCCTCGGCGGTCACCGGGCCGTTCGCCAGTTCCAGGACGACCTTGGTGTTGATGCTGGCGGCGTTGCCCTCGTGGATCTGATCCTCCAGCGCCGCCGGAACCAGCAGGTCGCACTCCAGAGCCAGCAACTCGTCCTGGCTGATCCGGCGCGCCGACCCGCGGTCGGCATAGGCGGCAACGCTCCCATAGGTGTCCTTGGCGTCGAGTACGGCGTTCGGATCGAGCCCGTCGGGGTTGGCGACCGCGCCCCGCGAGTCTGAGATGCCCACGATCCGATATCCGTCGGAATGAAGCAGGCGGGCGATGTGGACGCCGGCGTTGCCGAAGCCTTGAACCACGACCCGCTTGCGGCTGCCGTCGAGGCCCAGGCTCGCTTCGAGTTGCTTCACCAGATAATAGCCGCCGCGCGCGGTGGCGTCGTCACGGCCGAGCGAACCACCGAGGGCGATCGGTTTGCCGGTGATCACGGCGGGGCTTGGCTGGCGCATGATCGAACCGTATTCGTCGGCCATCCAGCCCATGATCATCGAGTTGGTATAGACGTCCGGCGCCGGAATGTCGCGGTCGGGGCCGATCATGCCGGCAAACGCCTGCACGTAGGCGCGCGACAGGCGCTCGATCTCCGCCTTCGAGAGTTCGCGGGGATCGACCCGC
This sequence comes from Rhodospirillales bacterium, assembly GCA_019455065.1. Classification (GTDB taxonomy): domain Bacteria; phylum Pseudomonadota; class Alphaproteobacteria; order Rhodospirillales; family Magnetospirillaceae; genus JACFNC01. The sequence continues at coordinate 16,424 of JACFNC010000005.1, forward strand.
ACGGCGCCCTTGCCGCCGCCGTAAGGCAGGTTCATGACGGCGCATTTGAAGGTCATCCAGAACGCGAGCGTCGCCACCTCGCCCATCGAGGCGTCGGGGTGGTAGCGGATGCCGCCCTTGGTCGGTCCCCGGGTGTCGTCGTAACGGCACCGCCACGCCACGAAGGAGCGGCGGGATCCGTCGTCCATCCGGATCATCAGGCGGACGCTAAGCATCTCCTTGGGGAAGCGGAGCTTCTCGATGACCTCGGGGTCGACGTCGAGGTGCTTTGCGGCCTCGTCCATTCGGACCAAGGCATGCGACAGCATTTCCATATCGTACACGGGCTAGCCCCCCTCTCAGTTCGTTTTCGTCCGGCCAGGAAGTGGCTTTCCGGGTCCTGTGTCGGGAGAAGAGCCGTTTAGGAACCGCACTGCATTCAATTCTGACCTGTCGAGGGAGTTGTAGCGTGGTCGGCGTGCAACAAAAAAGACCGTAGAAATACGGAACGGCTCATTTCCAAACTACTCCGTAAGAATACGGAGAAGAGGATTGTCCGGAAGTATAGGCTTATTTCAACGTATCGCCGTCCAGGCTCAAACGCAGTCTTGTCAGTTCCGAGAGGCTGGTGACATCCAACTTGCGCATGACGTGGGCGCGGTGGCCTTCCACCGTTCGCACGCCGATGCCCAGGCGGGCGGCAATCGTCTTGTTGGCACAGCCCTCGACCATCAGCTCCATCACCTCCCGCTCGCGCGGGCTCAACCCGCGCAGCTTGGCGGCGGCGCTACGGTTGCGCTCTCGACGCCTGCGCGTTTCCGCATCTCGGTCGATAGCGGCCTTGACCCGCTCGACGAAGTAGGCGTCGTCGAAGGGTTTTTCAAGAAAGTCGAAAACGCCCTCCCGGAAGGCGGTCACTGCCATCGCCAGGTCGCCATGGCCGGTAATGATGATGACCGGTAATGGCACCTCCTGTGCGCCCATCCAGCGCTGCACTTCGATGCCGCTCATCTTCGGCATGCGCGCGTCGAGCACCAGGCAGCCGGGGCGCTCCGGGTCCCAGGCGTCCAGGAATGCCATCCCATCGGAAAAAGTCTCGGCCTTCAGGCCGGCCAGCCTCAGCAGCACGCCCAGGCAGTGCCGCACCGCCTCGTCGTCATCGACCACGAATACCGTCGGCTCAGTCATGCGCCGCCGCCGTCGGCAAGGTGAAGCAAAACCGGGCACCCTCGGGGCCGTTGCTGTCCAGCCATAGATTGCCGCCCAGCGACTCGACGATCGACCGGCAGATCGGCAGGCCCAGGCCCATGCCCGATGGCTTTGTCGTGAAGAAGGGATCGAAGAGTTCCGGCACGCGTTCCGGCGGCACCCCGGGTCCGTTGTCGGTTACCGATATCTCGACCCGCCCGTTCACCGCGCCGGCCGCCAGGTGAATTTCGCGACGCCCGTCCGGCTGGGCCGCCAGAGCATCGATGCTGTTGCGCAACAGGTTCAGAAGCACCTGCTCGATCTGGACCTTGTCGCCCCAGACTTCGGGCAGTTCATCGGGCAGCTCCACGGCCACCGCGATGCCCACCCGGTGCGCGTCCGGCTTCGCCAGCACCATGATCTCGGCGATGACGGCCGGCAGGCTGATGGCCTCCTGCCGCTGGTCGTGGCGCAGGAAGTTGCGAATGCTGCGCAACACTCCGGAGGCCCGTTCCGCCTCGGCGACGGCGCGCCCCATCAGGTCGTCGATCTCCTCGCGGCTTCCGCCCGCCAGCATCATCTGCCTGGCCGCCTTGGTGTAGCTCATGGTGGTGAACAACGGCTGGTTCAGTTCGTGGGCGAGCGATGAGGCCATCTCGCCCAGGATGTTCAAACGCGACACCCGCGCCAGTTCGGCATGCCGGGCCCGAAGATCGGTCTCCAGCCGCCGGCGCTCGCTGACCGTACCGCCGATCATCAGGCCGCTGACCGTGAGGGTGAGCATCAGCGTCTGGTAGAAGGCGAGATCCTCCCCGAGCTTGCCGGTCAGGTGGAGGGCCGCCACCAGTCCGATCTGCGTGGCGATGATCGCCAGGGTGGCCCCCACCAGCCCCCGCCGCATGGCAATCCAGATGACCGCCGGGTAGAGCAGATAGAACAGCTTTGCCGGTTCGGGCACCAGGGGATTGAACACGACCATGAGGGCGACGACCACGCACATCGCCTGCAGCACGGTCTCGGCCGACGCCACGGTCGGCAACCGCGCCTTCTCCCGAAGCCTGGGAATCAGGACGAGGACCAACGGCGTGACCGACAGGATGCCGATGACGTCGCCCAGCCAGTATTGCGCGACCAGGGCGGGCAGGTCGGCGTAACTGAGTGCGCCGCCCGCATAGGGAACCGCGAAGGCCAGCGAGACCGGGGCCGCCGCCACCGCCACGGCCACCATCAGACGTACGAGATCCGCCAGGCGCGCCAGCGTCGGGTCCAGCCTGAGACGGCGCCGCAGGATTTCCGCCGCCGCCGCGTAGCCGGCGATGATTCCCAGGTTCGACAGGAGCAGCGGCGCGGTCGGGGTGGTGAGACCGCGCACCAGGACATCCCCCAGCAGCAGCGCCGCCAACCCCGTCGGCACGGCCTTCGCGCCGTGGACGATGAGCAGCGCCATGTTGAGACCGGCGGGCGGGTTCCACGGCGTGAAGTTCAGCGCCGGGGTGTCGTAGAAAAATGTCGCCCAATCGACCACAAGGTAGAGGGCGATGAACAACAGGGCGTCGCGCAACGACAGGCGGAAAACTGGGGTCGGGCCGTTCATCGGGGCGAGTTATATCCCGGGGCGGCCGTTCGGGTCAGCGTTTTTGTCGGGCGGTCAGGCGGCGTCGACGAGCGATGGCGGCATGACGCCGGCGGCCGGTTCGCTTTGCTTGCGCAGGAAAATCTCCAGAGCCAGAAGGGCCCAGATGGCCTTTTCGTGGTTGCGCCTTGCCGACAGGTGCTGTTCCAGTAGGCCACGCACTCCGGCCGGCTTCAGGAAGGCGCGCGACTTGGCGTCGGGATCGTCGAGCATCGCCACCACGTAGTCGCGCATGTCGCCTCGGAACCAGCGTTCGACCGGCAGCCGGAAACCGACTTTCGGCCGCTGCAGGATCGCCTTGGGAAGGATGTCTTCCATCGCCTTGCGCAGCAGCCACTTGGTCCAGGTTCCCCGCACCCGGCAGTCGTCCGGGAGCGCCGATGCGAAATTGGCCAGCACATGGTCCATGAAGGGGTTGCGGGCCTCCAGGCCGGCGGCCATGGTCATCCGGTCACCCCGTTCCAGAAGGTTGTCGGGCAGCCACACCGTCTGGTCGAAATAGAGTATTGACCGCAGCGGGGTGTTCCCGGGTTCGGGCTGGTCCGAAAGCAGGCGCAGCGGAAGGTTGGTGACGTCCTTCAGGGTGTCGGCGGAAAAGGCGCCGAACCAGCGCGCCATGCGCTCGTTGAAGTCGGCCGTTCCCAACCCCGCGAACAGCGTCTGAATGCGGTGGAAACGATAGGGCAGGCGGTGGGCCAGCGGCTCGATGACGCCGCGGCGCAGCCAGCGCGGCAGCATCTGATAGTGCCCAACGTGACTTTCGACGAAGTGCTTCGGATAGCCCCCGAAAATCTCGTCTGAGCCCTCGCCGGTGAGGACCACCTTGACCGCGCGGGCGGCGATCCGGCTCAGTTCGAGGATGGGAATATCCGCCGGCTCGGAAACGGGCGCATCGCGGAAGTGGGTCGCCTGCTCCCACAGTTGGGGCAGATCGCGGGCGGACAGCACGAGTTCGCTGTGCTCGCAGCCGAACGCCTTGGCGACGGTGCGGGCATAGGGAAGCTCGCTGAAGGCCGCCTCCTCGAAACCGACCGAGAAAGTGCGCACGGGAAGCGACGATGTCTCGGCCATCAGTGCCACGATGGCCGACGAATCGAGCCCGCCCGACAGGAAGGCGCCGACGGGAACGTCGGAAATGAGGCGGATGCGAACCGCCTCGCGCAAGTGGCGCAAGGCGATCCTGATGGGGTCGCCCTCGAAGGGAAGCTGGTCCGGAGGCTGGCCGTCGGGTGGCGCGTACCACCGCCAACGCCGTTCCTCGCCGTTCTTCCAGATCAGGGCATTGCCGGGCGCCAGCTTGGAGATGTTCCGGTACATGGTGGTCGGCCCCGGAACGAAGCGATAGGCCAGGTAGAGGGCGACGCCGTCCTCGTCGATCTCCGCCTCGACGCCGGGAAAGCAGGTCAACGCCTTTATTTCCGAAGCGAACGCCAAGCCTCCGGCACAGCGCGCCAGGAACAGCGGCTTCTTGCCGAAGCGGTCCCGCACCAGGAACAGCGATCCGTCCGAGGGTTGCCACAGCGCGAAGGCGAACATGCCGCGCAGCCATTTCGGCGTCGTTTCGCCCCAGTTGCGCCAGCCGCGCAGGATGACCTCGGTGTCGCTGTTGGTCGTGAAGCGCTCGCCCGAGGTCACCAACTGGGCGCGCAGTTCGGGGAAGTTGTAGATCTCGCCGTTGAAGGCGATCGCGGTTCCGTCGGGAGCCTCCATCGGCTGTGCGCCGCCGGCGAGGTCGATGATGGCGAGGCGGGCGTGGGCGAGGAGCACGCGAGTCCGGCCATCGACGGAGCGCGCTTCGAAAAATCCGTGCCCGTCGGGGCCGCGATGGCCGATCGCCCTGGCGGCGGTCCTTACGGCGGCAGCCGGAGCGGGGCCTTCCGCCGGGCCGATCCAGCCGACTATGCCGCACATTGGCCGTCACCCCGCCGGCGACCGAACAGTTCGTCGTAAACTCCCAGATAACTTTGGGCCTGCTGCTCCCAGGCCAGCCCCTCGGCGACGCGGCGCTTTCCTTCCTCCCCCATGCGGCGGCGCCTCTCGGGATCGTCGAGCAGCGCGGCAATGCCCTCGGCCATCGCGGCGGGGTTGCCCGAGGGCACGAAGCTCGCCGCCTCGCCCGCGATCAGCCGGCTTTCGTCGAGATCGAAGGAAACGGCCGGCACGCCGAAGGCCATGTATTCGACGATCTTGTTCATGGTGAGCTTGTCGTTGAAATCGTTCTTCGGGTCCGGACACACGCCGACGTCGGCGCTCGCCAGATACCGGAAGAAATCGGCGCCGTGGACGAAGCCAGGGAACCGGAAATCGTCAGCGACCCCGAGTTCCTGTGCCAGATCCTTTACCCCGCTCAGCGCGGGGCCGTCGCCACAGACGATGAACAACGCATCCCGCCGTCCATGTTCGCGCATTTCCGCGGCGGCCCGAACGAAATAGTCGACCCCGTCCTGACTGCCGATCACGCCGATGTAGAGCACCAGATATCTGCGGTCTTCGCGCAAGGCAGGATCCGCGGTGATGCCCGGCGGCACCTTGGCGAGGTCGATGCCGCTTCGCACCAAGGTGACGTTCCTGGAGGCAACCCCGCCCCGCTCGACGGCTATCCGGCGCAGGCACTCACTGGTGGTGACCACCCTGTCGGCCAGCCGGAACGTCAGGCGCTCGGCGAGCAGGGTGAGGCGATGCATGAAGCGCCGTCCCGGAAACTTGATGGCGAATAACTCGGGGAATGGGTCGTGATGGTCGAACACGAAGCGCTTGCCGAACGGCTTGAACAGCATGGCGACCAGGAAGATCAGGTCGGGCGGGTTGCAGGCCTGAATGACGTCGAACCCGGGCCCCAAGGCGACCTTCAGGGCGAGGCGCATTTCGCCGAACAGGGCGGCCCCGTACTCGGCGACGAATCCGATGACCCCCGAGGCTTCCAGGGGCAGGGGGTGGCGGAGGATGCGCACGCCCTCCAACATTTCCTCGCGGGCGTCGAAACCATGTGTCGCCGGGCAGATGACTGTGACCCGATAGCCGTTCCCGGCAAGTAATTTGGCCTCCTGCCAAACCCTTCTATCCAGCGGAACCGGTAAGTTTTCGACGATGATCAGGACGCGCGGAGTAACGGAAAGGGGATGCTCGTCAGGCGCCATTTCTCTCAAATTCTTGCCCGTCTAATTCAAAAGATAGTATATACCTCTTTCGATCTCACGTCTTTAGTCAGGTTTGCGATTTGTACGAAGCCGGTCTTTCGACGAGCCGAAAGTTGAAAGTCGTGCATATCGGCCCGGGCGGAGTGTCGGCCCGTGGCGGTATGGGCCGGCTGCTCGCGTATCTGACCGAAGCGCTGCGGATGTCCGGCCAGGCCATCGAGGTCAGGGTCCTCGACAGCTATGGGCCCGGTCCTTTCGCCCTCATGCCGTTCTATTTTTTCGCCCTGTGCTTCCGCCTGCCGTTCGCCGCGGCGCGGGCGGACGTCGTGCACATCCACACCGCGGCCTTCGGGAGCGCGCTGCGCAAGCTGGCGCTCGTCCGACTGTGCAAGATGATGGGGCGGCCGACCGTTCTGCACATACATGGCGCGGAGTTCGCCGACTACTATGGGGCCCTGCGGCCTCCTCTCCGCCGCCTGATCGAGGGCGGCCTGAAGGCGGCCGACAGGGTGATCGTGCTCGGCTCGTACTGGCAGCGTTTCTTCGTCGAGACCGTGGGCCTGTCCGCCGAGAAGGTGGTCGTCGTCCACAACGGCGTGCCCTTCCTGCCGCTGCCCGAGCGCACCGAGGACGAGGGGCCCTGTCTGCTGCTGGCCCTGGGGGAACTCGGCGCGCGCAAGGGGACCCCGGAGACCATCGCCGCGCTCGGGCAACTCGCCGGCAGCCACCCGAACTGGCGCGCGGTGCTCGCCGGCAATGGCGCGGTGGAGGAATTCCGCGCCCAGGTCGCCAGTTCCCCCCTGGCGGGCCGCGTCGAGCTTCCGGGGTGGGTGGACAAGGCCGAGGCGCGCGACCTGCTGGCACGGGCCCACGTCCTGCTGCTCCCCTCGCACAACGAGGGGCTGCCCGTGGCCATTCTGGAAGCGATGGCGGCGGGGCTGGCGGTGATCGCCACGCCGGTGGGAGCCATCGAGGATGCCGTGGTCAACGGCGAGACCGGCCTGATCGTGCCGCCCGGCGACAGCAATGCGTTGGCCCGGGCGATCGCGCGTCTGCTGGACGACCCCGATTTGCGACACCGCATGGGTGAAGCGGGCCGCCAACGCTTCGTCGAACGGTTCACCATTGCCGAGGCCGCGCGGCGCGTCATCAACATCTACCGCGACCTTCTCCAGCTCGGCCCGCTCCCGGACCCAGGCTTGGAGCCGGGGCGAGCGCTCGAACACGCGGATACGGGACTTTCATGAACTCCATTCCACTCAACGAGCCTTGGTCACTCGCCAAGTCGCCAACAGTCTTTTGCGGCCTCGTGCGCGCCGCCGATCTTGCGGCCGTGGTCGCCGGCGGAGTGATCGCCTACGCGATCCGTCACGGCGATATCGACATGTCGGCCAACTATATCATCGCAGTGGCTTTCGCGGTCCTGATCGCCGTTCCCATTTTCCAGGCCGGGCGGATCTATCTGTTCTCGCTTCTCGAGGAGCCGTGGGAGCAGTTACGCCGTCTGCTGCCGTTGTGGGGCGGGGTGATGCTCGTCCTGTTGGCGGGCATGGTGTTCACCAAGACATCCTCGTCCTTCTCCCGCCTGTGGCTTCTCTACTGGCTGGCTTCCGGGGCGCTCTGCCTGGGCCTGCTCAGGGCGCTGATCGCCTTGAAAATGAGGGCCTGGCGGCGCGACGGACTGCTGACCCGCCGGGTTGCGGTGTACGGCGCCGGCGAGGTGGGGCGCTGGCTCCTCCAGGAGGTGGCGCAGAAGGGCGACGGCACCGTCGACATCGTGGGCCTTTACGACGATCGCGGCGCGCGCGTCGCCGACACGCTGCGCGAACAGAACCTCAAGCTCTCGGGCAATGTGAACGATCTGATGTCCTACATGCGCGAGAACCCCGTCGACTCTGTCGTCGTGGCCTTGCCGTGGACTGCCGACCGGCGGCTGAGAACCCTTATCGCAGCCCTGCAAAGCTCGCCCGTCGACGTTCAGGTTTGCCCGCATAACGTCGGGTTCCTGACGCGCAACTTCCCCCTCATGCGGGACAGCGAAATCAACCAGCTCGGCGGACTGCCGGTGTTCACCATCATCAGCCGGCCCCTCACCGGGTGGAACTGGGTCCTCAAATGGATCGAGGACATGGTCGTGGCCGTGCCCCTGACGCTCCTGCTGCTTCCGGTGATGGCGGTGATCGCCGTTGCGGTGAAGCTCGATTCGCCGGGTCCCGTGCTGTTCAAGCAGAAGCGGGGCGGGTTCAACGGCCGGGTGTTCACGCTCTACAAGTTCCGGACGATGGAGTGGCAGGGCAATGTGGACGACGTCCGGCAGGCAACCAGGGAGGATCCGCGCGTCACCCGGGTGGGCCGCTTCCTGCGCCGCACCAGCCTCGATGAGCTTCCCCAAATCTTCAACGTACTGCGGGGTGAGATGTCGGTCGTCGGACCGCGTCCCCACGCGCTGCCCCACGACCAGCACTATTCGAAGGTGGTGGCGCAGTATTTCGCGCGCCACCGCGTCAAGCCGGGCATCACCGGCTGGGCTCAGGTCAGCGGGCTGAGGGGGGAAACGGATACGCCGGAAAAGATGCAGCAGCGCGTCGACTACGATCTCCATTACATCGACAACTGGTCCTTGCTTCTCGACCTGCGCATCCTGCTCAAGACCGTTTTTGTCGGGTTCGTGCACAGGAACGCCTACTGATGAGGTGGTTGGGCGCGATCGCCATTTCGATTCTCATGCTGGCGCAGCACGCGCTGGCGGCGCCGGCGCTCGAGCGCGGGGTGAACTTGAGCCATTGGCTGCAATACGAGGGTCGGCAGCCGGTGGTGGCCGCCGACATGGCCGCGATCAAGGCGGCTGGCTTCGACCACGTGCGCATCGCCTTCGACCCGTTCTTCCTCGGCTGGCGGGTCGAGGATGGCGCGGACCCCACCTTGCTGCCCCGGGTCGAATTGCTGGACAAGGCTATCGACATGGCCCTGGCGGCGGGGCTCGACGCGATCGTCGACTTCCATCCGCGCGCAAGCCGGTTCGAGGAGATGGAGAATTCCGCCCGCGGCAAGAGCGCCTTCGTGGCGTTATGGGGCGCGCTGGCCAGGCGTTACGCCGACCGTCCGGTCGACCGGGTGGCATTCGAGATTCTCAACGAGCCGCAGTATTACCGCCCCGGCCCGCGGGCCTGGAACGACCTGGCGGCCAAGGCGCTGGCCGCCATCCGGCAGGCGGCGCCGCACCATCTGGTTCTCATCGCATGTACCGAGGGATCCCGGGTCGAGGCGCTCGAGAAGCTTGCCGCGGTCAACGATCCCCAGGTCGCCTATGTGTTCCACTTCTATGATCCCTATCTCGTCACGCACCTGAACGCGCCCTGGGAACCCTGGAGATCCAACGTCAACGGGATGGTCAGCGGCATCGTATACCCTGCGGCCCAGATGACGATTTCCGGCGTTTTCTTCAAACGAGGCGCCAATCTGCGCGAGGCTTCGGGGGCCGTTTCGAAGTACATGGACCAAGGCTGGGGGCCGGAGCGCATGACGAAGATGGCCGAGTCCGCGGCGGCATGGGCGAAGCGCAACCAGGCGCGGCTGGTGGTCACCGAGTTCGGCGTTCTGCGCCAAGGCATCGACACCGGGTCCCGCCTGCGTTGGCTCCAAGACGTCCGCAAGGCGCTGGAGACGGCCGGGATCGGGTGGACGGTATGGGACTATGCCGACGTCTTCGGTGTCGCCCAATCCGAAGGGGCGGTGTCGCGGCAGGCCGACGGGGCCATCGTGCCGCGCGACATGGAGCGGGTGCGCCGCAGGTTCGAGCCGGCCGCCCTCGAGGCCCTGGGGCTGCCGTGAAGGTGGCTTTGGCCGTCATGCTGGTGGCCGTGCTCGCATCCGCCCCGGCATGGGCTTGCCGGACCGATGAGGAGTGCCCGGCCGGTCAGCGCTGCGTCTTCGCCCGCTCCGTCGAAAAAGGCGGCTGCCTCGGAAGCGTGCAGACACCCTCGGAACCCGGCGAGAAGCACCGCATCGGCGCCTTTCTGCGGGACGGCGGGGCGTCGGGCTCCCCCTGCCAGTTCAACTCCGACTGCCGCCCGACCTACGCCTGTTACAAGTTGCCCGGGCGCTTCGAGGGGGTTTGCGGGCGGCGCTAAGCCATCAAAGCCGCTACGGTACGTTGATGGGGCCGAGATCGCGATTGAGCGTGTAGTTGAAACTGCGCGAGAAGGGCAAAACCTGGTTGATGTGCTGGTCGATCCAGAGATTGACCTCGGAGATGTGCGAGCGCGGCACGTACACCACATCGTAGCGGCGAACCGGCAGGTCCTCGTCCATCGACCTGCCTTCCAGGACCTGACGCAGGTTGATCGTCCGCATCATGGGCTTGTTGTCCTTGGTGCGCCGCAGGACCACGACCTCGTCGAGACGGGCCGTGGGCAGCAGGCCGCCCGCAGCGATCACCGCCTGGAGGATGCTGCTCGGCGCGGTCAGGGTAACGACCCCCGGCCGGCCGACCTCGCCGCCCACGAACACGACCTGAGAGTAGTAGGCGCGCGGAACCACGACGACGTCGGGGCGGCGCAACTCCTTGGCGAACAGATCCTCGATCTCACGAGCGAGTTCGCCCGGAGTCTTGCCCGCGGCGACCACGGCGCCGATCACGGACAGATGTATGCGTCCGTCAGGTCCAACCACGACGCGATCGCTGAACTCGGGATTGTAGACCAGCCGCACGTCAAGCTCGTCGGCGGGTTGTAGCCGGTACTCGTCGGGACTGGCCTGCCACTTCTCGAACCGGCCGCTCGGCTGTTCGACGGGGTCTATCCCGGTTCCGCAGGCGGCCGTCAGAAGCAGGAAGAGAGCGCTGATCGCGATTCTGTACACAGGAATCTCTCTCCGCATCTCACCAACCCCTGGATAGACCGCATAGAAGTTAGGTAATATTTCGGCCGCAAGCAATTGGGTTGAGGCGGGGGACGTCGGATGGCGGCACAATGACGGCAATCGGGCCGATGCAATCCGGCACGACGGCTGGGGTGCGACCAAAGAGTCGGCAGTACACGCTTCGTGACGTTTTGACCCTGCTGTTTCATGACCGCCGTCTGCTGTCCCTGACATTCGCCCTGGTATTGTCGGTTTTTGCCGTTCTCGCGACGTTGCCTGAAATAACCTATGCTTCGAGCGCGCGGCTGCTCGTCCTTCCCAGCACCGACTACAGCATGCGCTCGGAACTGGGCGTCGAATTCGGCGCCCTTACCCTCGACCAGGACCAGATCGTCCGGTCGGAAACGGAAATTATCGACAATCCAATCCTGATCGAGCGTGTGATCGAGGAGATCGGCCTCGACACCCTGTATCCCAAGATCGCCCTGGATCAGCCGCCAGGGACCGTCTCCAAGATCAAGCGGTCGCTGTTCGGCGAGCCTGAGGTGCCGCAGGGCATCACCAAGGAACGCCAGAAGATCAACGCCGCGGTGAAGCGTTTCGAAGACAGCCTCACGGTCGCGCCGGTCAAGGACTCGAGCGCCATCCGTCTGGCCTTCGCACATCCGGTTCCGGAACTCGCGTCCCGCGCGCTGAACGCCCTGATCGACGGCTACTTCGAGGAACGCAGGCGCATTTTCGGCACCGACAAGAGCCGGATGCTGGCTGTGCAGCGCGACGACTTCGCCCTTCGGCTCCAGGAAATCGACATCTCGCTCGAACAGTTCAAGGAGCACAACAGCATCAGCTCCTTCGATGACCAGAAGTCGCTGACGCTCCGCCATCACGCCGATCTCCAGAGCGCCCTGATGGACACGGAGGCGCGGTTGAGCGAGGTGCGCAGCAGGTTCGACAGCCTGCGGACCACGCTGGGGCAGACGCAAAAAGAGATCGAGCTGTACGCCGAATCCGGTCAACAGGATTCCCGAGACACCGCGCGTGCCACACTGCTGACCCTTGAACTGCGGCGTAGCGAACTACTCACCAAGTTCGTCGAGACCAGCCGGTTCGTGACCGACCTCGACCGCCTGATCGCCGACGTCAGGCGCGTCACCGAGATGACGGCGCCCAAACTGTCCGACGTGCGCCGCCTGGGCCGCAATCCGGTCTACGACCAGCTCGAATCGGAAACCGTGCGCGTGCAGGCCGAGGCGGCGGCGCTGGAACGGCGGCGTGCCACCCTGGAACGGCAGGTGCGCGAATTGTCCGAGCGCCTGCTGCATTTCGACCGCATCGAGCGCGAATATCAATCCCTCGCCCTGAACCGGTCGCTCGTCGAGGAAAATCTGCGCACCTACACGCAAAAGGTCGAGGAAACCCGCATCCTCGAGGAGATGGACCGCCAGAAGCGGGCGAACATCCGGGTCATCGAGTCGCCCCAGGTTCCGACCGTCGGCAGCCGGACGCGCCTGATCATCCTGCTCGTCGGCGTGCTCGCGGCCTTCGTGGCCACCCTGGCCGTCGGCTTCCTTGCCGACGTCACCCGCGACGTGATGATCACGCCCGATGCCGCCACGCGCGCCCTCGGGCTCGAGGTCTTGGTGGCCATCGGGTACAAGCCCGATCTGGCCGCACCCGCGGGGCCGGCGACGGTAAGCACGTGAAGCGCGACATCGTCGGTTACCTGCCGGTAAATATCATCCAGGCCGTGGCCGCGATGGCTCTCGTCGCGGTGTTTTCGCGGCTTCTCACAACCGAGGAGTATGGCCGGTACGCCGTCGCCTTCGCGGCAACGCAATTGGCCCAGGGCCTGATCTTCTACTGGCTGCATGCCTCGGTGGCCCGGTTTCACGAGGCGGCGCGCCGCGATGGCCGACTGGCCGAGCATTTGTCCACGACCTACGTGGCGCTCGCCGTGCTCAGCCTGGCAAGCATCGCGCTGTCCGTGGTCGCATTCGCTCTTTGGCCGACTCACACCGGTCTGGTCGCCGCGGCGGTGGCGGCGCTCGTGACGCGCTCGGCGATGACCGTGGGGCTGGAAACGCATCGTGCCGCCCGCGATCCGCGGCGCTATTCCTATCTCGAAGCGACGCAACATTTTCTGTCGATCTCGGTGGGGGTCCTGTTGGTGGCGGCGATGGGGCTGCGGGAAGCGGCTCCGTTGATCGGCATCGCCGTGGCCAACGCCCTGTGCCTGCTCATCGATCTTCCGGCCATGGCCCGGATGGCGGGCGGTTTCGCGCCGCGCCGCGACACCCTCGATCAGTTCGCCCGCTATGGCGTGGCCGCGTCCGTGTCAATGTTGCTCGCCATCGCGCTCGTCACGGTCGACCGGTTCGTCATCGGTTGGCTGATCGGGGACGCGGCGATCGGACTTTACGCGGTGGCGTTCGCGCTGGCGGACCGGCCGCTATCGATCATCTTTGGTTGGATCGGCATGTCGGTGATGCCGGTGGCGGTGATGGCCATGGAACGGGGCGGTGCCGCCGAGGCGCGGGCGGTGATGGTGCGCAACAGCAAGATCCTCCTGTTCCTGACGCTGCCCGCGGCCACCGGTCTGGCGATGATCGCCGAACCGATGGCGGCGCTGCTTGCGGGCCCGGAATTCCAGGGGCCCGCCGCCCAACTCGTTCCCTGGCTGGCTCTGGCCGGGGTGCTGCATGGTTTCGCCAACCACTTCGCGGCGCATCCCTTCCTGTTGCTCAAGCGCACCGATCTGCTGGCCCGGACGATGGCTTTGGCGTGTGTGGCGATGCTGGTGCTCAACATCGCTCTGCTGCCGGTGATGGGCCTCGCGGGCGCCGTCGTCGCCAGCGTCGGGGCTCATCTCGTGGTTCTGGTGGCCCGCCTGATCTGGGCCAGCCGCATCGGCCTGCCGGCGCCGATCGACCTTCCGACGGCGGCCAAGGCGCTGGCCGCTTGCGTGGTCATGGCCCTGGTCATCGACGCCGTCCCGCATCCCTCGGGGGCGCTCGCCCTGGCGATTCTTATCCCCGTCGGCGCGGCCAGCTACGCCGCGGCGGCCCTGGTTCTCGACGTGGCCGGATGCCGAACGATGATTCGAAGGGGGGCGCGATGACGCCCCTTGCCCGCCCGGCCGAGCCGGGTGGAGCGCTGACCGCCCCGGCGGACGGTCCGGCAAAGCTGACCCTGGTCGGCCTAGTGATCTATTCCCTGGTCTCCCCAGCCTTCCTCAACTGGGTGGGCATCCCCTACGACGTCCCGGGCGGTCTGATCCTGTGGAAGCTGCATCCCGGAACCTACGTGATCGGGCTCGCGCATTTGTGGTTCCTGATGCAGGACAATCCCCTGCGGACGGCCGTCCGCGCCTTTGGCGAGCGCCCGGCGTTGGGCCTGCTGGGCGTGGTGGCGACCATGCTGTTGGTATATTCGAATCTGCGTTACGGCCCGTCCGGCTCGGCCTTCGTGATCGACAGCCTGCTCGTGCCGGTGCTGGCGGGGTTCACCCTGCTCGGCGCGTCGGTCGAGGCGCGGGCGCTGGTCTTCCGGGTTCTTCTGGGACTGACGCTCGCCAACGGGGTCATCGGCATCGTCGAAGCCGTGACCCAAAGCCGCGTCGTTCCCTACCTCATCGGCGATCGCGAGGTGATCGAGGAATTCTTTCGCGCCACCGCGCTCGGCGGCCATCCCCTGTCCAACTCCCTGCGAACCGCGATCACCCTTTGCTGCGCCTTGCTGTTCGCGCATCGGCCCTTCGTCGTCTCGGTGCTCATCGGCATCCTGCTCATGTCGCTGCTCGCCTTCGGCAGCCGCGCCGCCACCATCCTGTCGGGCGCCTTCCTGGCGGGCTGGATGGCCCTGCGCCTGGTGGGGTCGGTTCGCACCCTCGCCCTCAACTACCGCGCGGTTCTGTTCACGATCGTCGCCCTTGCCGTGGTGGTGGGCGCGGTGGCCGCCGGGTTGGCCGTGCTCAACCTCGGTGTGCGGGTGATCGAGACGTTTTATTGGGACCGCAGCGCCAACTCGCGTCTGCTGGCGTTCCTCGTGTTTGATTTCGTGTCGCCGGCCGAACTGCTGATCGGCGTCAGCCCGGCCCGCATCGACGAATTGTTGACCATCCTCAACACCAAGACGGCGCTGACGGACATCGAGAATTTGTGGATTCTGTTCATCCTCCAATTCGGGGTCGTCGCGTTCTTGCTGCTGTTCGGGACGCTGCTTGCCGCGATCGTCTCGCTCGTCCGGCAAAGCCCGCTGCCGCTCAAGATGGCGGCGCTGCTCTTCCTCATCCTCATTTCCAGCAACAATTCCCTAGCGGCCAAGAGCCAGAACCTCACGCTTTTCATGGCAATTCTGATCGGCGGCCGCGCCGTTCACGAACTGCACCGCAGGAAGGAGGAGGCGCCCGCCGCATCCGAGGCGTGGCCCACGGTCGTGGCGCCCACCGTCTGGGGGCCGCGGGCTCAGCCCACCCTGTTGCGCCTTCCCGGACAAGCGTGATGACGCTACCCGCGGCCGTCGTGATCGGCGCGGGGGTGAACGGGCTGGGCGTCGTGCGCAGCCTGGCCGCGGGCGGCGTTCCTGTCCATCTCCTCGATGCCGACCCCTCGCTTCCCGCCATGCGGACGCGGCGGGCACGGGTGGGGGTGGTGCCTCGGGCGGAAGGGGAGCCGCTGATCGCGGCGCTGCTCGCCCTGCGCGCCGAACTCGGGCCCGCGCCGGTTCTCTTTCCAACGCTGGACGAGTCGGTCGAAACCTTGTCGCGCTCCCGCGCGCGGCTGGGCGACTGTCGTCTGCGCCTTCCGCCCCAAGAGGTCCTCGACGCCCTGGTTACCAAGAATGGCTTCCAGGAGCTGGCGGAACGTCACGGCGCTCGCGTACCTGCCGCGGTGCGGGTCCGCGACGTTGCCGACCTCGAATCGCTCGGCGGCTTGCGCTACCCCTGCGCGGTCAAGCCGGATGTGCATACGCCGGCCTACGATGCGCGCTTCGCCAAGGCGTATCGCGTCGACACGGCGGACGAGGCGCGACGGTTGTGTGAGGCCATTCTCGAAGTGATGCCCGGAATCGTGGTGCAAGAATGGATCCAGGGCGACGACTCCGAGATCTATTTCTGCCTCCAGTATCGAAACGCGGAAAACCGGTCCGTCGCTTCTTTCACCGGACGGAAGATACGTGCCTGGCCGCGCGAGATCGGGGCGACGGCAAGCTGCGTGCCGGCGCCGGAAGCGGCGGCGGCGTTGGAGGAGGCGACGGAGCAATTCTTCGGGCGGTTGCGGGTGGTGGGGATGTGCGGCATGGAGTACAAGCGCGACCGGCGCGACGGACGGTACTACATGGTCGAGCCCACGGTCGGCCGCACGGACGCCCAGGAGGAGGTTGCCACCCTGAACGGCGTCAACATTCCCCTGGCCGCCTATGCCGAGGAATGCGGCCTTCCCGCGCCGAGGCCGGTGGCGCCCCGGCGCCCCGTGATGTGGATGCGCGACGCCTTGGCCGAGTTCCAGGCGCGGCGCGCCGGTCCGGTGGTTCACGGGCCGCCGGCCGGCAGCAGGCTGGTGGACGGATTGTGGCGCGCCGCCGACCCGTTGCCGGCCCTGGCGGCCTACCCGGTGCGGGCGACCGAGTGGATCGTCGGCCGGATGTCCCGCAGGCTGTCGCAAAGGTCGAGATAGCGGTCGGCCGAGGCCGCCACGCCGTATTTCGAGGCCCGGGCGCGCAATGCCGGCGCGGGCGGCGGCGAATCCAGGGTGTCCAGGATGGCCTCGGCCAGTCCTTCCGCATCGCCCACCGGTACCAGCGGTCCCAGCCGCCCGTCCTCCAACAGTTCCCTCGGGCCGCCAGGGCAATCGGTGCTGACCACGGGCGTGCCGCACGCCATCGCCTCCACCAGCACCAGCCCGAAGCCCTCGTAGCGCGACGACATGACGACGGCGGCGGCGCGGGCGAAATAGGGCGCCACGTCGGGTACGTTGCCGGGGAGGTGTACGACATCGCGAAGGCCGCTCTCGTCGATCAGCCGCTCCAGCTCCCCGCGGCAGGGTCCTTCGCCCAGAATCAGCAACCGGGCGGGACGGCGGCCGGCGACCACGGCGAAGGCCCGGATCAGGGTTGCGAAATCCTTTAGCGGGACCAGACGGCCTGCGGCGACGATGACCGGCGGTCCGTCTCCGGCCAGCCATTGATGCGGTGCGGGCAAGGCGGCGCGGCTGGCGAAGCCCTCGTCGACCACCGGATTGGGTATCACCGTGATCAAGCGGCGCGGCAAATGCGCGGATTCGGCCAAGGCGTCGGCGGCGCTGTCGGATACGGCCACGATGGCGTCGGCGCGCGGATAGACCAGCCTCGCCAGCAGCGGCATGATCCGATGTTGCCAGCTTGGTTCAGACATCGCCTGGAGCGAAGCCACCGAGTGCTCGCCGACGATGATGCGGGTGTCGACGCCAGCCATCGCGCGCGCCCAGACGGCGATGACGTTGTTGTGGCTGATGGCCGAAATCAGCGCCGCCGGACGCCGCCGGCGCAGCCAGCCTGCGAGTCGCGGCAAGGCGGTGATCGCCCGTCCGGCGCCCAGGTCCTCGACGGGCAGCCCGAATCCGTCTGCTTCGGCAACCAGCTCACCGATCGCCTGGTCAAGAACGAGATGCACGGCGCGGCCGCGCGTGCGAAACGCGGCGGCCAGTCTGAGAACGGTGCGCTCGGCGCCTCCCATTTTCAGATGGGGTAGGTAGAAGGCAATGGACCCGCTCGGCCCGGAGTGTCTGGGTATCCCCATTTTCATGGATTCAGCGTCGTTTTCGCGCGGCCGGCTGTCAACGAGATTTCCTTCGTACTAATTCGTATGGTAGCTGGATGTGATCGAAAGTACGGAGGATGAGCCATGGGCCTGCTGCGATCGGTGGCGATCGGCACCGGCTGCGACCGTCTTCCGCGCGCCCTGATGGGCGGGGCGGGCATCATCCTGATGTTCCACGGGGTGCGTCCGGCGCCCGAGGGCTGGCGGGGTGATTACGGTCTGACGGTAACCCCCGAGATGCTGCGCGCCTATCTGCGTCTGGTGATCGCCGAAGGTTACCAGCCGCTGCCGATGTCCGAGGCGATGACGTGGCTCGATCGGCCACCGCGCCGCGGTCGGCGTTTCGTGGCGGTCACCTTCGACGACGGCTACCGCGACAATCACGACGTTGCACTGCCCGTTCTCCAGGAACTGGGCGTTCCGGCCACGGTCTACGTGACCACCGGGTTCATCGACCGCATGCACCTTCCATGGTGGCTGATCCTCGAGGCGGCGATCGCCGCGAACGACGAAGTGACCATGGCCTGGGGAGAGGGCGAGATTCGTCTGGCCACCAAGGGGGGGCCGGCCAAGGACGCGGCCTATGCGAAACTGTCGAGGCTGCTGGTCGCCGCGCCGGCCGCGGATGCCGATCGGGCGGCCATCGATCTCGCCCATCGGTGCGGAATCGACGAGGTCGGCATGCTCGATCGCCACTTTCTCGACTGGGACGGCGTGCGTGCCCTGGCCGCCTCGGGGTTGGTCGAAATCGGCGCCCACTGCGTCACCCACATCCGCCTTGCGGGGCTGCCGATGGCGGGCGCGGTCGCCGAGATGGACGGATCACGCCGCCGCATCGAGGCGATGCTCGAAAAGCCGGTGACCCACCTGGCGTATCCTTACGGCGATCAGGCCGCGATCAACGGCGCGACCATTGACGCCGCCCGCAATCTCGGCTTCGCCAGCGCCGTCATCGGTTACGGCCGGGTCGTGCGGCGCACGACGAACCGCCATGCCCTTCCGCGAATCGCGTTGGGGAGTGCCGAAACCCTGACCGACCTCAGGGTACGCATGACCGGCGCGGGCGATCTTCTGGGGTCCTAGTAGACCTTGTGGTCGTAGATGTTGTAGCGCGACACGTCCATCCGATAGGCGCCATCCAGGGTTTGGACGATCATCTCCATGGGTATGTTGCGCAGTTCCAGTGTCGTGTCTTCGGCGATGTAGACGTCGAAAATCCCGTGTCCCGGGGGGTTGTATCCGTTGACGCTGCCATCGAAACGGTTGACGCGGTGGCCGTCACGGATGATCTCGAGCAAGGGATGGCCGTTGCCGGGGATGGTGTCCCATTGGCGGAAGGGCGGCGCCTTGGTGCGCAGGATGAAGTGGGTCACGTAATAGCCCCCGCTGCGCGGTCCGATGTAGTAGCCGAGATTGCGCAGCGTCATGCGCATCCACAGGTCGGGGCGGCCGTCCGGCTGGATGGTTTCCGTCGCCGACACCCCGTCGCGCCCGATATCGTGGCCCAGAATGTAGATGCCGGGCGGCGGCGGCACCTGGGCGCTTGCCACGCTTGCCCACAGCGCGCCGAGTACACCCAGCAGGCCGGCACCGAGGCGTCGCCGCCGCTTGGAGCTACAAGCGCTTGTAGAGCACCTTCGGAATGTACATGCGCCGCTTGTTGAAGACCGCTCCCACCACATTGGCCCCCCTGGCCATCAGTTTGTCCCGCAGATCCTCGATGACCGGCACGCGCGTCGTCTCGGCCTCGATGACGATCACCACCGCGTCCATGACCCCGCTGATGGCGACGCCGTCGAACGAGGTGCTGGCGGCCGGGGAATCGACGACGATGAACCCGACGCGATCGCGGAGCTGTTTCCAGATGGCCTGATTGCTGGTCACCTGCGGCACCTGCCGGCGGTCGGCGGAGTCGGTGTGGAAGCGGCTGACCAGCAGCGGCGTGGCGCCGACCTGATGAAAGGTGATGGACGCCTTCGCGCGTCGGACGTCGTGGGTCGCGACCCGGATCAGCGCGCTGCCGTCGAAGCCCAGGTCAAGCGGGTCGCTCAACGGGCCGAGGCGTTCCACGAGCGCGGGCTGGCTGAAATGCCGCCATTGGCCGTCTCCGGCCCAGTCGAGGTCGAGCAAGAGTGTCGGCTTGTCGAAATGGCTGGCGGCCACCCGCGCGAAGTCGCGTGCGACGGTCGACACGCCCTCGCCCGGGCGCGAGGCGATGATCTGAACGGCAAGGCCGGTTTCCGCGTCCTGCGGGGGGTTCAACAGGCTGAACAGGCGCGTCGCTTCCGGGAGAAGGGAAGCTTCGGGCGCACCTCGGGGCGGGGCGTCGGCATCATGGACGGTGTCGGCGGCCGTCGAGGTCTGGTGCATTCAAAATTCGATCGCCAAAAGGCTTGCGGGGTTCGCCATTGTCGCCGATGAACGCGAAATCACAAGGCCGAATTTCTTGAGATTCGCCGTATTCATGGCGGCGGCGTCTCGGCGACGAGGCAGCGGCCCTTGCTCGCCAGCAGCCGTTCGCAGAACGCCCCCGCCGCCGGCCGCGATGGGAACTGGCCGACGTAGATACGCACCGTCGACGCCCCACCGCCAAGGTCGACGGCGTCGTAGGTCGGCGCAAAGGCGTCAAGCAGGGGGCGGTGCACCCGCCGCAGCCTGCTCCATTCGGCCTCCGCCGCCGCGAGGGTGCCCACCGACGCGATATGGGCCCGGAATGACCGCTGCGTCGAGTCGCCGCCGGCACCGGCGGGGGGCTGCGGCATTGGGATGATGATGATTGCCTCCTCGACCGGGGCCGGAACGGCCTTGACCGCCGCTTCGCCGAGCGGGTCGATGACCGCCTTCAGCCCCGCTGGCTTCTCGGCCATGGTCAGGACCGGCGGCGGCAGCGACTTGGCGCGCGGCGGGCCGCGGGGCGCGGGGGGCGGCAGGGCGGGCTTGCCCGGCTGCGGCTCGACAAGGGCGGGAAGCCCTACGCGCTCGACCGGGGTAAGGTCGGCGGCAACCGCCTCGCGCAACTGGCGGGCCTCCGCGATTCCCCCCTTCTCGGCCAGGGTGGCCCAGAAGTAGGCGGCCACCCGATTGACCGGGGTTCCCCAGCCACGGAAGTGCATGATGGCAAGGTTGTTTTGGGCGACGGGGTCGCCATAGGTGGCCGAGCGTGTCAGATAGTCGACGGCGCGATCGTATTGCGGCGGCACGCCGTTCTTCCCGGTGAACAGAGTGCCCAGCAGGGTCGCCGACGGCAGGTCTCCGCCATCGGCGGCTCGGGCCAGCCACCCGACGGCGGCTTCGCGGTCGGCCGCGTCGCCGCCCTCGAGCAACGCCACGGCCAGCATGTACTGCGCCTCGGCATTGCCTTGCTCGGCGACCGCCCTCAAAGTCGGCATGGTGGTCTCCAGCGTGCCGGCGGAAAGCCGCCAGCCCGGCCACAGAAGGCCCAGTATCGCCACCGCGTGCAGTACGATTTTTCGCAACGTCGCCAGACATCAAACGGATAACCCAGGCGACCTTAACACACGCCCCCCAGCGCGCCTAGCGCGTGCGTCCGAGGCCGAGGGCGCCATGTTCGAACCTGTACCCAGACTGTAACCCCGCGCCTGCTAGCGTTCCCTAACGCCCACCTGATGATGGAGAGAGGGAATGTACATTCGCCGCACGGCATTCCGACTGGTCGCGCTTATGCTTGCCGCCGCGCTTGCGGGGCCGGTGGGCGCCTTCGCCGCCGAAGCCCCTGCCACGGGGAACGCCGTGGTGGCGAAGGTCGGAGCGCCTTCCGCCAGCGATTCCTCGGACAACTGCGGCGACCGCATGGTGGCGCCGCCGTTCCGGGACGCCGGCGCCCGTTGACCGCAGGATCACAGATTCCCGTTCGCAGGCGGGACCCCCGATCGGGCGGGGGCTTCGCGGATTCGGCCACGGTCGTGGCGGTGTTGCGGGCGGCCAGGGAACTGGGCACGAACGCCGCCTGTCGGCATTACGGAATTTCGCCGCAAACATACTATCGCTACAGGCGCCGGGCGGCCCTGTGGGGAAGCCTCGTCTTCTCCTGCGGCGAGCTCGTCGAAGCCGTCGTGCGGCGCATCGATGACATTCGGCTCGCCATGTGCGTGGGCCGGCCGCCCACGGACCTCGCGGCTGGCAGCGGCCCCGAAATGGCCGGGTGGCTTTGCCGACGATTGACGGGCGGCGCCGAGGGATGCGTCACATACGAGCGGACCAGGATCACTGTGCGCTCTCCGGTCGTCCCGGTGGCGGTGACGATCGAGGTCGTCCCCGGCCGCCATTTGGCCGCAGCGTCAAGCGAGGCAGGCAAGCCGACCGAGACGGCGGATGTCCTCGTGCTGTTTACCGACCGCCGGAACGACCCGGCCGGCCGGGGGGAGGACCTGGCGCGTGGGAACGCCAACGCCTTGCGTCAGCGAAGCCGACTCGTTTTGTTTCCCCTGCTGGCTGACGAGGCATGCGCTTCGGCGCCCTAGGGGCCGCGGCCGCGGGAACCTCTCGACGGGTTTCAATTCCCAGCTTACCCCGTTGTTGTATCCCATCTTAGGTAGTTACCTTACCAACATTTAATGATGCTACCTAGTTCGGCTTAATTCCTTGGTGATGTTCTTTGGGCAGTCTCCTGTCACGACCGCAGAACAGAACGGCATGGCAGGTAACTCATGGCAACTACTTACACCCGCGTCATCGAAAATCTGGTTCTAACCGACACGCTTCGACTTGAGGGATCCGAGTGGGATAATACCCTGATCCGCAACGTCACCATAAAAGGCGTAAGCGGCGACGGCATCTTCCTGAAAAACGTGAGTAACGTCAGGATCGAGAACTGCACGATCGAGAACGTGTCCGGAGACGGAATCAAGCTGAGCAGCGCCGGGTCCACCTCGGACGTCATCATTGCTGACAACACCATCAGGAACATCGGACGGAACGGGCTGAGCGCCGCGCAGCGCGAGGACAAGGGTATCGACCATCCCGGCCTGCAAATCTTGAACAATACCTTCGATACCTGTGGAACGTCGGGCACGTCGGGCCTGCTGCACGGCATCTACGTGCAGTCGACCGATTTCGTCATTCGCGGAAACCAGGTGACGAACACGGTTGACGGCAACGGCATCTCGGTGCGCAGCTCGGGTGTGGTCGCCAACAACGTCGTGGACGGCGCCGGCAAGAGCGGCATCGGCTACTATTCCGACCATGCCTCCGGGCCGAGCGACCTGCTGATCATCGAGAACAATCTGGTCATGAACGCGGGCGAGGAGAATTCGAACCGCAACGAGATCGACCTGCTGAACGTGAAGAACAGCAGTTATGTCGTGCACAATTTCATCATCCGCGACAACAACATGACGACGAGCGACGGCACCGCGCTCGAGGTTCACAGCGATTACAAGTCGCTGGGCATCTACCCTCAGCTCAGCAACAACAAGATCGTGTCCGAAAGCGAGGCTAAGGCGCTGATCGCATCCACCCTGGCGGGTGGCGGAACGTCCGATCCCGCGCCGACGGAGCCAACCGACCCCGCGCCCACGGAGCCGACCGAACCTGCCCCGGCCCCGAACGAGGGGCAGACGATCACCGGCACCTCCGGCGACGACGTTCTCACGGGCGGCGCCGGGAACGACACCCTCGACGGTGGCGCCGGCCGTGATGTCCTCGACGGCGGCGCCGGCGACGACATCCTCAAGGGCGGCAAGGACGGCGACACCTTCGTCATCGCCCGGGGCATGGGCAACGACACCATCCTCGACTTCTATCCGCAGTTCTCCGACGTCATCCGCATCGTCGATCACAACCTCGCCGGCTTCGCCGATCTCAAGCCGCTGATGAGCCAGTCCGGCAGCGACACGGTGATCTCGTTCGCCAACGGCGAGAAGCTGACATTGAAAGGCGTGAACGTCACCGCGCTGGCGGAAAGCGAGTTCGAGTTCGTGAACACCGCGCCGGCCGAGCCAGCGCCCACGCCCGAGCCCACGCCCGAGCCGACGCCCGAGCCGACGCCTGAGCCCGCGCCGGCTCCGGTGGAAGGGCAGACCATTACCGGCACCTCCGGCAACGACACCCTGACCGGCGGCGCCGGGAACGACACCCTCGACGGTGGCGCCGGCCGTGATGTCCTCGACGGCGGCGCCGGCGACGACATCCTCAAGGGCGGCAAGGACGGCGACACCTTCGTCATCGCCCGGGGCATGGGCAACGACACCATCCTCGACTTCTATCCGCAGTTCTCCGACGTCATCCGCATCGTCGATCACGGCCTCGCCGGCTTCGCCGATATCAAACCGCTGATGAGCCAGTCGGGCAGCGACACGGTGGTCTCGTTCGCCAACGGCGAGAAGCTGACGCTGAAAGGCGTGAACGTGACCAAGCTGGCGGAAAGCGAGTTCGAGTTCGTGAACACCGCGCCGGCCGCCCCCGAACCGACGCCCGAACCGACGCCCGAACCGGCACCCGAGCCGACGCCTGAGCCCGCGCCGGCTCCGGTGGAAGGGCAGACCATTACCGGCACCTCCGGCAACGACACCCTGACCGGCGGCGCCGGGAACGACACCCTCGACGGTGGCGCCGGCCGTGATGTCCTCGACGGCGGCGCCGGCGACGACATCCTCAAGGGCGGCAAGGACGGCGACACCTTCGTCATCGCCCGGGGCATGGGCAACGACACCATCCTCGACTTCTATCCGCAGTTCTCCGACGTCATCCGCATCGTCGATCACGGCCTTGCCGGCTTCGCCGATCTCGAACCGCTGATGAGCCAGTCGGGCAGCGACACCGCGATCTCGTTCGCCAACGGCGAAACCCTGACGCTGAAGGGCGTGGACGTCGGCGAACTGGCTGATAGCGAATTCGCTTTCGTAAACTCCCAGTACTGGTTCTAGGGCCAGCTCACTCCTATCCCCCGGGGCGTGCCCCGGGGGCCACTTCCGCGGACGGCCTGGGACACCCGGGCCGTCTTGCGTTTTCCATCCCCATCTACCTCGCCCGGGCAGCTCCCGGGATTCCCCTATTCGAGCGGTGTGAAATGGTGACCAAGAGGATGAGCGGGCTGGATTTTGCACGCACCCCCTTCCACTTCACGCAGCAGCGGCCCAGCAAGCGTTGGGGTCGATTGCCCGATCATTGCGAGGAGAGGCGATGCATTCGGCCCCCCGATACCGCAAACAGCGGTGGCTGCGATGAGAATTGCGCGCCCGGCGGCCACGGCGGCGGTTCCGGGCGGCCCGCTCGCCCGCTTGGCCCGGTACTCAGGTAGCAGCCTGTTGGTTCGCGCTATCGGGCTCGTCTATGCCTACGTCAAGCCCAAGTTCCTCGAGCCCAGCCTGCTCGGTGTCTGGAGCCTGCTCAATCTGGTGCCGACCTACGGCAGCTATCTCCACCTCGGTTCACGCAACGCCCTGGAGTTCCGGGTCCCCAGGCTGCTTTCCGAGGGGCGTGACGAAGAGGCGGGGCGCGTCGTCGGCTGCGTCTATCGCGTCACGCTCGCGGCCAACGGCCTCGTCGCGACGGCCTGCCTTCTCGCCGCCCTGTTCGGCGGCTTCGACCAAGCCACCACCATCGGCCTGATTGCCCTTGCGCCCGCTCTTCTGCTCATCTGGTATCACGATCAGCAACTGGCGGTGCTTAAGGCCATGCAGCGTTTCGAGGTCATCTCGAACGCCAACGTGCTGAAGGCGGCAACCCTCGTCTCCGTCAGCATTCCCCTGGTGATCTGGCTTGGTTTCCTGGGTGTTTGCATCGGGTATGTCACAATGCACGCTGTCGTCGCCAGCTATCTGCGGTGGCGCCATCCCATGACGCGCATGGGCAGGTTCGAGATGGCGCTGTTCGTCGATCTGGTCCGCGAGGGCGCCCCGGTATTGTTGTTCGTGGCCGGCCTGACCCTGTTGACCACGACCGACCGCATGGTCATCGGATGGCTGCTCGGGCTCGAATCCGTGGGCTACTACAGTGTGGCGCTGGTCGCCGCCGCGTTCGCCCTGCAGGTCCCGTTGTCGGCACGCGACATTCTCGAGCCCCGCCTGATGAGCAGCCTGGCGGACGGCATCTCCGCCTCCGTCTGGCGCGAATACTTCCTGGCGCCCTTGCTCAACGCGGCCAGCTACTATCCCTTCATCGTCGGTGGCATGGCGTTCCTTGCGGACGAGTTCCTGGCCGCCGTGCTGCCGCGCTACCAGGCCAGCGCCGTGCCGGCGGTGGTGCTGTGCGGGGGGTGCTATTTCCTGGTCCAGGTGCAGATCGCGCGCGGCATTCTGGTCGCCAACCGGTGGCAGCTGCGCGTCCTCCCCTTCCATCTCGGCAGCGCGGTGATCAGCGTCGCGCTGAGCATCGCCTTCGTGGGCCGGGGATGGGG
The DNA here is from genome assembly GCA_019455065.1 of Rhodospirillales bacterium. Classification (GTDB taxonomy): domain Bacteria; phylum Pseudomonadota; class Alphaproteobacteria; order Rhodospirillales; family Magnetospirillaceae; genus JACFNC01. The sequence continues at coordinate 42,373 of JACFNC010000005.1, forward strand.
CATCGCCGGGGTGGCGCTGGCGAGCAGCATAGCGTTTTCGGTGACGATGACGCTGATCCTGCTGTTCGCCATGCGCCGAAGCCCTCTGCCGCCTGGTGAGTGGCTGCCGGTGTTCGCGACCGTGTTCCTGGCGCCCGCGGCCTCGCTGGCGGCGATCGGCGGGCTGACCTGGCTGCTCGCGCCCCCAACTCCGGCGCTCCTGCCGTCGCTCGCCGGCTTCGCCCTCTTTGTGCTCGCCCAGGCGGCGTTGATCGCCTTCCTGCGGCGGCCGTTTCCCAAGATCCGGCCGCTGCCGCTGCCGGGGTGGCGCCGGTCATGAGGAATCCGATGAGCGGTGCGAACCGGCCTGTCTCCGTTGTCATTCCGGCCTTCAATCGGCTCGACATGCTTCGCCGCGCGGTGGCCAGCGTGACCGCCCAGACTTGCCGTGACCTCGAAATTCTGGTCGTGGACGACGGATCGGACGATGACGTCGCGGGCGCGCTTTCCGACATGACCGATGCGCGGCTCAAGGTGGTTCGCCATTCCCGCAATCGCGGCGCCGCTGCCGCCCGCAACACGGGAATCGCGCTGGCGACGGGCGAGTACGTCGCCTTCCTGGACAGTGACGACGAGTGGCTTCCGAACCTCGTCGAGCGCCAATTGGCGGGTTTTGCGTCGGCGCCGCCTGAAACCGTCATGGTTTATGTCGGTGTGCGGGTCGTTCCGCCCGTCAAGCCGCCGCGCGACCGATTTCCCCGAGGACGTCTCGCGCAGGCGCTGATGGTGCGCAACGTTATCGGCTCGACCTCCTGCGTCATGGTGCGCCGGACCGCTCTCGAGGCCATCGGCGGGTTCGACGAAACCCTGCCCAGTTGTCAGGACTGGGACCTCTATATGCGGCTTGCGAGACTCGGGCCCGTCGAGGCCGTTCCGGAAACGCTGGTCGTCTACCGGATCCACGGCAACTCCATCACCGGCTCCGCCCTGGCTTCGATCACGGGGCATCGGCGATTGCGGCGCAAACATGCCGCCGCCATCGCCGCCTTGCCGCCGTCGCTCCGGGCCGAGCACGAAATGGCGATGACCGAGTTGTTCCTGTGGAAGCGCGCCTGGCGCGACGCCGCGGGCTCGCTGCTGCGCGCCTTGCGGGCCGATCCGGGCATCTGGCCGCAGGCGGTGGACCGGCTGCTGGCGCATCGGTTGCGGCGGTTCGTGCGGCGCCGGCGGAGCTGGCCGCTTCCGGGGCGCCGGAACGGCTATTGACCGTCGCGGCGCGGCTCCATGAGCCGCGCCTGCGCCACGGCCAGCCCGACCAGCACCCAGGTGAACTTCACGTACTGCGCGGGCGTCACCAGGCTGCCGACGTAGTAGGCAAGCGAACCGAACAGCAGCGCCGTCGCGAAGGCGCGGGCGGTGGGATCGGTGCAGTGCGCCGTCCGGCGCAACAGGCGGATGATCCCGCTTGCGATCACCCCGAGGAAGGTCGCCAGTCCGACCAGCCCCAACTCCGCGGCCACGCCGAGATACATGTTGTGCAGGTCCCGCGGCTCCAGCGTCCGCCCCGGCATGTAGCGGTACTGCGGGTCCATGTAGACCTGCGGAAAGTTGCCCGGGCCGATGCCGAAAAGCGGGTGCTGCGCCACGAGATCCAACCCGATCAGGTTGTAGCCGACACGCCGCCAAAGGGTCATGTCGGTGTCGAAGTTCCCCAGGGCGGCAAGGCGGTTCCAGAAGGTGTCGGGAATCATCGGCACCATCGCCACGAGTGCGCCCATCGCCAGGATGGCGCCCAGCGGGAAGTACCGGCTGCGGCGGTGATGCCAGGCGATCAGCAGGGTCACGGCGGCGACGGTCAGGGACGCGCTACGCGCGTAGGACAGGAAGATGCCGAGGATACCCAAGATGCCGGCGCTCAAGGTCAGCAGCCTGCCCCTGGCATAGCTCAGGCCGAGCGCCAGGGCCATCGTCACTCCGAAGGTCTGCATCAGGGCGGCGGTGGTCGGGTTCTGGTCCGAGGCGCCGCGCGAGCGGGCGAATCCGCCGGTCCGCGACAGCAGGCGGATGCCGGTTTCGGTTTCGAAGATCACGACGAGGGCGCTGAACAGCGCCGCCGCCGCCAGACCGAACAGCAGGATCCGCATGTCGCGCGGCGTGCGCACGATGCGCACGATCAGCAGCATCATCAGCAACTGGCCGCCAAGGCGGCCCGCATCCTCGTAGGCGACGTCGCGATCCTGGGCGAGCAGGGCGCTGATCGCCAGGGCGACGGCGAAGGCCAGGGTCCAGCGGAGCGTCGGATCGTCGGGCAGGAGGCGCTCTTGCCGCGGCTCGCGCGGAAGGCGCAGCAGCAACGCGCCCAGCGTGAGCAAGGTCAGCGCGGTGGCCGCCGACACCGGCAAGGGGTCGAAGATGCGGTTGAACAGCGCATCGACCGGCACCGAGATCACCAGCAGGAACAACGGCCAGAAGGGGTTGAGCAGCAGGGCCATGCCCGCCGCCAAGGCGATCGGCAGCGCCAGCGCCTTGGTGCCAAGCGCTTCCGCCGCCCATACGGCGAACCCGCCGGCCAGCAGCAGGGCCAGCCCGCCCAGCAGCGCGACGCCCAGGCGCCGGGTACGTGCGGGATCGGCGGCGGGTATCATCGTCAACGAGCGCCGTTTACGCGGTCACGGCGGGCAACTCGCCCGCGGCGACGGCCGAGAAGAGGTCGGCGAAGGCCCGCGTCGCCACGCGGACGTCGAAGGGCGCCGCCCGCTCCGGCCCGCGTTGGCGCAGTTGCTCGGCCAATGGCCGGTCGCGGTGGAGGCGCAGCATGCCGGAGGCGAGGGCCGGTGCGTTCTCGTTCGCCACCAAGAGCCCGTAGCGGCCGTTTTCCAAGACCAGCCTGGGACCGACCGGGCAATCTGCTGAGACGATCGGCATGCCGGCTGCCAGTGCCTCGACCAGCGCATTGGGGAATCCCTCGCGCCGCGAGGACATCACGTAGATGCGTCCTGAGCCCAGGCGGCGTATCGGATCCGGCACGAAGCCCGGCATCTCGACCCGCTGGTCTATGCCGAGGTTGCGGGCAAGGCGCTCGAGCCTCGTGCGTTCCTCGCCCTCGCCACAGATCGTCAACCGCGCCTCCGGCTCTTCGCGGCAAACGTCGGCGAAGGCGGTGAGAAGAAGGTCGAAGCCCTTGACCGGGCTCAGGCGGCCGGCTGCCAGGAAATGCGGCCCGTGGTCTTCGCCGGGCGCTCCGCCGGTCGTGGCGCGCCAGGGCACGGTCAGGTCGATGACGGGGTTGGGCACGGCGACCACTGGCGGCATAGGGCGGCAGAGAAGGCGGCGCAATTCATCACCCAACTCGGCGGCGGGGGCGGCGATGGCGGCGGCGCCCGGATACAGGCGCCGCATAAGGGCGAGGCGCAGGCGGGACATCTTCGCTTCGCCGAGATAGGCGCCAGGCGTGGTGTGCTGGCCGATGACCACGGGGGGGCGGCGGCCGCGCAGCGTCGAGGCCGACAGGCAGGCGAGCCCGACGGCGTTCGTTCCGGCGTAGACGACGTCGGGATCGATCCGCGCGAACAGGCGGAGCAGCGGCAGCACCTGCCGCCGCGCCGACCGACCCCCGAGATCATAGACCGGCACCTCGGCCGGCACCGCGCCGAGCAGCGAGCCGCGGCGCTCGAAGAGAATTACGGCGGGGCGGAAACGTCCCCGGTCGAGATGAACCAGCAGGTTCGCGACCACCTTCTCGACGCCGCCGGCGTCGAAATGTTGGAGCACGAAGGCGACGGTGCAGTGGCGCCGCCCATTGACCGGGGGTCGAAGTGCGTCCTCGGGCATCAGAACCTCAAACCGGCGTCCAGCCTAGAAGCGCCCTTTGGCATCGCGACAGTCACTAATCCGGGTCACGGACGTCTAATCCGTACATTCCGAACGAGTCTTCCTTGACCGAACGAGCAGCCGAGCTAGCCATGTGGCGCGGCCCGGCCGCGTGGGGCGATGCTAGGCTTTATCTCGCCGCCCGGTGAGCCGGCGCGGTTCGGAGTTCAGCATGGGCGATCGCTTATCTCCGTTGCGCGTTGCCTTTCTAGACCCGCATGCCTTCACGCGGCACTGCCTCGCCGAGCTGATGCGGTCGGTGGGCCTGGACGTGATCGCCCTTGCGGATGCCGGGGAGGCCGCGGCGCGCGCCCCTGAACGGCCTGTCGACGCGGTGCTGGCGCGCTTGGACTCGGTGGCCCTGTGGAATGCGGCGGTGATCGAGGATCTGCGGAGGATAAGTCAGGCATGGCCGGAAGCCCCGCTGCTGGCGCTGGCCCCTTTCGAGAACGCGGATGCAGGTCTTGATGCGGCGCGGATGGGGTTCAGCGGCTGCTTGTCGCCGGCCATCACCGGGCGCCAGCTCGTTGACGCCCTCCGGCTGGTGGCGGCGGGCGGGGTTTTCGTCGGCCCGGTTCCGGCGGCCGAGCCGAGACGCTTCCTGCCCGCGCCGAAGCGCAACCAGCCCGCTTCGGTGCTGACGCCACGTGAGGCCGAGGTCCTGGCGATGCTGCGCCAGGGCAAGCCGAACAAGATGATCGCCTTTGAACTCGATATGGCCGAGAACACCGTGAAGGTCCATGTGGGGCGTATTCTGAAGAAGCTGGGGGCCGCCAATCGTACCGCTGTCGCCAATCCCGTTCCCCACCGATGGGACTGATCGGGAATGCGTCAGACGTCGCGCGAGACGCCGGACTGATCGATGAGACGCCCGGCGTTGAAGACCGCCTGCGTCCTGTTGGTCGCGCCCAGCTTGCGCATGATATGGCGCAGGTGGACCATCACCGTGTTCTCGGATATTCCCAGCGTCAGCGCGATGCGGCGGTTGGAGTGGCCGCGTTCCAGCAGAGAAAGCACCTCGCGCTCGCGGGGACTCAGCGTCGGGGGCACCCTGGGCGTTCCCTGCGTATCGCCGCGCGCAGGCCGATGGCGCCCTTCGACCGAGTCATAAACGCCCCCGGAAAGGACGAGGTGGATCACCGCGGCGGCCGCCGACGGCTGCATTCGCGTCGAAATGTGCGCGCGCGCGCCGCACCCGAGGAACTCTCGTTGCAGCACGGGGTCGGCGGTGGCGCTGACCACGACAACGGGCCATCCGTCACTGGCGCGGCAGATGCGGTCGACCGCCGCCGCAAGCCTTTCCCCCGGCGACTCGCTCAAAAAGCCGGCGATCACCACGAGGTCGGGACGTTGGCCGTCCGCCAATAAGGCCACCATGTCCTGCGCACCGGCGATGTTTTCTATCCGGCAGGCAGGCAGAACCCTTTGCAGCCATCCGGTCAACATCTCGCGGGTCAAGGGTGCCGCGGCAACCAGCGCGACGACGATGGCGCGATCCATGCCGTCGGGGAGCTTCGCCGCACCTCCGGTTGCGTCGAGGTGACCGGTCATCGTGTCACCGTCGCAGGCCCGCCCGCGCCGCGCTCCGCGAGCGGGCCATCGACGCGAAGCGCCTCGCCCAGATTGCGTTCGGCGACCAGCCTCTTGCCCATGAAGTCGCGCCAGCAGCGGCGCACCTGCTCGGCGTCGAGGCCCACCGCAGCGCCCGCATCCTCGGCCGAAATCCCGTTTCGGTCGGCGAAAAGAAGCAGGTCGGCGGTGCCGTAAGGCAGGGCGAAGTAGAATTCCTCCTGGGTCTGCGCCAAGCCGTAGGTGTCCGTGCTCGGCGGCTGGCTGCGGATCTCCTCCGGCACGCCGAGATGCGCCGCCAGGTCGTACACCTGGCTCTTGTAGAGATGGGCGATGGGTTTGAGGTCGGCGAGGCCGTCGCCGCCCCGGACGAAGAAACCGAGTGCGTATTCCAGCAGGTTGGGGGTGCCGAGCACGGCGTAGTTGGCGGCCTCGGCATGGAAATATTCGAGGTTCTTGCGGACTCGTTGCTTGAAATTGGTCGCCGCGACCACCCCGAGATAGACACCCGGCGGCATGCGCGCCGTTTGCCGGATGCCGTCGGTCGATTGAACGACGAGATTGAAGAAGGGAATCTCGGCCCCGCTGCCAATCACGATCTTGTGCCGCCAGCCGGAACCGTAATCCGGAAACACCTGTCGGATGTATTCCTCGGCCCTGTGATAGCAGCCCAGGGCTTCGAGGCTTTCGGTGATGTCCTCCACGACATGGCGCACCCCAAGGTCCCGGCACAGCCGCAGCGCCCGTTCGGTCGCCTCCTCGGAGGAATGCCGTTCGGGCATGAGCAGGGCAAGTACCCTTTGCGGCCCCAACGCGCGGGCCGCCAGCGTCGCGCATACGGCCGAGTCCACCCCGCCGCTGACGCCCAGCACCACGCCGCGCCGCCGCAGGCGCCGGCTGACGGCGGTCGCGATGAAGCGTTCGATGCGGGTGGCCTCGGCCGCCGTATCGAGCCGCAGGGCGCCGGCCGGGAACGGTCGGTCAGGGATATGGTGTCCGTTGTACACGCGATCTCTCCGCCGCCGACGTTTCCCGCCTGGTGAGCCGATCCACTTCGACCGTGGGCCGCATGCGCCCGAGGCGGCGCCCGGCCTCCTCGACACGGCCGTCGAAATCAGGGCCGAATTGGCGGGTCAGCAGCCGCATCGTAAGCAGGCCGACCAGCGCCATCTCTTCGCGTTCACCGCCCATCTGCCCGCCTTGGGCGAGCGCCTTGGAGCACAGCCGCGCCGCCGCCGCGCCGTCGAGCAAGGGATCCTCGGCCAGTGCCTGTGGCGACAACAGGCCGTCGAAGGCCTCGGCCGCCTGCCCGCCGAACAGCGCCTGGCCGATCGGTGCCCGGAACGGCTGCTTTCGCCGCGACCAGATTTCGGCGGGGAGCCGTCGGGCCGCCAGCCGGCGCAACACCAGCTTGTCGCGCAATCCCAGCAGCTTGTGTCGCTTGGGCAGCGTCAGGCAGAAGTCGACGAGTTCGGGATCGAGAAACGGATAACGGGCTTCGACGCCATGCGCCATGGCGACGCGGTCGCCCTGGCATGACAGCAGATAGGACGACATGAAGCCGTGTATCTCGACGAGTTGCGCCCGCAGCAACGGATCGAAGTCGAGCCAGTCGGCCGGCATCGCGGCCTCGTAGCGAGCGGCCACGGCGTCGAGATCGAACGTCGCCCGAACTTCGGGCGCCAACAGACGCAGCGTCCACGCGTTGTTCCGCCAGCGTACCCGGTGGGCGTAGAAGGGATCGCCGACGTCCTCGAGGCCCTGGCGGAAGAAGGCCTGCCAGAGCGGATTTTCGCGGGCCGCCGCGTCGCCGACGTAATGATGGATGCGCCGCAGCAGCGCCGGCCGCAGCCGTGAGTCCGGCCGGCGAGCCCAGAAACGGCGAATCTGGTCTTCCTTGAAGATGGTGTAGCCGGCGAGAAGCTCGTCGGCCCCTTCGCCGGTCATCACCACCTTCATTCCCGCCCGGCGCACCGCGCGCGCGAGCAGATAGAGCGGAACCGGCGACGTGCGCAGCAGCGGTGTTTCACAGTGCCAGACCACGTCCGCGAGGGCGTCGCGGATGGCCGCGGCATCGCAATGAATGCCCTGGTGATCGGTCGCCAGGTGCTCGACGACCCGGCGCTGCTCACCGGTCTCGTCATAGCGCGGGTCGGCAAAGCCGATGCCGAAGGTGCGCAGCGACGGTCCCACGGCGCGCCGCCCGAAGTCCGCGATGACCGCCGAGTCCAGGCCGCCGCTCACATAGGCACCCACCGGCACGTCGGCGCGCAGACGCAGCGCCACGGAGCTTCGCAGATGCTCGGCCAGCCGATCCACGGCCTCCTCCGGAGCGGACGGCGTCGTCGCATGGGGCGCGGCGTTCCAATAACGGCTCTCGGTCTCGCGCAGGGTGGTGTCGAAGCTCAGGCTGGTGCCGGGGCGGACCTGCCGGACCTCGGCGAACGGCGTCATCGGCGGGGCCGCGGTCCAGCACGTGAAGACCTCGGCCAGTCCGGCGCCATCGATCCGGCGATCCACGCCGGCGGCGAACAGGGCCTTGCATTCCGAGGCGAACACGAGGTCCTTGCCCCGGCGGGCGACGTACAGCGGCAGGATGCCGAGGCGATCGCGCACCAGCCAGAGGCGGCCGCGCCGCCGGTCCCACAGCGCGAAGGTGAACTGGCCGTTGAGCATGCGCCACGCGCTGGAGCCCCAGCGCAGATACGCGTGAATGATGACCTCGCCGTCGCCGTTGGTCGAGAACCTGTGCCCAAGGTCGCGCAAGCGGCGGCGCAGCTCGATGTAGTTGAAGATTTCCCCATTGAAGCTGAGCCAGACCTCGCCGTCGGGGCTTTGCAGGGGTTGCGGCGCCCCCTCGATGTCGATGATCGCCAGCCGGGTGTGGCCGAGGGCCACGCGATGGTCGCGGTACAGCCCGTGGCCGTCGGGGCCGCGGTGCGTCAGCATGGCCACCATGCGCAGCAGCGCCGCCTTGTCCGGCGGGGCGCCGCTGCCGCTCATGATGCCCGCGATCCCGCACATCGTCTCAGCCGGCCGCTCGCAGGGCGGTGCGGGTGATTTTTCCCGAATCGGTCTTGGGCAGGGTGGCGCAGAACTCGAAGTGCTTGGGCACCAGATGCGGTTCCAGGCGGCCGCGGCAGTGTCGCCTCAGGGCCTGCTCGCTGACGTCGCCTCCGTCCCGCAACACGACGAAGGCCTTTACGGCCATCCCGTCGATGTCGTCGGGAACGCCCACGATCGCCGCCTCGGCCACGGCATCAAGCTCGTACAGCACGTTCTCGATCTCCTTGGGGGCAACCTTTTCGCCGCGGCATTTGAAGACGTCGTCCTTGCGGCCGACGAAATAGAGGTCGCCATCGGCGTCCATCCAGAACAGGTCGCCCGTGTAGAGCACCTTTTCGCCCGGCAGTTCGCCGTCGCGTAGCGCCCGGGCGGTCGCCTCGGGGCGGCGCCAGTAGCCCCGCATCACGCTCGACCCCCGCACCACGAGTTCGCCGATTTCGCCGGCCGGCAGGCGCTTGCCCCGGTCGTCCACCACATAGGCCTCGGTGTTGGGCATTGGACGCCCGACCGACGTGATCTTGGTCTCCAGGCGTTCGGGCTCGAGATAGGACACGCGGGTACATTCGGTCAGGCCGAACATCGAGAATATCCGCGCCCCGGGCAGGATGGCGCGCAGCCGGCGGATATGCGCTGGCGGCAACGCCGCCGCCGTGTTGGTAAGGTAACGCACGCTCGAAAGGTCCCAGGTTTCGCGGGCAAGGACCTGCAGCATGGTGGCGAAGATCGTGGGCACGCCGGGCACGCCGGTCACCCGGTGTTCGGCGATGCGCGCCATCGCCTCGGCCGGGAAGGCGAACGAGCGTTCCAGGACCACCGTGAAGCCCACCCGCGCCCCCGTGAGCACCTGGAACAGCCCGTAGTCGAAGCTCAACGGCAGGACGCAAAGAACCACGTCGTCTGGCACGTTTCCGAGATAGGTGGAGATGGACCAGGTGTTGTGGCCGATGTTGGCGTGGGTCATCATCACTCCCTTGGGTCGCCCGGTGGAGCCCGAGGTGTAGATGATCACGCATAGATCCTGGTCGATCAGGCCGGGATCGACGGGGTTGGGCTGAGCCGTCGCGATGGCGTCGGTCAGACCCGTCGCCCCTTCTGGCACCGTCGCGCCGCTAAACAGCACGGTTCGGACGCTGGGCGCCTGCGCCACCGCTGACTGCGCCCGCTGGTGCAAAGCGGCCGGCGCGATCAGGGCGGCGGCTTCGGCGTCCGCCAGCACGAAGGCCAGCTTGTCCTCCTTGGTGGCGTGATGCAAAGGGACGAACACCGCTCCCGCCTTGAGCACGCCCCAGAGCGAGATGACCATGTCCGGTCCGTTCTCCAGCATCACCGCCACCCGGTCGCCCCGCCCGATACCCGATCGTTGCAGAGCCATGGCGAGGCGATCGGAAGCGGCGTCGAGATCGCCGAACGTCAAGCGCTCGCGGCCGGCGATCAGGGCGACTTTGTGGGGCAGGACCTGCGCCGCGCCGCGCAGGTAGTCGTGAACCAACATGGCGCCCCCTATTCCACAGGGTTGTTGGTCGTCTTCAGCTTTCGAACGACGAAGGCCACGATCCCCTCGAGGGAATCCAGGTTGTCAGGCACGATCTCGGCGTCGGCGATGGATATCGAGAACGCCTGCTCGAGAAAGCCCACGAGTTCCATCGCGCCCGTCGAATCGAGCACGCCCGCCTCGATGAAAGAGGCCGCTTCGGCCCGTTCGGCGTCGATACCGAGCAGCAAGTCCCCGACCACGTAGGCACGAACGGTGTTGCGGACCTCCACAGCAATTGAGGAGGACTGATCGTCGTCATGAATGAATGACATGAAGGAAACCCGCACTGTTGAGTCAGGAAATGTATGATCCCGCAAATACCCGCCAAATAATGTTGAAAGCCGCGGCATTGTCTCAATAGGGCAAACGGGACTTGACCATTTGAGTTGCCCCCCTCTCATTCGAATTGCGGAGGTGCAACCTCGGAGAGCTTCACAGCGCTTTCCGCCGACATGTCGGCTGGCGGGAGTTTCCGGCCTGTAATATGCTGGCGCCCGCCAGGATGGGGCGAGCGGAACGCCGGCGGGGGGCGATGTACGACGTTGGTTGCGAGGAAGCGAAACTGGCGGCGGCCGCCGAGGACGCGCGGCGACGGCGCGCCCCTTTTCCGCTGGCCGGATCGCTGGCCCTGGTGCTGGTGCTAGGCCTGTCGTCCTGGGGGCTGATCTTCATTCTGCTGCCTTGAGGGCGATCCACCGCATGCTCTGCCAACTCAGCCGGACGAAGTAGGCAACCCAGAACAGGATTCCGGTGAACTTCAGCATGTCCTCGGCAAGCAATTGCCCGGGCAGTGGAACGTTGACCAGGTCGATCAGCACCGAGCCCGCCATGGCCGCGAGGGCGATGAGCAGCAGCATCCATTCCGTCGCCATCAGCCGACGCACCGACACCGCCACCCAAAGGACGGCCAGTACGGCATAGGTGACGAGCAGCGGCACCTCCGAAACCCCGATGCGCGCCAGCAGCCCCTCATGCAGCATGAACAGGTCGTCCAGGCACAACAGGGCGGTGAAAGCCCCGCCGGTCAGCAAGATCCGGCTGATCGGGGCTCCCCCGCTCCTGCGCAGCAGCAATCCGCTGTACAGGCTGATCGCGGCGGCCGAAGTCCATGCGAGGATGCCCAGATTGGACACGAGGCCGTAATACTCGGGCTGCCGTGCGGTGGCGTTCGGGTCCCGTAGCAGGACGTTGGGGTGAATGTCGTAGGCGACGTACAATCCCACCAGCGACAGGGTCACGGTGACCGCGAAGAACATGAACAGCACAGCCAGGGCGGAGGGCTGTTCAGACAGGGGGCGAATGCGTATCGAGTCGTCTTCGGCGGCGAGGAATTTCGGATCGTAGACTTTCATCGGCGGCTCCCGGTGGCTTGAGGGAGGGTGGGCCGCGGTGGGCGGAAAATGCGGCGAACTGTCGTGCCGTGGTCGAGGCGAGGTCGAACTCGGCTTCGACCCGTCGCCTTCCGGCAGCAGCCATTGCGAAGGCGTGGTCGGGATCGGCCTGGATGCGCCGCAGCGCCGCTGCCACCGCTCCGGCTTCGCCAGGCGGCACCAGCAGGCCGGTGTGGCCGTCGATGACGAGCTCGGGGATGCCGGATACGGCGCTTGCGACGACCGGCCGGTTACAGGCGAGCGCCTCCATCAGCACGTTGGGAATTCCCTCGGTGCGGTTGCCGGGGCCGATGATGCTGGGCGCGACGACCGCATCGGCGTTCGCGTAGGCGGGAACGACGTCCTCGAAACGCAAGGCGCCGTGCCAGCGCACCCGACCGGTCAGTCCAAGCTGCCGCGCCAAGCCTTCCAGACGCCCGCGTTCCGGGCCGTCGCCGATGATATCCAGGTGCCAGGCGGAACTCCCCGCCGCGAACGCCCGCAGCAGCACGTCCACTCCCTTCTGCGGCGCCAGCCGCCCGACGAACAGCACGCGGAAGGTCCCGTCGGGATTGCGCGGCGGCAGGGGTGAGAGATCGCGCAAGTCCATTCCGGAGTGGATGACCTCGATGCTCTCAGCGACGAGTTCGGGAACGTGGCGGAGCAGGAAATCCTTGTTGTGCTGGCAGTTGGTCCGTACGAAGGCGGCCTCCCCCAGCTTGCGGTCGAGCAGGGCCTGGCTGGCGAAGATGTCGTGGGCGCGACAGGATACGCTGTAGGGAATGCCGGTGAGCCGGCCGATGATCCAGGCCGCGGTCGCGGGGTGCCCGGCGAACTCGGCGTGGATGTGCTCGGCCCGCCAGCCCTCGGCGTCCTCGGCGAGGGCTGCGACCTTCGGCAGCAGGGCCAGCGACTTCGCCAGCAGTTCCGGTTCGCTGGCAAAGCCTGTGGCGAGCGTTTTCGATACCCCGCCCATGACCGTGGGGCGGCGGCGAACCGCCCGGGTCAGCGCTGCCCACGCCCGAGCGTCGAACATGCCCTGGCGATGCACCCAGTCGAGCACCGGCCGGGCGAAATCGTGCAGGGTTTCGGAATGGCGGTAGGGGGCGAGGTGGTAGAGGCGCAGTTCCGCGCCAAGGTCGTGAAACGCCAGCAGGTCGCGCAGCACGAAGGTTTCGGACGTCTTCGGAAATTCGCTGACGATCACCGCCAGGCGCATCGCTAGTCCCCTCGCCATGCGACGGGCCGTGCCGCCGCGGACAAATCGGCTGTGGGTGCCCGGCGCCAACCCTCCAGCAGGCCGTGCAGCCGGCGCAGGGCGGCGAACCCGACCAGCAAATAGAACCAGTAGTAGTTGCCCTGGAAGACGCGCAGGGCGGCGTACATGCCGAGCGCCTCCGCCGCCGGCCACCGCCAGCCGGCGATACGGTCGCCGACACCCAGCCTGCTTATGACGCGGGGATCCTCCCCGGGCCGGTTCTCGCCCCGGCCACCGGTGGTCGCGGCGTAGCCGACCTCCGCGGCGATGGCGCGCGCCGTATCGTTGGTGCCGTTGTTGGGCCAGCAGAAGATGTCGACGCCTCGGCCCAAGCGCTCTTCGAGTTCGCGTTTGCTGCGTTCGAGATCGCCGCGCACCCGCGCGGCATACGACTCGTCGCTCTCCAGGCCTCGATCCGGGTCCCAGGCCCTGGCGGCCAGGGCGGGGGCGTTCTCGCGCACCGGAGTGCCCAAGGGGACGAACGCCGGCGTCGCCGCCCGATACCAGCCGGCCTTCGAGCCGGCCATCACACGCCACTGCACCCAGGCCAGGCGGCGCCAGTTCTCGGCCGACAGGCTTGCCACGACGCGGGGCCCCGTCTCTACCCAGCCGTGATCGACGCCGTGGGGCAGGACGTCGAATACGCCGCCATCCTGCATCGCGCGCAACTCGGCCCAGTTCAGATAACCCGCCCATCCGACCGCCTCGGGGCCGACGCGTCCGCGCTCGCGGTCGTCGAGGGTGGCTCGCGGGTTCTCCCCCTCCTCGATGAAGTCCAGCGACACGAAGATCGTCGCGGGAATGCCGTGGCGGCGCAGAAGGGGCAGCGCCGCCACCCAGTTGTCGAGATAGCCGTCGTCAAAGGTCACGGCCACCGGCCGCGGCGGGAGACGCCCGCCGGCGAGGCGGATCGCGACGAGGTCGCGCAGGCGCATCACCGTGAAGCCGCCCCGGGCGAGCACGCCGAGATGACGCTCGAAGGTTTCGATGCTGACGATGCAGGATGCCCAGGGAACCCAGCCCTCGTCGCTGATGCTGTGATAACAAAGGACCGGAGCGCCGCCGGGTTCCCGCATCCAGCGATCGCCCACCGCCAGACCGGCCAGTGTGGCCAGCCCGCCGGCGGTCACCGCCGGCCATGTCGCGCCGCCCAGCACCAGGCCACCCATCAGGGCCGCCGCAGCAGCGACGAACGCGGCCCACACCGCGCACCGCATGGCGCGGCGGCGTCGGCGGTCGACGGTATGAAACGCTGCTTCCATGCCTAGGAAACCAGCAGGAACAGGCGTTCGTCCGGGGCTCCGTCCGCCGCCATGGTCGACAGCAGGTCCTCTTCGACTTCTCCGGCGGCGACGGCAATGACCACGATCGGCCGCGGTGTGACTCCACCGGCCACCACCTCGAAGACCTGGGTGTGTTGCTCGACCGCCTCCGGCCGGCTCTCGCGGGCATCGATCAGCAGAAGCGGCCGGGGCGGCGAGGGCGGGCCGGCGGTGACCACCGGACCGCCACCGACCGGATCGTCGGGGGCCACCGGATCGAGTTGCAGGCCGCCATTTCCGTGGCGCACGCGGTATCGCTCGTCGGGCCCCATGACGAGTTCGGCGGGCAGGTTCCAGTTCGCCAGCGCGGTCGCGATGGCGATGCCGCCCTGGCGGGCCGTCAGCCGGCCGCCGATGCCGATGACGTGCACCCAAAGCTGATCCGAGTGGCCGTTCAGCAAGGCGATGCGGCCCGCGACCAACGCCGCGAATCGATTTACCGGGGGCAGGGGCAGGGACCGCCGGACCGGCAGCCGACGGGCGCTCTGGGCCAGTGCCGGCGGCACGGAGCCGAGGAAGCGGCGGCCGACGATCCGCATCATGTCGGTGCCGGTGCGCGCGGTGGCCCCGAAGGTGTCCTTGAGCACGATGACCAGGACGGCGATGAGGACGCCCCCCACCGCCCCGCCGACGACCGCTGGTACGGCGCGGAAGGCGGGCCGCAGGGGCTCCTTGGCCGGTTCGATGATCCGGACCTGTCCGAGCCCGGCGGTGCGCGACAACTCGATGTCCACGAGACGCCGCCGCAGCTCACTCACGCCATCGGGATCCAGCCCCATTTGGCGTTTGGCGATTTCCTCCTGCAGATAGCCGCGCACGGCGGTGGCGGCCTGATCAGCCAACTGGCGGCTGCGTGTGACGTAGGCCTGCGCCACCGAATTGGCGATCCGTGCCGCCTGGGCCGCACTATCGGCATCGGCCGATATGCGCAGGATATAGGAGCCGTGGACCCAGTCGACACTGATGGCCTTCTGAATTCCCAGGATGGCCTTGTCGCGCGGGCTCGGCTGCGCCAGGGTGCCGGTGTTTACGAACTGATAGCCCGCACGCACCCCGGTGAGAATCGACTTGGCGAGTTCGACGAGCGGTGGGCGGGGCGCTTTGGGGCCTTCTTCGGGAGGCGCGGTCTCGAGCAGGCGCTCGTATGTCAGTTCCGCGACGGGACGGCTCAGCAGGTGCTCGATATGGGTTTGCATCATCACCGCCGAGGGGTCGGACCCGCCGTCGCCGTCGCTGACGAATCGGCGCGAGTAGGATAGCTCGGCGGGTGTCGGCAGGACGGTGACGATGGCGGTCGCCGTATACCCCGGCATCAGGAACAGGCGCGCGACCGCGATCACGACCGACACGGCGAAGACGCCCGCGGCGATGGCGACGACGAGGCCCCGTTCTTGGCGGAAAAGTTCGAAATAGTGGCCGAGCAGCATCTGCCACCTAATCGGTTGCCGAGGGGGACAAGAGCGCCTGCCGACGGGCCGGGCCGGTCTCCGCCGACTTCACCTCGGCGCTGATCTGCACGATGTCGCCCGGTCGCAGCGGCGTGCCAGCGGCCGCCGTGAACGTGTGGGAGCGGTCGGCCTCATTGCGGCTGATCGAGACGGCGATGCCGGTCCTTTCCAGCCCGGCCTCCGCCAGGTCGACCTGGCTCAATGCGACCATCTGCCGCGCCGATCCCTCGATGCGCGCGCGAGCCCGCGCGATTTCCCCATCGACAAGCCTGAGATTGTCGATGTCCTCGCGCCGTTGCCGGGCCCGCAGGTCGTGCAGTTGCAGGTCGAGCTGGATGATTTCCTGCCGGGCGCGGGACAGATAGGCCGCCGCCTCATGCCGGCTGCTGTCGGTGGAGGCCTTGCTGCGTTTCAGTTCGAGCATGCGTTGGCTGGTGGCGAGACCCTTCTCGGCCAAGCGACCGATACGGGTCAGCTCCTCGTTCACCACTTCGGACTGCACCTTGAGGGTGGCGATCAGTCGTTCCAAGGCCGCTACCTCCTCGCCCAGTTGCGCGCGTTCGCGCTCGCTCAGCGCCTTGCGCGCCGCCAGATCGCCGCGCCGGGCGGCGAGCGCGGCCTTTTCCGTGGCCAGCGCTTCGCTGACCGCGCGGGTGGCCGCCACCGGCTTCAGCTCGTCGGGCATGGCGATTTCGGGGAGGTCGTTGAGGGCCGCCTCGAGGGCGGCGCGACGCAGGAGCAGGGAATTGAGCTCGGTCTGCGCGATCATGATATCGCGCTGCGTCGACGCCATCTGGCTCGCCACCTGGCTCGGCAATTGCCTCAACGAGGGCATGCCGCCGGCCTTGGCATAAGCCTGGAACGCCGTCATCCCGGGGACATAGGCGACCTCGCCCGGCGCAGTGACGTCGCCGATGACGAAGATCGGCCGGTAGGCGGCAATGTCGACGGTGACGGTCGTCTCGTAACCGAGCAGCTTCGTCAGGCGCTCGGTGATCGCCGTTTCTATGTCGGCCCGGCTGCGCCCGGCGGCCGGGATGCTGCCGAGCAACGGAACACGGATGGCCGCATCCATGCCGACGGTGAATTCGCCGGTAAGGTCGGCGCGGCCGAAGGTCATTACCGAGACCCGGTCGCCGATGGCCAACTGGTAGGGAGCGGTGGCCGGTTCGGCCGCATGGAGCCGCGGCGCGAAGGCGGCCACGAGTGCCATCGCCAGCGCCGCCAGCGCGATCTTGGGAGTCTGCATCACATCAACCTCCGAACGACACCGGCGAGCATTCCTGCTGTCCGCCGCATCCGACGCGGCGATTGGCGGTCAGCGAGGGCCGTATCCCCAACGCGGCGTAGTCGGGATGAATGCGGATCGACGACACCTCGTTGTCGCGGATGTGGAATTTGCGCACCGTCATGGCCGGTTCGGGCACGTTCAGAAGGTCGATGTCGGCACGCTCCTGCTGCCGCCCGCTCTCGCTCACGCGGTTTCCCTCGATGACCAGTAGGTCGCTGGGGCCGCGCATGTGGTCGGAGTAATAGGCGATGCCGCTTTTCGCCGAGCCGCGAACGTCGTTCCCGCGGACGATGCCCGAGCTGCGGACGGAGATGCCGTTGCCGTCCAGGCTCTCGGAGACGTAATTCCCTTCGATCAGGAAGTCGCTCGCCTGTACGTAGATTCCGTGATTGCGCCCGCCTCGGTGCGCCAAGCCGGTGCGCTCGATGCGGTTGTCGCGCACGACGAGGCCGGGATGGTCCACCCCCCGGGCGTGGCGCTGGCCGGCACTGATGCCGTCCAAGCCTGTCTTGGCGATGCGATTGCCGACGAGATGCACGTTCCGCGTCGAGCCGTGAATGCTCAACTTGATGCCGTTGCCCGCGACGTTCGATATGACGCAGTTTTCGATGCGCACGCCGTCCACATTGCGAATCACGATCCCGTCGCCGTCGACGCCCCGGATGGTGACATTGCGGACGACGGCGCCATTCCACCGCGGCCCTTCCAGCCTCAAGGTGCGATTGAGGGTGAGGTTTTCCATGACCGGCATGGCGTAACGTTCGGCGGCGTGGGCGCCTGCCGGGACGACGGCCACGACGAGCACAAACAATCCGGCAAGCGACAGCACAGGAATGGGGCCTCCCGATCGAACTCACGCAACCGCCGTTATTATGAGTTGTCGCTCCGGCAGGAAGAAAAGGTGCCATACGTGTAAGGGACGGCACTATCGCATGAGTGCCAAACGGATTAATGGAACGGGCGTAGGACCGGGATGACCAATAGCGGTTATTGTCGCGGGAACGGCGCTGCCCCACCCTGTTCTCGGTTCCATTCTTTGAATCGCGGCGTGGCTGGAAGCGAACGAACGTCCGAAAGCCTTGGTCAGCGGCCGGCGCCCGGCGCCGGGCCGGCAACCGCGACCAGGCGCCTGTCCGCGGGTATCTCAAGGTACCGGGCCGAGGACGGGGATGACCTGCGGGGCTTCGTGCGCAGCCATTACGGCGATCAATCGTACCAGGCCGATGATCGGTACTTCGACTGGCGGTTCGCCGATCATCCGGAAATCCCGCGGGAGAGTCCCACGATCTGGGTCTGCCGGCGCGAGGGGCGCGTCGTCGGGCAGCAGGCCGCCTTGCCCTTCACGGTTCGGGCCGGCGGGGCGGTCATCCCCGCCGCCTGGGCGATCGACCTCATGGTCGATCCCGAATGGCGGCTGCGCGGCGTGGCTCCCGCCCTCACGGCGCAACTCTGCGCCGATCGGCCGCTGGTCGCGGGTCTCGGGATCGCGGCCGCCGCCCGGCGCGGATTCGCGCGTGCCGGCTGGGTCGATCTCGGCCGGGTCCCGCGATATGTGCGTCTGCTGCGCCCCTTGCGGGCCGGCGAGGCGCCGACCGGCCGGCGCCCGGTCCGTCCCGCCGCCGCCCTTGCGTCGCGGGCCGCGGTGCCCGTGCTCGGGCTTCTGGCCGGCACCGAGGCGGCGGTGCTCGGCGGCGCCCGTCTTGGTGGCCTGAGGTTCCAGGCCATCGAGCGCTTCGACGACCGGGTCGAGCCGCTGTGGGCGGCGGTCGCCCCCACCCATCCCCTGATCGCGCACCGCGGGCTGCGATCCCTGGCCTGGCGCTTCGACGCCGCGCCTCAGCCGGCGGTGTACCGGAAATACTACCTGACGCGCGGCGCACGGGTGCTCGGTTACGCGGTGCTGCGTCGCCGTCAGGAAACGATGATGGTCGTGGACCATCTCTGCCTGCCCGGATGGCATTGGGCGCTGTTCGCTCATTGCCTGGCGGAGGCCCGGCGCGCCGGTGCGGCGGCTCTGCGCTGCCTGGCGACCGGGCGCAAGGCCCGGCGCAGCCTGCTCGCGCTGGGCTTCCTGCCCCGTCCGGGGCCGCATTTCATGGCGTTCGCGCATCCCCTGTCCGGGCTGGCCGCCTCGCTGGTGGGCGAACCCGGCAACTGGTATCTCACCGAGGCCGACAGCGACCTCGATCACCCGCCGCTTCCATGAACCCGTGAATCAGGAATGCTCCGCCGGTGCGGCGGCGCCGCGCACCGGCGTCCATCGGCTGCTGTGGCGGCCCAGGGCGACGCGGACCAGCCCGAGGGCCATCGCGAGTTGCGATCCGACGGCAAAGAAGACGAGGGAGCTGCCGGGGATGCGCCGCAGCGGCGGGAAAACGGCCACCGCGAGTGCCAAGCCGTAGATGGCGGCCTGCACGGCCAGGGCCGTCGCGTAAAAGGGATGCTCGCCGGCCAACCCCAGGGAGGCGGCGAACAGTGCGAGCAGCATCCAGGGCACGAGGCGGCGCAGCAGCTTGTGGAAAAGCAGCTGCAACGCGTAGGCGCCGTGGCGCGCCGGGTTGAGCAGGCCGCGTCGCATCAGCAAGGCGCGCCAACCGCGCTCGGTCGACCGCACGCGGCGCCCAAACTCGCCGCGGGCGTCGGCGCTGACCGCCTCGATGGTGACGGCCCGCGGCTCGAAGGCCAGGCGGCGGCCGGCGGTGACGGCTCCGGTCGAGATGAAGAAATCGTCAGCGACCGAGGGGGGGACGGCGCCGACGAGTTCCCGGCGCATGGCGTAGAGCGATCCCTGCGCCGACACGGCCCCGCCCAACCTGTGTTCCGCCCGCTTGATGGCGTTGTCGTAACGCCAGTAAAGGTCCTCGGCGAGGCCGAGCCAGCCGCTCCGCCGGCGCGCGATCCCCAGCGCTCCGCACACCCCGCCGACTTGCGGATCGCCGAAGTGCTCGAGCAGTGCGGCAAGGGCGCCGGGCACGAACAGGCTGTTGGCGTCCGAGAAGATCACGACGGGGTCGCGTATGGTGGCCAAGGCCTGTTGCATTGCGGCGATCTTGCCGGCGTGTTCGGCCGTCTCGATCACCCGCACGCGCGGGTCTGCCATGCTGCGGGCGATCGCCGCAGTGCGGTCGGACGACCCATCCGAGACGACGACCACGGACAGGCGGTGGGGTGCGACGTTCTGGGCCAGGGCGTTGGCCAGCTTGTCGGCGATGCAGCCTTCTTCGTTGTGGGCCGTGATCAGCAGGGTGGCCGGCAGCGGTTCGGCCGGCGTGGTCGGGCGCCGCCGCGGCAGCAGCGCCGCCAGGGAGATGACGAAAAGGCCGTAGGCCAAGACGGTGGCCGTCATCAGGCCGGCGGCGGTCCAGAACAGCAAAGACATGCGGCCAACCTTGGATTAGAAGACGACCGCCCGGTTCAGCAGGTAGCGGTCGATGAGGTACCTGTTGAGGGGCGATGTCGGGCTGTAGCGCATGCGATAGCGGTAGACGGGCGCGCCTCTCACGCCGGCCGCCCGTCGCTCGGAGGCGAGGGGAATGGCGCGGCAGCGTGCCGCCTTGCCGCGCGGCCGCAGCCACCCGCGGGCGCTCAGGGTGAGGTCGCATTCGCGGATCGGCAGGGGCGCCGGCGATTCGACGAGCAGGCATTCGTCATCGACGCAGACGAGGCGCAACCGAAGGGGCCGGTGGCCGGCCGTGCCGAGGACGGCCTCGCCGAGCAGCGGTCTGGCGGCGGCCTTCCAGCCGTCCCCGCGCAGCCGCCCCACGACCTGGCGGAACGGCACGCGCAAGGCCCAGCCGATCACCGAAATTCCGGTCAGGAGAATAAACATCAGCTCCTGCACCAGCACCACCCGGCGCCGGCACAGCACGGCATTGATCCGGGCGCGGATCACCTTGTCGGTGCCATGGGGCATCAGTGCCTGGGTGTAGCCGATCAGTCCGGGGCGGACCTTGAAGCGCACGTCGTAGTCGGGTATCCGTTCGCGGCACGCCGTGGCGATCCGGGGCCGGACGGGGCGGGGACCGAGAAGGTTCATGTCGCCGAGCAGGACGTTCAGCAACTGCGGCAGCTCGTCGAGGCGGGTATCGCGCAAGTACTTGCCGACCGGCGTCTCCATTCGCGACCCCGCCGGCAACACCTGGTCGTGAGTCAGCGCGGCCGCCGCGTCGTAAAGGGTCTTGAACTTGAAGATGGAGAAGGTGGTGAAGTCCTTGCCGACACGTTCGCCGCGATAAAAAACGTTCCGGGGGCCCTGGGCGACCGCCAACACCGCCGAAATCAGCAGCAGGATCGGCAGGCAGAACACGATCAGCGGAACCACCAATGCCAGGTTCCAAAGCCGGTACAGCCGCGGCGATGCCGGCACGTAGCCGCCCATGCGAACGATCCGCCGGCGGCGCCGCCGGGTGCCGCGCAGTCCAGGCAGGCCCGCCAGGAAACCGATCAGCGGGGGTGCGGGGGGCTCGGGAACCTCTGGCGGGACGAGGCGATCGGAAGAGGGAAACGAGGATCGGTTGTCGGCGGTTTTTTTAAAGCCAAGCGCATCAGCCACTGCTGCCGTTCCTCCGCGACCGAAAGGCGAAGACGAGGATACCGGGCCGCTGAGGCGGGCAGACAGTCACTGATGTTGATGATGCGTGCCTAATTCCTTGGTTTTATAGACGTTTTTGGATCCCCCTTTCGAGGGCGGGCGACAGCCGGCTGCACCTCGGGTCACCCTCGGGCGAGGCATTGCACTGCCGCTTGGGCGGAGCGAATGGTTGGCAACGAAGCCTCTTTGGCGGCGCTCGGCCGCCGGAAGGGGTGATCCGAGTGGTCAACCCGCTTTCAGGCGTTTCCAGATGCCGCTGGCGGTAAGGACCACCGCTTCCCGGACGGTGAGGGTTCCGCGCACGAAGACGATCGAGCGGGTCGTCCGGACCACGGTTGCGCGTCCCTCGATCCAGTCGCCCGGCATGGCCGCGGAAACGAAGTCGCAGTTGAGACTGATCGTCGCCATCGGCGCCAGGTCGACCGCTTCCAGCACCGTAAGCCCCAGCACCTGGTCGGCCAAGGTCATCAGCATGCCTCCGTGGACCGACCCGCGGACGTTGCCATGCCTGGCTTCGGCGCGGAGGCCGAAACACGAACCCTGGGCGTCACGGCGCACGTAAAGGGGTCCGACCATGTCGGCGAACCGCCCGTCGGCGATGTCGCACGGAACAAACCCCGGGGGTGGCTCCGGTTCACGCCGGTCGTCTGCTGCCATCTTCCTCGTTCCCCATTACGATCGCCACCTTGCCCGTCACCTTGCGGTCGCGCAGCAGGGCCAGCGCCTCGGCCGCCCGCCGCATCGGAAACGTTGCCGTGAGGTCGATGCGCAGCAGCCCCTGGCCGTGCAACTCGAAAAGGCGGTGCTGTGCCTCGCGCATCATCTCCGGGTGCCACTCGCGGTAGTCGCTCCAATGCAGCCCGGTTACCGCGATGTTCTTCAGCAGCACGTAGTTCATCGACAACCGGGGGATGCGACCGCCGGCGAACCCGAGAACGACCAGCCGGCCGCTCCAGGCCAGTGCCCGAACCGCACCGTCGAAAACGTCACCGCCGACCACCTCGCAGATGACGTCGGCCCCCTTGCCGCCGGTCACGGCGCGCACCTCTTCGCGGATGCGGTCGCGCAGATTGTCCTGGGACAGGTCGATGATGTGGTGGGCGCCGGCGGCGCGGGCGAGGGCGGCCTTCTCGGGCGTGCTCACCCCGGCGATGACCTGGCCGCCGAGGGCGCGCGCAAGGGCCACGCAGGCGGAACCGACGCCGCCGCCCGCGCCGGTGACGAACACGGCGTCGCCGTCGCGCATGGCGGCCCGGGTGACGAGGGCGAACCATGCCGTCTGATAGGTGAGCGCGAAGACCGCGGCCTCGATGGTGCCCATGCCTTCCGGCAGGACGAAGCAGTTCGCGGCCGGCGCCCTGAGCCGTTCGCAATAGGCGCCGTGCTCGACCAGGGCCAGCACGCGGTCCCCGACGCGGCAGGTGTCGACGCCCTCGCCGACGGCCGACACCACGCCGGCCGCCTCCTTGCCCGGGATGAAGGGCGGGGTGGGGAGAATCTGGTATTTCCCGCCGACCACCAGCAGGTCGGGGTAGTTGACCCCGGCCGCCGCGACGTCCACCACCACCTCGCCCGGTCCAGGCGCGGGGTCGGGCAAGTCCGCGACCTCCAGGTTCTCGATCGGCCCGAACGAACGGGCGAGGACGGCCTTCATGCTGTCTCCTTGCCGCGCGACCTCAACCGGCTTTGCGCCGCCGGGCCGGGCGTTTCGATGGTTGCGGAGGCCGCATCGCGACCTCGTTCAAGGCCCGCCAATGCTGCCATCCCGAGGGCGTCAGCAAGGCATGAAGGAAAAGGCTGAGCCCTTCCTCGATGTAGCCGTTGAGGGAAATCCTGTCGCGGAAATACCAGTTCTTGAGGGCCCAGCCATGCGCCAGCAGCACCACGCGAAAGGTCAGCAACTCCACGTTGACCGAGCGGAAGTAGCCGGCCTTGATGCACTCCTCGACGGGTGCCGAGATCAATGCGTTGGTCTTCAGCTCGAGTTTCTTGACGATGTCGCGACGCTCCGGGCTGAGCGCGTTGCTTTCCTGGTAGCCGACCACCGTGGCGCCGACGTTGCTTCCCACCGCCTCGCAATACGCGCGCACGGCGGTGCAGAAGCGCTGCAAAGGGTCGGTCACGCCCTCGAGCTGGCGGGGAATCTCCTGCTGATATCGGCGGAATATCGCCATAAAAACAAGTAATAATACGTCTTCCTTGTCTTTTACATAAGAGTATATGAGGCCCGTGCTTACGCCAGCCGCCTCGGCAATTTCCTTTATGGTCGTGCCGTGATAACCATTTACAGCAAATTTCTTGACAGCTGCACTGACGACCTGCTCGCGCCTGCGCTCTATTCTGTCCGGATTTTCGACGTGACTTTCTATCTCGATATCCATCCGTTTCTCGGCGATCATATGAATATCCGTTCAAAATTCTGGATTGAGTGCCGCTTGGTTGTCAAGGATGCCGATGTGCCCAAACGATGGATTTATCGCAAATGCCAAAAAACGACAGTTAAAACAATCGGTTAACTAGTTATCCAGGCATTTTTTTCGGAAGCGGCGGTTTGACGGGCGAACGGCGATGTGAACTGTCATTCAAAAAAGAGCTGACAGAAATTGAATCATGGTTCATATTGCGCGGCATAACGTGCCGATCCGGCCTGTGCACCTGCGGTGTGCGAAGGGTGCGCGATCTGGTCGCAAGGAAGATTTTGGAGGGCGTGCCGGAGTATGGCGATCCAGGTGCTCAACGGACTTGTCTACGGAGCGTTGCTCTTCGCATTGGCGTCCGGCTTGGCGCTGATGTTCGGGTTGCGGCGTATCGTCAATTTCGCGCATGGCGCCCTCTACATGCTGGGGGCCTATGTCGGCTACACGGCCAGTCTCCAATTCGGGTTCTGGGCCGGCCTTGCCGTCGCCGGGCTCGTCCTGGCGGCGCTCGGCGTCGTCCTCGACAAGGCGGTGTTTCGGCCGCTTCAGCACCGCGATCCGCTGACCACGCTGCTGGTGACCTTTGGTCTCGCGCTCATCGCCGAGGATCTCGTGCTGTCGGTATGGGGCAACGACACCATGTCCTTCGCCGAGCCGCAGCAGCTGGCGCACACTCTGTCCCTGTTCGAGACAACCTTCCCGATCTACCGACTGGCCATCGTCGGTTTCGGCGCCGCGGTCGCCATCGGGCTCGTGCTTTGGCTGCGCTTTTCGCGCGTTGGCCTGTTCGTGCGCGCCGCCAGCCATGATCCGGTGATCGCGGCCGTGCAGGGGGTGGACACCGATCGCGTCAGCGCCTTGGTTGTGGCGGTCAGCGCCGCGTTGGCCGGGATGAGCGGCGTGGTCGCCGCGCCCTTGATGTCGCTGGCGCCGAGCATGGGGGCGGACATTCTCGTGGATTCGTTCATCGTCGTTGTGGTCGGCGGCCTGGGAAGCCTTGGCGGCGCCTTCATCACCGCGATGCTGCTGGGGCAGATCAACGTGCTCGGGGTGGTGTTCATGCCGGAACTGACCTCGTTGCTGCCCTTCCTGCTGATGATCGGCATCCTGTTATGGAAGCCGACCGGACTGGCGGGGGCGCGGTTGTGACGGTACCCGGCTTGCTGCTGTTCGCGGGGTTCGCGCTGGTCGGCCCGGCGGCTGCCTTCCTCGTTCCCTCCACGCTGATCCAGTCGCTGCTCACGCAGGCCACGATCTACGCGATCTTCGCGCTCGGGGTGGGCATCCTCATCAGGCAGAACGGCATGGTGAGCTTTGGGCATGCCGCCTTCTTCGGGCTGCCCGCCTATGTGATCGGCGCGGTGCTGCCGCTCGGCCTGATGCCTCCGGAGTTGATCATCATAGGGGGGCTGGCCGCGACCGCCCTGATGGCCTTCCTGGTCGGGTTGGTGATCGTTCGGGTGCACGGCATCGCCTTCGGTATGCTCACCCTGGCCATCGGCCAGGCGGTCTACGAGGCGGCCACGCGTCTGCGCGGCCTGACCGGCGGCCATGACGGGCTCAGCCTGGATCTCCCGCGGTTCCTGTTCGGCCTTCCTCTCAAGACGTTCCAGCAGCCGGGCAGCATGCTGATCGTGACGTGGCTGGTTCTGGCTCTCATGCTGGCCGTGGCGTTCCTGTTCGCCAAAAGCCGCTACGGACTGTTGAGCGAGGCGATTCGCGACAACGAGGAGCGCGTGCGGTTCCTCGGCTATCGCACGCTGGTCCCGCGGGCGCTGACATTCGCGCTGTCGGCGCTGGTGACCGCCGCCGGCGGCGTTCTCTTCGCCCTGTACAACGCCTTCGTCTCTCCCGAGACGGTGCATTGGACCGCATCCGGCTCGGCGTTGATCATGGCCATCCTGGGCGGCGCCAGCGCGCCCTGGGGCCCGGTCGCCGGCGCCTTCACCTATTTCTTCCTCAAGGAGGCGGTGGGCAGCTTCACCACGCACTGGCTGAGCATCATCGGGGTATCCCTCATCGTCGTCACGGTGGTCTTCCCGGCCGGTCTGGTGGGTCTCTTCGATCGCCTGCGACCGGGCAACCGCAGCCAGGGGGCGGCCAATGTCGGCTAACGCCCTCGAAGTGCGCGGTGCCACGAAGACCTACGGCGGGTTCACGGCGCTGGCCGGGGTCGACCTGACGGTGGCCCCTGGCGAGGTGCGGGCGCTGATCGGCCCCAACGGCGCCGGCAAGTCGACGCTGATCGATGTGATCTCCGGGCGCGGCGCCAACATTTCCGCGGAGGTGCGGCTGTTCGGTACGGACATCTCGCGGGCCTCCCCGGCCCAGCGACGCCTCGCGGGCATGTCGCGTTCGTTCCAGCGAACCAGCATCTTCCCCGGGTTGCCGGTGCGGCAGCAACTTCTTCTGGCGGCGCACCGAATGGGCGAAGGCGACGTGGACGAGTTGCTTGGCGAATTCAACCTCGCCGCGGTGGCCGACATCGCCGCCGGATTGATCAGCTATGGCGACCAGCGCCGTCTCGACCTGGCCCTCGCCCTCGTCGGGCGCCCGCGGGTTCTTCTGCTCGACGAGCCGGCGGCCGGCCTGTCCTTCGAGGAATCCAAGCACCTCGCCGAGCATCTGCGGCATCTGGCGGCGCGTTGGAGCGTGACCGTGCTCCTGGTGGAGCACGACATGGACGTCGTCTTCGCCATCGCCGACCGGATCACCGTGCTGCAGCTCGGGCGGGTGCTGGCCGAGGGCGATCCCGCCGAAATCCGCGCCAATCCCGACGTGATCAAGGCCTATCTGGGGAGCGCGGCATGAATTCGCTGCTGGCTTTCGAAAACGTCGAGTCGGGCTACGGCAACGCCCGCATCCTGCACGGCGTGTCGTTCGTGATCGCGCCGGGCGAATCGGTGGCCATTCTGGGGCGCAACGGCGTCGGCAAGTCGACCGCCGTCAACACCATGCTGGGCATCGCCCGGCTGTTCGCGGGCGACGTTTACATCCAGGGCCGGCGCACCACCTCGCTCCGGCATTACACGGCCGCCCGCGCCGGCATCGCGGTCGTGGTGCAGGGGCGGGGCATCCTGCCCAACCTCACGGTCCGCGAGAACCTGATCCTCGGCGGTGCCGCCAACCGGCGTGGCCATTGGACGCTGGAGAGGGTCTTCGAGTTGTACCCAGTGCTGGCAGAACGGGCCAACAGCGCGGGCACGGCGCTCAGCGGAGGCCAGCAGCAGATGCTGGCGATCGGCCGCGCACTGATGGCCAATCCCGATCTGCTCGTCCTCGACGAGCCGAGCGAGGGGTTGGCCCCGGTAATCATCGACGAGATGGCCGAGGTCCTGCGCAGGTTGTCGGCCGACGGCACGGCGATTCTCCTGATCGAACAGAACCTGACCCTGGTCGAGAGGGTCGCCGACATCTTCCACGTGCTGTCCAAGGGGCGGGTGGTGGAACACGGGCGGACGGAGCATACCAGCGCCGCCGATCTCCAGAAGCACATTGCCATCTAGAGTACCAAAGGGAGGGCATCAATGAGGAAGTCCAAGATATTGCTCACCGTCCTGGCCGCCGGCCTGGCGGCGTCGTCACCGGCCCTGGCGAAGGACCCCCTGCGCATCGGCGTGCCGACGTCGCTCACCGGGCCCTACGTCGAACTCGGTGAAGAGGCCAAGCGCGGCGCCCTGTTCGCCGCCGCCGAAGCGAATGCCAAGGGGGGTGTGGCCGGCCGCCAGGTGATCGTCGAATTCGGCGATACCGAAGGCAATCCCGAGGTCGGTCGGCGAGCCGCCGAAAAGCTGGTCCACAGCGGGTTCAAGCTGCTGACCGGCAGCATCTCCTCGGCCGTCGGCCTGGCCATCGGCGCGCAGCTCGAGAAGTGGGACGCGCTCTACATTTCGTCGATCAACAAGTCCAACCGCCTGACCGCGGAATCCTGCAATCCGCGCATGTTCCGCGCCAACCATTCCGACGCCATGGACATGGCCGCGGTGCGCCCGTGGCTGAAGACGCGGGGCGAGCAGGATTGGGTGGTGATCGCGGCCGACTATGCCTGGGGGCGCGACTCGGCGCAGGAATTCGCCGCCGCCGCCGCGGCCGTCGGCAAGAACGTGAAGGCTCAGCTGTTCGCACCGCTCGGCACCAAGGACTATGCGCCGTACATCCAACAGATCAAGGACCACAAGCCGGCCGGTATCTGGGTCGCGCTGGCGGGCCGCGACGCGGTGAACTTCGGGGTGCAGGGAAAGCAGTTCGGGCTGCTCGGCTCGGTGTTCGCCATCAGCCAAAGCTTCGCCGTCCCCTCGACCATCAAGGGCATGGGTGACGTCGCCGAAGGCATCTGGGGCATCGTGAACTACACGTCCACCCTCGACACCCCCGGCAACAAGGCCTTCGTCGCCGAGTGGGTCAAGGCTCACGGCAAGGAGCCGGCCAACTTCGAGGCGGAAACCTATGTCGCCATGAAGACCCTGTTCGCTGCGGTGGAGAAGGCCGACAGCGTCGAGCCGGAGGCGGTGGCCAAGGCGCTCGAGACCGTGAGCCTCGACATTCCGTTCTACGGCAAGGTCTCGATGCGGGCCGCCGACCACCAGCTCATGATGCCGAACTTCATCGGCCGCGTGGCGAGGGTTGACGGGCAGCTGAAGCCCGTGGTCGAGGTCACCGTTCCCACCGAACAGGCGATGGCGCCTCCTTCGCCCGCCTGCAAGATGTAGCGAACGGCCAGAACCACACTCTGCGGCGGGTTGCTCCGCCGCAGAGTGCCCTGCGATCGCTTCAACGGACTTTTGGGTCATGTCTCTGGATTCGTGCTTAACCTCGGACCGCATCTCGGCGATGACGGCTGCCGGCCTCTGGAAGGACCGCACGCTTCTGGATCACCTCGAGGCGGCGGTCGCATCGTCGCCCGACAAGATCGCGTTCACCGCGTTCGAAACGGCAAGCGGGCGCCAGACAAGCATTTCCTACCGCCAACTCGACCGGCAGTCGCGGCGGATCGCTGCGGGCCTGATGGCAATGGGCATCGGCCGTGGCGACGTGGTGTCGATGCAACTGCACAACTGCATCGAATTCGTGCTCGTGCACCTGGCCTGCCTCCGTTGCGGCGCGGTCACCAATCCCCTGATGCCGTTCCTGAGGCATCGCGAGCTGGCTTTCATGCTGCGCCTTGCGGGCAGCAAGCTGATGGTCGTGCCGCGGCGCTTCCGCGGTTTCGATCATCCCGCCATGATCGCGGAACTGCGTCCGAACCTGCCCGACCTCGTCGACTGCCTCGTGGTCGGTGGCGAGGATGCCGCCCATTCGTTCGAGGCCCGCCTATTGGGCCGCCGCTGGGAAGACGAGTGCGACCAGGCCGCTCTTGCGGCGCGGCGCGCCGATCCCAACGACGTGATCGAGATTCTCTACACCTCGGGCACCACTGGCGAGCCCAAGGGAGTGATGCACACCAGCAACACCATGTTGAGCGGCGTGCCGTTCTTCGCCCGCCGCCTCGGCCTCGATGCCCAGAGCGTGGTGTTGATGGCATCGCCGCTGGCCCATCAGACGGGCTTCATCTATGGCATGGTCGTCGCCATCCTCCTCGGCGCCAAATGCGTGCTGCAGGACGTGTGGGACCCCCAGGTCGCCGCCCGCCTGGTCGAGGACGAGGGTGTCACCTATACGATGGCCTCGACGCCGTTTCTGGCCGATCTGACCGAAGAGGCGTCCGGCGGCCGCTGGGACATGGGAACCCTGCGCGTCTTCCTGTCGGCCGGTGCGCCGATACCGCCGGCGCTCGTGCAACGCGCCCGCGCCGTGCTCGGGGCGGCCATACTCTCGGGCTGGGGCATGACCGAGAACGGCTGCGCCTCCAGCAGCGCCATCGACGACCCCGCCGCGCGCAGCGTGGAGACCGACGGAACCGCCTTCGAGAACATGGAACTTCGGATCGTCGACGGCGACGGCAACCCGCTGCCACCGGACACCGAAGGGCGGTTGCAGGCGCGGGGCGCCGGCAACTTCGTGGGCTATTTGAAACGTCCCGACTTGTATGGCGTGGACGCCGAGGGGTGGTTCGAGACCGGCGACCTTGCCCGCATGGACGCCGCCGGCTACATCCGCATCACCGGGCGCAGCAAGGACATCATCATCCGCGGCGGCGAGAACATTCCGGTCGTCGAAATCGAGAACGTCCTCTACCGCCACCCGGCGGTGCGCGATGTCGCCATCGTTGGCTATCCGGACCAGCGGCTCGGGGAAAGGGCGTGCGCCTTCGCCACCCTGCGGCCGGGGCAATCGCTGTCTTTCGCGGACATGATCGCCTTCCTCGAAGAGCAGAAGGTCGCCCGGCAGTACTTCCCGGAGCGCCTGCGGATCGTGGACGAAATGCCCCGCACGCCCAGCGGCAAGATCCAGAAGTTCCGCCTCCGGGAGGTCGCCCGCGAACCTTCCGACCAGCAGCAATGACACCCTGTAGGCCAAGATGATCCTGAACGAACAGCAATCGATGATTCGCGACACGGCCCGCCAGTTCGCACAAGAGCGGCTTGCGCCGCACGCCGCCCAATGGGACCGCGACGCCCATTTCCCGCGCGACGCCCTTGCGGAGATGGGGCGTCTCGGCTTTCTGGGCATGACCGTATCCGAGGAGTGGGGCGGGGTCGGCGCCGATGCCCTGTCGCTCGCCCTCGCCCTGGAAGAGATCGCCGCCGGCGACGCGGCGTGCGCCACCATCATGAGCGGCCATAACTCGGTGGGGTGCATGCCGATCTTTCATTACGGCACCGCCGAACAGAAGGAACGCTTCCTGCGGCCCATGGCCGAAGGGACCATGCTGTCCGCCTTCTGCCTTACCGAACCGCAGGGCGGTTCCGATGCCGGGGCGCTGACCACCCGCGCCCGCCGCGACGGCGATCATTACGTCATTTCCGGCAGCAAACAGTTCATCACGACGGGCAAGAACGCTCAGGTCGCGCTTGTCTTCGCCGTCACCGATCCGGCGGCGGGCCGGCGGGGCATTTCGGCCTTCATCGTGCCTACCGACACCCCTGGCTACGTGGTCAGCCGGGTCGAGAGCAAACTCGGCCAGCATGCCTCCGACACCTGCCACATCGTCTTCGAGGACCTGCGCATACCCGCGTCGCTGCGCCTTGGAGAGGAGGGCGAGGGATACCGCATCGCGCTGGCGAACCTCGAAGGCGGCCGCATAGGCATCGCCGCCCAGGCGGTGGGGATCGCGCGGGCCGCCTTCGAAGCCGCCTTCGCCTACGCCCAGGAGCGCGTCACCTTCGGCAAGCCCATCATCGAGCATCAGGCCGTCGGCTTCAGGCTGGCGGCGATGGATACGCGCATCGAGGCGGCGCGGCAACTCGTCCACCATTCCGCGGCGCTGCGCGATGCCGGGCGGCCGTGCCTCAAGGAGGCCTGCATGGCCAAGCTGGTGGCCTCCGAGGCCGCCGAATGGGTGTGCACCGAGGCCATCCAGACGCTGGGCGGCTACGGCTACCTGACCGACTTCCCCGTTGAGCGGCTCTACCGCGACGCGCGCGTGACCCGGATCTACGAGGGCACCAACGACATCCAGCACCTGGTCATTCTGCGGGAATTGACGCAGGGTCGCACGGCATGACCGAAACATCGGCCATTCCCTCGCTGGGCGGTCTGAAGGTCCTCGATTTCAGCACCCTTCTGCCCGGCCCCATGGCCAGCCTCATCCTCGCCGATGCCGGCGCCTCGGTGGTCAAGGTCGAGCGCCCCGGCAGCGGCGACGAGATGCGCGGCTATCCGGTGGCCTTTGGCGAGGCCAGCGTGAACTTCGCGATGCTCAATCGCGGCAAGTCCAGCCTGTGCGTCGATCTCAAGGACCCGGGGGCGCGTGAGGTATTGCGGCCCTATCTGGAGGCTGCCGATGTCGTCATCGAACAGTTCCGCCCCGGCGTGATGGACCGGCTGGGGCTTGGGTTCGAGGATATCCGGCGTATCAATCCCCGGGTGGTGTACTGCTCGATCACCGGTTACGGCCAGGACGGCGCGCGGCGGAACCGGGCCGGCCACGATCTCAACTATCTCGCCGAGACGGGAGTATTGGGGCTCAGCCGGGGCGCCGACGGTGCGCCGGTCCTGCCGCCGATCCTCGCCGCCGACATCGCCGGCGGAGCCTATCCCGCAGTGATCAACATTCTGCTCGCCCTTCGTCAGCGCGACGCCGACGGGCAGGCCCGTCACATCGACGTGGCGATGGCAGACAACCTGTTCGCCTTCGCCTATTGGGGCCTTGGTGCCGGCTTCGCCGCTGGCGCATGGCCGCGGCCGGGCGGCGAACTGGTGACCGGAGGGTCGCCGCGCTACCGCATCTATCGCACCGCGGACGATCGCTTTCTGGCCGTCGCGGCCCTCGAGGAGAAGTTCTGGCGGGCCTTCTGCGAGGCCATCGGCCTGCCGCCGGAGAAGTGGGACGACCGTGAGGATCCGCAGGCGGTCGGCGACGCCATCGCCGCCCTCCTCGCCCAAAACACCGCAGATCATTGGGAGGCCAGGCTGCAAGGGCTCGACGTGTGCGTGTCGGTGGTGACGAGTCTCGAGGAGGCGGCCGCCGATCCGGGCTTCGCCGCCCGAGGCATCTTTGCGCACCGCGTCGTGCACGGCACCCGGTCGGTACCGGCACTCTTCACGCCGGTGGCTTCGGGCCAGCGGTCGTCGGCGCCGAGCCTCGGTTATCCCTCGCTTGCTGCCGTCGCCGGCGAATTTCCCTGGAGTTGAGAACGCGCATGTCTGAAACGGCCATGGGAGTCGTCATAACCGGCGCCGCCGGCGACCTCGGCAGGGCGTTGTGTGCCAGCTTCCTCGCCTCGGGCTTCACCGTGTTCGCCGCCGACGTCAATCCGTCGCCGGCGGAGGGGAGGCTCGTCCCGGTCAAGCTTGACGTCACCGATACCGCCGCCGTTGCCGATCTGGCGGCAAGGGCGGCACGCGAAACCCGCCTGTGGGCGTGGATCAATGCCGCGGGCATATTCATCGCCGGACCGGTCGTCTCGGCGGACATCGAAGGCTGGCAGCGCATCATCGCCGTCAATCTGACAGGCACCTTCAACGGCTGTGCCGCCGCACTGCCGGTGCTCATCGCGGCCGGCGGCGGGCGCATCGTCAATATCGGATCGATTTCCGGCCAGCTCGGCGGGATCGGCGTGCATCCGGCCTATGGCGCGTCGAAGGCGGGCGTGCATGCCCTGACGAAGACCTACGCCCTCGAGGGCGGCCGCCACGGAGTGCTGTGCAATGCCGTCGCTCCGGGCCTTCTCGAAGGGGCGATGTCGTCGGGCTTCTCCGAAAACCAGCGCGCCAAGATGGCCAACGCGGCGCCCCTGCGCCGACTGGGCCGCATGGAGGAGATCGCGCGGGTGGTCCACTTCCTGACCGACCCCGAGAACAGCTACATGAACGGCGCCATCGTGCCGGTGAACGGCGGCGCCTACATGCCGTCCTGATCCCTCAGTCGCCGGGTTTCAGGTTTTTCGCAACGGACCGCAGTTCGAATTTCTGGATCTTGCCGCTGGCCGTGCGCGGCATGGCGTCGACGATTTCCAGGCGCTCCGGGAAATACTGCCGGGCGACCTGGTTCTCCTGCAGCCAACGCACCATGTCCGCGAAGTCGAACCGCTGGCCCTCCTCCAGTACCACGAAGGCGCAGGCCCGCTCGCCCAGGCGCGGGTCGGGCATGCCGACGATCGCCGTTTCGCGCACCGCCGGGTGGCGGTAGAGCACGTTCTCGATTTCGACGACCGGCACGTTCTCGCCGCCGCGGATGATGATGTCCTTGCTGCGGCCGGTGATGCGAATATAGCCGGTGGCGTCGGCGATGGCACGGTCGCCGGTGTCAAACCAGCCGTCCACGTCCCGGCTCAGTTCGGGACGGCGGAAATAGCCGGCGAACATGCCGCTGCCGCGGCATTGAAGGTTCCCTTCGGTGCCGGCGGCGACGGGTCGTCCGGTCTCGTCGACGATGCGCACGTCCATCCCCGGCAGGGCGACGCCGTCGGTGTTGAAGATGCGTTCGTCGCTGTCGCCGGGGGCGGTGGTGGTGACCGAGCCGGTTTCGCTCATTCCCCATGCCGATATGATGCTCGCCCCCAGGCGCCGGCTGGCGCGCTCGACCAGGGCGCGCGGGATCGGCGCTCCCGAGGAAACGAAGATCCGCAACGATTCCATGTTCGCCCGGTCGACCGCCGCGCAATCGGTAAGGTCGGCCAGGAATGGGGTCGAACCCTTGGTGTAGGTGGCCGCCTCGTCCTGGATCAGAAAGGCCGCCTCGTCGGGATCCCAGATGTCCTGGAGTACCAGCTTGGCGCCCAGCATCGGCGCCATCATCAGCCCGTACATGAAGCCCGCCTGATGTCCCATCGGCGAGGCCATGAAAATCACGTCGTCGCCGCCGATCCCCAGGCGCTCGTCGTAGGCCTGGATGATGCTGAGCAGCGAATTCGGGGTGTGCACCACCCCCTTCGGTTCGCCGGTCGTGCCCGAGGTGTAGAGTAGCTGTGTGGGGTCGTTCGGGCTGGGCCGGCGCTCAGCAAACAGGGCTGTGAGATCGCCCTCGTCCTCCCATCGCCGGTTCAGCAGGCGGTCCTCGAAGGACTCCTCGCCCTCGCCGCCGATCACCAGGACATGGGCCAGGTCGGGAAGGTCGGCACGGAGCTCGCGCATCATCTCGGGATAGTCGCAGCCGCGGAAGCGGCGCGGGACCACCATGACCTTCGCTTGCGCGAAGCGCAGCATGTAGCGCAGCTCGCGCTGGCGGAAGATCGGCATCAGCGGGTTCAATACGGCGCCGATGCGCACACAGGCCAGATAGAGGGCCACGAACTGCCACCAGTTGGGCAACTGGCAGGCGAGCACGTCGCCCTTGCCCAGCCCGAGGCCGGCCAGCCCCGCCGCGATGCGGTCGGTCAGCCGCCGCAGTTGGCGATAGGATAGGGTGTCGACTAGGCCGGTCATGCTGTTCCGGCCGGTGACCGCCACCTTGTCCGGCGATGCCTTCGCCGCGTCGTCGAGATAGTCGGTGAGCAACCGGTTCGGCCAATAGCGACCGGCATACTCGGGCGGTGTCCACGCGGGAAGGGAATCGGCCATTACGCTGGGTCCGCTGCTATTGAACGATCATTCATTCAGCGGAGTTTTGGACGTTCGGCGGCCGGTGTCAATGCGCAAGACGGCGGCGATTCGCCACATTTCAACAAAGCGCGGAAGATAATCTTTTATCGCCTCGCGCTCTCTCGAGGGACGCCTTGCTGGATGGCGGCGATCGTCCCTCAAATCATCGGGCCGGTTCGCGCGGCCA
Organism: Rhodospirillales bacterium; assembly: GCA_019455065.1. GTDB lineage: Bacteria > Pseudomonadota > Alphaproteobacteria > Rhodospirillales > Magnetospirillaceae > JACFNC01. Next base: position 77,396 of record JACFNC010000005.1, read on the forward strand.
TTGCCGCGGACGGACGGTCATCTCGCTTCCTAGCCTCATGTCGCACGTGGCTGCCGCGACCGGACATGGGGGCGGCATTTCCGAGCGAAACCGGGCCGCTGTGAAGCGTGGGGCTCGCGATGTTGACAAAGGATATTCGACCGCTCTAGTTTCATTCGACGATGACCGGCCGGTCATTCGGCGTTGGAAGCAATTAGGGCGCGATCATGAACGCTTGGATTCCCTACGGTTGTTACTGGAGCACGCCATTCGCCAAGTGGCAGGGAAGCTTCGCGAACCTTCACGCCCTGAAGTTTGCCGCGCATGTCAGCAAGGCGCAAATCGCTCGCCGCGGCATCGATCCATCGGCCATCGACTTCGGTGTGCTGGGTATCAGCGTGCCGCAGACGAGTTGCTTCTATGGCCTGCCCTGGGTGACGGGCATGGTCGGCGCGGCGGGGGCGGGCGGCCCGACGATCAGCCAGGCGTGCGCAACGTCTGCCCGCTGCCTGCTGGTTGCCGCCGACGAAATAGCGGCCGAGCGGTCGAGGCTCACGTTCGTGCAGTGCTGCGACCGGCTGTCCAACGGCCCGCACCTCTATTACCCGAACCCGCGCGGCCCCGGGGGAACGGGCGAGGCCGAGGACTGGGTGATGGACAATTTTCGCGGCGATCCCCTGACCGGACAGGCCATGGTCGCGACCGCCGAGAACGTGGCGCGTCGGCACGGCCTCGGCACGGAACGGCAGCATGAGGTGGTGCTGATGCGGCAGGCGCAGTACGAAGCCTCGCTGGCCGACGGCAACGCCTTCCAGAAGCGCTACCTGATCCTTCCTTTCGAGGTGCCTGACGGGCGTTTCGCCAAGACGGTCGGCGTGCTGGAGGGAGACGAGGGCGTCACGCGCTCGACGGCGGAGGGCTTGGCAAAGCTCAAGCCCGTGGTCGAGGGCGGCACGGTCACCTTCGGCGGCCAGACCCATCCCGCGGACGCCAACGGGGCGATGATCGTCACCGACCGTGAGCGGGCGCGCACGCTGTCCAGGGACCCGAAGATCGAAATCCGGCTTGCGGGTTTCGGACAGGCCCGGGTCGAACCCGCCTACATGCCCGAGGCTCCGGTTCCGGCCGCTCGCGAGGCGCTCGCGCGGGCAGGACTGACCATCCGCGACATCGACGCGGTCAAGACGCACAATCCCTTCGCCGTCAACGACCTCTACTTCGCCCAGGAAACCGGGTTCCAACTGGAACGCATGAATAATTTCGGGTGCTCGCTGATCTATGGTCATCCGCAGGCCCCCATGGGGCTGCGCGCGGTCATGGAATTGATCGAGGAACTCGTACAGCGTGGCGGCGGGCGCGGCCTGTTCACCGGCTGCGCAGCCGGGGATACGGCGATGGCGACGGTCGTGGAGGTGGGCGTCGCTTAGCGGCGAGGCACCCCTTGACGATCGACCGCGAGACCCTGCTGGAGTGGCCTTTTCCTGACCAGGTGCAGGCCTACAGCCACAAGGACACGATTCTCTATGCTCTCGGGGTCGGTCTGGGGGCCGATGCGAAGGACCTTCCCTTCGTCTACGAGAAGGGGCTCCGGGCTTTGCCCACCATGGCTGTAGTTCTCGCCCATCCGGGGTTTTGGATGGCCGATCCCAAGACCGGCATCAAATGGCGGCGGCTGCTGCACACCGAACAGCGGTTGACCCTGTTCAAGCCCCTCGCGCCCGCCGCGACAGTCGTGGGACGGACCCGCGTTCTCGACGTGATCGACAGGGGAGAGGGAAGGGGAGCGCTGCTCGTCGTCGGCCGCGAGTTGTCGGAAGCGTCGGGTGAATTGCTGTGCCGCCTGCAATCGACCTATCTACTGCGCGACGACGGCGGTTTCGGGGGCGGTGCGCAAACGCCTCCGCCCGCGTTGCCCAAGGTTCCGGAGCGGCCGGCTGACGTCGTTCGCGACGTGCCCGTCTCAGTGCGGGCCTCGCTGATCTATCGTCTGTCGGGGGACCGCAATCCGCTGCACGTGGACCCGGCGGTGGCAAGCGCTGCGGGGTTCACCCGGCCAGTCCTGCATGGGCTGTGCACCTTCGGTATCGCCGGCCACGGGATGGTGGACACCTTTTGCGAGGGTGTGCCCGGCCGCCTGGCGGCACTGGAATGTGCCTTCACCGCGCCGGTCTTTCCGGGCGATACCGTCCGCCTCGAGATATGGCGCACCGGGGATGGCGAGGCCGCCTTCCGCGCGCTGATCCCCGAGCGGGGCGCAATCGCTCTCGACCGGGGGCGCGCGACGACCCACCGATCTGACGACCGCTAGGAGTCGCGCCAGACGGGGGGCCGTTTGGCGAGGAATGCACCGAGTCCTTCCACCGCATCGTGGGTCGCCATCAACCCTTCAAGGTAGAGGGCTTCCGTGGCAGGAAACCTTTCCTCCAGACGCCGCACCATGTCCGCACGAGCCGCGCGCACGGCGAAGCGTAGGGAACTGGCGCTGTGGGGCGCCAGATGCTGGTCGAAATAGGCCAGCGCCGCGGCCTCGGGTTCGTCTGCAACGGCATTGACCAGACCAATGGCCGCGGCTTCCGATCCGGAGATCGAGCGACCGGAGAACAGCAGGTCGTCCGCGTGCGCTCGCCCGATCCGCTCCGGCAGCAGGCATGAGGCGGCGGCCGCGAACACGCCGAGCTGAATTTCCGGCTGACCAAAGCGGGCGTCGGCGGTCGAAAAAATCAGGTGCCCGCCGCAGGCGACCTCGAGGCCGCCGCCCAGGCACTGGCCGCGCACCGCGACCAGGATCGGCACCGGAAAGCCGACCATGCGCAGGATCAGTCGATCCAGTGCACGGATCATATCGGCGCATGTGTCCGGCATGTGCTCCTGCACCGAGGCGCCGAAGCTGAAATGCGGCCCCTCGTGGTCGAGCAGCACGCCGCGCAGGTGCGCATCTTCGGCGGCCTCGTCCAAGGCCGCCTGCAACGCCGCGATCATCGCGGCGTCGACGATGTTGGCCTTCGGCCGGGCGAGGCGCAGGCGGAGGAGCTTGCCCTCCCGGTCGCGCCATACCCGGAGCGGGGAGTCGGTCATTTCCCCGCCCTCGTGGCCGGCATCAGGCTCTCGGTCAGCGCGTCGGTCCACGGCGTGCCCTTGGCCAGCGCCTGGCGCAGGGCAACGAAGTCGACCTCGCGGTCCTCCTTGGTGCCCTCGTTGAAGGCCCGGAAGCCGGCGCGCGCCTCGGTCATCATGTTGAGGCCGAGCCAGTCGCGGCTGTTCTCCTTGTTGGCGTTCCAGGCGATCAGCTTGGGCTTGCGCAGTTCCTGAATGGTCTTGGTGAAGCAGTCGGGGAAGGTGAGCAGGATCTTGGCGCACACCTCCTCGACCTTGGCGTCGAGCAGGCTGAGGTCGACCGCGCCCTGCTTCAGCAGCTCCTTGCCCTTTGCCAGCTCCTCGCCGGTCCGGGATTCGCCATGCACGATGCGGCCGAACTCGTCGAGATAGCGGTCGGTGACGACCAGCGGATTGGCGACGAACCTGCCGTCGACCTTGAGCGCCGGCACGATGTCCATGATCATGCCCATGCGGTAGGCCTTGTGCGCCGACCACGGCTCGCACAGCGACCCGGAGACCATGGCGTTCTCGCAGCCGATCATCACCGGCAGGAAGTCGGTGGCGCCGCCGATCGGGGCCGAGCCGTGCTTCGGGCCGGCCTGTCCGAACTTGGCGAGGTCCTGGGCGATGGAGAAGTCGCAGGCCATGCCGATTTCCTGGCCGCCGCCGATGCGCATGCCGTTGACGCGGCAGACCACCGGCTTGTCGCAGCCCAGGATCGCCGACACCATGTCGTTGAACAGCCGCATGTACTGCCGGTATTCCTGCGGATTGCCGGCGTAGTATTCGGCGTATTCCTTGGTGTTGCCGCCGGTGCAGAAGGCCTTGTCGCCGGCGCCGGTGAACACCACGGCGACGCCGTCGCGCGCGTTCGAGGCGGCGCGGAAAGCCATGATCACGCCCTTCACCATCTCGGTGGTGTAGGAGTTGTACTGCTTGGGATTGTCCAGCGTGATCCAGTAGTTGTAGAGGCCCTCGGCGACCTTGCCGTCGGGCGTTTTGGCCGGGCGCTTCTCGACCAGGACGCCGGGCACCACGGTCTCCGGCACCAGATTGTGGTCGTGAAGGTGTCGCGGGGCGGTTGCCGCGATGACGTCGGCAGTGCTGTTGGACATGGGATTCTCCTATGGAACCAGGATGGCCCGCCGGGATAAGCGACGCGCGTGGGCCTCGTGGAAGACTTCGTTGATCTGGTCGAGCGGGTGATGTTGCACGAAATCGGCCAGGTTGATCCGGCCCGAGAGCACCAGTTCGAGGGCGGCGGGATAATTCTCCGGGGGGCAACCCCAGTTTCCGAGGGCGCGGGCGTGGAGGGCCATCAGGTTGGACAGCCGCACGCTCACCTTGTCCATGGTATAGCCGACAACCCCCAGCGTGGAGCCGTGCACCATGAGGCCGAAGGCGTTCTCCTGCCCGGCGGCGGTGCCCGAGCATTCGAAGACGTACCACTCCGTCTGGCGGAGACCGCGCTGTTCGGCGAAAGCCGCGATGGCCTTTTTCTGGGCGCGGGTGTCGGTTTCGCGCGCATTGAGGGTAAGCGAGGCGCCATGACGTGCGATGAGCTCGAGTTTCGCCGCATCGACGTCGATGGCCACCACCTCGGCCCCGAAGGCGCGGGCGATCTGGGCGCAATAGCCGCCCACGCCGCCGACGCCGTTGACGATCGCCAGATCTCCCGCTCCCAAGCCCGACTGGAATACGGCCTGATAAGGAGAGGTCACCGCGTCGGCCACCACGGCCACGTCCGGCAGCGTGAGGCCGGCGGCGCGGAGCTTGTCCTCGTCGACCGCGCAGAGGGCATGCGTCGGCACCGTGATGTGCGTGGCGAAGCCGCCATGCGCGTCGCATCCAATGAAGGTTTGCCGCCGGCAGATGGTCGCCTTGCTGCGCCGACACAGATCGCAGTCGCCACAAGGGATCGCCGCGACAACGACGACCGCTTGGCCCAGCCATTGTTCGGCCCCGGCTCCGGCAGCCTCGACACGTCCGCTTACCTCATGGCCAAGGGTCAGCGGCAGGGGATGAGTCGTCCGTACGCCGTCGAAATAGTATCCCAGATCGGTATGGCAGACCCCGCAGCCAGCGATCCGCACCCGCACCTGCCCCGCGTTGGTCGGCTCCGGCGTGAAAGCAGTCTTCACCATCGGCTCGCCGGGTGCGGTCATCTGCCAGCGGTAACAGGAGGACTTGGCCATTGACACCCCCTTTGTGAATGACCGGTTATTCATCGTTCAGTCTGCGCACGCTGTCAACAGGCAAGCCGCTAATGGGAATGGCGGCATATCGGCTCGACTTGACAGGATTTTTGCCTCCCCCTAACCTCGGAAAAAAACGATGACCTGCGGTTCATCAAGCGACGGAGCGGGAGGCGAATATGACTCACAGGGGTGCGAAGGCCGGCGAGCCTGAACTGCGACAGGCGATCCGGATCGATTCGGCGACCCGGTCCCTCTACGAAAAGGCCGGCTGGTGGGCGAATGATACCCTGACGCGATGGCTGGCCGATGACGTCTCCCGCGCGGCCGATCGGCCGGCCGCGAAGTTGGGCGACACGGTCGTCTCCTATCGGGAATTGGTCGAACGAGCCGAACGCTTCGCGCGCGGTCTGCATGACCTTGGCGTGCGGCGGGGGGATGTCGTCTCCGTCCAACTGCCCAATACGCCGGAATTCCTGATCGCCTATTTCGCCATCACCCGGCTGGGGGCGGTCCTGTCGACGGTCCATATGCCCTACCGGACCGCGGAAATCCGCACCCTCCTTGGTCACAACGGCTGCGTCGCCTTCATCGGCTACGGCGCTCTCAAGGATTTTGCGCCCGCCCGCGAAGTGCTCGGCCTAAAGGGGCAGCTGCCGGCGCTTGCCCATGTGATTTCGGTCGGCGAAAACGTTTCCGGCGCCGTCGCGTTCGATGACTTGCTGCGGTCCGATCGGACGTTGCCGGCGGACGTGGCCGCCGATCCGGCCGACCCGTTCCTTCTGCTGTTCACCTCGGGTACCAGCGCAAGCCCGAAGGCGGTGCCGCTGACCTACCAGATGACCTTGGGAAACGCCCGCCTGGGAGCGGGGGAGCATCAGTTTCGCGACGGCGACTCCGTCCTCTCCGTCGCCCCCTTCACCCACCTGCTCGGGCTCTACGCCCTCCATCTCACCACGCGGGTGGCCGGCACCAGCCTCCTGCTTCCGGTGTTCACGCCGCCCGAACTCGCATCGGCCATCGCCCGCCACCGTCCCAGCGTGCTGGTTTGTGCCCCTGCCCATCTCGCCGCACTGGTGGCCGCCGGCCTTCTGGACCAGGCAGACCTGTCCTGCATCAGGCTGATCATCACCGCGGGCAGCGCGCTGTCGCCGGATCTCGCCAGCGTCATCGCGGCGCGACTGCCCAATGGCTTCCTCACCAACCTTTGGGGAATGACCGAGTTGCAGGCCGGCCTCTACACACGCCCCGGCGATTCGCCGGAAATCGCCAGCACGACCTGCGGACGTGCGGCGCCGGGCGCGGAGGTGCGAATTGCGGATCTGGATGACCAGCCCGTGGCGCCGGGAGAGGAGGGCGAACTTCAGATTCGGGGCGCCCTGCTGTTCCGGGGCTACTACAACAATGATCTCGCGAACCGCCAAGCCTTCACCGCCGACGGTTGGTTCCGCAGCGGCGATCTGGCGGTGATCGACGCCGCCGGCAACGTCCGCATTACCGGGCGCAAGACCGACGTCATCAATCGCGGCGGCATCAAGTACAATCCCCTCGACGTCGAGATCATCCTCGGCAGCCACCCGAAGGTGATGCAGGTCGCCGTGGTCGCATATCCGGATCCGGTTCTCGGACAGCGCGCCTGCTGCTTCGTCGTACCCGCCGAAGGCCCGCCGCCGACGCTCGATGAACTGTGCGGTCACCTGCTCACCCACGGGGTGTCCAAGGTGAAGCTGCCCGAGCGCCTGCTTCTGATCGACGAGATGCCGATGACTCCGACACGCAAGATCATGAAGCGACGCTTGTACGAGCGGCTGACGGAAACGCAGGAAAACGCGTCTTAGCGAGGGGTGGCTCGGCCGGGACAGACGGTGGTCGGAACCTTCCGCCAAGCCAAATCACCCTTTGTCGCGAATTGACAACTTCGCCAAACCCGCCTACCGTAATCTAAATGACTGACGAGTCAGTCACATAAATGATAAAGCGAGGGGAGGTGTGAAGATGTTCAAGAAATGGATGACCTCGATTGCCCTGACGGCAGCGGCCCTTACGGGGGCGGTGAGCGCGCAGGCTGCCGAGGAAATAAAGATCGGGGTGTTCCTGTCGGCCACCGGTGTGATGAGCATCAACGGCGATCCGGAAAAGAAGTTTCTCGAGACCTATATCGACAAGATCAACAAGGAGGGCGGCGTTCTCGGTCGTCCGATCAAGATGATCATGTACGACGACGGTAGCGACACCAGCCGTGCCGTCAATTTCGTGAAGAGACTGATCGAGAACGAGGGCGTCGACGTCGTTCTCGGCGGCAGCGGGACGCCGATGAGCATGGCGGTCCTCCCGATGGTCGAGAAGGCCGAGATTCCTTACGTCTCGTTCGGCGGCGGCGTGGGAATCGTCGATCCCGTCAAGAAATGGACCTTCAAAAGCCCTCACACCGACCGGATGGTGGCCGAGCGCGTTTTCGCCGACATGAAGGCGCGGGGCATCAGCAAGATTGCACTCCTTTCCGAGGACGTCGGTTTCGGCAAATCGGGACGCGATCAGTCGCTGCGAGTGGCGGACAAACACGGCATGCAGATCATCGCCGATGAGGTGTATTCGCCGAAGGATAGCGACGTCACGCCGCAGCTCACCAAGATCCGCAACACGCCCGGCGTGCAGGCCCTGTTCGTTTTCGGTACGGGCGCCGGTCCGGCCGTTGCGACGAAGAACATCCGCCAACTCGGCATCAACTGGCCGATCTATCAGTCACATGGCGTGTCGTCGAAGGACTTCCTGAAACTGGTTGGCGACGCGGCGGAGGGGACGCGCCTGCCCGGCATCGCGTTGCAGGTCGCCGACCAGCTCAAGGACGGGGATCCCCAGAAGGAGATCGCCACGAAGCTCAAGAAACTCTACGAGGACACGCACAAGTCGGAGGCCTCGATCTTCGTCGGTGTGGCCTTCGATGGCATCAATCTCGCGCTCGACGCGATCAAGCGGGCAGGTTCGACGGACAAGGCCAAGGTGCGAGAGGCCCTCGAAAGCACCAAGGGTCTTGTCGGAGCCGCCGGCATTTTCAACATGAGCGCAGCCGACCATCTGGGGCTCAGCATCGACAGCCTGCGCATGTTCGAGGTGCGAAACGGGGACTTCAAGCTGCTTCACTGACCGTCCGGCCACACTTCCGGCTCGGGCCGTCTCCCGGGCCGGAAGCCCCCGGTCGAACCGCCACCGGCCGCCATATGAACCGCGGGTCGCTTCACTTGACATGAGGTGAGCGGCTCAAATATACCCGTGGTCCTTTCATTCCCTACCGTCACAGCGAAAGGGTTGAGGTCGTGAGCGGCGAAATCGTTGCGGAAGAAGGCGGAACCGCCGACGTGCGATCGGTGGCCGAGAAGCGGCGCGAGCAGATCGTCGACGCGGCCGTGCGCTTGTTCGCCGAGCGCGGATACTTTCAAACCACCATTGAAGACGTGGCCAACGCGGTCCCGATCAGCAAGGGGTTGGTTTACCGTTACTTCAAGGACAAGAACGATCTACTGTACTTTACGCTGCGCTACGTGCTCGACAAGTTCGAGTTCGACGAGATTCAGCAAGTGGTCGAGAAAGCCGGGCCTCTCCATGCCTTGATGGAGGTGCTTCGCTTGAATTGCGGGATGGCACGCGAGCACACCCTGGAAGTCCTGCTCGCCTACAAGTCGACGAAAGACCTGCTTCCCGAGCAACGCCGCAACATCAAGGTGCTCGAATCCAAGATGGCTCGCTTCATCCGGCAATGCCTGGAATCGTGCGTCCATCGCGGCCTCATGACCAAGATCAACACGGACATCATGTCCTATCAGTACATCATGTATGGCCACGCCTGGGCCCTGAAGAACTGGGCCTTTCGCGACCGTTACACGCCTGACGAATACCTGGCCGAAGGCGAGATGATATTGATCTATCCGTTCCTCACGGAAGCCGGCAGGCAAGAGTTCTCCAAGATCAGGGCGGCGCGTTCCTGAGACTTTCCGCAAGGTCATCGCGAAATTCGGGCGCGGCGATCGCGATGATGGCGGCCGCACGCGCCTCCGCGCAGGGTTCGCGAAGGTCGGCGACCCCATGCTCGGTGACCACGAAGTCCACGTCCGACGCCGGACAGGTGACCTTGCTGACCCGCCGTACGATCCGTGAGGCCCCGTGCAATCCGGCGCGCGACGTCAGGGCTATGATGGAGCGGCCACCGTTGGCCAGTCGGGCGCCACGCGTGAAGTCCTTCAGCCCGCCGACGCCGCTGATCTGGCGGCTTCCGATGGCTTCGGAGTTGATCTGGCCGAGCAGGTCGACCTCGATCGCCGAGTTGATGGCGACGAACCGGTTCAGCTCGCGCAACACTCCGGGGGCGTGGGTATAGGCGACGGGCCGGAAGAGCACGTCATCGCGGCCGCCGATGGCCTGATAGAAGCCTTGCGACCCGAAGGCGATGCCGGTCACCGCGGCGCCGCGGTCGATGGGCTTCCTCGCGCCCGTAATCACTCCGGCCTCCATGAGACGCAGCACGGGCTCGGTCAGCAGGCCGGAGTGGAAACCGAGGTCGTTCTTCTCGCCCAGCGCAGCCAGCACGGCCGACGGGATGCGACCCATTCCGGTCTGGATGGTGTCGCCATCCCGCACCAGGGTCGCCACCTGCCGAGCCAAGCGGAGGCTGACCGTATCGGGTTCGTCGTCGGGCGCCTCGGGGAGGGGATGATCGACCTCGACCGCGAAGTCAATCCGGGATGCCGGAATGGTGGGGCTGCCCGGGGCAGCAGGCATCGCGCGGTTAATCTCGGCCACCACGATGCGAGCACGGTTGAGTGCGGCCGGCACGAAATCGACGGAGAGCCCCAGACTGTACTCATGTCGGCTCGACGTCGGCGCCACCTGGATCAGGGCGACGTCGACGGGCGCCTGGCCATATAGGTGACGGTAGATCTCTCCATACGGCAAAGACAGCAGCCGCGTCGCCCCCCTCGCCACCGTTTCCGCGAGTTCCGGCGTGGCGAAGAACGCGGTCATCGTCGATTGCGGCGCGAACGCGGCGGGGTCCCAGCGGTTTATCCCGGGTGGGAAAACCGCAACGTAGGACACGTTCGGCGGACCGCCCCGCTCCCGCAGCGCCGTCAACAACGCGGTCGGCTCGCCGCTGCCGCCCTGGATGAACACGTTCGCTCCCTCGGACAGCAAATCCGGGAGCGCGCTCGCCGCGATCAACTTCGGCATGACCATCTTTGCTTCATCGCCAGCATGACCGTTTGGTCATCTCTATAGGAACCGATCGCGCAGGACAAGGGGCCGTCATCCGCACGCCCTCCCACTCCCCGCCGACCGCGGTTGACACTTCCGCGCGCCAGGAGGTAATGACCACGGCTGACTTGACGGACACTCGAGGCCGGAGGGGACATGGCGGACGAAGTCGTATTGGAGAGGCCGGGACAGCATGTGGCGCTGCTGCGGATCAACAGGCCCGACGCAAAGAACGCCCTGAACGCCGAGGTGCGGCGCCTGCTGGCCGAATCGTTGGAGAGGCTCGGTGCCGAGCCGGAGACCAGGGCCGTCGTTCTGACCGGCAATGAGGAGGCCTTTGCGGCGGGGGCGGATATCAAGGACATGGCGGAGGCCGGCGCGATCGAACTCATGGCGCGCAACAACCACCTGCTCTGGCGGGCGATCGCGCAGTGTCCGAAACCGATCATCGCCGCCGTGAATGGCTATGCCTGGGGCGGCGGCTGCGAGCTGGCGATGCATGCCGACATCATCGTGGCGGGAGAGAACGCAAGCTTCGCCCAGCCCGAGGTCAAGGTCGGCATCATGCCCGGGGCCGGAGGCACTCAACGCCTCATGCGGACGGTCGGCAAGTACAAGGCCATGCTCATGCTGATGACCGGCCAGCCCGTCTCCGGCCTCGAGGCGGAACGTATGGGCTTGGCCAGCACCGTCGTTCCGGATTCCGAAGTGCTCGACAAGGCGATCACCATTGCCACCGCCATCGCCCGTATGCCGCCGCTGGCGATCGCCCAGATCAAGGAGGTGGCGCTGGCGGGCCAGGATGCCTCGCTGGAAACGGCGCTGATGCTGGAGCGAAAGGCCTTTCACCTGCTGTTCGCCAGTCGGGATCAGAAAGAGGGCATGCGCGCCTTCATGGAGAAGAGAAAGCCGACCTACGAAGGTCGGTGACGCCCGCCGCCGCCCACTGTGACCTGATGTTCATTCCGCCGCGCAAGCGGGGGACTCGTCGTGCCGCGCCGCCTTGACAAGGTTTGCGGCTTTTCATATCGTCCTTGTGGTGACCAGCCGGTCAATCGTCCTGGAAACGGCGACCCTGCCGCTGGTGCGCCATCCGGGCACCGGCATGCCCGCGCCTTGCCAGAGATTTCATGCTGTTTCGGAGCGCCCATGGACTTCGAGTTCGACGAGACCCAGGTTCAAATTCGCGACTCGATCCAGAAAATCTGCGCCGCCTATGGCGACGAGTACTGGCTGGAAAAGGATCGCCACGGCGGGTTTCCCGACGACTTCGCCCGCGACATCGCCGAAGCCGGATGGCTGGGGATCGCCCTTCCCGAGCGCTATGGCGGCGCCGGCCTGGGCGTGACCGAGGCCGCCATCATGATGATGGCCATCGCCGAATCGGGCGCTGGTTTCGCCGGCGCCTCGGCGGTGCATATCAACATCTTCGGTCTCAAGCCGGTGGCGGTGCATGGCACCGAGGAACAGAAGCGTGCCTGGTTGCCCCCGATCATCCGCGGCGAGCACAGGGCGTGCTTCGGCGTCACCGAGCCCAATGCGGGGCTCGATACCGCCCGCATCCAGACCCGTGCCGAACGCCAAGGCGGTGAGTATCTGGTTCATGGCGCCAAGATCTGGACCTCGACCGCCCAGAGCGCTAACAAGATCCTTCTCTTGGCGAGGACCGCGCCCCTCGAAGCCACCCCAAATCCGATCGACGGGCTGACCCTCTTCTACACCGATCTCGACCGCCGTCACGTTCAGGTCAAGGAAATCGAAAAGATGGGCCGCAAGGCCGTGGACTCCAACATGGTGTTCATCGACGGCCTGCGCGTTCCGGTCGACCACCGTATCGGTGAGGAGGGGAAGGGGTTCCGTTATCTGCTCGAGGGCTTCAACCCCGAACGCATCCTGATTGCCGCCGAGGCGGTCGGGCTGGGCCGCGCGGCCCTCAGGAAAGCCACCCAATACGCCAAGGAGCGGCATGTATTCGGCCGACCGATCGGCCAGAATCAAGGCATTCAACACCCGCTGGCGCGCAGTTGGGCGGAGCTCGAGGCAGCCAACCTGATGCTCTTCAAGGCCGCCGCGCTCTACGACGCCGGCCGGCCATGCGGCGCGGAGGCCAACGCGGCGAAATATTTGGCCGCGGAGGCGGGGTTTCATGCCTGTGAGACCGCCGTCATGGTTCATGGCGGCATGGGCTATGCCAAGGAGTATCATGTGGAGCGCTACATGCGCGAGGTCATGATTCCGCGGCTCGCGCCGGTGAGCCGGGAACTGGTCCTGTCCTTCCTTGCCGAGCGCGTCCTGGGGTTGCCGAAGTCCTATTGACGGCGTCGCCCGCGCGGGTGCCCCGCCACACGGGCGGACGCGCCGCCTCAGACCAACCCATCCCGCCTATGTTCTTGAACAGGAGCCGACATGTTTACAACGGTCATCGAAGGGGCGTCCCTGATCGTCACGATGGCGAGGCCGCCGGCGAACGCCATCAACGAGCAATGGATCGACGACCTGACGCGCATTCTCGACGAACACGAGGAACGCGAAGACCTGCGGGTCGTGCGGTTTCGGTCGGGCCTTTCGCTGTTCTGCGCCGGAGCGGATATCGACATGCTTGCCGAGCGGTTGGCGAGCGAGGATGGCGTCGCCAGAATGGTCGATACGGTTCGCCGGCTGCAGGGCGTTTTCGCACGCATAGAACGCTCGCCGCTGGTGTCGGTCGCCGAGATAAACGGCGTGGCGCTGGGGGGCGGGTGTGAATGGGCCTTGTCCTGCGACATTCGGCTCGCCTCCGAAGAGGCGAAGATCGGTCTGCCGGAAGGGCGCCTCGGGCTGTTGCCTGCGGCCGGCGGCACCCAGCGCCTCACCAAGTTGTGCGGTGCGACGGTCGCGCGCCGTCTGATACTGGGAAACGAGGTCGTCGGCGGGAGCGAGGCGGCGGCAATCGGCTTGGCGACCTGGTGTTGCCCCGCCGACCGCCTGCCATCGCTGGCTCGGGAGGTTTCCGACAGGATCGCCGCAACGCCGAAGGCCGCGCTCTGGGCGAACAAGCGCTGCATCGCAGCCGCCCAGGATCGCAACGTGGATGGTTTCGAGCTCGAGGTCGACATGACCCGCGCCCTTTACAAGACTCCCGAGGCCATCGAGCGGCTGAACGCGTTTCTCGCCCGCCGGAAGAAATAGCGCCCGCCCGGTGAAGGGGGCATGGCGGGAAAGCTGGGGTGGGCGGTGCCGCCCACCCCTAGTTTCACGGCTCAGGGTGTCCGGGAGGGCCGTGAGAATGACTGTACAGTTACCTCTTCAAGCGTAATTGGTCAACTAGGTTTCCTCGCCCCGATCAGGTCTTCCTGCCTCTTTCCCGGCCCGTAGGCGTTGTTCGTCGCCTATTGACAACTCCCGATGGCGCTGAAAAACTGAATAGTCAGTCAGCAGGCGCGCCGCATGTTCCGTGCCAATGGGGGCCGATATGGACACTGAATATCTCAACTGGCCGTTTTTCGCCGACGAGCATCGCGAGTTTGCGGCCAGCCTGGCGGAATTCGCGGAATCCGAGCTTGCCGGCATCGCACACGAGGCGGGGGACGGCACCGACCAGGACGTCCTTGACGCCGCCTGCCGGAAACTGGTGAAGGCGCTGGGCGGCGCCGGATTCCTTCGGCCATGCGTGCGCGCGTCGCTGGATCAGAAATTCGACGTGCGCACCTTGTGTCTGGGGCGCGACCGGCTGGCCCGAACGGCCGGCCTGGCCGACTTCGCCTTCGCGATGCAGGGCTTGGGATCGGGGCCGATTTCTTTGTTCGGAAGCGACGAGCAACGCGCCCGGTACCTCGCTCCGGTTTCGCGCGGTGACGCGATCGCCGCGTTCGCGCTGTCGGAACCCAATGCCGGCAGCGACGTCGCCGCGATGACGACCGCGGCGGTGCGCGACGGCGGCGCCTACGTCATCAACGGCACGAAGACCTGGATCTCCAATGGCGGGATCGCCGACCACTACGTCGTCTTTGCCCGGACCGGCGAGGCTCCCGGCGCCCAGGGACTGTCGGCGTTCATCGTCGATGGCGGCACCCCCGGCCTGGAGGTGGTCGAGCGCATTCGGGTCATCGGGCCGCACCCGATCGCGACGTTGCGGTTCACCGACATGCGGGTGCCGGCCGCGGCCATGATCGCGGCGCCCGGTGAAGGCTTCAAGGTCGCCATGGCCACGCTCGACGTCTTCCGCACCACCGTCGGCGCCGCGGCACTCGGCTTCGCGCGCCGCGCCCTGGACGAGGCGCTGTCGCGCGTCCAGAAGCGCCAGGTGTTCGGCAAGCCGCTCAGCACCTTCCAACTCACCCAGGCGAAGATCGCCGACATGGCGGTCGGTGTCGACGCCATCGCTCTGCTCGTCTACCGCGCCGCCTGGACGCGCGATACCTACGGTCGGCGGATCACGCGCGAGGCCTCGATGGCCAAGCTGTTCGGAACCGAAACGGCTCATCAGGTGATCGACATGGCCGTGCAACTCCATGGCGGCATCGGCGTCGTGTCGGAGACGGTGGTGGAGAATCTCTACCGCGAGATCCGCCCCTTGCGGATCTACGAAGGCACGAGTGAGATCCAGCGCATGGTCATTGCCGGCGAGGTGCTGAAGTCGGTCGGCGGCGGGAAAAGCAAATGACCGGCGCGATGGGCCTCGATCCGCACGAGGCGAAGGCGCAGATCCTCGAATACTGCAAGCGCAAGGGGGCGCTGGTTGCCGGGGTGGCGGACATCGAGGCTTTGCAGCGTATCGCGCCGCCGGGGCATCGCCCGCGCGACATGTTGCCGCGCGCCAAGTCGGTGATCGCGTTGGGGGTGGGCGGGCAGACGCGCGGCGCCTGGGCGGTGCCGGCCAAGGCCCTCGGCTTCTTCGGCAGCACCGAGGGCCGGGCTTACAAGATCGCCTATGGCTGCGCCTTCTATATCGAGCACAAGTTTCAGGCGCCGGCCATCTATTGCCCGCCGGACATGGATCCCGAAAGCGGCTCGCGGGTCCCGTTCCAGAGCCTGAAGCTGCACGCCGAGGTCGCGGGATTGGGCGCCCGCTCGCTGGCGGGCGACATCCTTCTCCATCCGGAGTTCGGATACATGTACTTCGCCTCGGTATTCACCGAGCTGGAGTTGCCGCCCGACCGGCCCCTGGCTGAAAACCCCTGTCCCGCCCCGTCATGCGCCGATCTCTACCGCAAGAGCGGACGCACCCCGTGCATGAAGTTCTGCCCGGCGCAGTGCCTGCACGGCCGCGTCGACGAAGCCGGCCGCCAGGCGGAGATGCGCTACGAGATGGCGAAATGCGCCGAGCTCACCCAGCAGTACGAGGCTGTGCCCCAGATGTTGCGCGAGGCGCTCGACGCTGACGATCCTGCGGATCGCGAGCGGGCGTTGTTCGATCCGAACAACAGCCAGTACTGGTACAAGATGTCGGTGGGATCGGGCGGGTTGCTCGCTCAATGCTTCGAATGCATGCGCGTCTGCCCGATCGCCACCAAGGCGCCGCTCGCCGACCCCATCCAGCGTGCCGCCGCCCTCGGCGGCAAGACCGGAGGATGACATGCCGCGCGGACTGACCATGCCCGATATCGGCGTCACCGAGGAGATGATCGACGCGTTCGGCGCGGCCGTGTGGGAGCTCAGCAACAACGTCCAGGTTCGCCAGGGCGATCCCGTGCGCCAACTCGATTTCACCGCGATCGAGGCGCAGCGGCCAGGCACGGGCATGACCGATGCCCAGATTGCGGACCGCCTCAACCTGACCCGGGAACAGGTCCTTCTCATCCGCGTACTGTTGGAGGCGCGCCGTTTCGACCGGCGGCCGTATCGACGGCTTTACGAGCTTGGCGGCAGCCGCCGCTTCCGCCCCCAGACATAGCCAACAAGTCGACCGCCGACGACAGCAAAAAATGACCATCGGGTCATTAGCCGCTAAGGCTGTGGTTTCCGCCCGGATACTGGAAAAAAACGATATAGAGCGCAGCGCTGAAAAGAAATTGACCCTTCAGTCGCATGGGTGTAAATGTACGGTCAGTCACTCGGACTGCAGGTTCGTGGCGGTGAGGGACAAGAGCGAGACGGAGAGGGGTATGACCGCGGAAGCAGTTCAGCGACACGGTTCCAAGTCTGAAGATCAGGACATCGTGGGGCGGGGGTCCCGCGAGGGCGCGCGGCTCATGCGCAAGTGGTTCTCGTCCCTGACCGAAGCGGCGCGGCATGACAGGAAGGCGGCCTTCGTGTTCGTCATGGGCAACATGAACGAAGTCCTGCGCTGCTTCGACATGCCGATCGTGTTTCCCGAGGTCACCGCCCTTCAGACGGCGGTTCGCGGCACATCGGAGGACTATTTGAGGGAGGCCGAGGATTATGGCTTCTCGCCCGACGTCTGCGGCTATGTGAAGGCCGACATCGCCATGCATCTGCGCGGCGGCGAGCATCCGATGGGATTGATCCCGAAGCCGGCCCTGGTCGTTACCACGAACGCCTGCAACACGTATTTCAAGTGGGCGGAGATTTGGGAGCGTCTGTACGAGGCCCCGGTGGTCACCATCGACGTTCCGAACGAGCGCGCCGCCCACACGCGCAGCGTCCCAGGGGACGAGAACTTCAAATACGAGTTGGCCTACGTCACCCAGCAGGTCAAGGAACTCATCAGCGCCTGCGAGCGCGTGACCGGCAAGCGATTCGATATCGACAAGTTCCGCGAGCACCTGCGGCACGCGAACACGATGAGCCGGTACTGGAAGATGCTGCTGGCGCTGAACCAGGGCACGCCGGCCGTGTTCAACGCCCTGACCGACGGACTGGCCTATCTCGGCATGGCGAATTGCTTCCGGGCGACCGAGGAGGGGGCGATCTATTTCAAGGAACTCTACGAGGAGATGGAGTATCGGTCGCGCAACGGCATCGGCGCCTTGACCAAGAAGGATGGGCTCGACGTGCCGCTGGAGCAGCGCTTCCGGCTCGGGCTCCTTGGCGTGCCGTGCTATCCCATCTTCCGCGGGTTCAGCGAGTTCTTTTCCGACTGGGGCGGGGTGTTCGTCATCTCCAGCTACCTGAAGTTCGCATCCGGTGGCACGTCGCTGGGCTACGAGTTCGATCTCGACAATCCGATCGAAAGCTTCGCCGAGGGGACGCTGCTGACCGTCCGCGAAACCCAGACCGGCCTGCTGTTCGACCTTCCCGACATCGAGGACAAGCTGTCGCCCTATCGCCTGGACGGCATCGTTTATCACGGGGTCAAGAGCTGCCGCACCGCGTCATCCGGGCTCGCGGACCGTCGCTACCATACCTCCGAAATGCTCGGGCTACCGACACTGCTGCTCGAATCCGACATCGTCGATCCGCGTGCGGTGTCGAAGGCGCAGATGAAGAACCGCGCCGACGCGTTTTTCGAAGGACTCATCGCCCGCCAGCAGCGGGCGAGCACCCGCTAGCCCCCGACCGAATTGTTCAGGAGCCATCGATGACTCGTTCCGTCACCTATTTCGATGCCTGGCGCGGCCGGTCCTTGGACGAGATATTCGCCCTGTGCCGGGAGATGGTCGAGGATCCCACCTATCCGACCGTCAAGGCATGGCGCGAGCGGGGAGGCGGCGTCGTCGGTCACTTCCAGGTCTATTTTCCCGAGGAGATCGCGCACGCGGCCGGCATGCTGCCGGTCAAGATTCGCGGCGGGCGCACGGACGGCATCTCGGTGAGCCAGCATTTCGGCTCGTATCTGTGCTCGATCCTCAAGACCTCGCTCGACATCGCGCTCGACAAGCACATCGAACTCGACCTGTTCGTGACCCACCCCATCTGCGACGGCGCGCGCAATCTGGCGGGGATCTGGGGCCGGAACTTCCCCTATAAGGCGCAGGTTCTGCACCTGCCGCAAAATCCCAACTCGGCCGGTGCGGTGGAGTTCCTGCGCCACGAATATTCGCGGCTGGCCGATGACATCGTCGCGGCGGGCGGAAAGCCGGTGACCGCCGAGGCATTGAAGCACTCGCTGGACGTGTACAACCGGTCGCGGCACCTCATGCGCGACCTCTACCGCATCCGCCGCGAGGCCCCATGGAAACTGGCCGGAGACGAATCGTTCGCGCTGGTGGGCATGGCGGGTTTCCTGCCGCGCGAGGAGTTCAATCTCCTGCTCGAGGCCGTTTTGCCAATGATCGAGTCGCGTCCGGTGCGGCAGCAGGACAAGATGCGGGTGGTCCTGGAAGGTGGGTTCTGCGAGGTCCCGCCCTTCGATCTCTTGCAAGCCGTCTCGCGCTCCTGCCACGTCGTCGACGATGACCTGTTCATCGGCCTGCGCTGGATTCTGGAGGACGTGCCGACCGACGGCGATCCCATGGCCAATCTGGCGGCAGCCTATATCGAGAGATCGTCCTACAGCGCCGTCCAGCACGACAACGACAAGCCCAAGGAACGAATGCTCCTCGAAAGGGTCGGGGCGGCCAAGGCCGAGGCCGTCATCCTGGCCTCTGCCAAGATGTGCGAACCCGGTTTGGACGAGCAGGTGGCCTATTCCAAGGCCCTGGATGCCAAAAAGATCCCCTATTTCATCACCGAGTTCGAAGAAAACCAGAACACCTTCGACGACATCTCCATCCAGATGGAGACGTTCGTCGAAAACATCATGTTCGACTGAAGGAGCGCGTCATGAGATACGCGGCAGGCGTCGACGTCGGCTCGACCCAGACCAAGGCGGTGGTCATCGATGAGGACCGCCGCATTGTCGCCCGGGCGCTGACCGACACCGGGGCCAACGTGATGCAGGCGGCGCAGAAGTGTTTCGATGCCGCCTGTGACGAGAGTGGTATCGACAAGAACGCCGTCGGCTACGTGGTCGGAACCGGCTACGGCCGCTACAAGGTCACCTTCGGCGACCGACAAGTGACCGAGATCAGTTGCCACGGCCGCGGCGCGGTGCACATGTTTCCGGGCACCGGCACGGTCATCGACATGGGCGGCCAGGACAGCAAGGCGATCCGCGTCAAGAACGACGGCGAGATCATCGATTTCTGCATGAACGACAAATGCGCCGCCGGTACGGGACGATTTCTCGGGGCCGCCGCCATGGCGCTGGGCCTCAGCCTCGACGACCTCGGCCCGGTGTCCCTGACATCGACCAAGCCGGTGAAGATCAGCACGACCTGCACGGTGTTCGCCGAGGCCGAGGTGCTGTCCTGGCTGGGCAAGGGTAAGGCCGTCGAAGACATCCTGTGGGGCGTCCACAAGTCGATAGCGTCGCGATCCTACGGACTTCTTCGGCGCACCGGCATCATCGGCGAGATCACCTTTACCGGCGGCGTCGCCAAGAACCCCGGCATGGTCAAGGCGATGGAGGAAATCCTGGATCGGCCACTCAACGTCAGCGACGACAGCCACTTCATGGGCGCGCTGGGTGGCGCGCTCTTCGCCATGGATCATGTGGTGGCCGCCGTCCAACCGGCCCGCAAGGAGGCCTGACATGCGCTATACCCTGGGCCTGGACATCGGATCCACCTACACCAAGGGCATCGTGCTCGACGGCGATCATGCCATCGTGGCGCGCGCCATGAAGCCGACCGGATCGCGCCTTGCCGAGGCGGCGCAGGCGGTCATGGACGACACGCTCGCCGCCGCCGGCCTGGCTCGCGAGGACATCACCTATTGCATCACCACCGGTTATGGCCGCCATCAGTTCGCCGATCGCGATACCCAGGTCACCGACCTGACGGCGACCGCCCGGGGCGCATCCTTTCTGTTTCCGCGAACGAGAACGGTCCTCGACATCGGCGGCCAGACCATGAAGGCCAGCCGGGTCGACGACGCGCGCAAGGTGCGCACCTTCCGCCTGAACGACAAATGCGCCTCGGGCACCGGGATGTTCCTCGAGAAGACCGTGCGTTACATGGGTTTCGACACGCAGGACATCGACGGTCTGCTGGAGACCGCCACCGAGGCCGCGTCCATTTCGGGCGTCTGCACCGTATTCGCCGAATCGGAGGTGATCAACCACCTGAGCAACAGCGTTCCGCCTGAGAACATCATGCTCGGCGCCGGCATGTCCCTGACGGGACGGTCGGTCCAGTTGCTCAAGCGCGTCAAGATCGAGGACGAGCTCACCTTGGTGGGCGGCATCCTGCGTTGGGGACGCATCGCACAGGCCATCTCCGAGGAACTGAAGATGGAGGTCAACGTCGCCGACGGCGACCTGCCGCAATTCACCGCAGCGCTTGGCTGCGCCATCCTCGGCCATGTTCGCTTGCGTTCGTTGGCCGATGCGCCAGCGGCGGCCACGGCTCCGGCAATGCACGCGGTGTCGCAGGTGACCGTCAAGCCCTGCGCGAGTTGCGCCTAGTCGCAGCGCCACCTCGGTGTCGGCTGCTTTCAGGGAGGAGGCGATGATCGAGAGGTTCCCTGACGAAGCCGCCGCGCGCGAAGCATTGTTCGACGCCGTTCGATACCCCCCGGAAGCTGAAGAGGCTTTCGTTCGCGCCGGCCTGTGGGCTGACGATACCTTGTCGCGATGGTTGGCGCGGGCGGTCGCCGAGCATGGCGGGAGACCGGCGCTGGTGGCTGCCGACGGGGTGATAACCTACCGGGCCCTGGCGGAGCGGGTGGCCCGGGTCGCACAAGGTTTGCTGCAACTCGGCGTGGGCCGAGGCGACGTCGTCGCGGTGCAGCTTCCCAGCACCGCCGAGTTCCTGGTCCTGTATCTGGCCATCGCCCGCATCGGCGCGGTGACCACCACCATCCACATGCCGTATCGGGCCGAAGAGATCCGCCAGCTGCTGGCCCACGGCCAGGCCAAGCTCTTCGTGGGGACGAGCCATTTCAAGGACCGCTCGCCGGTCGCGGACGTCGTGTCCTTGCGTGATCGCTTGCCGCGACTGGGCCGCATCGTGGCGGTGGGCGCGGAAGCGCCGGGCTCGGTGAATTATCGCAGGCTCGAGGCGGCCGAGCCGATCGATCCAGATTTTCCCGAGCCTTCGCCGGCCGACCCGTTCCTGCTGCTCTTCACCTCGGGCACCAGCGCCAGCCCGAAGGCGGTGCCGCTGGCCTACAGGGTGACCCTGGGCAACTCGCGCATGGTGGCGCGCGAACTCGTTTTCGGGTCGGACGATCTCATCCTTTCCGCCGCGCCCTTCACGCATCTGTTCGGCTTGTACGGCATCCATCTGGCATTGCTCCGCGGCGGCGCCATGCTCCTCATGCCAAGCTTCACGCCGGCCGAATTGGCGGCCAAGATCGCCGATTTCCGGCCCACCGTTTTGTTGTCGGCGCCGGCGCATATGGCGAACATGGCCCAATCGGGGCTTCTGGATGCCACGGACCTGTCAAGCCTCCGCATGGTGGTCTCCTCCGGCGCCCCGTGTCCGCCCGAACTGGTCGACCTCATGACGGCGCGCATGCGAGGGGATTTTGTGTCGCAATGGGGGATGACCGAACTGCAGGCGGGGTCGTTCACGCGGCCCGGCGATCGCATCGCGGCCGCGACCAGCGTCGGGCGGGCCTGTCCCGGGGTCGAACTCCGCGTCACCGATGCCGAACTTCATCCCTGTCCCCCGGAGACCGAGGGCGAGCTGCAGGTGCGTGGCAGCCCGGTCTTTCGCGGCTATTTCCGAAATGAATCGGCGAACCGGCTTTCCTTCACGGCGGATGGGTGGTTCCGCACCGGGGACCTGGCCTTGATCGATGCTGCGGGGGTTCTTCACATCACCGGCCGCACCAAGAACATCATCAACCGTGGCGGCGTGAAGTACAATCCCATTGAAATCGAGGCGTTATTGCTTGGGCATCCGGCCGTTGGCGAAGTGGCCATCGTGGCCTATCCCGATGCCGTGCTCGGCGAAAAGGCGTGCTGTTTCGTGGTTCCCACGGACGGTGACGAACCTTCGCTGAAAGATTTATGCCAGTTTCTGACCGCCAAGGGCGTGTCCAAACAGAAGTTGCCGGAACGGCTCGAGATCATCGAGGAAATGCCCGTGACCCCGACCCGCAAGGTCATCAGGAGCAAGCTCCAGGAGCGCCTGAAGCAGGTCTGACCCCTTGCCGGGTCGACGGCTGTAAGTTCCGCCGAAAGGTATTGAACGACAGGTCATTATCATTCTCGCCCGATTGCGTCCAGGGCGCGAAAAAACTTACCTGTATCCAGGAAAAAGACCGTGTTTGCTGAATCCCAAAAGTGGCAAACGACTGTTGACCGATTGTTCATGCGACTTGACGGGCGTCGGCGTGCATGTCATCATCCGACAATAAACCGGACGGTCGTTCTAATAATAATCGGGAGGCTGTGACCGTGTCGCGAAGCAGGGGAGGGCATCTCGGCGCTGCCCAACGCGGGGGCGAGTATCGTCTCGCCGATCCGCCTTCGCTGCCCGAGGAGTTCCGCATCTTGCGCGATCAGGTGCGCCGCTTCGTGGAGAGCGAGGTGGTGCCGAACGGGGAGGCATGGGAACGCGAGGGCCGGATTCCCCGCGAGTTGTTCCGGCACATGGGGCAGCTCGGCTTTCTGGGAATGCGGCACGAACGGGACTATGGCGGCACCGATCTGGGGCCGATGGCGTCGATGGTGTTCGCCGAGGAACTTGCGCGCTCGACGTTCGGGGGAGTGACCGCCTCGGTCCTGGTGCATACCGACATGTCGGCCGTGCACATCACGATGCGCGGTTCTTCCGAGCAGAAGGCCCGGTATCTGCCGGCCGTGATCAACGGCGACATCGTCTGCGCCATCGCGGTGACCGAGCCGGATGCCGGCTCCGACGTCGCCGGCCTCAGGACCTGGGCGCGCCGCGACGGCGGCGACTGGATCATCAACGGCGCCAAGATGTTCATCACCAACGCCGTCCATGGCGATCTGATCATCGTGGCCGCCCGCACCGATCCGGCCGCCAAGGGTAGCCGCGGAATCTCGCTCTTTCTGGTCGAACGGAATCTGCCGGGCGTGGCCGTGACCCCTCTCGAGAAGCATGGCTGGCTGTGCTCTGACACGGCGGCGATCAGCCTCGACAGCGTCCGGGTGCCGGCCAACGCGTTGTTGGGCGAGGAGAACCGGGGCTTTTACGGGATCATGGAGACTTTCCAGAACGAGCGGATCTGCATCGGGGGAATCTGCGCGGGCGAGAGCGCGAAGGCGATCGAGCTGACGGTCGACTACGTCAAGACCCGGCGCGCCTTTGGGGGAACGCTCTGGGACCAGCAAGTCGTCCGCAACAAGCTGGCGATGCTCGCCGCCAAGGCGGCGGCGGCCCGGCAGCTTGCCTATCACGCGGCGGAACTCGCCGCCGCCGGTCATGACTGCATCCGGGAAGTCTCGATGGTCAAGGCGCTGGCGCCGGAGGTCTTGCACGAGGTCGTGCATGGATGCCTGCAACTGCACGGCGGCACCGGGTTCATGCGGGGCACCCCCATCGAGCGGATGGCCCGCGATGCCCGCATCCTGACCATCGGCGGCGGCGCCACCGAGGTCATGCTCGAGGAGGTTGCCAAGCGCATGTGAACCTCGGCCGGGCTGACCGGCCGCAGACGGGCCGCCGCCAAGAGTGGCCCGGGAAGAACGACCAGGGAGAGAGGAATGGACGGATTTGTAGCGGACGAACGCTTCGACGCGGTCGTCATCGGCGCCGGGGCGGGGGGACTATGCGCCGCGGCGCGCTTGGCGAAGGCCGGGTACTCGACGCTGCTGATCGAGGCGCGCGACCGGCTGGGCGGGCGCGCCTCCACCGAGGAGATCGACGGCTTCAGAGTCAACACCGGCGCCATCGCCCTGGAGCTCGGCGGCGTTTTCGAGGAGACGTTCGCCGAGGTCGGCGCGCCGCTGGACATCCGTCTGCCCGAGCCGCCCGCCGCCTTCTATCTCAATGGAAAGGTGGTCGACGTGAGCCGGGGCGGCTGGGGAACCCTCCTGGGAGGGCTCACGAAGCACACCGCCCGGATCCTCGACACCTTCGGCGAGGCCCGCCGCGGCAATCTGCCCGACGGTCGCCAGTCGACCCAGGATTGGCTGAACGGCCTTACCCGCAACAAGACGGTACATGCGATCTTCCGCAATCTTTGCGCGGCGATCTTCGCTTGCAACGCGGATGAACTTCCGGCCCGCGCCTTCCTCACCTATTTCACGCGCAAGGGCGCGTTCAAGCGGTTCGGTTTCTGTCCGCGTGGCACCATCGGCGTCTGGGAGGATCTTGCGGCGGCCGCGCGGGCGCATGGCGCCGACATTCGCCTGTCGACGCCGGCACAAGCGATCGCGGTTGACGGCGGCCGCGTGCGCGGCGTGCTCGTCAGCGAGAATGGCCGCGAACGTCGTATCGCTGCCGGGATCGTCGTGAGCAATGCCGGGCCCAAGCACACGGTGGCCCTGGCCGGGGCCGCGCACTTCCCGAGCGAATATGTCGACCTGGTCAGCACGCGGCTGAAGCCCGCCGCCAACATCGTCATCAATTTCGCAAGCCGCGATCCCCTGCTGCATGCCCCCGGCCTCGTCACCTTTGGCCGAACCCGCAGGCTGTGCAACATGGCCAATCTCACCGCGACCTGCCCCGAGTTGGCCCCGGAGGGGTGGCACCTCTATGTCGCCTATGCCGTCCCGAAGCCGGCGATCGGCGAATTCGATGCCGATGCCGAGATCGCCGAAGCGATGACCGACCTTCACGAGCAGATACCTGGTTTCGGCTCGGCCAAACTGCTGTCCGTCCGGGTGATGCGCGACGACTGGCCGGCCCAGCGCAGCCTTTCCGGCTACGATCTGCCGCGGCAGACGGGTGTCGGCGGGCTGTGGTGTGTCGGCGACGCCGTCAAGGACTACGGCAACGGCGGCACCCAGGCCTGCGCCGAGACCGCCAAGCTGGTGGTCGATGAGATCGGGGCGACGCATCCACCGTCGCGTCTGAACTAGCGGAAGGCGAGAGGGATGTCGCAGGCGACGCTCGAGATCAGAAACCTGCAGGTGATCTACGGCGGCGCGATCGAGGCGGTCCGCGACGTTTCGGTCCGCGTTGAGCCGGGGCGGATCGTTGCCCTTCTGGGGGCCAACGGCGCCGGTAAGTCGACCCTGCTCAAGGCGGTATCCGGCGTGCTGGCCAAGGAAGAAGGGGAAATAGAGGGCGGCGCAATCACCTTCGGCGGTCGCGACATTGCCGGCTTGCCGGCGGAAATGATCGTTCGCCTGGGGATCGTCCAGGTGCCTGAAGGCCGTCGTCTGTTCGCGCCGCTGACCGTGGACGAGAACCTGGAGATGGGCGGCTATGCGGCCGGTCCCCGCGTCCTGGCCGAGCGACGGGCAATGGTATTCGAACTGTTCCCGCGGCTTGCGGAGCGGCGGCGGCAGATTTCCGGTTATCTGTCCGGGGGCGAGCAGCAGATGGTGGCGATTGGGCGCGCCTTGATGGGGGGACCGCGCTTGCTCGCCTTGGACGAACCGTCGCTCGGCCTGGCGCCCATCGTCATCGACCAGATCTATTCCGTCATAGCGCGGCTCAACAAGGAGCTCGGGCTGGCCGTCCTGCTGGTCGAGCAGAACGCCCAGCGTGCGCTCGACATTGCCGACTACGGCTACATCGTCGAGCGCGGCCGTATTGTGCTCGACGGCGAGGCGGACAGCCTGACCGCGAACGACGACGTGCGGGAATTCTACCTCGGTGTTTCCGGCGCCGATCAGAAGAGCCTGCGGGAGGTCAAGCACTACAAGCGTCGCAAACGGTGGCTGTCATGAGCGCGCTGCTCGAAATCCAGGGGGCCACCAAGGCGTTTCGCGGTCTGGTCGCGGTCTCGGATGTCTCGCTGAGCGTCGAACGGGGCGAGGTCTGCAGCGTCATCGGCCCCAACGGCGCCGGCAAGACGACCCTGTTCAATCTGATCAGCGGCGTGCTCCGCCCCACCTCGGGGCGTATCGTTTTCGACGGCAAGGACATGGGGCGCGTCCCCTCCCACCGGTTCGCCGCGCACGGCATCGGCCGCACTTTCCAGAACCTCGCGCTGTTCAAGCACGCCACGGTCGTCGAAAACCTTCTGGTGGGCTGCCACACGAGCCTGCGGTCCGGCGTGTTCGCCGGCGCCGTCTTCTTCGGCCGCGCCCGCCGCGAAGAGATCGCGGCCCGGGAGCAGGTGGAGGAGATCGTCGAGTTCCTGGAAATCGAGGAACTGCGGGAGAAGGTCGTCGGAACGCTCTCCTACGGCCAGCAGAAGCGCGTCGAATTGGGCCGGGCGCTGGCCTGCCGCCCGAAGCTGTTGCTGCTCGACGAAATGGTGTCGGGGATGAACCAGGAGGAAACCGAGGACATCGCCCGCTTCATTCTCGACATCCGCGACGACTACGGCATCTCGGTGCTGATGATCGAGCACAACATGCGGATCGTCATGGACATCTCCGATCGCGTCCATGTGCTCCATTTCGGGCAGAAAATCGCGGAGGGAGCACCCGCGGAAATCGGCCGGGACGACACGGTCGCCGCCGCTTATCTCGGTCCCGCCACGGCAAAACATCCTCGGAGGCTCGCCGATGCGAATCGCTGACGCCTCGATCGCGAACGCGCTGCGTCCCCTGAGCGCCGCCGATCTTCCGCAACGTCTGTTCGAGGGCTCGACAACCCTGCCCCGACTGTTGCGATACCGTGCGGAAACGCAAGGCGGCACATTGGCGCTTCGCGAGAAAGACCGCGGCGTCTGGCGCCGTTATACGTGGTCGCACTACTACGCCACGGTGCGGCGCGTCGCGCTGGGCCTCGCGGCCCTTGGGTTGCGCGCCGGCGACCGCATCGCCATCGCCAGCGAGAACACTCCGGAGTGGTTCTACGCCGACCTCGGGGCGGAATCGCTCGGCGCCGTGACAGTGGGGATCTATCCCACGAATCCCTGGCCCGAGCTGCAATACATCGTCGGCCACAGCGGGGCGCGGATCGTCTTCACGGGCGATCAGGAGCAGACGGACAAGGTCATCGAGGCGCTGGAACGGGAAGGCGGCCTGCCTGCGGTCGAACGCATCGTATGCGTCGACATGAAGGGGATGCGGGGCTATCGCCACGAGAAGTTGATGTCGTTCGCTGACCTTCTGGAACTCGGGGACGCCCACTTGCGGGAGCGGCCGAGCGCAGGTGCGGACCTGGATGCGGCCATTGACGCGGCGAGCCCCGACGATTGCTGCATCCTGGTCTACACCTCGGGGACCACCGGCCCCCCGAAGGGCTCGATGATCTCTCACCGCAACATCATCTACTCCGCCTTCACCTATGCCGAGGGTTGCGGCGTTCTTGAGCGGCATTTCGAGGCGGTGTGCTACCTCCCCCTGTGTCACATGGCCGAGCGTTGCTACTCGATGGTGATGCAGTTGGTGACCGGCGGCTCGATCAATTTCGCCGAATCGATCGATACGGTGGCTGCCAACGTGCGAGAGATCGCGCCGACCTTTTTCATCGGTGTGCCGCGCATCTACGAGAAGCTCCATCAGGGATTCCTGCTCAAGCTGGACGACAGCGGGCCGGTCCAGCGTTGGGCCTTTCGGCAGGCGATGCGGCTTGGGCGCGGCCTGTCGGAACGCCGGCATGCCCGGGTGGGGGCGACGGGCCTCGGTGATCGCGCACTGGCCGCGTCCCTTTACTGGACGATGTTCCGCAACATCCACCGCTATATGGGCCTCGACCGGTCACGCCACCGGCTGTGCGCCGGCGCGGCCGTCTCGCCCGAGCTCATGCGGTTCTTCGACATCATTGGGCTCCCGGTCAGCCAGGGTTACGGGCTTACCGAGTGCGGGGGCGTGGCCTTCCTCCAGCGCGGCGTTCATTGCCGCCCCGGCGGCGCCGGCACCGCGTTGCGCGGCGTGGAGTGGGTCCAGGCCGACGACGGCGAGATCATCCTTCGCAGCCCGGGCGTTTTCCTGGGTTATTTCGCCGATGCGAGCGCAACCTCCCAGAGCTTGTCCGCCGACGGTTGGCTGGCGTCGGGCGACATCGTCGAGGTGCTCGACAACGGCGAGATCACCGTCGTCGACCGCAAGAAGGCGATCATCATCACCAGCGGCGGCAAGAACATCTCGCCTTCCGAGATCGAGAACGCGCTGAAGGACAGCCCATACATCGCCGAAGCGATCGTCGTCGGGGAGGGGCGCAAGTTCGTCGGTGCCCTGATACAGATCGACTACGACACCGTCGGACGATGGGCGCGCGATCGCGGTCTGGCCTACACGACCTATCGGTCGCTCACCCTGCTGCCCGAGGTGGGCGCGCTGGTGCAGCAAGTGGTTGACGCCGTGAATTCCCGGTTCGCCCGGGTCGAATCTGTCCGGCGTTTCGTGCTGCTCGAGAAGCAACTCGATCACGACGATGGCGAGCTTACGGCGACGCAGAAGGTGCGGCGCGGCGTGATCGACAAGAAGTTCCAAAAGGAACTGGCCGAAATCTACGGGGAGTGAGAGGCGATGCAGTATCTCGTCGACCTGGTTGTCTCCGGCATCGCCGTCGGCGCCATCTATGGGCTGGTGGCCATGGGCTTCGCCCTGATCTACAAGGCGACCGGTCTCGTGAACTTCGCTCAAGGCGAGATGGCGATGGTCATCGCCTACATAGCCTGGACCATCGCCGGCACCGTACCGGGACATCCGTGGCTCGTCGTCGGTGGCGCCCTCGTCGCGGCCCTGCTGCTCGGGCTCGTGATCGAACGGCTGATCATGCGGCCGATGCTGGGCGAACCCGTGTTCGCGACGGTCATGGTGACGATCGCCCTGGCCGTCATCCTTCGGTCCCTCGTGTTGCTCGTCTGGGACCCGTATCCGCATGCGCTCGACATCGGCGTGGGGCGTGACGTGATTCATTTCGGCGGCACCGGCGTGCGGAGCGCCCAAGTCGCGGTCATGGCGACACTCCTCGCCACCTGTGCCGTCATGTGGGCGTTCTTTCGCTTCAGCAGGATCGGCAAGGCGATGCGCGCGGTCGCTGCGGATGAGCGCACCGCCCAGTTGATGGGGATAAGCGCGGCGCGCATCCACGCCGTCGCATGGGTCGGTTCGTCCCTGATCGCCGGGATCGCCGGGATCTTCTTTGCCCTGATCTACGACGTTTCCCCCAATCTTTACCACGTCGGCCTCAAAGCGTTTCCCGCGACCATCCTGGGCGGGCTCGATTCCGTTTTGGGATCGGGTCTGAGCGGCGTGGTGCTCGGCGTCGCCGAGAACCTCGCCGGCGGCTATCTGGCGCCCAGCCTGAAGGAGATTACCGGCTTTGCCGTGATCATCGCCGTGCTGATGGTCCGGCCGTTCGGGCTGTTCGGCGAACGCGAAATCGAGAGGGTCTGATGCGTAGCGGGCACTACAAGGAGAGCGTTCCCAGCCTGATCGTCCTGAGCGATTCCACCGCGGTGTGGGTATGGGGCGGGATTCTGGTTCTGGCGATGGCGATGGCCCCCTATTTCCTCAACGCCTACCTGCTGTCCTTTCTGGTGCTCATCCTGATCACGGGCACCGGCGCCCTCGGGCTGCACGTGCTGACCGGCTGCACCGGACTGATATCGCTGGGCCATGTGGGCTTCCTGCTGCTGGGCGCCTACGCCTACGCGGTGCCGGTTGCCAAGTTCGGCGCGCCGCCACTGATCGGCTTTCTTTCCGCCGGTGTGGTCCCGGCGCTGGTCAGCATCGTCGTCGGCGTGCCTTCCCTGCGGCTCAAAGGGCTGTATTTGGCGATAACCACGCTCGCCTTCGCGTTCATCATCAGCCATGTCGTGCTGAGCATGAGCTGGCTGACCAATGGAGCGCGTGGCCTGCCGGTGATGCGTCCCGAGCTGTTGGGAATCGATTTCGAGAGCGATGCCCGCTTCGCCCATCTGTGCCTCGTGGTCGCCGTGGCGACGCTGTTCGCGGTGCTCAACATCCAGCGCTCCCGTGTCGGGCGCGCCTTTGTTGCGGTGCGCGACAACGACATCGCCGCGCGCACGATGGGCATCAACCTGCAGGCGTACAAATTGCGCGCCTTCATGACCAGCGCCTTCATCAGCGGCATCGCGGGCGCCCTTTTCGGCATCTATTTGAGCTTCGTGTCGGTGGAAGGCTTTCCATTTCTGATGAGCATCGAGGCGCTGGCGATCCTCATCGTCGGGGGGTTGGGGTCGACCGCGGGCGTGGTGCTCGGCACGGTCTTGATCGTTCTGCTGCCGGAGGTGGCGCGCATCGCCTTGGGGATGTTGGGCCCGCAGGCCGAGATGCTCTTTTCCACTGCGGCTCATGAGTTGCGCACCGTGCTCTACGGCCTGGTGATCATCCTGTTCCTGCGCTTCGAGCCCCGCGGGCTCGTCGGAGTGTGGCGTGACGTCAAGCGACTGTGGGTCAATTGGCCACTGCGCCACTGAAACGGTGCATCAAGCACAAATGCCATAAGGGAGGGAGAAGATGGTTTCGAGACTTGCGATTATCTTGGCGGTAGGGCTGTTCGCCGCCACCGCTGCCAAGGCCGACCAGGGAATCACGGACACCGAGATATTGCTCGGGGAGGTCGAACCGCTGACCGGGCCGCCCGCACTGCTCGGTGTCGCCTACAATGTCGGCACCAAGATGGCGGTGGCCGAGGCCAACGCGGCCGGCGGCGTCGCCGGCAGAAAGCTGCGCGTCATCGTCGAGGACGACGGCTACGTGGCGGCCCGCACCATCCAATCGGTGAAGAAGCTGATCGACGTCGACAAGGTCTTCGCCTTGACCTCGCTCTCAGGCTCCAACGGCGTTGCCGCCTTGCCGGTGGTCGAGAAAGCCGGGATCCCGACGATGGCCTCGATCGCGCCGATCACTCCCCTCTACCAGCCGCCGCGCAAGAACGTCTTCGTGGTCGGTCAATCCTATGAAGAGGGGATGTACCAGTTGGTGCGCTACCTCGCCCGCAAACATCCCGGGGCGAAATGGGGCATCCTCACGCAGAACGACGATTACGGCGTCGCTCTGCGCGCGGGCTTTTCTCACGCGCTCAAGGACGGCGGCATCAACGTCGTCTTCGAGGGGGAATACAAGAAGGGGCAACAGGACTTTTCGTCGGACATTCTGCGCGCGCGGCAGGCCGGCACCGAAGTCTTCATGGCCGGCGGCGTTCTCGCCGAAACCGTGGCCATGGTCCGCGAGTTCGAGAAACTGAACAGCAAGCCCGCCATCGGCATGTTCTGGCCGGGGCGCGTGCCGGTGACGCTGAAGCTCATGGGACCGGCCGGCGAAGGAATCTACGCCGTCGATTACGTCGAGACCGACGACAGCGCA
Organism: Rhodospirillales bacterium; assembly: GCA_019455065.1. Classification (GTDB taxonomy): domain Bacteria; phylum Pseudomonadota; class Alphaproteobacteria; order Rhodospirillales; family Magnetospirillaceae; genus JACFNC01. The sequence continues at coordinate 109,094 of JACFNC010000005.1, forward strand.
GCGGTGAAGGCCTTCGTCGAGCGGGCGAAGGCACTGGTGAGCGAGGGCGAGGTCAAGGCGATCAACCGTTACAGCCTGGCGTCCTATGCCAGCACGAAGGTGCTGATCGAAGCCATGCGGCGTTGCGCCAAGACCCTGACCTGGGCCTGCACCATCGCCGAACTCGAGAAGACCAAGGGGTTCGAGACGGCCGTGATGGGACCGATCAGCTTCGGCCCCGGCGTGCGCTTCTCATCGCAGGCCGTGCGGATCATGCGCGGTGATGCGGCCAGCCTGACCTACAAGGTAACCGACTGACAAAAAAGGCCTTTCAAGCCAGGTCCTTCCGCCTCGCCCCTTGGCCCCGTCCGGCCGGTGCCGAGGGGCGGGCGGAACGGCCTCTCGAAGGTCTATCGGAGATGCAATGATGAAGAGAGCCACGGATTACGGATACGCTATCAAACCGGTGTACACGCCCGAGGATATCGCGGAGTTGGATTACCGCCGGGATCTCGGTGAACCCGGCGCCTTTCCCTACACCCGCGGCTACCATCCCGAGGGCTATCGCAGCCGCATGTGGACCCAGCGAATGACGGCCGGACTGGGAACCTCGCGGGACGCCAACCTCGTGCTCAAGAAATATCGCGAGATGGGCCAGCGCGGAGGCATGTGCGTCATCAGCGATCGCGTGTTCTCGTCCTGCATCGACGTCGACCATCCGCTCGGCCGGAGAGAGGCCGGTGTGCTCGGGTGGCCGGGATGTTCGCTGCTCGAGTTCGAGGAGTTGATGGAGGACATTCCCCTCACCGGCCAGTCGATCACGTTGCTTGGCTCCTGCGCGCCGACGACGCTGCGTCTGGCCTATGTCGTCGCGTTGGCCGAAAAGCGCGGCGACGACCTTTCCAAGATTCACGGATCGGTTCTGGAATCGCCGTTCGAGAACTATTTCGGCCAAACCGACGTCCAGCCCTTCGATCTCAACCTCAAACTCTTCCTGGACGCGTCGGAATATGTGATCCGCAACCGGATTCGCATGCGGGCCGCCATAATCAGCCAGCATTTCCAGGAATCGGGCGGCAACAACGCCCAGGCGCTGGCCCTGGAAATGGCCATGTTGAAAGAGCTTTGCACCTTGCTGGTCACCGAGCGGGGCCTCGATTTCGATGACGTCGCCACCCTGCCCTACGAACTGGTGAGCATCGGCACCCGCTTCTTCGAGGAGATAGCGAAGGTGCGCGCCCTGCGCCGCATGTGGGCGCGTCTGGCGCGGGAGCACTTCAAGGCGAAGAAGGAAAAGTCGTGCCACCTGCTGATCGCGGCGCACACCTCCGGTCGCACCATGACCTATCAGCAGCCGCTCAACAATATCGTGCGCTGCGCCATCCAAACCCTGGCCGGCGCCATCGTGGGGGCCACCGCGATCGACAACGCCACGCTCGACAATGCCCATGCCGAACCGTCGCCCTTGGCGGCGCGCATGTCCCTCAACACCCAGCACATCGTCGCCTACGAGACCGGCGCTGCCGACGTGGTGGACCCGCTGGCGGGGTCCTATTTCGTCGAAGCGCTCACCGACGAGGTGGAACGGGAAGCCTATGCCATTCTCGCCCGGATCGAAGAAATGGGCGGGATGATCGCGGCACTCGACCGCGGCGTCGTCCAGGACATGCTGCGCGAGGAGGCGGCCAAGAGGTTCCGCGAGATAGACACCGGCGAGCGGCTGGTGGTGGGCGTCAATCATCTCGTCATGCCCCCCGAGGAGGAGTTCGAGATACCGGTGCAAGAATTGCCGCCCGGCGATTCGGAAGGCATCGCGCGCCGCATGGAGGAATGGAAGAAGACCCGCGATCTGCCGTTGGTCGCGGCCCGACTGAGTCGGCTCCACACGGACGCCGGAAAAGGCGATCGCTTCAACTTGATGCCGGCCATCATCGATGCCGTGAAGGCCTACGCCACGGCTGGCGAAATTTTCGGCGTGATACGCATGGCGCGGGGGCTCAGCTATGACCCGTTCAACATGATCGAATGCCCTTTTGCGCTCCAGTGACAAGCGGATCGGAGACGAAACATGAGTGCGGGACAAGGAAAGAAAGTAATCGTCTCGATGATCGGTCTCGATGGTCACACCACGGGGGGTGAAATCGTGGCGCGCATCCTTCGGGACGCCGGCATCGAGGTGGTCTATCTCGGCTGCAACCAGACTCCGGAAATGATCGTCCGGGCCGCGATCCAAGAGGACGTGGACCTGATCGGCATCAGTTCGCACGCATCGAACTACGGTCAGATCGTTTCCCTGGTGGAATTGCTCAAGCGCAACGGCGCTGAGGACGTGCCTGTCGTGTGCGGCGGCAACGTTCCCAAGCACCAGGCGCGCCTGCTCATCGAAAAAGGCGTGGCGGCGGTGTTCCCGCCGGGCAGCGGCGCCGACTCCATCATTCGCTTCGTACTCGGCAACGCACGGGGTGCGACTGCGGGGTTGTGCGTGAATGGCGAGGGGATCGCATAGCCGTGACCAACGGCGCCCGCGACGAGAACGTCACGTTGGAGGCACTGTGCCGAGGCGACGTGCGGACCTGCGCGCGGCTGCTGACCCGGATCGAGCGGGGCGAGGAGGCGGTCATTCCCTTGCTGCAGGCCCTGTATCGCGCCGGCGGCAATGGCCGGGTGATCGGGGTGACCGGACCGCCGGGGGCGGGCAAGAGCTCATTGATCAGTTGTCTCATCGGGGCGTGGCGCAGGCGAGGCCTGCGGGTTGCGGTCTTGGCCATCGACCCCTCCAGTCCGTTCACTGGCGGCGCCGTGCTCGGCGATCGCCTGCGCATGGTCGAGCATGGATGCGATGACGGCGTGTTCATCCGCAGCATGGCCTCGCGCGGACAGCTTGGCGGCCTGGCCCGGGCGGCTGGAGACGCACTTACCGTGCTTGAGGCGATGCCGTGGGACGTGATCCTGGTCGAGACCGTCGGCGTCGGCCAGAACGAGACCGACATCATGCGCCATGCCGCGGTCGTGGTGCTGCTCCAGACGCCGCTGGGCGGCGACGAGGTGCAGGCCGTGAAGGCGGGAATAATCGAGATCGGCGACGTCTACGTGGTCAACAAGAGCGATCATCCCGCGGCCGATCGCACCTGCCGCCAACTTCGGGAAATGATCGCCCGCGGCAGCCGGCTTCGCCCCGATCGCGATTGGCAGCCGCCGGTGATCAAGACCCAGGCGCATCTGGGTGTTGGCGTCGCCGAACTGGTCGACGCGATCGACGGCTGCTTCGCCCATCAGAATGCCGATCCTGAGGCGGCGCGCCGCTACATGAGCGATCGCGCCAGACACCGGATCGGCGAAATCCTCCGCGACCGATTGGACCGGCGTTTGCGGTCCGGCGACGAAGGCTGGCTCGAGGGCTCGATCGAGCCGGTGGTCAGCCGGGAAAAGGACCCTTATACCGTCGTCGCGGAAATGCTGTCCCGACTCTAAGCTGGGCACCAGGAGACAGAACAGGTGGCTCGTTCACGATCGAAAAAGTACCCCGAGGTCCAGCGCAGGATCCTCAAGGCTGCGGCCGCGGTGTTCGCCAAGGCTGGATACGCCACCAGCACCATCAACGACCTTACCGTCTCGGCGGAACTGTCGCGCGGCGCCCTGTACCATTACTTCCCGTCCAAGGAAGCCATCCTGTGCGAGATACTTAACGATCATCTTCTTGGATTTCTCGACGTCCTCGACCATGCGCTGCGCTCGAGCACCGCGGCTGTCGAGCAGTTGCGCGCCGTGACCAGGGCGATCGTCAATACCAACATCCGGTCCCGAAACGAACAGGTCCTTGTTCTCAACGAACTCAACCAATTGTCGAATGCCGACAGGGCGCGCATGGAAGGCCTCCAGCGCCGGATATTGGATCAGGTCTCGGACCTGCTCATCCGGCTCGAAGGTGGCGTCAAGATAACCCAAGTGAACAAACGCGTTTATACGATGATGTATTTGGGAATCATCAACTACACCTTCGCCTGGTACAAGCCTGGCGGCGCCGTGAAACCGGACGAATACGCCGATCTTGCGACCGAACTCTTCCTCAACGGCCTATTGAGGGACGCGCCGGACGCACGGAGGGAATCCGCTGCGCTGGCGTTCGAGGGCAGGCTGGCCGACGAGATGGGGAGGATCTGATGGCCGGCCCCCTGTCTGGCGTCACGGTGGTCGAATTGGCCGGCCTTGGACCCGCCCCCTTCGCCGGCATGATCTTGGCCGACATGGGGGCCGAGGTGGTCAGGATCGATCGAATTCCGGCCGCCGGGTCGTCCGGTTTCGAGGCGATGAAGCGGGAGGTGAGTCCGATCGATCGGGGGCGCCGCTCGTTGGCTGTCGACCTCAAGGATCCGCGCGGGCTGGGCATCGTTCTCGACGTCGTGGCCAAAGCCGACGCGCTGATCGAGGGGTTCCGCCCGGGCGTGACGGAAAAGCTTGGGCTCGGGCCCGCGGAATGCCAGGCGCGCAATGGCCGCCTGGTGTATGGCCGGATGACCGGCTGGGGGCAGACGGGCCCGCTCGCCCAAGCGGCCGGGCATGACATCAATTACATCGCTTTGACCGGGGCGCTGCACGCGATTGGCCACAAGGACCGCCCGCCGCCGCCGCCGCTCAACCTGATCGGCGACTACGGCGGTGGCGGCATGTTGCTGGCCCTCGGCGTCATCTCCGCCCTTTTCGATGCGGGGCGGACCGGCCGCGGTCAGGTGGTCGATGCCGCCATGACCGATGGCTCCGCCCTGCTGATGACCCTGATCTATGGATGGTTGCGGTCGGGGCATTGGCGCGACGAGCGCGAAAGCAACCTGCTCGACGGCGCCGCGCCGTTCTATTGCACCTACGAGTGCGCCGACGGCAAGTACGTGGCGATCGGCGCCATCGAGACGAATTTCTACTCTCTGCTGCTCGAGCGGCTCGGTATCGAAGATGCATTGTTTGCCGACCAATGGGCGACGGCCGCCTGGCCGGAACAGAAGGCCCGGCTGGCGGCGCTGTTTAGCACCCGATCGCGCGCCGAGTGGTGCCGGCTCCTCGAGGGCACCGACGCATGCTTCGCGCCGGTGCTCGACCTCGCCGAAGCGCCGAGCCATCCCCACAACGCCGCCCGAGGCACCTTCGTGGCCGCGGGCGGCACGATCCAGCCGGCACCCGCGCCACGCTTCAGCCGCACGCCAAGCGAACTGCCGGCGCCGGGACCGCGACTCGGCCGGCACTCGGTTGGCATACTCGAAGGCCTCGGCCGCTCCTCGGCGGAGATCGCGGACCTGCTCGTGGCCGGCGTCATCCACCAGGCCAGCGACTGACGTCGGCACCGCTGCCCATGTCTCGGAGGGACTAATGCTACAGCAATCCGCAGAGGCCCCCGTCCTGGTCGCCCGGGACGGCGCCGTCGCGACGGTCACCCTGAACCGGCCGGCCAAGCTCAACCCCCTCGAGGGGACGCTCCTGACCGCGTTGGGTGCGGCGTTGGACGAGGTGGAGGCCGATCCGGCGGTCGCCGTGGTGGTCCTGCGCGGGGCCGGCAAGGCGTTCGTCGCCGGCGGCGACTTGGAGGTGCTGCATTCCGACGGCCCCGATGCCTGGCACCTGGTCGCGCGATTTCAGGACGCGATCCGTCAGATTTCGTCGATGGGCAAGCCGGTCTTGGCGAGCTTGCACGGCGCCGTTGCCGGTGGCGGGTTCAGTTTGGCGCTGGCCTGCGACCTTGCGATCGCCGGCGACGACATGCGCATGATCTATGCCTATTCCAAGATCGCCGCGACCTGTGACGGCGGCCTGTCCTACCGGCTGCCGCGGATGGTGGGAACACGCAAGGCGCTGGAACTGGCGCTGATCGGCGACGCGGTGGACGCCGCCGAAGCGCTTCGGTTGGGCCTGGTCAACTGGGTGGTGCCGGCGGCGGCGCTCGAAGCCGAGACCGCGCGAATCGCACGCCGTCTGGCGAAACTGCCCCCGGACGTTTGCCGGCAGACCAAGGCATTGTTTCGCCAGAGCTGGGCCCGCGACCTCGATGAGCAGCTAGAGGCTGAGGTCGAATCGTTTCGGACGATATGCGCTCTTCCGACGTTCCGCCAAGCCATCGCCAGTTTCCTCGCCAAGGCCTGAGCGATGTAGCTGGAAAGCCGATCCCTTACGCATCCAGGCTGAATAGCGAGCCTTGATGGATCGCTTCCAACAAGGTGTTGGGTTCGACGCAGTCACCGATTTCGTAGAGGTCGCACGACTTCCCGTTCAAGCGGATCTGAGAGGGCGTATAGGCGGCTCCGGCATGATAGGCCTCGCCCGCCGGAAAGCGCTCCTTGAGCGCCGTCGCCAGGCTCTTGTCCGATCGGCGGGGCAGGCACAGGAATACGGTATCGGCCGCGAATTCTTCGGAGCGCCCCTCGCCGTCCAGGCCGATGACCTTGCCCTCGACGATCTCGGTGACCTTGATGCCGGTCCGCACGTTCACCTGATCCTTGTTCAGATGCATGTTACAGTAGATGTACCGGGTGACCGTATTCACGAGATAGGGCGCCGTCGCGACGTTGGCATTTACCTCCTCCAACAACGTGACGTTGCGCCCCTCGCGGGCCAGCGAGATGGCCAGTTCGGCTCCGAACTGGCCGCCGATCACCACCACATTGTTGCCCACCTCGGTCTTGCCGCCCCTGGCCAGATAGTCTTCCTGGGTGAGGACGTGCGGAAGCTCGGCGCCGGGTATCGCGGGGATGACGGGCACCGAGCCCGTCGCCACGAAGATCACGTCGGGCTTCAGGTCGTCGATCATTTCCGGGGTCACCGCTTGGCCCGTCGTCACCGCCACGCCGAGCTTGGCCATCTGTTTGGACAGCCATTCCACCGGATAGTTGAGTTCGCGCATGTAGAGATGCGGCATCCGCGATACCTGGTGGATCAGCCCGCCCAACTTGGCGTCCTTCTCGAACAACAGAACTTCGTGGCCGCGCTGGGCGCAGACCCGGGCGGCCTCGAGGCCGCCCACGCCGCCGCCGGCGACGACCACGCGCTTGCGCGTGCGCGCCGGCTCGATGCGGTAGCTTCCTTCGCGCTGGAAGGTCGGGTTGATGGCGCATTGCGTCATGCGGCCGCTGAAGCCGTCTCCGACGCAGCGGTCGCAGCCGCAGCAGCGGCGGATGTCGTCGTACCGGTTTTCGATCATCTTCCGCGGGATTTCGGGGTCGGCGAACATCGCGCGGGTGTAACTGACCAGATCGCACTTGCCCTCCTCGAGCGCCTTCTCGGCCACCCGGGGGTTCATCAGCTTGCCGACCACGCAAACGGGAATGTCGACCGACTCCTTGATCTTTTTCGAAAACGGCAGATAGAAGCCCTCGGGGTAATACAAGGGCAGGGTCGCTTCGAGCACGGATTCGAAGATCCCGGGATAGACGTCGATGCAGTCCACACCGGCCTCGACCAAAACGGGCGCGATCAGTTGCCAGTCATCGATGGTCAGGCCGCCCTCGACGAATTCGTCAACCGATCCGCGGTACATGATAGCCATCCCGGGGCCCACGGCCTTGCGGATCGCCTGTATCAACTCGACGACCCATCGCGTGCGCTCGCCATACCTGTCGGTGCGGTCGTTCGTCAGGGGCGACAGGAACTGCGCCGGCAGATGGCCGAGCGAGCCGTGAATGCTGACCGCGTCGAACCCGATGCTCTTCGCCATGGCGGCGGAGTGGGCGAACAGCTGGATGATCTCTTCGCACTCCTCGGTCGACAGCACGCGGGGCTTGTCGCGCCAGATGAGCTTGTCCGACGGTGCGACCGGATCCTGATTGATGAAGATCTTCTGCGCGTTGCGGCCAGTGTGGATGAGCTGAATGGCGGCCTTGGCGTTGTAGAGATGAATGTGCTGAACGATCTGGCTCAAACCCGGAAGGAAACGCGGGTGGCTGATGCTGAGGAAGCACGGGAACGCGCAGCCGTCGTCGCGCACCGTCGACGCCTCGACCGTGACCAGCCCGAAGCCGCCGCGCGCACGGGCCGCGTACATGTCGATCTGGCGCTGCGTCACCTCTCCGGTGGGGGCTGCGTTGTAGGTCACGCTTGGCGCCGTCACCATGCGGTTCTTCAGCAGCATCGGCCCCACTTGAATGGGCGTGAAGATCTTCTTCATCGGTCGGAACCTCCCCTGGGCATCGCCGGCATCTTCAGCCGTGCTGTTTGGTCAAATCGTCAAGTTTAGAATTTGGCGCGCATTGTCGCGGAACACCTTGTCCTGGACCGGCGCCGGGAACATCTCGGCGAACTCGTCGAGCCAGCGCTTGGGTGACAGGGCGGGATAATCCGAGCCAAACATCACCTTGTCCTGAAGCCGACCCTTGACCTCATGCACGAGGCTCGGCGGGAAATATTTCGGCATCCATCCGGACAGCTCGGAAACCACGTTGCGCTTGTGCAGCAGCACCGCGATCAACTCGTCGGTCCACGGCCAGCCGGGATGGCAGGCGATGATGGTCAATTGCGGGAAGTCGGCCGCGAAGTTGTCGAGATACGGGATGGGCCGGCCGTATTCGAGCTTGATGCCGAGGCCTCCCGGGCTGCCGGCTCCCAGTCCGGTGGTGCCCATGTGGACCTGGATCGGAACTCCAAGGCCGGCGATGGTCTCCCACAACGGATAGAACCGCCGATCGTCGAGGGCGAAACCTTGCAGGGAGGGCGCAAACTTCACGCCCATCAACCCGAGTTCGCGTACGGCCCGCGTCGCGTCGTCGATGGCCGATTGCCCCTTCAGCGGGTCGACCGAGGCGAACCCGCCGATGAACACGTCGGGATAGCGCTTGATCAGGCCGGCGACGTAGTCGTTGGTGCAGGGTGGCTCGCCGGTGTGAGTTTCCGCGTCGAACGCCACGGGGATGCCGACGATGTCGAGGCTGCGGTAGTCCTCGGCCATTTCCTCCTCGGACCGCGTCGGCGTGGTCCGGCGGTAGTATTTGATCATCTCGTCGCGAAACTTTCCCAGGGTGCGTTCCATTTCCTGGGTGCTCGGATGAAGATGGACGTCGATGGCGCGCATGGTTCCCCCCGGTGTGCGTCAATCGTCGTTGACGACGATGCAATCGGCGTGACAGGCCGGAATGCAGGCCTGGCACGCGGTGCAGTCTTCGGCCGCGACGACGATCGCCTTGTCGTCGAGCATGGCATAGACGGTGACCGGGCAAATCTCGACGCAGGCCTTGCAGCCGTCGCACAGCGCGGCGTCAATGACGGGCAGGGGCATGTCTCACTCTCTTGTTGTCGTTGTCGGCATCCGGGTGGTCAATTCCGCTCATAGGTTTTTTCCACCAGCTTGCCCTTGAGGGTGCTGCGCTCCAGCGAGCCGGGCGATACCAGCATGACGTCGCAGCGGACCTTCAGCAGGCCACGCAAGCGGTCTTCGAGGTCGGACTTGAGCACCGCGAGGGCCGGTCCCTGGAGACCCTCCGAATGTTCGATCTTTACCTTGAGCGGCGGATCGACCTTCGGGCCCGGCTGATCGAGCACCACCCGCATGTCGCCGGTGACACGAGGGATGAACGTGGCCACGACGTTCTTGATTCCCATCGGGTAGACCTTGATGCCGCGGACGTTCAGCATGTCGTCGACGCGCCCGATGATCTTGAAGCGGTGCCCGGTAAAGCCGCAACCAGGGCATGGGCTGGTGAATACCTGCAACAGATCGCCGAACGAGTAACGGAAAGCCGGCGCCGCCTGATGGACGAATGAGGTGATCACGCCTTCGCCGACGGCGCCATCCTCGATTGCGACGGGCTTCTTGGTCTCGGGATCGACGATGTCGTACCAGATGCAATTGTCCTCGGAAATCACATGCAGGCCGTGATACTCCGCGGAGTCGCAGGAGACGTTGGCCAACCCCCAGCAGCCTTGCGAGGAGTCGAAGATCTTGGCGCCGCCGAATCCCTCCTCGATCTTCTGCCGCACACCGGGAATGCCCGCTCCCGGCGAGCCGGCCGCCACGATGATTTCGATCCCAAGCTCACTGGCCGGCTTTCCCAGAACGCCGGGGCAGCGCTCGATGATCAGTTCCGCCAGTGAAGGCGTTCCAAGCAGCGCGCGTGGCCTGGTCAGGTTCGCGAACATCAGCATCCGCTCCACGCCGCCCTCGGCGCCGGCGGCAATCGGCCGGCATCCCATGTTGGCGAGGGCGCGCACGACGGGAACGCCCGCCGACCACATGGACAGGCCGAACCCCTGCAACACGGTGTCGCCCGGTCGAATGCCGGCCCGCCACCAGGAACGCGCCCAGGATTCGTCGTTCAGGCGCATGTCGGCTTCGGTGAAGGTGTAGAACGTGGGCAATCCAGACGTACCGGACGTGCAGAAAACGTGCTTCACCTGGTCGAGAGGGGCGCACAGATAGGTCCCATAGGGATGGCCGAACATCGCCATCGATTCTTCCTGGGCGACGCGGTCCTCCTCCTTGGTGCGGCAGATCGGCAGATTCCGGAAGTCGTCCCAACTGCGGATGTCGTCGGGCTTCGCACCGACGGCCTCGAGTTTCTTGCGGAAGAAGTGCGGCGAATTGTCGTAGACGTAGCGGATCTGGGTCATCAGGCGCTGAAGCTGAATTCGCTTCAGCTCTTCGAGCGGCAGGCCTTCGACGGCTGGGTTCCAGTATTGCTGGGACTCGGTCATGGTCTCTCTTCGCTAAGCCATTGAGGCAGATCATCTTCGCCGGCCAGGGTATGGCCGGCGCAGACACCCATTTGCCGGCGCAAGGCGCGGAAGCGTTCACGATCGCCCTGGGCGACCGCTGCGCGGGCCTCGTCCGACTTGATCAGGACCAGGGCGAACCGGCAGACCTGTTCGGCGATTTCCGACAGATAGGGGCATCCCATCGAGCCCCCTGTGATGTCGCGCAGCCGGCGGCTCAGGCCGTCGGCGATCTGGACGCCGGCAAGGGGGGCAAGCCCAGGCAGGCTTTGCGGGCAGCCTTCCGCATAGGGGATGCGCCCCATGCCGCCCGAAGCCGAAACGATTTTCAGTGTGCGCCGATCGATCGCCAGCGAGATCGAGATGTCGTGGAAAGGGTCCTCGAGCCGCCCTTGCAGGGTCATGACATCGCCTGACTGATCGGTGAGGGTGACCGAGATGGTGCGTTGCCGGATCATCGCGCGTGGGCCTTGCGCGGGGGATGAGTGTCGATAGTCACGCTGGCGCGAAGGCCCGAGAGGTCACGCGCTGCTCCCAGTGCAAGGACGGCATCCGCCAAGGCATTCGCCCCCGCGGGGCCCAGCGTGGGGTCGGCCAGGGCGTGGAACTTGGCACGGATCTCGTTGGGCGCGAGTGGGTTTCCGTGAGCCCCCCGCGGCAGGCCCGTGTCCATTTCGTAACGGTCGCCGTAGCGTGTCTGAATGACCACGCGCTCCGCGCCCGCCGCGGTGACGAGCGAGAATCCTCGCATGAGCCAACCCACGGGCGCTTTCAGGAGATATTGGGGCTTCATCTCTCCTGGCCCCAGCCGACCGGCTGTGAACAGCATCGCAAGACAGAAGGGCAAACTGCGCTCGAGGGCGGCTGCATCCGGCTCGCCAACCGCACCCTTTAGGGTGGGATCGGGCGAGTGCACCTCGATTGCCTCGATGTCTTCCGGGTGCAAGCGATGCGCCGCCTTCAGCGCCAGCGCCGCATCCAGGATGGCATGCAACCCTGGAGTTGCGGCATGAATACGGACGCGGCGCCGGGCTAGCGCGACCCCGTTCGCGGCGCCCCCGACCAGTGCTGACGTGATGACGCCGCTACGGCGCGACCGTTCCCAGTTTGCGCGGCCTGCCCGCCCTTCGGTGACCCGCCTTGCCGCCAGAAGTCCGGACAGCGCAGGCGGGGCTACGGGTTGCGACGCCGCCATTTCTAGCGCGCGTGCCGTGGCCGCCTGGTTGAGGCCAAGCAACCGGGCCGAAGCTGCGGCCGCGGCGGCCGCCTCGGTTGCCCCCGTCTTGTCGACCGCGTGGCCATTTCCAAGGCGCGAAGCGACCTCGTATCCCACCGAAACGGCTGTCAGGAACTCACGTCCCGAAACGCTGGCCATTTGTGCCGCAGCCAGAGCCGCCGGAACCACCGCCGACCCGATCGCTGAGCCCGCTGCGCCGATCATGTCGTCGAGGTCACACGCCAGCCCGGCAAGAGCGTCGTCAATCAGCGCGCACAGGACGCTGTTTTCGCAGCCGTTCCCCCCGGGCGATACGGTAAGAAGGGCCGGCACGGAAGGCGGCGGGGAGGTGGAGCCGTCTTCCAACCGCCGGGCGCCGGCCAGGGCACAGCCCAGCCAGTCGAGGACGGCGTATGCCGCAGCCTCGTCCGCACCTGCCGACAACGCGTCGGCGTCGACGGCCAGGACATCCCGTGCCAGATCATCCCACATCATTCGCGTGCCTCCGAACGGGGTAACAGCAAGTCACGTGCCAATGAGGCCGCCCCCTCATAGAACCGCCGTCTTGGCCGAAGTCTGGCAAGCCCTGCCACCTGCATAGCGGCAAGGCGCGCGGAGCCCGTTCGGAAACTGAACCGAGGCGTTCAGCTTTAGGGTGTCTGTCGGCCGGGACGGGGCGCCACCACCTGCACCACGATGGCGGGCGCCCTTTGCCACCGGCTAGGACACGTCCTGAGGCGTCGCGACGTTGGCTTGTTTCAACTTGGTCCACAGCGTGGTTCGGCTGATGCCGAGGATGCGGGCAAGGGCGGCCCGGTTGTCGCCGACGCGGCGGATCGCCTGCTCGAGGATCTGCTGTTCCATGACGGCGAGCGGACCGAGGTCCACGGTCAGCTTGCTATCGGCGGTTCGCTCGACCGCTGTGCTGGTGACCTCGGTGCGAAGTTCGTCGAGGAAAGCCCGGTCATCCATTACCCGGGACAACACGACGTACCGTTCCATGATGTTCTCAAGCTCGCGGACGTTGCCCGGCCAATGATGGGTTTGCAGCCATGCAAGCAGGGTTTCCGACGGTGTGCGGGCCGGGATGCCGTGAACCTGGCCGGCTCGCTCCAGGAATGCCGTCGCCAGCAGAGGGATATCCTCGCGCCGCGCCCGCAGGGGCGGCACCGTCAGCCGGATGATGTTTAGCCGGTAATAGAGATCGACCCGAAAATTGCCCTCCTCGACGGCGCTCAGCAGGTTGTCGTTGCTTGCGGCGATGATCCTGATATCGACGGGCAGGACGCGGTCGCCGCCCACGCGCATGACCTGACGCTCCTGCAGCACACGCAGCAGGCGCGCCTGGAGATCGAGCGAGATCTTGCCGATCTCGTCGAGAAAGATGGTGCCGCCGTGGGCCAACTCGAACAGGCCCGGCTTACCGCCCTTGCGCGCCCCGGTGAACGCACCATGCTCATAGCCGAACAATTCGCTCTCGAGGAGGTTCGACGGCAGTGCGGCGCAGTTGATCGCGACGAACGGGCCATTCCGTCGTCTCTCGCTCGCCTGGTGGATGCCCTGGGCGAACAACTCCTTGCCGGTGCCGCTTTCGCCGATGATCAACACGGTGGCGTCCATGCCCGCTATCTCGCGCGCTTTGGTCACCGCCAGCCGCATGGGTTGACTTTTTCCGATGATGTTATCGAGCGAGTACCGCGCGACCAGGCCCTGGCTGTAGACCTCCTTTCTGATCCGCTCCTCCATGCGCTGGATCTTGGTGATGTCCTGGAAGGTCACCACCGTGCCAACCACCTTCTGTCCGACGGCGATGGTCGCCCGACTGGCCAGAATTTTCTGACTTCCCAGCTCGACCAAGTAGTTGCGCCGCGGCGAGCAGTCCTGGAGGACGTTGTTGAGCGGGGATGGTCCTTCGTCCACCACCTTGCCCGGCCGCAAGCCGAACGTGCGCTCCGCGACATGGTTGCACAGGGTCACCTTGCGATCGGGGCCTATGGCCAGGACTCCGTCATAGACGTGATCCAGGATGGTCTGGAGCAGCTCACTTCGCTCCCATTCCTGGTGCATCGCCTTGATGACCGTGGTTGCCCGTTCCATCGCCTGGACGACCGCTTGGCGGTTGGTCTGGACCACGATGCCGGTAAGCCCGACCTCTCGCGCGAGGCGCGCGCCCCGTGCACTACGCATCACCACCACCTGCATCCCCGAACTTGCCGCCCAGGCGATCTGGGTCTGGAACTGGGTGGGATTGGCGTAGGCGAAAATTCGAACGTCCACGCCAAGCAGTTCGGTGAACCAAGACAATTCCAGGTCTCGCGCCTCCTGCTGATAGGCCACGAGACCGATGCGCTGTCCGTGTTCCCGCGCCTGACGCAGGGCGTAGAAATAGTCGGAGGCGGTCGGGGCCAGATGGACTATCGGAAGGTCGACCGCGGCCTCGATGGCTCGGGCCGAGGCGTCGCGAGAAATCACGACATGTATGTTCGGGTTCCTGGCGATCGCCTGACGGGCCTTGTCGGCCGCTTCCTCAAAGACCCCCTCGATGACCTCGATTTCGATTTGTAGGCTGGCGGCAACCTCACGGCACAAACTCGTGAGTTCCGGTGTCGGACTATTGAATAGGATTTGCGCAGGCATGAGCCCCTACGATACGCAACTTCGCCGGTCCGGACGCCTTCCCAGCAGGCCAGATAGTATTACTCCATCGGCGCGTTCAGCGCGAGGATGGCGCGAGCCCGGTCGACCACAGGCTTGTCGATCATCCGTCCCTCAAGGCTACCGACGCCCGATCCCGTCCGTTCCACATCGGCCCAGAGATCGAGCACCCGGCGCGCCCAGATGATTTCTTCCGGAGTTGGGCCGAACCCGGCGTTAACAATGGGAACTTGCGCGGGATGGATGCACAGGGCGCCCGTCATGCCCAAGGCTCTGCCGGCAGTCACGATGGCCGCGTAGGCTTCGAGATTCTGAAAGTCGGCCAGCGACCCGGGGAGGCCGAGCGCCATCAGACCGCGGGCGCGGGCCGCCAGCGCCACTGACTGGCACGGCAAGCCGAGTGTGGCAGGTGCGGGCGGCACCGTCAGCGCCCGGGAAAAATCCTCGCCCCCGAAAGCTAAGCCGATCACCCGCGGCGTTGCAGCCAACGCCCCGACCTCGGCCAACCCCGCGGGTGTTTCGATCAGCGGCAACAGGCACGTCGCACCCTGCGGCAAGCCGGCGCGCAGCTCCAATTCGCCGATCAGTGCCGCGACCGCTCGCACCTGACCCGCGTCCTCGACCTTCGGAAGCATGATGGCGCGCACCGACGACCCTACCGCCGCGCGCAGATCCTCGATCAGGTCGAGCCATGAGGCGTTCACACGCACGACGACCGGGACCCCCTTGCCCGCCAGACGAGAGCTTTCTTCGGCTATGCGAAGTCTGGCATCAGGTTTCGCCGTCGGCGCAACGCCGTCCTCGAGATCGAGAATGACGGCGTCGGCGTCGCGCTGGTGCGCCTTCGCCAGCAAGCGCGTAGCGTCAGCCGGCACGAACAGAAGTGAACGCCAACCATTCCTCATGTTTCGATTTCGGCGGTCATGGCGACTTCCCCGCCGTCGTCCACCGCCCACAAATCGGCGCCGCTCGCGCGCGGGGCGCCGCAAAGGGTGAGCCGCCGGCCGTCGAACAACGGCCGCCGCGCCCGGAAACGGAAAGCGGTGACGGTGGCCTGGGGGTTGTGGCGTAGAAAGAGGTCGACCAGCAATGTCGCGGTCAGGGGGCCGTGCACCACCAATCCCGGATAGCCTTCTGTCTCCGTCGCATAGGGGCGATCGTAGTGGATGCGGTGCGCATTGAAGGTCAGCGCGGAATAGCGGAACAGGAGTACGGGATCGGGAATGATCGTGCGGCTCCACGCAGGATTGGCTGGCATTTCTTCGGGCGCTTGTGCCGCCGTGTGCGCCGCCGCCTTGTCTCGATAGACGATTTCCTGAACTTCGGTCACGGCCGGCCCGCCCGGCGTGCTGATGACGTGCCTCACCTTGACGAAGACGAGGCGGCCCGACTTGCCCGTCTTGGGCGTGACCTCGGCGATTGACGAGCGGCGCGTGAGCGGCACCCCCACGGGGATGGGCAGATGGAAGGTCAGGCCGCCTGCGGCCCACATGCGGCGCGGCAATTCGATCGGCGGCAGGAAGCCGCCGCGCCGCGGATGGCCGTCGACCCCGATGCCGCTTTGGGTGGTCTGGGTCTGAAAGAACAGCCAGTGACCGAGCGGCGGTAGGACATCGCGAACCCAGGGCGGCTCCTCGTGGTCCAAGGTGGCGGCGAGGCGAGCCAGGACCGATGCTGTGGCGACGTCGCGCCCCAGTTCGGTGCGCCCGACCCACTGCCGCGTGTCTTCCAACTCCATCAACCAAACTCGCGACGGATGGCCGCCGAGTGTTGCCCGACGGCCGGAACCGGGCGGGCGCGAAACTCGTCGCCACGCCAGCGCACCGGCGGCGCCACCGTGGCGGCGGGTCCCGACGGGGTCGAAACGGTCATGCGCCGTAGCTGGGCGTGCGTCGACAGATCGGCGACGCCGTTGAGCGATCCAAAGGCGATCCGCGCATCTTGCAGCCGGGCGACGAGGAGCGGCCGGTCGAGACCGGCGAACACCTCGCCGATGACCGCGTCCAGCGCCGGGCGGTTGGCGACCCGCGCGGGGTTCGAGCTAAAGCGCGGATCGACGGCGACCTCGGGTCGCTCGAGAACCTTCTCGCAGAACGCAAGCCACTCCCGCTCGTTCTGGATGGCCAACACCACGTCGCGGCCATCGCCCACGGGATAGGCGCCATACGGTGCGATGGAGGGATGGTTGAGCCCCACCCGCTGCGGGGCCTTGCCGGCGTAGTCGTAGTGCAGAAGCGGCACGGTCATCCAGTCGGCCAGCGCGTCGAACAACGACACCTGGATGCCACGGCCGACCCCGGTCCTGTCACGCTCGTAGAGGGCCTGGAGCACGGCGGCATGGGCGTACATGCCGCAGGCGATGTCGGCGACCGAGACACCCACCCGGCCCGGGCTTTCGGGTGCGCCGGTAATCGACGCCAGTGCCGTCTCGCTTTGCACCAACAGGTCGTAGGCCTTCATGTCCCGGTAGGGGCCGTCCTCGCCATAGCCGCTGATGTCGCAGGTGATCAGCCGGGGGTGGCGCGCGCGCAGCGTGTCGGCACCGAACCCCGCGCGCTCGGCGGCACCGGGAGCCAGGTTCTGCACGAACACGTCGGCGCTGGCGACGATGCGGGCGAGCAAGGCGGAATCATCAGGCTCCTTGATGTCGAGGACCAGCGATTCCTTCCCGCGGTTCAGCCAAACGAAATAGGCGCTTTCGCCATGGACGACGTGATCGTAGCCGCGCGCGAAGTCGCCTTCTTCGCGCTCGATCTTGATGACCCGCGCGCCGGCGTCGGCCAGGCGGGACGTGCAGAACGGCGCCGCCACCGCCTGTTCCAGCGCGACGACCAACAGGCCTTCGAGAGCACCGGCCATGTCAGAAACTCTTGGGCATGCCGAGCACGTGGGTGGCGACGTGCGAGAGGATGAGATTGGTCGAGATCGGCGCGATCTGGTAAAGCCGGGTTTCGCGGAACTTGCGCTCGACGTCGTACTCCTCGGCGAAGCCGAAGCCGCCGTGGGTCTGCAGGCAGGTGTCGGCGGCGTGCCAACTGGCCTCCGAGGCCACCAGCTTGGCCATGTTGGCCTCGGCGCCGCAAGGCCGCCCGGCGTCGAACAGATCGATGCCCTTCTGGACCATCAGCGCCGCCGCCTCGGTCTCGACGTGGGCGCGCGCGATCGGGAACTGGATGCCCTGATTGGCGCCGATGGGGCGGCCGAACACCTCGCGGGTCCTGGCATAGGCGGCGGCGCGATCGACGAAGAAGCGGGCGTCGCCGATGCACTCGCTGGCGATCAGCAGCCGCTCGGCGTTCATGCCGTCCAGGATGTACTCGAACCCGCGTCCTTCCTCGCCGATCAGGTTTTCGGCCGGCACGTCCAGATTGTCGATGAAGATTTCGGTGGTGCCGTGATTGATCATGGTGCGCAGCGGCTTGATGGTCAGGCCGTTGCCGACCGCCCGGCGCAAATCGACGAGCAGCACGCTCATGCCCTGCGACGGCTTGGCGACCTGGTCGCGCGGCGTGGTGCGCACGAGCAGCACCATCCAGTCGGAATGCTCGGCGCGCGAGATGAACACCTTCTGGCCGTTGACGACGTATCGGTCGCCCTGGCGGCGCGCGAAGGTGCGGATGCGCGTGGTGTCGGTGCCGCTGGTGGGCTCGGTGACGCCGAACGCCTGCAGGCGGATCTCGCCGGCGGCGATGCCGGGCAGGAGCATCCGCTTCTGTTCGGGACTGCCGTGCCGCAGCACGGTGCCCATGGTGTACATCTGGGCGTGGCAGGCGGCGCCGTTGCACCCCGAGCGATGAATCTCCTCGAGGATGGCGCCGGCCGCGGCGATGCCCAGGCCCGAGCCGCCGTACTCCTCGGGGATCAGCACCGACAGGAAGCCCGCGGCGGTGAGCGCCTGGACGAACTCGGTCGGATAGGTCCGCTCGGCATCGAGCCGCCGCCAATACTCCCCCGGAAAGCGCGCGCAGAGCTTGCGCACGGCGTCGCGGATTTCGGGGAAGGTTTCCGTTGAAGGTACGCTCATCTCACCCGCCTAACTCGATCGTTCCAATGAACCGGCTGGCGTCCAGACGCGCCGCCGTGGTGGCCGCTCCCCATTCCGGATGGGAGCAATCCAGCCTATAGTCGCCCTCCCGGCGTTCAAGACCGTCGATCTTGAAATCCCCGAAGGCGTCGCTGACGGTTTCGCCGATCAGGCGCTGGCCAAGGTACAGCCGGACCGTGGCTCCGGCGACGTTCTCGCGCCGGCCGTTCACTTCGGCCACGAGGTTGCCGCCGACGAACCAGGCCAGGAACCGCTCCATGTTGCGGTAGAACACCCTCGGCCGGGTACGGAACTCGGGGTTTAATACCCGCAAGCCTTCGCTCTCAGCGCGGCGTGCCAGCGCGGCGTCGTCGAGCCTCACGGCCTCGATGGCATCCGTCGGGCACACCTGGGCGCAGCGCGGGCGCGGCCATCCCTGGTCGAGGAGGTGAGCGTCGAAGATCCAGGTCTGCGGCACCTCGCGAGCCTCGTTCCACGCGATGGCGTGATACGGGCAGGACGTTACGATGTCTCTGCGACCTTTCGTGCGTTCCGGATCCATCAGGACGATGCCGTCCGAGCGCTTGTAGACCGAGCCGTCGCCGGCAGCGCGCACGCAGGGAGGTTCGTCACAGTGGTTGCACATCACCGGCATGTAGGCGGCGTCCACCATCGGGCCGTTGCCGCGCACTTCGCGGCGCAGCGTGATCAGCGGCCGGCCGTCGCGCGGCTGGGCCGCCGCGTAGCCGGGAAAATCGTTGCCGTCGTGTTCGTCCTTGGCGGCGACGACGCAGTTGTGGCAGTTGGCGCACTTCGCCACGTCGATGATCAGGGCCCACTTGCTCATTCCGCGGCCTCCCTCGTCACGCCGTCCCATTTCTCGATTTCGACCATGCAGGAATTGGGCGCGATCGCTTCGGTGCCCCGTTCGATGGTGCGACCGGGGGTCAGCAGGTTGACACAGCCGCCTCGGTCGACGAGGCCGCGCGCGGTCTCCACCAGGTCGAGTTGGGCGCTCGATTCGTAGGTCTTGACCACGCCGGCGCTGACCAGGGGCGAGACGTTCGCCGCACACACCACCGCCCCGCGATCGTTGAAGACGACGACGAGGTCGCCATGCCGGATCGCCCGCTGTGCGGCGTCCTCGGGGTTGACGTGGACGATGCGGTATCGGAAGCCGTTGATCGCGACGCGATGGTCGGCGATATGGCCGGCATAGCTGTCGGCCTCGTCGCCGTAGGTGTGGAAGGTGTACGGCGGGTGAGCCGATACCATCTGCAGGGGAAACCGGCGCGCCAACTCTTCCACACCGGGTCCTTCCCACGCCGGGATATAGCGGTTCAGAGCCGGGCGGTCGGGGTTGTCGGGTTCGGCGCGGGCCAGAGTGTGCGAGACGAACTCGATCTTGCCGGTCTGGGTCTGCAAACCCTTGCCGAACTCGTCGACGTAGAGGGCCGGAAGGGGATGGGGCTCGGGCACGTCCTTCTGGCGATCCTCGGCGTACCATTGCATGTAGCGAGGATAGCGCGTGGCGGCGGGCTCGGGGGGCAGAACGTAATAGCCCTTCTTGAGGAAGTCCTTCCAGGAGATGACCTTGGCGAGGTCGGAGGAATCGAAAACCCTCTTGCACCAGTCGAGTTCGCTGCACCCTTCCGAGAACATCGCCCCCATGCCGAGCTTCTGGAGAATCTCGAGAAAGATCTGGTAGTCCGATTTCGACTCGCCCAGCGGCTCGATGCATTTGTGCTGCATGACGAAGACGCGGTGGTTGAGCTGGCTTTGCGAGTGATGGATGTAGCCCGCGCAATTGGCCCACTCGCCGATGTCCCAGCGCTCCAGTGCCGTGCAGGCGGGCAGGATCACGTCGGCAAACTGGGCCTCCCCTTCCATGAAGACCGATTGGTTGACGATGAATTCGAGCCCTGGATGCCGATAAGCGTCGATAAGGCGGGACGAGTGCGGAACGGTGCCGAACGAGCTGCTTCCGTATCGGTAGAGCATGTGGACCGGCGCGTATCCCTTCATGGGATAGTGGACCGGCTCGAATTGGGCCTCGAGTGCCGATCCGTCCCACAGATAGCCGGTCGCCTTGCCGTCGATGATCGCCTCGGCCAGCCGCTGGCGCGGAATTATCTGTTTGACCGGGTTCATCGTCAGCACATGTGGCATCCGGCAATAGTTGTTGATGCCGGTGGCGGTGTGGGCGAGATCGCCTGAAATGCCGCCCTCTGAGTAACCAGGAAAGTAAAACGTCTCGTCGAGCGTGCCGGAGAATTGGAGATTTCCGAAGTTGACCCCCGGCTTTCCCCATCCCTGCATCGCCATCATCAAGATCATGCAGCGCGCCCATTGCGATGCCGTGGCCGAGCGGGCGGCGCCGCCAAAACCCACGCCCAGGCCACCCGCCGCGAGATACGTCTTCCGGGATCCCCACAGCCGGGCCAGGCTGCGCACGTCCTTCGCCGGGATCCCGGTTTCAGCTTCCTGCCATTCCGGAGATTTCGGGATGCCGTCGGTGGTTCCCAGCACGTAGTCCCGCCATTCGTCAAACCCGGCCGTGCGGCGCGCCACGTACTCCTTGTCGTACAGCCCTTCGACGATCCATTCATGCATGATCGCGATGGCGAGCGCCGGGTCGGTCGCGGGACGGATGGGAATCCACTTGCCGCCCAAAAGCTGCGCCGTCGCGTTCAGGTGCGGGTCGATATGGACGAACTCGATCCCCAATTCCTTGGCCCACAATCGCCTCTGCGTCCCCTCGAAGGCCGAATAGACCCCGCCCGTCGACTCGGGGTCGCTCGACCAGAACACGATCATCTCCGCCTCTTTGAGGCAGTCTTCCATGGTGCCGTAGAATCCCGGCAGTCCAAGCCGCAGGCTGTTGCCGAAATGGTGTTGTGCGCCCCAGTACCACCCCTCCCAGCTGATCGGGCTGAATCCCATCCGGGTGAAGCCGATCATGTTGCCGAATCGGGTCATCGCGCTCAGCCAGTAGCCGACGTTTCCCCATTGATGGTGGGCGGGATGGAACAGTGCGATCGCCCCGGGTCCGTACTGCTTCTTCATGCGGCGGATTTCCGCCGCCACGATGTCCAGCGCTTCGTCCCAGGAGATCCGTTCATATCCCGATTTCCCGCGGTTTTGCGGGTTCCGCTCGCCGTCCGGGTCGAAATCGACCCGTTTCATCGGGTAGAGCAGCCGCTTTTCGGAATAGACCAAGGACTTTATCGCGAGAGCGTGGGGGCTGGCCGTGGTCTTGCGTGCGGGACTGAAGGACCTTTCACGCGCCTCGACCGACCAGCTGGGAGCATCGTCGTTCGTGAAGTCGATCGGTGTAACCCGAAGAATCCGCCCGTCACGCACGTACACGAACAGCGGGCCGCCGTTGGTATTTGTCGTGTATCGCACCGTGCCATCCGGCATTCGGTGTCCGAATGCCCAACCGGCTGTCTCGACAAGCCCCATCAACTGCATGAACCAGACGACCGCCGCATCACGGCCGGTAACCACCACTTTGAAGTTCTTCGCCGCGTCGATGGCGAAGCCCCTGTCGACGCCCGGCTTCATCATGGCGAGGGCGGTCGCCGCGTCCTTGAAGGCGATCGACACGTCCGGCTGCGGATGGGCTCCTGGCCGGCCATGCACGCCGCCCCGGCCGAAGACGAAGTGGCGGACGATGCTCTTGTCCTTCAGTCCTATCTGGACCACGCACTCGCCGCGGCGCCGCATGTGCTCCTTCACCGAAGCGTGTTTGGCGGCCGCGCGCCGCAAGACCGTCGGCAGCGCCGTCAGCAGCGTCCGCAGCATGGTTCTTTTCATGCGGTTCCCCTCCCCCCTCGGCCGCCTCGGGCCGCTTCCGGCCAGCGGATGGAGACGCGGATGCGTCTCCTATCCGCCGCCGGTATTAGACCGTCCAGCCGTGTTTCGCACAGAGGTCCTGAATTTCCGGCAGATCGTAAGCGAGAAGGCGCCCGTTCAGGATGCAGGGCTCGTCGTTTATGTAGACGTTCGGCGTAATCATCAATTGATCCAGGTGTACGCCAGGAAACACCTGCATGTCGTTGTCGATGCTGTTGCCCATGGCGCAGTGCAGGGTGCCCGCCCGGCGGTGCGCCTCGACATGCGCAACGTCCTCGAGATGCAAGCGCGCCTTGGCGTTCGTGCCGATCATCAACTCCCCGATGTGATTGGCATCCGGCCCGTACTTCTTGATGATGCCTTGGAAGAAACCGACGACGTCCGGGTCGCCGTCGAAGTCGATCACGCGCCCCTTCTTGATCACGAACTTCAAAGGCGTCTTCAGCCGCCCGTGGATCGTGTGGGCGGCGTCGAAATACAGGGTTCCCTCCGAGGTCCACTGCGGCCACACCCCGACTACCCCGAAACCGCCGGCGAAATTCCCGAACCGTTCCAGCCAAGTGCCATTCTTGTGGTAAGTCCCGAGCGGGCCGATGCAGCCTTCCCAGCCGACGACGTATTCAGGTTTCATGTCCGCCGTGAGGTCACTGCCCTTCTCGCAGGTGACGCGGATCTGGCGCCCTTTGAGCCACTGGTCGCGGACGATCTGGGTGACCCGGAAAACGATTTCCGCGGGGAAGCGGGCCCCCTCGCAGGCCAGTTCCTCGATGTCGTAGGCGTACATGCCGAGATAGCGGGCCCCGGCGGCGATGGCGGCGTTGCGGGCCTTGGTGTGGCTGATCGTGATGAACAGCGGGGCGATGATGATGTCGGCAGCCTTCATCGCCTCGGCGACCACGGCCGGCGGCTCCTGGTTGGGGATCTCGGCGGCTTTCATGATGATCACCGAGACGTCGGCTCCGATCTCGCGGCAGACGGCGTTCACCGCCTCGACGCGACGGAAGTCGGTCTTCGTGTCGGTCACCACCAGTACCTTCTCACCCTTTTTCACATTGCCGTAGTTGATGCAGCAATTGCGGGCGCCCTCCATCAGGTCGCCCAGCCGAAGCGTCTCATAGGCCATATTCTTCTTACCTCCGTAATAATCGTGCGGGCGCAGGCCCGCTGCGCCGGCCGCCGTGGTAATTCCCGAAGGCAAGTGGCGTGCCAAAGGCCGAATCGCGCGAATCGAGCAGAGGATCGTGCGGTCCCGCGCAGGGCCCTCGCTTCGCAGCCGTCCTAATATTGAACTTGGCGTTCAATCGTTGCGCGCAGCCGTTCCGGAATCGTCCGCCTTCCGTCTGGTGATGCCGCCCCTGATGGCGAAGGCCGGGTCTGGCATGAAACGTGCTTGCGTTTTGGCCGATTCAGCGACACCCGAAGGAGCGAAGTCATGACGGGAAACAAGGCGGACGAACGGGTCACAATCCAGGTCGCGGGCGGCCCGGTGACCGTCGTCGACCGAACGGAACTGCTGGCCGCCGCTGATGCGGAGCGTGTGGTCGTGGTGGCGGTGCCTTGCGGGGCCGCGGCCGTTTCCCAGGCATTGGCGGTCAGGCCGGCCGCGCTGTTCCTGCGCGAGTCCACGGCCGAGGAAAATGAAGCTGGGCTCGGCGCCGCCGACGCAAGCGGCGTACCCTGCGCCGCCGTCAAAGCCGAGGCTCCGGACATCGCAGGCGGTCACACCATCTGGGCGTCCGGAAAGGTGACGGTCGCCAACGCGGCCGCCCGCCGGCGCGGCGTCAAACCCGCCATGACGGTGCAGCAGGCGGCCGGTTTGCTCATGGCCTGGACGCGCGTGATGTAAGAGGTGGACAAATCGTCAACTCAGGAGGGGGAACCGAGGATGATCGCCAAGGATTTTGCGGCAGCCGCATTCGGCGCCGTCGATGCCATGGATGTGGAACGTTTCGCCACGCATTTGACAGACGACTGCGTTTTCATTTTCGGGAACGCCGAGCCGGTCGTTGGTAAAGGCGCGATTGCCGCGTATGTGGATGGCTTCTTTTCCATGCTCGCGGGATTGCGGCACGACCTTCTGGATGTCTGGCAGGTCGCCGACGTGATCATCAACCGGATTCAGGTTACTTACACTCGTCGGGACGGACATCGAATGTCGTTCCCCTGCGCGGTCATCTGGCGGATGCGCGACGGCCGCATAGCGGACTATCGCATTTTCATCGACAACACCCCTCTCTTCGCTTCCTGAGTTCGCCCACGGCCCGTCCGCGGGCCCGGCCGCGGCCGGTCCTCGCTTCAGGGCCGCAACATCGCTTCGAGCCCGGCGACGGCCGGCGAACGCGCGTGCCCGCACAGGTTCTGTCAGCACGCTGGGAAGCGAAGGTGACAGGCAAGCGCGGAAGTCTGGACGATCCGTCCGTAATCTGAACGCCGCAGAGGTAAGCGGGCTTCACGTGGGTACGGCACACGCGCCTCTCTCCACCGTTTTATATAGCTTCATCAATATTGTATGACGGTACGCCAGCCTCTGGCACGGCAGTTGCTATCACCTTTGAAGGTGTCCGGAAGGATAATTAACGGCCCCGTTCAGGTCGTCTGCGGACACGGAGAAGGAGGAACACGAGGCGGATTGACCTCTGGCTAGAGACCAGGGTCGTCGGCATTCGGCTCTGCAACAGCCGCTGGAGGTCCAGGGAATGGAACATTCATCGCTCAGGTGCACGGAGGGTGGACGGTGCCGCCATGATGCGCGCGCGCCGCTCGTGTGCTCGGTCTTGGTCGGTATGGCCGCTTTCGCCATGCCAGTAGCGCATGCGGTGGAAATACCCACCGCAAATCCGGATCTGAAGGTCCGCTGGGACAACACGATCAAATACAGTGTCGGAATGCGTCTCAAGGAGCAGTCGGCCACGTTGGTGGCCGATGCGAACCAGGACGACGGCAATCGAAATTTCGACCAGTGGGGACTGATCTCGAATCGGTTCGACCTGTTCTCGGAATTCGACCTGACGTATCAAAACTTCGGGCTGCGCCTCACCGGCGCCGCCTGGTACGACGACGTCTACAACCGCAGCAACGACCACGATTCTCCGTTCACCGCCAATTCGGCTTCGGTGGCCTTCGACCGTTTCACCAAGGATACCGAGCGGCTGCACGGTCGCAAGGCCGAGCTGCTCGACTACTTCGTATTCGGCCGGACCGAGATCGCCGACGCCCTGGTGAGCTTCCGGCTCGGCGGCCACACGCTCCTCTATGGTGAAAGCCTGTTCTTCGGCGGCAACGGCATTGCCGGTGCCCAGGCGCCGATCGATATCGTCAAACTCCTTTCGGTGCCGAACACGCCATTCAAGGAACTGATGCGGCCCGTGCCGCAGTTTTCGACCCAGGTTCAGGTGAACCCGACGATCACCCTGGGCGGCTACTACCAGTTCGGATGGGAGAAGGACCGCATTCCGGCGGCAGGCAGCTATTTCTCGGGGGCAGACATTCTCGACGAAGGGGCCGAGCGGTTTCTTTTGGGGCCGGGCTTCGCCCTTTCTCGCACCAGCGACGTCGAGGCGAAGAACTCCGGTCAAGGCGGCGTGCAGTTGAGGATTCGACCCGAGGACCAGGACGTCGAATACGGCTTGTATGCCGCCAACTTCCACTCGAAGAGTCCGGTCGTCTTCCTTGATTTCCCGCGCGGAACCTATGGCCTCGTGTTCCCGGAGAACATCAGGACGCTGGGAGCCAGCGCGACGACGACGGTCCATGACATCAATGTCGGGGCTGAAGTTTCCTATCGCTGGAACATGCCGCTGATCAACCGGGCCGGAGGCTTCCCCGTACCTCCGGGCGCCGTGGTGGACAACGATGACGATGTTCTCTACGCCGTCGGCCGGACGCTGCACGCGCAGGTATCGTGGATCGGCCTGCTGCATCCGACGATGTTATGGGAAGGAGGCAGCTTCCTCGGCGAAGTCGCCTTCAACCGCCTGATGTCGGTGTCGAAAAACCCGGGCGCGGTCGATCCCAACGCGACCGATAACGCGGCCGCCATTCGTTTCGTGTTCGCACCGGCGTACTACCAGGTGCTGAACGGCCTCGACGTCAGCGTCCCGATCGGCGTGGGGTACGGGCTTTTCGGTCGATCGGCGATGTTCAATCCAGGCTTCGGCGTCGACAACGGAGGCGACTTCAGTATCGGGATCAGCGGCGAGTACTACAAGGTCTGGAAATTCGGCCTCAACTACACGCATTTCTTCGGCGAGGCCGACAATGCTCTGACTCCGCCCAATTCTGCGGCGCCGTTCTACTCGTACAAACAGAACCTGGCGGACCGGGATTTCATCTCGCTCACCTTCCAGCGCACCTTCTGAGGAGGAAACGCAATGTACCAGCGATTTGCGATCGTTTGCGCCACCGCGTGCGCTGTCCTGATCACGGCTCCCATGGCGAACGCCGCGGTGTCGGCCGAAGAAGCCGCTCTGTTGAAAACCACCCTCACGCCCTTCGGCGCCGAACGTGCCGGCAATAAGGAAGGCACCATTCCGGCCTGGGAAGGCGGCTATACAAAGGTACCGCCGAACTACAAGTCCGGAGATGCCCGCACCGAACTTTTTCCTGGCGAGAAGCCCCTGTTCTCCATCACCGCCAAGAACATGGACCAGCACCTCGACAAGCTTTCCGAGGGAGTACAGGCGCTTTTCAAGAAGTATCCGGACACTTTCCGGATGGACATCTATCCGACCCACCGGACCCAGGCGATGCCGGATTGGGTCCAGGATAACACCTTCAAGAACGCGACCCGCGCCAAGCTCTCGGCGGATGGGCTCGTCGTCGAAGGCGCCTATGGCGGCATTCCTTTTCCGATTCCGAAAAGCGGCGCCGAGGCGATGTGGAACCACAAGCTGATGTGGATGAGCGAGGTAACCTCGCTCAATGTCTCGGGCTACATCGGTACCTCCGACGGCAAGATCGTGCATGCAAGCCGGGCCCACAACATCATCCGCAATCCCTATTACGCGAAGGACGGCTCGCTCGAAACATTCTCCGGTGACAACCAGCAGATGCGGGCCTGGGTCGACGGCCCGGCGCACAAGGCTGGCGAGATGTTCCTCGTAATCGACTCCAACAACAAGCCACGTCAGGCATGGCAGTACCTGACCGGCCAGCGGCGGGTGCGCAAGGCTCCCACGATTTGCTGCGACGCCCCGGAGGAGGTGAATTCGGGGGTGGACTTCTGGGACGAGGCTTTCGGTTTCTGGGGCGACCTCGACCGATACGAGTGGAAACTGGTGGGCAAGAAGGAGATGTACATCCCCTACAACTCCAACGGTTTTTTCGCGAAGGAGAACACGGTCGAGAAGCAGGTATTGCCCCACCATCTGAATCCCGACCTGGTGCGCTGGGAGCTGCATCGCGTATGGGTGGTGGATGCAACCCTCGCGCCCGGAAAGCGGCATGTGGTGCCGAAGCGCCGGTTCTACCTTGACGAGGACACCTGGGGCGCCGTGATGTCGGTTGGCTGGGACGCCCAGGGAACCTTGTGGCGCACCGAAATTACTCAGCCGCTGGTGGTGCCCGAGGGCCCGTTCATTTATGCGACCGCCCAGTGGTCGGTGTACGATTTCCTCGCGGGCAACTATCTCGCCTCCTGCGTCACCGACTGGGGTGATCCCAACTACACCTATCATTTCAAGGTCATCGACCGCATTTCGCCCATGGAATTCACGCCCGGTGCCTTGGCTGGCCAAGGGATCCGGTAGCGATTTCACAGAGGAGGGAGGGTGCCCGCACCCTCCCTCCGAGCGGGAGTAACGATGCGATGACCGATCGTACGCCATTCGTGGCTCGTCTGGCGGCGCGCCTGCTGATCTTCTCGGTCGGCTGGTTTGGGCTGGGATGGCCGGTTGCCCAGGCGGAGCTGGCGGATGTTCTCGACAGGCCCAGCCTTCAGACGCCACGCGCCGCGACGCGCACGCTGTTGGCCGTCGCGCGAGCCGACCAGCGGTTGGTCGTGGTCGGCGAGCGCGGCATCGTCCTCTTCTCCGACGATGACGGGGCGACCTGGAAGCAAGCCTCCGTTCCGGTGAGCGTGACGCTGACCAACCTCCATTTCATCGGTCGGGAAAAGGGTTGGGCAGTGGGACACAGTGGTGTTGTGTTGCACACCTCGGACGGCGGCAAGAACTGGATCAAACAACTCGACGGCATCACCGCCGCCCAGATCATGCTCGACGCCGCACGCCAGCGAGGCGGTCCCGAACTGGCGGAAGCCGAAGCGCTCGTTGCCGATGGCCCGGACAAACCGTTTCTCGACGTGTGGTTCCGCGACGCTTCCCATGGGTTCGTGGTGGGAGCCTACGGCCTGGCGTTTGCCACCGATGACGGGGGAAAGACCTGGCAGCCGTGGTCCAGTCGTCTGCCCAATCCCATGGGCAAACATCTCTACCGAATCTGCTGGCGCGGCGATGAGTTGTGGATAGCCGGTGAGCAAGGAGCGCTGTTCCGCTCGCTTGACGGAGGTGGCAGCTTCGTCGAGGTGGAGTCACCTTACGAGGGGACTTTCTTCGGTGCGGTCGCTGGAGACGCCGGCGAAATCGTGGCTTACGGCTTGCGGGGCAACATCTTTCAAAGTCCGGATGGGCTCACCTGGAGCAAGGTTGCCAACCAGGCCGAAGCCAGCGTAAGCGACGGTTTGCGGCTTGCGGACGGCACCTTGATTCTGGTCGACGAGGCCGGCCGCACCCTGCACAGCGCCGACGGTGGGCGGACCTTTCGCCCGCTACCTGAACTGCAACCCTGGCCGGTGACCGGCGTCGCGCAGGCTCCGGACGGGCATCTGATCCTGATCGGAGTGCGCGGCGTCACCCGGGCAGCACCCGTCGCCTCTACGAGGGCGAACCCATGACCCCGGTCGTCGTTGAAGGGCGGCCTCTCGCCGCATCCGACGGGTTCGATCCCCACTCGGGTTCGTTGACCGAACGCCTGCTGTTCAACAACCGCCTTGTGGTGATGGTGCTTTGCCTTCTGGCGACCGTGGTGCTCGGGCTTCAAATCCCCAACCTTCGGCTGAACGCGGGATTCGAGAAGATGATCCCGACCAAGCATCCGTTCATCGCCAATTACTTGGAACACAAGAACGAACTGGCCGGGCTCGGGAACACGCTTCGCATCGTCGTCGAAACCACCGAAGGAACGATATTCAACGCGCAATACATGGATGTTCTGCGCCGTATGAACGACGAGGTGTTCCTGCTGCCTGGCGTCGAACGCCAGCATATGCGTTCCTTGTGGACGCCGGCCGTGCGGTGGGTGGGCGTGACCGAAGAAGGGATGGAGGGCGGCCCCGTCATTCCCGATCTTTTCGACGGCTCGCAGGACAGTCTCGACCAACTACGCGCAAACGTCGAGCGCTCGGGCCAGATTGGACAACTGGTGGCCGCCGACTACCGCTCGAGCGTCATTCTCGTGCCGTTGCTCGACCACGATCCCGACGGAAAGCGGCTCGACTATTACGAATTCTCGCAGACGCTCGAAAAGCTCAGGGGAAAGTACGAAACGGGCCCCATCCGTGTGCACATCGTCGGTTTCGCCAAGGTGGTCGGGGATCTTATCGAGGGCCTGAAGGAGGTGCTTTTCTTCCTCGGCATCGCCATCGCAATTTGCACCGCGGTTCTGTACTGGCACACGCGCTGCATCCGCAGCACGTTGCTGGTGGTTGCATGCTCGCTGCTCGCCGTGTGTTGGCTAATCGGATTGTTGCCGGCTCTCGGATACGAACTCGATCCCTATTCGGTTCTGGTTCCCTTTCTGGTGTTCGCCATCGGTATGAGCCATGGCGCGCAGAAAATGAACGGCATCATGCAAGACGTCGGGCGTGGGGCGCACCGGCTCGTGGCGGCCCGCTATACCTTTCGCCGGCTGTTCCTCCCCGGGCTCACGGCGTTGCTGGCGGATGCGGTGGGCTTCGGTGTCCTCATGGTCATCGAGATTCAGGTCATCCAGGACCTTGCCGTGACCGCCAGCATCGGGGTCGCCGTGCTGATCTTCACCAATCTCGTCCTGTTGCCGATCCTGCTGTCCTATGTCGGGGTCAGCAAGCGGGCCGCGTTGCGGAGTTTGCGGCAAGAGATCCTGGACGAACAGGATGCGCAACGCCGCAAACACCCCGTCCTCGCCTTTCTGGACCTGTTCGTCCAGCCACGCTGGGCGACCGTCGCGGTCGCGGTGGCGGCGGTGCTGGGCGCAACCGGATTCGTCGTCAGCCTGGGCCTGAAAATCGGCGATCTGGAACCCGGCGCGCCCGAACTGCGGCCCGATTCGCGTTACAACCAAGACAACGCCTTCGTGGTCAACAGCTACGCCGCCGGCAACGACACCTATGTCGTGATGGCCAAGACGCCGCCTTTCCAATGCAATCGATATCGCGCCGTCAGCCACGTCGATGCCCTCGAGTGGGAGGTCCAGCGCCTGCCCGAGGTCGAATCGACCAATTCCTTCGCCGCGCTGACGCGCAAGGCCGCGACCGGGATGAATGAGGGCAGCTTCCAGTGGTACGACATCCCGCGGAACCAGGGGCTGCTGAATTCCATCACGAACCGAGGCGCTCCGCGCGAGCTCATCAACCAGAATTGCGACCTTCTCGTCGTCTACATTTACCTCAAGGATCACAAGGCCGAGACGCTCACCCGCGTCGTCGAGGTGGTTCAGGACTTTGCCGCCCGCCATGACTCCCCCGAGTTGCGCTTCCTCTCCGCAGCCGGGAACGCCGGCATCGAGGCCGCCACGAACATCGTCGTCAAGCGGGCCAACGGGCAGACGCTCTTGCTGGTCTACGCCGCGGTGATCGTTCTCGCCTTGATCACGTTCCGCTCATGGCGGGCGGTCCTTTGCGCCGTTCTTCCTCTGGCGCTCACGACGATCCTCGCCGAGGCTCTGATGGTGGTGTTGGGCATAGGGGTGAAGGTCGCCACCCTGCCGGTGATCGCCCTCGGCGTGGGTATCGGCGTGGACTACGCCCTCTATGTGCTGAGCGTCACCCTGGCGGAACTACGGCGGGGGCGGACGCTGTCCGACGCCTATTACAGGGCGCTGCTCTTTACGGGAAAGGTCGTCGTACTGACCGGCATCACGCTGGCCGTCGCGGTCTCCACCTGGGTCTTGTCGCCCATCAAGTTCCAAGCCGACATGGGCATGCTGCTGGCCTTCATGTTCCTCTGGAACATGCTGGGCGCCCTGGTCCTGCTGCCCGCGTTGGCCAGCCTGTTGCTGCCGGTGGCGGCTGAGGCAAAGGTCGCTGCGGTCTCTTCCCCGAGTCGCGCCGCATAGGCCCACCGCTGCACATAAGGATACAGGCAGGGAGCGCAAGAATGGACAACCTCACCGAAGACGAAAGAACCCTCGTCGATTGCCTGGCCGGCATGGACGAGGCCCAGGCGCTTCCACTGGCCAATCGCCTGCTCTTGGAGGAACGCCACGACCCCTTGCGGGTACTCGAGTTGTGCCGGCACGCCATGGACATCGTCGGTCGCCGGTTCGAGGAAGGCGAGTACTTCCTGCCTGAACTCGTGTTGGCGGGCGAGATGCTGGAACAGGTCGGCGCGATCGCCAAGCCTCTGGTCAAGGCGGGGGAAGGGGGGGAGGCGAAGGCGCTGGGAAAGGTGCTGATCGGCACCGTCCAGGGCGATCTGCACGACATCGGCAAGAACATCGTGACCTTCATGCTCGACATCAACGGCTTCGAGGTGAAGGACATCGGCGTCGACGTTCCCGTGCCGACCTTCGTCGAGGAGATCAAGGCATACCGGCCCGACGTGGTCGCCCTGTCGGGCTTCCTGACTTTGGCCTACGACGCCATGAAGGACACCATCGCCGCCTGTGATGCGGCAGGGCTTCGCGACCAGATGCGGATCATGATCGGCGGCGGACAGGTGGACGAGATGGTCCGTGCCTACACCGGCGCCGACGCCTTTGGCGTCAATGCCGTCGAGGCGGTGAACCTGTGCAAACGGTGGTTGGGGGCGGCGGCATGAACGAACTCGCCACGGCGTCGCAGCCCCAGGCCGCCTACGATGCCCGTCTGCGGCGCGTCATGGACGCCGTGCAACTGAAGACGCCGGACCGGGTGCCGGTGGGCATGATGAGCATCCTGTGGTGGGCGCGGTACGGCGGCACCACCGTCCGCGAGATCATGTATGACGGTGACCTGCTGGCACGCATCGCGATGCAGGCGCTCGACGAGTTCGAACCCGACGTGTTCCAACCGCCTCACATGACCGCCTATATTGGGCGCATGCTGGAGGCGGCCGGCTTCAAGCAGATGCTCTGGTCCGGTCACGGCGTTGGCGACCATCAGGGTTACCAGTATCTCGACCGGGAATACATGAGCGCGGCGGAATACGACGATTTCCTCTTCGATCCCACCGGCTTTTTCCTACAGACCTACCTGCCGCGGGT
Source organism: Rhodospirillales bacterium (assembly GCA_019455065.1). Classification (GTDB taxonomy): domain Bacteria; phylum Pseudomonadota; class Alphaproteobacteria; order Rhodospirillales; family Magnetospirillaceae; genus JACFNC01. Next base: position 141,946 of record JACFNC010000005.1, read on the forward strand.
GGCCACCGCCTTCGAGGGGCTTGCGCATCTGCCCTGGCTTCCGAGCCGGGCCTACTTCCCATTTCTCGTGGGCATGGCCAGCTTTGCCGATCCCCGCGTGCAGGCGTCTCTCGCGCAGTTGCGCAACACGGGCGAGGAAGCGGTTCGGCTGCTCACGCGCAGCGCCCAGTTCGTCGAGGATGCCAAGGCCCGCGGTTTCCCGGCCGATGCCGGGGTTATCTGCTTCTGCCCGTTCGACATGTTCGGGGACTACATGCGGGGCGCGAAGGGCATTCTGACCGACATGTACCGCCACCCGGACAAACTGCTGGAGGCTACGGACAAGGCGGCCGTGATGATCGCCCGCGAGGCGATCAAGGCGGCCAGGATGAGCGGCAGCCCGTTCGTCTTCATCCCCATCCATTGGGGGCCCGACAATTTCATGTCGCTGAAGAATTTCCAGCGGTTCTGGTGGCCGGGATTGCGCAAGGTGATGATGAGCCTGATCGAGGCCGACCTCATTCCCATCGTGTTGTGGGAGGCGAATTGCGCGTCGAGGCTGGAAACCATCGCCGACATTCCGCCGGGCAAGGCGATCTACCATTTCGAGCAGACCGACATGCGGCTGGCGCGCGACGTGCTGCGCGGGGTGGTCTGCATTCGCGGCAACGTGCCCGCCTCGATCATGGTCACGGGGCAGCCGGAAGACGTGGACGCCTATTGCCGCGGGCTCATCGAGGATGTGGGCCGGGGCGGCGGTTTCATTCTGGACGGCGCGCTCGGCATTCCCGACGACGCGCCCTTGCGAAACGTGCGCGCCTTGTACGAGGCGGCCCGGAAATACGGCGGATGAAGCTCAGGAACATGCTTTCCGCATCCTGACAGGCGTTGCCAGGCGCGAACCAAGGTCTTCGCCACCTGTTTCCCCTGCGGTGGAAAAGGCGGCGGAGAAGGGCGATGCGGCGCGTTCTTGGCTACGTGGTACTTTCGTGCGTTCTCGCGGGGTGCGCGGCGTCCCCGCCGGACAAACCGTCCGCCGTCTATGTACCGGCGTGGGCGTCCGCGTTGGGAACCCCGGTTCCCAAGTCCCTGGTCGGCCTATCCAGCACGACGAACGGGAACGTCCGGGACGGCTTCGGCACCTATGTGCCCGGCCCCGGTTACCGCACCCCGACGGACTTGTTCCGCTGCATCTGGGCGGCCGAACTCGGCACCGCCTCGGGCTCGCCCGAACCGTGCCCCGGCGTGCCCCGGTTCGCACGGTGACCAATCCAGGCTGTGGAGGGGCGGGGCCGGGACAGGCGCCAGCAACTGGATCATTCTGTTTCCCCCGTCATTGCAGCAAGGTTTCCTAGTCCTCCTGCTTGGCGTCCGGCAGGCTGAGACGGATGGTTGCCTTCAGGCGGCGCGCCGCGTCGTCGGGCCGGTCGGCCTCCCAAATCACGGTCTGGTGGTGATTGGTGTCGAAGTGGGTGCCGCTATTCGCAAAGGCGTTCTCTCTAGCCTCAACGAATCGTCGATCAGGCTGGCACGCGGCTCATCGTCGAGGGGGATCAAACGAAAGCCGGAGGGAGGGCTGTCACGAATGCAACCGTTCAAGGAGGCGCGCCCAGCCGGCCACCTAACCGGGGGCCGGCCGGCGGCGGCTAGATACCAGCACAATCAGCTGTAACTCGTTGATTTAATTGGTGCCCCAGGCCGGACTCGAACCAGCACGCCGTTGCCGGCAACAGATTTTGAGTCTGCCGCGTCTACCATTCCGCCACTGGGGCACCGCAGGGTAGGGTGGCGATCATAGCCGACGCCGTTCCGCGGTCAATGGCCTTGCCGCCGTCGCGGCGCTATCGGAGTTCCGCCCTTTGCCGCGCTTGCCTGCGGGGCGGGCAAGCTGATACATCCATGCCAGCCGGAACCGGGCGGAGGGGGCATGCTGCGCGGGCTGTACGACTGGACCATGAGCCTCGCCGCGCACCGCCACGCGGTGTGGTGGCTGGCGGCGATCTCGTTCATCGAGAGTTCGTTCTTTCCCATCCCGCCCGACGTCCTGATGATTCCCATGATCCTCGCCGCCCGCGACAGGGCATGGTGGTTCGCCACCGTCGCCACCGTGGCTTCGGTGCTGGGCGGCTATCTCGGCTACGTCATCGGCTTCTTCCTGTTCGAAACCGTGGGCCAGGCGGTGATAGACTTCTATCGCCTTCAGGAAGGGTTCGTGACCTTCCGCGACACCTTCAACACCTACGGAGGATGGATCGTGCTGATCAAGGGCATGACTCCCATTCCCTACAAGCTGATCACCATCACCGCCGGCGTCACCCATCTCGACCTCGGCGTGTTCACGGTCTCCTCGCTGGGCTCGCGGGCCATCCGTTTCTTCCTGGTGGCGGCGCTGTTGTGGCAGTTCGGGCCGCCGATCCGCGACTTCATCGAGCGCCGCCTGAAGCTGGTCACCACCGCCTTCGTGGCCGCCCTGGTCGGCGGCTTCCTGGTGCTGAAATGGCTGTGAGCGGCCATCCTCTCGAGCCGCGCCTGGTCGCCGCGACGGTGGTGGCGGCGTCGTTCGGCGCCCTCGCCGCCGCCTATATCGCCGAGTTCGGCTTCGGGCTTCAGCCCTGCGTGCTGTGCCTGTACCAGCGGGTGCCCTACGCCGTGGCGGCGCTGCTGGGGGCGGTGGCGCTCTTGCCGGGCGTGGGCGGGCGCGGGCGGCTGGCCCTGCTAACTCTGGCCGGGCTTGCCTTCCTCACCGACACCGGCATCGCCGCCTACCATGTCGGGGTCGAACAGCACTGGTGGGCGGGAACCGCGGCCTGCTCCGGCGCCGGCCAGCCGCAGCCGGCCACCGTCGCCGAGTTGCAGGCGATGCTGACGCGCCCGCCGGTGGTCGCCTGCGACCGCCCGGCCTGGGAGTTGTTCGGCGTCTCGATGGCCGGCTACAACGCCGTCCTGTCGCTGGGACTCGGCGTCGCCACTCTGGCGGCGGTGCGCCTCTTGTGGGGGAAGATCGCATGACGGCCGCGGGCAAGGCGCGGCGGCGGACCACGGGCGAGGATCGCCTGCCCGGGGATCCCGCGCGCGAGGAACTCCTGGCCCGCATGATCCGGGTCGATCAGGCGGGCGAATACGGCGCGGTGCGCATCTACGAGGGCCAGATGGCGGTGCTCGGCCGCAGCGCCTCGGCGCCCGCGCTGCGCCGCATGAGCGAGCAGGAACGCCGCCATCTCGACGCCTTCGACCGTCTGTTGGTGGTGCGCCGCGTGCGCCCGACCCTGCTGTCGCCGTTGTGGCACGTGGCCGGCTTCGCCCTCGGCGCCGGCTCCGCCCTGTTGGGCGAAAAGGCGGCGATGGCGTGCACGGCCGCCGTCGAGGAGGTCATCGACGAGCACTACGCCGCCCAGGCCGAAGCCCTCGGTGACGACGAGGCCGAGCTGCGCGCCACCGTCGAGGCGTTTCGCGCCGACGAGGCCGGGCACCGCGATCTGGCGCTGGAGGCCGGCGCCGAGCAGGCCCCCGCCTACCCGCTGCTCACCGGCGCCATCAAGGCCGGCTCGCGGCTGGCCATCTGGCTGTCCGAGCGGATCTGACGCGCGAAAGGCTTCAGTTCTCCAGCACGCTGTCCCAGTAGAGGAAGTCCCGCCAGTGTTCGTGCAGGTAGTTGGGCGGGAAGGCGCGGCCGCGGTCCTGGAGTTCGAAGGTGGACGGCTGGTACGGCCGCACCAGGGGGAACATGGCGGCTTCGCGCGGCAGGCGGTTGCTCTTGCGCAGATTGCACGGCGCGCAGGCGGTCACGACGTTGTCCCAGGTGGTGCGTCCGCCGCGCGAGCGGGGGACCACATGGTCGAAGGTCAGGTCGTGCGAGGCGAAGCCGTCGCCGCAATACTGGCAGGAGAAGCGGTCGCGCAGGAACACGTTGAACCGTGTGAAGGCCGGGCGCCGCGCCGCCGGGATGTACTCCTTGAGCGAGATCACGCTGGGAAGGTGAATCTCCCAGCGCGGCGAGCGGACGACACGGTCGTAGAGCGAGACGACGTTGACCCGCTCGGCGACCACCGCCTTCACCGCCTCCTGCCACGGCCACAGCGAGAGAGGAAAATAGCTGAGGGGCCGGAAATCGGCGTTCAAAACCAGGGCCGGACAACTCTCGAGCGCCAGATGCATGGAACCGTTGACCTTGCCCTCCCCGTTGAATCCTACCAGATATTGTGGACTATATCCCAAACGACGCAATCGCTATCTTAAAGTTCCATGACTTTGCCCCTCCCAGCCGCCCTTGTCACCTCATCAAAAGGGCGGTCGCAGGCGTTGGGCCAGGAAGTGGATGCCAAGCATGAGGGCGGTCTCGTCGATACCGTGCCCCAGGCCGGGTCTGAGGTGGGTTTCCACCGGCAGCCCCGCGGCGTCAAGCGCCGCAGCCGCCGCGGGCATCGCCGCCGCCGGCACCACGTCGTCCTGCGCGCCATGCACGAGCAGCACCGGCGGCCGGGCCGAGACCTCGGCGGCCAGCGTCTCGGGTGCCGCCAGCAGGCCGGAATAGCAGAGAACGGCGGCGCAGGGGCGCGGCCGGCGGGTGGCCACATGCAGCGCCATCATCGCCCCCTGCGAGAAACCGACAAGGGCCAGAGCGTCGTCGGAGATACCATATTGCTGAAGCTCGGCATCGAGGAACTGCGACACCGGCGCCGCCGCCATGCGCACCCCGGCGGCGATGGCCTGCGGGGTCATGACGGTGAGGCTGAACCACTGGCGGCCGAACGGCGCCATGTCATAGGGGAGCGGCGCGTGCGGCGCGACGAAGACGGCCTCGGGCAGTGCCTGCGCGAAATGGGGGGCCAGTGCGATCAGGTCATGGCCATCGGCGCCGACGCCGTGAAGCATCACGACGAGCTGCTTCGGCGGGCCGCCGCCGGCCGGGGCGACGACGGGTGCCGACAGAGTGTTGGTCATGGGCGCGCTCCTGGTGGGCCGTCCCATAAACAATGGTAATGTGAAGGCCATGTCGCACGCTTTTCCGCCGTCCCGTCCTCCGCGGCCGCCGGGCCGCGAGCCGGTGACGGTGACCCGCTTCGCGCCCAGCCCGACGGGGTACCTGCACCTCGGCCACGCCCACGCGGCCCTGGTCGCCCACGCCGAGGTGCGGCGCTCGGGCGGCCGGTTCCTGCTCCGCCTGGAAGACATCGATCGCGCACGGTGCCGGCCCGAGTTCGAAGCCGCCATCGTCGAGGACCTTGCCTGGCTTGGCCTGGCGTGGAGCGAACCGGTGCGCCGCCAGTCGGATCATCTGGTGGACTATGCGCAGGCGCTGGCGGCGCTCGAGGGACTCGGTGTCCTTTACCCCTGCTTCTGCACGCGCGCCGACATCCAGGCGGAAATCGCCGCCGCCGGGCAGGCCCCGCATGGCCCCGACGGCCCCCTCTATCCCGGCACCTGCCGCCGCCGCCCGGCGGAGGAGCGCGCGCGCCTCAGGGCCGAGGGGGTGGCCCACGCCCTGCGCCTCGACGTCGCCAAGGCGGCGGCGCTGCCCGGCCCGCTGACCTGGCACGATCGGGGTCGGGGTGTGGTGCGGGCCGAGCCGGCGGCGTTCGGAGACGTGGTGCTGGCGCGCAAGGACACGCCGACCAGCTACCATCTGGCGGTGACGGTCGACGACCATTTGCAGGGCGTCACACTGGTCACGCGCGGCGAAGACCTGTTCGCGGCGACCCACGTCCACCGGCTGCTCCAGGCCCTGCTGGGTCTCGACACCCCCGACTACCACCATCATCGGTTGCTGGTCGACGAGAACGGGCGGCGGTTCGCCAAGCGCGACAAGGCGCTGACCCTGCGTGCCCTGCGCGAGGCCGGCAGAAGCCCCGCTGAGGCCAGGGCGATGGCCGGGTTCGTGTAGCCGTCGCTATTTCTTCGCGAGCGGGTGATGGGCGGCCACTAAACCTTTCAGGCGGTCTTCCAGGACGTGGGTGTAGATCTGGGTGGTGGCGATGTCGGCGTGGCCAAGCATCTGCTGCACCGCCCGCAGGTCGGCGGCGTGCGCGAGCAAGTGGCTGGCGAAGGAATGGCGGAGCACGTGCGGCGATACCCGCGACGGCTGGATGCCGGCCGCCACGGCGATTTCCTTGAGCAGCGCGGCGAAGCCGCTGCGCGTCAGATGGCCGGCCTTGCCGTCCGAGGGAAACAGCCACCGGCTGGGCTGCTGGCCGCCGGGCAGGAAAGTGTCGCGCACGGCCCTGTATTCGGCGACCGCCAGGCGGGCCGGCTCGCCGACCGGCACCATGCGTTCCTTGCCGCCCTTGCCGCGCACGATCAGCGCGGCCGGGTCGCGGGCCACCGCGGCCAGCGGCAGGGCGACCAATTCGGAGACGCGCAGGCCGGTGGCGTAGAGCAGTTCGAGCAGGGCGACCGCCCGCTTGCCGCCCGGCCCCGGCCTCTCGCGCGCCGCCGCCAGCAGCGCCGCGACCTCGCTTTCCCCGAGATATTTGGGCAGGGGGCGGCCGAGGCGCGGAGCGTCGACGCTGGACCCGGGGTCGTCGGGGCGGACGCCCTCGGCAAACAGGAACCGGTGGAACTGCCGCAGCGCCGACAGCCGGCGGGCGGCGGTGCGCGGCGCCATGCCGGCCCGCCGAAGGCCGGCCAGATAGTCGCGCAGATCCTGGGTGGTCGCCGCATGGATCGCGGCCCCGCGCGCGGCGAGGAAGCTTCTGAAATCGTCCAGGTCGCGGCGGTAGGCGTCCAGGGTGTTGCGGGCGGCGGCGCGCTCGGCCGCCATCATTTCCAGAAAGGCTTCGACGTGGCGGCCGCCGTCAAAGGCCATTGGCGACGGCCGCTTCGATCGCCAGGGCGCGCGCCTCGGCCTCCAAGCCGATTTGGCGAAGAGCGGTCACGATGCGATACAGGTTGGTGGGCTCGGCGCCGCCGGCTCCCGCCTCGCCAAGAGACGCCAGGGCCAGCAGCACGGTCTCGGCCTTGCGTCCCGCGGCGGCTGCGCGCGGCAGCGCGTGCCAAAGGGCCGGTTTGGGCACGACGGCGCCGGTCAGTGGCGGGCCTTCCATAAGTGGCACCCACGCGGCCGCGGGCACCTCGTCGCCCAGCGACTCGAGCAGCCCGTAAACGATCGCCGCCTGACGCTCGGCCTGCGGCGGCGAGAGCTGGGAGAGGCTGCCGGTCCATGCCACCAGGGCGGCGGGTGCCACCGGCGGCGCCGAGGGCAGGGCGGCGATGCGGGTGAGGATGGCGGCGGAGGCGGCATGCCCCGCGTCCGTCTGCCCGGCGGCCAGCGGCAGCCAACGCTCCGCCGCCGTCGTTTCGCCGACGGCGAGCAGGGCGCGTAGGGCGGGCCCCGCGATCGCGGCCATCTCGGCACCCGGCTGCATTCCGGCCAGCATCGGCGCGTACAGCCGGGCCGCCGTGAAAAAGGCGCCCTGCATCCGGGCGCCGGCAAGCGCGCTGCCGATGGCCTCGGCCCGCGCGGCCGGCGCGGTCGCCGCCGTTACCGCCTGATAGAGCAGGGCGCGGCTCCTGGGCGTCGCTTCCGCGGCCAGGTGCGCCGCTGGACGCGCCCGTTCCTCGGGAGTCGGCTGCACGGCGAGATACAGGTCGGCCAAAGCCGCCGTCGCAAGGGCGCCGATGCGCTCGGCCTTCTCGGCGGCGGCGAGGCGCGTTTCCGTCTCGGCATTTTCGCTCCGGGCGATGGCGCGCAGGATCGCCGGCTGTCCGGTTGCCGCGGCGTCATGGGGCAGCGGCTTGCCGGCTTCCTTGAACATTGCCAGCAACAAAGGCGAGGGCGCCGGCAGGCTGGCGACGCCGGCCGCCGGCAGGCCGAGCATGGCCTCCGCCAGCGCGTAGAACGCCGCGTCCGCATGGTCGAATTCGCGCAACAGCGCCACCGAGAGTTGGGCGTCGGCCGTGCGCCCGTTCACGATCTGGCAAAAGGTACGGACTTTCGCGAGGTAGGCGTCCTCGCCGTCATCGACCAGCTTGTCCCTCTGCCGGCAGGCTTCCTTCGTTTCACCGGCCAGGAGCAGGGCGTCGATCAGGCGGCGTGCCATTGGTGGCTTCATCGCGGGCTGGGGTATCGCTTCGACCAGGGCCCGGGTGTTTTCGAGGTCTCCGCTCGCCATCATCGCGTCGACGCGCAAAGCGAGCAGAGGCTTGCCCCCCCAACGCTCGCCGCGTGGCGCGGCGGCCTCGGACAGCAGCAGTCGACGCATCAGGTCGCGCATGGTCCGCGAAGTCGACGCGGTCGGAAGCCCGGGCAGCAGGCGCTGGACGATGCCCAAACTGGTTCCCTGCCACATGGCGATGCCGAAGCCGCCCTTGGCCGGTCCCAGAATGCCCACCGAGTTGGGGTCGATCGCCTGCAGCGTGTCCACCTCGACTTGCGGTCCGAGCGCCGGCGGTCGCTGGGGGGTGGGGGCCGCCGGTTGCGTGGGGGCGGTGGAGGAGGGCGTGTCTTTGGCGCCGTCGGCGAGGCGGGGCGCCGATTGCGGTGTCAGGACCTGCGGGCCGCGCGGCGCGGGCTGCGCGTGGGCCGCGTTACCCGCGACGACGGCCGCGGAGGCCAGGACCGCCGCCAGCAGCGTGCGTAGTGGCGTCCGCCAGTCAGCGAACGAAACGGTCATTCGGGATCACTTTTTCAACCTTCGCCGTGGGCGGCGGCGGGTCCCATGTGGCGAGGAAGGCGCCTCCGCCGACCACGACCGTGAGAACCAGGGCAACCAGGAAGCGGGACACAATGCTCATCGGACCAACCTATTGAACTGGACACGTCGACCGCGGCACGGTTACAAGCCGCAGGGCGGCCCGCACCGCGGGCGAAAGGCCATCCGCCTTTCTTAGTGGGTACGGTAAGGTTCGAAAGTGGCGATTGCGCGGCAGTGTATCGGCCTTGCGGCCGCCTTTCAACGGCGCTCCGCCGGCCATGCGGGAACGGAACGGCATGCAGGGTAAGGGTGGCATGGTCATTCCTAGGACCATCGTGCTGATCGGCCTCATGGGGGCGGGCAAGAGTTGCATCGGCCGGCGGCTCGCGGCACGACTGCATCTGCCGTTCCATGATGCGGACGCCGAGATCGAGGCGGCGGCGGGCTGTTCGGTCAGCGACATCTTCACGCTGTACGGCGAGGCCGCCTTCCGCGACGGCGAACGCAAGGTGATTGCCCGGCTGCTCGCCGGGCCCGTGCACATCCTGGCGGCGGGGGGTGGTGCTTACATGGACTTGGAAACGCGCCAGCGCATCCACGAAAAGGCCATTTCCATCTGGTTGCGCGCCGACCTCGACGTACTGGTGAAACGCACCGCCGGGCGCAGCCATCGTCCCCTGCTGCGGCAGGGCAGCCCGCGCGAGGTCCTGCAAAAACTCATCGAGCAACGCTATCCTGTCTATCAGGAGGCCGACATCGTGGTCGAGAGCCGGGACGAGGCGGTGGAAAGGACGGTCGACCAAGTCATCGCCGCGTTGCGCCGCCACCTGGAGGGCGGGTTGGGGGAAAGCGCATGAACCTGCCGCGGCAACTCGAGGTGGACCTCGGCGCCCGCTCTTATTCGATCCTCGTCGGCGACGGCCTATTGCGGCGCGCCGGAGAGTTGATGGGGCCCGTGCTGCGGCAGAAGCGTGTGTTCGTGGTTACCGACGAGAACGTCGCGCCGCTCTATCTCGACCCGCTATGCGCCGCGCTCGATGCGGCGGGCATCTCCCATGCCCATTGCGTCCTTCCGGCCGGCGAGGGAACAAAGTCGTTCCCGTGGCTGGAACGCCTTCTTTCCTCCATGCTCGACGCCCGCTGCGAGCGGGACACCACCGTCGTGGCGCTCGGCGGCGGCGTGATCGGCGACCTTGCGGGCTTCGCCGCCAGCATCCTCATGCGCGGGGTAGAGTTCGTTCAGGTGCCGACGACGTTGCTGTCGCAGGTCGACAGTTCCGTCGGCGGGAAGACCGGGATCAACATGCCACACGGCAAGAATTTGGTCGGCACCTTTCACCAGCCGCGCCTCGTCCTGGCCGACACCGCCACGCTCCGGACGTTGCCGCGGCGCGAGCTCCTGGCCGGTTACGCCGAGGTGGTCAAGTACGGGTTGATCAACGACCCGACTTTCTTCGACTGGCTTGAGGCCAACGCGGCCAGGGCGCTGGCCGGCGAGGCGGAAGCGCTGCGGCATGCCATCGTGACCAGTTGCCGGGCGAAGGCTGCCATCGTCGCCGACGACGAGCGCGAGAGCGGGCGGCGCGCCTTGCTCAACCTGGGGCACACCTTCGCCCACGCGTTCGAGGCCGAGACCGGCTATGGAGCGGCCCTGTTGCATGGCGAGGCGGTGGCGATCGGGATGACGATGGCTTTCCGTCTTTCCGTCCGGCTGGGCCTGTGTTCGCCAGCCGAGGCCGAACGCGTACGGGCGCATCTGTCCGCGGTCGGTCTACCGGTGCGCCCGGATATCAACCGGGCATGGGACGCCGCGGCGCTGATCGGTCACATGGCCAGCGACAAGAAGACGGTCGGGGGCCGCGTCACCTTCGTGCTCGCCCGCGGGATCGGCCGGGCGCTGCTGGCCCCGGACGTGGCCGACGCCGACGTCGCGGCGGTCCTGGAAGAGGCCGTTGCCGGCTGACAGCGGCAAGGGGAGGGCTGAAAGATGATGCTGTCCATCGGTGTGATCGCCATTCTGCTCGTGTTCTCGGCCTTCTTCTCGGCCTCCGAGACGGCGCTCACGGCGGCGTCCAAGCCGCTGATGCATCAGCTCGAAGCCGAGGGCAACCGCCGCGCCGCCATGGTCAATCGCCTGCAGGCGACGAAAGACCGCATGCTCGGGGCCATCCTCCTCGGCAACAACCTGGTGAACATCCTTGCCTCGGCGGTGGCCACCAGCATTCTGATCGGCATCGCCGGGGAGGCGGGGGTGGCGTACGCCACGGCGGTCATGACGATCGTGGTGCTGATCTTCGGCGAGATCATTCCGAAGACGTTCGCCATCCATCGTGCAAACGACGTCGCCCTGCTCGTGGCGCGGCCGATGCGGGGACTGGCCTTCGTGCTCGCCCCGGCTCTGCACGTCCTGCAAGTGATCGTGCGGGGCATCCTTCGCCTGTTCGGGGCCAGTTTCGCGTCCGACGCCAATCTCAGCACCGCCCTCGCCGAGCTGCGCGGCGCCATCGAGATGCACGCCGGCGAGGACGTGAAGGACGAGCGGGCAATGCTGCGCAGTATCCTCGATCTCAACGAGGTCGAGGTGGGCGAGATCATGACCCATCGACGCAACGTCGCCATGCTCGATGCCGGGCAACCGGCCAGCGCGCTCGTCGACCAGGTGCTCGCCAGCCCCTTCACGCGCCTGCCGCTGTGGCGCGACCATTCCGACAACATCGTCGGGGTCGTGCATGCCAAGGAAGTGCTGCGCGCCGTCCGCGCCCAAGGATCCGAGGCGGCGGCGTTCGACCTCGCGTCCCTGGCCGCACCGCCGTGGTTCATCCCCGATTCGACCTCGCTGCTCGAGCAGCTCCAGGCATTCCGCGATCGCCGCGAGCACTTCGCGCTGGTGGTCGACGAATACGGAACGCTGCAAGGGGTGGTGACCCTTGAGGACATCCTCGAGGAAATCGTGGGCGAGATCTCCGACGAGCTCGACATCGCGGTGCTCGGCGTACGCCCGCAACCAGACGGGTCGTACATTGTCAACGGCGACATCACCATTCGTGATCTGAACCGGCAATTCGACTGGCGCCTGCCCGACGAGGAGGCCGCGACGGTGGCCGGTCTCGTACTGCACGAGTCGCGCCGCATCCCGGAGGTTGGGCAAAGCTTCATGTTCCACGGCTTCCGCTTCACGGTTCTGCGCCGGCACCGCAATCAGCTTACCTCGATCCGGATCAAGCCGCCCAAGGAAGGCGGGAAGGGTCAGAACCCTTGACCTTTGTCGGCGGTATCCCTTAGTTATCAACCATGCCCCTTACCCCCGCCCAGCCACGCACGCCATACCACCGGCGGACCATCGAATGCCGTGGCTATTGTCGCGAGGATGGGCTGTGGGACATCGAGGGGCACCTTGTAGACACCAAGAGCTACGATTTCGACAATCTGTACCGCGGCAAGATTGCCGCCGGGGCGCCCCTGCACGAAATGTGGATCAGGCTGACCATCGACGAGGATTTCCTGGTCCGCGAGGTCGAGGTCGTCACCGATGCCGCTCCCTTCGTCAGCTGTTCCGACATCACGGGCGCGTTCGCGGCCCTCAAGGGGTTGCGGATCGGCGGGGGGTTCAACCGCAAGGTTCGGGAGATGTTCGGCGGCAAGAACGGCTGCACCCATCTGGTCGACCTATTGGGGCCGATGGCCACCACGGCCTATCAGACCCTGTATCCGATTCGCGAGCGCAAGGCGTCGACGTCGACGTCACGCGAGCGGCCGAAGGTCATCGACACCTGTCACGCGCTGGCCGCGGATGGCGAGGTGGTCAGGAACCAGTGGCCGGACTTCTACGCCGGTCCTGTCCCGGTCGAGAACGAGTAAGGATCACCTGCGGGCGACGTCGGGTCGCGCGTTGAACACGACACCGAGCATGGTGCCGCTGACCGCCTGAAGCGCGTCGACGGACTCCTGCGCCGCCCGGACGCGGGTGCGACCCGCGTGGACGACGAGAAGAATGCCGTCGACCGTGGGCGCAACCGCCAGGGCCAGAGGCGAGTCCGCGACCGGGGGCACCTCGACGAGCACGAGATCGTGGACGGTGCGCAGCCGATTCCAGGTCTCCCGCAAGGCGCGCGCGTTGAGCACGGACCCCTCGCGGCCGACCTCGTCGGCCAGCCCGGCCGTCACTGGGACCTCTCCGCCCGCGCCGCGCGTTCTGAAACTGGTCGGCAGGGGTCGAGGGGCGTTGCTCAAGAGCATCACGGACCGTCCCTGCCGACCCACGGCCAGGTTGGCCAGACGTCCGGCAACCATCGAGGCTCCCTCGCCTTGCCCGCAGGCCAGCACCTGGATGACGCGGCGCGGCCGATGCGCCAGGCGCGCCTCGATCGCCTCGTAGAGGCGGCAGAGTTCCCCGTCCTCAGCGGCGCCAGGGGTCAGTCGCCCTTCGGCCGCGGAAGAAAAGGGGACCGCGGCCTTCTCGCGACGGTCGCTGTAGGCGTTCTGGAGGGCATCGTAGAGCCGGCTCATCCCAAGATTCTCCTAACGCGGCGGTCGCGGCTTGGGCGGCGGCGGCACGCGCGGAAATGTCAGCACCTGGCCCACGTACAGGCGGTTGACGTTCTCCAGTTGTGGGTTGTTGGCCTGGACCCATTCGACGTGCCGGCGGTCGATGGCGCCGTAAACCTCGTGCATCAGGCCGAACAGGGTGTCTCCCGGCCGCACCGTGCGGGTAATCGACGGCGCCTTCCGCCCACGGTCGGCGGACTCCGCCGCCGCGACCAGTGCGGTGATCGCGTCGCGGAGGGGCGAAGGGTCGGCGTCCGGCGCGGTTTCGACCGGAGTGGCCGGGGCGAAAGATGTCTGCGGCGTTATTCCGACGGCCACCTCCGGCGGCGGCGCAGGAGCGGTCGGCGGCATTTGGACGGGCGGCAACGCCGCTGGCAAATCCGCTTCCGGAACCAGGGCCGCCAGCAGCGGTGTGGGCTGCGCCTCGGCAGGAGGATCGACCACCGGTTCGGGCGGCGGTGGCGGCGGGGGAAGCGCTTCCGAGGCCGCGGCGACTGGGCGCGGCCGAGGCGGATCGCCGACGATGAGGGCACCCGCCGCCAGCCCCAACGCCAGCACGCCGGCCGCGCCCGCGGCCACCGGGCCCCAGGGCGGCATGGTCCATCGGCCCTTCGGTCCGGCGGTGTCGGCGATGACCTCGCGCACGATGCGGGCGTCGACCGGGCGGCGGCGGTAACCGAATCCGTTGATCAGGGCGTTGTCGGCCAGAATGTTGATGAGTCTGGGAATGCCGCGGGCTTTTCTGACGATCAGGGCAACGGCGCCACTGGTGAAGACCGGCAAATCATCGCCCGCCACCCGTTCCAGGCGGTGACGGATATAAGCGACGCTTTCCTTGGGACTGAGCGGTCCGATGCGGGTCTGGATGGCGATTCGGCTGCGCAGTTGCCGAAGTTCTGGGCGCGCCAACAGGTCTTCGAGTTCCCGCTGGCCGACGAGTACGATCTGGATCAGTTTCTCGGTCGCGGTCTCGAGGTTGGAGAGCATGCGCATGTTCTCCAGCGTGTCGACCGGCATGTTGTGTGCCTCGTCGATGAACAGGACCACCGTCCGCCCGGCTTGGTATTCCTCGATCAGATATTCGTGAAGGCGTTCGACCATTCCCGGAACGCCGTCCGGGAAGTGTTCGATGCCGAGGTCGCGCAACGTGGTGACCAGCAGCGAGCGGAACGTCAGGTTGGGGTTGAAAATGTAGACGAAGCGCAGCTTGTCGCGGTCGATCTCGGCAAGATAGGACCGCAGGATCGTCGTCTTCCCGACGCCCACCTCGCCCGTGATGCAGATGAAGCCCTTTCGCTGGGCGATGCCGTAGACGATCGCGGCCAGGGCTTCCTTGTACTGATCGGTGAGGAACAGGAACTGGGGGTCGGGGGTGACCCGGAACGGTTCGCCGGTGAATTTGTAGAAATCGTTGTACATGGCTAAGGCCGCGGCGCCAGCGTGGCCAGGACCGGCAGCCCGAGCCGCCGCTCCACGGCCTCGACCGTTTCCAGGCGGCCTGAGAAGCGGTCGGCCAACGCCGCCGCCGCCACCCCCATGACGATGCCGACAAGCACCGCGAGCGGCAGGTCGCGCGCCGGTTTCGGCCATACCGGCGCCGGCAATGCCACCGCTGGCCGAAGCAGGCGCACGGTGGCGTGGCGCAACACGTCCCCGCTCGCGCCTGACAAGGCATTTGGCTGGTGCGACAGGGCGGCCGTTTCCTGGCGCAGGGACTGGATCTGGGCCTCGATGTCCTTGACCGCCGCCTCGCGGGCCGCCAGGTCGGCAATCCGCCGGTTGGCGCCGGACAGCTGATATTCGAGCGCCGCCTGCCGTCGCCTTGCCGCGTTCAACGCGGCCTCCGCGCTCAAGACCTGCTTGTGCAGTTCCTGGTGGACGGGGTTCGGGCCGCTGCGCAGCCGGCTTGCCACACCGGCCTCGGCCGTGCGCAGCGACGTCCTGATGCGGGCGATCTCGTCCCGGATCGCCTGAACCGGCTGGCTGCCTTGTCTGTACCGGCCAAGGAGTTCCTGCTCGCGCAACTCCAATTCCGCCAACTTGGCCGTGGCGTCGCCCGCCAGATTCGGCGGTGCGGCGTCGGTGGCGAGCGCGATGGAGCGGGGAGTGCGCCGCAGTTGCTCGCGCAGGGTTTCGAGGCTGCCTTCCAAACCGGCGATCTCCGCCGTCGCGGCCTCAAGGTCGCGTTCGAGCTGGGCGCGCTGGCGCAGCAGCAGGGGCCGCTGCTCGTCGATGGCGAACGTCACGTTCTCCTGCCGCAGGGCGGACAGCTTTGCGGCCGCCTCCTCATGGTCCCGACGAAGGATCAGGAGCCGGTCATGCTCGCGGCGGCCGTCGTCCGCCGCGGCGATGAGCCGCTGCCGTTGCTCGAAATAGAGCTCGATCAGGAGATTGAGCGTCGCCGCGGCATCACCGCGATCAGGTCCGTCCAGGGACAATCGGATCGAACGCGGGTCCAAGGCGTCAACGGTCAAGGCCGCGCCCAGGGCCTCGGTCGCCTCGACCTCGGACCCGCGTCGCAGCGCCGCCACCGTACGGCGGTGCAATCCGACGTCCCGCAACAGCGCGACTTCGGCGGCAATGACCGCATCCGCGCCGTATCCTGCCGGCCGTTCCGCCACCTCGACCGCGAGCATGGCCGTGGCGCGCCAGGTTGCGGGCACGGCAACAACCGCAATCGCCGCCGCCGCGATCACCGCCACGGCGACGGCGGCTGCGGTTAGCCGGCGCCGCACCAGCAGGTCGGTCAGGCCGCGGAGGCGCCGCACGGCCGAGCGCCCTGCGTCAGTCGCCACCCAACGTGTACCCGAGTCCGAAGGGGATCGGGATGTTCTGGCGGATGTACTGGTCGATGAAGACGTTGAGGTCGCCGACCGCCGACCGCGGAACATAGACGATGTCGTACGGTTGCAACCGCACGTCCTGCTGCGGTGCCAGGCCCTTCACGAAGTCCTCGAGATTGAGGGAAACCGGCACGGGGCGACCGTCGGGGCCGCGGCGGATGAGGATGACCTCGTTGCGGCGGGCGCGATCGGTGAAGCCGCCGCTTGCCGCGATCGATTGCAGGACCGAGACGTCGCCCACGATGTCCACGACGCCGGGGCGTGTCACCTCGCCGCTGACGTAGGCCCGCTGCCCACCGAACGATTTCAGGATGACGGCCAGCTTGGGGTTCTTCAGCTCGCGGTCGTATTGCTGGGTCAATTGACGCTCGAGCTGGCCGGGGGTGAGGCCCGACGCCTGCTGCTCGCCGACGAGTTGCAGGGAAATCCGCCCGTCGGGGCGCACCACGATGTCTTCGTTGAGTTCGGGATTGTAGAAGAATTTCACGGTCATCGCGTCGCCGGGCTGGATCACGTAGTCCCTGGGCTGGCCCTGGGCCGCGACCGCGCTTAGAGGTGCCGGGTTCTCGACAGCCGCCCCCGCACATCCCGCCAGCCACAGGGTCGCCGCCGCCAGCAGCCAGCGGGACAACGCATGAAAAATGCCCAGGTCAGTACGCATTTCTCCCCCAGAGGCAGATGATCGGAGTCAGCGACAAAATCCATAAATCCAGGAAAAAGCTCCAATTTTCTATGTAGTAAAGGTCGTGTTCGACGCGCTTTCGCATCAACTCGAGATCTTTCGTTTCACCACGAAAGCCGTTGACCTGTGCCCAACCGGTTATCCCCGGTTTCATCCGATGGCGGCATCGGTATTGGTCGACCAGATGCTGGTAGTAGTTCTGGTGCTCCACCGCGTGCGGTCGGGGCCCGACCAGCGACATGGTGCCGTTGAGCACGTTGAAGAGCTGGGGCAACTCGTCCAGGCTGGTGCGCCGCAGAAACCGCCCTATCCGGGTAACCCGCGGGTCGTCGCGGCAGGCCTGGACGACGCCGCCGCCGTCGGAGCCCGGGACCATGGTGCGGAACTTGAAGCACGTGAAAATCTCGTTGTTGTAGCCGTAGCGCTTCTGCCGGTAGATCGCCGGACCCGGACTCTCCAGCCGGATCAGGACGGCGATCGCCGCCATCAAGGGAAGGGCCAGGACAAATGCCAAGCCGCCCAGCAGCTTGTCCTCGGCCGCCTTGGCGAAAGCCCGCGCACCCCCAAGGGGGCGCGCACTCAGATGCAAGAGCGGAACGCCGCCCAGCAGGCACACGCCGTGACTGCTCATCACCGGGTTGTGACGGTCCGGGAACAGATGCACATCGACGGGAAACTGGCGCAACACGCTCATCACCTCGGTCATTCGCCGCGTGTCCTGCCACGGCAGAGCGATCACGACGTCGTCCACCCGCTTGCCCCGAACTTCAGCCTCGAGCTGCTCGGACGCCTTCATTTTCGCCGCTACCGGGCGGTCGGAGACCACACCCACCACGACATTCCCTCGGTCGGTTAGAAAATCCACCACCTCCCGGGCCGCCTCGGCATCGCCGACGACCAGGAAGCGGCGGCCAAAACGCCGGTCGTGCGCCAACCACCAGGCGAAGCCGCGCAGTCCCAGGCGGGCGGCCGGCAGTGCGACGAAACCGAGCGAGCCCCAGCGCAACAGCCAAGCGTCGGAAGACGCTGTCCAGCCGGTCAGTTTCGTAGCCGCCGCGGGTACGACGACCAGACAGAGCATGAAAATCACCAGGCCGGCTATGATTGCCCGCGTCCCCGCCTGGACCCCCGTGCCCTCGTACAGCCGCGCCGCCTGGAACAGGTTGACCACCAGAAGGCTAAGGAACGAGACGAGAAAGAGATGCTCGACGGGGACGGGACCGGCGGGATGAACGAGGGCGTGGGCGCCAAGGCCGCTGGCGAATACCACTCCGGCGTCGATGATGCGGGCTGCGTAACCGAAATTGGCGTGCAGCGGGGCGTCCAGAACACCCACGCGGCGGGTGCGGAACCTGACCAGGCGAGGCGCCTGCTCTGCGTGGAGAAGCTTGGCAGCCGTGTTCCCGAGGATCGGTTGTTCGCTGTGAAAGGACCGCATGCGATGCCCTGAGCGCGAGGTTCATAGGCTTAGTTAAATCAGCGCCTGCCCTTAACCAGATAATTCGTACTAATGCTCCTTTTGTGATCTTTCGATTTACTTCGCGTGTTTTCTATGAGGAAAGCCATCAGCCATTCGAATCTGCAAGCCGATCCAAAAGTTCCATCGCTTCCTGCATTTGTCATCGGAACATCCCGTGGTCGGGTTGCCGACGGCAGGTTCAATGCACGACTGAATGCGCTCGATGAGTAAGCACCGCCCGCCGACTACCGACGACACGCTATCAGGGGCGGCATCGTCGGGCATTAGCTATGTGGAATTAACGCGAACGCTGCCCTATGGACGTACGGGGTATCGCATAAAAGTAGTCAACTTGGCCATTGCTACTACTCTTGAAGAAAAGCAGACTTTGATTGCAAATCTTGATTCGTTAGTGCAGCCTCCTTCTAGGCGGGCCTCGTTTCAACGGCTTGGATATGAGATTATTTACCTTTTGTTTATTCCTTGTGGCCATAGCGGTGCCCGTGACCTCGGCCAATGCGGTCTGTTACTCCCCACGCGAGTACCGGGCCTCGCAGGTCCGCCAGTTGCAGGCCGAACTCATGGTCGCCGCGCTGAGTTGCTCGCGACACCCGCAACTCGAGTTTCCACACAAATATAACGCCTTCGTGCGCAGGTTCGGACCCGATCTCAAGGAGAACGCCGAGGTGCTACGCGGCCATTTCGGCCGTCATTACGGCACGCGCCGCGAAGCCGCCTTCGATGCCTTCATCACCCGTTTGGCGAATGAGGCCTCGTCGCGCGCTATGGCGGTGGAGGATTACTGTCGGGCCAGCGCGCCTCTTTTCGACAAGGTGCTGGCCCTCGGAACCGGCGATCTCGAGAGTTTTGCGGCCGGTGCCGTGGCTAAGGCCCGCGGCGTCGAGGTTTGTGCGCGGTGACTGGAGTGAGCGCGGCTCCCTGGAGAGCCGCGCTCGACCCGGTCACGGCACGATTATTTCGACCCTTCGGTTCTGCGGTTCCCGCACCCCGTCGGGCGTCGGAACCAGCGGGCTGGTTTCGCCCTTGCCGACCATCGAGATGGCGTCGGCGGGCAGGCCCAGGCCCACCAGCACCTTCTTGACGTTGTCGGCGCGCCGCAGCGAAAGCCGCATGTTGTAGGGCTCCGGCCCGGAGCGGTCGGCGTGTCCGGTGAGGTCCAGGCGGGTCGCCTTCCCGGCCTTGGCATTGGCCGCCACCTTTGCGAGGGTTTCCCGCGCCTGCGGCGTGATGTCGGCCCTGTCCCAATCGAAGAACACCATGTAGGAATCCGGCCCCTTCGGCGGCGGCGCCTCGACCTTGGGCGGCGGGGGCGGGGGTGGCGGCGGGGGCGGAGCCGCCTGAACCGGCACCGGTTTCGGCTCGGGCGCGGCAAACCTCCAGACGAAGCCAACCATCACGTTGTGGCTGGCGTAATCGGCCTTGGCGCTGCCGCCCGGCACCGTGAACTTGGCGTCGTCCGCCCTGATGTATCGGTAATCGGCCTTGATCGACAGATTGCGATCAAGCTCGTAACTGGCGCCGACGATGCCCTGATAGGCGAAAACCGTGTCGTCGTCGTCGACCAACTGAACGCCGGCGCTGGAGAAATCCTTGGCGGATACGTTGGCCCCGCCAAGCCCGACGCCGAGATAGGGCGAGAAACGCGACTCCGGCATGAAGTCATAATAGAGGTTGCCCATCAGCGACGTCGCCCTCAGGTCCCCGGAACCGTCGGCGCCGTTCACGGTGTCGACTTCGTTGGTGCGCCAGCCCAGTTCGCCCTCGACGCGCCACTGGCCGAAGCCATAGCCCACTTGCCCCAGGATGCCGTATCCGGGGTCGTAGTCGGTCGATATGGTCGGCACGCCCGAACCCGCAGCCGAGGTATCCTGTGCCAGGGTCAGCCCAAGCTGAGCCCCCATGTACCAACCCCTCGTCTCCGCCGCGGCCGCCGCGGCGGCCGCCGTGAGTGTCGTACCGGCCAACAAGAGTCCGGCTAATCTGCGCATGGCGAGCCCCTTTCCGATCAGGAAGCCAAGTTGAAATTCTTTCAATACGGTAACTGATGGCGCGTCGGCGTCAATAAGTTGGGTTAGATGGCAACCATTTTGGATAGCCCAACCGACAGCCAGGCTCCCAGTTGATTAGCTGGAACGCATATGACAAAGAACTAATATGAGATTCCGGCACCCGCCGGTGACCTCCCTGCACTCGGCCCAAATCCTCGGAAGAGGATTTGGGTTCTCTTTTCCCGCTGGATTGCGCCCCGGGGCGTGCTCATATGCGGCGGGACCACCGCCGATTGATGTGGCGAGGAGTTGGGGGCATGCTGGCGCCTGCCATCCCCCAGGGGGAAGGGAACAAATTCGGAGCCTTTCTATTGAAGATCAGACGTTCCTACGTGGTCGCTTCGGCCTTCGTGGTCGCCATCGCGGCTTGGCTGCTTTCGGGCCAGTTCGGGGACGATGGGCCGGTACAGGTCGCCGAGTCGCCGGCCCGTGCCGAGCAAACCGTTCCGCAAGTCCGCGTGCGAACCCTGGCGGCGGAGACGCGAACCAATTTCGTTGTCGTGAACGGACGTACCGAGGCTGCCCGTTCGGTCACCCTTCGCGCCCAGACGAGCGGTCGGGTCGCCGAGATCGGTCAGCCCGAGGGCTCGATCGTGTCGGCAGGCGACGTGGTGGTGCGCCTCGCCATGGACGACCGCCAGGCACGCCTCGCCGAGGCCAAGGCCGAGGTGGCACGGCGTCGCCTGGAACACAACGCCGCCAGCGCGCTATCGCAGAAGGCCTTCGCTTCGGAGCTTCGCCTGGCGGAAGCGACCGCGGCTCTCGAGGAGGCCCAAGCACAGCTTGCCCTGATCCAGCTCGATATCGAGCGGACGGCGGTGCGAGCACCGTTCGGCGGCGTTTTGCAGTCCCGCGCGGTCGAAATGGGCGACTATCTCGCCGTGGGCGGGGAGGTGGCGCGGATCATCGACCTGACGCCCATCCTTGCGGTCGGCGACGTCACCGAGCGCGAGGTCGGCAGAGTTGAATTGGCAGCCACCGGCGAGGTGCGCCTCGTGGGCGGCATCGCGCGTCAGGGCCGGGTGACCTATGTCTCGGCATCGGCACGGCCGGGCACCCGAACGTTCACGGTCAAGATGGAGGTCGACAATCCCGATCGCGCCATCGCCGAGGGGTTGACCGCAGAGATACGAGTGCCGGCGGGTACGGTGTCCGCGCATCTGGTTTCGCCCTCGGTTCTCACCCTCGACGACGCGGGGCGTATCGGCGCGAAGACGGTGGATGAGCGAGGCGTGGTCGCGTTCCACCCGGTGTCGCTGGTGAGTGACGGTCCGGAAGGCGTGTGGATCACCGGATTGCCCGATCCCGCCACCATCATCACCATCGGTCAGGAGTTCGTCCGCGCCGGCGACAAGGTACGCGCGGTGCCCGAGACGGAGATTGCCGGACGATGATCCGCTTCATCCAGGCTGCGCTCAACCGGTCCCGAACGGTCGTCAGCATCCTGGTGCTGATCCTGATCGCCGGTATGGTGGCGTTCGTCCAGATACCCAAGGAATCGTCACCCGACGTCAACATTCCCATCATCTACGTCCGCCTCGTGCACACGGGCATCTCGCCCGAGGATGCGGAGCGCCTGCTCGTTCGCCCGCTCGAGCTCGAGATGCGGACGATCGAGGGCGTCAAGGAGATGCGCTCGACGGCCTATGAGGGAGGTGCCACCGTCCTTCTGGAGTTCGAGGCCGGGTTCGATGCCGACCAGGCGCTCGACGATGTCCGTGAACGCGTGGACATCGCGAAAAGCGAACTGCCGGACGACACGGAAGAGCCGATCGTCAACGAGGTCAACATCAGCCTCTTCCCGATTCTGACCGTGACCGTCGCCGGCAATCTTCCGGAACGGACGCTGCTGCGGCTGGCGCGCGATCTCGAACGCGACCTGGAAGGTCTGGCGAACGTGCTCGAGGTGGACATCGCCGGCGACCGCGACGAACAGGTCGAAATCATCATCGACCCCCTGCTGGTGGAAAGTTACGGCCTTTCGGCCCAGGATCTCGGCGCTTTCGTCGCCCGCAGCAACCAGCTGGTGGCGGCCGGGGCGATCGACACCGGGCGCGGGCGGTTCGCGGTGAAGGTGCCCGGCCTGTTTCAGGACGTCCGCGACCTTCTCGCGCTCCCGGTCAAGGTCAGCGGCGACGCGGCCGTCCTTCTCGGTGATATCGCGTCAGTGCGGCGGACCTTCGCCGATCCCGAAGGCTTCGCCCGTATCGACGGGAGACCGGCCCTGGCCCTCGAGGTTTCCAAGCGAATCGGCGCCAACATCATCGATACCGTGGATCAGGTGCGGGCCGTGGTGGAGGCCGCGCGCGCCGATTGGCCCCCCGGGGTCGAAGTCCGCTATCTGCAGGACCAGTCGCAAGAGATCAAGATCATGCTCAGCGACCTGCAGAACAACGTCATCAGCGCCATCCTCCTGGTCATGGTGGTCGTCGTTGCCGCGCTCGGCCTGCGTTCCGGGCTGCTGGTCGGCGTGGCCATCCCGGGCTCGTTCCTGATGGGTATTCTGGTCCTGGCGGCGATGGGACTGACCGTCAACATGGTCGTCTTGTTCGCGCTGATCCTGGCAGTCGGCATGCTGGTCGACGGGGCGATCGTCGTCACCGAGTACGCCGACCGCAAGATGACCGAGGGGGTGAGCCCTCGACGCGCCTACACGCTCGCCGCGCAAAGGATGGCCTGGCCGGTCATAGCCGCGACCGTCACGACCCTCGCCGCCTTTCTGCCCCTGCTGTTCTGGACCGGGGTGGTCGGCGAGTTCATGAAATTCCTGCCCATCACGTTGATCGCCACCCTGACGGCGTCACTGCTCATGGCGTTGATCTTCGTGCCCACGCTGGGCGCCTGGTTTGGCCGCCCGGGGGCGGCGGACCCCGCCACGATGAAAGCCCTGGCCGCGGGAGAGACGGGCAATCTCGAGGACATTCCGGGCCTCACGGGTGTCTACGCAAAGGTCCTTCGCCGCGCCCTTCGCCACCCGGCCGCCATCGTGGCCACCTCGGTCGCCCTTCTGGTCGCGGTCCAGACCGCCTACGCCCTGTTCGGGCGGGGGGTCGAGTTCTTCCCCGACGTCGACCCGGATCGAGCGGTCGTCCAGGTGCATGCGCGCGGCAACCTGTCCGTCATGGAGAAGGATGCGCTGATGCGCGAGGTCGAGAGCCGGGTGATGGGTACGCCCGGCATAGAGACCATCTACGCGCGTACCGGCCGCGGCCAGCAAATGCAGGAACAGCCGGAAGACGTCATCGGCACCGTGCAGCTCGAGTTCGCCGAGTGGCACCAGCGCCCGCCGGCCGACACCATCATCGCCGAGGTACGCAAGCGCACCGCCGATCTGGCCGGCGTGCAGATCGAAGTCCGCGAACAGGAATCCGGGCCGCCCGTGGGCAAGCCGATCCAAGTTGAGCTGTCGTCGCGCAACCCGCAGCTTCTCTCGGAGGCCGTCGTCAGAGTGCGCGCCGGTTTGGACGAAATCGGCGGATTTGTCGACGTCGAGGATAGTCGCCCGATGCCCGGCATCGAATGGCAGTTGGTGGTCGACCGCGCCCAGGCGGCCAAGTTCGGCGTAGACGTCGCCAGCATTGGCGAGGTTGTGA
Source organism: Rhodospirillales bacterium (assembly GCA_019455065.1). GTDB lineage: Bacteria > Pseudomonadota > Alphaproteobacteria > Rhodospirillales > Magnetospirillaceae > JACFNC01. Next base: position 165,746 of record JACFNC010000005.1, read on the forward strand.
AGCTAGCGACCCGCGGCCTCAAATTCAGCGATTACCGCCCGGAGGACGCGGCCGACGAGATCGACATCGTGGCACGGTTCCCCGAAGACTTCCGGTCGATCGAGCAGATCGACCGGTTGCGGGTCGAAACCGCGCAAGGTCCGGTGCCGATCGGCAACTTCGTCGCCCGCAGCCCTCATCCCAAGACCGGCGAGATCAATCGGGTGGATGGCCAGCGCGTTCTCACCGTAAAGGCCGACGTGCCTCCCGGCGTCCTGGCCGACGACAAGGTTCGCCAGATCAGGGCTTGGCTGGCCCGCGCCGACCTCGACCCCCGGGTGTCGGTGGCCTTCAAGGGTGAGGACGAGGAGCAGGCGGCATCGCAGGCGTTTCTGGGCAAGGCCTTCGCGGTGGCGCTGTTCCTCATCGCCATCATCCTGGTGACCCAGTTCAACAGCTTCTACAGCGCCGGGCTGATCCTGTTCGCCGTGGTGATGTCGACGCTCGGCGTGATGCTCGGCCTGCTGGTCACCGGCCAGGCCTTTGGCATCGTGATGAGCGGTATCAGCGTGGTCGCCCTCGCCGGCATCGTGGTCAACAACAACATCATCCTGATCGACACCTACGACCGTCTCAAACACACGACCGACGATCCCGTCGAGGCAATACTGCGCACCGGAGCGCAAAGGTTGCGTCCCGTCATTCTCACCACGGCGACCACCATTCTCGGGCTCATGCCGATGGTGCTGGGCGTCAATATCGACTTCGTCACCCGCGACGTCTCGGTCGGCTCGCCGTCGACGCAGTGGTGGACCCAGCTTTCCACAGGCATCGCCTTCGGCCTTGCCTTCTCCACCATCCTGACGCTGGTGGTCACGCCCTGCGCGCTGATGGTGCGCGTCAATCTGGGACGGAGGTGGCGCAAGCGGTTCGCGGGCCCGACTCCCGCCGACGAAGAGCACGTCCGCCGCAAGGCGGCGGAGTGACTAACCGGCGTCCTCGTCTCCGGCGGGCGCCACGGTCTCGTCGCCCTGGATCTCCTGTGCCTGCCGGCTGAGCTGGCGGAACCGGTGGGCGCTCAGGGGAATGCTGCCCAGATAGAGCAGCCCCAACAGGCTGATCGTCGTCCATGGCTCGGTGACCAGGAACGCCGCCAGCAAACCCACGACCAGAAGGGTCGGCAGCACGTAGCCCATCGGCACGCGGAAGCGTTTGAACGAGAACGTGGGAATCGTGCTGACCATGAGGAACGAAACGCCGACCAGGAAGATGCCGACCACCACCGGATGATGGAAGAAGCCGCTGCCGGTCTGGAAGGTCATCATCATCGGCAGCAGCACCAGTCCCGCCGCCGCCGGCGCCGGCACGCCGGTGAAGAAGTTGTAGGCCCAGGGCGGCAGATCGGGCTGTCCGATCATGGTGTTGAAGCGCGCAAGGCGCAGTGCGCAGCAAACCGAATACAGCAGTACCAGGGCCCAGCCAAGTCCGCCGGCCGCCTGCATCGTCCAGAAATAGAGCAGCATCGCGGGAGCCACGCCGAAGCTCACGAAATCGGAAAGGGAATCCAATTCCGCACCGAACTTGCTGGTGCCTTGCAGCAGGCGCGCGATACGGCCGTCGAGACCGTCGAGAATTCCCGCCAGCAATATCGCGAGGACGCCCGCCTCCCACTTCCCGTGCAGACCGAAGCGAATCGCCGTAAGCCCGGCGCACAGGGCCAGCACCGTCAGGATGTTGGGGATCAGGCGGTTGAAGGACAGGCCCGCGATGCGGGGCTTGCGTTTCGGGCGGAACATTCAGCGGGCCTCTCCCTGGCGGGCCGGCTCGTCACTGGTCAGGTCGGCCAGCACCGTCTCGCCCGCCACCGCGCGCTGGCCGCAGGCCACCAGCGGCGCGACGCCCTGCGGCAGGTACACGTCGACGCGGCTTCCGAAACGGATCAGCCCGAAGCGCTCGCCGGCCCGCACCTGCTGGTCGTCCGCCAACCACCACTTGATGCGCCGGGCGATCAGGCCGGCGATCTGGACGAACGCCAGCTCGCGCCCGTCAAGGGTGGCCATTCGCACCGCCATCCGCTCGTTGTCCTCGCTCGCCTTGTCGAGAGAGGCATTGACGAAGGTTCCGGGGCGATAAGCCATCCGCAGCACTCGGCCGTGCGTGGGAATGCGGTTCACGTGCACGTCGAACACGCTCATGAAGATGCTGATTCGCGTCAAGGCCTCGGTGCCCATGCCGAGTTCGTTCGGCGGCACGGCCTCGCCGATCATCTGCACCAGCCCGTCGGCCGGACTGATCACCAGGCCCTCGCGCACCGGAGTGACCCTCTGCGGATCGCGGAAGAAGAATGCGCACCAGCCGGTCAGCGCCAGCCCGATCCATCCCAGCGGCTCCCACAGCAGCGCCAGCAGCAGCGCGCCCACGGCGAAGGCGGCGATGAACGGCCAGCCTTCGCGATGGACCGGAACCAATACGTATCTGAGAAGCGAAACTTCCTGGATCTGCACCTTGCCCCCCCGTCCTCCGGCAATGGACGACTTCCGCTTGCCGCCGCGCCGTTGCGCGGCGATGATAGACAGCTTTTACCTCAGGATGATACGGCCACGCAGCAATGACGACATCCTACCGTCTCATGTTGGGCGACGAAGTGCTGCCGATCGACATGCGCTCGGTCGCCGCCGACGAAGCGGGCACCATTATACGCGTCGGCGACGACGGACCCATTCGCTTCGGTTTTGCCTACAAGGGCATCGCCTTTTCCGCCCAGCTCATCGACGACGAGTTGGGCCTTCGCCTGCGATTGGCGGGCGAGGTCGGCAGCCTGCCCGCCGGCGAAGCGGACTCGGCGCTGACGGACTTTGCCGAGGCGGTCACGAAAAGACTGGGTCCCATTTTCCACGTCAACGACCGGACTCTGCTGCTGGCCGGCGAGATCGGCCTCGAGGAGGGGCTGACCGCCGGCAACCTGCTTTCGGGTCTTGCCGGATTTCTGGCGCCCCTGGGGCCGCTCATCGACCTCGCTGTTCAGCGTTGCGCCCGACCCTCCTGATCCTCAGGTGGGCTGCGCGGCCGGTGCCAGCAGCCCGAGTTCCGCAATGGCGCCAGCTTCGACGGGCCGGCTCAGGAAGTAGCCTTGAAACAGGTCGCATCGCCGGTGGCGCAAAAAGTCCAACTGGCGCTCCGTCTCGACGCCTTCGCCGACGACCTCGAGCTTGAGGTCGTGCGCCATGCTGATGATCGCACGGACGAGCGAAGCCGAATCGCCGCTTTCCACGACGTCCGCGATGAAGAGCTTGTCGATCTTCACCGTCGTGAATGGGAACCGTTTCAGATACATGATCGACGCGTAACCGGTGCCGAAATCGTCGATGGCCAGGCGAACCCCCATCCGCCGCAGGCGCGACAGCACGTCCAGCGCGTGGCCGACGTCATGCATCAACAGGCGTTCCGTGATCTCCAGTTCAAGCATGTCGGGCGACAGGCCGCTGGCGGTGAGCGCCTTTTCGACGACTGCGGCGAAGTCCTGACCGACGAATTGCCGGTATGACACGTTGACGCTCACGCGCACCGGCCGGCCCGTTTGTTCCTGCCACCGCACCGCCTGCCGGCAGGCCGTGTTCAGGACCCACTCGCCGATTTCGACGATCAAACCCGTCTCCTCGGCCAGCGGGATGAACTGGTCGGGCATGACCATGCCCAGTTCGCCGTTTCGCCACCGCAGCAGGGCCTCGACCCCGACCAATGCTCCGTCCGCGACCCGCGCGATCGGTTGATAGGCAAGATCCAGTTCCCGCTTTTCGAGCGCGTGGCGCAGCAAACGCTCCATCTCCACGCGCTTCCGAGAGTCGTGGCTGATCTTTGGCGAAAAGAAGCAATAGGTGTTTCGGCCGGCCGCCTTCGCCCGATACATGGCGGCGTCGGCGTTGCGCAACAGTTCCTCCGGCACCGTCCCGTCCTCGGGATAGACCGTCACTCCGATGCTGGCCCCCAGGTAGAACTCCGAACCGCCGATCACGTAGGGGGGGCGCAGAGCCTCGAGTATCTTGTTGACCACCAGTTCGGGCTGCGATTCGTTTTCGAGGTCAGGCAGCAGGATCAGGAACTCGTCGCCCCCCAAACGCCCCAGCGTGTCGCTCGATCGGATGCACCCCGCGATGCGATCCGCCGCCCGCAGCAGCAAGGCGTCGCCCACGGCGTGTCCCGCCGTGTCGTTCACCTTCTTGAATTCGTCGAGATCGACGTAGAGCGCGGCCACCTTCCGGCCATGGCGCTCGGCCCGGGCGATGGCCTGCGACAGGCGGTCCATGCTGAGCAGCCGGTTCGGCAGGCCGGTGGTGTCGTCGTAGTTCGCCTGATAGAACAGGCGGCGCTCGTATTCCTTGCGGTCGGTGATGTCCACCGACACCGTCAGCACGGGCTCGATCCCGCCGTTTGCCGGGATGGGGGTTTTGGTGGTCAGCAGCACCCGGGTTCTCCCCCAGGGGTCGCGCAATTCCTCCTCGAAGCTGGGCAGCGGGCTCCCGGTTTCCTGCACATGGCGGTCAAGCGGCCGGTGTCGGAGGGCGTAGTCCTCGCCGAACAGCTCTTCCAGCGTGCGCCCTTCGTCGTTGTTCTCGTCGTTCTCGTCCTCGCTGCCGCCCGTCAAGGCGAGGCGATAACGATTGGCCAACAGGCAGCGGCCCTCGCCGTCGGACATGGTGATGAGGGCGGGCACGGTGTCGATGATCCGCCGCAGCCGCTCCTCGCTGGCCCGCCAGTTGTCGGCCTGCTGCCGGAGGGCATCGGCCAGTTCGCCCTCCAAAGCCTGCGCCTTCTGGCGAACCAGCCGCTGCTGGCGCGACAGGGTCAGAAGGTTGATGGCCCGGGTACGGAACTCGCGATGGTCGATCGGCGAGAGGATGAAGTCCGTGGCGCCGGCTTCCAGGGCGCGGTAACGGAAATCGCGGTCCTCGTAGGCGGTCACCACGATGATCGGCATGTCCCGGTCGGCGATGGACCGGCACCGGAGCACGAATTCCGCTCCGTCCATTTCCGGCATGCTGAAATCGGTGATCACCAATTCCGGCGGCCGCTCCTTGATGAAGGCCAGAGCGGCCCGCGGATCGCCGAAACCCATCGCCTTGACATCGGTGCCAAGAGTGCGCGCCAGCCGACAGATGATGTTCCTGTTGGTGACGCGGTCGTCGACGACCACAACAACCGCCAAACGGTCCTCCCGAGAATATTTCTTATTATTGTTCAGCTCCCTCGGCAATAGAAAAAACTTGCCTAAAGAGAACCATGGTCCAGGATAAGGTAAGCCCATGGGTGCGGCAATAGTCAAAAGCCAAGCCGGATTCGGCGATCCAATACTTTTGTATGAGTCCTTGGGAGGAAGCCATGTACGGAATGGAAACCTGCACGTCGTCTCAGACGGCGGAGCTCGTGGACGTCACGAATTTTCAACGGCCGGCACGCGACTGGCTGGCGCCGATACGCAAGCTGGAAGAAATGGGTGTCGCCTATGACGCCGCCGATGGCGTGCTTTGGCAGCACATGATGCCCTACAAACCCAGTATTACCGAGGGCTTGCTGGCCGACGCGCTGAGGGTGCTCGATGCCGTCGCGGACGCCCATCGTTCCGCCGGCCCCGACTCGGTGCGGTACCTGGTGCTCGCCTCGGGATTGCCGGGCATCTACAATCTCGGCGGCGATCTCGCCCTGTTCAAGGAGAAGATTCTCGCCGGTGATCGCGACGCGCTGCGGCGCTACGCCCACACCTGCATCGAGGTGCAGTATCGCCGCGCCAGCAAGATGGACCTTCCGCTGTGCACCATCGCCCTGGTCCAGGGAGATGCGCTCGGCGGCGGCTTCGAGGCGGCGTTGGCCCACGACGTGATCGTGGCCGAGCGCGGGGTGAAGTTCGGCCTGCCCGAAATCCTGTTCAACCTCTTCCCGGGAATGGGGGCCTATACCTTCCTGTCGCGTCGCCTGGACCCGGCACGTGCGGAACGGCTGATGACCAGCGGCCGCCTTTACACCGCCGAGGAGCTTTATGACCTGGGCGTGGTCGACGTGCTCGCCGAGGACGGCGAGGGGGTCGCGGCGGTGGACGCCTTCATCCACACTCATCGACGCTCGCCCAAGTCGCGCGCCGCGATCGCCAAGCTGCGGCAGATGATGGCGCCCGTAACCCGCAAGGAACTGATCGACATCACCGATTTGTGGGTGGAAACGGCGCTGACGCTGGATGCGCGCGACCTCAGGAAAATGGAACATCTGGTCGCCGCCCAGACGCGCCGAATCTCCGCCGCCGAGAAGGGCGAGCAGCGGGCGACCGCCTGAGGCTCAGTTGATGGTCGAAACCTGATCCTGCAGGAAACGGCCCATCTCTTGCCGGAAGCGCGCGAGTTCCTCGCGCGCTCGGGCGGCCACGGTGGCGCCGTGGCGCGCCAGGTCGTGGGGTGCGATCCGTCCCGCCGACTGGCAGAGCCGAGCCACGGAGCGCGCCCCGATGTTGGCGGCGCAACTTCGCAGGGCGTGGCATTCGGCCCTGAAGCGCGCGACCTCGCCGCGCCGCGCGGCCAAGGCGATCGCGTCGACGAGTTCGGCGGCGTCGGTCAGGAAATCGTTGGTCAATTCCCGCACCAGCGCCCAATCCCCCAATTCGACCAACGACTCGATGGCGTTCCAGTCGATGGGCGAGGCGGCCGGCCCCGCGAATGCCGGATGCCGTGTAAGGTCGGCGACGTTCTCGGGCGGCGCATCGGATTCCACAAGGCGGTCGATCGCCGTCAATAGAACCTCGGCCACGACGGGCTTGGTCAAATAGACGTCGAAACCAGCCTCGTCACAAAGACGTCTCGTCTCGATGGTGGCGTCGGCGCTCAAGGCCAGGATGGGCAATCTGGGCTCGTCGCTCACATGGGCCATCCGGTACAACTTTACCACCTCGATAACGCTCATTCCCGGCATGTTGACGTCGGCGACCAGCACGTCCGGGCGCCAGCTCCCAAGGACGTCGAGCAGTTCGTCGCCGGTGCCGACGACTCTGTATCCGTGACCGGCCTTGGCGAGAATCTTGCTGATGACCTTGACGTTGACGGCGTTGTCCTCGGCCACCAGCAATTCCAGCCGGCGTCTCGAAACCGCCGCCTCGCCTCCGGTTTCGGCCACATCGCGCGACATGAAGGCGGCGCAGAAGTGCAGCGCGTTGGCAAGCTCCCCCCGCGTCGGGTTCTCGCCCACATGCACCAATGGATGCGGAGGGTCCCGGCGGGTGCCGCCCACCTGCACGAAGGGCAGGCGGGCCGAGGCGATCTGCTCCGGCGCGGCGTCCCATCCGGTCTCGCCGATCACCAGCACGCCGCCGCGCCTTCCTGCCCCCGTCAGCGTCCTGATGGCGCGGCTCGGGTTGGCACAGACGGTGGCGGTGATCTCAAGGCGCTGCAGCAGGGCTTGCAGCCGCCCGTCGGCGGCGAGGATCACGACATCGGGCGCAACCACGGAAGCGTCGACTTCGACGGGAACAAGAGGCAGATCGAGGCGGAATTCGCTGCCCTGCCCGGGTTCGCTGCGCACCGTCACCGCACCATGCATCAGTTCGGCCAACTGGCGGCATATCCTGAGACCGAGGCCGGTTCCGCCGTGGCGGCGGTTGATGCCCTCGTCCCCCTGCACGAAGGCTTCGAAAATCGCTTCTTGTTTGTCCAAGGGAATGCCGGTTCCCGTATCGGCCACCTCGAACATCAAGCGCTCGCCCTCGACCCGGACCCGAAGTTCGACCCCGCCCCGATCCGTGAACTTGGCCGCGTTTGCCAACAAGTTGGTGAGTATCTGGCGGATGTGCGCCCAATCCGCGATGACGGCAGCCGGCGTGTCCGGGGAAATGCCGACCGTGAAGCGCAGGCCCTCGTCCTCGATCTGAGGCCGCATGACCGTCACCAGGTCGGAGAGCGCTTCGGGCAGATCCACCCGTGCCGTCGTGATCTCCGTGCGGCCGGCCTCGATCCGGGAGAAATCGAGAACCGAGTCGATCAGCGACAGGAGCGCCCGCCCGGACAGCTGGATGGTGCGCGACATCTCGCGCTGTTCGGCGTCGAGCCTTGTGCCCGCCATCAGGTCCGACATGCCGATGATGGCGTTGAGCGGCGTGCGCAGCTCGTGGCTGATCACGGCGAGGAAGCGGGACTTGGCCTGGCTGGCGGCCTCGGCCTGCGCCTTGGCCTCGGTGAGCTTGCGGATGAGGGTCGAGGCGTAGGCGGGAATGACGATCAGGCCGGCGAGCAACCCGGCCGTGATCGGCCAGTGGGACCGCCAGGGATCGGTGGCGACGGCCACCGCGCCGAACGTCGCGACCGCGACCACCACCGAGATCGCGAGATAGCGCACGCCGTAGCGGAAACCGTTGCCGAGCGTCACCCAGAGGTAAAGCGGATAAAGCGGCGCCGCCGTCTCGCCGCCGATATGCATCAGCAGCGAGGTGGCGCCGAAATCGGTGGCCATGGCAAGCAGGCGGCGAACCCGGTTGACTTCCGGGCGTGCGATGATCCAGGCGACGTAGACGATCGACAGCAGTTCGTATGCGGCGATCGTGAGCAGGGCGCGACCGCCCGCCTGGCTCGAAAACCCTGTCGCCAGCGCGAAATACAGCAGCACGAACAGGACCATGAGCACGCGAATGATCGCCTGCTCGTGTTCCGAATCGGGCCGCCGTTTCAAATCGGCCCACAATCGCCGCAGTTGATTGACTTCGGTTTCCGCCGCCATTGCCGCGTTCCTGCCTGCGAGACCCCAGAATGAGGCGCCCCGGCCGCCAATGCAATGCCCGACGGGTATGCGGCGATCAGGATGGCGGCTTCACCTTGTGTTCGACCGAGGCCAATCCCTTCAGATACACCGCGATCGCGGCGCGATCTTCGGCGGTCAGGTGGCTGGTGCTCGTTTCGATGATCTCGGCCATGATGCCGCCGGCGACGTCGCCGTCGGGGCGGAAGCCGGTCTCCAGGTAGAAGGCGATGTCCCTTGCGCTCCAGTCGCCGATGCCGGTCGCCACGTCGGGCGTGATGTTCGGAACCGGCTTGCCCTCGGCGCCATCGGCCGATCCGGCCAACTCCATCTCAGGCAGCGGGTTGCCCAGCCGGCCTCGGGGTGTGTGGCACTCGCCGCAATGGCCGAGAGCCGCGACAAGATACCGCCCCCGCCGCCACTCCTTCGATCCTTGGGGTGGCGGCTCCGAAGGCCCGGGATCGAAGTAGAGCGACCGCCAAATCCGAAGGCCCGGCCGCCAACCGAACGGGGGATCGAGCCGATGAACCTTGTTGTTTTGGCGTACCGCCGGAACGGTGCGAAGAAACGCCCAGAGGTCCGCCACGTCCGCATCCGTCATACGGGTGAAGGACGGATAGGGGAACACCGGATAATAGGGCGCCCCGGTGGGCGACAGGCCATGGGTCATGGCCCGGCGGAAGTCGTCTTCGCCCCAGGCGCCGATGCCCGTTTCCCGGTCGGGCGTTATGTTGGGGCTGTAGAACGTTCCGAATGGCGTCCGCAACGCCCGTCCGCCGGCCAGCGGCGCCCCCTTGGCCGCCCTGTCGGTGTGGCAGCCAAGGCAGTTCGCGGCGCGGAACAGGTAGGCGCCGCGGGCGACGGCTTCGTCCTCGGATGCCGCCGCCGCGGAGACCGTCGCGAGCGCCACGGCGGCGGCCGCGCCCGCGACTCTATTCGGAACGGAAGGTTTCATGGCAGTCCTTGCAGGCTTGGTTGACGGCAAGAAACTGCTTTTTGAACGAGCCCTCGTCTCCGCTCCGCGCGATCTCGGCGAGCTTGGCGGTCTCGGCCTGCAGCGTCGCCATGGCGGCCTGGAAGCGCTCCGGCTTTTCCCAGATATCGGCCTTGGCCTTGGTGTTGGGGACCATGTCCGAGTCGGCCGGAAAACCTTGCGGGGCGATCTTCGACAGCGCGGCAAGGTTGACCGCGCGGGCCACCATGTCCTGGCCGAACTCGGCCTCGCCCTTCACCACCGCGCCCATGGGCGCGAACTGCCATTTGATGGCGGTCATCAAACCCTGCCGCATCTTCACCGCCTCCTCCGGCTTGATGGATTGGGCATGGGCCGACGTGGCGACGGCGATGGCGGCCAGGGCGACTATCGAACGTCCGAGCATTTTGCGTCCTCCCTGCGGATGTTGGGTGCGGCGGAATGCCACCCTTACTCCAAATCGTGTCGGCCAGGCCCACTGCCAAGATGACGGGCCGGTCCGGACTGCGAAGGGGTATTTCCCTTGACGCTCGGGCGGTCAGGTCCGACGTGCATTCTTCCCGGCGCCCTGCCGATCGAGAACGCTGGCCGCAACGGGGGTGAACGCGCGGAGAAGGCTATGTCGCGGTACAGAACTCCAGAGATCCGGTCCCTTTGCGTATTCTGCGGCTCGTCGGTGGGCAACGATCCCGCCCACCGTCAAGCCGCCGCCCGCCTGGGCGCGATCCTCGCCAAACACAAGGTGACGCTGGTTTTCGGCGGTGGGCACATCGGCATGATGGGGGCAATCGCCGAGGCCGCGCTACGCGGCGGCGGCCGCGTCGTGGGCATCATTCCCGAGCACCTGACCCGCGTCGAGGCGGCCTTTCTCGAGGTCACGGAGCTCACGGTCGTCGACAACATGCACACGCGCAAGCGTCGCATGTTCGACATGGCCGACGCCTTCTGCATCCTGCCGGGCGGCATGGGCACCCTGGACGAGACCTTCGAGATCATTACCTGGAAGCAGCTCCGCTTGCACAACAAGCCGATCATCCTGGTCAACCACCGGGGCTACTGGACGCCGTTCTGCGTCCTGGTCGATTCGATCATCGCCAATGGCTTCGCCAGCCCCGAGACGGCGACCCTGTTCTCGGTGGTCGACGACGTCGGCGAGGTGCTTTCGGCGGCACAGCGCGAGATGGCCGCCGTGATTGGCGGCGAGCCCGAGCTTTTCTAGCCAGGGTCGCATGGATACTGCCCGATAGTGTAGGCCGGACTTGCGTTCCCGGTCGGCGATGCTATGGTGCGCCGTCCGTCGCTTGACGAGAGAGCGGTCGTCGTACCTGGGGCGCACCCCAGCGGACAGGCAGACACCTAAGTTCGGGATTACAACGATGCAGAAGATCAAGGTCGCCCAGCCCATCGTCGAACTCGACGGCGACGAGATGACGCGGATCATCTGGCAGTTCATCAAGGACAAGCTGATACTGCCCTACCTCGACGTCGACCTGAAGTATTACGACCTCGGCATCCAAAGCCGCGACGCCACCAACGACCAGATCACGGTCGATGCGGCGCTGGCCATCAAGAAGTATGGCGTCGGCGTCAAGTGCGCGACGATCACGCCCGACGAGGCACGGGTCAAGGAATTCGATCTCAAGCAAATGTGGAAGTCGCCGAACGGCACCATCCGCAACATCCTCGACGGCACGGTGTTCCGCGAGCCGATCATCTGCAAGAACGTGCCGCGCCTGGTTCCCGGCTGGACGGCGCCCATCGTCATCGGCCGCCACGCCTTCGGCGACCAGTACCGGGCCACCGACTTCCGGGTGCCGGGCAAGGGCAAGCTGACCATGACCTTCACACCCGCCGACGGCGGCGCGCCGGTCACCTACGACGTGTTCGACTTCCCCGGCTCCGGCGTCGCCATGGGCATGTACAACCTGGACGAGTCGATCAAGGGCTTCGCCCGCGCCTGCTTCAATTACGGCCTGATGCGCGGCTGGCCGGTCTACCTGTCCACCAAGAACACGATCCTCAAGGCCTATGACGGGCGGTTCAAGGATCTGTTCCAGGATGTCTACGACGCCGAGTTCCGTAAGGATTTCGAGGCCAAGGGCCTGTCCTACGAGCATCGCCTGATCGACGACATGGTCGCCGCGGCGCTGAAGTGGAACGGCAACTTCATCTGGGCCTGCAAGAACTACGACGGCGACGTGCAGTCCGACACCGTGGCCCAGGGCTTTGGCTCGCTTGGCCTGATGACCTCGGTGCTGATGAGCCCCGACGGCAAGACGGTCGAGGCCGAGGCGGCGCACGGCACGGTCACCCGCCACTACCGCGAGCACCAGAAGGGCAAGGAAACCTCGACCAACCCCATCGCCTCGATCTTCGCCTGGACCCGCGGCCTGATCTACCGCGCCCAGTTCGACGGCACGCCCGAAGTCGGGCGTTTCGCCGAGACCCTCGAGAAGGTCTGCGTCGAGACGGTGGAAAGCGGGTTCATGACCAAGGATCTGGCCATTCTGATCGGCCCCGAGCAGCCTTGGCTGACCACCAGCCAGTTCCTAGACAAGCTGGACGAGAACCTGCGCGCCAAGATGGCGCGCTGACGGCGGATCAGGCGGCGCCGCTTGCGGGCGGCGCCGCCGGCGCTGGTTCAGCCGGGGCGACGGCGCCGACGGCGATGCGGTTGCGGCCCGCCGCCTTGGCCGCATAGAGGGCGTCATCGGCCCGCTTCAGGGCCTCGGCCAGGTCGGGCCGCGTTCCGGCGACCGGTGCGACGCCGATACTGATGGTGAAGCGAACTGCCGTGCCGTCAGCCTCGAGGTGTGCTTCCTCGCACTGCCGGCGCAAATCCTCGGCGACCCGCAACCCCTCGTCCAGGTTGGTCTCGGGCAGCAGTACCAGGAACTCCTCACCCCCGACGCGCCCCGCGGCATCGGTCGCGCGCAGGCGGTTACGCAGCATGGCTCCTAGATGGATGAGGACCTTGTCGCCCACGGCATGGCCGAACGTGTCGTTGACGCGCTTGAAGTGGTCGACGTCGATTGACAAGAGAACCAGGGGGCGATCATAGCGCGCCGTTCGCTCGAACTCCGCAGACACCAGTCCGAGCATGTGCCGACGGTTGTTGAGGCCGGTAAGGTCGTCGATGGTGGCCAGCCGGTGAAGTTGATCGACCGACCGCTGCAACGCTTCGGTTCTCTGCTCGACCTTTCTCGATAGATCCGCGTTCAGGGCGGCCCGCTCGGAACTCATGCGTTCGACTTCCGCCACGGCGTGGTTGGTGCGCGTGCCGAGAACCACCGCGTGACCGAACAGGAACACGACGAATCCCAGGGGCGTCAGATCGGCGGTGTCGATCGCCTGCATATAGTGGAGGCTGTCGTTGATGGCCGTCGTACCGAAGATCAGCGTTGTCGCGGCCAGCAGGTCCGCCGTTTCGCGGCGACGCCAGGCCGCAACGGCGACCCCGCCTGCGCAATACAGCGTGGCGGCGATCAATACCACCAGATAAGGGTCGCGCAGCCGCGTGTAGAAGGCCGGTTCCGCGACCAGCACGGTCACGCACAGCGCCACGGCTAGACCGAGCAGCAGCATTCCCACGCGCTTTGAAATTTCGTGCGGGAACAGGGAGTTCAGGAACAGAACGTAGAGCGGCAGGAACAGGAACATCGCCACATATTCCCCGGCCAGGAACAGCGATTCCGGAAGTTCCGGCCACAGGAAGTTGGGAAGGTTGTGCAGCGAAACCGCTCGCAGCGCGGCGACCGCCGACATGGCGGCGAAAAGCGCATAACCGCTCTCTTGCGGGCGGCCGGCGAACATCGCGAGATAATAAAGGCCGAACATCAACGCGCCGCCGAAGATGAGGGCGTCGAGACCCAGCGTGAATCCGTGGCGGAACTGAATGTCGTCACGTGCGGCGAGCAGGAGGGCGTGGTTCGGTCCGCCTTCGGAATGCTGGTGGTTGGACACCTGCAGCACGAGTTCGACGTCTGTCGCGCCCTCGGGAATCATTGCGACGGCGGGCAGCGTGCGCGGCGTTTCATCCGCGGCCGAGGTTCCCACCTTGCCGACCGCGGCGGCGGGCTGGCCGTTGACCCACAGCCGGTAGGCGCTGTTGAGGTAGGGAATCCACAGGGCCAGCGGCGGCGCCCCGGCGGGCACCCGCACCTGCAGCACGAACGTCGCGTAGCCGAAGCCGCGGATGCCCGCGGCTTCCTCGTTCCAAGGCCGCGGGAGAGTGCTGAAGGCGCCATCGGCCGGCGTTTTCGCCAGTTCCGCAGGCTGGGCCAGCTGGTTCCAGAGAAAACGCCACTCGCCCGCCAGCTTCACGCCGCCCCGGTTGAAGTCCCAGGAACTCAGATCCAGGTTCCCGGCGACCGGCCGCGGTGGGTCACCCCCCGCGGCCGGGCCGGCCCCCAGAAGTGCCCAGGTCAGGGCGCACCAGAGGAGTAGAAGCAGGCGCTGCATCATCGAACCGGATTGTAGTCCCCGGTTCTTGTTTCCCACATTCCGCCCGCCTTCGGCAAGGTGGCGAGGCGATCAGGCGGTCTCCAACCGCGGTTGGAGCAGGGCAATCGGCGCCAGCAACTGATCGAGCGGTTCGGCGGTCACCAGTTCGGGCGGCCGCGACACGTACAGTTCCGCATGGTACCAGCCGTCGGCTTCGTGCTCGTCGAAGTCGATGCCCCGGGCGGCCAGCGTCTTCCTTACATGCTCGGCCTCTTCATCGTCGTAGAAGCGGCGTTGCCGGAAGGTGACGCCTTCGAGTTTCTCGGTCTCCAGGCCGTGCCCGGCAAGGGTTTCCGCGATGGCGTCATAGGGGAACATGCGCAGCACAAACGACGCCACCCAGGGTGTCTCGTCGGCGGCATCGGCGATCGCGGCGAACGTGCCTTCGCCGACATAACCCACGCATCCGGTGGAGATGACCATGTCGCTTTCGCGGATGGCCTCGGCCACCGCCGGCGGCGCCTGCCCCGCCTCGAGGTTGGCGACAAGGCCGCGGTCCAGTAGCCCCACCTCCTCGCCGTAGCGGACCGCGGCGTCGGCCACGTCCAAGCCGAGCACGACGAGATTGGGATCGAGCTGCTGTTCCTGGAAGAACTCGCGATCGATCCGCAGCAGGTCTTCCGGAGCCACCCCCTCGAGCGATGCCCGTCGATAGTGGCGGGCGAGTTCGTCAACGGTGAGTCCGCACTTCAATTCGGCGGCATTGACTCCATATGAGCAGCCGAGGTCCAGAATCCTCACCTGTTCCTCGGGATCGTTGCGGCGGGCCTCGATCAGGCGCCGAAAGACCGGGCATGCCCGGTCCGGGATGGAATAATCCAATTTTTCGAAAACACGGAAAAACCCCCTCGGATCGGGGCGATTATAAACATCATCGAAGCTGGCTTTGCCGCTGTTCACAGACGTGAAATCAGAAGCATCAATCATTGCTTCTCCTCTCTTACTCCTTGGACATATCGGATTGGTTTCGAATATTATCGGCCATGCTTCCTCGATTCAACACATCAAGCCGCATACAATCCATGCCGCGGACGTGATCTGTCCGCAACGAGGCATATCTGGGGTGTGGGGGTGCCGGCCGGTGCCATATGTTCCGTCTGGCCGACCGAAAAAAGACGCGGGCGCCGGCCGGATGCCCGGCGGGCGGCGTTCAGATGATGGACAGGAGGACCGGCACGGCGGGCAGGGTCAACGCCACCGCGGCCACCAGCCAAATGATCATCGAGGTGTTGGAGCTTTCGCGCGCCCCCGTCGCATGCTCGTAGATGGCGGCGGGGATGCCGCTGACGAGCAGGGTGGTAATCGACAGGATCAGGGAACTGAAAAACAGGGTCAGGGACAGGCTGGGGGTCACGAACTCCGGCATCCAGAAGGGCATGAGCCCGATCACGACGCCCAGAAAGGGCGAGAACATGCCGTTGATCAGGCCGAGAACGGCGACCACGATGAAGATGTTCTTCGGTTCCACGCCTTCCCCCGCGCCAAGATGCGCCAGACTATCCGGGGCGGCGGCCTTGTTCAAGAAATGTGCTTGTCGCTGTCGCGTTGGGCGCCGTCTGCGGGAATTTTCCTCTAGCCGGCGCGGGCGGCGGCCTCCTCGTCGGGCGTCAACAGGGCGGTCAGCGACAGCGCATGCACCCGCTCGCTGAGTTCCTCGGAAAGCAGGTCGTAGACCATGCGCTGCCGGGCCACCCGCGATTTCCCTGCGAACGCCGGGGAGACTATCTCCATGCGGAAATGGCTCTCGCCCTCGGGATGCGCGCCGGCGTGGCCGATGTGCCGGTTCGACTCGTCGTAGATATCGAGCCGCGTCGGCGCCAGTCCCTCTTTCAGTTTCCGTTCCATCTTGTCGCGCACGATCATCGCTGCCGCTCCTTGGTCATCGCCGCCAACATGGGGCCGAAGGCACGGTCCGGTCAACATGGCTGCGGACCGATTTCCGACAGCAGCCTTTTTTCCACCTTGCCATTGTCCGACCGCGGCAGGGCGGCACGCTGTTCGATGATGCGCGGCATCTGGTGGCTCTCCAGCCGCGCCCGGCAATGCGCGCGCAGCGCGGCTTCGTCCAGAGGGGCCCCGGGGGCGGGAACGACCACCGCCTTGACCGCCATGCCGTCGGAGGGGTGCGGCACAGGTACGACCGCGGCCTCGGCAACGCCCGAATGTTCGCAAAGCGTGTGCTCGATTTCCGAGGGGCACACCTTCAGTCCGCGGCACATGAAAATGTCGTCGCAACGGCCCAGGAAATAGAGGAAGCCTTCCTCGTCCGAACGGAACAGATCGCCGGTATGCAGCACCGCTTCGCCGGGAATGTCGCCCTCGCGGAGCTTGAGTGCCGTTTCCGCAGGTTTGTTCCAATAGCCGCGCATGACGCTCGCGCTACGCACCACCAATTCGCCCTCTGATCCGAGGGGCAGGCGGTGGCCCGCGTCATCGACCAGGTACACCTCGCCGTTGGGAATGGCCTTGCCCACCGAGCCGAGCTTGTCATCCGCGCGAGCCGGGTCGAGCCAGGTTGCGCGGGCGCATTCCGTCAGGCCGTACATCGAAAACAGCTTCACCTCCGGAAAGGCTTGCCGCAGACCGAGGACATGAACGGGCGGCAAGGCGGCCGCCGCGTTGGTTATGTAACGCAGACAAGACAGGTCGAGGCCGTGATAGGGCGCCAGTTGCAGAAGGGAGGCGAACATGGTGGGGACGCCGGGCAGGCCGGTGACGCGCCTCTCGGCCATGCGGGCCAACACGTGCACTGGATAGGCGAACGTTCTTTCCAGGATCAGGGTGAAGCCGACGGCGGCGGCCGCGAACAGTTGGTGCAGGCCGTAGGTGTAGGACAAGGGCAGGACGCACAGGACGACGTCGTCCGGGCGGTTCCCGAGATAGGTGGTTATCGACCGCGCCGCGTTGGTGATGTTCCGGTGGGTCATCATCACGCCCTTCGGTTCGCCGGTCGACCCCGAGGTGTAGATGATCGCAGCCAGATCCTGATCGATCAGGCGTGGAAAAATCGGGTGTGCGCCAGGCGCCGCGGCTGCCGAAAAGGGCCGCTCCACGCCGTCCGTAACCGCAGCCTCTGGCACACCGTCAACCCACAGGATGCCGGCCAACTCGTCAGCGGCCCCGCGCATTGCGGTTCGCAGGACCGGTGCCTTGGATCGTGCGGCAATCAATACGCGCGGCGCGCAATCGCCCAACAGATAGGCGAGTTTCGTGGACCTGACCGATGGCGATACGGGAACGAACGCCGCGCCTGCCATGGCGCTGCCGAATACCGCGGCGGCCATTTCGATCGAGTTGTCGAGCATCACCATCACCCGGTCTCCGCGACGAAGCCCAATTCCCAGCAAGGTATGGGCGACGCCCCGCGCCAAGGCGCGTAGCTCCGCGAAGGTCACCTCCCGCTCACCGCAGACCAATGCCACCTTGTCGGGCGACTTATTCGCGGAGAACTCCAGGAGATCGGCTACCAGAACGGGCGTGTCCGGCGAGGACGGATAGCTCAAGCGGGTCATACCGGTGTGACTTGGTGCTCTTGACGGTGGGGAGAACTATCCGAATGAGCGCTCTTGCGGATTAAACCCACCAAAAGTTGTGCCGAGCGCGATGTTTCGCGAGCCGGTTTTCGAGGCCGCCGCCGCCCATCACGCTTGCGGCGAGGCGGCTTGCGAGTCGGGGGGCGAGCGCTCATAGTGAGGGCTATGAGTCGACCTGCGATGAAGAGCTGGGGGCCGCGGACCGGCGCGGAGGAGGTGGCGCGTGCCTGCGACCAGCCGGGGTGCCCCAATCACGGGGAATATCGGGCGCCGCGCTCGCGCGACGCGCTCAATGTCTACTACTGGTTCTGCCTCGAGCACGTCCGCGCCTACAACGCCGCCTGGGACTACTACGCGGGCATGACGCCCGACGAGATCGAGGAATTCATCCGCAGGGACGTGACCTGGCAGCGCCAGACCTGGCCTCTGGGGGCGCGGGTTTCCGGACGCTACCGCATCGATCCGGCCCGTATCCGGGACCCCTTCGGATTCTTCACCGACGAGCCCGGCGAGCGGGCGAACTCAAATCAGCCCGACAGTCCGCAGGACGCGGCAATGAGGGTGATGAGCCTGGAGCGTCCGCTCACCATGCTCGCACTCAAGGCCCGTTACAAGGAACTGGTAAAGCTTCATCACCCCGACGCCAACGGCGGAGACAAAACCGCCGAGGAACGATTCAAGGAAATCAGCCAGGCCTACAAAACCCTCGTCGCAATACTAACTGCGTAGTCATCGGCGGCGCCGCCTCCGCCCTCAATTCGGATATTTGCATTCATGACCGTGACCGACACTTCACCCCGCCCCTCCGACCACCCGCTCGCGCTGCCGGACATCGAGATTTCGGTGCGCCAGACCTTCGGCATCGACTCCGACATGGTGGTGCCCGCCTTCAGTTGCGGGAGCGAGCACGTTCCCGATCTGGACGAAGCCTACCGTTTCGACCATGACACCACGATGGCCATTCTGGCCGGCTTCGCGTTCAATCGGCGGGTGGTCATCCAGGGCTATCACGGCACCGGCAAGTCGACCCATATCGAGCAGGTGGCGGCCCGCCTCAACTGGCCCTGCATCCGTGTCAACCTCGACAGCCACGTGAGCCGCATCGACCTGATCGGCAAGGACGCCATCGTGCTCAAGGACGGCAAGCAGGTGACCGAGTTCCGCGAGGGCATCCTGCCCTGGGCGCTGCAGCATCCCTGCGCCCTGGTGTTCGACGAATACGACGCCGGGCGGCCGGACGTGATGTTCGTCATCCAGCGCGTGCTCGAGGTCGAGGGAAAGCTGACCCTGCTCGACCAGTCGCGGGTCATCCGCCCCCATCCCGCCTTCCGGCTGTTCGCGACCGCCAACACCATCGGGCTGGGCGACACCACCGGCCTCTATCACGGCACCCAGCAGATCAACCAGGGCCAGATGGACCGCTGGAACATCGTGGCGACACTCAACTACCTGGAGCACGACGCGGAGGTCGAGATCATCCTGGCGAAGGTGACCGGCTACGACACCAAGGAGGGGCGCGAGCAGGTGAGCGCCATGGTCGCGCTGGCCGACCTCACCCGCAACGGCTTCATCAACGGCGACATCTCCACCGTGATGTCGCCGCGCACCGTCATCACCTGGGCGGAGAACGCGAACATCTTCAAGGATCTCGCCTTTGCTTTCCGGGTCACCTTCCTCAACAAGTGCGACGAGGTCGAGCGGCCGGTCGTGGCGGAGTACTACCAGCGCTGCTTCGGCGTGGAACTGGGCGATGTCTCGGGCAAGAAGACGGTGATGTAGGCGGGTCATGGAGCGGGGCAACGAACGGCCGGGCGCCCACAAGGACGCCGGGCCGATCGACACCTTCAAGCGGGCGGTTGCGTCGACCTTGCGGGCCATCTCGGCGCGCACCGACGTCACCGTCACCTACGCCACGGGCCCGGCCACCGCGACTGGCGGGCAGGCCAAGCTGCCGACGCCGTCACGCCGCCTTGGCCCCGAGGACGTCGCCGGCTTGCGCGGGGCGGCCGACGCGGTGGCGCTACGGCTGCGCTACCATCACGATCGGGTGCATGCCCGCCGCATGCCGGCCGGCCAGGAGGCGCGCGCGGTCTACAACGCCGTCGAGCAGGCCCGGGTCGAGGCGTTGGGCGGGCGGCTGCTGGCCGGCGTGAACGCCAATATCGCGGCCGCCATCGACCAGCATTGCCGCGCCGAGGGCTTCGACGCGGTGACCCGCCGCGAGCAGGTGCCGATGGCCGACGCCCTGCGGATATTGGCGCGCGAACGCTTCGCCGGCATCACGCCGCCGGCGTCGGCCCAACGCATGGTCGAGTTGTGGCGGCCCTTCGTCGAAGCCAAGGCGAGCCGGCGGTTTTCCGCCCTGGCCGAATGCCTGGACGACGAGGAGGCATTCTCCGGGGCGCTGCGTGATTTCATCGCCGCTCTCGAACTCGAGGGCGCGGAGAGCGAGGGCGAGGACGGCGAGGAGGGCGAGCGCCAGGACGCCGAGGGCGGCCAGGGACCGTCCGAACAGCAGCAGGACGAGGGCAAGGGCGGCGGCGCCGACGCCGATGCCGGCGCCGAGGCGGACAGCGGCGCCACCGAGGGCGAGAGCGGCGAGGCCGGCGACGACGATGCCGACGGCGCCATGATGCCGGGCCACGCCACCGAGGATCCCGGCGGCCCCACCCGCTACCGCGGACAACCGTTGCGCACCAACGAGCCGGGCGAGAAGCCATACCAGCCGTACAGCACGAGCTTCGACCAGATCATCGGGGCCGAGGAACTATGTGACCCGGACGAGTTGCAGCGCCTGCGCACCCAGCTCGACAATCAACTCGCCCATCTTCAGGGGGTGGTCAGCCGGCTCGCCAACCGGCTCCAGCGCCGCCTGCTCGCCAAGCAGACCAGGGCCTGGGAGTTCGATCTCGAGGAAGGCCTGCTCGACAGCGGCCGTCTCGCCCGCATCGTGGCCAATCCCGTCCACAGCCTTTCGTTCAAGCACGAGAAGGAAACCGATTTCCGCGACACCGTGGTGTCGCTGCTGATCGACAATTCCGGCTCGATGCGCGGCCGCCCCATCACGGTGGCGGCGATGAGCGCCGATATCCTGGCCCGCACCCTGGAGCGTTGCGGCGTGAAGGTCGAGGTCCTGGGCTTCACCACCCGCGCGTGGAAGGGGGGGCACGCGCGCGAGAAATGGCTGGGCGAGGGCAAGCCCCCCAATCCGGGGCGGCTGAACGACCTGCGCCACATCGTCTACAAGGCCGCCGACATGCCCTGGCGCCGCGCCCGCAAGAATCTGGGCCTGATGCTTCGGGAAGGCATTCTCAAGGAAAACATCGATGGTGAAGCCCTGCTGTGGGCGCACCAGCGGCTGATCGCCCGGCCCGAGCAGCGCCGCATTCTCATGGTCATCTCGGACGGCGCGCCGGTCGACGATTCGACCCTCTCGGTGAACGCCGGCAACTACCTGGAACGCCACCTGCGCGACGTCATCGCCTGGATCGAGGGGGCGTCGCCGGTCGAACTGATCGCCATCGGCATCGGCCACGACGTCACCCGCTACTACCGGCGCGCGGTCACCATCATGGACGCCGAGGAACTGGGCGGCGCCATGCTCAAGCAGCTTTCGGCGCTGTTCGAAGAGGAGGAACGCCCCGCCCTCGGCGCGGCGCTGCGACGGCTGGCGGTCTGACGAGACGGCGTGTTAGAGGCTATGGCACGTCCAAGGCCATCTCCTTAATCGTCATTCCCGCGACAGCGGGAATCCATATACGTCAACGGAGTATGGACCCCCGCTGTCGCGGGGGTGACGAAAGACATTCAGTTTCCGCCGCCTGCGCCGAGGTCGCGGCGCGATCCTTTCGCGGGAATCGAAGAGGGGATGGGATGCCGTCACATGGCGGCTCGTGGCACCCGTTACGCGCGGCGGGTCCGCGTCCTCGGCGTGGCGCCGACGATTCTGTGCCACAGGGCCAGCAGCAGGCGGTCAAAGGCGTTCATTGGCTTCTCCCCTTCTGTCCCGGGTTTCTACCCGGGCCGTTTGAAGCCATTATGCAACAGCCTGTGGCCGAAAAGTAACAACTTTTTTCGGATAGTCCGAAGCGCAGGGGTGGCTACCAGATGAAAGCCGCGATCGCCGCCGTCGGGCGCTGATTGTGGGCCGCCGCCACTTCGGCGACGCGTTTGGGGTCGGCGATTTGTCCGTATTCCGTCACGCCCAGTTCCTCGCCATGGATGCCGCTGGTGACGAAGATGGAATCGATGCCGGCGGCCGAGGCGCCCGCGACGTCGGTATGGAGGGCGTCGCCCACCCCCGCCACCCGTTGCCGATCCGCCACACCCAGGAGTTCGAGGCACAGCGCGTAGATGGCCGGGTCGGGCTTGCCGCGATAGCTGACCTCGCCGCCCAGCGCCTCGTAGCGCTCGGCCAGGGCGCCGGCGCAGATCACCCGGCGGCCCTCGCGGATCACCACCAGATCGGGGTTGGCGCAGACCATCGGCAGGCGGCGGTCGGCGCAGGCCTTGAGGACCGCGTGGTAATCGTCGACCGTTTCATCGAACCGGTCGGGCCCGGTGTTGAGCACGAAATCAGCCTCGTCCGGCCGATCGACGATCTCGAGGTCGAGACCCTCGAAGATGTTGCGGTCGCGGTCCGGCCCGACATGCAGGCACCGGCGTCCGAGGCGTGCGTACCAGGGATCGCGGCGGCTGGCCAACTCGCCATGCACCGCTTCCCCCGACGACATCACATGATCGTAAAGATCGCGCGGGATGCCCATGGCGGTCAGGCCGTCGACGAGGGCGAAGGCGCGGCGTGGCGCGTTGGACAGCAGCACGGTGCGCTTGCCGGCCGCGCGCAGGGCGCGCAGCGTGGCCGCGGCGTGGGGGTAGGGGGTGACGCCGTCGTGGATCACGCCCCAAAGGTCGAGAATGAAGGCGTCGTACCGGTCGGCGATCTGCGACAGGCCGGTGAGGTTGCGTGTGGTCATTGTCCCTTTCGGTGATCGGCGCCGACCGCCTCGGCGACATTGGCGAAGCCGTCGGCCCGCAGCAGCGCGCCCAGCTCCTTCTTGATTCGCGTCACCAGACCGGGACCCTGGTAGACGAGGGCACTGTAGAGCTGCACCAGTGACGCGCCGGCGCGGATCTTGTCATAGGCGTCCCGACCGCTGGCGATGCCGCCCACCCCGATCAGGGGAACGCGGCCCTCGGTCAGGGCATATATCCGGCGCAGCACGTCGGTCGCCAGCGCGAACAGCGGCTTGCCGCTGAGGCCGCCGGTTTCGCCACGGTGCGGGGATTTCAGGCCGGCTGGCCGGGTGATTGTCGTGTTGGTGACGATCAGGCCGTCCAGCCGGCCGTCGAGGGCGATGGCGGCGATGTCCCGCTCGTCCTCGTCGGTCAGATCGGGCGCGATCTTCAGCAGCAACGGCGGCGGGTCCGGCATGGCGGCCTCCAGCGCCGAGCGCACCCGCCCGACCAGCGCGTCGAGCTGCTCGCGGCCTTGCAGCGCCCGCAGTCCCGGCGTGTTCGGCGAAGAGACGTTGACGACCAGATAGTCGGCATGGGCGGCCAAGGCGGCCACTCCCTTTTCGTAGTCGGCGGCCGCGTCCTCGGTGTCCTTGTTCTTGCCCAGGTTGACGCCGACCACGCCGCGGCGCGGACGGCGCGCCAGCCTGGCTGCGGCGGCGTCCATTCCCTGGTTGTTGAAGCCCATCCGGTTGATCACGGCCTCGTCCTCGCCGAGGCGGAACATGCGGGGGCGCGGGTTGCCCGGTTGCGGCCGCGGCGTGACGCTCCCCACCTCCACGAAGCCGAAGCCCTGATCGAGCATGGCGTCGGGGACCTCGGCGTTCTTGTCGAAGCCGGCCGCCAAACCGATGGGATTGGAAAAGAAGATGCCCCACAGCCGGCAGGCGAGCGCCCGGTCGTCGTCCGCCGGTTGCCGGGGCACCAGACGCGCCTTGAGCAGGCGCAGGGTAAGGGCATGGGCGGTCTCGGCCTCGAATCGGCGGACGAACGGTCCGATCAGGCGGTAATAGTCGTAGGTCACGTCTCGTCCCTCAGGCCCGGGAAGACGTGGTGGCCCGCCTCGTCGAGCGGGAGGTCGTCGACCGCCAGGACCGCCGTCACAGCCAGCGGGCCGTACAGATGCGGGTACCGATCGCCGTTGCTGGCGACCTCCCAGCGCAGCGCCTCTCCCAGGGCGTCGGCCGCGACCGTCAGGAGAACGAGGCCGGTCTGGCCGGCGCGATGCTTGGCCGCGCTGGCGCGCACCTGGCGGCCGGTCGAGAAGTGGATGAAGCCGTCCGCCGCGTCCTGCGACGACCCTGGATAGGCGCCGCGTTGGGCGCCGGCGATCCATTCGAGGCGGCGGCAGACGTGATAGATGGTGCCGGTCGGGTGCATGGCCGGAACCTAACGCAATTCCGGCCAAAGCGGAATAATCGCGTTTTGCTTCGGCGCGAACTTCTCGGATGGCAAAACAACTATAGTAATGAGGCGGAGGCGTAGCCGCCCGCAGCCGATTATGCAAAAAGTTCAGGTCCCATTTTTGAAATTAGGCTTGCACAAGAAAATGGGTATTGTAGAGAAAACCAAGATATTAAATGGGGAAGGGGGAAGTGGCGGTCGGCCAGGAAAGCCGGGCTAACGAGAATTTCGACGGCGCCAGCCGCATCGAAGCCCGCATCGGAGCATTACTAGGGGATTGCATCCAAGTCTTTCGTGCGTTTTCCGAGCTGGCCGAGCTCGCCGAGAACCTGCGAATACTGTCGCTGAACGCCGAACTTGCGGCCGGCCGCGCAGGCGACAAAGGACGGGCGGTGAGGGCGTTGACCCAATACACCCGGGAACTCGTCAACCGCCTGGCGCAGGTGCAGACGGAAACCGCCGGCCTGATGAGCCACACCTATGGGCTCACGGCCGCCATACTGCGCGAACATCACCAACACGCGTTGATCGAGCGCGCCGTCGGCGCGATCACCGCCGGTTCCGGAACAATGGCCGACAGCGCGAGCAGGCGCCTGGAGGAGGCGTCCGTGGCGATGACCGGCACCCTGGCCCGTTCGGTCGAGCGTATGGTGGAATACATCGAGCGCATGTCGGCCCGTACCCGGGCGGTCGCCGAGGTCGTCTCGGCCTCGGACAGCATCGCCACCAACATCGCCATCGAGGCGGTGGGCGCGGGTTTGCATGAGGCCGAGTTCAGGACGGTCGCCGACACCATGCGCCGTTACGTCGAGGAACTGCGGACCATCATGGAACAGGCGGGCGCGGCCGTGCGCAGCGCGGTGGACAAGGGTGTCGCCCTGCAGCGCATCAACCGCTCCGGCCGGATGCCGGCCGCGAGGCAAGGAGTGCTTGAGGCATGAAGTGTGTGACCATGTTCCGGCAGGGAAGCCATCGATGGCTGGCCGTCACCGGTGACCCGGGCAGCGGTGGCAAGGCGGTCGATACGAACCAATTCGTGGTCGCCGCGGGGAACTCGGGGATGCTTCTCGATCCGGGCGGGATTGAGGTCTTTCCAGCGGCGCTTTCCGCCTTGACCCAAGAGATCGATATCGACGACATCCATTACATCTTGCTGTCCCACCAGGATCCAGACGTGGGTTCGGCGCTGCCGCTTTGGCGGCGCGTCTGTCGCCCCGACGTGACGCTTTTGGTGTCTTCGCTCTGGACCGGGTTCTATGCCCATGTCGACGCGGCGGCCGAGATAACGCCGATCCCCGATGAGGGAACGCGCGTCAAGCTGGGCGAGGACGTCACGCTTCAGCTCGTTCCGGCCCACTATCTGCACTCGGCCGGCAATTTCCATGTCTACGACCCTGAGGCCCGAATTCTATTCTCGGGCGACGTGGGCGCGGCCCTGCTTCCGAAGCAGGCGCTGGACACCTTCTACGTCACCGATTTCGCCCACCACATTCCGTATATGGAGGGCTTCCACCGGCGCTGGATGGGCTCGCCGGCGGCCCGCGACGCCTGGGTCTCGCTGGTGTCCCGGCTCGACGTCAAGGTGATGGCCCCCCAGCATGGCCTGGCCATGAGGGGCGACGACGTGAAACGTTTCCTCGACTGGTTTGCCAAGCTAGAACTGGGCAGCGGCGTCGCGGCCATGCGCGCCGAGCGCTGATCCGTCGCAGCGGCGGGCATACCGCCTTCGTTCCCTCCGGCCTTGAACGCCCGGGCCGAACTCACCATTCCTGTGCAGGATCCGGGCCCCTCTGGCAGCCGCGGCGGCGCTGCGATGTCGGATCGTCATTCAGGATTGGCGCGGACGCGGGCGCCGTTGGAGCGATCGCAAGGGGGTCCGGATGGATTTTCTTTACGACGACTGGCTGACCAAGCCGGTCTGGATGTGGCTGGCGTTTCTCGGAATCATCGTCGTTCTTCTGGTCCTCGATCTCGGCGTCGTCCACCGCAAGCAGCGCGAGATCGAGGTGAGGGAGAGTCTGGCCCTGTCGGGCTTTTACGTCACCCTGGGATTGGCCTTCGGCGGCTGGGTCTGGTGGCAGTTCGGTCCCCAGGCGGGCAAGGAATACCTGACCGGCTTCGTGGTCGAGAAGTCCCTTGCGGTCGACAACGTCTTCGTCATCGCCATGATCTTCGGATATTTCGCGGTGCCGCGGATACACCAGCATCGGGTTCTGTTCTGGGGAATTCTCGGGGTCATACTGCTGCGCGGCGTGATGATCGGGCTGGGCGCCTCCCTGGTCGCCCAATTCTCTTGGTTGCTTTACGTGTTCGCGGCTTTCCTCATCATCACCGGGATCAAGATGTGGATGATGGCCGAGAAGCCGTACGACATCGGGGCCAATCCACTTCTCAAGGCGATCAGACGATGGTTCCGGGTTGCCGACGAACTGCACGGCAACCGGTTCCTGGTGCGGAAAGCGGATCCGGCAACCGGCAGGGCGGCGTGGTACATGACGCCGCTGCTGCTCGCCCTCGTCATGGTCGAGATCGCCGACGTGATCTTCGCGGTCGACAGCATCCCGGCCATCTTCGCGATCACGACCGATCCCTTCGTCGTCTACACCTCGAACATCTTCGCGGTGCTCGGCTTGCGCGCCCTGTACTTCGCCCTGGCAGCGATGCTCCATCGCTTCCATTACCTGAAATACGCGCTGGCGGTGCTCCTTGTGTTCATCGGCTCGAAAATCTTCGTCGCCGACCTCGCCGGTTTCGAGGGTGGAAAGTTTCCTGCGGACTGGAGTCTGGCCATCACCGTCGCAATCCTCTTTGCGGGCGTAGGCTGGTCGCTCTGGAAGACGCGGAGGCCGATCGGGGATGCCGCTTAGGGAATCCCGCTAGATCGACCAGTCGGCGGGGGTTGGTTCGGTCAGGACGGTGCGGTTGCGGGGAAAGCGGATCGTGACGACGGTCCCCTTCCCCGGCTCGCTGTCCAACTCCATCTCGGCGCCGTGCAGGTCCGCTAGCCCCTTGGTCAGCGGCAGGCCAAGGCCGCTTCCTTCGTAACGTCGCGACAGGCTGCTGTCGACCTGCTCGAAGGGGGCGAGGGCCCTTGGAATGTCCTCGGGGGCGATGCCGATGCCGGTGTCGGCGACCTTGATCACGATTTCACCGTCTTGGGAAAGCGTGGCCGACACCTCGACCTTGCCGCCGGCCGGCGTGAACTTGATGGCGTTCGACAACAGATTGACGAGAATCTGCTTGATCCGCCGTTCGTCGGCCGTGAGCAGCGGCAAGTCGGGAGAGGGCATCAGGGTCATGGCGACCGCCGCCCGCTCGGCCCGTTCGCGCAGCATCCCGACGGTCGCGTCGATCACGCTCATCACGTCGACCGCGCTTTCCCGCAGCACGATGCGCCCGACTTCGATGGCGGCGACGTCGAGCACGTCGTTGATGAGCGCCAGAAGGTGTTGGCCGGAGGCGTGAATGTCGTTCGCGTAGGCGGCGTAGCGCTCGTCGACCGGCCCAAGGATCTGGCCTGCGATGATCTCCGAAAAGCCGATAACCGCGTTCAGGGGGGTGCGCAGTTCATGGCTCATGGCGGCGAGGAACTCGGTCTTCGCCTGGTTCGCCGCCTCCGCACTGGAGCGGGCCCGGGCGAGAGCGGCTTCGGCCTCCTTGTGGGTGGTGATGTCGTGGAACACGCAAAGCTTCATCGGCGAGCCGTCGCCGGACTGGATCTGTGTTTCGACGACCTCGTAGATCTTGCCGGTGCGGCGCGCATGCCATTCGAACCGCGAGGGCTCGGCGCCGGCAAAGGCGCATCGCACGCAAGGCCCTGGACTGGCGTAGAGATATTCGTGGCACTTCCGCGTCCCGACCGCGCCGAAATCGGCTTCCAGGGCGGCATTGGCGTATCGGACGTCGAATTTCTCGTCGATCAGGCAAATTCCGTCATTCATCGACTCGAGGATGCGGCGCGTGTTCTCATGCTCGATTTCGAGCGCGCGCTGGATGTTCTTCAGCCCCGTGATGTCTTCGCGCAATCCAATGAAGTTGACCACCGCGCCGTCCGGGCCGACCACGGGCGAGATGGTCACCATCTCCCAGAAGAGTTGGCCATTCTTCTTCCGGTTACACAATTCACCGCGCCATTCGTGGCCCGCCGAAATCGTCGACCAGAGCTTGCCATACGATTCCGGAGCGTTGACGCCCGATTTCAGGCTTGCCATCGTCTGGCCGGCCACCTCCTCGCTGCTGTAGCCGGTGGTCGCCCTAAAGGTGGCGTTCGTGTATTCGATGCGGCCCTGTGGGTCGGTGATGATCACCGAAATCGGGCTTTGTTCCACGGCCCTGAACAGTTTGCGGAGTTGTTCCTCGGCGTTGCGTTGCTCCGTGACGTCCCGGAAGATGCCGACCAGCAGCTTTTCCTCGGCAAGCCGCAGGCCCGTGATTGCGGCCTGGAACAGCAAGGGGCGGCCGTCGGCGCGCAGCACCCGTCCCTCGTACCACACGACAGAGGGCGACCCCTCGACCACCTTTTCCAGTGGCCCTCCCTCCGAGCCGAACATCTCGCCCGTCAGGATGGAGACATGCCGCCCGATTACGGTGGCGGCGGGGCGGCCGAAAATGATCTCCGCCGCCCTGTTGAACGAGCGGACGGTGCCATCTTCGCCGATGGTGATGATACCTTCCCCGATGTTTTCGAGAATCCGGCGCAGCCGTTGCTCGCTGGCTTCGATGAGCTGTTCGCGGCGCTTCTGCTCGCTGACGTCCGAATAGATTTCGGCGCGTTCCCCGTTGTCCAGAAGTGTGCTCTTGACGAGCAACCAGCGCCCGTCGTGGGTTCGTGTTTCAATGGCGGCCGCGGCCCGGCCGGCGTTGGCGCGCCGAAACTCGTTCAGCGACTCCGGGATGCCCGCGCCCAACTGTTTGAGGCGGCTATTCGACAGGATGAGGGTGCCCTCGGGATCCCACAGCGCGAAGCCGTCCGAAATTTGTTCGATGGCGTTGACGAGACGTTCGGCCGAGCGCTGCGCCCGGCGCTCGCTGTGCCTGAGGCTGACCCACGACAACAAGAGCAGCAGCACGACCACCAAGGCGGTCAGGACGACGGTAACGGCCGCCCTGGTGGCGTTGTCCTGGACCAGAGATTCGACGTCTTCCGCAATCTTGTCCTCGACCGATTTCACCAAGTCGATCTTGCGGGTCATAGCGTCGTACCACAGCCCCGGCGACACGTCGGGTATCGACCCGCGGGCAACCTCGGCCACCAGCCGGTGTCGCAGCGCCTCGGCCTCACGCGCCGCACGGGTGGCAAAGACGCTGTCGTAATAGAGCCGCTGCTCGGGCGTTGCGTTCGTCATGAACGTGGCGACGAACGTTTCCTGGGTGGCGCGCACCTGGTTCAGCCGTGCGTAAAGGTCGAGGTCGACGCGCCCGCCCGCCAGCAAGGCCGATCCGATGGCCCGTTCCCGTCCCATCTCCTCCTTGGCGCGGGCCAGTTGGGTCCATGCGGAAAGCACCCGGCTCATGGGCGTCGCATTGGGCAGCCGCGATGCCGTTTCGAGGATCGCCGAGATCGCCCCCGAATAGCTCTCGATGGTTTCCGGGACGGCTATTTCCCCGCTTTCGAGCCGCGCTCGCTGCGCGATCAGGCGTTCGAGGACGTGGCGCACCGAATCCAGTTCCCTGAGGGCGGTCGGGCTGGGGCGCCTGCCCGTGAAGGTGCTCAGGCTGCGCTCGAAGTTCCGACGCTGCTGATTCGTCGCGTCGAACTGCTTTACCAGATTGTCCATCGGGATGCGGCCGAAACCGGCCAGCGTGAGGGCGGCCAGGCCTCGTTCCCGCTGTAGTTCGTGGACCAGCCCGTTCAGCGACTTGGTGAGGTCGGCGACCGCCTGCAGATGCGTGCTGTTGTCGAGGAGCGCGATCTTCTCGGAGACGACATAGCCCGAAAAGCCGAGCAGCCCCGCAATGGGGAAGAGCAGGGCAAATTTGGCCTGCCGTCGTCGCCAAGCCGTCGCGTTCGCAAGCATTTTTCTTTGCATCCCCCGGCCAGCCGGCTTATCCCCAGCCGGTTGGCCCCGCCGATGTTAGCTTCGTCCACTCTTGCTGTACACCGTCGGCGCGCGGCTCATATTAATTAATTAGAATAAATATCATGAGGCGGTCAAGTCCTCTCCTGCCACCGCCCGCTGGAGAAGGGTTATTGTTTCCTCGCGGCCGTAGAGGGCGATGAACGATCCCATGCGGGGACCTTGATCCTGGCCCAGGAGAATTTCGTACAAGGACTTGAACCATGCGCGCAGCTCGGGGAAGGGATGGCGCTTTCCCACCTCGTAGACCGCGTTCTGAAAAAGCTCGGCGTCGGCATCCTCCGGAAGGGCCCGCAATGACGCGGCGAGGTCGGAAAGGGCCGCCGCTTCCTCGGCGTTCGCCTTGCGGTATTTCTTGTGGGGCTTGACGAAATCCCGGTAGTAGTTGACCGCGTAGCCGACGAGGCGGTCGAGGATGGGTGCGGTTTCCGGCGACGCTCCGGGGGCATAGCGGGCGATGAAGTGCCACAGCACGGCCGGATCCTCGCTGTGGCACACGCTGGCCAGATTGAGCAGGATGCTGTAGCTGAGATGCGCCTCCTCGTGCGGCGGCTGGCCGGCGTGGATGTGCCAGACGGGGTTGTTGAGCCGGGCCGCCTCGTCCTCCTGCGGGAACTTCTCGAGATGACTGAGGTAATCGTCGACGTTCCGGGGAATGACGTCGAAGTACAGGCGTTTCGCCCGCCGCGGCGCCTGATACATGAACAGGGCAAGGCTCTCGGGGATGGCGTAGCGCAGCCAGTCCTCGACCGCCAGGCCGTTGCCCTTCGATTTCGAAATCTTCTGGCCCTGCTCGTCGAGAAACAGTTCGTAGGTCAGGTTCATCGGGGGGTGGCCGCCAAGGATGCGGCAGATCCTCGACGAGAGCTGGACGGATGGGATCAGGTCCTTGCCGGACATTTCGTAGTCGACCTGCAAGGCGTACCAGCGCATCGCCCAGTCGGCCTTCCATTGCAGCTTGCAGTGGCCGCCGGTGACCGGCACCTCGGTCAGCGTGCCGTCCTCGCCGCGATAGACGATCGTGCCGGCCTCGGGGTTGCGTTCGACCACCGGCACCTGGAGCACCCGCCCGGTCTTCGGGCACAACGGCAGGAACGGGCTATAGGTCTGCTGCCGCTCGTCGCCGAGGGTGGGCAAAATCACGGCGACGATCTCGTCGTAGTGGCGGAGCACCTGCATCAGGGCGTCGTCGAAGCGGCCGCTGCGGTACCAGTCGGTGGCGCTTTGGAACTCGTATTCGAATCCGAAGGAATCGAGGAAGCTGCGCAGGCGCGCGTTGTTGTGGGCGCCAAAGCTCTCGTGGGTGCCGAAAGGGTCGGGGATGGCGGTCAACGGCTTGCCCAGATGCTGCGCCACCATCTCCTTGTTGGGGATGTTGTCGGGCACCTTGCGCAAGCCGTCCATGTCGTCGGAGAACGCGAACAGTCGCGTCGGGATGTGCGGCGCCAGCATGGCGAAGGCGTTGCGCACCCACGTCGTCCGCGCCACCTCGCCGAAAGTGCCGATGTG
Organism: Rhodospirillales bacterium; assembly: GCA_019455065.1. Lineage (GTDB taxonomy): Bacteria > Pseudomonadota > Alphaproteobacteria > Rhodospirillales > Magnetospirillaceae > JACFNC01. The sequence continues at coordinate 197,503 of JACFNC010000005.1, forward strand.
CGGCAGGCCCGACGGGCCATAACCGGTTTCGAGCAGCACGTAGCCCTTGTCGGGGGCCCTGCCGCCGAGACGCTCATCGAGCAGTTGACGGGCCTCCTGAAACGGCCAGGCGGAGGCGGTGCGGGCGAGGTCACGAAGATCGGTCATGATAGGAACGTTCGGTCGCTGGGAAAGGCGGAAACCTATGCCCCGCCAGGGCCGCCGTCAACGATTGCAAAAGCGCGGCCTCGTTCGATGTGATTGTGTCGCGGCTGGTTCGGATTCCCGCCATCCAAGCCGATGGCCGCCCGGGTGGACCCTCTCTATACTGCCGGCCATGATCGCCGCAACCCGCATACGCCTGCCCGACGCCTCCGTGCTGGTTGCCGGCAGTCGAACTGCGGCGCTGCTAAGCCCCGATGGCGAGGTCGAGACGATGACGCCGGCGGCCGCGGCGCGTCTCGCGCGTGGGGCTGCGCCGATATTGTGCCATCGCGCCGCCACCGCGGCGCGGTTGGGCGTCGATCCTTTCCCCGCCTTCGACCTGCTCGAGTTGTACGCCTTCGTGCGCCCGGCGCGGTTCTGCCTGCCGACGCCCCGCGGCTTGGCCGCGGCGCTGGGGGTACCTCTCGCCGGTGGCGGTCCGGAGCCCGCGGCTGCGGCCCTTTACGAGGTTGCCTGGACGCTGCTCGGCGAACTGGGCGGCATGGCAGGCCGCGAGGGCGGGCGGGCGCTGGCCGACACGGCCTGGGCGATGGCGCGGGGCGGGTGGAACTGGGGGCCGTTCGTGCTCGCCGCCCTGGGCGCCGCGGAGACGGCGGGGCGGCCGGCCGGCTTGCGGGTATGGGAACGACTGCCGGAATGGTCCGAGCACGCTCCCGAAGCGCCGCCCGGCAGCGAGCCGGTCGAGCCGGCGGAGGCACGGTCCCGTCTGGCCGCCATGCTGGGGCCCGCCGCCGAACAGCGCCCGCAGCAGGCGGACTACGCCTCGGCGGTCTGCCCGGCCTTCCGGCCCCGCGAGCGGCAGGCGGAACCCAGCGCGGTGCTGGCCGAGGCCGGCACCGGCACCGGCAAGACCCTCGGCTACGTCGCCGCGGCCAGCCTGTGGGCCGAGAAGAACCGCGGTCCGGTGTGGATCAGCACTTACACCCGCAACCTCCAGCGCCAGCTCGACGTCGAACTCGACCGGCTGTTCCCCGACGCCTCGCTGAAGGCACGCCGCGTCGTCGTCCGCAAGGGGCGCGAGAACTATCTCTGCCTGCTGAACCTGGAAGAGGCGGTGCAGCGCCTGGGCACGGCGCCGTCCGATGCGGTGCCCGTGGGGCTGATGGTGCGCTGGGCGGCGGCCACGCGCGACGGCGACATGGTCGGCGGCGACTTTCCCGGCTGGCTGGGCGAACTGCTTGGGCGGTCTCGGACCCTGGCACTCGCCGACAGGCGCGGGGAGTGCATCCACGCGGCGTGCCCGCATTACCGGAAGTGCTTCATCGAACGCACGGTTCGGCGGGCACGCCGCGCCGACATCGTCATCGCCAATCACGCGCTGGTGATGGTCCAGGCGGCGCTCGGCGGACTCGACGACGGGGCCTTGCCGACGCGCTACGTGTTCGATGAGGGACATCATCTGTTCGAGGCGGCGGACGGCGCCTTTTCGGCCCATCTCTCCGGTCTCGAGGCGGCCGAGTTGCGGCGCTGGCTTCTAGGGCCGGAAGGAGAAGCGCGGTCGCGAGCGCGTGGGCTGAAACGTAGGACGGAAGAACTGTGCGGCGAAGACGATCTGGCGGAGGTATTGGACGAGGCGCTTCAAGCGGCCCACGTCCTGCCGTCGCCGGGTTGGCACCAGCGCGTCGCCGAAGCCGCCCCGCGGGGCGTGGCGGAAGCCTTTCTGGCGCTTGTCCGCCAGCAGGTCTATGCCCGCGCGTCGGGCCTCGACGCTCCTTACAGCCTGGAGACGACAACCCAGTCGCCCGTCCCCGGCCTGGTCGAGGCCGCCACCGAGCTGCGCCGAGCCCTCGAGCGACTGGCGGTGCCGCTGCGGAAGCTGGCCGCGGGGCTGGCAAACAAGCTCGATGACGAGGCCGCCGACCTGGACGCGAGCACGCGCCAGCGGATTGAAGCGGTCTGCCGAACCATCGAGCGCCGCGCGCTGCTGCCCCTCGCCGGCTGGCGGGACATGCTCGGCCGCCTGGAGAGCAGCGAGCCTGCCGAGGATTTCGTCGACTGGTTCGGCGTCGAGCGCATCGAGGGCAGGGACGTGGACGTTGGTCTGCACCGCCACTGGCGCGATCCGACAATTCCCTTCGCCCGCTCCGTCGCCGAGCAGGCGCACGGGCTTCTCATTACCTCGGCGACGCTGCGTGACGGGTCGGGCGATGTCGAGGCGGACTGGCGGGCCGCCGAGCGCCGCACGGGCACCGTGCATCTGGCGCGGCCGGCCATGCGCGCGGCCGTCCCCTCGCCGTTCGACTATGCTCTTCAGACGCGCGTGTTCATCGTGACCGACGTGCGCAAGGATGATCTCGACCAGGTTGCGGCGGCGTACCGCGAGCTGTTTCTTGCCAGCGGCGGCGGTGGACTCGGGCTGTTCACGGCCATCTCGCGCCTTCGCGGCGTCCATCGCCGCATTGCCGGTCCGCTCGAAGCGGCTGGAGTTCCTCTCCTCGCCCAGCATGTCGAGGCGATGGACACCGCGACGATCGTCGACATCTTCCGCGCCGAAGAGGACGCCTGCCTGCTGGGCACCGATGCCGTACGCGACGGCGTCGACGTGCCCGGCCGCTCACTGCGGCTGCTGGTGTTCGACCGCGTGCCATGGCCGCGGCCCGACATCCTGCACAAGGCGCGCCGCGCGGTGTTCGGGGGCAAGGACTACGACGACATGCTGACCCGCCTGCGGCTCAAGCAGGCGTTCGGCCGGCTGGTGCGCCGTGCGGATGACGCCGGCGTGTTCGTGCTTCTCGATCCAATGATGCCGTCACGGCTGTCGGGGGCCTTCCCGGAGGGCGTGACGCCGGTGCGCCTCGGCCTCGCCGAGGCGGTGGCGGAAACCCGGTCCTTCCTTCACTCCCACCACAAGGGCTGACCGTCCGACAGCTCCATTTCGCGCCAGGGTAGCCGGCTCCCCGACAGCGCGGCGAAATCCTCGGGCCCGAGCGGACGGCTGAACAGGAAGCCCTGGGCCTCGTCCACCCCATGCGCGACCAGGAACTCCAACTGGTCAAGCGTCTCCACGCCCTCCACGTTCACCTTGGTGCCGATGCCGTGGCCAAGGTTGATGATGGCGCGGACGATGGCGGCATTGTCGGGATGGACGAAGATGTCGCGCACGAACGATCTGTCCACCTTCAGCTTGTCCACCGGGAAACGCTTGAGATAGTTGAGCGACGAATAGCCGGTGCCGAAGTCGTCGATCGACACCTGGATGCCGAGATCGCGTAATTCGCCCAGGATGTCGATGCTCGCCTCGATGTTCTGCATGGCGATGCTCTCGGTTATCTCCAACTGCAGCAGCCGGGGGGGCAGGCCGGTCTGTTCGAGAACGTCGCGCACGGTTGGGATGATGTACTGGTGCTTGAACTGCGCGGGCGACAGGTTGACGGCCACCCGGCACGCCTGCAACCCGGCGCGATGCCAGGCCGCGGCCTGCAAGCAGGCCTGGTGCAAGACCCATCGCCCGATCGGGTAGATGAGGTCGGTCCGTTCGGCGATGGGAATGAACTCCACCGGGGAGACCGTGCCGCGGCCCGGATGGAACCAGCGGATCAATGCCTCCGACCCGGTGATGGTGCCCGTTCTGAGGTCGATCAGGGGCTGGTAGTGCAGCCCGAGCTCGGAGCCACCGAGCGCCTGGCGCAAGTCACGCTCGATGGCTTTGCGGGCCTGCACCTCGGCGCCCATCTCGGACACGTAGAAATGATAGCCGTTGCGGCCCTCGGCCTTCGAGCGATAGAGGGCGAGGTCGGCGAACTTCAGAAGGCGGTCGGCATCGTCGGCATCGTGCGGGAAGATGGTGATGCCGATGCTGGTACTGGTGATGATTTCGTTCTCGTCGAGTTGGAATGGCTCGGCGATGCTCTCGACGATGGCCTCGGCAACCGTGCTGGCGCCGTCGATCGTGCTGAGGTTGGTGAGCAGCACGGCGAACTCGTCGCCGCCCAGGCGGGCGACGGTGTCGGTCTTGCGGATGCACCCCCCCAGCCGTTCGGCCACCGCCTTCAGAAGCAGGTCGCCCACATAGTGGCCCAGGGTGTCGTTGACGTCCTTGAACTTGTCGAGGTCGAGGAACATCAGGGCGATCAGGGTGCCGTTGCGGCGCGCCTGGGCGATGGCCTCGCGCAGGCGCTCCTGGAACAGGACCCGGTTGGGCAGGTCGGTCAGGCTGTCGTGGTGGGCGAGGCGGCGGATGCGTTCGGCAGCCAGCTTGCGCTCCGTGATGTCGCGGCCGACCACCACCAGCCCCTTGCGGCTGCCGTCGGGGTTGAGCAGCGGCGCTTTCATGAAGTCGAATATCTTCTCGCCGCCGCGGGTGGGGATGGTCGTTTCGAATACGGTCGGCCGACCGCGAATCCAGGCCCTTCGATCGGACGCCACGGATTCGAGGAGAACGTCTCGGTTTGGGCTGTGTTCCGCCAGATTCTCAGCCTTCTTGCCGAGGATGTCGACGCCTTCCAGCCCGAAGGTCTCGATGTACAGCTGATTGGCGATGAGCCAGCGACCCTCGCCGTCCTTGAAGCAGACGATGTCGGGCATGGCATTGATCAGCGTCGTCAGCCATTCCTTCTGATTACGGAGTTCGGCCTCGACTCGCTTGCGTTCCGTGATGTCATGGGCGATTCCGATGAACAGGCGCTGGCCGCCGAACTCCATGGCGCTGATGCTCAACTCGAGCGGCATCTCTTCGCCGTTTTTCCTCCTGCCCTGAACCTCCGTCCGCCGTTGCAGGAAGCCCGCCACCGCATCGCCGATCGAACCCGGATTGCCCGACAGGCGCGGCATCAGCAGTGACACGGGCTTGCCGACGATTTCGTCCGGGGGATAACCGAAGATTTCCACCGCCGCCGGGTTATAGGATTCGATCGAGCCCCGCTCGTCGAAGGTGACGATCGCATCCGCCGTGTTGTCGAGCACCGCGCGGGTGTGCAATTCGCTCAGCCGGTAGTTTTCCGCCAGCGCTTCCATGGTGCGCGCCTGCTTGCGCAGCAACTCCTCGCGGGCCACCGCATGCGTGACGTCGTTGACCTGCAGCAGGCAGCGCCGTTCCCCCTGGTCGGTAACCGGCTTCACGTAGACCACGTGCTTCATTGGCTCGCGCGCGCCGGGCAGGGTGCCGTCCCGGAACAGGGGCAGCAGTATCTGATGGAGGGACGACGATAGCAGGGCCGCCATGCCGTTGGTCAGCGCGTCTTGCAGCGCGCGGACCAGCCGACTGCCTTCGATCTCCGGGAATATGGCGGTGATTTTCCGGCCGACCGCCTTCTCGCCGGCGATCCCGGAGGCATCGGCCATCCAGCGGCTCCACAGCAGGACGGTCAGGTCGGCATCGATCAGCGCGATCCCGACTTCGCTGGCGGCCAGGACCGAATCGAGCAGGTTCGTGGGCGAGGTCATGTCGGGCGGGTCATGCGCACATGGCCGCGACGTGCTCGTCGACGATGTTGCGGAAGCTGTGTGCCGAATCGAGGTCCATGACGATCACCACATAGCCGAAGATCTTCTTCTGGCGCAGGGCGAAATCGACCTGCAGGAAAAAGACCAAGGTGCCGTCTCGGGACTGCGTGGCCTCGCCGAAGAAGGAGGCCACCTCGCCGGTCAGGTAGATGGGGAGCGAACTCTCCAGGCTCTTGCCGAGCTGGTTCGCGATGCTTCCCAGATAGGCGTTGAGAATGATGTTGCCCACCTCCATCAACGCTTCCTGCTCAAGCTCCGTCAGATTTCCCAGCGGCACGGCGTCGCGGGTGATGGAGCGCACGAGGTCGAGACTGCGCCGCTCGGGGAAAATCAGGAGGACCTTGCCGCTGAAATGACCTTGGAAACGTTGCTTGACCGCGATCTTTTTTGCGTCCCCCGAGCTGAGTCGTTCGATTGCCTCGTCGTGCGTGAGCACATCGACGGCCGGGACCGACAAACTGACCTCCTCGCCCACCATCGCGTTGAGCGACGCGGCCGAATACCCGACGGCGATGTTGAGAATTTCGCAGATCGCGTCGCGTTGGGCCGCGCTCAGCTCAATCATGGTCGGCCCCCCGGGAACCACCCAGGAAGGCCATGATGCGCTCTCGCGAAGGGGGTTTGCTCATGAAACCCAGCCCGCGGTTTTCGGCCCGCCGACGCACCGTGTCCTGGACGTTTGCGGTGAGTAGCGAGACATTCATCTCCGGATGGCTTTCCAGCAACAGACAGGCGGCCGCCATGCCCCCCATTCCGGGCATGTTGAGGTCCACCAAAGCAAAGTCGATGGCGTCGGCCTCGGCTCGCCGCAAGGCTTCTTCGCCAGTCGCCGCCTCGACGACGCGCCACGCCGGAAGCTCCTTGAGGATCATCGTGCGCACCATCAGGCGCGAGAACTGGCTGTCATCGACCAAGAGCACGGTCTTGTGACTCATTGACGCGCCCGTTCCTTCCCGATTCACGCAAAAATAGTCCAGCAGCTCCCAAAGATATTGCATGCGGCTCAAACAGAGAAGCAATTACCGTTTCCCCATACCAACAGGTAGTTCCCGACGAACAAGCGGGCGGAGCCCCCCTTGCATTCGCACGGCCTTCGTGCTCGACTTCCGTCATAGGGCCCGAAGGGGCAGGCGACCAGCGAGGCGAACGATGATCAGCCATCATGCGGCCTTGATCTACACCATGGTTCTCGTGTCCGCGGCCGACCGCGAGATGACCGATGCCGAGATGCGCACGATCGGGGAAATGGTCCGCTTCCTGCCGGTTTTTCGTGACTACGACAGCCAGCTTCTGCCGTCGACGGCGGCGACCTGCGTCGAATTCCTGGACATGGAGGAGGGGCTCGACAGCGCCCTGCAGACGATCAAGGCCGGGCTGCCGGCCGAGTTGCGTGAAACCGCGTACGCATTGGCCTGCGACGTCGCGGCGGCGGATGGCCGCACATCACAGGAGGTGCTGCGCCTGCTCGAATTGATTCGCCACACGTTGGATCTCGACCGGCTGGTGGCGGCGGCCATCGAGCGCGGGGCGCGCGCCCGTCACGCGGTCTTGTAATGGCACGCCTCGCCGGCCTCGGCATCGGATTCATCGGCCTCGGCCTGATGGGCCGGCCGATGAGCGTGCATCTGATGCGCGCCGGCGCGGCCATGACCATCTTCAATCGCAGCCGTGGTGTCGTCGACGAACTGGTGAGGTTCGGGATGAGGGCAGCGTCGTCGCCGCGCGAGGTGGCAGAGCGCTCCGAGTTCGTGCTGCTCATGGTATCGGACACGCCGGCGGTCGAGGCGGTCCTGAGGGGCGACGACGGGGTCATCGCCGGACTGCGCAAGGGGGCGGTGGTGGTCGACATGGGCACCACCGCCGTTGCCGCCACCCGCGCACTTGCGTGGCAAGTGCGCGCCGCCGGAGGTGAGTATGTCGACGCACCGGTGTCGGGCGGCCAGCTCGGCGCCGAGGCGGCGACGCTGACCATCATGGCGGGCGGCAGCGAGGAAAGCTTTTCCAGACTGGTCCCCGTGTTCGAAACCTTGGGCCGGACGGTCACCCATGTCGGCGGCGTCGGCGCCGGGCAGGTCGCCAAGGCGGCCAATCAGGTCATCGTCGGCGTCACCATTGCCGCGGTGGCCGAGGCCTTGGCGTTGGGCCAGCGGGCCGGCGTCGACTCCGACCGGCTGCGCTCGGCGTTGATGGGTGGCTTCGCCGCGTCGCGGGTGCTCGAGGTCCACGGCGCCCGCATGGCGCAGGGCAACTTCCAGCCCGGCGGCAAGGTGGTGACGCATCGCAAGGATCTGGAACAGGCCCTGGGCCTCGCGGCCGATCTCGGGCTCGATCTGCCGACCACAGCGCTGGTGCGCGACCTGTTCGACCGCGCCGCCGCGCGGGGCGACGGGGAACTCGATCATTCCGCTCTCTACCGCCTCTATCAGGCGTGACCGCCGCCGCCCTCGCCCTGGTCGACGAGAGCGAGCAGGCGGTGCAAGGGTCCCTCGCGGATGCCCAATTCCTCCAAGTGGCGGATCGTGTTCGCCAAGTAGTCGCGGCAGGGCCCGCGGCTGCCGTGACCCTGGCGGATCAGCCTGGCCGATTCTTCGGGCGTCAACCGGCCGCAATACTGCGGATGATCGTGGCGCACCACGAACCCGTAGGCCTTCACCCGCCGCCCGTCATCGAGATGGACGGGGAGATAGCGCGGATCGTAGGCGTTGGTCAGCATCTCGCGTTCGTGCAGGTAGGCGATCACGGCCGCCGAAGCCGCGGCGTCCACGCGGAAGGCGCGGCCCCGGCAGGAACCTCCCCTGTCGAGCCCGAGGACGAGGCCGGGCGCGGCGTGGCAGCCGCGATAATGCGTCGACAGGATGCACATGGCCCGGTGATACCCGCGCAGCAGCGCCGACCGCGCCTCCAGGTGGGTGAAGCCGGGCGACCACATCAACGACCCGTAGGCGAAGACCCAAAGGTCGGGGGTGTTCATCGGGCTGCCTTCATCGAATGGGATTGCCTTCCGCGTGGCGGCGAGTGTAATGGCGCTGGGCGGCCCGTCCAAGGCGCAAGTCGAAGAGATTGATCATGAGCCCCCGTTCCCTTGCCGTCCGGCTGGCCGGCGCCACGCTGGCCGCGTTCCTCATCGCCATCGCCGGTTATGGCGCCTATTGGCAATGGCTCGCGGGCGCGGCCAAGGACGCTGTCGCCGTCTGGCAGGCGGCACGGCGCGCCGAGGGCTGGACCGTTTCCCACGAGGGACTTGACGTCGGCGGCTTTCCCTCCGAGGTGCGCCTCGTCATCGCGGCCCCCGAACTCCGCACCCCTGATGGCTTTGGCTGGAGAACGAAGACGCTGGTGGCGAAGGTTTCGCCCCTGACGCCCAGGCAGGCCGTTCTGGTGCCGGCGGAGCGGCAGGAGGTCGAATTCCCGCTCGGCAATTCGCCGATGTCCGCTCGCCTGGACGCCCGGGCGGCCGAAATCCGCGTGAGGTTGCCGGCCGAGGGCGGCGTGCGCGTCGCCGCGACGTTGGGGCCGGCGGTGGTGACCTGGTCCGAGGAAGGGGCGGTGTCGGTCGCCTCGCTCGCCGTCGACGTCGTGGCGGCGCGACCGGAACCGGCGGCCGAATCCTCGGAGTCCACCATATCCCTGAGCGCCCGCGAGGTGGCGCTGCCCGACGTAAATTCCCCTCTCGGCCGGCGCATCGGGGCCTTCACCATGAGAGCCCGGCTGCAGGGACGGCTGGACCTCCACCGCCCCATCGCCGCGGAGGCCGCTCGCTGGCGAGACGACGGCGGCGTCGCCGAGATCGAGAACCTGGCCATCGTCTGGGGGCCCCTCGATATGGCCATGGAGGGAACGCTGGCGCTCGATGGGCGCCTGCAGCCGATGGCGGCGATGACCGGCACGCTGCGCGGCTACGCGGAAACCGTCGATCTTTTCGTGCGCGGGGGACAGGTGCGGCCGGCCGATGGGCGGGCGGTGAAATTGATGCTGGCGCTGATGGCGCGCAGCCCCGCCGGCGGCGGCCCGCCGCAGATCAAGGTGCCGCTGACGGCGCAGGACGGCCTGTTCTACGTCGGCCCCGTCGCCGTCGCGAAGGTTCCGCTCATCGTCTGGCCGCCGGGCTACTCGACCTCTGCGAAGTGAACCTCGGCCTCGACACGCTCCATGAGGCGCGCGAAGGCCTCGGCCCCGTCCGCGTCGAGACGGGCGTGGCTTTCCAAGAACTCACGCAACGCACGGCCCGAATAGCGCCCGTACAGACCACCGTCACGGCGGATCAGGTTGCGTGCGAGGCTGGCGGCGTCGCCATGGCAGACGCGGCAGTGCTCGCGGAAGTCGGCGGGCTGGTTCGCCTGGGCCGTCAGCATGGCGGCGATGGCCGCGGCCAGGCGCGGATCCACGCCGCCCCGGTGCCCAGCTATGAACCCGGCGAGACGTTCGGCCGGCGGAGGGTTTTTTGCCAGTTCGGCGCGCGCGAAGTCCGCCGAATGGCCGTGACAGCCCTGGCATTGGGCATCCCAGAACCGATGCAAATCGAAGGCGTAGGCCGGCGTCGTGAAGGCGAGCCAAAGGGCGAGCGTGCCGCCCGCCGGAACCGGGAAGCGCATGGCGGTCTCCTGGCGACCCTGCGGGACCGTTATGCCTGACGGGCGTCGATGATGCCGCGCCGGATGGCCCGCGTGCGGGTGAACAGGTCCTGCAGCTTCTCCCCCTCGCCCCAGCGGATCGCGCGCTGCAAGGCCGTCAAATCCTCGGTGAACCGCTGCAACATTTCGAGAACGGCCTCGCGGTTGTTGAGGAAAACGTCGCGCCACATCACAGGGTCCGAGGCGGCGATGCGGGTGAAGTCGCGGAAGCCGCCGGCCGAGAACTTGATGACCTCGGCCTGCTGCGAGCCTTCGAGGTCGGTGGCGGTGCCGACGATGGTGTAGGCGATGAGGTGCGGCAGGTGCGAAGTGATGGCCAGCACCTTGTCGTGGTGCTGCGCATCCATGAACTCGACGTTCATGCCGACGGCGCGCCACAGTTGGGCGACGCGCTCGACGGCGGCGGCGTCGGTGCCGGGCGGCGGCGTCAGAATGCACCAGCGGTCCTGAAAGAGTTCGGCGAAGCCGGCTTCCGGCCCGGAATGCTCGGTGCCGGCCACGGGATGCCCGGGGACCAGGTGGACGCCGTCGGGCATGTAAGGGCCGAGGTCGCGGATGACGGCCTGCTTCACCGAGCCGACGTCGCTGACGATGGCGCCCGCCGCCAATGCCGGGGCCATGGCCTCGGCCAGCGCGGCATAGGCGCTTAGCGGCGTCGAGATCATCACCAGATCGGCGTCCCGCACCGCCTCGGCGCAGTCGGCGGTCACCTCGTCCACGATCCCAAGCTCGACCACCTTGTCGAGGGTGCTCCGGCGCCGGGCGCAGGCCACCGTCCGGCGGGCAAGGCCGTCGCGGCGGACCGCGCGGGCCAGGGACGATCCGATCAGGCCGATGCCGATGAACGCGATCTTGTCAAACAGGGGTTCCGCCATGCCTATCCCATGAATTCGCGCAGGGCGTCCACGGTCAGGTGCATCTCGTCGTCGCGCCCGATCGTGACGCGCAGGCAATCGCCGAGGCCGTAAGCGCCCATGCCGCGGGCGATGATGCCCCTCGAACGCAGGAACCGATCCGCCGCCCCGGCGTCGCGGCCGGAGTCCTTGGGAAAGCGAACCAGGACGAAATTGCACACGCTCGGAACCGCCTCGAGGCCGAGGGCCGTGACCTGCTCGGAGAACCACGGCATCCAGTGGTCGTTGTGGGCACGGCACAGGTCGGTATAAGCCACGTCCTCCAACGCCGCCACCCCCGCCGCCTGCGCGGCGTTCGACACGTTGAACGGGTTGCGTACCCGGTTCAGCACGTCGGCGATCCCGGGCGGGCAGTAGGCCCATCCCAGTCTCAGGCCGCCCAGAGCGTACATCTTGGAGAACGTTCGGGTCATCACCGTGTTCTCGCCGGCGTCGACGAGTTCGATGCCGGGGGTGTAGTCGTTGCGGCGAACGAACTCGGCATAGGCGGCGTCGATCACCAGCAGCACGTTCGCGGGCAGTCCGGCGCGCAGGCGCTTCATCTCCTCGGCCGGGAGGTAGGTTCCGGTCGGGTTGTTGGGGTTGGCGACGAAGCAGATGCGGGTCCGCGGCGTCACGGCCGCCAGCAGTGCGTCCACGCTGGCCGTCAGGTCGGTTTCCGGTGCCGTCACGATGGTGGCGCCGACCGCCTTGGCGTTGATGGCGTACATCAGAAAGCCGTGGCGGCTGTACAGCACCTCGTCCCCCGGCCCGACATAGGCGCGGCAGAGCAGGGTGATGAGTTCGTCGGAGCCGGCGCCGCAGACGACGCGCTCGGCGTCCAGCCCGTAATGGCCGGCAATCGCCTCGCGAAGCCGGTCGGCGCCGCCGTCGGGATAGCGGTGCAACTCGGCGGCAACGCTGCGATAGGCCTCCATCGCCCGCGGGCTCGGCCCCAAGGCTCCTTCGTTGGAGGCCAGCTTGATGATCCGGCTAACCCCCGGGATCGCCGACTCGCCGCCCTTGTAGGGGTTGATGTCCATGATGCCGGGGCGCGGAAGCGGGGCGTTCATAGGATGGTCTTCTCCAGGAATCAGTCGTTCAGGTCGTCGGCGCGCAGCGGCACCGCGTATCCGCCCAGCACCACGGCACGCTTGACCGGCTGGCGGCGGTCCAGCAGCAGGCCCACGCGACGGTCGTCGGGCGCGACGAAGGTCGAGATCTCGGCAAGATGCAGCCACGCGTCGCCGCTCTTCTCGGTCGCGGCCAACTGTGTCGGCTCCAATCCGGCCGCCGCGAGGGCGGAACGCAACCGGGCGCGGCTCACGTCGTCGCCGGTCTCCAGCACCAGCCAGCTTCGGTCGCAGCCGGTCTGCTCCTGAGGCATGCGGGCGATGGCAACGGCTTCCGTCCCGTCACCGCGGCCGATTCCCGGCCCGGCGAACGGAAGCCTTGCGATGACGCGCGGCACGTCGCCGCTCTCTCCGGTCAGGGTCATCCACCAGGGCTCGACGCCTTCGCGGTCGGGCATGGGCAGGATGCCGACCGTGGCAGCACCGTCAGCCACCGCGCGTACCACCTGGCCCACCGACCGGAAGGGGGTGCAGGGGGTGTACGCGCCGTATTGGTCGCGGGCCAACTCCAGGTAACCGGCTCCGCGTTCGGGCATGTAGACGGCCAGCGTGAACGGCCCCTGCAACGCGACCAGCGCGCCCATCATCTCGTTCCACAGGCGAATCAGGGCGACGCGGGGATAGCGACCATGGTGGCGCGCAACCAGCCGGCGCAGGATTTCCGCCTGCCGTCCGGGGCGCAAATAGATGGTGTCGTCGCCTTTGAGGGCGCCGATACGCTCCACGGCAGCCGTACGCTGGATCAGCAGATCCTGGATGTTGTCGTCAAGCCGGTCGATTTCCCGGCGGAGCTCGTCCAGGGAAGGGGCGTTGTCTGGCATCGTTTCAGGGTACTTGCTTCGGGACGGATAGTAGTAGTCTCAAGACAGGGCGAAATCAAAGAAAACGTTGACAGCTTCCCGGCCGCCCCATAGCTAATCGGTCTGTTTTCCCAGGGTGGCCAATAACGATGCCGACCTCCCACGATTCATCCGCCGAACCGGTGTCGGCGCCCGACCACAAGGTGGTCCTGGGCGCCGACCGCCCGTTGCGGCTGGACTGCGGGGTCGAGTTGGGGCCGTTCACGGTCGCTTATCAAACCTACGGCGAACTCAACGCCGACAGGTCGAACGCAATCATGATCTGCCACGCCCTGACCGGCGACCACTTCGTCGCCGGCGTGCATCCGGTGACCGGCAAGCCGGGGTGGTGGCACGAACTCGTCGGTCCGGGCTGCGTCCTCGACACCGACCGCTATTTCCTGATCTGCGCCAATGTTCTCGGCGGCTGCATGGGCACGACGGGGCCGAAGGAAATCAATGCGGCCACCGGTCTGCCGTGGGGACTGGGCTTCCCCGTCATCACCATCGGCGACATGGTGCAGGCGCAGGCCCGCCTGCTCGACCATCTTGGGATCGACCAGCTTTTCTGCGTCATAGGCGGCTCGATGGGGGGGATGCAGGTGCTGGAATGGGCCGCCTCGTATCCCGAGCGAGTGTTCGCCGCGGTGCCCATCGCCACGGCGGCGCGGCATTCCGCCCAGAACATCGCGTTCCACGAGGTCGGGCGGCAGGCGATCATCGCCGACCCGGACTGGTGCGGAGGCGATTATCTCTTGCAGGAAAAGCGGCCGCATCGCGGCCTGGCCGTGGCGCGGATGGCCGCCCACATCACCTATCTGTCGGAGGCCGCCCTGCACCGCAAGTTCGGGCGCAACCTCCAGGACCGTAAGGCCTTCACCTACGGCTTCGACGCCGACTTCCAGGTCGAGAGTTACCTTCGCTATCAGGGCTCGACCTTCGTCGAACGCTTCGACGCGAACTCCTATCTCTACATCACGCGGGCGATGGATTATTTCGATCTTGCCGCCGAGCACGGCGGCGTGCTCGCCAACGCCTTCCGCGGCACGCCCACCCGGTTTTGCATCATCTCGTTCACCAGCGACTGGTTGTTCCCCACTCCCGAAAGCCGGGCGATCGTGCATGCCCTGAATGCGGTGGCGGCGAACGTCAGTTTCGTCGAATTGGTATCGGACAAGGGGCACGACGCCTTCCTGCTGGATGAACCCGCCTTTCACGCCACCCTCAGCGGCTTCCTGGACGGCGCGGGCTACCATCGCGGCCTGAGGCGTCGCGGCGGCCCATGATCGCGCATTCCAACAACACCCAGATCCGTGTCGACCTGCAACTCATCGCGGAGATGGTCGAGCCCGGTTCCCGCGTGATCGACGTCGGCTGCGGCGACGGTGCGCTGCTCGACTATCTCGGCCGCTACAAGAATGTCGACGGCCGCGGGATCGAACTCAGCATGGCTGGCGTCAGCGCCGCCGTCAGCCACGGCCTGTCGGTCATCCAGGGCGACGCCGACACCGACCTGAAGGACTATCCCACGGGCGCCTTCGACTACGTGATCCTGAGCCAGACGCTGCAGGCGACCCGCGACCCCAAGGGTGTCATCAATCACATGCTGCGGATCGGGAGGCGGGGTATCGTGTCGTTCCCCAATTTCGGTCATTGGCGCGTGCGGCTGAACCTGTTGCTGCGCGGACGCATGCCCGTCACCGAGGTGCTGCCCTATCAATGGTACGACACCCCCAATATCCATTTCTGTACCACCGCCGATTTCGTAGCCTTGTGCCGCGAACTCGACATCACGATCGAACGGGGGATCGCGCTCGACGGGCTTGGGCGGGTGCAGCGGTTCGATGGCGGCGGATGGCTGGCGAACCTGTGCGGCGAGCAGGCGGTGTTCCTTCTCAAGCGCCGATAGGGGCGGCGGTGGGCCAGGAAAACGAAGGCTTTGCCGCAACTTGGCCCAATTCACGGGTTACTTTGGGGTGGAAAGGGCGGAACCTAGGTGATATGTGATCGGCCGTGTCAATAGCGCCCCGGCCTTGGGAAGCATCGTCGTCACCCATCGAAGAAAAGACCAAGCATGGCAAAACGTGCACTGATCACCGGAATAACCGGCCAGGACGGCGCCTATCTCGCCCGTCTCCTTCTCGACAAGGGCTACGACGTCTTCGGTGCCGTCCGGCGGACCGCGTCCATCAATAGCTGGCGGCTCGAGGAAGCCGGCGTCGCCGACCGCGTGCAGCTGGTCGAGCTCGACATGCTGGAGTTCTCCAACATCCTGCGCGTGGTGGAAAAGGTCGGTCCCGACGAGGTCTACAACCTGGCGGCGCAAAGCTTCGTGGCCACTTCGTTCGAGCAACCGATCTACACGGCGGGCGTTGATGGCGTCGGCGTTACGATGCTGCTCGAGGCCATTCGTGCTTGCGGCGCGAACAGCCGGTTCTATCAGGCCTCCACCTCCGAGATGTTCGGCAAGGTGAAGGAGGTTCCGCAGACCGAGGACACACCATTCCATCCGCGCAGCCCCTATGGAGTGGCGAAATTGTACGGGCATTGGATCACGGTGAATTACCGGGAATCCTATGGGCTGCACGCCTGTTCGGGCATCCTTTTCAATCACGAGTCGCCGCTGCGCGGCACCGAGTTCGTCACCCGCAAGATCACGCTCGCCCTGTCCAGGCTGAAACAGGGCAAAGGGGGGGCGGTGCGCCTGGGCAACCTCGACGCCAAACGCGATTGGGGGTATGCCGAAGATTACGTGGCCGGGATGTGGTTGATGCTGCAACATTCTCAGCCGGACGACTACGTGCTGGCGACCGGCGAGACCCACAGCGTGCGTGAGTTCGTGGAGCTGACTGGCAGGGCGTTGGGCATGGACATCGAGTGGCAGGGCGAGGGGGTCGAGACGGTCGGGATCGACCGCACGACGGGCAGGACGGTGGTCGAGGTCGATCCCAGATTCTTCCGGCCGGCCGAGGTCGACCTGCTTCTCGGCAGCCCGCGGAAGGCGATCGACGTCCTGGGATGGAAGCACACGATCTCGTTTCAGGGCCTCGTCGAAATGATGGTCAAGGCCGATTACGACCGCGTTGCGAGTGGAACCTTACGCTTCTAGTCCACAGTGGGGTGGTACAGTGGTCCACGCCAGGGCGATGAACGCCGCCGCACCCGCCGAGGCTCCCCTCGCCGCGCGTCCCGTTCCGCTGTTGCTCTGGCATCTCGGACGACGCGGGGCCGGGCCGCTCTACACGTATGAACTCGCGAAGGTGCTGCGCGACGTAGAGGGCCTCTCCGTCCATCTGTGCCTGTCGCGGCAGTCCGACTATTTCGAACAGACCGTGGCGCTCGGCCTTCCCCTCCTCGCCGTGGACACCTACCGCGACCTGTCCTCGGCGGCATTGGCGACCCTGCGCCTGGGGGGCGTTCGCAGGCGCCTGCGCGATTACGTGGCGAAACACGGCATCGAGGTCGCCCTGTGCACCATGGCGCATCTCTGGAACCCCCTGCTGGTCCCCGCGCTGCGCCGCGGTGGCGCCCGCAACCTGCTCGTCATGCACGACGCCACGGCCCATCCCGGCGAGAACTACGGCATTCGAAATCTGATGTTCGAACGCGACATGCGGGTTGCCGACGGCATTGTGGCGCTGACCGAGGCGGTCCGCGAGCAACTGATCGCCACCTATGCGTACCCCCGGGAACGAACCTGGGTGGTGCCCTGCGGCGGGTTCGTCTACGGCGATGCCGCGCCCGGTCCGCGCCGTCTCAAACCCGGGCGGCGGCCTCGGCTTTTGTTCTTCGGCCGTATCCTGCCTTACAAGGGCCTCGCGATACTGTCCGAGGCGATCGGACTCCTGAAGAGCGAGGGGTTGAGCGTCGATCTCGACGTGGTCGGGCATGGCGACCTCGGGACCGTGCGGTTACCGGAAGGCACCCGGGTGGTGAACCGCTGGATTCGGGAAGAGGAGGTTGCCGGGTTTTTCCGGGATGCCGACCTCATGGTGCTTCCCTATGTCGAGGCCAGCCAGTCGGGCGTCCTGGCGGTGTCCAACCCTCTCGGCATCCCCGCCGTGGTCACGCCGGCGGGCGGGCTGGCCGAACAGATCGGCCACGGCGCCGCCGGCTTCGTCACGCGCGACACCACCCCGGCCGCCATCGCGGAGGGCATCCGCGAACTGCTGACGGATCCCGAGGCGTATGCGCGCGCCTCGCGTGCCGCCCTGGAACTTGCGACGGGGCCGATGTCCTGGGCGCGGATCGGCGAGAGTATCGCGCAGATCGCGGCCACCGTGGCGGCTTTAGACCGCCGCGCCTAGCTTCAGGTTGTCCACTCCCTCCCGGCCCGCTCGGCGCAGGTCGGCGAAATGCCGGATGGTGTTCCAGAGCCGCCGCGACACCAACGGCCAGTCGTGGGCGGCCAGCCATTGCTGCTGACGTTCGCGAAGGGCCCGTAGGCGTTGCTCGTCGGCCAGCAACTCCGAAAGGCCTACGGCGATGTCGGCCGGTTCGGTTCCCGGCAGCCGATGCACGACCCCCGCCACGTCGTCGAAGATCGACAGCGGCGTACAGACCACCGGCCGACCGCTCGCCAGCCCGAACCGTACAGCCGCGCTCGACGATTCCTGGGTCGACTGATAAGGGAAGACGACCACGTCGGCACCGGCGAGCCGCTCCGAGGCCTCGCGGTCTGTCAGGTAGTCGGTGACGAGCGTGACGGCTGCGGCGTGGCGGCTGCCGGTGAGCAACCGTTTAATTTCGGCGCACTCGGCTTCGGATTCCGGAACCGGATACAGCGCGTTCAGCATCAGCAGCCCCAATTCCGGGTCGCGTTCGCGCATCGCGAAGAAGGCTTCGACGAGCTGACGCAGGCCCTTGTGCGGAAGCATGTAGCCGAAGCTGGCCACCACCTTCCCGGCCGTGCCGGCGGCCGGGCGTCCCGTCCCCCGCGCCACCCCGTGCGGAAAGAGGGCGACGTTGTCAATGAGCCCGATCTTCTTGAGCCGGTTGAGGTCGGCGACCCCATGCACGAACAGGCGGCGGGCGGCCTTCAGGCCCTCGGCGATCTGTGAGAGCGATATCGTCCGCTCGGGCTTCGCCACATCGGCGGTCGAATGGAAGAACACGAAGACGTCGATACCCTCGGCTTCGAGACGGCGGACCAGACGGCCGAACGCGTGGATGTCGAAAAAGCCGAAATTGAACTGCATGATGGCGGCCTCGACCCCGGAGGCCACGACCCGCTTGAACAAATCCTCGAGCGGATCGTCCCATCCGGCGGTCCAGCAGCGCGTGACGTTCTCTTCGTCGGGCACGAGGCGGTCGTCGGCGTGGTTGGCGAGTACGACGAGCCGACTGGTGGGGATTTCCGTCGCCAGCGCCTTGGCGTAGGCGGCGATGCCGCACCGGGTGTTCCAGGTGGTGATCCACGCCACCTTCGGCAGGTCGGCGGGGGCGGTCCGTTCGTCAAGGGCGGCAATGGCGTCGACGGTGCGCCGCGCCACCGCATCCCAGCGCAGGTTGGAGAGCAGGCGGGCCTTTGCCGTCTGAACCCGTCGCTGGCGCTCGGACGCCGGCGTTTCGAACACGCTGCGCAGATTGCGCGCGAGGTCCGCCACCACGGGTTCCGCCCAGGCGGAATCGAAAACGCCCAAATGCGTGCGGGCGTAGGCGAACGCGAAGTCGACCAGCCACGCGGTGTCGGGATGACAGAAATCGGTTTGGCCGCCGAAGGCCGTGGTGATGACCGGGCGCTCGAAGAGGATGGCTTCGGCCAGGGGCAGGCCGAAGCCCTCGGCGCGGCTGGGCGCCACGAAGGCGTCGCAGCGCAGATAGAGATCCGCCAGTTCCGCCTCGGGGATGTCCTCGTTGATGAGGATGATGGGCGCATGGTCGGGGTGGCGCTCGCGAAGATACGCCAGTTGGCGCTCGATGTCGTTGTGCGGGTTGGGGAAGGTCTTGATGACGAGAGTGACCGGATCTTCACCGGAGAACGCCTCCACCCAGGCGGCGAGCAGCGCGTCAACCCCCTTGCGCGGGAAGCATGACGATATGTGCAGGAAACGGAACCCGTCCGGTCCCAAAGAGCCGCCGAAGGGCTGCGGCGTCACCGACAGCAGGTGGTCGACCCCGTTTCCCACCACCGCCACCGGAACGCGCACGCCGTTGTCGGCCAGTATCTTAGCCACGTAGTCCGAAGTGACCGTAATCAGGTTTAGCGTGCGGTTGAACGCGTCGACGTATTCGGCGGGAAAGCCCGTCTCCTCCCAAGCATAGTTCGCCAGCACCCGCGTCGGCGCCCGCATCCCATCGACGCGCGGCGGATAGAGGTTGCGCATGACCACCTCGACGTCGCCGCCGCGGGCCCACATGCGCCGTGCCTGGGGATCGGACGCCAGGAACGCGGGATCGGGCTCGTACTCGCCGGGGCCGTCGAGCGGCCGCAGGGCCATCGTCACGCCCTGGCCTTCGAGCGCGCGGGCCAGTTCGCGATTGACGATGGCGAGGCTGTACGAGGTGTCGAACGGCCCCTCCATGCGCCAGACGTGCTCGGCAGGGTTTCCCGCGCGTGCCGGGGCGTCGACGGCCACCCCGATGCCACGCAGGAAGTCGACGAGCTGGGCGGTCAGCAGCGGTCGCTCGAAGCGTTGCAGATTGCGGCGCTGCGAGCGCACGAGGCGTCTCCGCAGTTCGGGTTCGTCGGCAAGCACCTTGATCGCGGCGGCAATGGCACGGTGGTTCTTCTCGCCGAGCAGCAGCCCCGCCCCCCCCAGCGTCTCGCCCACGTTGGACGAATCGTGGGCGACCACCGGCACGTCATGGACCATGGCCTCGATCAGGGGCATGCCGAAGCCCTCGTGCTCGCTCATGCACACGAAGACGTCGGCGGCGCGGTAGATGGCGTGAAGCTCGGCCTCGGACACCTTGCCGGTGATCTCCACGCTGCCGGCAAGGCCGCGCTCGGCGCACATCCGCTCCAGGCGGGCAAGGTAGTCGGGAGCGGTGACGCCGCCCACGAGCAACAGCCGGGCGGGCCGATCGAGCATGCGGCGCAGATGGTCGAAGATGACGATCAGATCGTGCTGGCATTTGTTGTCGGCGATGCGCCCGACGAACACCATGTTGAAGGCGTTCGACAGCCGCTCGGCCAGCGCCGCGTCCCAGCGGGCGGCGCGCAGCGCGTCGAGGTCGAGCAGCAGCGGGAGGGTGCGGGCATCCTCGTAGCCCGCCTCCAGCAGTTCCCGCGTATTGTAAGGGGAATCGCCGACCGCCCCGGCGAACAGCGGGCGCCAGTCGCGCAATTGCCGGCGGCCGAGTTCGCAATAATGACGCAGCGTGCTGCCCGGCTGGAAGAATTCGGCCGGCGTGATGTTGTGGTAGACCAGGGCCAGCCGGCTGCGCAGGCCCTTCAGCCAATTCTCGTGGTCGTGGCCGAGGGAATGGTGCACCAACAGGACCTTGTCCGGCGAGTCCTCGTAGCGCTCCATGGGGTTCAGCTCCGCGGCGAGTTCGGGAGCCACATGTTCGCAATAGATCTCGGAGGCGAAACCGAGTTCCCGCAGCAGACCGCGCGTGAACAGCATGCCGTTGGTCACCCCGTCGCCGAACGCCGAGCCGGGGTGGAACTGGTGGATGGCGCGCGGCCGGAAACTCATCGTCTACTCCTCAGATCCTGCGCGCCGCGACCGCGTAGTCCTGCGGGCCGTAGAAGAATTGGTTGAAGCGGGCCGCGACCTCGCCGTCGTCCCCGATGCGCTGGTCGTCCGGCAACGGATGCAGACGGATGATCTCGGCCTGCCGGAAGCCGCGCTGTTCGACCAGAAACCTCGTGACCAGCGGCGGCAGCGGATTGCGGTGGGTTGGGTCGTTCCAGAAGGTGCAGGAGCCGACCTGGACGTTCTCGGGGTTCGGCGTCTCGAACAGCAAGAGTCCGCCGGGAGCGATCACCCGGTTCGCTTCGTCGAGGAGGGCGACCAGGACGTCGAACTCCAGATGTTCGATGAGATGGAACCCCGTGACCCCGCCAAGGCTGGCATCGGGCAACGAGCGCAGGTGGGCCAGGGCCTCGCCCTCGCGGGCGTCGAGTCCGAGATTGCGGCAGCGTTCGACGGCCACGGAATTGAGGTCGATGCCGTAGGCCGCGATGCCGCGGTCCCGCAGCAGCTCCAGCCACTCGCCGCGGCCGCACCCGACGTCGAGCAGGGGGCGTGCCTCGGTGGCCGCCGCCGCGTCCGCGGCCCGGTCGAGATAGACGGCGAACCGCTCCTTGATTTCGGCGCGACTGCCGCGAAACGCCTCCTCGAACGCCGCGTAATAGGAATCGAGCGCCCCGGGCACCGCTTGGGCGGCCTGGACCGGCCGGTCGGGGCTATTTGGTGACGCGCCCTCGAGCAGGGTGGTGAGGCGGCGCTGCTGGAACAGGATTTCCACCTGGAGCGAGTCCAGCCTTCGGCCAAGCCCCTCGAGGTCGGCCCGCTGGGCCGTCTGGCCCGTTGCCACCTCGCCGCGCAGATGGTGCAAGGCGTTGCGCAGTTCGGCGAGTTCCGCCAGCACCTGCTGATGGCGGTGTGCGAAATCCTGCTCGACCGCGGCGACCGAGCGGGCGACGGACTGGACCGCGTGTGCCTGTTCGGCGGTCAGCCGATGGGCGTCCTCGGCCCGTCGGCGTGTCTCATGGATCAGCAGCAGGCTCTTTGCCCAGCGCAGCCCGTAGCCGAGGCCGGGCGTGCCCAACGCCCGTGCCGCCAGGCGGCGGCGGCGCTGCCAGCGGTTCACGCCGGCCAGCGCCGGGCCGAGCAGGGGAATTCGGCGCAGCCGGTGCTTGAGGTTCAGGATGGTATCGGCCGGCCCGGGGCCAAGCGCCGAGGCGGCCTGGGCCGCCGGCGGCAAGGGCGCGAGGCCGCGCTCCGGACGCTCGAGTTCGATCCGCATGCGGCGCTCCAGCGCATCGACGTCGATCTCGGGGTTGTTGCGCTCAAGCATGGAGGCCCGGCTCCGCGGCGACGAGGAAGGTCGGCTCCAACCGGCAGATGCCGTTGAACCGCGGTCCGAGATAGCCGGCGACCTCGAATTCGAGAAGGTTGTCGCACCAGTGATAGCAATCGGAAAGGTGGGTGTCGTCGCTGTGCAGCGCCACCGTCACCGTGTAGCGGCCGGGCGAAAGATTCATCGGCATGCGGAAGACGAAGCGGCGGTCCTCGCCGGCGGCGAAGCGCAGCGGTTGTCCCATGTGATGCGTGTTGGTGCCGAAAATGTCCTGGCCCAGCCGATCGCGGATCATGATGCCCAGCGACGCGTCGTCGATGGCCTGGTTGGCGTGCACGTCGATGACGAGGTCGGCAACTTCGCCGGAAGCCACGCTGCTGCCGCCGGAATCCGCGCCGATCAGCCGGCCGCCGACGATACCGAGCGCGCCGTTGCCGTAGCTGGTGGCGGCATGGCCGCGTTGCTCGATGGGCGCGGCCAGCGCCATGTCGTCGCCCTCCATGGCGGCGATCATGCGGTTGTAGTAGTTGACGGCGCTGTCCGGCGTGCCGGAGGCCGCGATGGCGCCCTCTTCGAGCACCACGGCGCGGTCGCACAGCACCTTGACCGCGTTCATGTCGTGCGACACGAACAGGATCGAGCCGCCGGCCTTGCGGAACTCGGCGATGCGCCGCATGCATTTCTGCTGGAAATGCGCGTCGCCGACGGCCAGCGCCTCGTCCACGACCAGGCATACCGGGTCGGCATGCACGGCGATCGAGAACGCCAGCCGCATGATCATGCCCGACGAATAGGTGCGCAGCGGGTTGTCGATGGCGGCCTGCAACTCGCTGAATTCGATGATGGAGTCGCGTTGCCGCGCCACCTCGGCCGGCGTCATGCCGAGCAGCGCGGCGTTGAAGGCGATGTTGTCGTAGCCGCTGAGCAGGGCGTTGAAGCCGGTGCCGAGTTCGAGCAGGCCGGTCACGCGGCCCGAGACCGTGACGTTGCCCTCGTCGGGCAGGATCACGCCCATCACCATCTTGAGCAGCGTCGACTTGCCGGCGCCGTTCCGGCCGATGATGCCGACCACCTCGCCTTCGTCGAGGCGCAGGGAAACGTCGCGCACCGCGACCTTCGCCTCGTGGTGCGTGCGGCCGGTCAGCAGTTCCCGCAGGCGGTCGCCATTGCGGCGATAGATGCGGAAACGCTTCGTGACGTTGTCGACGACGATCATGGGGCGTCAGATCACGTCGCGGATGGCGCGCTCGGCGCGCGACAGCAGCCATACCATGACCGCTGCGGCGATCAGCGCCCCGGCCAGCTTGGCCAGCAGCAGCCCGGCGTCGGGCACGGCGCCGTAGGCGTAGATCTTGTGGTACTCGGCGACGAACAGCCAGGCCGGGTTGACCGACTGCGCCGCCTGCAGCAAGCCCGGCACGATGTCGATGACATAGACGATCGGGGTCATCCAGAACCACACCATCAGGCCCACGCCGACGAGTTCGCGGACGTCGCGGATGAAGACGGTCAGGATAGCGCAGACCAGGCCCAGCGCGAAGGCGAGCGTCTGCTGAAAAAGGATGAGCAGCGGTAGGTAAAGGATACCGGGCGAGGGCGGCGCCGACAGCAGTACGGCGATCGCCGTGAACAGGCCGAGCGTGCCGACCAGCGTCAGCCCCTCGACGATGGCGATGTGCACCGCCATCATGGCCAGGCTGACCGGCACCTTGGTGAGGATGCCGCGCTTGTCGAGGAACACCGTGGTGGTGCGGCTGACGGTGGCGGCGAAGGCCGTCCACGGCAGGATGCCGGCGACCAGATAGATGCCGTAGCCGAAGGTGCCCGACTGCGTGCCGGGCAGCCGCGACCCCAGCAGGCCGCCGAACACGACCGTAAAGATGAAGATCTGGACCAGCGGCGCGATGAGCAGCCAGCTCCGCCCCAGCGCCGCGCCCGAATAGCGGTCGGCGAAGTCCTGTCTGACGAAGTGCCACAGCAGCGACAGGTTGATATGTGCGGGACGAACCGACAAAGCCCCTGGCCTCTCGTGTTTTGCTGGGGTTGAGTAGCTATCGTCTGCGCGGGGGTCTGTCAAAGCGCATTTTCACCCGGGGGGCGCGCCGCGGGCCGCGCGGGCGCCGGATTCTGCTTGCCTTGCCGAACCGCTTGCCGTTAAGCGTAAAGCCGCTACTCCTTGGCGGCATGAAGCTTTTCGAAAGGGTTAACACGTTAGCGTGGGCGCCCCGGCGATGCTGGCCGGCCAGGAACATTGAAGGCCGATTCGCATGAAGGTCGAAGACAAGCCGGAACTGGCGCGCATCCTCGGCAAGTGCCGCTCGGCCTTCGTCGGCGCCCTGGTCTTCAGCATGTTCATCAACCTGCTGATGCTGGTCTCGCCCCTCTACATGCTGCAAATCTACGACCGCGTGCTGGCCAGCCGCAACGAAACCACGCTGCTCGTGCTGACGCTGATCGCGGTCGGCCTGATCGCGGTGTCGGCTGCGCTCGAGGGCCTGCGCTCGCGGGTGCTGGTCCGCGTCGGCGGGCGGCTGGACGAGATGCTGAGCGGCCGCGTCTTCACCGCCCTGTTCAAGCAGGCGGTGCGCCGGCCCAACGGCGGCTCGGGCCAGGCGCTGCGCGACCTCGACGCGGTGCGCGACTTTCTGACCGGGCAGGGTTTGTTCGCATTCTTCGACGCGCCGTGGATGCCCATCTATCTGGCCGCGATCTTCCTCATCGACCCGCTGCTGGGGTGGGTGGCCACGGCCGGCGGCATCATCCTGTTCACGCTGGCCATCATCACCGAAATCGCCACGCGCAACACCTTGAACGAGGCCACGGCCGCCAACATCGGCGCCGCCCGCTTCGTCGAGACCAGCCTGCGCAACGTCGAGGCGCTGGAGGCCATGGGCATGGTGTCGGCCATGCTGGGGCGCTGGCGTGCCCGGCGGGGTCGGGTCCTCCAGCTCCAGGCGCTGGCCAGCGACCGTGCCGGCCTGATCACCGCGATCTCCAAGTTCACCCGTGTCGTCCTCCAGATCGCCATTCTCGGCTTCGGCGCCTATCTGGTCATCCACAACCACATCACCGCCGGCCTGATGATCGCCGCCTCGATCATGATGGGCCGCGCCTTGGCCCCGGTCGAGATGGCGGTCGGCTCGTGGAAGCAGTTCCTTGCCGCGCGGTCGGCCTACGACCGCCTCGCCGGACTGCTCGCCGCCGTTCCGCCCGAGGGCGAGCGCATGCCGCTGCCGGCGCCGCGCGGCGACCTTCAGGTCGAGCGCGCCATCGTGGTGCCGCCGGGTGCCGCCAACCCGGTGCTCAAGGCCGTCAGCTTCGAGGTTGCTGCCGGCGAGGCGGTGGGGATCATCGGCCCCAGTGCGGCCGGCAAGTCGTCGCTGGCCCGGCTGCTGGTCGGCATCTGGCTGCCGCAGGCGGGCGCGGTGCGCATCGACGGTGCCGACGTCGAGACCTGGGACCGCGACCGCCTGGGGCCGTACATCGGCTATCTGCCGCAGGACATCGAACTGTTCGAGGGCACGGTGGCGGAAAACATCGCCCGCTTCGGCGAGGTCGACGCCGAGGCCGTCATCGAGGCGGCGACGCGGGCCGGGGTGCACGAGCTCATCCTGCGCCTGCCCTCGGGCTACGACACCCAGATCGGTCCCGGGGGGCAGTCGCTGTCGGGCGGCCAGCGCCAGCGCGTCGGGCTGGCGCGCGCCCTCTACAACGACCCGCCGATCATCGTTCTCGACGAACCCAACGCCTATCTCGATGCCGAGGGCGAGGCGGCGCTGGCCCGCACCCTGGCCGATCTCCGGGCGCGGCGGCGCACCACCCTGGTCATCACCCACCGCCCCAGCCTGCTCGCCGGCGTCGACCACATCATGGTCATGAAGGACGGCATGGTGGAACGCTTCGGCCCCCGCGACGAAGTGCTGGCCCAGTACCTGCGGCCGGCCGCGGTTCCCAGCCAGCCGGCCGAGGCCGCGCCCGCCTCCTCGGTCACGCCGGCATGAAGATCGGCCCGCTGCTCGACCGGCTGAGCGCACCCTTCGATCCGGCCGAGCGGCGATTGCCGCCGGTGGCCGGGCTGGGCGACACGCGCCGGCCCCTGCTGATCGGCGCCGTGATCATCGTCGTCACCTTCTTCGGCATCGGCCTGTGGGCGGCCACGGCGCCCCTCGACAGCGCCGCCATCGCCCCCGGCTTCATCACCGTCGAGTCCAACCGGCGCACCATCCAGCATCTCGAGGGCGGCATCGTGCGCGAGATTCTGGTCCAGGACGGCGACAGGGTGAAGGCGGGCGAGGTGCTGCTGCGCCTCGACGACACCCGCGCCCGCGCCCAGATGGGCATCCTGCGCGCCGACCTCGATTCCCAGCTCGCCATCGAGGCGCGCCTGGTGGCCGAGCGCGACGGTCTGCCGGCGCCGCGGTTTTCCGCCGAACTGACCGAGCGCCTGGACGACCCGACGGTGGCCGCCATCGTCGAGAGCCAGCGCGCGCTGTTCGCGGCCCGCGGGGTGGCGCTGGCCGGGCAGCGCTCGATCCTCGAACAGCGCATCATCCAGTTCGGCCAGCAGGTGGACGGGCTGAAGGCGCTGGAAGCGTCGAAGGCGGCGCAGATCAAGCTCATCCGCGACGAGCTCAAGGACCTGTACGGCCTGCTCGAGCAGGGCTACGTCACCCGGCCGCGGGTGTTGGCGCTGGAACGCGAGGCCTCGCGGCTAGAGGGCGAGCGCGGCGACCATGTGGCGGCCATCGCCCGCGCCCGCCAGGGGGCCGGCGAGGCGCAGTTGCAGATCTACCAGCTCGAGAAGGGCCGCCAGGAAGAGGTGGCGCGCGAGCTGCGCGACGTGCGCGCCCGCATCACCGAGCTGCGCGAGCGCATAGTCGCCGCCGCCGACGTCCTGCAGCGCATCGACATCGTCGCGCCGGTGTCGGGAACGGTGATGGATTTGGCCATTCACACCGCCGGCGGCGTCGTCGCGCCCGGCGCGTCGATCATGGACATCGTGCCCGCCAACGACGCCCTGGTGGTCGAGGTTCACATCAATCCCATCGACATCGACACCGTGCATCCCGGCCAGGCGGTGGCGCTGCGCATCAACACCGCCGACGCCCGCCTGACGCCGGTGATCAACGGCCGGCTGGCGACGGTTTCGGCCGACCGCGTGGTCGAGGAGCGCACCAACCAGACCTATTACCGCGGCCGCGTGGTCATCCCGCCCGAAGAGCTGCGGCGCCTGGAGGGGCTGAACCTGCACAGCGGCATGATGGTCGAGGCGCTGATCAATCGCGGCGAACAGACCGCCCTGCATTACGCCCTCAAGCCCCTGACCGACGCCCTCGCCCGCTCGTTCCGCGAGAAGTGAGCGCTTTTCTGCCTGGATCGCCGCACTCATCCTTCGAGACAGCCGCTTCGCGGCTTCCTCAGGATGAGGGTAAGGAAAACACACGACCTCATGCTGAGGAGGCCGCCGACCGGCGGCCGTCTCGAAGCCTCATGCTGAGGAGGCCGCGACCGGCGGCCGTCTCGAAGCCTCATGCTGAGGAGGCCGCGACCGGCGGCCGTCTCGAAGCCTCATGCTGAGGAGGCCGCCGACCGGCGGTCGTCTCGAAGCATGCCAGCGTTTGGGTTGCGAGCCGCAGGCGAAGCAATCCAGGAAGTGTGGCGGGTTTCCTTTGCCGTCATTCCCGCGAAAGCGGGAATCCACCATGGGCGCCGCGGGTATGGGCCCCCGCCTTCGCGGGGGCGGCGGGGAAGGCGTTCCGTGACGGGCCGCGCCCCATGCAACATCCGTCATGGCCGGGCTCGACCCGGCCATCCACGGGGTGGGCCCCCGGGTCGGGCCCGGGGGTGACGGGGAAGGAGGCGCCCCTTGGCGCCGTCATTGCGAGCCGCAGGCGAAGCAATCCAGGAAGCGCGGCGGCTGGATTGCTTCGTCGCTCCGCTCCTCGCAATGACGGTCGTGAGCGTTTCATTCCCCCGATCGTCACGTTTCTTGCGGCCCCGAAAAAACACTCTCGTCGGCAATGGAATTTTGACGAATTCGAGTCTAGATTGCCCGCGCCGCGAAGTGACGGCGGGGCGTCGAAAGTGACTCGGCGCCAGTGGTCGGAAGCGGTTATTCCGGGGGCGTCGGGTCCACGAAGAATCGGCGCCTCGGCGGCGGGCCTGAAAGCCCGCTCGCGAAGTGTTGCCCGGCCACAACACTTTGTCCTGACTTCCTGATTCCCCTGCAACTTTTTGATTGACCCCCCACGCAAAGTGGGGCATGTAAGGTTACTGTACATGGGGGGGAGTGTATGGCTTTCCCGTGGACACTCGCGAGTGTTTGACTCATGCCGCCGGGATTGTCCGTGAAAAACAAGACCGGGGTTTCACAAGGGAGACTGATTTTATGGCAACTTCCGCCGAACTGATTACCCAACTTTACGTTGGGTATTACAACCGGGCGCCGGATCCGGAGGGCCTGAACTACTGGGTCGGCCGTTACGCCGCCGGCATGTCGCTGGTCGAGATCGCCGAGAGCTTCGCGGTGCAGACCGAGTCGACCGACAATTACGTGTACCTCAAGTACCCGAACATTGCGGACTCGAGCAGCTTCATTACAGCCATCTACAACAACCTGTTCGGCCGCGCCCCGGATGCCGAGGGCCTCGCCTACTGGAAGAACGAGCTGGACACCGGTTCGGTCTCCGCGGCGAAGATGATCGTCGCGGTCATCAACGGCGCCCAGGGCGATGACGCCACCATGGTCGCCAACAAGGTCGACGTCGGCATCTACTATGCCGAGCAGTTCCTGAGCAAGACCTGGACCGCGGCCGACAACCTGGCCGGCGCCACCAGCGTGCTGTCGGGCGTTACAGCCGACACCGCCACCGTCACCACCGGCAAGGCCGCCGCGGACACCGAGGTCGCCGCCGAGGACGATGCCAATACAGTCGGTCTGACCCTCAACCTCACCACCGCCGCCGACAACCTCGAGGGCGGCGAGAAGAACGACACCATCTCCGGCGGCGTCGGCACCCTCGGCTCCGCCGACGACATCGACGGCAAGGCCGGCACGGACACCCTGAACGTGCGTCTTGGTAGCGCCGCGCAGGTTGCTCCGGTCATCAGCAACGTTGAAGAGATCAACGTTACATTCCGTGGCGCCAGCGCCTCCCTCAACTTCGCCGACATCACCGGCTACAGCGCCATCAATGTCGACGGCAACACGAGCGGCGATCTCGTTAACCTGGCCAATGGCAGCACGGTCACCATGACCAACGGCTACCAGAGTATCTTGTCGGCCACGCTCGCCAGCGCCGCCGACACGGCGAACTCGTTGACCGTTCAGGCGAACGGCGTCGGCACCGCCGCCTTCAGGGCGACTGCGATCGAAACCCTCAACATCGCCAATACAGGTACTGCGGCGTGGACGATCGGCGCAGGCCTCGACATCAACGGCACCAAGACGATCAACGTCAGCGGCAACGGCAACGTCACGATGAACCTCGCGGCGGCGGCCGACGGCGGCGACGCCACGGCGATCAACGCGGCCGGTCTCAGCGGCAACCTCAGCGTCACGCTCAACGACTGGGCGGGCACGGGCAACGTCGCGGTCGTCGGCGGCGCCGGTGACGACACCTTCGCGTTCAGCGCGACGATGACCACCGGCGACAGCGTCGACGGCGGTGCCGGCACCGACACCGTGACCATGTCGATCGAGACCGCCCTGCGTACGGCGAACTCCGCCGCCGCCGGCATCTCGCTGACCAACGTCGAGACCCTGTCGGTGACTTTCGCCACCGCGCAGACCGCCTATGGCAGCGGCATCGATAGCAATCTGTCGACCCTGAACCTGCGCTACACCACTGCTGCCGCCTTCACCAAGATGGGCAACAGCATCCAGACGATCGCCGTGCAGTCGGCGACCACGGCTGGCGCGTTCGACTTCACCTACGCCAGCGGCCAGACCGGCACCGACGTGGTGCTGAACCTGGGTCTGACCACGGCGGCCGAGACGGCGACCACGGCGGCGCACGGCCTGTCGGCCGGTGCCATCACCATCGCCGGCAACACGGGCGGGTTGACCATCAACTCGGTCGGTCAGAGCGCCAATCTGATCGGCGAGACGAAGGTCAACAGCGTCAACAGCCTGACCATCAATGCCGCCAGCCAGAACCTGAGCATCACCGGCGGCACCGCGCTTGCGGCCAACGCCGCCAAGTCGGTGACCATCGATGCGGCCGGCAAGGACTTCAGCGCCGTTGGCGACTTCTCGTTCACCGCCGCGACCAGCGTTGCCGTGTCGGTGTCGGGCGGAACCGCCGCCAACGTCGTCATGGGTGACATCAACGCCTCCAAGGCCGACACCATCTCGTTGACGACCGACGGCTCCAACACCGCCGGCATCGCCATCGGCTCGGCCACCGTGGGCAGCGCCCTCGACACCGTGAACATCGGCGCGTCGGGCGGCAACGTCACCGTCGGTCAGTTGAACACGATCACCATCCAGCAGACGGCTGGTATGGCGGTCGACGTCAACATCACCGCGGCGACGGGCGCGACGGTCAACCTCACCGACGTTGTGCTGACCACCGCCATCACCGCCCAGATGGACATGTCGTTCGTCCTGGCCGGCGGCGGCACCGTCAACATCGCGGCCAGCGCGGGTGCGTACACCGCCACCACCGCGGGCAGCCACACCGTGTTCATCGACGGCTCGGGCTTCAGCGGCACGCTTTCGGCCAACTTCGCGACCCTGAATTCGGGTGCGAAGATGACCGCGACGCTTGGCGCGGGTACGGGCATCGTGATCCTGGGTGCGGGTAACGACAGCCTGAACGCGGGCGGCACCGGCCAGACCCTGGTCGGCGGTCTGGGTGACAACACCTACACCATGGCCTCCGGCGCGCAGACCATCATCCTCGGCGCCAATGCTGGCTCCGCGGGTGCGGTGTCGGCGATGACCTTCGAAACCGCCACCCTCAACGGTGTCGGAACCGGAGACGTCATCATCTTCGCGATGGCCCACGACGGGACCAGCGTGTTCTTCGGGTCCGCGGCTCACTCGGGCGTCGCGCTGAACACCGGCGTGGTCAACTCGGCGGCCGCCGATCCGGCCACGTTCGGCACGGTGAAGTACTCGATCAGCGGTGGCGATACCATCGTGACGGTCAACGTCTCCACCGGTGGCGACACCTCGCTGTACACCGTCACCTTGAAGGACTTCGTGGCGACTGCCACCGCCTCCTTCACGGTGGCCACGTCGGCCTTCGGCCTGGCCGTGACCATCGCCTAAGGTGCAATGAGAAAGGGGGCTGTCGGCGGAACGCCGGCAGCCCCTCTTTTTTTCCGGTTAAAGGTTTGTTGAGGGTTTGCGTCTATTCGTGCTGCGCCGGTCCGGCAGGTGATTTTTGAGACGCCGTATTCGGGACCGGGATTCGTTAATGATTTTTCCAGTTACGCGGATTTCACCCGCACATGCTCCGCAAGTCGAGACGCCGCTGGTCCGATTTTGCGCCACCGCACGGGCGGCCGTGCGGGCGGGCGGAAATGACCACAGCTACGCGGCCGAACCGGGTTGCGGCCGCACCTTCGGCCTTATCGCTTTAATTCAGAGGACGTCGTGATGAATGTGAGCGCCAACGCGACCACCACTCCAGGCGTGAGCGAGGCCGCGCAGGCGGCCGTCGCCCTGCACAAGAGCAACATGGACTTCTTCAAGAAGTACCTGCCCGACATTCACAAGGTCCTCAGCAAGATCACGCCGAAGACCGAACTGGTGTGGCTCGAGAACGACGACGTCAACGTGCGCGACGGCCAGAACCTGCGCTACACGGCGGGCGCCAGGACCGACGCCGCGAAACAGATCAAGGTCTTCAAGCGGTCGCCGGCGCGCGTGGTGTTCGGCCGGCCGCCGACCGAGGTGAAGCCCGAGGATGCGGAAAAGCAGCTCACCGAGGGCGAGTTCCTGACGCAGAAATTCGACGATCTCGCCACCGACGAGCACATCCGCCGGGTCATCATCGGCACCGCCAGGGTGGTCAAGGAGCAGAACGCCGAAATCGCCGACATGGTCGCCCGCGACCATCCCTACTACCTGGGCGTCTACGGCGTGGGGCTGGGCTTCCACATCATGCCGCTGGTCGAGCACTACGACCCCGCCTGCGTCATCATCGCCGAGTGCGAGCCCGAGATGCTGTTCCATTCGACGTTCACGTTCGATTGGAACGCCTTTTACGAATACATGGACGAGCGGAAGAAGAAGATCCGCGTGATCTTCGAGGACGACGGCCGCACCATCCTGACGAAGGTCAGCGGCATCATCCAGTCGGAATGCCTGCTCGGCCTCGACGGGGTGCTGTCGTTCCAGCATTCGCAGGCGCCGGCGCTGAAGGTCGCCTTCAACGAGTTCCAGAGCCCGAAGACCGCGAACCTCGCCAGCTTCATCGGCTACATCGTCGATGAATACAACATGATGAAGAACTCGTTCCGCAACCTGCGCAGCGGCACCAAGCGGATGCTGGGGCCGGTGCGCAAGAGCGTGAACGCCCCGGTGCTGGTGGTGGCCAGCGGCCCGTCGCTGGAAGACAACATCGACTTTGTGAAGCGGGTGCAGGACCGCATGATCATCATCTCCAGCGGCTCGTCGCTGGCGGTGCTGCTGAAGAACGGCATCAAACCGGACTTTCACACCAATCTCGAACGCGCCAAGAGCGTCTATCAGCGCCACGTCGAACTGGCCGAAGAGTTCGATCTGTCGAACATCTACGTGGTGATGACCTCGACCATCTGGCCGGGCATCGACTCCTTCTTCAAAGAGGCGCTGTACTTCCTGCGCCCGGCCCTGTCGCCGCTGGCCGTGTTCTGCGAGCACGACGCCCAGATCCTGCACAACGAGGGGCCGCAGGTCGCCAACACCTCGTTCGCGCTGGCGAAGCGCCTGCAGGCCAAGGAAATCTATCTGCTGGGCGTCGATCTGGGCACCACCGATCCCAAGCGGCCGCGCGCCAGCCAGGCGTGGCAGGGCCAGCGCCCGCGCTACCTTACCATTCCGGTGCGCGGCAATCTCGGCCGCACCGTGTTCACCGATCAGGCGCTGATCCAGCAGCGGGCCACGCTCGAGGCGCAGATCCGCAAGGTGGCCGAGGCCGGCGGCAAGGTGTTCAATTTGGGCAGCGGCGTGCGGTTCGAGGGCGCGCCGGCGCGCCGGCTGGAGGACGTCGACCCGCCGTCGATCGGCGTCGACAAGGACCGGCACGTCAAGGATCTGTTCGAGCAGTTCCCGGTCTACACGCGCGAACGCTTCCTGGCCGCGTGGCAATCCGCGCATGTCCGCGAGAGCATCGCCAACATGATCCAGGAAATGGTCGACGCGCTGGAGAAGTCCGAAGCGTGGGACCACAAGCTGATCCGGCGCTTCGAAGAGATCAACGCCTATGTCGGCAAGTCGCTGCGCAACCAGTTCGCCCCGCGCCTGTTCCGCGGCTCGGTGCTGCGCGCCTGCATGCACGTCAACGCCATCTTCCTGCGCCTGAAGGACCCGGCCAAGGCGCCGGAGCTCTACCAGGCGATCCGGGCCGAGTTCATCGACTTCCTGCGCGAGCTGGAGATGGAGGGCTACGCCCTGGCCGACGAGCTGGAATCCGAGGACGAGGCCTTTGCCGTCCAGTACGCCTGAGTGGGGGTGCGGGTGGTGAGCGCGGCCTCCATCTCCTCCTCGTCATTGCGACGGGTCGGGCGGCTTCCCTTTCCCGTCACCCCCGGGCGTGACCCGGGGGTCCCCGTGGATGGCCGGGTCAAGCCCGGCCATGACGACGGGTGGCGGTCCGGCGCGGGGGCACACGGTACGTGCGCCACCTCCTCGTCATTGCGAGGAGGCAACGCCGACGAAGCAATCCAGGGCCGGCGGGCGGCTGGATTGCTTCGCCTGCGGCTCGCAATGACGGGAAAAGGGGGCGCGCCCTCCATGCCCCCGTTCCTCTCCTCCTCGTCCTTGCGACGGGTCGGGCGGCTTCCCTTTCCCGTCACCCCCGGGCGTGACCCGGGGGTCCCCGTGGATGGCCGGGTCAAGCCCGGCCATGACGACGGGTGGCGGTCCCGGCGGGGGGCTGGATTGCTTCGTCTGCGGCTCGCAATGACGGAAAAAGGGGGCGCGGCTTCCATGTCCCCGTTCCTCTCCTCCTCCGCATTGCGACGGGTCGGGCGGCTACCTCTTCCCGTCACCCCCGGGCGTGACCCGGGGGTCCACGCACCGCGGGCGGAAGGGTAGCGGCGCATGGCCTTGCTCAGCTTCCGGAAGGTGAACGAGAACGAGCCGGCGACGGTCCAGGTGCTGCGCGAGATGCGCGGGCCGGTGCTGGTGGTCGGCCTGTTCAGCATGCTGATCAGCATCCTGGTGCTGGCGCAGCCGCTGTACATGATGAACCTGTTCGACCGCGTCCTGACCAGCCTCAGCGTCGACACCCTGATCGCGCTGACCGTCATCACCATCGGCCTGATGATCTCGCTGGGCTTCCTCGAGGCGATCCGCGCCCGCGCCCTGGTGCGCATGAGCGTGCGTTTCGACGACGTGGTCGGCGAAAAGGTGTTCGACGCCCTGCTGCAGACCAATCTGGCCCAGCGCGTCGGCGGCGCCACCATGAAGCAGGTCGACCAGATCCGCAGCTTCCTCACCGGCCACGGCCTGATCGCCTTCTTCGACCTGCCGTTCGTCCCCGTCTATCTTCTGGTGCTGTTCCTGCTGCATCCGGCGTTGGGCTCGCTGGCCCTGATCTGTTCGATCATCGTCGTCCTGCTGGGCATGTCGATCGAATGGGTGTGCAAGCGCCCCATGCTCGACAGCGCCAAGGAGGAACGCCGCGCCTCGGTGTTCGCCGACAACAGCCTGCGCAACGCCGAGGTGGTGGCGGCGCTGGGCATGATCGGCAATCTGCGCCGGCGCTGGCTCGCCGACCACAACGCCGCGGTCGACAACCACCTCAAGGTCGCCGACACCATGGCCGCCATCAACGGCGCCATCAAGGCGGCCATCATGATCGTGCAGATCGGCATCCTGGCGCTGGCCTGCTATCTGGTCATCCTGGAGGAGGCGACGCCGGGCACCCTGTTCGCCGCCAACGTGCTCGCCATGCGCATCATCGCGCCGGTGCAGCAGGCGGTCACCGCCTGGCGCAGCTTTCTCTCGGCGCGCGAGGCGTACCGCAATCTCGGCGACCTGCTGACCACCATTCCCGACGACGACGAAGACCGCATCCAGTTGCCGAAGCCGTCCGGCGCCCTGGTGGTCGAGAAGCTTACCGCCGGCGCGCCGAAATCGCCGGAGCCGATCCTCAAGGGCATCTCCTTCGCCCTCAAGCCGGGTCAGGCGCTGGGCGTCATCGGCCCGTCGGGGTCCGGCAAGTCGACGCTCGGTCGACTGCTCATCGGCGTGTGGCAGCCGCTCGCCGGCGGCGTGCGCCTGGACGGCGCCGACGTGCATTCCTGGGATTTCGACGACCTCGGCCCCAGCCTCGGCTATCTGCCGCAGGACGTCGAGCTGTTCGACGGCACGATCGCGGAGAACATCGCCCGCTTCGGCGAGCGGGACGACGCCGCCATCATCGCCGCCGCCCAGGCGGTCGGCCTGCACGAGCTGATCCTGCGCCAGCCCAAGGGCTACGACACCGAGATCAGGGCCAAGGGCGGGGTGTTGTCGGGCGGCCAGCGGCAAAGGCTTGGACTGGCCCGCGCCGTCTATGGCGACCCGCGGCTGATCGTTCTCGACGAGCCGAACTCCAACCTCGACTCCGACGGCGAGGCGGCGCTGATGCAGACCATCGAGCACCTCAAGGCGGCCGGCAAGACCATCGTGGTGATCGCCCACAACCCGCGCATCCTGAAGAACATGGACAAGATCCTGATGCTGCGCGACGGCAAGATGGCCGCCTTCGGCAGCCGCCAGGAGGTGTTCTCCAAGCTCAAGGTGGTGTCCAGCGCCGCCGCCGCGGCGGCCGCGGAGTCCTCGTCCGAGACCGATGCGAACGCCGCCCAGGCGGCGGAGGCGGGCGCCGAATGACCAGCGAGGTCCAGGCACTCCCCGGCCCCCGTCCACGCCCGCGTCCGCGTCGGGCCGCCGACCCCCGCCCGATCCTGCTCCACGGCCTGCTGGTCGTCGCCATCACCTTCGGCGGCTTCGGCCTGTGGTCGGCGATCACGCCGCTGGCGCGCGGCGCGCACGTCGTGGGCAAGGTGGTGGTCGACACCAATCGCAAGACGGTGCAGCACCTCGAAGGCGGCATCGTCAAGGAGATCCTGGTCCGCGAGGGCAGCCGGGTCGAAGCCGGCGACGTGCTCGTGCGCCTGGACACCACCCAGGCGCTCGCCAACCGCGACATCCTGCGCCAGCGTCTGGTGCGCGAGCGCATCCTCGAGGCGCGCCTTGCCGCCGAGCGCGACGGCGCGTCGGCGGTCGTCCTGCCCGAGGAATTGCGCGACGCGGTGGAGCGCCCCGAAGTGCGCGCCGCCTTCGCCGACCAGCAGGCGCTGTTCGCGGCACGGCGCAAGGAATTCGAAAGCGAGATCACGATCCTCAGCGAGCGCGTCACCCAGCTTCGCCATCAGATTCGCGGAATGCAGGCCGAACAGGTCGCCAATCGCGAGCAGTTCCGCCTGATCAACGAGGAACTGGATGGTCTGCGCGAGCTTGCCGACAAGGGGTTCGCCTCGACCAACCGGGTGCGTGCCATGGAGCGCGAGGCGGCGCGGCTCGAGGGCGATCACGCCTCGCGAGTCGCCGAGATCGCCCGCGCCGAGGTGGCGGTGGGCGAGGCCCAGCTTCAGGTGGTGCAGACCCGCCAGCAGTTCGTGCGCGGCGTTCTCGACGAGTTGCGCCAGGTGCGCGGCCAGATCGGCGAACTCGAAGAGCAGTTGCGCGCCACCGAGGACGTGCTGACGCGCACCGTGATCCGCGCGCCCCTGTCCGGGCAGGTGGTCGGCCTGGCCGTGCACACCATCGGCGGCGTCATCGACCGCGGCCAGGTCGTCCTGCACATCGTGCCCGAGGACGAGCGGCTGATCGTCGAGGCCCAGGTGCGGCCGCTCGACGCCGACGTCGTCCATCCCGGGCTGCACGCCGAAATCCGCTTCATGGGCCTGCCGCGCAAGAGCTCGCCGCTGCTCAAGGGCGAGGTGTCGACGATATCCCAGGACACCTTGAACGACCCGCAGACCGGCGACTACTACCTGGCCCGCATCGAGGTTGCCGACGACGAACTGGCCCGCCTGGGCGACGTCACCGTCGTGCCGGGAATGCCGGTCGAGGTGCTGATCGCGGCCGGCGAGCGCACCCCCCTCGACTATCTGGTGTCGCCGTGGCTGGACCTGTTCGAACGGGCGATGCGCGAGGATTGACGCCGATGCCGCCGCAACCGCCCCTGTACATCGCCAACGCGCCGGGCAGCAACGCGCTTCCCGCCAGGAACCCATGGATTTTCAGCCGATGAGCGCACCCAGCAACAACGTCGTCGCCTCGCTTCTCGTCTATTCCCAGGCGAAGGAGGCGCTCGCCCAGGTCAAGGCCGACCCGCACGTGCTGAACTTCTTCTGTCTCGGCAAGCACACGGTGTGGCGCTACAAGACCATCTACGACAAGGAGCCGGACACCATCGCGTGGCTGAGCCGCATCCCCGAGGGCGAGGTGCTGTGGGACATCGGCGCCAACGTCGGGCTGTACACCATCTACGCCGGGGTGACCCGCAAGGCGCGGGTGCTGGCTTTCGAGCCGCTGGCCTCGAACTACTACGTCCTCAACATGAACATCGAGCTGAACAAGCTCGGCGACCGCGTGCACGCCTTCTGCCTGGCGTTTTCCGATGAGACCGCCTGCGGCGTGCTCAACGCCAGCAGCTCGGCCCCGGGCGCCGCGGGGTGCAGCTTCAACGAGGCGATCGACGACCACGGCAAGACCTTCGTCCCCAGCTTCACGCAGGGGATGATGGGCTTCACGATGGACGAGTTCATCAAGAAGTATAAGCCGGACTTCCCCAATCATTTGAAGATCGACGTCGACGGCCTCGAATCCCGCATCGTCAACGGGGCGTCGAAGACGCTGCGCGATCCGCGCCTGAAGACGATCTCGATCGAGCTGGACGCCAACCGGCCGGACTATGTCGAGGACGTGCTCGCCAAGATCCAGGCCGCCGGGTTCACCTTCACGGGCAAGAACCGCTCGAAGGTGATCGCGCCGAATTCCAGCATCAACAACTATCAGTTCGTGCGCGCCGAAGCATCGGCGGAGGCCGCGGAATAGAACCTATTGAGTGACAGGGCTGCGTCGGCAAAGGAGCGAGAGACAGGGCCATGCGTAAACTCGTGATCAACGGTTTCGAAATTTCCGACGACAGCGATGCCTACGTCATCGCCGAGATCGGCCACAATCACCAGGGCAGCCTCGAACAGTGCAAGAAGATGTTCGACGTGGCCAAGCTGTGCGGCGCCAACGCGGTGAAGCTGCAGAAGCGCGACAACCGCGCCCTGTTCACCAAGGAGATGTACGACAGCCCGTACCACAGCGAGAACGCCTTCGCCCCGACCTACGGCGCGCACCGGGAATACCTTGAATTCGGCCGTGACGAATACGTCGAGCTGAAGGACTACGCGCGGCAGCTCGGGATCACCTTCTTCTCGACCGCGTTCGACCTGAGCAGCGCCGACTTCCTGGCCGACCTCGACATGCCGGCCTACAAGATCGCCTCCGGCGACGTGAACAACACGCCGCTGCTCAAGAAGGTCGCGCGCTTGGGCAAGCCGATGATCGTCTCCACCGGCGGCGCCACCATGGAGGACGTGCGGCAGGCTTACGAGACGATCATGCCGATCAACCCGCAGCTCTGCATCATGCACTGCACGTCGGGCTATCCGCCGGCCTTCGAGGAGCTCAACCTGCGGGTCATCGAGACCTTCCGCAAGGAATTCCCCGACATCGTCATCGGCCTGTCGTCGCACGACAGCGGCATCGCCATGGCGCTCGTCGGCTACATGCTGGGCGCGCGGATCATCGAGAAGCACTTCACCCTCAACCGCGCCTTCAAGGGCACCGACCACGCCTTCTCGCTCGAGCATAGCGGACTCGAGAAGATGATCCGCGACCTGCGCCGCACCCGCGTCGCGCTCGGCGACGGCAAGAAGCGTCGGTTCACCAGCGAGGAGAAGCCGCTCAACAAGATGGGCAAGAAGATCGTGGCGGCCCGCGACCTGCCGGCCGGCCACCGTCTCACCGAGGCCGATCTCGCCTACAAGGCGCCCAACGACGGCCTGCCGCCGTCGGTCTACGAACAGGTCATCGGCAAGGTGCTCAAGCGCCCGCTGCGCGAGGACGAGAACATCATGTTCGAGGACCTCGCCCAGTCGGCCGAGAAACGCGCCCTTGCCGATGCCTGACATGGCGGATGCGGTTGCGGCGGACCTGCTTCGGCGGGTCCGCCTGATCGTCTTCGACTTCGATGGCGTGTTCACCGACAACGCCGTCTGGGTACTGGAGGACGGGCGCGAGCTCGTGCGCTGCACCCGTATGGATGGCATCGGGCTCGACCGGCTGCGCGCGCTCGGCATCCACCTCGCCATCGTCTCGACCGAGGTCAACCCGGTGGTGTCGGCGCGGGCGCGCAAGCTCAAGCTGCGCTGCATCCAGGCCTGCGACGACAAGGCCGCCGCCGTGCGCGGCCTGGCCGAGGAACTGGGCGTGTCGCTGGGCGAGACCGCCTTCGTCGGCAACGACGTCAACGACCTGCCGGCGCTCACCCTGGTCGGCCTGCCGGTGGTCGTCGCCGACGCCCACGAGGACGTCCACCCCGTCGCGCGCTGGCGCACCCGCAGGCCGGGCGGCCACGGCGCCGTGCGGGAGATCTGCGATACCGTGGCACGGGCTCACGAGGAGCGCGCCGCATTGAGGGAAACGGCATGACCGACAAGCTGTTCGACGTCTCCGGCACCGTCGCCGTCGTGACCGGGGGGCTGGGCCAACTCGGCGCGCAATACGCCAAGGCGTTTCTCGAACGCGGCGGCCGGGTCGTCATCTTCGACGTGCACGACGACCGCGAGAAGGCGCGCGGCCGTCTCGGCGCCTGGGTCGACGACGAGCGGCTGCTGCTGTGCGCCGTCGACGTCACCGACCGCGCCTCGATCGAGGGTGCGCTGGCGGCCGCCGAGGCGCGCTTCGGCACGCCCGACGTGCTCATCAACAACGCCGGCATCGACACCCCGCCAGACGTGCCGGCGGCCCTCGAGGTCGGGCCGTTCGAGACCTATCCCGCCGATTCGTGGGACCGGGTCATGGCGGTCAACGTCAAGGGCGTGTTCCTGTGCTGCCAGGTCGTCGGCGGCGCCATGGCCAAGGCGGGGCGGGGCTCGATCATCAACGTCTCGTCGATCTACGGCGTCGTGTCGCCCGACCAGAACATCTACGAATACCGCCGCCAGCGCGGCGAGGTATTCTTCAAGCCGGTCGCCTATTCGGCGTCGAAGTCGGCCCTGATCAACCTCACCCACTACCTCGCCACCTACTGGGCTCGCCAGGGGGTGCGGGTGAACACGCTGGTGATCGCCGGGGTCTTCGCCAACCAGGATCCGGGCTTCCTCGCCGCCTACGAGGGGCGCATTCCGATCGGGCGCATGGCCAACGAGGACGAGTATTGCGGTGCCGTGCTGTTCCTCGCCTCGCCCGCCTCGACCTACATGACGGGCGCCAGCCTGGTCGTGGACGGCGGCTGGACCGCCATCTGAGGGGAGCGCGGCGATGATACCCTCGGTCATTCCCAACTGGATCGGCGGCGAGGAGCGCGGCGCAGCGGGCACCCTCGACAAGTTCGCGCCGCACGACGGCAGCCGTCTGTGCGCCTTCGCGCGTTCCGGAGCGGGCGAGGTCGAGGCCGCCGTCGCCGCCGCGGCTGCGGCGCAGCCGGCCTGGGCGGACCTGACGCCCGTGCGGCGCGGGCAGATCCTGGCCGACGTGGTGGCGGCGCTCAAGGCGGCGCGCGAGGACATGGCCCGCGTCGTCGCGGTCGAAACCGGCAAGTCGCAGAAGGACGCGCTGGGCGAGGTGGGGGGCGCCATCCTGCAGGGCGAGTTTTTCGCCGGCGAGGGCATGCGCCTCTACGGCCGCTCCCTGACCAGCGGCATGCCCGGCAAGTACAGCCACACCATACGCCAGCCGCGCGGGGTCGCCGGCCTGATCGTTCCCGCCAACACGCCGATCGCCAACATCGCGTGGAAGGTGTTTCCCGCCTTGATCTGCGGAAATGCCGCGGTGCTCAAGGCCTCGGAGGACGCGCCGGCGACGGCGTGGTTGTTCGCGCGTCTGGCCAAGGAGGCGGGCCTGCCGGACGGCGTTCTCAACGTCGTCCAGGGCACGGGCCTCGAGGCGGGAGGGCCGCTGGTCGAGGACGGGCGGGTGTCGGTGATCAGTTTCACCGGATCGACCGCGGTCGGCCGCTGGATCGCCGAACGGGCTGGCCACCGCCTGGCGCGCATTTCGCTCGAACTGGGCGGCAAGAATCCCCTGGTCGTGTGCGACGACGCCGATCTCGACAACGCCGTGCGCTGGGCCGCGCTGTCGGCGTTCAGCAATGCCGGCCAGCGCTGCGCCGCGGCCAGCCGGATCATCGTCATGGACGCGGTCTACGATGCGTTCCGCGACCGCCTCGTCGAGCGGGCGCGGGCGCTTCGCCTGGGCATCGGTGACGGCGACGACTTCGGGCCGGTGATCAATGCCCGCCAACTGGCCAACATTCTCGCGACCATCGAGCGGGCCAAGGCCGCGGGGGCCAATGTCCTGACCGGGGGCGAGCGGCTCGAGGACGCGGCGCATGCCCAGGGCTACTATATCGCCCCCACCGTCATCGACGGGGTCGATCCGGGGGCCGAACTGTCCTGCGCCGAACTCTTCGGCCCGGTCACCGTGCTCTACCGGGTAAAGGACTTCCATGAGGCGGTGGCGCTGGCCAACGCCACCGAGTACGGCCTGACCGCGGCGATCCACACCCGCAACGTCGATCGCGCGATGCATTTCGGGCAGAAGGTGCGGGCCGGGGTGGTCAACGTGAACATCGGCACCTATGGCAGCGAGCCGCACATGCCCTTCGGCGGGTTCGGAGCGTCGGGGAACGGCACCCGTGAGCCCGGCACCGAGGCCCTGGACGTGTATTCGGAAGTGAAGAACATCTCCTTCGTCGTCGATCCCGGCAGGTTGTGAGAGACCCATCCGCATGAGCGATTACCGCGCCATCGCCCTGATCCCGGCCCGCTCCGGTTCGAAACGCGTGCCGCACAAGAACATCCGCCGGCTGGGCGACCATCCGGTGATCGCCTACAGCATCGCCGCGGCGAAGGCCTCGGGGGTGTTCGACACGGTCATGGTGTCCACCGACAGCGAGATGTATGCCGAGGTGGCACGGCATTACGGGGCCGAGGTGCCCTTCCTGCGGCCGCCCAATATCGCCGGCGACAAGTCGCCCGACGTCGAATGGGTCGAGTATACCCTCGACCGCCTGGCCGCCGAGGGACGCCGCTTCGACTGTTTCAGCATCCTGCGCCCGACCAGCCCTTTCCGGCTGCCGGAGACGATCCGCCGCGCCTGGTCCGAATTCGCCGCCGAAAGCGGCGTGGACTCGCTGCGCGCCGTCGAGAAGTGCAAGCAGCACCCGGGCAAGATGTGGGTGATTCGCGGCCGGCGCATGACGCCGCTGCTGCCTCTATCCCCCGCCGAACAGCCGTGGCACAGCAGCCAGTACGCGGCCCTTCCCGAAGTGTTCGTGCAGAACGCCAGTCTGGAGATCGCCTGGACGAGGGTCATCCATGAAACCCGCACCATCGCGGGGCATTGCGTGATGCCGTTCCTGACGGTCGACAGCGAAGGCCTGGACGTGAACGACGAATTCGATTGGCGGATGGCGGAATGGCTGCTCGAACGCAACCAGGCGCGCCTGCCCGCCGTCCCTGTCGCCCCCTATCAGGGGGAAGCGGCGATCCAAACCCTAGACGCATAGCGAGACATCAACCGTGCCCCACACCCAGATCGCCGTATCCGAAGCCGGGACCACCCTTTTCTTCGCCCCCAAGCAGGAACTCGACCGGGCGCGCAATCTCAACGCGCCCGCCACCGACCGCACGCGGCTGTTCGCCACGCTGGCGCGTCTCAACGCCCTGTACATGATCGCCAAGGCGGGTTCCGGCCACATCGGCAGCAGCTTCTCCAGCCTCGACATCGTGTCCTGGGTCTATCTCAACGAGCTGCGCCCGGGGAAGGACGTGTACTTCTCGTCCAAGGGACACGACGCGCCCGGCCAGTACAGCGTTCTCACCGCCCTCGGCGTGCTCCCTTTCGACAAGATTCACACCCTGCGCCGCCTCGGCGGCCTGCCCGGCCACCCCGACATCCAGACGCCCGGCATGGTGGCCAACACCGGGTCGCTCGGCATGGGCATCTCGAAGGCCAAGGGGATGGTGCGCGCCAACAGGCTGAAGGGCGTGGAGGGGCGGGTCTTCCTGATGACGGGCGACGGCGAACTACAGGAGGGGCAGTTCTGGGAATCTTTGCAGTCGGCGGCCAACCACAGGATGCACGAAATCACGGTCGTCGTGGACCACAACAAGCTGCAGTCGGACACGTTCGTCTCGAACGTCAGCGATCTCGGCGATCTGGTCGCAAAGTTCAAGGCGTTCGGCTGGCATGTGGCGCGCTGCGACGGCCACGACCACGCGGCGCTGGCGGAAGTGTTCCGCGAGTTCGCCACGGTCGGGGACAAGCCGAAGATTCTGATTGCCGACACGGTCAAGGGTGCCGGGGTGTCGTTCATGGCCCACACGGCGATGGCCGAGGGGCAGGAGTTCTACCGCTATCATAGCGGCGCGCCGACGGCGGACGAGTATCGCAGGGCCGCCGCCGAACTGGTCGCGGACGCCGGGCGGCAACTCGCCGAGCTTCGCTGCGAACCCCTCCAGGTGGAAACCGTGCGGGTCACGCCCGCCATGCCGCCGGCCAATCCGCAGCGGCTCATCCCGGCCTATAGCGAGGCGATCGTGGCGGCGGCCGAGCGGCATCCCGAACTCGTCGCCCTCGATGCCGATCTCATCACCGATACCGGGCTGATCCCCTTCCGCGAGCGGTTTTCCCAGCGCTTCTTCGAGTGCGGCATCGCCGAGCAGGACATGGTGTCCCAGGCCAGTGGCATGGCCCTGTCGGGGCTGCTTCCGGTCGTCCACTCCTTCGCCTGCTTCCTGACGCCGCGGCCGAACGAGCAGATCTTCAACGCCTGTTCCGAGGGCAAGAAGATCGTTTTCGTGGGATCGCTGGTCGGCCTGCTGCCAGCCGGCCCCGGCCATTCGCACCAGTCGGTAAGAGACATCTCGGCCATGGCCGCGATGCCGGGCATCACGCTGGTCGAGCCAAGCTGCCCGGCCGAAGTAAGGCCGCTCCTCGACTGGTGCGTCGAGTCCAATCCCGGGCCCTCGTATATGCGGCTCGTCTCCATTCCCTACAGCATCCCTTTCGGCCTGCCCGAAGGGTACCGCCCGGAGCCCGGAAAGGGCGTGACCTTGAGGAAGGGGGGCGAGGTGGCGATCATCGGCTACGGGCCGGTGCTGCTGTCGGAGGCTTGGCGTGCGGCGGACATCCTCGCGCGGGAAGGCATCTCGGCCGAGGTCATCAACCTACCCTGGCTCAACCGTATCGACGCCGGCTGGCTGAAGGCGGCGCTGGACGGCAAGCGGCACCTGTTCGCCCTCGACA
Organism: Rhodospirillales bacterium; assembly: GCA_019455065.1. Classification (GTDB taxonomy): domain Bacteria; phylum Pseudomonadota; class Alphaproteobacteria; order Rhodospirillales; family Magnetospirillaceae; genus JACFNC01. The sequence continues at coordinate 242,359 of JACFNC010000005.1, forward strand.
ACCATTTCCTGATCGGCGGGCAGGGGGATCGGATCGCCGAGGCCCTGGCGGGCTTCGGAGGTAACGTGAAAGTCGGTTTTTCCAGAATCGGCATCGAGGGTTTGCCGGAATGCGGGACGAATGATGAGATCCTGGCGTATCATGGGCTGAACGCCGAGGGCATCGCCGCCACCGTCCGCCGACGGTTGGAAGGGCGGTCCTCGTAACCGTCTGATTGTCCGGGGGAAACGAGAGGGGTATGTCGACGCTTCCGGTTCCGATCGTCCTGCCGAAGCCCCCCCAGGACCCTGGCGGGGATGTCGAGCAGCTAATCCGGGATCTGCGCTGTCCCGACAACCCGGAAGCCGTCCGCAGTGTGGTTCAGTACACCGGCAACTATCGAAACTACACGCAGGCTTTGGCCCAGAAACTGGCGGCCGTGGTGCAGGAGGTCGAGCGTACCGTCCACGATCCCCAGGTTCTTACCCAGTATGTCCAGGCGTTCCTGGCCTACGAGCGGAGCAGGCGCTCGGGGCTGGCGCCGCTACTGCTGCGGATTCGAATGCGACCGGGCGTTTCCATTACCATTGGCGGCGGACCGGCCGCCGCGCAGTGGCAGCAAAGCGTCCATGCCCTCAATCTTGCCATCGTCAACGAACTCGAGCTTCTGCGTGACGCGCGCCTGCGCGTGGAGCTGAAAAAGGCCAAGGCGCTCAACGGGGGACAGGCCGGCGGCCTAATCGCCAAGAACGGGATCGAGGTGCGGATTCATTTCCGTCGCCTGCGCGACGATGCAGCAACGTCGGGTTGAAATCCTCCCCTCGTTCACGGCGGCCCTGCGCGAACTCCCTCCCGACATTCAGCGCCGAACCGAGGACGTGGTCGTCCACTTCGTGGAACGAACGGCGGAAAACGCATTGCGGCCGGAACTCAAGAACGGCTTCGACGGCGTCTGGACCTTTCGGATCACCAATCGCTACCGCGCCTTTTATCTCAAGGACCGCGACCCCGAGGGGGCCATCTTTCGGCTCTTCCACGTCGGGCATCACGACGATTACCGGGTCATCAAGAACCGCATACCCCGAATGCAGGTGACGGTGACGATGAACAAACGCAAATAAAATCAAAAACCGAGGATGGTCCGGGTGCGGAGCGAATAGTTCTCGAGCCCGAACATTTCGATCGCCATTGCACGGGCGGTGCGGCCCAGCCGTTCGGCCAAGGCATGGTCCTCGCGCAGGCGACGCAGCCATTGCGCCGCGGCGTCGATGTCGGGGTCCGCCCATCGCTGGTTTGGGTCATGGTAGCTGCCCTGGGGGTCGATGGCGGGGACGAGCCGGCACGGCACCGGGCAGGCGTTTGCGGCGTTCACGAAATCGGTGGTGGCCGACCAGTCGGTGGCGACCACCGGCGTGCCCAGCAGCATCGCCTCCGCGGCCAGAAGGCCGAAGCCTTCCGCGCGGTGAAGCGACAGCGCCACGTCGGCGGCGGCAAGCAGGCTGAACACCTCGACCCGGCTCATCGTGTCGGTCACCAACTCGATGTTGGGGGCGTCGGCGATGGCCGCACGCAGGGCACGCTCGCCATCGGGCCAGACCTGGCCGTTGAGCATCTTGACCACAAGTCGCGCGCCCATGTCCCGATCAAAGGCGCGGCGGAAGGCGGCCACCGCCGCGAGCGGGTTTTTGCGCTCGAAGCCGGAAGCCATGTTGAACATCGCCACCGCAAGGAACGCGCCGCCGAAACGCCGGCGCAGCGGTGCCGGGTCGACGCCCTCTGGCAGCGAGATTGGGTGGGGAACGACCCTGACCGGCCCCGCGAAGTCCGCCGCCACGGCCTCGGCGACGAAGCGGCTGGGCACCCAGACCTCATGCACGTAACGGCATCCGACCCGCCATTCGCGAGGCAGGCGCGGCAACTCCCAGTGCCAGAATCCGATCACCCGCTTCTCGGCCACGATGGGGCGGCCGAGCCAGCCCAAGGCATAAGGGACGAACGGCCCGCTGACGTGAAGGATAAGGCTGCCCGGACCGGGCTGGACCGGCGGAACGCTGGCCGCAAGAGGCAATTCGTCGGATCCCAGCAGCGACGGGCTGAGGTCGGCGATGGCGCAAGGAACGTCGGCGGAGGTCAGGGCGGCCAGTTGCAGGCGTGCCGATTCGCCGAGGCCGCTGGCCGACCGGAAGACGCCCGCCACCACTACCGGCGGGCGGGCGGGCGGGGGCGGCTGTTGCGGGCGTGGCGCCCGCAAGGTGCTCGCGAGGATGAACGCCCAGCGCCGCGGGCGGCGTGGCAGCAGCGACCAGGCACGGTGAAGGAGACGGCCAAACCCCGTCATGGTGCGCCCCGGCAGCCGACTCCCTTGGTCTCTCGAGGTCTCATTCGTCGGCGCGATGGAGAAAGACGACCACCCGCGCCGCCCACGGGATTCCTGGGCCTGCGGCGCGCCGGAACATTGAGAAGAATCATTACGCCGAGGGAGGCGAAGCCCATCAAGAGGGGCTTCTCGCAACCGACCGAACTCACACGAAAGCGTGGTCGATCGTCATGACGCCCATGAGGGTGATGCTGCCGCCATTGGCGAGGTCGACGACCGCCGGGTCGTCCGCATAGTCCATCCACGAAGGCAATTTGCTCTCTTCCACGAACAAAACCCCCGGTGTGAACGCAAACACATCGAGCGCCAAGTCGCTGCTGTCATACACGACCAGTGTGAGCGGATTCTCGTCGACTGCGTATTTGCGCAAGGTTTCGTTCAGGCTTGCGGAGAGGATCGGCGCCTCCACCCAGCTATCCGGCGAGTACACGAAATCCGTGATCGTAGTGAGCAAGGGAGCGACGCTCTGGTCATTGCCGGCGAACACGATGTCGGCGGCACGCAAAGTCGAAGGTTGCCTAATCCCGGGCAGGGGATCGACGCCGGTACCCGGCGCGATGTCCGGCAAGAGGGACGGTTCGCTCGGGGCGAGAGGTACAGCGGAAACGATGCTGCCGCCCCCGTCCGTGGTTTCCCCAGGCAAATCCAGGAAGAAGATGTCCAGCGCTTCCTTGCTGATCTCGGCGAAGTTTATTTTCGGGAACTCGATCTTGACCGCGTCGGCCGCGACCGGCGTGACCTCCTTGACTTCGGCCACCTGGATCAGGTCGATCGACGCCGGTTCGGCGTCGGCGACCTGAAACCGGACGATCTCGGCATCGTTCTGGAGGGCCTTCTGGGCGAGGTTCTCACCGCCGTCGTGGTTGACGACGTGCGTGCCCGCCGGATCCGGTTTCACCTCCGCCACCAGCCTGTCGCCTTTGTCGCCGTCGTGCTCGTGCTTGGCCGGCGGATCGCCGGTGACCTCTTGCGCCGCCTCGCCGTCGTGACGGTCGCTTTCACCGCTGGAATGCGGCTCGACCGTCGGTGCCGCGGCGACCACGGATACGGTTTTCGACGAAATCTCGTTGGCGGCGATCCGGTCGGTCTGCTGGGGCGTGTCGTGGTCCTCGGTGGGTTGGCCCTGAACCACCGACATGGCGAAGGCCACCACCGAGGCGAGCGATAGCCCCTGGATGCTGGCCGCGGCGAATTCGGAATGGCTGTTCTTGTCGTCGGCTGGAGACGGCGGTCCGCCGCGGAAGGCGGCGCTCAGGGCCTCCATCAGGGCGCTCTTCTCGACCGGCTTGCCGGCCTCGGGGCCGATCCTCGCTTCGACCGGCGAGCCGACCTCTTCGGCGTCCCAGTTCTGCATCTGCTGAAGCGCCGTCGCGACGAAGGCGGTGAGCACGACAGCCGGATGCAAGAACAACTTCTCGCTCTTTGCCGGCCGCGGCAGCATCAGCGGCTGGCGGTCCACCATCTGGTCGATGATCTGGCGAAAGCTGGCACCGCGGAAGGTTTCGTCGATGGCGGCGCTGGCGGCGATGAACTGGCCGTCGATGCGTGCGAAGTGGGCGATCACGTCGCCGGTATCGGCGCGGCAGAAGAGGAACCAGGGATCGCCCTCGTCCGACAGCCCGGCCTCGGTGTCGACCTGGAGGCCGGCACGCCCGAGGATATCGACCACGCGATAGAGCTCGGCGAGCTCGTCGTTGGTCCAGTTCTGCTTTGTCCTCGCACTCCGGAAAGCGAGAATCGCGGCCATGAATTTCCGTCCGAATGCCCTGCCGCCCCGCCAAGATGCGAGGCGAGCCGCCGAGAAGGTATCAGAAGTTGCGGCCGATCGCTACTTGGGAATTACCCCGATCAGCCCTGGCCGAAGAGAAGACGATACGTCTCGGGATCGTAATACTTCATCAATTCCTTGACGAACGCGGCCGGCTCCATTCCCAAGGCATGGGCCCAGCGCTCGTAGCGATCGGGAGGAATGCGGCCACGTCCCGCCTCGAGCTGAGAGATGAAGGTGTAGTAATCGACGCCGACAAGGTCCGCCATCTCGCGCTGCGTGATGTTGCGGCTCTCGCGCAGTCCCTTGAGCCACTTGCCGGCTTGGCGGCGAAGGGCCTGGACATCATGTGCGGCGCTCTGCTGAGGATGCGAGTACATAACCAACCACCCTGTTCCAACCTCGGATGGCGAGTGCTGACCATCCATAAAGTCAATTTATAGAATCGTTTACGCCCATGTACAAGAGTTACTGTACACGCTAGATAGGCAGGAAAGCCGCGGCACCTGCGCTCCGCCTTCCCATGCAGGGATGAGGTTGGTAGTGTTTGCCCGCCATTGGCGGGACCCGCTGCCAACCCGTCGGAACAAGCGAGTAAGCGTTATCCATGAGTCGATCCTCCCCTCCCCGAGACCTCGTGCATCCGATCATCCTTTCGGGCGGAGTGGGGTCGCGATTGTGGCCGCTGTCCCGCGCCCTGTTTCCGAAGCAATTCCTCAAGCTCACCGGCGATCGCAGCATGATTCAGGACACTGCACTGAGAGTCGCTGGGGCGGGCTTTCACGCGCCGGTCGTCGTGTGCAACCACGAGCACCGTTTCGCGGTGGCGGATCACATGCATGCCATTGGCCGTCCGCCGGCGGATATCATCATCGAGCCCGTAGGCCGCAACACGGCGCCGGCGGCCGCGGTCGCGGCTCTCCGTTTGCTCGAGGAGGGCCCCGACTCCTTGATGCTGATCATGCCCTCCGACCATGTGATCGGCGACCCGGCCAGCTTCAGGGCGGCGGTCGACGAGGCGGCGACGGCGGCGGCGCGCGGCTATCTCGTAACGTTCGGCATCACCCCGCACGCGCCGGAAACGGGCTACGGCTACATCAAGGCGGGCGCAGCGCTTCCCCATACCGACCGCATCCGCACCGTGGAGCGGTTCGTTGAAAAGCCAGATCTCGAAAAAGCCAGGGCCCATCTCGCGGAAGGGGGCTACAGCTGGAATAGCGGCATCTTCCTGTTCCCCGCCGCCCGTTTCCTGGCCGAGCTCGAGGCGCGGCGTCCGGCGATGGTTGCGGCCTGCCGGGCCGCCTATGCCAAGGCCCAGCGCGACCTCGATTTCTGCCGCCTGGACGCCGAGGCCTTCGCCGCCTGTCCGTCGGAATCGATTGACTACGCGGTCATGGAAAACGCCGAGGCGGCGGCCGTGGTGCCCGTGGAAATGCGCTGGTCCGACGTCGGGGCATGGTCGGCGTTGTGGGACATAGGGGCCAAGGACGAGGCCGGCAACGTCGTCTCCGGCGACGTCGTCACCGAAGACGTCCGCGATGCGTACATCCGCACCGAGGGACAGGTCGCCGCCGTTCTGGGCCTGAGCAACGTGGTCGTCGTGGCCACCGACGATGCGGTGCTCGTCGCCGACAAGAGCCGGGCCCAGGACGTGAAGTTGCTGGTCGACCGTCTGGCCCTCGACAAGCGGCTGGAATGCCAGGTCCATACGACCGTATACCGGCCCTGGGGAAGCTACCGCGGCCTGAATTCCGGCGACCGCTACCAGGTCAAGCTCATCATCGTCAATCCGGGAGCCAGGCTCAGCCTGCAGATGCACGATCATCGGGCCGAGCACTGGGTCGTCGCCAGGGGCGTCGCCCGGGTGACGCGCGGCGAAGAGAGTTTTCTGCTGGAGGAGAATCAGTCCACCTACATTCCGCAGCGCACGCCGCATCGCCTGGAAAATCCCGGAACCGAGGCGCTCTACGTCATCGAGGTGCAGTCCGGGAACTATCTCGGCGAAGACGACATCGTGCGCTTCGACGACGTTTACGGCCGTTCGTGACGGCCGGACCGCGGCGATGTTCCTGAACCCCGTGCCGTTGTCCTTTTCCCGGCATGGCGGCATGCGTCTCAAGCCGGCGCGCGCCTACGCCCATGCCCGCGCCATGACCATGGTGCCCGTGATGGCGGCCGAACTGGCCCGCGTGGCGCAGGAGATGCCGGTCGGATTCGTGCGGGACGGCGAGGGGTACGCCCTGGTCGCCCTGCTCGGGCTCGAGCCGGGGCGAAACCTGTTCGTCGGGCCGGACGGGCGTTGGCTGGCCGGCTACGTGCCGGCGCGAATACGGCAGTATCCCTTCGTCCTGGGCGGGTCCGCGGCGGGACCGACGGTGGTCTGCGTCGACGAAAGCTCGGGACAATTGTCGAAATCCGAGGGAAGACCATTGTTCGAGGGCGACGGCAGCCCGTCGGCGCTGGTGCGGGAGGTGTCCCGCGTCCTGCAGGAGATGGAGCGGGACCGCGCGGCGACGTCCCGCGCGGCGGGCGCCCTTGCCGGCCTGATGGTGCCGTGGGAGATGGCGCTCGAAAGCCGCGACGATGCGCGCCGCGCCGGCGGTCTTTTCCGCGTCGACGAGACCGCGCTCAACGCGCTCTCGGACGAGGGTTTTCTGGCTTTGCGGCATGCCGGCGCGCTGGGGATGGCGTATGCCCACCTCCTGTCGCTGGGCCGTGCCGCGGTGCTCCACCGTTTGGCGGCGGCCCAAGCCCGGCGCGCCGAAAGTCGCGCGCCGGCCTCGCCCATGCCCGGCGCGGTCGACGAAAGCGGCGAATTCGTTTTCGAGTTCTGAACCGGTTACAGCCGTTCGCGCCGCGCGCCGAGGCCATTCGGCAGGGCGATGTAGCCGCGGCGCCGCAGGCGGCTTTCGCGGACCGCGGTCCCCGCATAAATCTGCTTGGCGGCCTCGAGGATGATTACTCCGGCGAAGGTCGGGAACCAGCGCGCCCCCAGTTCCTCCCAGGCCGGCGCCGCGCGCAGAAGCATGCGTGACGACGAAGGCGGGAGGAACAGCGCCGCCGCTGACTGGAGCGGGGTGAACATGGTGTCGCGCAACAGCCGTGAAAGCTGCGTCGGGGTGTATGGACGGCCGTTTCCGAACGGGGTGCGTTCCAGCCGTGCCCAGATGCCGCGCCGGTTGGGAACGATCACCAGCAGCCGGCCGCTGTCGCTCAACACCCTCCACGCCTCGCGCATCATGGCCCGAACCTGTTCGGTGGATTCGATCGCGTGCACCATCAGCACCCGGTCGATGGACCGGTCGGGCAGCGGAAGGTCCGTTTCATCGGCCAGCGCCACCAGCCCCGGCCCCTCGGGAGGCCAAGGCAGCACGCCCTGCGACGGCGGCATCACGGCGAGCACGCGCTCCGCCTCGCCACGCATGGGGCGCAGAAAAGGCGTCGCGAACCCAAGGCCGAGCACCCTTTGGCCGGTAAGGTCCGGCCACATCGCGCGAATGCGTCGCCGGATGAGCCGCCGAGCCACCTGGCCCAGGCTGGTGTCATAGAAGTCGCGAAGGTCCACGACGTCCGTCCACATTGCCGGAAAGGACGTTTGAATCTTCACTCGACGATCCCCGCTTCGTATCCGCACTGCCACCGGACCCTCCCCCAATCAATGGTGTGAAGGACCGTCGCGGGCAAGAAAAAAGCGTGAAAACGCTTCCGGACAGAGATACTTACGCGGTAGGCTCGGGGCGCTGACCGGAAGGAAGGAGCGATGGCCAGGTTGACCGTGGAACAGATCCAGGTCCTGTCGGACAACTACGTCTATCTGCTACACGATCCGGGCAGTGGCGCAACCGCGGCGGTCGATCCGTCGGCTGCCGAACCGGTGCTTGCGAAGCTCGAGGAAAAGGGGTGGCGACTCACCCATATCCTCAACACCCATCACCATCACGACCACACGGGCGGCAATCTCACCCTCAAGCAGGCCACGGGCTGCACGATCGTCGGGGCGCGCCACGACGCCGGCCGCATTCCCGGCATCGAGGTCGAGTTGCGTAACCGCGACACCTACATGGTGGGCGGCGCGTCCGCCATGATCATGGAGGTGCCGGGCCACACCGTCGGCCACATCGCCTATTGGTTTCCGGAGAGCCACGCGCTGTTTTGCGGTGACACGTTGTTCGCCCTGGGATGCGGCCGGCTGTTCGAGGGCACGCCGGAGCAGATGTGGGACTCGCTTTGCCGGCTGCGCGAGCTGCCCGGCGACACCCTCGTCTATTGCGCCCACGAGTACACGCAGTCCAACGCCCGCTTCGCCCGCACCGTCGAGCGCGACAGCGACGCCCTCAAGCGCCGCATCGCCGAGATCGACGGGCTGCGCGCCAAGGGCCTGCCGACCGTGCCCTCGCGTCTGGACGAGGAATGCGAGACCAATCCGTTCCTGCGCGCGGACGTTGACTCGGTCAAGCGCGGCGTCGGCCTGCCGGATGGCGATCCGGCACGGGTATTCGCCGAGATCCGGCGCCGCAAAGACGCCTTCTGACGGCGGGAGGCCAGCCGTGAAACTGCGCTATTCGACGACATCGCCGTTCGCGCGCAAGGTGCGCGTCGTTGCCCTTGAATGCGGTCTTGCCAACGATGTTGTACCGGTTCTCAGCAATCCGTGGGCGCCCGGCAGTCCGGTCGCGGCCGACAATCCGTTGGGCAAGATACCGGTGCTCATCACCGACGACGGGGCAAGCCTCTACGATTCGCGGGTCATCTGCGAGTACCTCGACGCGCTGGCCGGCGGTGTGTTGTTCCCGGCCGCGGGCCCCGAACGCTGGACGGCGTTGCGGCGCCAGGCCTTGGCCGACGGGATCGCTGATGCGGCCGTTCTCAGGCGGATGGAGAGCGTGCGGCCGGACGGGGAACGTTCGGACGCCTGGTCGGCGCGCCAGCAGGCCGCCATAGCTCGCGCCCTCGACGTCCTGGAGCGCGAGGTCGGCGACTTCGGCCAGGCACCGACCATCGGCACGATCGCCATCGCTTGCGCCCTCGGCTATCTCGACTTTCGCTTCGCCGCCGAAGACTGGCGCCGCGCCCGTCCGGGGCTCGCCGCCTGGTATGCGGTTTTCGCGGCCCGGCCGTCGATGGCGGCGACGGTTCTGCACGACTCCCCCGCCTAGGCATGGCCACAAGCTTCGATCCCGGGGGCATGTACCCGGAGGGCCTGACGGCGAAAGAGATCATCCGCCGCCTCGCACTCGAGCCCCATCCCGAGGGCGGCCACTACCGCGAAACCTATCGCCATGTGGCGCCGGCCGGCGGCCGGGGCTGCACCACCGCGATCTATTATCTGTTGGCGGCCGGCGAGACTTCGGCCTGGCATCGGGTTGATGCGGTGGAGATCTGGCACTATTACGCCGGCGCGCCGCTGGCGCTGACCCTGTCGCCCAATGGCCACGACGTGGCCAGTTACCATCTCGGCATCCAGATCGCCGCCGGCCAGCAGCCGCAGGTGGTGGTGCCGGCCAACGCCTGGCAGACGGCGGTGTCGATGGGGCGGTGGACGTTGGTCGGCTGCACCGTGTCGCCCGCGTTCGAGTTCGCCGGGTTCGAACTGGCGCCCAAGGATTGGAAGCCCAGTCGCCGCAAGGGCCGGGAAGGAGGAGACAAATGACGCCGCAGCAATTCCGACCGCTTGTCCAACCGCTCCTGGATGCGTGCGCGGGCGCAACCATCGACCATCATTTGGCGGCCCGGCTGGAGAATGCGTTTCCGCCCGACGGCGACGCGTTTCGTGCCGTCGCCGAAGCCTGCCGACAAGCCGTTGCCGAGGGTTGGATGTGCAGCCAGGGCGAGGGGAACCGGCGTTTCGGGCGTATCATCGAGCCGGCGGCCGATACCCACGACCTGTCGGTGGACGTCGTCGATCTTACCGAAGTGGTCGGCCCGCTGCACCGCCATCCGACCGGCGAGATCTGCATGGTCATGCCCCTTACCGAAGGGGCCCGGTTCGATGGCAAGGGGGCCGGCTGGAAGTGCTATAAGCCTGGCTCGGCGCATCGCCCCACGGTGAGCGGCGGGCGGGCGCTGGTGCTCTACATGCTGCCGGAGGGCAAGATCGAATTCTCGTGATCGCCATGCGGCCGTGGACACTGCTTGCCGCCGTCAACGGGTTCCTCGCCGTGGGGTTCGGGGCCTATGCCGCGCATGGGCTGCCGGCCGAGGCGGCCGCGCTGGCCGATCGGGCCAGCCAGTACCAACTCGTCCACGCCGTGGTACTTCTCGCGGTGCAGCCCCTTGCCTCCGCGGGCAATCGCTGGGCCACACTGGCCGGCGGTCTGTTCGTCTTCGGCATCCTGATGTTTTCAGGTTCCCTGTACTGGAAGGCCATGATCGGGCCGCCGCCGGTGCCGATGCTCGCCCCGGCCGGAGGCTTCGCGCTCCTGTTCGGCTGGCTGGCCTTGACGGTGGCGGCCTTGCGGCGTCGCTAGATCACTCGGACGGCGGAAGGGCGGTGCCGCGCGCGATCTCGCGCCGACGCGCCAGCAGAAGGAACGGCACCGCGGACGCGGCCAGGGCGACGCCAACCAGAGCCCCGATCCCGGTGTGCATGATGCTGGCGTGCAGCATGAAGGCGCTGGTGGCGCAGAAGATCGCCGGTGTCACCGGGTAGAAGGGCACCCGGAAGGGCCGCGGCGCGTCCGGCTCACGCCAGCGCAGCACGAACAGCGACAAACCCGTCAGCAGCAGGAACAGCCAGAACGCCGGCGCGGTGAATTCCACCATCGTCGCGAAGCCGTCGCGGGTGACCGAACCGAAAGCCACCAGGGCCACGGCGATGCCCGCCTGCAGCCACAGCGCCCGCGCCGGCGCCTGGCGCCGCGCGTCCCAGTCGGCCAGGGGACGCAGCAGGGCGTGGTCGCGCCCCATGGCGTAATTGGTGCGGGCGCCCGTGAAGACCGCGGCGTTGAGCGTGCTGAGCGTGGCCGCAGCGACGAGCAGGCTGACCACCAGCGCGGCCTCGTTGCCCATCGTGCGGCGCAGGAGTTCGGCCGCGACGACATCGGCGTCGCGAATCCCCTCGAGGCCGATCCCCCGCAGATAGGCGACGTTGAGAGCCAGATAGAGCAGCGTGATCACTCCGATGCTGACGACCAGTAGGCGCAGCATGTCGCGCTGGACGTTGCGCAACTCGCCCGACAGATACGCCGCCTCGTTCCATCCTCCGTAGGTCAGCAGCACGAAGATCATCGCCGCTCCCGCCACGGTCACGACGCCGCCGGCGGGGGCGGCCAGTTGGGGGGAAGGGGGCGCCGCCGTCAGCCCGGCAGCGGCGACGGCCGCCAGCGCGAGCAAGGTGCCGCCGGTAAGCACGACCTGTGTCAGCGTCGAAGGGCTACGGCCCAGCAGGTTGATCCACGTGAAGACGACAATTGCGGCGCTGGCGTAGAGCGCCGGTGCGAATGGCCCGAGCGGCACCAGTTGGGTGGCGTAGTCCCCGAACACGAAGGCCACCGCGGCGATGGCCCCCGTCTGGATCACGGCCATGCGGCACCAGGCGAACACGAAGCCCGTGGACCGGCCGAAGGCGCGCGACAGGAAATGGTATTCGCCGCCGACGTTGGGATTGGCGGCCGCCAACTCCGCGTAGCACAGTCCTCCAACCAGCGACACCACGCCTCCCGCCAGCCACAGGGCCAGGAAAGCGACCTCGTCGCTGGCGTTCGCGGCAACCAGCGCGGGCGTCCGAAAGATCCCCACGCCGACGACCGTCCCGATGACGATGGCGGCGGCGCGACCGACCGTCAGGGCGTGCCGACGCTGCGGGGCTTGGGGCACCGCGCGCCGCCCCTCAGTCTACCCGCTGGGCCTGCCAGGGCATTTCGGTTCCGTCGCCGTTGCGCACGACGCCGCGCATCGTTTCGCCCTCGACCTTGCCACGGAAGTCCATCTCACCGTCCGCTTCGTTCTCGAGGGCGAAGCTGAGTTGGTCGCCTTCGATCCGGCCCTCCTTGACGGTAGCGGCGTCGTCCCCCGTCCTGGCCACGGCCTCGATCTGCTGGACGTCCTGATGCAGGTCAAGAACGTACTCGCGCATGCCCTGGGGGTGTCGGATCTGGACTTGCCATTCCCCCTCGACACGGGCCGGGATGGTCCAGCGGTAGACTCTCTTGCCGGCGACGATCTCGGCGTGCTCGGGGGGCCAGTCGCTGCCCATGTGGAAGTCGTGGGAGACCACGCGGGCGCCGGGCTGGGCCTCGGCCAGCAAACGCGGCTTCAGGCGCTCGTTGATCGACTGGAGCAGGTACATCGTAATGACGTCGGCGTTCGACAGGTCGGTCTCGAACAGGTCTTCCTGGCGGAATTCCACCCTGTCCTCGACCCCGGCCTTTCGTGCGTTCTCTTGGCTTTCCGCGATGCGATCGGGGTCGATGTCGACGCCGACCGCCCGCTCGGCCCCGAAGTCCTTGACCGCGGCGATGACGATCCGTCCGTCGCCGGAGCCAAGGTCGAGAACCCTGTCTCCCGTCCCGACCTCGGCCAATTCCAGCATGCGCTGCACCACCTCGGGCGGGGTGGGAACGAAGATGACGTCGCGGGCGCCGCCGGGCTGGACCGAGAACAGAAGGATGGTGGCGGCGACGGCGCCGATGCGATGCAGGTCGGTCATGGTCTCCTCGCGGTCTCCAGGTTGCCGTGCCAAGCCAACAGGCGAGGTTGCGCGCCGTTCGGGGCCGCATGCCGAAGATTTGCTGAGGCCATCCAATAGGGATGTCGCCGCACCGTTAGACCCTTGCGTTTCCTCAGGCGCCGCCCCATCTCACTAATCAGAACCGAATTCGTACTGATTGAGGCGAGGGACGGGTGCTGCGATTGAGTCGTATGACGGATTACGCCGTGGTCGTGCTCGTGAGGATGGCGCGGGGCGGCCCTGTCGTCATGACCGCGCCGGGCCTGGCGGCGGCGACAAACCTGCCGGAACCGAGCGTCGGAAAGATCCTCAAACAGCTGGCGCAGGCCCGTTTGGTGTCGGCGCACAGGGGGGCCGCCGGCGGATACGTTCTGGCGCGCCCGGCGGGCGACATCCGGGTCAGCGAGGTGGTTGCGGCGCTGGAGGGCGAAGTGGCCTTGACGGCCTGCGTCGATGGGGCCGAGGGCGGTTGCCGCGTCGAGGCGACCTGTCCGGTGCGCGGCCGTTGGGACCCGGTCAACCGCGCGGTGCGCGCCGCGCTTGAAGAGGTCTCTCTTGCCGACATGGCCGGCATGGCCGCGATGCCCGTATCCGCGGCCACAGCGGGACCAATCATGAGGGAGTGGAGCAATGCCGACCGCGGCGCGTGAACAGATCGAAGCCCTCGCCGAGCGGAAATACAAGTACGGCTTCGTCACCGACATCGAGGCCGACACCGCGCCCAAGGGGCTGGACGAGAGCATCATCGGCTTCATCTCGGCGAAGAAGCGCGAGCCGGAATGGCTGCTCGAGTGGCGGCTGCGTGCCTATCGCGCCTGGCTCACCATGGAGGAGCCGACCTGGGCCAAGATCCACCATCCGCCCATCGACTATCAGGATGCCTACTACTACTCGGCGCCGAAGACGGCGGAGCGGCCGAAGAGCCTCGACGAGGTCGATCCCAAACTGCTGGAAACCTATCAGAAGCTCGGCATTCCGCTGGACGAGCAGAAGCTTCTGGCGGGCGTGGCGGTGGACGCCGTGTTCGACAGCGTCTCGGTGGCCACGACCTACAAGAAGAAGCTGGAGGACGTGGGGATCATCTTCTGCTCGATCTCCGACGCCGTGCGCGACCATCCCGAGCTGGTGCGGAAGTATCTGGGCTCGGTGGTGCCGTATTCGGACAACTTCTTCGCCACCCTGAACAGCGCGGTGTTCACCGACGGCACATTCGTCTACGTGCCGCCGGGCGTGCGCTCGCCCATGGAGCTGTCGACTTACTTTCGTATCAACGCCGAGAAGACGGGGCAGTTCGAGCGCACCTTGATCATCGCTGACAAGGGAAGCTACGTGTCCTATCTCGAGGGCTGCACGGCGCCCATGCGCGACGAGAACCAGCTTCATGCGGCGGTGGTCGAACTGGTCGCCCTCGACGACGCCGAGATCAAGTATTCGACGGTGCAGAATTGGTATCCCGGCGACGAGGAGGGGCGCGGCGGGATCTACAACTTCGTAACCAAGCGCGGCGCCTGCCGCGGGCGCAATTCCAAGATTTCCTGGACCCAGGTCGAGACCGGATCGGCGATCACGTGGAAGTATCCGAGCTGCATCCTGCAGGGCGACAACTCGGTGGGCGAGTTCTTCTCGGTCGCCATCACCAACAATTTCCAGCAGGCCGACACCGGCACCAAGATGATCCATCTGGGGCGGAACACCCGCTCGCGCATCGTCTCGAAGGGCATCTCGGCCGGCCATGCCGACAACACCTATCGCGGCCTGGTGCGCATCATGCCGCGCGCCGAGGGGGCGCGGAACCATACCCAGTGCGACAGCCTGCTGATCGGCGACAAGTGCGGGGCCCACACGGTGCCCTATATCGAATCCCGCAACCCGACGGCACGCGTCGAGCACGAGGCGACGACCAGCAAGATCGCCGAGGATCAACTCTTCTATGCGCGATCGCGCGGCCTGTCCGACGAGGAGGCGGTTGCTCTCATCGTCAACGGCTTCTGCCGCGAGGTGCTGCAGCAGTTGCCCATGGAATTCGCGGTCGAGGCGCAGAAGCTGGTGGGCATCAGCTTGGAAGGCAGCGTGGGGTAAAGGTGGACGAAATGGCTTTGCTGAAGATCGAGAACCTGCATGCGACCGTCGACGGCCAGGAGATCCTGAAGGGCATCGACCTGGTGATCGAGCCGGGCGAGGTGCATGCCATCATGGGCCCGAACGGCTCGGGCAAGAGCACGCTGTCCTACGTGCTCGCCGGCCGTGACGGGTACGAGGTGACCGGCGGCCAGGTATTGTATGACGGCCAGGACCTGCTGGCTTTGAAACCAGAGGAGCGGGCGCGGGCCGGCATCTTCCTCGCGTTCCAGTATCCCGTGGAGATCCCGGGTGTGACCACGATGACCTTTCTGCGCACCGCGCTCAACGCCGTGCGCAAGGGAAGCGGGCTCGACGAACTCGACGCCATGCAGTTTCTCAAGCTGGTGCGGGCCAAGGCGCGCGCGCTCGGCATCGACGAGGAGATGCTGAAGCGCGCCGTCAACACCGGGTTCTCGGGCGGCGAGAAGAAGCGCGGCGAGGTGTTGCAGATGGCGCTGCTCGAGCCGCGCCTGATGGTGCTCGACGAAACCGATTCCGGCCTCGACATCGACGCGCTCAAGGTGGTGGCGGGCGGTGTCGAAGCGTTGCGCTCGCCCGAACGCGGGATGCTGGTGATCACGCACTATCAGCGCATCCTGCAATATCTCGTTCCCGACCACGTGCACGTGCTGTCCGGCGGGCGCATCGTGCGCTCGGGCGGGCGCGAGTTGGCCGACGAACTCGAACGCACGGGCTATGCCGCGTTCCGCGAACAGGCGGCGTGACTGCGGAGAGATGACGATGACGGTTCCCGCATTCATAGAGCGCTTCGACGCCGTCACGCCACGCCTCGCCGGCGGCGGCGCCGACTGGCTGCGGCGGATGCGCGAGGACGGGTTGTCGCGGTTCACGCGGCTCGGGCTGCCGAGCCGCAAGGCCGAGGCGTGGAAATACACCGACCTTTCGGCGCTCGGCGGCATTGATTTCGCACTCGCCGCCATCGAGCCCGACGTGGCACCGCACCACCTGCCCGAGATCCCGGAGTTCGGCGGCCTGCGCCTCGTCTTCGTGAACGACCGGTTCCGGCCGGAACTGTCGGAGGTGGAGCGTCTGCCGCCGGGGGTGGTCGTCGCCGATCTGGCCGGCGTGCTGGCGGGCGAGGGCGATTTTCTCGCGGACTGGCTGCCAAGACTGGCGCCACCCGAATCCCACGCGCTGGCCGCCCTCAACACGGCTTTCCTCGGCGACGGTCTCGTGGTGCGTCTCTCCCGCGGCGTCCGGCTCGACCGACCCATCCATCTCGTTTCCGTGGGCACGGCACGCGAGCGGCCGCTTGCCTTCCATCCCCGGCATCTGGTGCTCCTGGAGGACGGGGCTGCGGCCACCCTGGTCGAGACGCATGTCGGCCAGGGGGACGTGTCCTACTTCTCCAACGGGGTTCTGGAGATCGGCCTGGGGGCGGGGGCGGAGCTGCGCCATTACAAGATCCAGGACGAGGCGCCGACGGCGTTCCACGTCGCCACCACGGCGCTGCGCATGGATGACCACGCGCGCTACGAAGGGTTCATCCTGCATCTCGGCGGGCGGACGGTGCGTAACGAGGTGCATGCGGTGATCGCGGGGCGTGGCGGGGAAATGGCGTTGAACGGCGTCACGCTGGCCGATGCCGAGCGGCACGTGGACAATACGGTCTGCGTCGAGCACCTGGCGCCCGGGGGCCGTTCGCGGCTGCTGTTCAAGACGGTCCTCGGCGAGCGCGCGCGCGGCGTGTTCCAGGGCCGGGTGCTGGTCGACCGGGCGGCGCAGAAAACGGATGCCTACCAGCTCAGCGGCGCGCTCCTGCTGTCGCCCGGAGCCGAGATGGACGGCAAGCCCGAACTCGAAATATACGCCGACGACGTCAAATGCGGGCACGGGGCCGCGGTTGGCGAACTCGACGACCAGGCCTTGTTCTATCTGCGCAGTCGCGGTATCGACGAGCGGGCGGCGCGGCGCGTGCTCATGGAGGCCTTCATCGGCGAAGCACTCGAGCGGGTGTCCCTCGAGTCGGTCCGCGAGCGGCTGGCCATCATGGCGGGGCGTCGCCTCGAAAGCATGGGGGAGGGAGAAGAGCGGTGAGCGAGATCCGACAGCTCGCGCCATACGACGTGGACGCGGTGCGCCGCGATTTCCCGATCCTGTCGCGGCATGTCAACGGCAAGCCGCTCGTCTATCTCGACAACGCGGCTTCGGCGCAGAAGCCGTACGCGGTGATCGAGGCCGAACGCAGGCTCTATGCCGAGGAATACGCCAACATTCACCGCGGGCTGTACTGGCTGAGCGAACGCGCCACGGCGCGGTACGAGGCGGCGCGCGAGACGGTGCGCCGCTTCCTCAATGCCCGCAAGCCGGCGGAAATCGTCTTCACCCGCAACGCCACCGAAGCCATCAATCTGGTGGCCGCCAGCTACGGCCGGCATTTCCTGCGGCCCGGCGACGAGATCATCCTCACCGAACTCGAGCACCACTCGAACATCGTGCCCTGGCAGATGCTGCGCGAAGAGAAAGGGGTGGTGCTGCGGGTGGCGCCGGTGGGCGACGACGGAGAATTCCTTCTCGGAAGGTTCGCCGAGCTGCTCAACGACCGCACCAAACTGGTCGCGGTCAGCGCCATGTCGAACGTGCTGGGCACGGTGCTGCCCGTGCGCGAGATCACCCGTCTCGCCCACACCGCCGGCGCCCGCGTGCTGATCGACGGCGCCCAGAGCGTGACCCATCTGCCGGTCGACGTGTGCGACATCGACTGCGACTTCTTCGTCTTCTCCGGCCACAAGATCTACGGGCCCACCGGCATCGGCGTGCTGTACGGCAAGGAGGCGTTGCTCGACGCCATGCCGCCCTATCAGGGGGGCGGCGACATGATTTTGTCGGTCAGCTTCGAGGAGACCGAATACGCGCCGCTGCCGGCGAAGTTCGAGGCGGGGACGCCGGCCATCGCCCAGGCGGTTGGGCTCGCCGCCGCCATCGACTACGTGTCGGGACTTGGAATGGAGCGGATCGCCGCCCACGAGGCCGACCTGCTGTCTTATGCCACCCAGCGCGTCCAGGCGGTTCCCGGCCTGCGGCTGATCGGCACCGCGCCGGGCAAGGCCAGCGTGCTGTCATTCGGGATGGAGTGCGCGCATCCGCACGACATCGCCCAGGTGCTTGACGGTGCCGGGGTGTGCGTTCGCGCCGGCCACCACTGCGCGCAGCCGTTGATGGAGCGCCTGGGGGTGCCGGCGACCGCGCGCGCTTCGTTCGGGTTGTACAACACGCGTGCCGAGGTCGACACCTTGGCCCGCGCCCTGGAACAGGTCGAGGAGATGTTCCGCCCATGAGCGACGAACTGCGGGAGCTGTATCAGGAGGTTATCCTCGACCACGGCAAGCGTCCGCGCAATTTCCGCCGGCCCGACCACGCGAGCCACCAGGCCAAGGGCCACAACCCCCTGTGCGGCGACCAGCTGGCGGTCTATCTCGCGGTCGACGGCGCGGGCGTCATCCGCGATGCCGCCTTCCAGGGGCGCGGCTGCGCCATTTCCACCGCCTCGGCGTCGCTGATGACCGAGGTGCTGCGCGGCAAGACCGAGGAACAGGCGCACCGCCTGTTCGCCGCCTTCCACCACATGGCCACGGTGGACGGCGAAATGCCGGCGCCCGAAGGCCTGGAGGACGAGGCGGAGCGGCTGCAGGCGCTGGCGGGGGTGCGCCAATATCCGGTGCGCGTGAAATGCGCGACGCTGGCTTGGCACACCATGGAGGCGGCTCTGGCGGACAAGGGTGAAACCACGACGGAGTGATGGGCCATGGATGCCGAGTTGACGGCCCAAGCCGGTGAAGCGCTCACCCCAGGCACCGCCGTCGCCGACCACAACGCGGTGGTGGAGGCGTTGCGCTCGGTCTACGATCCCGAAATCCCGGTCAACATCTACGATCTCGGCCTGATCTACGACCTCAGCATCGCCTCCGACGGGACGGTCGACATCGACATGACCCTGACCGCCCCGGCCTGCCCGGTGGCGGGGATGATGCCGCAGCGGGTGGCCGACGCGGTGGCCGCCGTCCCGGGAGTCGGCGAGGTGACGGTCGATCTCGTCTGGGACCCGCCCTGGACGATGGAGCGGATGACCGAGGAGGCAAGGCTGGCGCTGGGCATGTTCTGAGGCGTTCAGCGACTTAACGCGCCATTTCGCCCTCGTACTGCGTGGCGGGCCCAAGCTCGCTCAGGCGAAAGAGCTGGAAGGCGCGGTGGCCGTTGTAATCCAGGATGCGCAAATCGTCGGTCTCATGCAGGTCACGGATCACCACGGCGAAGTGGTTGCCATAGCGCTCCTTGGCCAGGTCGACCGGGATCTCGTGGGCGATGAACTTGTCGATCCCCTTGGCGCCCAGCTTCTCCAGCAATTGCGGATGGGTCAGCGAGTCGTGCGAGGTAAGGATGACCAGCGGACCGCCGCCCGTGAACAGGAGTGCTGCTTTCATCTCGCGTCCTTCCCAAATAAGCAGGATCGGCCCACTCCCATATGGGGGCTTGTCCACCGGGGCGCCACGTGACCGGAGAGGTGCATGACCGAAAAGACCCGCAAGTCCGAAGCCGAATGGCGTCGCGAACTGACGCCCGAGCAGTACGCTGTCTGCCGCCTGAAAGGCACCGAGCCGCCCTTCACCGGCCGCTACTGGAACACCAAGACGCGCGGCGTATACGCCTGCGCCTGCTGCGGCCAGGAGCTGTTCCATTCCGATGCCAAATTCGACTCGGGGTCCGGCTGGCCGAGCTTCTGGGAGCCGCTGGCCACGGAGAAGGTGGCCACCGAGATGGACGGCAGCCACGGCATGCAGCGCACCGAGGTGCTGTGCGGCCGCTGCGAGGCGCATCTGGGGCACGTCTTCGACGACGGGCCGCGCCCGACCGGACTGCGCTACTGCATCAATTCCGCCGCCCTCAAGCTCAAGCCCGAGCCGGGGCGGGACCGCTGAAGGAGATTCCGCCACATGGCTCAAGCCGCCTGGGGTACCAAGCGCCGCTGCCAAAGCTGCGGCGCGCATTTCTACGACCTGAACAAAGACCCGATCGTCTGCCCGAAGTGCCACGCGACCTATCAGCACGGCCTGGTGCGCAAACGCTTCACGCCCGCCACCCCCTTGCGCCCCCGGCCGCGCCACGCGGAGGCCGAGGAGGTCGAGCACGAGGAGGTCGAGCACGAGGAGGCGCTGGAGACCGAGGAGGCCGCCGCCGAGGAGGAAGCCCCGTGGCAGGAGGAGGAAGGCGAGGAGCGCCAGGAGCGGAATTATTGAGGCCATGAAGAGCGAGGAGCGGAGCGACTAAGCAAACCAGCCGGCGTTGCTGGATGGCCCTCCGACTCGCAATGTATTTGATGGCACGTTTGTTCGTCATTGCCGGGCGTGACCCGGCAATCGAGACCCCCGGGACGAGCCCCGGGGGTGACGGCATAAAGAACGCCTGGTGGATTAAAAACCCCGCAGCCAGCGCGGCCTGACGGCTCGTCGTCCGGTGCGCGCCCCGTCGATCGCAGCCAGCAACGCATCCCGGTCGCGCGGCAGGGTGCCGGCCAGCGCCAGGGCGTTGGAGGCATGGTTCGAGCGGAAGATCACCGGGCGCGGCGGGTTCATGGCCGCCACCATCGCCGCCAGTTCCTCCAGGCAGCCGTCGTCGTCCTGCGGCGTGAAGACGCCGAAACGGGCGCGGAAGCGCGGCTCGGCGTCCGGGCGCAGGCCGAGTTGCAGGGTCGACAGGAAGTTGGGCGGCGCGGCGTTGATCAGCGCGGCGGTGCCGGCGGCGTGCTGCCGCCACAGCTCCCTGCCGCCGAGGCCGAGGATCACCGTCGCCGACACCTTCATCCCGGCGGCGCGCGCCTTGTCGATGCCCTCGGCGATGCCGGCCGGCGTCGCCCCCTTGGCGATGCGGCGCAGCACCTCGGCGTCGCCCGATTCGATGCCGAGATACACGAGCGACAGCTTTGCCGCGCGCAGTTCCGCAAGCTCCGCCGGGCCCTTCTTCAGCAGGTTGGTGGGCGTGGCATAGGCCGACACCCTGTTCAACTGGGGAAAGGTGGCGGCCAGCTTGGCCAGGATGGCGAGCAGGTGGCCGGTGGGCAGGGTCAGCGCATCGCCATCGGCCAGGAATATCCGGCGCGCGTCGGGCCATTCCTTCGCCGCCGCGTCGATCTCCGCGAACAGCGCGTCCAGCGGCCGGACGGTGAACGCCTTGGAGGCGTACATCGAGCAGAAGGTGCAGCCGTTGAAGCTGCAGCCGAGCGTCGCCTGCAGGATCAGGTTTTCGGCCTCCGACGGCGGCCGGAAGAGAGGCATGTCGTAGGTGAACATGCGCAGTACATAGCATGGATCGCGTCGCCGCGCCCGGGTCGGTCGCCCGGCGACGGGCGGCTCGACGCGCCGGCAGGGGTGAGGAGCACTACGCCGAATCGCGGTTGTTGCCTGGGGCGATTCAACCTACGTTTTAAAGTTCTCAGCCAGTGGCTTCTGTGTCGATCCGCCTTTTCCTCCTACGCGTTGTCGTGCTCGCGGTCCTTCCGCTAATGGCCTTCAGCAGTTGGCTGGCCTACGAATACGTGCGCGACAGTCGCGAGGACAGCGAGCGTGCGGCGAGCTTGGTGGCGCGCAACGTCGCTGCCGCCCTGGACGAGCAGATAACCGCCCTGATTGCGGCGCTTACGGTGCTCGCCGAAGCCCCTTCGCTGAAAAAGGGGGACATCGCCGGCTTCTACGACCGCGCCCGCGACTTCCTGCCCCGTCACGGCGAGAACGTGGTCCTGGTGGACGCGCACCGGCACCAGCTGTTCAACACCCGCAAGCCACGGGGCGAAACCCTGCCCCTTGCCAACCCGGCGCAAGGCTGGGCGAGGGTTTTTTCAACCGGCCGGGCTGTGGTCACCGATGTTTTCATCGGGGCTGAATCGAAAAAACCTCTCGTGGCGATACTTGTCCCGGTGCGCCGCGGGGGAGGCGTGCCATACGCTCTCGGAGTGAGCGTCTCTCTCGAGTCTCTACAGAAACTCATCCGAGCCGCCGCGTTGCCCGAGGATTGGCTTCTCGGAATCCTCGACGGCGAGGGTCGGCTTATCGCCCGCAACCTGAACCCCGAGAAGGTCGTTGGCGAGCCTGCCGTTCCACCGCTGCGGGAGATGGCCCGCACTGGTGCCGATGGTAGGGTGGGCTCCATCTCCAAGGAGGGCGTGCCCCACTACAATATCATCGTGGGTTCGAAATCCTCGGGCTGGTCGGTGGCCGTGGGTGTGCCGCAGGATCTGCTGGAGGCGCCGGCGCGGCGGGCGGCAATCGCCCTGAGCGTTGCGTTGACGCTGGTGGTCGGCGCCACTGGCCTTGGGGCGGGGCTCGCCGGCAGACGGCTGGAACGCGCCGTTACCGCCCTGGCCAACGAATCCGACCCGCTTCCCTCAGGCATTGCCGAGGTGGACGCGGCGCGCGCCGCCTTACGCAGGGCGTCCGAGGAGGAGCGGATCGCCCGAGCGGCGGCCGAGAAGGCGAGCTTCGCGAAAAGCCGCTTCCTGGCCGGCGTCAGCCACGACCTGCGCCAGCCCTACCAGGCCATGGCGCTGTTCCACAGCTATTTGTCGGGACAACTTACCGAGCCGCAGCACCGGCGGGCGCTGGAAGGACTCGGCGCGGCGATGAAATCGAGCGAGGACCTGCTCAACGCCCTCGTGCAGATCTCGGTACTGGAGGCCGGGACCCAGACGGCCAAGATCTGCGCGACGCGGATGGGCGATCTCATCGAACCCTTGGTGAAGGAATGCCGACCGGACGCCGAAGCCGCGGGTCTGGTGCTAAAACACGTTCCCTGTTCGGCGGTGGTCGACACGGACCGTGCCTTGCTCGCCCGGATACTGCGGAACTTCCTGTCGAACGCGATCAGGCATACGCCAACCGGAAAAGTCCTGCTCGGGTGCCGCCGGGTCGGTGCATGCGTTCGGATCGAGGTTTGGGATACGGGGCCCGGGATTCCGTCCAACAAGCTGGCCGAGGTTTTCGACGAATTCGTGCAGCTCGGTCAGCCAGATCCCACCCGGGCTCGGGGTTGGGGTCTCGGGCTTGCCATCGTTTCAAGGATCGCCCGTTTGCTCGGCCACGAGGTCGAGGTTCGCTCGTGGCCCGGCCGCGGCTTGGTGTTCTCCGTCGAGGTGCCCCGCTCGTCGGCTGAAACCGCCTCCGACGGCCTGACCGGGCGCACGACTCTGGCGACATAGAAGTCGGGCGGCGGTTCACTCGGGCTTGCGCGGCTGTTCCAACCGCGGCCGTACATGCTCCTCCGCCCACGCCCCGAGCGCGGTCAGCGGTTGCACCGAGGTCTATCGCAGGGAGGGCGAGAACTGGCGCATCGTTCAAACCCATTGGTCCCTCACCGGCAACGGCTCATAATCGCCTGGACCCATGCCCTCGCCCCCTTCCGACCTGCCGATCGAGTCGGCGCTTCCCGACCTGCGCCGCGCCCTGGCCGATGCCGGCATGGCGGTGTTGCAGGCGCCGCCGGGGGCGGGGAAGACGACGCGGGTGCCGCTGGCGCTGCTGGACGAGGGCTGGCTGGGCGGGCGGCGCATCGTCATGCTGGAGCCGCGGCGGCTCGCGACCCGGGCGGCGGCGCGGCGGATGGCGGCGATGCTCGGCGAGGAGGTGGGCGCGACGGTGGGCTACCGCATGCGCCTCGACAGCCGGGTCGGCCCCGCCACCCGCATCGAGGTGGTCACCGAGGGCGTGCTCACCCGCATGCTCCAGGACGACCCCGCGCTCGAGGGCGTGGGCCTGCTGGTGTTCGATGAATTCCACGAGCGCAGCCTGAACGCCGACCTCGGTCTGGCCCTGGCGCTGGAATGCCGCCGCGCGCTGCGCGACGATCTGCGGCTGCTGGTGATGTCGGCGACGCTCGACGGCGGGCCGGTGGCGGCGTTGCTGGGCGGGGCGCCGGTGGTCGCCAGCGAGGGCCGGGCGTGGGCGGTTTCGACGCGCTGGCTGCCCCGCGCCGCGACCGACCGCATCGAGGCGGCGGTTGCGGCGGCGGTGCGGCGGGCCTTGGCCGAGGAGGACGGCGACATCCTCGCCTTCCTGCCGGGCGAGGCGGAAATCCGGCGCACGGCCGCCGCCCTCGACGGGCTGCCGGACACGGTCATCCTGGCGCCGCTCTACGGCAACCTGCCGCAGGCGGAGCAGGACCAGGCCATCCGCCCCGCTCCGCCGGGTCGGCGCAAGGTGGTCCTGGCAACCTCCATCGCCGAGACCAGCCTGACCATCGAGGGCGTGCGCGTGGTGGTCGACGGCGGCCTGATGCGGGTGCCGCGCTTCGAGCCGCGCAGCGGCATGACCCGTCTGGTCACGGTCAGGGTTTCCAAAGCCTCGGCGGAGCAGCGCCAGGGCCGCGCCGGCCGCCTGGGGGCGGGGGTGTGCTACCGCCTGTGGAGCGAGGCCGAGCATCGCGCCCTCGCCGCCTTCAACACGCCCGAGATCATCGAGGCGGATCTTGCGCCGCTGGCCCTGGAACTGGCTGCATGGGGAAGCGAGCCGTCCGCCCTGTCCTGGCTCGATCCGCCGCCGCAAGGGGCGTTCGCCCAGGCGCGCGAGTTGCTGGGCAGTCTGGGCGCCATCGAGGGCGGCGGCCGTCTCACCGCGCACGGCCGCGCCATGGCCGCCCTGGGCCTGCACCCGCGCCTCGCCCACATGGCGCTCGAGGGGCGTGACATGGGTTTGGGCCGGCTGGCCTGCGAGATCGCCGCCTTGCTCGAGGAGCGCGACATCCTGCGGGCAGGGCCGGGCGAGCGTGATTCCGACCTGCGCACCCGGGTGGAGGCTTTGCGCGCACCGGCAGGGCGGCGCGGGGCGGACCCGGGGGCGGTGCGCCGCGTGCTCGAAACCGCCCGCCACTGGCAACGCCGCCTGGGCATCGCCGCCGGCGCCGACGACAATGTCGAGGCGGCCGGCTTCCTGCTGGCCTTCGCCTATCCCGACCGCATCGCCCAGCGGCGGCCCGGCGGCGAGCGGCAGTACCGGCTGAGCAACGGCCGCGGCGCCTTCTTCGCCGCGCCCGAGGCATTGTCGGCGGCGGACTGGCTGGCGATCGCCGAACTCGACGGCGACCGGCGCGAGGCCCGCATCTTCCTCGCCGCGCCGCTGCGCCAGGCGGAAATCGAGGAGCACTTCGCCGACCTGATTCGCACGGTCGATTCGGTCGGCTGGAGCGGACGCGACGAGGCGGTGCTGGCGCGCCGGCAGCGCTGCCTGGGCGCCCTGGTGCTGGCCGACGAGTCCGCGGCGGCGGCGCCCGAGGCGGTGACCGCGGCCTTGATGCAGGGCATCCGCGAGATGGGACTGGCGGCGCTGCCCTGGACGCCCGACTTGCTCAGGTTCCGCGACCGGGTCGCCTTCATGCGGCGGCTGGAGGGCGACGAATGGCCGGACCTCTCGGATGCCGCGCTGCTCGCAGGGCTGGAGTCGTGGCTGGCGCCGTACGCGGCCGGCATGTCGCGCCGCGCGCACCTGGCGAAGCTGGACCTCGCGGCCGCACTCCGCGCGCAGTTGAGTTGGGAGCAAAGCCGGCGGCTCGACGCCCTGGCGCCGACCCATGTCGTGGCGCCGAGCGGCTCGCGCCTGCTTGTCGACTATTCGGGCGAGGAGCCGGTGCTGGCGGTTCGCTTGCAGGAGATGTTCGGGCTCGCCGAGACGCCCGCGATCGCAGGCGGCCGGGTGCCGCTGCTGCTCCATCTGCTGTCGCCGGCGCACCGGCCCATGCAGGTCACCCGCGACCTCGCCGGGTTCTGGGCCTCGGGCTACAAGGCCGTGCGCAGCGACCTGCGCGGACGCTATCCCAAGCACCACTGGCCGGAAGACCCCCTTCAGGCCCTTCCGACCAGCCGCGCCAAACCCCGTGCGCGCTAGGCGGCCGTGCGCATCGATGCGCTCGTAGAATCATTTCCGAATGGTTAAGAAGCGGGCATAGTGATCGCCATGCCCGCAACTCGGCAACGACATGGCGGCGGTGCGGCGCGCCGCTTCGATCAATATCTCGATCTCATCGCCGAGATGGGGCAGGACTTCGCCGCTTCGCGGGATATCGGGCATACGGTGCGAAGAGGCCTGGTCAGGATCGCGGAGGCCGTGGAGGCCGAGGCCGCCTCGGTCTTTCTGAGTGACGACGAGACGGGCGAAATCGTCTGCCACGCCTGCGCGGGGCCGGTGGACATTTCCGGACTGCGCTTGCCTGCCGGTACCGGGATCGTCGGGAAGACCATCGCCGAGGGACGCGCGCGGCTGGTCCGCGATGTCCGCAGGAATCCCGATTTCCAAGAGGCAGTCGACGCCCGCACCGGCTTCGTCACGCGCAGTATCCTCTGTGCGCCGATGACGGCGGCCGGGCGGTGCCTCGGCGCGATCGAAGTGGTCAACAAGCGCGCCGGCCGGCTGTTCGGCGCCGCGGACAGCCGTCTGCTCGAGGCGTTGGGGGCCTCCGCCGCGCTCGCCGTCAGCCATGCCCGCCTGACCGCCGCGATGATCAAACAGGAGGCGGTGCGGCGCGAGTTGGAACTCGCCGCCGAGATCCAGAGGGGCATGCTGCCCCCCAACCTGGACGACGTGCCGCTGTGGGGGATCAACCTGCCGGCGCGGGCGGTTTCCGGGGACTTCTTCGACATCCTGCCGCTGGGGGGTGGCAAGTTCGCGTTCAGCATCGGCGACGTGTCGGGCAAGGGCATCAACGCCGCCCTGCTGATGGCCAAGACGAGCAGCCTGTTCCGGTGCCTGGCCAAGACGATGGAAAGCCCCGGCCGCCTGCTCGCCGCCGTCAATGCCGAGCTGTGCGAGACGGGGATGATGGGCATGTTCGTGACCATGGCCGCAGGCGTCTTCGACCAGGCGAGCGGAACGGTGCTGCTGGCCAGCGCCGGCCACGAACCGGCCGTCGTGCACCGTGCCGGGGCCGGAGGGTTCGAAGTACTTCCGCCGCATGCGCCGCCGCTGGGTATCGCCGCCGACCTCATCGGCCCGGCGGTGCCCGAAGACCGGCTGGCGCTCGGTGACGGTTGCCTCTATCTGTTCACCGACGGCTTGACGGAATGCGCGCTGGGGGACGGCGGCATGCTGGGGTCGGACGGCGTTCGGGACCTGATCGAGCGCTATGCCGACCTGCAGCCGGCGCAGCGCGTCGCGGCCTTGGCGGCGCGCGTTTCGCGGCCCGACGCCGCGGTGCGCGATGATCTGACGCTGCTGCTGGTGGGGCACCGGGCGCGATGACGGGGGGGGAGGCGGCTCCGCTGGTGGAATTGCGGTTTCTCGCCGCGGCCAATCGCCTGCGGCGGGTGCGGCGGATCGTGCATGGCCACCTGCTGCGGTGCGGCTGCGCCGACGCCTGCGCGCGCGACGTGGTGATAGCGGTCGACGAGGCCTGCCAGAACATCATTCGCCACGCCTACCGGGGCGAGTCCGGCAAGATCATTCTTCAGCTTCGGCGCAATGGCGATGATGTGGTCGTGCGCCTTATCGACTTCGCCCCCCCTGTCGACCCGACGAGGATACGCCCGCGCCCCCTCGACGAGTTGCGGCCGGGCGGGCTCGGAACCCACCTGATCCGCCAATTGATGGACCGGATCGAATTCCTGCCGCCGCCGGACGGCGCCGGCAATCTGTTGCAGATGACGAAGAAGATCGGATGTCCGCCATGAACGTCACCACCACCCGGACAGACCGCCACGCGGTCGTCGCCCTGCAGGGCGAGGTAGACCTGCAAACCTCGCCCCAGGTGCGCAAGGAACTTCTGCAGTGCCTCGGCGAGGCGTTTCACGTTTTCGTCGATCTCGCCGGGGTCACCTATATCGACAGTTCGGGAGTTGCCAGCCTGGTCGAAGCCTTCCAACTGGCGCGCAAGAACGGCACCCGGTTCGCCCTGGTGGGGGTGAGCGACGCGGCGTTGCGCGTGCTCCAGCTTGCCCGCCTCGACCGGGTGTTCGCCATCTTTCCCAGCCTCGACGACGCGATCGCCGCCGGGCGCTGAGCGATGAGGCGCCTGCTGCACCTTGCCGAGCGGGTCGGTCGGGCGACGGCCAAGGGGGTCGACGAGCTTGGCTTCGGCGCCGCCCTGTTCGGCGAAAGCCTCTTCTGGCTTTTCATGGGGCCGCGGCGCCGCCAGCCGGTACGCGTGGGTCCGATCTTCGCGCAGGCAATGGAAATCGGCATTCACGCGCTTCCCATCATCACCGTTCTGGCGGTGACCATAGGGGTCATGCTGGCGATCCAGGGCATATACAGCCTGCGCGCCTTCGGTGCCGAGCAGCAGGTGGTGCTGGGGATCGCCCTGTCACTGGTGCGCGAGTTCGCGCCGCTGATCACGGGCATCCTGGTGGCCGGGCGTTCCGGCTCGGCCCTCGCCGCCCGCCTGGGCACCATGCGCATCAACCAGGAGGTCGATGCCCTGCGCGTCATGGGCATCAGCCCGGTCCGGTTTCTCGTCGTGCCGCCACTGTTGGCGATGGTGGTGATGGTGCCGGCCCTGACGATGTGGGCGATGCTGGTGGGGCTGACGGGTGCCGGGCTCTACGTGTCGGCCGAACTCGGCATGAGCATGGGGGCCTATTATCAGCAGGTATTGGACGTTCTGGCGTCCAACGACCTTCTGCATGGCTTCGGAAAGAGCGCGATCTTCGCCGTGCTCATCACCATCGTCGGCGTGGTCAACGGAGCGCTGGTGGCCGGTGGAGCCGAGGGGGTGGGCCGCATGACGACGCGCTCGGTCGTGCACGCGATCAGCGCCATCGTCATCACCGACATGATCTTCGTCTTCATGGTCACCCGCGGATGACCGATCAGCCGCCCCGTTCCGTCACCATCGAGGTCGAAAACCTGGTCACGCATTACGGCGACCGGCTGATCCTCAAAGGCGTCAGCCTGACGGTCTATGACGGCGAGATTCTGGTGATCATGGGGGGCAGCGGTTCGGGCAAGAGCACCCTTCTCAACCACCTGCTGGGGCTGCTGCGCCCGACCTCGGGGCGGGTCCGGCTGCTCGGCCTGGACATCAACGACTGCACACCCCTCGAACTCCAGGAACTGCGCAAGAAGATGGGCGTGGCCTTTCAAGGCGGCGCGTTGTTCAGTTCGATGACGGTCGGCGAGAACATCATGCTGCCGCTCTACGAGCACACCCGCCTCGATCGCAAGACCATGGAGATCATGGTGCGCCTGAAGATGGAGGTGGTCGAACTCGCGGGGTTCGAGAACCTGATGCCGGCCGAGCTCTCCGGCGGCATGATCAAGCGCGCGGCGCTGGCCCGCGCCATCGTCATGGATCCCAAGCTGCTGTTCTGCGACGAGCCCTCGGCGGGGCTCGATCCGGTCGTCTCGGCCTCGATCGACGACCTTATCCTGCGCCTGCGCGACGCCATGGGCATGACCATCGTGGTGGTAACGCATGAACTCGAGAGCGCCTTCAAGATCGCCGACCGCATCTGCGTGCTCGACCGTGGCGAGATCATAGCGTTGGGCAGCGTCCAGGAAATACGCGACAGCGACAACGAAAGGGTGCAGAACCTGCTGAACCGGCGCACCGAGGAGGTTACATTGGACGTCGACGCCTATCTGCGACGGCTGACGGGCGAGGGGGGCTGACGGGGCGCCATGCGGGACAATCGCGTCAACTATATCGTGGTGGGCATGTTCGTCATCGCCATGCTGGCGGCGCTGCTGGTGTCGCTGGCGTTGCTGACCGGCCGGACCGGCCCCACCGACACCTACTACGCCGTCTACGACAACGTTTCCGGCGTGGGCACCGGAACCCAGGTTCTGTACGAGGGTTTCAACGTCGGCCAGGTGGAAGAGATCGTGCCGGTGCAGCGCAACGGGAAAACCCGGTTCCAGGTTGTCTTGAGTGTCCGCGAAGGCTGGCGCATTCCCGCGGACAGCGTGGCGATGATCGCCGCCTCGGGTCTGCTGTCGGCGGTTGCCGTGGACATTAGAAGCGGTGACAGCGAATCCGTGCTGGCGCCGGGCGACGAGATACCAGCCGGACCGTCCGGCAACATGTTCGCGGTGGTCACCGACATCGCCGCCCAAGTCAGCGATCTCAGCCAGAACGCCCTCAAGCCGCTGATCGCCAATCTGAATCGGCAGCTCGACGCGTTCGGAGTCATACTCGAGGATCAGGCCCCGGAACTGATGGCCAGCATGATCGCCGTGGTCGCCGACCTGTCGGCCAAGACACCGGCGATCACCACGAACGTTCAGAAATTCTCGGAAGACATCAGCCGCAGCGGCGAGCAGCTGAACAGGATGCTCGACGACGGCAACGTGGAGCGCGTCGGGCAGATACTGGGGGGCATCGAAAAGACGACCAGCGACTTCGCCCGCCTCACCCAGGATTTGAACGAAAGCCGGAAACTCGTCGACCAGGTCCTGGTCGGCCTGAATCAAGTGGTTGCAGACAACAGGACCACGGTGGCGGCAAGCCTGCGCGACCTCCGTTACACCATGCAGACGGTCTCGCGCAGCATCGACACCATCACCAGCGATCTCGAGGGAACCACCCGCAACATGCATGAATTCAGCCGCCAGGTGCGCCAGAACCCCGGCCTTCTGCTCGGCGGCACCGCCCCCCCTGACGAGCGGGGAAGCCGTCGATGAAGGACACGGCCATGCGACCGATCATCCTGCTTCCCGTGCTCGCCCTCATCCTGCTCGGCGGCTGCGCCCAGCCCGAACTGCCGCGCGATCATTTCTACCGGCTGATGGTGCCGACGCCCGAGGGCGCATCCAGCGCCCCGGAACTTCCCGGTGTGATCGAGGTGCAGCGGCTGGCGGCCGACGGACTGGTCAGCGAACGGCCCCTGGTGTTTTCCTTCCGCGACGATACCCAGGCGTTGCGCCAGTACAATTACAATCTCTGGAACGAAGCGCCGCCGGCCATCGTGCAGGATCAGCTTTCGCGCTACCTGCAGGCGGCCGGGATAGCGCGCCGGGTGGTCACACCCGAACTGCGCCAGCGGCCGGACTATCAGGTGGTCGGCAAGATCCGGCGTTTCGAACAGGTGGTCGGCGCGCCGCACGGGGTGGCCGTCGAGTTGGAACTGGGTGTGGTTCGACTAAGGGATGACGGGCTCGTATTTCGGCGGTCGTATTTCGCCGAGCGGAAGACCGTGGACGACGCGCCGGCCACCGCCGCGCGGGCGATCAATGAGGCGCTCGCCGAGGTATTCGCGGGCTTCGTCAGGGACATTCGAGAACTTAAGGTACGCTGATGGCACGTCCGCCAAGACGGCGTCCCGCCCGACCTGCGGTTCGGGCGGCCGGGGCACCGCGAATCGTCGATGTCCTGATCGAATCGGTGGGGGCGCGAGGCGACGGCATCGCCCGCCTCGGTGAGGGCACGGTGTTCGTCGGCGGCACCGCGCCGGGCGACCGTGTCCGGGTGAGGCTGGACGGGCGGCGTGGCGAAGGCTTGGCCGGCACGCTGGTCGAACTGCTGGAAGCGGGGCCGGATCGCGTCGAACCGCTTTGTCGGCATTTCGGCGACTGCGGCGGCTGTGCCCTCCAGCACCTTTCGGCCGCTCGCCACGATGCCTGGAAGAGCGACCTCCTGATCACCGCGCTGGCGCGGCAAGGCCTGCCGGTCGATGGCGTGCGGCCGCTCGCGTCCGTACCGGCGGGGACGCGGCGCCGCGCCACCTTCGCTTTCGTCCGCGCCGGCAAAGGCACGATCGTCGGGTTCAACGCCCGCCTCAGCGACCGGATCGTCGACGTTGCGGAATGCCCGTTGCTCGATCCCACCCTTACCGCGCTGCTGACGCCGTTGCGGACAGTCCTCGCGGATGTCGGTACTGGGCTCGGGGGCGACGTGACCGTGACGCGAACGGAAGGCGGGCTCGACGTGTTGGTGCAGGCTGAAGCCCGCCTCGATATTTTCGACCGGGAACGGCTCGCCGCTTTCGCCGACTCCAGCGATCTCGCGCGCCTGTCCTGGCGCCGGCCGGGAGAGGAGGCGGAACCTCTGGTCTGCCGGCGACCCGCGGTGGTGACCATGGGAGGCGTGGCGGTCGAACCGCCGGCCGGCGGCTTCCTTCAGCCGAGCGCCGAGGGCGAACGGCTCCTGGCCGGGCTGGTCGTCGAGGCCGTGGGCGGCGCGCCGCGCGTGGCCGATCTGTTCGCGGGCTGCGGCAGCTTCACCTTCCCGTTGGCGGCGACGGCGGCGGTGCACGCGGTCGAGGGCGACGCGGCGGCGCTCGGCGCCTTGCGCGCCGCCGCCCATCGGGCGGGCCTTAAGGTGACCTGCGAGGCGCGTGACCTGGCGCGGCGGCCCCTAATCGGGCCGGAACTCAAGGCCTATGACGCTGTGGTCTTCGACCCGCCGCGGGCCGGGGCAGCGCCCCAGGCCCAGGCGCTGGCCGACGCCGGCCCGCCGCTCGTTGTCGCCGTTTCATGCAGCCCGGCGACGCTGGCGCGCGACGCGGCCATTCTGGTCGCCGGCGGCTATGCGCTTGTCGCCGTCACCCCGGTGGATCAGTTCCCGTGGTCGGCGCACCTCGAGGCCGTCGCGGTGTTCCGGCGCCGATAGGTCTCAGGCGGGCGCGGCCGCCGCGATCATCTCCAGCAGCGTCCGCACAACGTTGTCGGCGCCGTCGGCGATCTGGCCGATGCGGGCATCGAGCATGTAGCACGGCGAGGTCGCCAGTTTCGCCCTGGCGTCGATGACCACCTCGCCGTGGCCGGTTTCGCGGTGGGTGGCGCCCATCTTGCCCAGGGCCTCGGCGGTTTCCCGGTCGTTGCCGATTGTCAGTTCGACGTCGCCCAGGATGCGCGCCATCACCGCCGGGGCGATGCACAGCGCGCCGATCGGCTTGCCGGCGGCGCGCATCGCCCGCACCGCGCGCTCGACGTCGGGCTGGACCGTGCAGTCGGGGCCGTCGAAGGCAAAGCTGCTCAGGTTCTTTGCGGCGCCGAAGCCGCCGGGAAAGACGATGGCGTCGAACTCGGCGGCGTCGAAGGTGGCCAGGTCGCGAATGGCGCCGCGGGCGATGCGCGCCGCTTCGACGAGCACGTTTCGGGATTCGCCGGTCTCCTTGCCGGTGGAATGGTCGATGACGTGGCGCTGCGGGATGTCGGGGGCGAAGCAGGCGTATTCCCCGCCCCGGCGGTCGATGGCCAGCAGCGTGAGCACCGCCTCGTGAATCTCCGAGCCGTCGTACACGCCGCAACCGCTCAGCACCACCGCAAGTCTCGGTTTGCGTTGCATGGTGTCCTCCCTCGTAGGCTTCTCGACAACAGGTTAAGCATGATCGCGCGCCCGTTCCAGGCCGACGAGGCTTGCCATGGCACGCCGGGTCCGTTGTAGGATCGCCGCCGCCTGCTCATATGCGGGACGGCGGCATGGCGGAGGACCGGAAGCGGCGATGGCGGTAGAGGCATACACCCGGCTCGAGCGTATTTTCGCGAGGCTGAACGTCCTGGACGACGTGCTCGGGGTTCTCCACTGGGACATGTCGACGATGATGCCGGAAGGCGGTGCCGAGGCGCGCGCCGAGCAGCTGGCGACGCTACGCAGCCTGCATCACGACATGCTGACGGCATCCCAGGTCGTCGAACTGCTGGACGGTGCCGAGGCCGAGAGGTCGGCGCTCAACGCCTGGCAGGCCGCCAATCTGCGCGAGATGCGGCGTGACTGGGTGCATGCTGCGGCGGTGCCCGGCGACCTCGTCGACGCTCTGTCGCGTGCCGTCTCGACCTGCGAGATGGCGTGGCGCGCGGCGCGCCCGGCCAGCGACTTCAAGGCGGTGCGGCCGCTGCTGGAGGAGGTGCTGCGGCTGGTCCGCGAGACCGCCCAGGCGAAGGCGGCGAAACTCGGGACCGGGGCCTACGACGCGCTTCTCGACCAGTATGAGCCGGGGGGGCGGTCGGCGGCGATCGATCACGTGTTTTCGGATCTCGAATCCTTTCTGCCAACATTCTTGCAGGAAGTCGTCGAACGCCGCCGTGACACTGGGGCGCAGCCCCCGGCCGGCCCGTTCCCGGTCGAACGGCAGCGAGCTCTGGCCGTGCGGCTGATGGAGGTATTGGGTTTCGATTTCCGGCATGGCCGCCTGGACACCAGCTTCCACCCGTTCTGCGGCGGCACCGCCGACGACGTGCGCATCACCACGCGCTACGACGAGGCCGACTTCACCAGCAGCCTGATGGGCGTGCTGCACGAGACCGGGCACGCCCTCTACGACTTCGGCCTTCCCGCCGAGTGGCGGCGCCAGCCGGTGGGGCGCGCCCGCGGGATGAGCCTGCATGAATCACAGTCGTTGCTGTTCGAGATGCAGGCCTGCCGCTCGCGTGAATTCCTGGAATTCGCCGCACCGTTGATGCGCGCCGCGTTCGACGGCGAAGGGGCGGCCTGGGATGCCGACAACCTGCATGGGGTGTACACCCGGGTCGGTCCTGGCTTCATCAGGGTGGATGCCGACGAGGTCACCTATCCCGCCCACGTCATCCTCCGCTACCGGCTGGAGAAGGCCATGATCGAGGGCGACCTTCAGGTGGCCGACCTGCCGGGAGCCTGGAACGAGGGAATGGGACGGCTGCTCGGCATCACCCCGCCGGACGACCGCCGCGGCTGTCTTCAGGACATCCACTGGTACGACGGCGCCTGGGGCTATTTCCCGACCTATACCCTGGGGGCGATGACGGCGGCCCAACTGTTCGACGCGGCGTGCCGTGCCGAACCGGGCATTCCGCCAGCCCTCGGCCGTGGCGACTTCGCGCCGCTGCTCGGCTGGCTGCGCGTCCACGTCCATGGCAAGGGCTCGCTGCTGGAGGTGGACGAACTGCTGATCGAGGCGACGGGGCGGCCGCTGGATGCGGCGGTGTTCAAGGAGCATCTGCGGCGACGCTACCTTGCGTGAGTGAGAGGCCGAATCGATTCACGCGTTGCCAACGGCGCGGACTCCCGCCTATGCTGGATGACCAATAAGAAGAACGCGACTCCGTAAACGGCCGGTCAGAACGCAAGCCCACGGAGCGAGCGCAGCAACGATCACGGGAGGTTCCAATGATCCACCGACTGCTGTTCGCTGCCTTCGCCGTCACCGTCGCCGCCATTTTCGCGGTTCCGATGGCCTGAGGACAGGGCGCCCTCGCGGCCCGCCGGTTGACGGCACGGTCGCGAGGGCGCATCTATCCGCCGGCCGGGCACCGCGGCCGTCTTTGAACTCTTCCACCGTATTGCCCGCCCCTTGGCAGCCGTATAGTGTATGCGGCCTTGCGTCGGGGATCGGAGTTTCGCCTTGACCTATGTGAGCACCCGCGGACAGGCTCCTGTCCTTGCATTCGACGACGTTCTTCTGGCCGGTCTGGCGCGCGACGGCGGCCTCTACGTGCCGCAAGAGTGGCCGCGTTTCTCGGCCGCCGAAATCCGCGCGTTGGCCGGTCTGCCCTACGCCGAGTTGGCGACGCGGGTGATGCTGCCGTTCCTCGACCGAACCATTTCCGAGGACGATTTCGCCGCCCTGGTCGCCGATTCCTACGCGGGGTTCGGGCATGCCGCGGTGGCTCCGCTGAAGCAGCTCGACAGGGGCGACTGGCTGCTCGAGCTGTTCCACGGGCCGACCCTGGCCTTCAAGGATTACGCGCTCCAGCTTCTCGGCCGGCTGTTCGACCACGTGTTGGCGCGCCGCGGCGCGCGGGTGACCATCGTGGGTGCCACCTCCGGCGACACCGGCTCGGCCGCGATCGAGGCCTGCCGCGACCGCGCCGCCATCGACATCGTCATCCTGCACCCCAAAGGCCGGGTGTCGGAGGTGCAGCGGCGGCAGATGACCACGGTGCTGTCGTCCAACGTGCACAACGTGGCCGTCGAGGGAACCTTCGACGATTGCCAGGACCTGGTGAAGGCACTGTTCAACGACCAGCCGTTCCGTGACGAGATGGCGCTGTCGGCGGTGAATTCCATCAACTGGGCACGGATCATGGCCCAGATCGTCTATTATTTCGCCGCGGGAACGGCGCTCGGCGCGCCGGAACGGCCGGTTTCCTTCGCCGTGCCGACCGGAAACTTCGGCAACGTCTACGCGGGCTACGGCGCCCGCGCGATGGGGCTGCCCGTCGAGCAGTTCGTGGTCGGCTCGAATCGCAACGACATTCTCACCCGCTTCTTCGATTCGGGCGAGATGGCTTTGGGCGAGGTGATGCCGACCCTCAGCCCCAGCATGGACATCCAGGTCTCCAGCAACTTCGAACGTCTGCTGTTCGACCTGTACGACCGCGACGGCGCGGCGCTGGCCGACGTGATGGCGCGGTTCCGCGCCACCGGTGCGATGAACGTGGGCGCGGCGCGCTGGAAAAAGGCCTTGGAGCTGTTCGATGGGTTCCGGCTCGATGACGATGGCACCCAGGCGGTGATTCGAGACGTCTACCGGGCGACCGGCGAGCTGCTCGATCCGCATTCCGCCGTCGGTGTCGCCGCCGGCCGGGCTCGCCGCCGGCGGGCCGACATCCCGATGATCTCGTTGGCCACCGCCCATCCGGCCAAGTTCCCGGCGGCGGTCGAGGCCGCCACCGGGATCCATCCGGCGTTGCCGGCCCGCCTTGCCGACCTGTTCGAAAGGCCCGAGCGATGCGACGTCTTGCCGAATGACGTTGCCGTGTTGAAGGACTATGTGAAGGGAAAGGTCGCCAAGGTCGCCGCATGAACATTAAGGTCACGACCCTTTCCAACGGCCTGCGCGTCGTCACCGACCGCATGGACACCGTGGAGACGGCGTCGATCGGCGTCTGGGTCGACGCCGGCACGCGCCACGAACGGCCCGAGATCAACGGTGTATCCCACCTGCTCGAACACATGGCCTTCAAGGGCACAAGGCGGCGCAGCGCCCGCGATATCGCCGAGCAGATCGAGGCGGTGGGCGGGCATCTCAACGCCTACACCTCGCGCGAGCACACGGCCTATTACGCCCGCATCCTCAAGGAGGATCTCGCCCTCGCGGTGGACGTCATCGCCGACATCTTGCAGCACTCGACCCTGGACGCCGAGGAACTGGCGCGGGAACAGGCAGTGGTCGTGCAGGAGATCAGCCAGGCCATCGACACGCCCGACGACATAATTTTCGACTATTTCCAGGAGACCGCCTATCCCGATCAGGCGATCGGTCGTCCCGTGCTGGGCACGGCCGAACTGGTGCGGGGCATGACGCGGACCACCCTCGCCGACTACATGCGCGACAACTATGGCGCCAAGCGCATGATACTCGCGGCGGCCGGGAACGTTGAGCATGACCGGCTGGTCGACTTGGCGGCGACATCCTTCGACGCCCTTCCCGCCGACCAAACGGCCTTTGCAGAGCCAGCCGGGTATCGGGGGGGCGACTTCCGCGAGGAGCGGGATATCGAGCAGGTGCACGTAATCCTGGGCTTCGACGGAGTGGGCTATCAGGATCCCGATTTCTACACCGCCTCGGTGCTGGCCACCCTGCTCGGGGGCGGCATGTCGTCACGTCTGTTCCAGGAGGTGAGGGAAAAGCGCGGGCTGGTCTATTCGATCTATTCCTATTCCTCGTCCTATCAGGATGGCGGCCTGTTCGCGATTTATGCGGGCACTGGCGAGGACGAGGTGGCCGAGGTCATGCCGGTGATCTGCGAGGAAGTGATGAAGGTTATCCTCGGCGTCGAGGAGGACGAACTGCACCGCGCCCGTGCTCAGCTCAAGGCCAGCACGTTGATGTCTCTGGAGAGCAGTTCGTCGCGCTGCGAGCAACTGGCGCGGCAGATGCTCATTTACGAGCGCCCGGTGCCGGTCGAGGAGGTCGTGCGGGACATCGAAGCCGTGGACGCCGCCGCGGTGCGCCGCTGTGCCGCGCGGCTGTTCTCGACGAACCCGACCTTCGCCACCGTCGGGCCGCTTAACAAGGTCGAGGACTACGACAGGATCGTCAGGCGGCTGCGTTGAGGCGGATCAGGCGTGTCCGGCGTCGCCGGACAGCATGCGCAAATCGATACCCATCTTGGTCATCGCGCTCTCCCATTTCTGGTCGAGGTCGTTGCCGAAAAGGAGGTCGTCGTCGGCCGGGGTGTTCAGCCACACGTTCTCGCGAATCTCGCCGTCGAGCTGGCCGGCGCTCCATCCGGCATAGCCCAGCGCCAGCATGCTCCGCTGCGGCCCGCGGCCCTCGGCGATGGCGCGCAACATGTCGATCGTGGCCGTAAGGGCCACCCGGTCGTCAACCTTGAGGGTCGATTCCTGAATGAAGTCGGTCGAATGAAGGACAAAGCCGCGACCGGCTTCGACGGGGCCGCCGAAATGGATGCGAATCTGCTCGCAAAGCGGTGTCGATTCGATGTCGAGCTGCTCGAGCAGGTCGGGAAAGGTGAGGGCATCGAGAACCCGGTTGACCACCAAGCCCATTGCGCCCTCGGCGGTGTGCGCGCAGATGTAGACGACCGTGCGGGCAAATCGCGGATCGCGCATCTGCGGCATCGCGACGAGGACTTGACCAGCAAGATAACCCGAGGTGCTTACTGTGGTCGGCATGAGCAATCACATATGCCGGGCGGCGCGCAAACGCAAGGCTGAAGAGCCGGGGGCGTCAGCCGATTCGATTGACACCGGCACGGCGGATTGCTGCAATGCCGCCCGCGATGAAAAGAAGCTTGGCATGTCGTTGACGAGAATTGTGGCCGGCCTCTTCGGGTTGGCCGTCGCCTTGGCGGCGGGCCCGGCGCAGGCCGCGGCGTCGCCGTGGCAGGAAAACGACCAGGGCGCGGTGCGGCTGGTTTCGGCCGTCGCCGCGGTCGGCGACGGCGCCGAGGTGCAATTGGGGTTGCACTTCCGACTGAAGCCGGGATGGAAGGTCTACTGGCGCTCGCCGGGCGACGCCGGCTATCCGCCGAGCGTCGATTGGCAAGGCTCCACCAATTTGCGCGCGGCGGAGCTGCGCTGGCCGCTGCCTCACCGCTTCGAGGTCCTGGGGCTGCAGACGGTGGGCTACAAGGACGAGGTGGTGCTGCCGGTGACGGCGCGACTGGCCGAGCCGGGAGGGCCGCTCGCGCTGCGGGGGACGGTCGACTATTTGGTCTGCGACGCCGTGTGCATACCGCAGCAGGCCACGCTGGCCCTGTCACTGCCGGCCGGCCCGGCCACCCCCAGCCGTTTCGCCCACGACATCAACCGCTTTGCCGCCGCCGTTCCCGGCGACGGGGCGCGTCACGGCCTGTCGCTGCTGTCGGTCGAGACGGCCGGCGAGGGGGACGGGGCGGTGCTGCGCGTCGCCGTGCGCGGCGCCGAGCGTTTCGAGAAACCCGACCTTTTCGTCGAGGACCCGGATGGGCGGCAGTTCGGGCCTCCGCGTGTCACTCTGGCGGAGGGCGGCCGGCGAGCCGTGCTCGAGGTAAGCGCGGTGCCCGGAACCGTGGAGGGAAGCCTGGTCGGCGTGCCGCTGACCGTGACCGCGGGCGAAGGCGGCCGGGGCCTCGAAGCCGTGGTCGAGCCGGTCGCCGGGGCTTTACCGGCAAGTGGTGCGGGCACGTTGCTGGCCATGCTCGGCGCCGCGATCGTCGGCGGGCTGATCCTCAATCTCATGCCCTGCGTCCTCCCGGTGCTGTCCCTGAAAATTCTTGGGTTGGTCGGGCATGGCGGCGGCGAACGCCGGCACGTGCGTCTCAGCTTCGTGGCGTCGTCGGCCGGCATCGTGGCCTCTTTCCTGGCGCTGGCGGCGGCCGCGGTTGCGGTTAAGGCGGCGGGTGCCGCAGTGGGCTGGGGAATACAGTTCCAGCAACCGCTTTTCCTGGTGGCCCTGACCGTCATCCTCACCCTGTTCGCGGCCAACCTGTGGGGCTTCTTCGAGATCAGCCTGCCGCACTGGATGTCGGGGCTGGGGCGCGGGCACGGTGCGCCGCATTCCCTGGGCGGCCATTTCGTCACCGGCGCCTTCGCGACCTTGCTGGCGACCCCATGCACGGCGCCGTTCCTGGGAACCGCGGTTGGCTTCGCGCTGGCGCGCGGGCCGGTCGAGATTTTCGCCATCTTCACGGCCCTCGGCATCGGGATGGCGCTGCCCTATCTGCTCGTCGCCGCTTGGCCGCAACTGGCGCTGCGCCTGCCCCGGCCGGGGCGGTGGATGGTGGTGGTCAAGCAGGTGATGGGCGTCGCCCTGGCGGCGACGGCGGTGTGGCTGCTCGCCGTGCTGGCCTCCCAGACCGGCACCGGCACCGCCGTGCTGGTCGGCGGCATGATGGCGGCCCTGGCCGCCCTGCTGGCTCTGCGGCTGCGCGTGGCGGGAACGGCACGGCCGGCGCTGGCGGCGGCGGTGGTGGCGATCGCCGGCCTCGCCTTCGTGGTACCCTTCCAGGCAACGTCGACCAGCCTGCCGTCGGCCGCCAAGGACGCCCTGTGGCGGCCCTTCGACCGCGACGCCATTGCCGCCTTGGTGGCGGACGGGCGCACGGTGTTCGTCGACGTCACCGCCGACTGGTGCATCACCTGCCAGGTCAACAAGACAGCCGTCATCAACCGCGGTGGCGTGGCCGAGCGTCTTGGGAAGTCGGATGTGGTGGCCATGCGCGCCGACTGGACCCGGCCGGACGACGGCATCGCCCATTACCTCGCTTCGTACGGGCGCTACGGCATCCCATTCAACGTCGTCTATGGACCAGGAGCGCCGGGAGGCGTGGTGTTGCCCGAGTTGCTAACCGAATCGGCTGTGCTGAAGGCCTTCGAGAAAGCGGCGGGCAAGTCCGATTGACGGGTTGCCGCGTCACCCCATGTAAGGGGTGTCGAAGCAAGGGAGGAGCCGATGGCCATCTCAGTTGGTGACCGCCTGCCCGGCGCCAGCCTCAAGGAAATGACCGCCGACGGCATCAAGGACGTGGACACCGACCAGCTTTTCGCCGGGCGGAAGGTCGTGATGTTCGGGGTGCCCGGCGCCTTCACACCCACCTGTTCCGCCCGCCACCTGCCGGGGTTCGTGGACAAGGCGGGCGAACTGAAGGGCAAGGGGGTTGACGAGATCGTCTGCCTGGCCGTCAACGACGCCTTCGTCATGGGCGCGTGGGGCAAGGCGGGCAACGCCGAGGGCAAGGTGCGCCTGCTGGCCGACGGCAACGCCGACTTCACCCGCAAGCTTGGTCTTGAGCTGGACGCCTCCGGTGCCGGCATGGGCCTGCGCTGCAAGCGCTTCGCCATGATCGTCGACGACGGCAAGGTGTCGAAGCTGTGGGTGGAGAATCCCGGCGAGTTCGGCGTTTCCGGGGCCGAGAACGTCTTGGCGAACCTCTAGTCCGGGCGGCTACTCCGGCAGTTGGACGTCCCAGCCGACGACCATGACCAGCACCCGGTCGGGGTTGCTGGCGAAGTCGCGCACCTCGAAGGCGCGGCGCTGCGTCGCCGCGGCGTCGCCGGCGCGCACATAGACATAGCACTTTGCGGAGTCGAGCGGGGACGCGCCCATGCCGAAGCGCTCGACCGCGAGGTCGACACGCGCCAGGCGTCGCCATTCGGCGTCGCCGGCGGCGACCATCTGCGAGCGTGCCAGGGTGGTGAGGCCATTA
The DNA here is from genome assembly GCA_019455065.1 of Rhodospirillales bacterium. Lineage (GTDB taxonomy): Bacteria > Pseudomonadota > Alphaproteobacteria > Rhodospirillales > Magnetospirillaceae > JACFNC01. The sequence continues at coordinate 283,773 of JACFNC010000005.1, forward strand.
CTTTGCCCGCAAAGTTGGCGAAGCTGCTCGCCGGGGAGCTTCAGCGCCTCCAGCCAGTCGCTGCCGGCAAGGGCGGGCGAGGCGGCGAACATCGTGGTTATGCAGACGAGTCCCATCCAGCGTGGGCGCATGGCCGCTCTCCCTCTCCGGTTCCGAACGTCGGGATTCCGTTGAGTTTATCCTAACGGAACTGACGCTGCGGTAGAACTCACGGAAAGGGGGTGGTCAGCCGCGGGCCTCGGCGAGGCTCTTTCGGGCAAGTGCGTCGGCGCGCTCGTTTTCGGGGTGGCCAGCGTGGCCGCGCACCCAGTGCCAGTCGACGCGGTGGCGGCTTGCCGCCTCGTCCAGGCGGCGCCACAGATCCTCGTTCTTCACCGGCTGCTTGTCCGCCGTCTTCCAGCCGCGCGCCTTCCAGGCCGCCATCCATTGCGAGATGCCCTTTTGGACGTACTGGCTGTCGGTGTAGACGGCGACCCGGCAGGGGCGGGTCAGGGCGTTGAGGCCTTCGATCACCGCCGTAAGCTCCATGCGGTTGTTGGTGGTCTGCGCCTCGCCGCCGCTCAGCTCCTTCTCGACACCGCGATAGCGCAGGATGGCGCCCCACCCACCCGGGCCGGGATTGCCGCTGCACGCGCCATCGGTGAACAGCTCGACGACCTCCTCGGCCATCAGTCCAGCCCGTAGGCGCCGGGTCCCGACAGGCCCTGGTGGAAGCGCAGCTTGTGAAGGTATTCCAACGGGTCCTTGCGTTTCACGTAGGCGCCGGGCGGGGTGTGCAGCCAGTCGTACAGGCGGGTCAGCAGGAAGCGCATCGCCGCGCCGCGGGCCAGCAGCGGCAGGGCGCGCAACTCTTCGTCAGTGATCGGGCGCACGCGGCGATAGGCCGACAGCATGGATCGCGCCTTGGTGATGTTGAAGCTGCCGTCCGGCTCGAAGCACCAGGCGTTGAGGCAGATGCCGATGTCGTAGGCGAAGGCGTCGGTGCAGGCAAAATAGAAGTCGATGATCCCGGAGATCTGCTTGCCAAGGAAGAAGACGTTGTCGGGAAACAGATCGGCGTGGATGACGCCCGAGGGCAGGTCGGCCGGCCAGCCTTCCTCGATCTCTTCTAGTTCGGCCTCCAGATACTCGCCGAGGCCCGGTTTGACGTCGTCGGCGCCGTGGGCCGAGGCCGCCAGCAGCGGCCGCCAGCCGGCCACCGACAGATTATTGGGCCGCACCAGGGGATAGTCGGCGCCCGCGAGGTGCATGCGCGCCATGACCTCGCCGAGCTGCGCGCAGTGCTCCACGGCGACGCGCCGCGGCCACATCCCCTGCAGGAAGGTGACGATGGCGGCGGGGCGCCCGCACAGTTCGCGCAGGGCGCGGCCGTCGCGGCCGTGAATCGGCGTCGGGCAGGCAAGGCCGCGCTGGGCCAGGTGCTCCATCAGGCCGATAAAGAACGGAAGATCGTCGGGATCCACCCGCTTCTCGTAGAGTGTCAGAATGAAGGTTCCGGTTTCGGTCTGGAGCAGGAAGTTCGAGTTCTCGACACCCTCGGCGATTCCTTTGCAGGACACCACCGCGCCCAGATCGTAGCCGGCGACGAACTCCTCGAGCTCCTCGTCGGAGACTTCGGTATAGACGGCCACGGTCAGGCTTCCAGTGCGGCGGGCAGTTTGAACGACATGTTTTCCTGCGTCACCGGCACGAACTCGACCTTCGCCTCGAAGCGTTCCCTGACTGCCGCCAGAACCTCCTCGACCAGCACCTCGGGCGCCGAGGCGCCGGCGGTGATGCCCAGGGTGGCGACTTCGGCCAGCGCCTGCCAGTCGAGATCGGCGGCGCGCTGCACCAGATAGGCGCGGCCGCAGCCGGCCCGCGACGCGACCTCGACCAGGCGGCGCGAGTTCGAGGAATTGGGGGCGCCGATCACCAGCAGGGCATCGCAACGCCCGGCGATCGACTTGACCGCCTGCTGCCGGTTGGTGGTGGCGTAGCAGATGTCCTCCTTGCGCGGCCCCTCGATCGTCGGGAAGCGCCGGCGCAGAACGGCGACGATGGCGGCGGCGTCGTCGACCGACAGGGTGGTCTGCGTGATGTAGGCCAGACGGTCGGGATGGTCGGGCCGCACCGCCTCGGCCTGATCGACGTTTTCGACCAACAGGACGGCGCCCTCGGGCACTTGGCCCATGGTGCCGACGACCTCGGGATGGCCGGCATGCCCGATCATGATGATCTGGCGCCCGTTCTGTTGGTGACGTTGGGCTTCGTAATGGACCTTGCTGACGAGCGGGCAGGTGGCGTCGAGGTAGAACAGGCCGCGCCGCTCGGCCTCGGCGGGGACCGACTTCGGAACGCCATGGGCGGAGAAGATCACCGGCACACCGTCAGGGACCTCGTCCAACTCGTCGACGAACACCGCCCCCTTCGCCTCCAGCGACTCGACGACGAAGCGATTGTGCACGATCTCGTGTCGGACATAGACGGGGGCGCCGAACTTGCGCAGCGCCTCCTCGACGATCTGGATGGCGCGGTCGACGCCGGCGCAGAAGCCTCGCGGACTGGCAAGGAGAACATGGAGCGGCCGTTTGGTCATCGTGTTGCGTTCGTCGCTGGTCTGAGGCGAGTCGCCGTTGCCCGTTCCCACGGTTTCACGGCTTGTCTGTTGCCTGGCGGTTCTCTAAAGTCGCGGGGCGATCAGCAATAGCAGAATTCCCTTCCAGGCAAAAGGTGAACGGAATGACCGAGTCCGTGGTCGCCCAGAAAGGCCCCTACGAGGTCGAGCTCAAGGCCGGCGAGAAATATTTCTGGTGTGCCTGCGGACGCAGCGCCAAGCAACCGTTCTGCGACGGGTCCCACAAGGGCACGGGTTTCAAGCCCCGCATGTTCGTGGCCGAGAAGACGGGCACCGCCTGGCTGTGCGGGTGCAAGGCTTCCAAGACCCAGCCGTTCTGTGACGGCACCCACGAGACCCTGTGAGATCTTTCCCATGCGCCAACCCCTCCTCGTCGTAGCGGCCGCGGTCGCCCTCTCGTCCTGCGGCGCTTTCGTCAAGGGCGAGCCGCCAGTGTGCCCGGAAGTCGTCATCCTGGCCGACGCGGCGCGCCTGACGCAGTTCGCCGGCGCCGGACGAACCCCCGCCGACATCGAGGTGGAGGCCGAGATCGTCGGCTACAAGGGCGAATGCCGCCGGGTGAAGAACGGCGTCGAGCTGACGTTGGCGGTGTTGATGGACGCCCGGCGCGGCAAGGCCGACACCGATGGCGTCGTCGATGTCTCGTATTTCGTGGCCATGCCCGACCACTACCCGGATCCGCGCGCGAAGGCGGTGTTCGGCTCGCGAATCGCTTTTCCGGGAACAGCCGCCACGGTCGCGTTCGACGACGCCCCGGTAACCATCACCCTGCCCCTCGAACGCGGCCAAACGGCCGCCGGCAAGGAAATTTATCTCGGCTTCCAGTTGACCGAGGAACAGCTGCGCTACAATCGCGACAAGCGGCGCTAGCTCGGACTGGGGACGCTAGAAGCCGCGGCAGCCATGCGGGCGCGTCGAAGCGACATCGAAGGGCTGAGAGGGGTCGCAGTCCTGTCGGTGATGTTTTTTCACTGGCAGGTCCCGTATTTCGGCGGCGGGTTCGTCGGGGTCGATATCTTTTTTGTGATATCCGGATATGTGATCACGCAGGTCATTTTGCGCGATATGCGCAATGGCAATTTTAGTATTGCTGAATTCATCGACAAACGCGTTCGAAGGATATTTCCTGCACTATTCTTAATGATGTTTTTGGCTTATCCGTTCGCAATATGGCTCTTGCTTCCCGGTGAACTGAAATCTTTCGGCCAGAGCTTCGCCGCAATGGCCATCATGTCGTCTAATGTTTTCTTCCAGAAGACCGCGGGTTACTTTGCCGCCCAGGCCGACGTACTGCCATTGCTCCACACGTGGAGCCTGTCAATCGAGGCGCAGTACTATCTCGTCGTACCATTCCTGATACAGATCGCCTATCGGGTCCTTAGCCCATCCTGGCAAGGTCCGGCCTTTACGGTCCTTGCCCTCGCTTCCTTTGCGCTTAGCGTTTGGGCGGTCGCGAATTTCCAGTCGGCCGCGTACTATCTGTTGCCGTCGCGGGGCTGGGAGTTCCTGATCGGGGCAGTGCTAGCATTCGGCTGGCCCGCTGTCTTTGGCAAGCGCGCCTTGCGCGAAGCGGCCGCGCTAGCCGGTCTGGTAATGATCGCCGCGGCGATCCTGTCGTACAGCGAGGCGACGCCATTTCCGGGAGCGGCGGCGCTCCTGCCCTGCCTCGGGGCGGCACTCATAATCCTGGCCGGCCGCGATGGCGGCGCCGTGGTCTCGCGCATGCTCAGCGGACGCCTGATGGTCTATGTCGGCGCCATCTCCTATTCGCTGTATCTTTGGCACTGGCCCATCATCACATTTCTCAGAGATTGCCTCTTCATACCCCCCGCGCCCTGGCAAACCGGGTTTCAAATCGCCGCCTGCCTGCTCATCGCCCATTTATCCTGGCGATATGTGGAACTACCTTTCAGAACGCTCCAGGGGCCACTTGTCCGCCGGCGGTTGTCGCTCGCCGCAACGGTTTGTCTGGTCGCAGGGCTGTTAGGAATGTGGGCCAGTCTGGCGAATGGATGGCCGGGGCGGGTTGCCTCCGAGGTTCTCGCGCTGGCCGCCTATGCCGAGGATTACAACCCGCGACGGATAGCCTGCCATACCGCTCAAGAACTTCCGATCGCGCTTGATCGGCTGTGTCGCTATGGGGCTGACGCTCGGCCGCGGATGGCCGCCTGGGGTGACAGCCAAGGTATCGAACTGGCCGCAGGGATTGGAGCCTTGGCCGAAAAACAAGGCCAAGCGATCCTGGGAATCGCCTATCCAGGCTGTCCGCCGGTTCTCGGAAGGGGTTTGCCGAAGGATTGTCCAAGCCACAACGAAGAGATCCTGAAATATTTGGAACGAGAGACGACGATATCGACGGTGTTCCTGGTGGGGCGGCATTCCTACTATGTGAACCGATGGCAATCAGATCGGGATGACTACCGCGACCGTCTGCACGCCACGGTCCAGCGATTGGCGGCGACCGGCAAGACGGTGGTGTTGATCTACCCCTTGCCGAACTTCAGCAAGAACGTCCCCGCCGCGGCAGCGCGCTCATTGATGCAGGGAAGAGACCCTGAGAGCCTGACGGTGAGCGTGGAAAAATATCACAGGACGAATGGCTGGGTTGTCGAGGCGCTAGATTCTATAGAAGCCCCCCGGCTGGCGCGGATCCGTCTGGGTGACCACTTATGCGCTCACGGGCGGTGTCGCTTCGTGGCCGCCGGGCAACCCCTGTTTTTTGATAGCAACCACTTAAGTCTGTCGGGCGTGAGGTATCTTGAGGCTCTTTTCCAGCCGTATCTGAGTGTGGGGAGCAATCCGGAAGCGCACGAAATCGCGGCCCCCCGGTTCCAAGGCGGCGGTTGACCTGTGGCGGCGGATGGCTAAACTGGCGGCCGATCAGACGATCCCCGCGGGAGAGACCGGACGTCCGGCGCCGAAGGAGCAACCGCCCCTGGAAACTCTCAGGCAAACGGACCGTGGGGGGATGAACCTCTGGAAAGCGGGCGCGGCAGGCGCCTCACCGAAGATGAAAGCCGGATAGCTGCCGGCGAATCTTTCAGGTCCCGAGACAGAGGGGGGCTTCGTCACCGGCAGCGGCGGCGAGCGCACTCTGTTCGGGAGGACCTGTTGGACCAGATCGAAAAGCGCACTCCCCTCTTCGACCTTCACGTCGGCCTCGGCGCCCGCATGGTGCCCTTCGCCGGCTATTCCATGCCCGTGCAGTATCCGGCCGGCATCCTTGCCGAGCACCAGCACACGCGGGCTCGCGCCTCGCTGTTCGACGTGTCGCACATGGGCCAGGTGGCTTTGCGTGGAGACGGCGCGGCGGCGGCGCTGGAGCGCCTGGTGCCGGGCGACGTCGCCGGCCTCGCGGCGGGCCGCGTGCGCTATACGCTGTTCACCAACGACGCGGGCGGCATTCTCGACGACCTGATGGTCACCAACGGCGGCGACCGTCTCTTCCTGGTCGTCAACGCGGCGCGCAAGGAGCATGACCTTACGTATTTGCGAAGCCGGCTCGACCCGCGTGTCGTGGTCGAGGAACTGGCCGACCGCGCCCTGCTCGCGCTGCAAGGGCCGGGCGCCGCCGAGGCGCTCTCGGGCTTGTCGCCGGAGGTGGCCGCGATGCCGTTCATGTCGGCGCGCCTGCTGGAGGTGGCGGGAATCGGGTGCGTCGTCACGCGGTCCGGTTACACCGGCGAGGACGGTTACGAGATTTCTGTGCCGGCCGTGCGTGCCGAGGAACTGGCGCGGCGGCTGCTGGCCCGTCCCGGGGTGGCCCCGGCCGGCCTTGGCGCCCGCGACTCGCTGCGTCTGGAGGCGGGCCTTTGCCTGTACGGCAGCGACATCGACGAGACAACGACGCCGGTCGAGGCCGGCCTGGGGTGGACCATCGGCAAGCGGCGGCGGGCCGAGGGCGGATTTCCGGGCGCCGACATCATTCTGCGCCAGCTCAAGGAGGGACCGGCGCGGTTGCGCGTCGGTCTGCGGCCCGATGATCGCGCGCCCGCGCGCGCCCATACCCAGGTGACCGACCGCGACGGGCAGCCGATCGGCGAGGTCACCAGCGGCGGCTTCGGCCCCACCGTCAACGGGCCGGTCGCCATGGGCTACGTGTTGAGCCCGTACGCAGCGGTCGGCACGCCGGTCCGTCTGCTGGTCCGCGGCACGCCACGTGAGGGCCATGTCGCCGCCCTGCCTTTCGTCCCCCACCGTTACGCCACGAGCAAGGGAAACTGAAATGAGCGAGATCAGGTTCACCAGCGAACACGAATGGGTGCGCGTCGAGAACGGCGTCGGCACGGTCGGCGTTTCCGACTATGCGCAGAGCCAGCTCGGCGACGTCGTCTTCGTCGAGTTGCCGGCGGTGGGCAGCAGCCTGAACAAGGGCGCCGAGGCGGCGGTCGTGGAATCCGTCAAGGCCGCAAGCGAAATCTATGCCCCGCTCAGCGGCGAGGTGGTGGCGATCAACGACGACCTCGTCGCCCAGCCGGGAACGGTCAACGAGGATCCGATGGAGAAGGGCTGGTTTTTCAAGCTGCGCCTGACCGATCCCGGCGAGCTGGCGACACTGATGGATCAGGCGGGTTACGACGAGTACGTGAAGGGTCTGGCATAGGCATGCGCTACCTTCCCCTGACCGACGCCGACCGGCGCGCCATGCTGGCGACCATCGGCGTCGCCGACGTCGAGGACCTGTTCCGCGACGTGCCGCCGAGCGCCCGGCAAGCCAAAGCCCTCGACCTTCCGGAGCACGCCGGCGAGGCCGAGGTGGAACGCCTGATGAGGGCGATGGCGGCGCGCAATCTCAGCGCCGCCGACGCGCCATGCTTCCTCGGCGCCGGGGCCTATCGCCATCACGTGCCGGCGGCCGTCGATCACCTCATCCAGCGCGGCGAGTTCCTGACCTCCTACACCCCGTATCAACCGGAGGTCTCGCAGGGCACGCTGCAATACCTGTTCGAGTTCCAGACCCAGGTGGCGCTGATCACCGGCATGGAGGTGGCCAACGCCTCGATGTACGACGGCGCGACCGCCTGCGCCGAGGCGGCGATGATGGCCTGCCGCATCACCAAGCGGCGGCGGATATTGCTGTCGGGCGGCCTGCACCCCCATTACCGCGCCGTCACCGAGACGGTCACCCAATACACCGAGATGGAGCCCGAGGCTCTGGCCCCCGATCCCTTGGGCGTCGAGGACCTGATCGGGCGCATCGATGCCGAGACCGCCTGCGTCGTGGTGCAGAACCCGGGCTTCTTCGGGCATCTCAAGGACCACGCGGCGCTGGCCGCGGCCTGTCACGCGGCGGGCGCCCTGCTGGTGGTCGCCGTGGCCGAGCCGGTGTCCCTGGGGCTGGTGACGTCGCCCGGCGAGATGGGCGCCGACATCGTGGTGGCCGAGGGTCAGCCGGTCGGCAATCCGCTGACCTTCGGCGGGCCGGGGCTCGGCCTGCTGGCGACGCGGGACCGTTTCGTGCGCCAGATGCCCGGCCGGCTGGTCGGGGAGACGGTCGACGCCGACGGCCGGCGCGGCTGGGTGCTCACCCTGTCGACCCGCGAGCAGCACATCCGGCGCGAGAAGGCGACCAGCAACATCTGCACCAATTCGGGCCTCTGCGCCCTGGCCTTCAGCATCCACATGGCGCTGCTGGGCGAGGCGGGATTCGTCCGGCTGGCCGAACTCAACCATGCCGCCGCCGTGACCCTGGCCGACAGGCTGGCGGCTCTGGACGGGGTGCGGGTGCTGCCAGGCGCATTCTTCAACGAGTTTGCCTTGAACCTGCCGAAACCCGCAGCCCTCGTCGCCGACCGACTGGCGGAGCGCGGAATTCTCGGCGGCGTCCCCGCGTCGCGCTTCTATCCCAGCTATCCGGAACTCGACGACGTGCTGCTGGTGGCCGCCACCGAAACCAACACGCCCGATGACATGGACGCCCTGGCCGGCGCCTTGAAGGAGGTGCTGGCATGAGCGCCACCGTCAGCGGTAACCGCGGCCTGTATCTCGAGGAGCCGCTGCTTTTCGAGCAGGACGCGCCGGGGCGGTGCGGTGTCGATCTGCCGGCGCCGGCGCCGGTCGCGGAGCGGCTGGGCGGCCTGAGACGGACGGGCGCCATCGGCCTGCCGGGTTTGTCCGAGCCGCAGGTCGTGCGCCACTACACGCGGCTGTCGCAGAAGAACCTGGGCATCGATTCGACCTTCTATCCCCTGGGCTCGTGCACGATGAAGCACAATCCCCGGCTCAACGAGAAGGTGGCGCGCCTGCCCGGCTTCGCCGACATCCACCCGTTCCAGCCGCAGCGCACCGTCCAGGGGGCGCTGGAACTGCTGGGTACGGCGGCGCACTGGCTGACGACGCTGACCGGCATGCCCGCGGTCGCCCTGTCGCCGGCCGCCGGCGCGCATGGCGAGCTGTGCGGCATGATGGCCATCCGTGCCGCGCTCGAGGCCCGGGGCGAGACGCGGCGGCGGGTCCTGGTGCCCGAATCGGCGCATGGCACCAATCCGGCCACCGCCGCGCTTTGCGGCTACGAGGTGGAATCGGTGCCGGCCAACCAGCGCGGCCGCGTCGATTTGGATGCGCTGAAAGGCAAGCTGGGCCCCGAGGTGGCGGCCTTCATGCTGACCAACCCCAACACCTGCGGCCTGTTCGAGGACGAAATCCTCGAGATCGCCGAGGCGGTGCATGCCGCCGGCGCCTTCTTCTACTGCGACGGCGCAAACTTCAACGCCATCGTCGGCCGTGTGCGCCCGGCCGACCTCGGCGTCGACTGCATGCACATCAACCTGCACAAGACCTTCTCGACCCCGCACGGCGGCGGCGGGCCGGGGGCGGGGCCCACCGTGCTGGGCGCCGCGCTCGCGCCCTTCGCCCCGCTGCCGGTCGTGGTCGCGGACGGGCAGGGGTTCCGCCTGATCGAGCACGCCGCCGAGCGGCCCGGGGCGCAACCCTTCGGCCGGCTCAAGGGCTTCCACGGGCAGTTCGGGGTGATCGTGCGGGCGCTGGCCTACATGATGAGCCTGGGCGCCGACGGCCTGCGGCAGGCCTCGGGCGATGCGGTGCTGAACGCGAACTACCTGCTGGCGACGCTGTCGGACGAGCTGACGCCGTCCTATCCCGGGCCCTGCATGCACGAGGCGCTGTTCGACGACCGCTTTCTCAAGGGCAGCGGGGTCACCACGCTGGACATCGCCAAGGCGCTGCTCGACGAGGGCTTCCACCCGATGACCATGTATTTCCCGCTGGTCGTGCACGGGGCGCTGCTCATCGAGCCCACCGAGACCGAGGGCAAGGACACCCTGGACGCCTTCGCCGCCAGCCTGCGCGGCCTGGCGCGCCGCGCGCGGGAGGGCGACTCCGCCTATTTCAAGGCGGCCCCGACGCTCACCCCGCGCCGCCGCCTCGACGAAACCACCGCCGCCCGCACCCCCGTCCTGCGCTGGAGCCCGCCCGCCGACCGCGCCGCGGAGTAGGCAAGGGGGAACGTTGTCATGTGTGGACGGCCCCTGCGGCGCAAGGGAAAAATGACTGACGAAGGTGGG
>JACFNC010000019.1 GCA_019455065.1 Rhodospirillales bacterium
ACTACTTCGCCGGCAAGCTGGTCGACGTGCCCTACAACCAGAACGACCTGAACGCCGCCCTGGCCGCCCTGCCGAACGTCGCGGCGGAGTAGCGCCATTTCCTTCCCCGTCTCCCCTCTCGCTTGCGAGAGGGGAGCCAGCCCCTCCCTGATGGAGAGGGGTGGGGGGAAGCTTTGCCCCCAGCCATGAGGAGCGAAGGCATGACCATTCTCAGCCCGCGTCCAGGCGTTCTCGACATCAGTCCCTACCGCGCCGGCGACGGCGTTCTTCCCGGCTTCGAACGGCCTATCCGACTGGCCTCGAACGAGGGCGCGCTGGGGCCGAGCCCGGCCGCTGCCGCGGTGCTCGCCGGTCTTGGCGACGACCTTCACCGCTACCCCGACGGCGGCGCCACCCGTCTGCGCACGGCCATCGGCCGGCGGTTCGGCCTCGATCCCGAACGCATCGTCTGCGGCGCCGGCTCGGACCAGTTGATCGACCTGCTGTGCCGCGCCTATGCCGGGCCCGGCGACGAGGTGCTCTACAGCGCCCACGGCTTCATGCTCTATCCCATCGTCGCCCGCGCCGCCGGCGCCACCCCGGTGGCGGCGCCGGAGACCGATCTGTGCGCCGACGTCGACGCGCTGCTGGCGCGGGTCACGCCACGCACCCGCATCCTGTTTCTCGCCAACCCCAACAACCCGACCGGGAGCTGCCTGCCGCGTCAGGCGGTGCGGCGTTTGCGCGCCGGCCTGCCGGACGGTGTGCTGTTGGTTCTCGACGCGGCCTATGCGGAATACGTGGACTGGAGCGACTACACCGCCGGCGCCGACCTGGTCGATGCCGGCGACAATGTGGTGATGACGCGCACGTTCTCGAAGCTGTACGCGCTGAGCGCCCTGCGCATCGGTTGGGCCTACTGCCCGCCGGCCGTCGCCGACGTGCTCAACCGGGTGCGCGCACCCTTCAACGTCAACGCCGCCGGCCAGGCCGCGGCCATCGCCGCCCTGGGCGACGGACGCCATTTCGACCACACGCGGCTGCACACCCTGACCTGGCGCGAGTGGCTGGCCGAGCGCCTGCGCGACAAGGGGCTGAACGTGCCGCGAAGCCACGGCAACTTCGTGCTCGCGGGTTTTCCCGCCGAACCCGGCCGCACCGCCCATGACGCCGACGACTTCCTGCGCGCTCACGGCATCATCGTGCGCCGACAGGATCCCTGCGGCCTGCGCGACTGGCTGCGGATTACCATCGGCACGGAGCAGGAGATGCGGGCGGTCGCGGACGGCCTGGCGCGGTTTCTGGACCGCCGCTGACCCGGGACCGGCGCCCCTGCCCACTACCCTTCGGAGGGGGACGCGGGGTGCGCGACGCGCCCCCTGGGCGCGGCCCCGCGGAGTCCTGCAACAATTTGCCGCAGCGCAAAAATTCGGCACAGACTGGCCTTGCAACGGTCATGGGTATGTGATAGTTAACCCTCGCCGAAGGGGTAGGCGGCGCGCTGCGCGAAGTTTGTCTAGTAAAATCAATATGTTTTAGTTCACCATTAAAGCATATTACAATCTTCTTAAGGATAACCTCAGGTGGCTTCTGGAATCACCGGTCCAATAGCGGAGCGTTACGCTGCGGCATTGTTTGAACTCGCCGAACAGCAAGGCGCTCTCGATCAGGTCGCGACCGATCTCAAGTCCCTGCGCACGATGGTCGGCGAGAGCGCCGATCTTCAGCGCCTGATCCGCAGCCCGGTGCTCAGCCGCGCCGACCAGCAAAAGGGAATCGCCGCCATCGCCGCCAAGGCCGGCTTTGCCGAGCTGACCGGCCGCTTCCTCGGCCTCGTCGCCGCCAACCGCCGCCTGTTCGCCCTGCCCGGCATGATCGAGGCCTATCTCCGCCAGCTGGCCGGCCGCCGCGGCGAGGTCACGGCCCACGTCAAGGCCGCCAGCCAACTCACCGAGAAGCAGCTCAACGCCCTTGTCGCCACCCTCAAGTCCGCCGTCGGCAGCAAGGTTGCCGTCGACGTCGACGTCGATCCCGGCCTCCTCGGCGGGCTGGTCGTCCAGGTGGGCTCGCGCATGGTCGACAACTCGCTGCGCACCAAGCTGCAACAATTGAAGCTCGCTATGAAAGGGGTCGGATAATGGAAATCCGCGCAGCGGAAATCTCCGCCATCCTGAAGGATCAGATCGCCAATTTCGGGACCGAGGCGGAAGTCGCCGAGGTCGGGCAGGTGCTGTCGGTGGGCGACGGCATCGCGCGCGTTTACGGCCTCGACAAGGTGCAGGCCGGCGAGCTGGTCGAATTCCCCGGCGGCATCAAGGGTATGGCGCTGAACCTCGAGACCGACAACGTCGGCATCGTGATCTTCGGCGACGACCGCACCATCAAGGAAGGCGACACCGTCAAGCGCACCGGCGCGATCGTCGACGTGCCGGTGGGCAAGGGCCTGCTGGGCCGCGTCGTCGACGCGCTGGGCAACCCGATCGACGGCAAGGGCCCGATCCAGTACGACAAGCGCTCGCGCGTCGAGGTCAAGGCCCCGGGCATCATTCCGCGCAAGTCGGTGCACGAGCCGATGTCGACCGGCCTGAAGGCCATCGACGCCCTGATCCCCGTCGGCCGCGGCCAGCGCGAGTTGATCATCGGCGACCGCCAGACCGGCAAGACCGCCATCATCCTCGACACCATCATCAACCAGAAGCGCTGGAACCAGGGCGACGACGAGAAGCAGAAGCTGTACTGCATCTACGTGGCCGTCGGACAGAAGCGCTCGACCGTCGCCCAGATCGTCAAGACCCTGACCGACCACGGCGCGATGGACTATTCGATCGTCGTCGCCGCCACCGCGTCCGAGCCGGCCCCGCTGCAGTTCCTGGCCCCCTACACCGGCTGCGCGATGGGCGAGTTCTTCCGCGACAACGGCATGCACGCGGTCATCTTCTACGACGATTTGTCGAAGCAGGCCGTCGCCTACCGCCAGATGTCGCTGCTGCTGCGCCGCCCGCCGGGCCGCGAAGCCTATCCTGGCGACGTGTTCTACCTGCACTCGCGCCTGCTCGAGCGCGCGGCCAAGATGAACGATGACAACGGCGCCGGCTCGCTGACCGCCCTGCCGGTGATCGAGACCCAGGCCAACGACGTGTCGGCCTACATCCCGACCAACGTGATCTCGATCACCGACGGCCAGATCTTCCTCGAGACCGAACTGTTCTATCGCGGCATCCGGCCGGCGGTTAACGTCGGCCTGTCGGTCAGCCGCGTCGGTTCGGCCGCGCAGATCAAGGCGATGAAGCAGGTTGCCGGTACCATCAAGCTGGAACTGGCGCAGTACCGCGAAATGGCGGCCTTCGCCCAGTTCGCCTCGGACCTCGACCCGGCCACCCAGCGCCTGCTCAACCGCGGCGCCCGTCTGACCGAGCTGCTCAAGCAGCCGCAGTACCAGCCGATGCCGACCGAGGAGGAGGTGATCTCGATCTTCGCCGGCGTGCGCGGCTATCTGGACCGCATCGCGCTGGCCGACGTGAACCGCTTCGAGGCGTCGCTGCTGTCGGAGATCCGCGCCAAGGGGCAGGACATCCTGGAGGCGATCCGCACCGAAAAGGCCATCTCGCCGGCGACCGAGGAGAAGCTGAAGACCTTCCTCGACAATTTCGCCAAGACGTTCGCCTGAGACCCGGCGCGGTAACGGCCCATGCCCAGCCTCAAGGACCTGCGGGTACGCATCAATAGCGTCAAGTCGACGCGCAAGATCACTTCGGCCATGAAGATGGTCGCGGCGTCGAAGTTGCGGCGTGCCCAGACGGCGGCGGAAGCCGCCCGTCCCTACGCGGAACGGATGGAGCGCATCCTCGGTGCGCTGGCCGGCAGCCTGGGCAGCCAGGAAGGCGCGCCGCGAATGCTGGCCGGCACCGGCAGCGACAGCGTGCATCTGGTCATCGTCGCCACCTCGGACCGCGGCCTGTGCGGCGGCTTCAATGCCACGATCGTGCGCAACAGCCGCCAGCTCGTGAACGGCCTGCTCGCCGAGGGCAAGACGGTCAAGCTGATGCTCGTCGGACGCAAGGGCCGCGATCAGCTGCGCCGCGATTTCGGCAAGCTGTTCGGCGAGACCTTCGAGGGCCTGGGTCGCCGGGGAATCGAATACGCCGACGCCGAGGCCATCGCGCGCAAGGTGACGGCGATGTTCGAGGCCGGCGAATTCGACGTCGCCACCGTCATCTACAACCGCTTCAAGTCGGCTATTTCGCAGGAAGTAACCCGCCAGCAGCTCATTCCCTTCCCGGTGCCGCCGAAGAAGGACGAGGTGGCCGGGGAGATGCAGGCGCAGTACGAATACGAGCCCTCCGAGGAAGGCATCCTGAACGAGCTGCTGCCGCGCAATCTGGCCGTCCAGATGTACCGCGCCCTGCTGGAGAACTTCGCCAGCGAGCAGGGGGCCCGCATGACGGCAATGGATAACGCCACGCGCAACGCCGGCGACATGATCAACGGCCTGACCATCCGCTACAACCGCACGCGACAGGCCCAGATCACCAAGGAACTGATCGAAATCATCTCCGGCGCCGAAGCGCTGTGACGGTCTACGAGGAGCACGCGATGAGCAAGAACAATGTCGGCACCATTACCCAGGTTCTGGGCGCTGTCGTGGACGTGCGCTTCGACGCCGAACTGCCGGCCATCCTCAACGCCCTGCACACCGAGAACCAGGGCAAGCGGCTGGTGCTCGAGGTTGCGCAGCACCTCGGCGAATCCACCGTCCGCACCATCGCCATGGACTCCACCGACGGCTTGACGCGCGGCCAGGAAGTGGTCGATACCGGCGCCCCCATCGCCATGCCGGTGGGGCCCGAGACGCTGGGCCGCATCCTGAACGTCGTCGGCGAGCCGGTTGACGAGCGCGGCCCGGTCAACACCACGAAGACCCTGTCGATCCACCAGCCGGCCCCGGAATTCGCCGACCAGTCGACCGACCTCGAGGTGCTGGTCACCGGCATCAAGGTCATCGACCTGTTGGCCCCCTACGTGAAGGGCGGCAAGATCGGCCTGTTCGGCGGCGCCGGCGTGGGCAAGACGGTGCTGATCATGGAACTGATCAACAACGTCGCCAAGGCGCACGGCGGCTACTCGGTGTTCGCCGGCGTCGGCGAGCGTACCCGCGAGGGCAACGACCTTTATCACGAGATGATGGAATCGGGCGTCATCAAGACCGACGGCCCGGGCTCCAAGGTCGCCCTGGTCTACGGCCAGATGAACGAGCCCCCGGGCGCCCGCGCCCGCGTCGCCCTGTCGGGCCTGACCGTCGCCGAGTACTTCCGCGACGAGGAAGGCCAGGACGTGCTGTTCTTCGTCGACAACATCTTCCGCTTCACCCAGGCCGGTTCCGAGGTGTCGGCGCTGTTGGGCCGCATCCCCTCGGCGGTGGGCTACCAGCCGACGCTGGCCACCGACATGGGTGCCTTGCAGGAGCGCATCACCTCGACGAAGAAGGGCTCGATCACCTCGGTGCAGGCCATCTACGTGCCGGCCGACGACCTCACCGACCCGGCGCCCGCCACCTCGTTCGCCCACCTGGACGCCACGACCGTGCTGTCGCGCCAGATCGCCGAGCTGGGCATCTACCCGGCGGTCGACCCGCTCGACTCGACCTCGCGCATCCTCGATCCGAACATCCTCGGCAAGGACCACTATCAGGTGGCGCGTGACGTCCAGCGCATTTTGCAGACCTACAAGTCGCTGCAGGACATCATCGCCATCCTGGGCATGGACGAGCTGTCCGAGGACGACAAGCTGACCGTGGCCCGCGCACGCAAGATCCAGCGCTTCCTGTCCCAGCCGTTCCACGTCGCCGAGGTGTTCACCGGCAGCCCCGGCAAGTTCGTCGGCCTGGAGGACACCATCAAGAGCTTCAAGGCCATCGTCGCTGGCGAATACGACCACCTGCCCGAGGCCGCCTTCTACATGGTCGGCACCATCGAGGAAGCGGTCGAGAAGGCCAAGAAGATGGCGGCCGAGGCCGCCTAAGGAAAGGGCCGCAGGATGGCTGAAACGGTCGAGTTCGAGCTGGTCTCTCCGGCCAAGCTCCTGATGTCGGAACAGGTCGAAATGGTCGTGATGCCGGGGACCGAGGGCAATTTCGCCTCGCAGCCCCGTCACGCGCCGATGATCTCGACCCTGCGCCCCGGCGTCATCGAGGTCTATGCCGACAACAAGGTTACGGAGCGCATTTTCGTCGCCGGCGGCTTCGCCGAGATCAACGAGGAGCGCTGCACGGTGCTGGCCGAGGAGGCGATGCCGGTGGAGCAGATCGACGCCGCCGGCGTCGAGGCCCGCCTCAAGGCCGCCCAGCAGGCCCTGGACGACGCCGAGACCCCCGACCAGGCCAAGGCGGCCGAGACCGCGATGGCCGTCGCCCAGGCCATGCAGGCCGCCATCGGGGGCGCGAAGGCCGCGCATTAGTTTCCTTGTCGCGGCTCCTCACATCCAATCGTGCCCCCCGGGTTTGACCCGGGGGTTCTTTTTTTGCTTTTCCCGGGTCGTGGATGGCCGGGTCACGCCCGGCCATGACCGGGCGAAGTGCGACGAGCGCGTCAGCTCACCGGGCGTAGCAGCGTTTCGTAGGTGCGCAGGTCGGCGTCGGCGAGGCAGGCGCGGATGAGGTCGGCCCCCAGCGGGTCGAGATCGGGCGCGTCGAGATAGTCCGCGATCTCCTGCTTGAAGAAGTCCCCCAGCATCGCGGCACCCCGGTCGTAGGCCTCCGGCCCCACCTCGGGCTGGGTTTCGACGCGCAGGAACCAGCCGGGAATCTGTGCCCCCTCGACATGCAGCGAACGCAGCGAATGGCCGAGCAGCGGGCAGCGGGCGGGCGCGAGCTGGTCGGGACGGAACTTGGCGCCGCCGCGGCGGGCGAGATATTCGCGGGCGATCCACTGGCCGTTGAAGCCGACCTTCCAGGCGCCGATGTGCTGGTTGGGGATCAGCACGTAGCGGGTCCCGGGCGCCCCGCGCATCTGCTCGAGCAGCAGGTTGGCGTAGTCGACCTTGCGGTCGGTGGCGAACGGCCAGAACGACCCCACCCCTTCGCTGGCGATGCCGTCGCCGCCCAGGATGCTGGGATTGGCGTGGCCCCGCGGCGCCACCAGCCGCCACAGCCAGGCCAGGGCCGGCGGCAGCAGATGCAGAAGTCCGACGATCCCATAGGAGGGCGCCTCGCGCGTGCACGGCGGGGTGCGCACCCCGAAGCTGCGCACGTCGACTTCGACCGGGTCGCAGACGATCCCGGGAATCAGGCGGCGAGGCAGGATGACGCGCGGATTGGGGCAGCGCTTTCCCGGCGCGTCCTCGACATGCTCCCAGATCAGGCAGGTCGCGCGCTCCACCGCCTGAATGTTCAGAAAGATCAGCGGCTCGCGCGGGGCCACCGTGATGCGTTCAAGATCGGGATTGACGCCGTATTGGTCGATATGGTCGACGCGCACGAACCAGGCGTTCTCGGCGTCGGTGACGCTGAGCTTGCGTTGGTCGGCCTGCATCGAGGGATGGCACAGGGCCATGTCGTCGGTCACCGGCTCCAGCGTGCAGCCCTGGGTCAGGGGCACGAAGCGGCGCTCGCCGCTGACGAGGTTCTGGCCCAGCGTGATGCGGCCGTCGGAGGCGCGGTGCGGGTATTCCAGCATCTCGCTCTTGCCGCCGCCGCTGGCCCCCTCGTGCATGACGGTCAAGGTGTTGTCGTAGGGCGTGACCACCCGCACCACCGAGGCGTGGGCGGTGACCCAGCCCTCGGCGCGGCCGAGTCCCAGCAGGATGCCGTAGACGCCCTTCTTGGCGCTGGGGCCGGGATAAAGGTTGAGCGCGAAGACCTCGTGCAGCCCGGCGCCTCGGTTGTGGACCACGACCTGGCGGCCGCCGCAATGACTGTGCCGGAAGGGCGGGGCGAGATAGAGCACGGCCTGAGGCGCGAAGTCGCCCTCGAGGTCATCGACGTCGAGCATGCCCTGAAGGTCGGCCAGCGCGGCGGCGAAAAAGGCGGCGTTGGCCGGGCCCACGAACAAGCAATCATGGCCGATGCGCCCGCTGCCGGCCGAGAACGGCACGACGATCAGCTCCTGCTGCGACAGCCAGTCGATGATTGCCGTGCGCAACGTGGCGAAGGGATAGCCGAAGCGTTGGTCGAACCGCTCCTTATCCGTCGGAGCGTCGTCGGCGATGACCATGGTGTCGGGGTCGCGGCGACGGAGATAGGGGTCGGGATAATTGACGGCCACGCCGTTGCGGCAACGGGTGACCGTGGCCTCGACCACCCGGTTCCCGTCGGGCAGGTCATAGGCAACCTCGAATTCACCCCCCGTATCGCCGCCCAGCGCGAGATCGAGCAGTTCCTGGCGCGTGCGCGGCCACAGCACGCGAGGCGCGCGCTCCAGCATGGCGGCGAGATCCGGCAACGCCCCCAGCCAATCCGGCGACGGGGTTGCTGCTGCGCGGGGCTGGCGGATGTCCACGTAATCTTCACTCGATCGAGGCCAGGAAAAGAGCGCGCCCCGTGACCCTGCGATGAGGGCCGCCGGGCTGAACGGCGACGCGATAGCATAGGGAGGAGCCACGTCGACGGAGCGCGCTGAGGGCAATGTGGCATGAATGGACGATAATTAATAATCAAAGTATGTTATCGTTCGTATAGATGAATATCGATTGACTGAGCCTTGCCGCAGTTCCCCGTTCGTCATGGCCCGGACTTGATCCGGCCATCCACGACAAGGGCCTCACATGGACGCCCGGGACGAGCCCGGGCATGACGAACCTAGGGGGTTACGCCACAGATCGGGCCCCGAGTGGCCTGCGCGGAATCCAAGGATCCATCCCATGCGCCACGCCACCTTTCGCCAGCTTCGCGTGTTCGACGCCATCGCCCGTCACGGCAGCTTCAGCCGCGCCGCCGAGGAGATGCACCTGACCCAGCCCACCCTGTCCATGCAGGTGAAGAAGATCAGCGACTCGGTGGGGCTGCCGCTGTTCGAGCACATCGGCAAGCGGACCTATCTGACCGACGCCGGGCGGGCCCTGCATGAGATGTGCGGCGAGGTCTTCGACGCAGTGGCGCGCTTCGAGATGGCGGTCGCCGACCTGAAGGGGCTGAAGCGCGGGCGGCTCAGGCTGGCGGCGGTGACCACGGCGGAATTCTTTCTGCCCCGCCTGCTCGGCCCCTTCTGCCGCCGCTACCCGGAGATCGAGGTGGCGCTGGAGATCGGGAATCGCGAACAGGTGCTCGATCGGCTGCGGGTCAACGCCGACGATTTCTACGTCTTTGGCCAACCGCCGCAATCGGCCGACGTCGAGGCGGTGCGGTTCCTGGACAATCCCCTGGTCGCCGTCGGCCCCGTGGGGCATCCCCTGGTCGGCGCCGGGCCGGTGCCGATCGCGCGGCTACTCACCGAGCCGTTCCTGCTGCGCGAACGCGGATCGGGGACACGCATGTCCGTCGAAAAGTTCTTCGCCGACCATGGCAGGCATCCGGCGGTGCGCATGGAACTGGGCAGCAACGAGGCCGTCAAACAGGCGGTGCTGGGCGGGCTGGGGCTGGCGGTGCTGTCGCGGCACGCCATCGAGAACACCCCCGGTCTGGCCGTGATCGACGCCGAAGGCTTCCCGCTGGACCGGGACTGGTTCCTGTTGCGCCTGACCGACAAACGCATGTCGGTGGTGGCCAGCGCCTTCTGCGCGCATATCGCCGAGATGACGGGAACCCCGGCCCTCCTGCGCTGGATCTGAGCCTTACGACCGGCCGGCGAGCAGGTCGCGAATCTCGGCGAGAAGGACCTGGTCACGGGTGGGCGCCGGCGGCGCCGCCGGTGCCGCGGCCTGCTGTCGGCGCATGCGGTTGACCGCGCGCACCAGCACGAAGATGGCGAAGGAGACGATCAGGAAATTGATGACCGCATTGATGAAACGGCCGTAATTGATGGTCGCCGCACCCGCCGCCTCGGCCTCGGCCAAGCTCTGGTAGACGCCGCCCGACAGGTTGATGAAGTAGTTGGAAAAGTCGATGCCGCCCATGACGTAGCCGATGGGCGGCATGATGATGTCGGCAACCAGCGAATTGACGATCGCCGTGAAGGCGGCGCCGATGATGATGCCGACCGCAAGGTCGATGACATTGCCGCGGCTGATGAACTCCTTGAACTCGGCCAGCATGCGCCCTCGCCTCCCGGATGCGCCCACGACTACCCATTATTAACAGGGTTTGCGGGGCGCCTCCAGGGCGCTTGTGACGGACGGCGATGGCAGACGGATAGCCCCTCCCGCCGCCCGTCCGGGTCGACATTTCAGACGCGCGTCACTTCTGAAGGTAGTCCTGGGCCAGTACCTCGGCGATCTGGACCGCGTTGAGGGCGGCGCCCTTGCGCAGGTTGTCGGAGACGCACCAGAAGCTCAGGCCGTTCCTGATCGTGGGATCGCGGCGCAGGCGGCTGACATACACCGCATCCTCACCGGCGCATTCGACTGGCGTGACATAGCCCTCGTTGGCGCGGTAGTCGATAACCGACACGCCCGGCGCCTTGCGCAGGATCTCGCGCGCCTCGTCCTCGTCGACCGGCTTTTCGAACTCGACGTTCACGGCCTCGGAATGCCCGATGAACACCGGCACCCGCACGCAGGTGGCGTGGACCGCCACGTCGGGATCGAGGATCTTCCTCGTCTCCGCCGTCATCTTCCACTCTTCCTTGGTCGCCCCGTCCTCCATGAAGACGTCGATGTGGGGAATGACGTTGAAGGCGATCTGCTTGGTGAACTTCTGCTTCTTGACCGGATCGTTGACGTAGATGGCGCGGGTCTGCTCGAACAGTTCGTCCATGCCCTCCTTGCCGGCACCCGAAACCGACTGGTAGGTCGCCACCACCACGCGCTTGATCTTGAAGCGGTCGTGCAGCGGCTTCAGCGCCACCACCATCTGGATGGTCGAGCAGTTGGGATTGGCGATGATGCCGCGCTTGGTGTAGCCGGCGATGGCCTTGGCGTTGACCTCGGGCACCACCAGGGGGACGTCCGGATCCATGCGGAAGTGCGAGGTGTTGTCGACCACCACGCACCCCGCGGCGGCGGCGCGCGGGCTGTGAACGGCCGAGACCTTGGCGCCGGGCGACGACAGGGCGATATCGCACCCCTTGAAATCGTAGGTCGCGAGGTCCTTGACCTTCAGCACCTGGTCCTCGCCGAACGACACCTCCTTACCGACCGAACGTTCGGAGGCGAGGGCGACCACCTCGTCGACCGGGAACTGGCGGTCCGCCAGCGTCTGCAACATTTCGCGCCCGACGTTGCCGGTGGCGCCGATGACCGCAACTCTGTAACCCATTGCTCTCACTCCATCTCCGAACCCTCGACCGGCGCCCGCCCCAACGAAAAGGGCCCGCGCCATTGTCCGCGGGCCCTTTTCGGTTGTCGACAGCCGACCAGCCCGCGCTACGTCACGGTTTTCTTCGTAGTCAGGGTCTTGGTCGTGATGATGACGGACGCCGCCCGCCCGGCCTCTCGGCCGGCGGCTCGCCTGGAAACGGGCATGGGGCCACGATTCGACACTGCGGTTCCTCCGTCGCGGCGCGAGGATTACCCCAAAGCGCCGCGACCTGGCAAGTGGATTCTACGGGATCGTGCAGGTAGGAGTGACGCGATTAAGGTACGCGAACCCGATGAGCGCCTCCGCCGAGCGGGCAGGCCACTATAGTGAGAGATTGGAATAGGTATAACAAGGATGCGGCACGTGTATGGACGGTCCGTGAGTGACGCCCCGATGACGTTCATCACCGAGGCCCGTCTGATCGGGTTGGTGCGCGCACTTTCCTTTGCTCGCTCGCTGTCGGACATCACCTCGACCGTCACCCAGGCGGCACGCTCCATGGTGGGCGCCGACGGTGTGACCTTCGTACTGCGCGACGGCGACCGCTGCTATTACGCCGACGAGGACGCCATCGGCCCGCTTTGGAAGGGCCAGCGATTCCCCGCCAAGGCATGCATTTCCGGCTGGTGCATGATGCATCGCGAGACCGTCGTGCTCGAGGACATTTACGACGACGCACGCATCCCCGCCGATGCCTATCGCCCCACCTTCGTACGCAGCCTCGCGATGGTGCCGGTGCGCCCCGAGAATCCGATCGCGGCGATCGGCGCCTACTGGCGGACAGAACATCGCGCGAGCGAAGCCGAACTGGCCATCCTGCAGGCCGTGGCGGACGCAACCTCGCTGGCCATCAGCAACGTCGAGCTCAGTCTCACCCAGGAGCGACTGGCTGCGGAAAAGGAGCAGGTGGAAAGGGCCGCGGCGGCCAAGGTGCGCTCGCTCGCGGCGGCCAGCCACGATCTCCGCCAGCCGCTCCAGGCCGCCCAGCTTTTTCTCGAAACCCTGCGCCGCCAATTGAAGGATCCGAGGGACCTCAAGGTCCTCGAACTGGCCGGGCTCGCGCTCCAGGGGGGAGACAATCTGGCCATGAAACTGCTCGAACTCGCTCGCCTGGATGCGGGCGAGTTTCGGCCGCATTTCAGTAACTTCGCATTGGGCGGCCTCATCGCCCAAATCGCGGCCGAGGCAAGAGTGCGGGCCGACATCGAGGGAACCACGTTGCGTGCGGTGGGCACCTCGGCCGTCGTCCGCAGCGATCCCGACCTCGTCGCCAGAATAGTCCGCAACCTGGTTTCCAACGCCCTGAAGTTCGCCCGGGGCCGACGGGTCCTCATCGGTTGCCGGCGCACGGCCGGGTTCGCCCGCGTCGAGGTTTGGGATGCCGGCATCGGGATCGCGGACGACAAGCTGGGCCAAATCTTCGACGAGTTCTACCGCACGGGAGAGGCACGCGACAGCGGCGCGCCGGGTTTGGGTATCGGCTTGGCGGTCGTCCGCAAGCTCGCCACCCTCGTCGGCTCGAACGTCACCGTGCGTTCGGTCGTCGGCAAGGGGTCGGTGTTCGCCTTCGACCTACCGCTCGCGCGATCGGGCCGGAACCCATTGCCCCCGGGGCCGTTACCTCTCGCAGAGTGACCGAGGAGGGAACCATGCCCCGATGCGAGACCTGCGGCAACGATTACGACAAGGCTTTTCAGGTGGTGATGGCGGGAACGCCGCACACCTTCGACAGCTTCGAATGCGCCATCCACAAGCTGGCGCCCAACTGCGCCCATTGCGGCATGCGGATCATCGGCCACGGCGTCGAGACCGAGGGCAGGATGTTCTGCTGCGCCAACTGTGCGAGCGAAGAAGGCCGCAAGGGCCTGCGCGACCGGATGTGAGGCGGGCCTGTTCCCGCGAGCCGAAGGCGAAGCAATCCAGGACACCGCCGAGACTGGATTGCTTCGTCGCGCCGCTCCTCGCAATTGGCGATGTCTTCGTGACTACCCGGCCAACTTGTCGAGCTCGCGGACGATCGCCTCGCCCATCACCGTGGTCGACACGCGCGCCTTGCCGGGCTGCATGATGTCGGCGGTGCGCAGGCCGCCGTCGAGGACGTTCTTCACCGCCTTCTCGACGAGATCGGCCTCGGCCATCATGTCGAAGGAATAGCGCAGCATCATCGCGAAGCTGAGGATGGTGGCCAGGGGATTGGCCATGTCCTTGCCGGCGATGTCGGGGGCCGAGCCGTGCACCGGTTCGTACAGCGCGCGGCGGCGCCCTTGCGCGTCGGCGGCACCAAGCGAGGCCGAAGGCAGCATGCCGAGCGAGCCGGTCAGCATGGCGGCGCAGTCCGACAGCAGGTCGCCGAACAGGTTATCGGTCACGATCACGTCGAACTGCTTGGGATTGCGCACGAGCTGCATGGCGCAGTTGTCGGCGTACATGTGCTGCAATTCGACGTCCGCGTATTCGGCGTCGCGCAGCTTCTGCACTTCCTCGCGCCACAACAGGCCGCTCTCCATGACGTTGGCCTTCTCGACCGAATGCATCTTGCGGCCGCGCTTGCGGGCCAGTTCGAAGGCGACGCGGGCGACGCGCACGATCTCCGAGGTGGTGTAGACCTGGGTGTTGACGCCGCGGCGCTCGCCGTTGGGCAGGGTCTCGATGCCGCGCGGCTGGCCGAAGTAGACCCCGCCGGTCAGCTCGCGCACGATCATGATGTCGAGGCCCCTGACCAGATCGGTCTTGAGCGTCGAGGCCTCGGCCAGTGCGTCGAACACGAAGGCCGGGCGCAGGTTGGCGAACAGGTCCATGTCCTTGCGCAGGCGCAGCAGCCCGCGCTCGGGCTTCAGTTCGAAGGGCAGGTCGTCCCATTTCTGGCCGCCGACCGCGCCGAGCAGCACTGCGTCGGCCGCCAGCGCCTCGGCCATGGTCTCGTCGGTCAGGGGCACGCCGTGGGCGTCGTAGGAGCAGCCGCCGACCAGCCCCTCGCTGACGTCGAAGCTGATCTGCCGCTTCTTGGCCATCCAGTCGATGATGCGGCGCACCTGCGCCATCACCTCGGGGCCGATGCCGTCGCCGGCCAGGATCAGCAGTTTCTTCGCCACGGTCTCTCCCCCAACTCAGCTTCCATTTCCATGATCGTCATGCCCGGGCTTGACCCGGGCATCCACTGAGCGCCTCACCAAGAACGTGGATGGCCGGATCAAGTCCGGCCATGACGCCTTCAGCAAACGATCGCCCCCTCCCCTTACGCCGCCAGCCAGGGCTGCGACTGCCGCATCCTCGTTTCGAACGCCTCGATCCTGTCGGCCTTCTGCAGGGTCAGCCCGATGTCGTCGAGGCCGTTCAGCAGGCAATGCTTGCGGAACGGGTCGACCTCGAAACGGATGCAGCCGCCGTCCGGCCCCGTGATCTCCTGCTTTTCCAGATCGACCGTCACGATGGCGTTGGCCCCGCGCCTGGCATCGTCCATCAGCTTGTCCACCTGCTCCTGCGGCAGGCGGATGGGCAAGATGCCGTTCTTGAAGCAGTTGTTGTAGAAGATGTCGGCGAAGCTGGGCGCGATGATGCAGCGGATGCCGAAATCCAGGAGCGCCCAGGGTGCATGCTCGCGCGACGAGCCACAGCCGAAATTCGCCCCCGCCACCAGGATGACTGCTTTCCGATAGGCCGGCTGATTGAGCACGAAGTCCGGCACCTCGCGGCCGTCCGGGGTGTAGCGCATCTCGTCGAACAGGTTGCGGCCGAGCCCGGTGCGCTTGATGGTCTTCAGGAACTGCTTTGGTATGATCATGTCGGTGTCGACATTGATGATCGGCAGCGGCGCCGCGACCCCGGTGAGCTTGGTGAACTTGTCCATCTCCCTGCTCCCTTAAGCCAGCTTGCGCCAGTCGGTCAGCCTGCCGGTGACGGCGGCGGCGGCGGCCATCTCGGGGCTGACCAGATGGGTACGACCGCCGCGTCCCTGCCGGCCCTCGAAATTGCGGTTCGAGGTCGAGGCCGAACGCTGCCCCGGCTTCAATTTGTCGGCGTTCATCGCCAGACACATCGAACAACCCGGCTCGCGCCATTCGAAGCCGGCCTCGAGGAACACCTTGTCGAGGCCTTCCCGCTCGGCCTGCTCCTTGACCAGGCCGGAGCCGGGCACGACCAGCGCCTGCACGCCGGTGGCCACCTTTCGCCCCTTGGCCACGGCGGCGGCGGCGCGCAGGTCCTCGATGCGTCCGTTGGTGCACGAGCCGATGAACACAACGTCGATCGCCACCTCGCCCAGCGGCGTGCCGGGGGTCAGGCCCATGTAGTCGAGAGAGCGTTCCATGGCCCGGCGCTTCGCCTCGTCCGGCTCGCGGGCTGGATCGGGAACCTTGGCGGTGATCGGCAGCACGTCCTGCGGGCTGGTGCCCCAGGTCACCTGCGGAACCAGGCTCGCGGCGTCGATGACGACCTCGGCGTCGAAGAC
Organism: Rhodospirillales bacterium; assembly: GCA_019455065.1. Lineage (GTDB taxonomy): Bacteria > Pseudomonadota > Alphaproteobacteria > Rhodospirillales > Magnetospirillaceae > JACFNC01. Next base: position 15,813 of record JACFNC010000019.1, read on the forward strand.
GGCGCCTTCGTCGCTCTTCAGCGTCTTCCAGTAGTTGACCGCCGCCTCCCAGACCGCCCCCTTGGGGGCGCGAACGCGGCCCTTCAGGTATTCGAAGGTCGTCTCGTCGGGTGCGATGATGCCGGCGCGGGCCCCCGCCTCGATGGTCATGTTGCAGACCGTCATGCGGCCTTCCATCGACAGGTCGCGTATCGCCTTGCCCGCGTACTCGACCACGTAGCCGGTCCCGCCCGCGGTGCCGATGCGGCCGATGATGGCGAGCACGATGTCCTTGGCCGTCACGCCGGGGGGCAGGTCGCCGTCCACCGTGATGCGCATGTTCTTGGCCGGCTGCTGCACCAGGGTTTGGGTGGCCAGCACATGTTCGACCTCGGAGGTTCCGATGCCGAAGGCCAGGGCGCCGAAGGCGCCATGGGTGGCGGTGTGGGAATCGCCGCAGACGATGGTCGTGCCGGGCAGCGTGAAGCCCTGCTCGGGGCCGACGATGTGCACGATGCCCTGGCGCACGTCGTCCATCGCCAGATATTCGACGCCGAGGTCGCGGCAGTTTGCCTCCAGGGTTTCGACCTGGATGCGCGATTCCTCGTCGGCGATGCCCTTGGAGCGGTCGGTGGTGGGCACGTTGTGGTCGGCCACCGCCAGCGTGAGGTCCGGCCGCCGCACCTTGCGCCCCGCCGCGCGCAGGCCCTCGAAGGCCTGCGGGCTGGTCACCTCGTGGATGAGGTGGCGGTCGATGTAGATGAGGCAGGTGCCGTCATCCTGGACGTCGACCAGATGGGCGTCCCAGATCTTGTCGAACAGGGTGCGGGGTTTCGCCATGACGTGCTCCCAAGTTCATCCTTCGAGACGCCGGCTGCGCCGGCTCCTCAGGATGAGGCGCCCCTCATGCTGAGGAGGGCGCATAGCGCCCGTCTCGAAGAATGCAGATCCCTCTACTTCCTCTCGGCCTTCTCGGCCGCGGCGGCCTCGCGCTCGGCGGCGGTCACCTTGCCGGAGAAGCCGGTGGTCTGCTCGGCGATGCGGGCCGACTTGCCGCGACGTTCGCGCAGGTAGTACAGCTTGGCCCGGCGCACGTCGCCACGGCGCACCACCTCGATGGCGGCGATGTTGGGCGAGTACAGCGGGAACACGCGCTCGACGCCCTCGCCGTAGGAGATCTTGCGCACCGTGAACGACGAGTTCAGGCCGTCGTTCTTGCGGGCGATGCACACTCCCTCATAGGCCTGGACTCGCTCGCGCTGCCCTTCCACGACCTTGACCTTGACGTTCACCGTGTCGCCGGGGGCGAACTGGGGAACCGGGCGGTCGGCGGTCAACTTCTCGATTTGCTCGCTCTCGAGCTGCTGGATGATGTTCATGTTCAACCCTCTTCGTCCTTCCTGGCGGCTTGGTGCCGGGCCCACAGGTCCGGCCGTCGCCGCCGCGTCACGTCTTCCGCCTGAGCCCTGCGCCAGGCGCGCACCTTCTCATGGTGGCCGGACAGCAGAACCTCCGGCACCGCCCGGTCCCGCCATACCTGCGGCCGGGTGTAGTGGGGGTATTCGAGAATCCCCCACTCGAAACTTTCCTCCGCCAGCGACTCCTCCTTGCCGATCACTCCCGGCAGGAGTCGCACCACGGCGTCCATCAGCACCATCGCCGCCGGCTCGCCGCCCGACAGGACGTAGTCGCCGAGGCTGATCTCCTCCGCCTCGTGGGCGTCCAGCACGCGCTGGTCGACGCCCTCGAAGCGGCCGCACAAGATCGCCACCCCCTGCCCCGCCGCCAGCGCGCGAACCCGCGCCTGGGTCAGCAGGGCGCCGCGCGGCGTCAGATAGACGAGTGGCACGCCCTCGCGCCGGCCCGCCCGGATGGCGGCGTCGACCACGTCGGGCCGCATCACCATCCCCGGGCCGCCGCCGAACGGGGCGTCGTCGACGGACCGGTGTTTATCGCGCGCGAAGTCGCGAATGTCCACCGTTTCCAGCGTCCACACACCCTCGTGCAGAGCCCTGCCGGCAAGGCTGTGACCCAACGGTCCCGGAAACATCTCCGGGAAGATGGTCAGCACCGTCGCCGTCCAGCCCATCAGCCCTCGTCCTCCGGCCGGACCTCGATCTCGGCCGGCACTTCCACCACCACCCGGCCGCCGGCGATGTCGACCAGCGGCACCCGCTCCCGCGTGAACGGAAGCATCATAGTCTCGCCCGACGGTCGCGCGATCTCGAGCACGTCGCCCGCCCCGAAATCGTGCACCGCGCTGACCCGACCGACCGTCCCGCCGTCCGCCGCGACCGCGGCGAGGCCGATCAGGTCGGCATGGTAGAACTCGTCCTCGTCCGTCGTCGCCGGCAGCGCCGATCGCGGTACGTACAGACGCGTTCCCCGCAGCGCCTCGGCGGCATCGCGGTCGCCGACGCCGTCGACGGCCGCGGTTACCACCCCCTTGCCCACCGACAGCACCCGCAGACTGAAGCGGCGCCTGCCCTCGTCGTCCTCGACCGGACCGTAGGTGGCCACCGCACCGGGGTCGGCGGTGAAGCTCTTGATCCGCACCGCCCCGCGAACGCCATGCGCGCCGACGACGACGCCGACCAGCAGGCGGTCGGCCATCGCCTTATTCGGCCGCCGCTTCCTTGGCCGCCTGCTTCATGCGCTCCTGCGCCTTGGCTTTGGGCAGCGGCTTCTTGGTCTGCTCGGCGCGCGGCCGCGCCGCGATGTAGCCGGCGTCGGAGAAGAACTTGGCGCAGCGGTCGGTGGGCTGCGCGCCGACGCCCAACCAATGCTTGATCCGATCCTCCTTCAGCACCAGGCGCTCGGCATGCTCCTTGGGAAGCATCGGGTTGTAGGTGCCCAGCTTCTCCAGGAACTTGCCGTCCCGCGGGCTGCGCGAGTCGGCGAGAACGATTTTGTAGAACGGGCGCTTCTTGGCGCCGGCGCGGGCGAGTCGGATCTTCAGAGACATTGTCGGTGCGTTCCTTGTTGTCTGTCGAAAACGTTGTGGGATGCTACGGCCGGTGTCCGCCGCCCCCGCGAAGGCGGGGGCCCATAAACACCTGTGCCAAATTGATTCCCGCTTCCGCGGGAATGACGACTCAAAGCGCTAAGAGTGGCACCATTCATCGGGACCATCCCTTACCCTCGGGGCGGAAGGAGGCCGGGAATGCCGTGTCGCATCAGGCCCTTCTTTCCCATCTTGCTGACCTTCTTCATCATGTCCGCCATCTGCTGATGCTGCTTGAGAAGGCGGTTGACGTCCTGCACCGTGGTCCCCGAGCCGGCGGCAATTCGCCGCTTGCGCGAGGCCTTGATTATGTCGGGGTTGCGCCGCTCCTTGGCGGTCATGGACAGGATGATCGCCTCCTGGCGGGCGACCGTCTTGTCGTCGATCTTGGCGTCGGCGATCTGCTGCTTGATCTTGCCGATGCCCGGCAGCATGCCGAGGATGCCCTTCATGTCGCCCATCTTGCGAATCTGGCGCATCTGGCCCAACAGGTCTTCGAGATCGAACTGGCCCTTCTGCACCCTGGCGGCCAGCTTCTCCGCCTCGGCCTTCTCGATGGTCTCGGTGGCCTTCTCGACCAAGCTGACGACGTCGCCCATGCCCAGGATCCGCCCCGCCAGGCGGTCGGGATGGAAAACCTCGAGGGCGTCCAGCTTCTCGCCGGCGCCCAAAAACTTGATGGGGCGGCCGGTGACGTGGCGCATCGACAGCGCGGCGCCGCCGCGGGCATCACCATCGACGCGGGTCAGTACGATCCCGGTGACTCCCACCTTCTCGTTGAACTCGCGGGCCAGCGTGACGGCGTCCTGGCCGGTCATCGCGTCGGCGACCAGCAGCGTCTCGGCGGGATGGGTGACGTCGCGAACCTGCGCGACCTCGGCCATCAACGCCTGGTCGATGTGCAGCCGGCCGGCGGTGTCGAGCACCACCACGTCATAGCCCTCGCGGCGGCCGGTCTCCATGGCCCGCCGCGCGATGCCCACCGGCATCTCGCCGAACACCACCGGCAGCGTGGCGACGCCCGCCTGCTCGCCGAGAACCGCCAATTGGTGCTGGGCGGCGGGACGATAGACGTCGAGCGAAGCCAGCAGCACCTTCTTCTTGTCACGGGTCTTGAGGCGCAGGGCGATCTTGGCGCTGGTCGTCGTCTTGCCCGAACCCTGAAGGCCGATCATCAGGATGGCCACCGGCGCCGCCGCGGCGAGATTGAGATCGACGCCCTCGCTGCCCAGGGTTTCGACCAGGGTGTCGTGGACGATCTTGACGACCATCTGGCCGGGGCTGACGCTGCGGATGACCTCCTGGCCGACCGCCCGGTCCCGGACCTTCGCGATGAAGTCCTTGACGACGGGCAGCGCGACGTCGGCCTCGAGCAGGGCAACGCGCACCTCGCGCAGCGCCTCGGCGACGTCGGCCTCGTTCAACGCGCCGCGCCGCTTGAGCCGCTCGAAGACCTCGCCCAACCGGCCGCTCAGGCTCTCGAACATCGATCCCTTCCGTCCAAACACCAAAGCGCCGGTACGCGAACCCTCGCGGACCGGCGAACCTCCTCGGAGGCCAACGCCCTCTCAGCGGACTGAGAAAGCAGGGTTGTAAGCCCCGCCACCACCGCTGTCAAGAAACCCGTCTCGTCCGCGCCGTTCAGCCGCGCGCCGCATTGCGCCGGCGGAGATTGAGGAGATGGATGATGCCGGCCACCAGTTCCAGATCCTCCTCGGGCAGCCGCCGGACGGCGCGCAGCACCATCTCCAGATAGTCGCCAAGGCCGTTGTCGGACACCCCGTTTCCATGGTCGGCGACCAGTTCCTGAATGGGGACCCCGAGGTTGTGGGCGATGCGATCGAGGGTCAACAACCCCGGTAGCGTCTTGCCGCGCTCGATGTTGGACACGGTCTCGACGGTCTTGCCGCAGCGGCGCGCAAGCTCCGCCTGCGTCAATCCCCGCTGATCACGGACGAGCTTGATTTTCTTGCCGATCGTATGCGCCAAACCATTCATGCCCGTATTTTCACGGCGGGTACGGCAGATGGCTATTGATGCGATATTTCAAGGGTCTGCCAAACTGATTATGCGGGGTACCGGGGCCAACTTGCGGCTATTGTTTACTTTGGATTGCTTTATTTTCTTAGGTACTCTGGTTACGGTCCCCGCCTGTCGCCCATGGATTTTTGCAGTTGAAGGTCGAAAAAAAGGAGCGATAATCGGTTGAAGGTATGCTTCGGGCTTGCCTGGACAACTGGGGGTCCGTTTCGGGACAATATTACCATCGGGTTATTGGGGGAACCGGCATGAGCTTGCTGCGAAGGCAGGGAGCGACGGCATTGCTGCTGCTGCCCGGCGGCCTGCTGCTTGTCCTCGCCGGCTGGCTGTTCCTCGAAAAGCCTGGCTTCATCCGGCATTCGCTCGTCCTGGTCGAGATCGCCGAGGTGATGAAGCAGACCCAGGGACTGGTCAGCGAACTACAGAACGAGCGTGGCCGGACCGCCCAGTTCCTGAGCAGCGGAGACGGGCGCTACCGAGAGGCCCTGGAAAGCCAGTGGCACCGGACCGACATTCGGCGCGCAGCCTATCTGCAGGCGGCGCGCAATCTTGCCGGCCAGTATCCCGAGGTCAGCGCCTTCCCCACCCGCGCCGAGACCTTCTCCGCCACCATCGACCGCCTGCGGGAGGCCGCACGGCGCTCGCAGCCCACCTTGACGGTGGTGGAAGAGTACTCCGGGGCCATCGCCGCCATCCAGTCGGCCGTGACGGACCTGCCGCGCGACACCAGCCTCGGCTTCCGCCTCGCAACCTACTGGCAACTTGGGCGCATAAAGGAATCCCTTGGTCAGCAACGGGCGATCGGATCCATAGGCTTCGTGGAGGGCCGGTTCACCTTCCCGGTGATCGCAACGCTCTTGGAACAACGCGGCCGTCACGATGCTTTCGTCGAGGCCTTCCTTGCCCACACCGGCGGCGAATTGCGGCATATCTACGAGAGCGAAATCGCGGTTTCCAACGGTGCGCTAAAGGCCTATTTCGACGAGGCGGTCGCCTCGGCCGAGACGTCACAACGCATACTGTCCGATCCTGACGGCTGGTTCAGCCTGCTTTCCCAGCGGATGGAAAAGTTGCGCTCGGTCGAGCATGAACTCGTCACCGAGATCGACCGCATCGCCCAGAGCCAACTGGCCGACACCATCGTGACCCTCGTGGCCGCCGTTCTCGGCGTGGTGATCATTCAACTGCTTCTGCTGACTCGCCTCTTCCGCAGCGAATCTTCGGCGCGGATCGCCGAGAAGAGGCTGGCGCGCGTCATCGACAACATCTCCGAAGGTTTCGCGCTGTGGGACGCGGCGGATCGGCTGGTGCTCTGCAACCGCTACTTCCGCGAGATATGCCAGGCGACGGCGTGCCAGACCATGGACCGCGTCCTGCATCCCGGCACCCCCTTCGCCGACCTCATAGAGGCCTGCGCCAAGAACCGGCCTTACGAGACCCCGGACGAAACCCGGCAGTGGGTCGAACGCCGCCTCGCCACGCATCGGACGCCCGGAGGCCCACAAGAAATACGGCTTGGCGAGCATTTCTGGGTCCGGGTCAGCGAACACAAGGCCGAGGACGGATCGACGGTGGCGGTCTATTCGGACATCACCGACATGAAGCAACGCGAGGCAGCGCTGCGCGAGGCGCGGCACGCGGCCGACCTCGCCAACCGGGCCAAGACCGAATTCCTGGCCAACATGAGCCACGAATTTCGCACCCCGTTGAACGCGATCATCGGCTTTTCCGAGATCATGCGCGAAGAGATGATGGGACCGCTCGAAAACCTCCATTACAAGCGCTATGCGGGCGACATCCGCGATGCCGGATCGCGCCTTCTGCAACTGGTCGAGGACGTTCTCGACATGGCGCGCATGGAGAACGGCACGGTCGCTCTGCGCGAGGAGCCGGTGGACCTTCGCGCGGCCATGCAGTCGGCGCTCACCGTCATCGGCGAACGGGCGGCGCAGCGGCAGATAGGCATTGCCGTGCAAATCGACCCCGCCCTGCCGGGGCTGCGCGCCGACGCGGGGCGCCTCAAGCAGGTGTTCGTCAACCTGCTGTCCAACGCCGTCAAGTTCACGCCCGAGCGCGGTGCCATCGTGGTGGCGGCGGAGCGCGACGAAGTCGGCGGCCTCCGCGTCACGGTAAGCGACACGGGCATCGGCATCCCGCCGGACACCGTCGCCAAGGTGCTCGCCCCGTTCGGGCAGGCCGACAGCGGGCTCGCCCGCCGGTTCGACGGCGCGGGATTGGGCCTGCCCCTCTGCAAGAGCATCATGGATTTGCATCAGGGGACCCTGGAGATCGCCGGTTGCGAGGGCGGCGGCACCGCCGTCACTTTGCGTTTTCCCGCCGAAAGGCTGGTCGCCAGCCCCGCGCCGGAACCGCTGCCCGCCTAGAAACGACCCGGGTGCGGCGGCGCCCGTCGGCGAACGCGTGTATGGACTCCCACCCCTTGCCGACCATATAAACCCGCACATGACCACCGCCCTGGGCCAAGGCCGGCCTTTCCTGAAAATGCACGGCCTTGGCAACGACTTCGTTGTATTCGACGCGCGCCGGGATCCCCTCGTCCTCGACGACGCCGCGGCGCGCGCCATCGCCGACCGCCATGCCGGCGTAGGGTGCGATCAGCTTGTGGTCATCGAGCCCGCGCGCGATCCCGCCGCCGACGCCTTCATGGTCATTCGTAACGCCGATGGCGGCGAGGTGTCGGCCTGCGGCAACGCCACCCGCTGCGTCGCCTGGATGCTGATGCGGGAGAGCGGCCGCGACGCGGCGGTGATCCAGACCCGCGCCGGCCTGCTGCGCGCGCGGGCGGCCGGCGGCGACGCGGTGACAGTGGACATGGGCCCTGCCCTCCTCGAATGGCGGGACATACCCCTGGCCGAACCGCGCGACACGCTGCACCTCGACATCGCCGCCGAATGCCTCAACGACCCGGTGGCCGTCGGCATGGGCAATCCGCACATGGTGTTCTTCGTCGCCGACGCCGAGGCGGTGGACCTTGCCCGCCTTGGACCGCCGCTCGAGCGTCATCCCCTGTTCCCCGAGCGGGCGAACGTCGAGGTCGCCCAGATCCTTAAGCCGGAGCGCATTCGCATGCGGGTGTGGGAGCGCGGCGCCGGCATCACCCGGGCCTGCGGTACCGGCGCCTGCGCCACCCTGGTCGCCGCCGCCCGCCGCGGCCTCAGCGGCCGCCGCGCCGAGATCGTGCTGGACGGCGGCAGCCTGACGATCGAATGGCGGCCGGACGGCCGCGTGTCGATGACCGGCCCGGTCGCGTTGAGCTTTGCGGGCACCCTCGGCGACGGTTTCCCGGTATGACCTCCGAGCCCGAGATCGTCACCTTCGGCTGCCGGCTCAATACCTACGAGTCCGAAGTCATGCGCGGTCACGCGCGTGCCGCCGGGCTGACCGACACCGTGATCGTCAACACCTGCGCGGTAACCAAGGAGGCCGAACGCCAGGCGCGGCAGGCCATCCGCCGCCTGCGTCGGCAGCGCCCCTCGGCCCGCATCATCGTGACCGGTTGCGCGGCGCAGATCGATCCCGGCGCCTTCGCCCGCATGGCCGAGGTCGACCAGGTGCTGGGCAACGCCGAGAAGATGCGTGCCGAGACCTTCGCGAGCCCCGCCCAAGAGCGCATCGTCGTCGACGACATCATGCAGGTCCGCGAAACCGCCGGCCATCTGGTCAGCGGCTTCGAGGGGCGAAGCCGCGCCTTCGTCGAGGTGCAGCAGGGCTGCGACCATCGCTGCACGTTCTGCATCATTCCCTTCGGCCGCGGCCCCAACCGCAGCGTGCCGATCGGCGGTATCGTGGCGCAGGTGCGCGAACTCGTCGCCGCCGGCTACCGCGAGGTCGTTCTGACCGGAGTCGACATCGCCAGTTATGGTCGCGACCTGCCCGGGCGTCCGGCCCTGGCGCAGATGATCCGCCGGCTCTTGGCCCAGGTCCCGGAATTGGAACGGCTGCGGCTGTCGTCGCTCGACCCCGTCGAGGTGGATGACGAACTCATCGCCCTGATCGGCGCCGAGCCCCGCCTGATGCCGCACGTCCATCTGTCGGTGCAGGCCGGCGACGACCTGATTCTCAAGCGCATGAAGCGGCGCCACCTCGGCGCCCAGGTGCTCGACGTGGTGCGGCGTATTCGCGAGCTGCGGCCCGACGTCGCGTTCGGCGCCGATTTCATCGCCGGCTTTCCCACCGAAACCGAGGCGATGTTCGCGAACAGCCTGCGCCTCGCGCAGGAATGCGGGTTCACCCATCTGCACGTGTTCCCGTTCTCGCCGCGGCCCGGCACCCCGGCGGCCCGCATGCCGCAGGTGCCGGCGGAAACGGCGCGCGAACGGGCGGCAAGGCTGCGCGCCGCCGGCGATGCGATGATGGCGGCGCTGCTTGCGCGCCGGGTTGGCGGCGCGGCGCGTGTCCTGGTCGAACAGGCGGCGCTGGGCCGCAGCGAGGACTTCCTGCCGGTACGGCTCGACCGGCCGCTGCCGCCGGGCAGCGTGGCCAATGTGCGACTGATGGGCATCGAGGACATGGAACTGGTTGGAGAGGTGGCCGCGTGACCGAAGGCGAGGACAACGGCGGCGAGGCGAGGCGGAAGGGATGGCTGGGCCGGCTTTTCCGCCGCGGCGACGAAACCGAGACGCAACAGACTCCGCGTCCCACACCCGAGCCAGAACCGGAGATCGAGCCGGAGCCGCCGCCGACCATCGAGCCCCCGGAGCCCGACATCCAGCCGGAGGAAATCCCCGAGATCGTTCCCGAGGAACCGCCGGAATACGCGCCGGAAACTCCCCCCGAGATCGAGCCGCCACAGATCCCCGAGGCGGTGGCCAAGCCGCTGGACAACCGCGGCTGGTTCGCACGCCTGCGGAGCGGACTGTCGCGCTCGTCCAACCGCCTTACCCAGGGCATCGCCGACCTGTTCACCAAACGCCGCCTGGACGACGAGGCGCTGGAGGAACTGGAGGAACTGCTGATCACCGCCGATCTCGGCGTGGCCACCGCCGGGCGGGTGGTGAAGCGCTTGGCACGCAGCCGCTTCAACCAGGAGGTCTCGCCCGACGAGATCAAGGCCGCCTTGGCCGACGAGATCGCCGAGGTCCTGGAACCCGTGGCCCAGCCCCTGGACATCGACCCGGCGCGCAAGCCGCATGTGGTGCTGGTGGTGGGCGTCAACGGCAGCGGCAAGACCACGACCATCGGCAAGCTCGCCAAGCAGTTCCGTGACCAGGGCCTGTCGGTCAGCCTGGCCGCTGGCGACACCTTCCGCGCCGCGGCGGTCGAACAGCTGAAGGTTTGGGGCGAACGCACGAACTGCCCGGTGATCGCCCGCGACCAGGGCGCCGACGCCGCCGGCCTCGCCTTCGACGCCCTGCGCGACGCGCAGCGCCGGGGCGACGACGTGCTGCTGATCGACACCGCCGGCCGCCTGCAGAACAAGGAAGGGCTGATGGCCGAGTTGCAGAAGATCTTGCGCGTGTTGCGCAAGCAGGACGCCGAGGCCCCGCACAGCGTGGTGCTGGTGCTCGACGCCACAGTGGGACAGAACGCCCATAGCCAGGTCGAGGCGTTCAAGGAGATGACCGAGGTGAGCGGGCTGGTGGTCACCAAGCTCGACGGCACCGCGCGCGGCGGCGTTCTTGTGGCGCTGGCGGACCGCTTCCACCTGCCGGTGCACGCCATCGGCATCGGCGAGGGAGTCGAGGACCTGCGCCCCTTCGAGGCCGCCGCCTTCGCGCGCAGCCTGGTGGGACAAAGGCAATAGGTCCGGCCAAGCTCACGGCGTGGCGGGGCCCGTGCGCGCCAGCAGGCGGGCGTTGAGGGCGACGATGACGGTGCTGGCCGACATCAGGGCGGCGCCGACGGCGGGCGACAGCACGATGCCCCAGGGATAGGCGATGCCCGCCGCCAGCGGCAGGGCGACGGCGTTGTAGCCGGTGGCCCACAGCAGGTTCTGCACCATCTTGGCGTAGGTGGCACGGGCCAGCCGCAGGATCGCGAACACGTCCATCGGGTCGCTGCGCACCAGCACCACGTCGGCGGAGGCGGCGGCGACGTCGGTGCCGGCGCCGATGGCGATGCCGAGGTCGGCCTCCAGCAGCGCCGGCGCGTCGTTGACGCCGTCGCCGATCATCGCCACCCGCGATCCCGCCGCCTTCACCTCGCGCACCTTGCGGGCCTTGTCCTGCGGCAGCACCTCGGCGAAGAAGTCGTCGAGGCCGAGTTCGCCGGCCACCGTCTCGGCGACGGCCTTGGCGTCGCCCGTCAGCATCATCGACCGGATGCCCATTTCCCGCAGCCGCCGCACCGCCTCGGCCGACTGCGGACGGACCACGTCGGCCAGGGCGATGGCGCCCGCCGGCCGGTCGTCCAGCAGCAGGTACACCACCGTCTTGCCCTGCGCGGCCAGCCGGCCGACGTTCGCGTCGCCGACGGTGAGCCCGGCGTCGCGCAGATAGCCCGGGCTCACGACCTTGACGTCGCGCCCGTCGACGCGCGCCTCGGCGCCGCGGCCGGGAATGTTGCGGAAGCCTTCGACCCCCGGCACATCGAGGCCACGCTCGCTGGCGGCGGCGACGACCCCCTGGGCGATCGGGTGCTCGGACTGGCTTTCCAGCGCCGCCGCCCAGCGCAGCACCTCGTCGGGGGCAAGACCGCCGAAAGGCACGGCGTCGGTCACCCCGAAGCGACCTTCGGTCAGGGTGCCCGTCTTGTCGAAGATCACGGTGTCCAGCGCGCGGGCGCGCTCGAAGGCGGCGCGGTTGCGGATGAGCAGGCCGTTGCGGGCGGTCAGCGTGGTGCTCACCGCCACCACCAGCGGCACCGCCAGCCCCAGCGCGTGGGGACAGGCGATGACCATGACCGTGACCATCCGTTCGAGGGCGAAGTCGAAGGCGGCGCCCGACAGCAGCCAGGCGCCCAGGGTCACCGCGCCGCCCGTCACCGCGACATAGGTCAGCCATTGCGCGGCGCGGTCGGCCAGGTCCTGCGATCGCGACCGCGTGGCCTGCGCCTCGCGCACCATGTCGACGACCTGGGCCAGATAGGTCTGGTCTCCGGTCTTGCGGACCTCCACGGTGACGGCGCCCTCGCCGTTGATGGCGCCGCCGACCACCTCCTGGCCTTCGTCGCGCTCGACCGGCCGCGACTCGCCGGTGAGCAGGGACTGGTCAAAGCTCGACCGGCCCTTCACGATGACGCCGTCGATCGGCACCTTCTGGCCCGGCCGCACGAGCACCCGGTCGCCGGGCGCGAGCGACGCCACCGGCACCTCCTCGGTCTCCCCGTCCGGCCGCACGCGCTCCGCCGTGGCGGGCAACAGCCGCACCAGCTGTTCGAGGGCCGTCGCGGCGCCCATCACCGAGCGCATCTCGATCCAGTGGCCGAGCAGCATGACATCGATCAGGGTCGCCAGTTCCCAATACAGGACCTCGCCGCGCAGGCCGAGGACGACCGCGGTCGAGAACGCATAGGCGACCAGGATGGCGAGGCCGATCAGGGTCATCATGCCCGGCCGCCGCGCCCGCAGTTCGCGCAGCATGCCGACCAGGAACGGCCAGCCGCCGTAGACGAACACCACCGACGACAGGCCGAAGAGCACCCAGGGCGAGCCTGGAAACGCCAAAGCGTCCGCCAGGCCCAGCCAGTGCTGGATCATCGGCGACAGGAGCAGGATGGGCGGGGTAAGGGCCAGCGACACCCAGAGGCGGCGCCGGAAATCGGCGATCATCGCCGCGTGATGGTAACCGTGCCCGGCGGCCCCGGAATGACCGTGGCGGGCGACGTTTGTCGCCTCGGGGGTGGCCGCCGAAGCGTGGTGGCGGTGGGCCTCCGCCACCTCAGCGCCTCCCACGTTCCCGGCCGAGGAGCAGACGGCGGCGTTCCTCGAACTCCTCGGCGCCGATCTCGCCGCGGGCGAATCGCTCCTCGAGCACGTCGAGGGCGGCCGGCCGATCGCTTCCGGCCCTCTCCGGGGTGCTTCTGGACAGCCACCGGACCAGCAGGACGATGAGCAGGATGACGGCACCCCAGAAGAGAATCATCGCGGTTCCGCCGAACAGCATGTGGCCCCAACTCCAGCCGTCCCAGTCCATATGCCAGCCGTAGCGGCGGTCCGCGTATGGCTGGGCCCAGGCCGAGGGGGCGCCGGCCAGGGTGGCCGCCGCTGCCGCGGTGATGCGGCGTGCGGATGGCATGGCCACGGCGCGGCTCAGTCGATCCGGCGGGAAGCCCCGGTGGCGCGGTCGACGGCGAAGCGGTCGACCAGGGTGCCCTCCTTGGTCACGATCTCGGCCGTGATCGTGTTGGCGTCCGCCTCGGCGACCTTGCCCACCTGGAGGCGGGGATTGCCCATCCAGGCGAGCTGGCGCTCCAGCCGCTGGCGGACGTCTTCGGGCTTCAGATCGAGGGCGGCCGGCTGTCCGCCCGAGCCCCAGCACGGCGCGCCCTGGCCCATCATGCCCGGGCCCATGCCGGGGCCCATCCCCATCATGCCTGGTCCCATCATCATGCCCGGGCCGCCCCAGCCCGGCCCCATCATTCCCGGCCCCATCATTCCCGGCCCCATCATGCCGTGGCCCATCATGCCGCCATCCCATCCGGAGCCCCAGCCGCCGCGGGGGTCATGGGCGAAGGCATTTGCGGACGCGAGAACCGCGAACGATGCAGCGGCGGCAATCCTGATCGTCGTTCCAACCATCCTCTGGCCTCCCTGACAGTGTGGCGCAGTGGCGCTTCCCGCCTTGCTAGAACAAGGGGTGTCAGCGGGCCGTAATCAAGCGGATGTTTGAGAAGCTCCCGGGATGGCGTCAGGTCCAGTCGCGGCGCCGCGAGATGACGTAGGATTCATCCCAGAACCACAGCCCGCCGTGCTTCTGCAGCACCTCTTGTGTCGCCTTGAGATAGGCGCGGCCGCCGATTGCTTCGGACAACCGCTGGTCCTCGATCTGGGCGACGTAGACGGCGGCGTTCCAGGCCGCGAACAGGGCGGAGGTGCCGATCGAGGCGCCGATCTCGCTGGGCAGGGTGTGCAGGTCATAACGGAACAGCGAGCGCGCGTCGGAATAAGCGGTGAAGTTGAGGTCGCGTCCGTCGCTCTTCAGTTCCGTCTTCACGGCCTTGAGCAGCGCATGCCGGTCGCCGACGAAGGGGTTCTCGCCCGGCCAGACCTTCTGGACGATCTCGAGGCCGGGGTCGTTGCCCTTGGAGTGGATGGCGATCAGGCGCCCGCCCGGGGCCAGGCTGCGCGCCAGGGGCGCGATCACCTTGCGGGCCTTGAATTCCACCGGCGCGCGGGCGCGGTAGGGCTGCGAGGCGATCACCATGTCGTATTCGGCGCGCCCGGCGCCGCGGCGCGGCCGGATGTGATCCAGGAGGAACTTGCAGTCGTCGCGGTAGATGACGAGGACGATCGGCTTCTCATAGATCGGGTTGCCGGTCTTGGGGCTGGCTTTCGAGCGCCAGTGTTCGGCCAGGAACGGTTGCAGCTCGGTGATCTGCTGGTCGAACTCGTAGGCGGTGTTGCCGCTCAGGCGCAACTCGTGCCAGACCATGCTGCTGGCGGCGGTGACCGAGTTGGGGGTCAGCCAGGGGGCCTCGGAGTAGTAGAGGTTGGTCATGACCAGCATGGTCGCCGGGTGCTCCATGAAGCGGTCCGGCATCTTCTCCAGAGTCAGGCGCACGTCCTCGAGGCTGATCTCCTTGCCCACGATGTAGAAGGGCATGTGCGCAAAGCGGCTGTGGGCGGCGCGCATGACCCTGGTCAGCACGGTACCGTCCCCCATTCCCGCGTCGAAAATGCGCAGGGCCGGCGGCTGCGGGTGAAGGTTGCCCAATTCCATGCAGACGCGCTGGGCGATCACCCACTTCTCGCTGCAGGTGTTCACGAACATCAAGTATTTCTGGCGGTTGTCGAAGAAGCGGAAGGCGCGCTCGCGGTCCGGTCCGTCCTTCGTCGGCCAGTCAGGCTGTGCCCCGGTGGCCTCGAACACTAGGCGATCGGCCTGTTCGGCCGCCACCTGGACCTCCATGTCGTCGGTCATGCCGTCCTCCGCCCCGCTTTTCGCGGCGCGAGATACGTCGAGCCAGATGACCATGATATCGCCTTCGGCGCGAAAAACCACTGCGCTATAGGTAATGGCCGCCGAGATCATTTCCACGCATCAGTAAAGATCAGCAGATTACTATGAATTAGTATTATTGCGATTAGCGGAAAGCGGGCGCGGATTGACCGCCGAGCGGGCAACAAATATATTCAAACAAATCTTTGAATATCGCCCGAGGCAACATGTCCGTGTTCGCCGTGGCCGCCAGCCTTGCCACCGGCCTGATGCTCGGGCTGTTCGGCAGCGGGGGCTCGATCATCACCTTGCCCGCGCTGATGTATCTGCTGGGCGTCGAAGCCAAGCCGGCGATCGCGATGAGCCTCGGCATCGTCGCGGCCACCGCCGCCATCGGCGCCGGCGACCATTGGCGCAAAGGCAACGTCAATCTCGGCGTCGCCGGCGTTTTCGCCATATTCGGCGCGGTCGGAACCTATGCCGGGGCGCGCCTGGGCGTGGTTACGCCGGCGGCCGTCCAGCTTGGCCTGTTCGCCCTGGTCATGTACGCCGCCGCGTGGCGCATGTTGCGTCCGTCACCCGTGCCCGCGCGTACCGCGGCCGCGCAGATCCACGGCGACGGGACGATTGCCGCCCTGGGCGGACTTCCGGTCGGACGGATCGGTCATGTCGCGTTGCATGGTTTGCTGGTCGGCGCGCTCACCGGCCTGGTTGGGGTCGGTGGCGGCTTCATGATCGTGCCCGCACTGGTCCTGCTTTCGGGCCTGCCGATGAAACAGGCCGTGGGAACCTCCCTCGCGGTGGTGGCGGCGAAGTCCGTCGTCGGCTTCGTGGGCTATGTCGACGCGGTTGCCGTCGACTATGTCCTGATGACAACGTTCACCGCCATCGCGGTGTGCGGCGGCTTCGTCGGCAGCTACCTCGCCGGCCGTCTGCCGGCCGACTTGATCAAGCGCGGCTTCGCCTGGTTCCTGGTGGCGATAGCCACGCTCATCATCGTCGAACAGGCGTGGTGACTTCGCGATGGCGTTCGATATTATCGTTTGCTCCAACCAGCCGCCGGGGAAACGGTGCATGCTCTACACGGCTTACGCGGCCGAATTGAGCGGGAGCCTCGGCGGCATCCTGTCGTCGATCCATTTTCCGAACAAGGGCGAGCAACCGGCGCCTCCGGCCCTTATCGTCGGCGGTACGGTACTCCAGCCCTCCGATGACATGACCGTCTCGCCAAACGACCTGATTCGCATGGTCGTGAGTCTCGAACCCGCCATGAATGTGCGCGAACTCCGTGCCCGACTTGAGCGAATCGGGCAGCCGGCGGCCCACACTCCCTGACTTCACTGGGCGGTATATCCGCCGTCGATTACCAGCTCGGTACCGGTTACGAACTTGGATTCGTCGGAAGCCAGATATACCACGCCGTAGGCAATGTCGTCGGGCTCGCCCACATGGCCCACCGGGTGGAGGGCGTCCAAGGCCTTGCGGCCGGCCTCGAGGTCTCCCTTCGATTTCAAATAGTTCTCGACCATCGGTGTCCAAATGTAGCCGGGATGAATCGAATTGACCCGGATCCCGTATCCGGCCTTGGCGCAGTGCAGGGCCGCCGACTTGGTCAGCAACCGCACCCCGCCCTTGCTGGCGTTATAGGCGGCGAGGGTTGGGTCGCCGATGATGCCCTCGATCGAGGACAGATTGATGATGGATCCGCCGCCGCGTCCCTTCATGGCGCGGATGGCCGCGCGGGTGCCCAGGAACACGCCGTCCAGGTTGATCGACATCAGCCAGCGCCACTTCTCGAGGGTGGTCTCCTCGACCGTGCCGTCGAGGGCCACCCCCGCGTTGTTGACCAAGGCGTCCAGGCGGCCGTATTCGGCGAGCGTGCGGTCGATGACCTGCTGCCAGTCGCTTTCGCTGGCCACGTCGTGGCGCACGAACATGGCCTTTCCGCCCGTCCCTCCGACCTCCCGGGCGAGTTCCTGGCCTTCGTCCTCGCGAATATCCGTTATCGCCACGCCGGCCCCTTCGCGGGCCAGCATCGTGACCATCGCCTTCCCCAATCCCAGGGCGCCGCCCGTGACGATCACGACCTTGCCGTCGACCCGTGCCATGCCGTTGCTCCTTCCTCCTTCTTCTCTGAGGGGAATGTCGGAACGGCTTCCGCCGCTTCAACCGCAAGGCATGGTCAAGGCGGGTTGCGCCGCCTTATTCGCGCTCCGGCGCAGACGGGCCCTTCGGCCGCCGTGTGCACAGGCCGTAGAGTTCGCAGAGGATGAAGTAGAGCGCGAAGGTGAGCAGCGGCACGAAAACGATGTAGAAGACGGGATTCCAGACGTCCATGGCGATATCCCCCTGACCGCGCTTCATGCTAGCAGGTCGCCACGACGCCGCATACCCGGTCGCGGCAGGGGGAGGCCGCGGGTCGCCGCGCCGATCAGCGGATCGGCGCGGTCGGATCGCGTCAACGGGATTGGCCGGACGCTTCCTCGGGCATGACGGCCATTTCCTGCGCCATCGACTCCGCCAGCGTCAGATGCTCCTGGAGGACCGGCAACGTATCGGTGGCATATTTCTTGAGGTCGGCATCCTCGCTCGAGTCGGCCATCGCCCGATACATGGCAACGTCCTTGCGGTGATCCTCGACCATGAGGCGCGCATACTGGCGGTCGAATTCCTCGCCGTTCAGCGCGGACAGTCGCTGTATGGTCTCGCGTTCCTCGGGGCCGGGTTCGGTGGGCGTCTTTATGCCCTTCTTCTCGGCCATCGCCGTCAGCGCCTCGTTGGCGCGCGAATGATCCTCGATCATCCGCTGGCCGAACTCCTTGACTTCCGGCCGCGAACCCTTTTCCTGGGCCAGTTCGCCCATCGCGACCTCGGCGAGGTTGCCGCTTGCCGCCTTGTGGGTGAACTGTTCGTAATCGAGTTCGACGAGTTCCTCCGGCTGCTCGCGCGCCGGACTGGCGGGACCGCTGGCGCTCTGTGCGAAGGCGGCGATGGGTACGAGAGAGCCCGCCAGCAGGGCGATGGCGAAACGTCGCATGTTTCCCTCCGTGTGGTGGTGGCATCGCATCTCCAACGCCGGCCGGCCTCCGCGCGTTTCCGTCACAGGAGCACTACCGCGACAGAGAGTTCGGGGCGACACGGTCAGGGCGAAGGCGATGGTTCGCCCGTCCCACGCGCCCCCCTTCACGGCCGCCGCCGTTGTGCTATCGTGATGGCGACCCGGCCCCCGTGCCGGTCCTTTTTTTGTGGGTGAAGGGATGTCGGTTGCGTGGTTGTCCCGTGAACGGACGCAAGCCGAGGTAGCCGCCGCCAGGGCGGCGTGGAAGCAGTATCAGACCCTGCCGGCCGCCGACCGCGACGGCTTTCTGGCCGATCTTGTGAACCGCGGTCAGAGCGGCGTTCTGGCCGCCATCAGCGCTTTCCTGCGCAACGAAGGTTTCGCCCGCTACAACCGGCCCTGCCCGGCCGGCGTCGCGCCCGAGGCGTGGCGGCAAGAGGCCGCCGACTACCTCAGGCAGTCGGATCAGGTGGCCACGCTGGCCGAGCGGGTGGCCGGCTGATTTCGGACGACCGAGGGGGCTATGCCGCCGCACAGGCGGCGTAGCCGCTTGCCCGCCGCCGCCACCGAGCCAAAGCTAAAAGGAAACGTGTTTTCTTTGCGCAGGGCCTCGCCCGCGGGCGCGGCCCGTTCGGTGGGAGGTAAGCATGGCAGACTACGCGCATCCCGAAGCCATCGTCGGAACCGACTGGGTGGCGCAGCACCGCGGCGATGCCAACCTGCGGCTCGTCGAGGTCGACGTCGACACGGCGGCCTACGGCGAGGGGCATATCCCGGGCGCCCTCGCCTGGAACTGGACCACGCAGCTTTGCGACACGGTGCAACGCGACATCCTGTCCAAGGACAAGTTCGAAGCCTTGATGGAGCAGTCGGGCATCGGCAATGACACCACCGTGGTGCTGTATGGCGACAACAACAACTGGTTTGGCGCCTGGGCGTTATGGCAGATGAAGATTTACGGCCATCGCGACGTGCGGCTGATGAACGGCGGTCGCAAGAAGTGGCTGGAGGAGGGCCGCGAAATAACCCGCGACGTGCCCTCTTATCCGCGTGCCGGTTATCGGGCAGAGAAGTCGGACTTGTCGATCCGGGCCTTCAAGCCCGAGGTCGACGACGCAGTGCGCAGGCGCACCGCCGGTCTGGTTGACGTGCGCAGCCCCGACGAATTCACCGGCCGCATCGTCGCCCCGCCCGGACTGCCAGAGACGGCGCAGCGCGGCGGCCATATTCCCGGCGCCAAGAACATCCCCTGGGCATCGGCCTGCAATGACGACGGCACGTTCAAGTCGGTGGACGCGTTGCGGCGGCTGTACGAGGAACAAGGCATCACCCCCGACCGGCCGGCCATCGCCTATTGCCGCATCGGCGAGCGGTCGAGCCACACCTGGTTCGTCCTCAAGTACCTGTTGGGCTATGAGGACGTGAAGAACTACGACGGGTCGTGGACTGAATGGGGCAATCTGGTCGGCGCCCCGGTCGAAAAGCAGGCGGCGTGACGGAGGGGGTGATGGATAGGGCCCAGGATTATCGGCGTCGGCGGGAGACGGTCGGCGAGTGGCCCATCGCGGTGACGTCCTACCGGATCGGCGATGAATACTACTGCGCGGTGGACAACGTCAGCCCCGGCGCCTGCCTGTGCCGCGCCACGGCCGGCACCCGCGAGGAGGCCGAGGAGCAGGCGCTGCGCAAGGCGCGCGAGATGGTGGCGCGGACGCGGACACTACCGACCTAGGCGTTCTATCGGGGCCGCGCCGACCCTTCGTAGAGAAAGCTCACCAGGCGCGGCCCCCGTGTCCGATAGCCCGTCTCCAGGTGGTCGAGACGGAAACCGGCACCCTCGATCAGCCGGTCGATCGGCCGGTTGAGGTGGCAATTGCCCGCACAGCGCCGCCACAGCGGCGTCAACCGATCCTGCCAGGCGCGCACGGCGGCGTCGGGCGCACGGCCGTGCTCGATGAACAACAGCCGGCCGCCCGGCCGCAATACCCGCCGCATCTCGCCGAGGGCCCGTGCGGCGTCGGGGATGCTGCACAGGGTCCAGGTGGTGACCACGGTGTCGATACTGGCGGCGTCGAGCGGGATGTCCTCAGCCGAGGCGGGCAGAAGCCGAACCGGGCGGGCAAGCCGGCGTGCTCGTTCCCCAGCCATCCGCAGCAGCGCGGGGGACGGCTCGAGGCCGAAGATTTCGGTGGTGCCCGGGCCATAGAAGGGGAGATTGAGGCCCGACCCCATGCCGACTTCGAGCACGCGGCCCTCGGCGGCCGGCACCAGTCGGGCGCGCATCTCGCCGAACTGCTTCTGGCGCATGGTCAGCGCGATCAGCCGCGGCAGCACCCAATCCTGGTAGATTCCCATGCCGGCGCCGGCTCCTAGCGAGACAACTAGAACAGGCCGCCCTGAGCCGCCACGCGCTGCCACCAGCCTTGGGCCTCGGCCACCGTCCATTCCGGCCCATGGCCGCTGAACAGCACCGCCTCTTCCGGCAGCATGCCGAGCAGGCGCGTGATCGACTCGACCAGGGCGCGGCCGTCGCCGCCCGGCAAGTCGGTTCGCCCGACACCGTAGTTGAACAGGGTGTCGCCGGTCAGCACGAAGCCACCGAAGTCGTAGCAGACCCCGCCGGGGGTGTGGCCGGGCGTTTCGATGACACGCATCGGAATTTCGCCCGCCTCCAGGGTCGGCGCCTCGACGAACCAGGTGCATTGGGGCGGCGTCAGCCGCATGCCCATCAGGGAACTCGCCATGTTGGCGGCGCGCTCGATCACCGGGCGTTCCTTCTCATGCGCATGGCAGGGCAGCTTCAGAGCCTCCTGCAGGCCGGCGGCGCCGGAAATGTGGTCGGGATGCCCGTGCGTCAACAGGATCGCCTTGGGCACGCCCCCGTCGGCCTGCGCGGCGGCAAGGATGTCGGCCGGGCGGGCACCCGGATCGACGATGAGCACCGCGCCGCTCGGCAAGTGGCGCACCAGGTCGCAGTTCTGATGCCACGGCGGGTCGCTGACCACGACCTCGAGGGCAAGGTCACCGAAGACGAGGCGGCTGTCCGGCATCACGGGCTCCCTGTAGCAAGGCGCCGCCATTATCGCGATGCGGGCCGGCGGCGCAAGCCCGGGAGCGGGACCGCCAGGTGGCAGACGGCTTCAAGGTGTAATAAAGGCCGCGTTCGCGGGCCCCTTACGCGGCGTCAGGGCGGGCCGCAGGCGAAGCACCGATCGCCGCTAAACCTGGCCGTGGCAATGCTTGAATTTCTTTCCGGAGCCACATGGGCAGGGCGCGTTGCGGGGGGTGCCGCCCCAGGTCGCCGGGTCGGCCGGGTCGACGGGGCCTATTCGCCGGGGTTGCATTCCGGCCGAACCGGCATCGACGGGGTCCGCCGCGGTGCCGGCCAGAGCCGGATCCTGGCGGGTTTCATGCATTTCGCCGGGGCCCTGCGGCTCCGGGATCTGCTCGTCTCCGCCGTCGATTCGCAGCTCGATGTGGCACAGCACGCCGGTCACCCGCTCGCGCAACTGGCCCAGCATCTCGTCGAACATGTTGAAGGCTTCGCGCTTGTATTCGTTCAGCGGGTCGCGCTGGCCATAAGCGCGAAGGCCGATGCCGTGGCGCAGATGGTCGAGATGCAGCAGGTGTTCCTTCCAGGACTGATCGAGGATCTGCAACAGCAGGCTCTTCTCGACCATGCGCATGATTTCGGGGCCGTAGTTGGCCGCCTTCTGCGCCATCTTCTGATCGGCGGCGACGGTGATGCGCTGCTTGATTTCCTGGTCGGCGATGCCCTCTTCCTTGGCCCAGTCGGCGATCGGCAGATCAAGCCCCAGGATTCGCAGGCATTCCTCGTGCAGGCCGTGGACGTCCCACTGCTCGGCATAGGCCTTCTCGGGAATGCAGCGGGCGACCATGGCGTCGATCACCTCGTGGCGCATGTCGAGGACCGTCTGCGACACCTCGGTCGCCTGCATCAGGTCCTTGCGCTGCTCGTAGATGACCTTCCGCTGGTCGTTCATCACGTCGTCGAACTTCAGCAAGTTCTTGCGGATATCGAAGTTGCGCGCTTCGACCTTCTGCTGCGCCTTCTCCAGAGCCTTGTTGATCCAGGGATGGATGATCGCCTCGCCCTCTTTCAGCCCAAGCTTTTGCAGCATGCCGTCCATGCGGTTGGTGCCGAAGATGCGCATCAGGTCGTCTTCGAGGGAGAGGAAGAATTTCGAGCCGCCGGGATCGCCCTGCCGACCCGAGCGGCCGCGCAGCTGGTTGTCGATGCGCCGGCTCTCATGGCGCTCGGTGCCGACCACGTACAGGCCGCCGGCCGCGAGGGCGACCTGCTTGGCGGCCGCCACCTCGGCCCGGATCTCGTCCCCCCTGCGGGCGCGTGCGCCATCGTCGGTGATCGACGACAGCTCCTGCTTCAGGCGCATGTCGAGGTTGCCGCCGAGTTGGATGTCGGTTCCGCGGCCGGCCATATTGGTGGCGATGGTCACCGCGCCGGGCACGCCCGCCTGGGCGACGATAAACGCCTCCTGCTCGTGATAGCGGGCGTTGAGGACGTGGTGCGGAACCTTCTTCGCCTTGAGCATTTCCGACAATTGTTCGGACTTCTCGATGCTCACCGTGCCCACCAGCACCGGCTGCTGGCGCGTACGGCAGTCTTCGATCAAGGCGACGATGGCCTCATGCTTCTCGCGCGCGGTGCGATAGACCTCGTCATCCTGGTCCTGGCGGGAGACCGGCACGTTGGTGGGAATCTCGACGACCTCGAGCTTGTAGATCTCGGCGAACTCGCCGGCCTCGGTCATCGCCGTACCGGTCATGCCGGCCAGCTTGGGATAGAGGCGGAAGTAGTTCTGGAAGGTTATCGAGGCCAGGGTCTGGTTCTCGTTCTGGATCGTCACCCCTTCCTTCGCCTCGAGCGCCTGGTGCAGGCCTTCGGAATAGCGACGGCCCTCCATCATGCGGCCGGTGAACTCGTCGATGATGACGACCTTGTCGTCCTTGACGATGTAATCGACGTCGCGGGTGAACAGCTTGTGGGCGCGCAGAGCCTGGTTGGCGTGATGGACCAGCGAGATGTTGTGGATGTCGTACATGTTGCCCTGCGTCAGCAGGCCGGCCTCGCGCAATAGCTGCTCCATATGCTCGGCGCCCGCTTCCGTCAGGGTCACCGCGCGGGCCTTCTCGTCCTTCTCGAAATCCTCGGGCGTGAGGCTCGAAATCAGCTGGTCGACCCGGGTGTAGAGCTCGGAGTTGTCCTCGGTGGGGCCAGAGATGATCAGCGGCGTGCGGGCTTCATCGACCAGGATTGAGTCGACCTCGTCGACGATCGCGTAGTGGAACGGCCGCTGGACCATCTCCTCGAGGCGGAACTTCATGTTGTCCCGGAGATAATCGAAGCCGAGTTCGTTGTTGGTGCCGTAGGTGATGTCGCAGGCATAGGCCTGCTGGCGCTGCAGGTCGTCGAGGCCATGCACGATGACACCGACCGAGAGGCCCAGGAAGCGATAGATCTGGCCCATCCACTCCGAGTCGCGCTTGGCCAGGTAGTCGTTGACCGTGACCACGTGCACGCCGTTGCCGGACAGGGCGTTGAGATACACCGGCAAGGTGGCCACCAGGGTCTTGCCTTCGCCGGTCTTCATCTCGGCGATCATGCCCCGGTGCAGCACCATTCCGCCCAGGAGCTGGACGTCGAAATGGCGCTGGCCGAGCGTGCGCTTGGCGGCCTCGCGCACCGTGGCGAAGGCGTCGACCAGCAAATCGTCCGGCGTCTCGCCGTCGATCAGCCGGCGGCGGAAGAGATCGGTCCTGGCGCGCAGTTCGTCGTCGCTGAGGGCGGCCACATCCG
Source organism: Rhodospirillales bacterium (assembly GCA_019455065.1). GTDB lineage: Bacteria > Pseudomonadota > Alphaproteobacteria > Rhodospirillales > Magnetospirillaceae > JACFNC01. Next base: position 39,791 of record JACFNC010000019.1, read on the forward strand.
CTTCGGCGGCGTTGATCGCCTCCACCTGGTTGCGCAGGGTTTTCAGGAATCGGTCATTGGCGGTGCCGAAGAGCCGCCGGGCGATGGCGCCGAACATTCAATGTCCTCAGCTTGGAGCGGTCCGAAAAGGCCTTTTTCGTCGACGGTCACACACATAGAGCCCGGTGCGCCCCGTGTCAACGACGGCCCCGGCCGCCGGCGGGAATGCCGCTCGGGAGGCGTGTCGGCGGCCAGCCCCGTTTCCCTTCGACGCCTGCCCCGGCCCCGGCGATGCGTGCCTTTCGAGTGACCCCGCGCAAGCAGGGTTAGTCGGCCGATGCCTGCTCTTGTGCGCGGGCCAGGGTTGTGCATTATGCCATGGCGGGCGCCCAGCCCGTGCCGTTCGCTCGCTGAGAGGATATTTCACCATGTCATTCCTTCGTGCGCGCACCGCCGCGCTCGCCGTTTTGATCGCGCTCGGGGCCGCGCCGCTGCCGTTGCAGGCGGCCGACAACGACCCCGTGGTCGCCGTCGTCAACGGAAAGCAGATTCGCAAGTCGGCGTTGGTCGATCTCCAGCAGCAGTTGCCGCAGCTCCGGCAGGTGCCGTTGGAAATGGTTTACGAACAGCTGCTCGACCATCTCATCAATAGCGAGATCGTCACCGCCGAGGCGCGCAAGCAGAAGCTGCAGGACGATCCCAAGGTGAAGGAGCGGATGCGCCAGATCGAGGCGCAACTCATGCAGCAAGCCTATCTCAGCCGGCGCATCGAGAAGGAGGTCACGCCCGAACTCGTGAAGAAGCGCTACGACGAATTCGTCAAGGCCAACCCGCCGCAGGAGGAGGTGCGCGCCCGCCATATCCTGCTCGAGGACGAAGCGGCGGCCAAGGCGGTCATCGACGATATCCAGAAGGGCGCCAGCTTCGAGGACGTGGCCAAGGAGAAATCCAAGGGGCCGTCGGCCGAGACCGGGGGCGACCTCGGGTTCTTCACGAAGGACGACATGGTGCCGGAGTTCGCCCAGGCGGCCTTCGCCATGAAGGCGGGCGAGGTCAGCAAAACCCCGGTCAAGACGCAGTTCGGCTGGCACGTGATCAAGGTCGAGGAACGCCGCATGGGCCAGCCGCCGAAGCTCGAGGAGCTTGAGGAGCAGCTCAGGGGCGAGGCATCGGAGGAGGTCGTCGCCGACATTCTGCAGAACCTGCGCGCCAAGGCCCAGGTGAAGCGCTTCCAGATCGACGGCAGTCCGCTCGCCGAGGCGGAACCGGCCGACGGTAAGCCGAAGGCCAAGTGACGCCATGACCGCCGTCTCGCCGCTTGCGCCCGCGACCCTGCCGGCGCTGCCGGTGGTCGCCGGCGTGCGCCTGGCGGCCCTGAACTGCGGAATCCGCTACAAGGGACGTCCGGACCTGATGGTCGCCGAACTGGCGCCCGGCACGACGGTGGCCGGGGTGTTCACCCGGTCGCTCACCGCCTCGGCGCCGGTGCTGTGGTGCCGCAAGGTGGTGGCCGGCGGGCGTGGGCGCGTGGTGGTGTGCAACTCGGGCAACGCCAACGCCTTCACCGGCAGCGTCGGCGAAGCCGCCGTGCGGCGCACGGTCGACCGGGCGGCGACGGTGATGGGCTGTACGCCCGAGGAGGTGCTGGTTGCGTCGACCGGCACCATCGGCCAGCCGCTTCCCGACCACAAGATCACCGAAAATCTCGCCGCCGCCGCGGCGCGGCTGGACGCCGGGGCGTGGGCCGACGCGGCGCGCGCCATCATGACCACCGACACCTTTCCCAAGGCGGCCACCCGCACCGCGGTCATCGATGGCGTGACGGTGACCATCAACGGCATCGCCAAGGGCTCGGGGATGATCGCCCCCGACATGGCGACCATGCTGTCTTTCGTGTTCACCGACGCCGCCATCGGGCCGCGCGCCCTGCAGGCCTTGCTGGCCAAGGGGGCCGAAACCTCGTTCAATTCGATCACCGTCGACAGCGACACCTCGACCAGCGACTCGCTGCTGTTGTTCGCCACCGGCGCCGCCGGCAACGCTCCGATCGAGGACGCCGGCGATCCCCGGCTGCGCGATTTCCGCCGCAAGCTCGACACCCTGCTGCTCGAGCTCGCCCATCAGGTGGTGCGCGACGGCGAGGGGGCGAGCAAGTTCGTCACCATCACCGTCACCGGCGCCGCAAGCCGCCGGGCGGCGAAGCGCATCGGCATGGCCATCGCCAACTCGCCGCTGGTCAAGACCGCCATCGCCGGCGAGGATGCCAACTGGGGCCGCATCGTGATGGCGGTGGGCAAGGCCGGCGAGCGGGCAGAGCGGGACCGCCTGGGCATCCGCATCGGCGGCGTCCAGGTGGCTGCCGGCGGCGAGGTGGTGCCGGGATATGACGAAGCTCCGGTCACCGCCCATATGAAGGGACAGGACATCCTCGTCGAGGTGGACGTCGGCGTCGGCCGCGGCCGCGCCACCGTGTGGACCTGCGACCTCACCCATGGCTACATTGACATCAATGGGTCCTACCGCACCTGAACCCGGGTGTTTCGGCGCCGATGTCGGGTGGAGCGGAGCCCCCCTCGACACGGCGCGGCTGAGATTGCGGGCGCCCCGCCTCGAGGACGCCGAGGCGGTGGCGCGCGGCGCGGGCGAGTGGGACGTGGCCCGCTTCACCGCCAACATTCCCCATCCGCTCGACGCCGGCATGGTGGCGCCGTTCCTCGCCGATCTCGGCCGCAAGGCGGCGAACGGCGAAGCCTATGTGATGCTGATGGAACGCCGTCTCGATCGCGAGGTGATCGGCGCCATCGGCTTCGAGCATAAGGACGGCGGCGCCGAGATCGGCTATTGGGTGGCCAAGCCGCACTGGGGTTCGGGTTATGCCACCGAGGCGGCGCGGCGCCTGCTGCGCCTGATCTTTCGCAATTTCGACATCGGGTGGGTGGCGGCCGAGGTGCTGCCCGAGAATGTCGCCTCGATCCGCGTGCTGGAAAAACTGGGGTTCGCGGCGGAGGGCGAGGTCGCGCGCGAACTGCCGGCCCGGGGGCGTAGCGCCACCCTCATGCGCTATCGCCTGACGCGGGCAACCTGGGCGGCGCGCGAAGCGGCCAAGCCCATGGTGCTGGTGGCAGCGGTGGCGATGGTCGACGTCGATGGCCGCGTTCTGCTCGCCGAGCGGCCGGCCGGCAAGATGATGGCCGGCCTGTGGGAGTTCCCGGGCGGCAAGGTGCATGCCGGCGAAACCCCCGAGGCGGCCCTGATCCGCGAGGTGCACGAGGAGCTTTCCGTGGACGTGCGCGAAAGCTGCCTCGCCCCTCTGGCCTTCGCCTCGCACGACTACGATACCTTTCATCTGCTCATGCCGCTGTATGTCTGCCGCACCTGGAAGGGAGAGATCAGGGCGACCGAGGGGCAGGCCCTGGCATGGGTGCGCCCGGCCCGCCTCGCCGACTATCCGATGCCGCCGGCCGACGTTCCCCTGACCGCCATTCTTCGCGACTGGCTGTAGCACGGAGGCGAGGATGGCCGAGACCCGGGAAGTCACCGCCGCCGTCCTGGTCATCGGCAACGAGATATTGTCGGGGCGAACGCGCGACGCCAATCTCCAGTTTCTGGCGACGGGGCTGGGCGAGGTGGGCGTGCGGCTGCGCGAGGCGCGGGTCGTCAGCGACGACCACGCGGCCATCGTCGCCGCCGTCAACGCCCTGCGCGCCACCTATGACTACGTGTTCACCACGGGTGGCATCGGCCCCACACATGACGACATCACGTCGGCCGCAGTCGCCGCCGCCTTCGGGCTGCCGCTGGTGCGCCATCCCGGGGCCGAAACGCGGCTGCGCGGGCACTACCGGCCCGAGGACGTCAACGCGGCGCGGCTGCGCATGGCCGAGATGCCCGAGGGCGCGGACCTGATCGACAACCCGATCAGCCTGGCCCCCGGCTACCGCATCGGCAACGTCTTCGTCCTGGCCGGGGTGCCACGGGTGATGCAGGCGATGTTCGACGGCATCAAGCACCGGCTGGCCGGCGGTCCGCCGGTGCTGTCGCGCAGCCTGCCGCTGTTCGTGCCCGAGGGCGCGGTGGCCGCTGGGCTTGCCGAGGTGCAGACGCGGCACCGGGGGGTCGACATCGGCAGCTATCCGTTCTTCCGCCACGAACGCTTCGGCACCGTGATCGTGGCGCGCGGCACCGACGCCGACGCCATCGCCGACGCCATCGCCGACGTCCGGGCCCTCGCCCTGTCGCTCGGGGCCGAAATCGGCGACGAGGCGAGCTGAGATCGCGTGCAGAAGTTCGAACGCGAGGCCCTTCTTTTCCTCCTCCTCCACCTGGCCTACGGGACGGTGGGGGGCTTCCTGTTCGGCGCCCTCGTCCTGTGGCTCGACCTCGCCGGCCTGCGCACGCTGGCGTTCAACTCGGGCGAGCCGTGGCTGGTGCTGGGAATGCTGTTCTTCGGGCTGTTCGTCACCTTCGGCAGCGTCGGCATGGCCGTCGGCATCATGAGCCTGGGCCGCGACGAGAACTAACGGCCCCTTGCCGGGCTGGCCCCGCGGCGCTAGCGTGCGCGTTCCGTGCCCGCTTGACGGAATGGTAGACGTAGCGGACTTAAAATCCGCGGCCCTACGGCGTGGGGGTTCGAGTCCCCCAGCGGGCACCATTGGTTATTCGAACTTTGTATCCATTGTTACAATCCCGACATACGCCGGACACGCGGGCGTGCCAGCGTCGACGGAGGAACCGGGGCGTGCGCGGTCCGCGGCCGCGATGAGGGTCGAGGTGCGATTGGATGGCTGTCGTGCATGAAGAAGAGCGGAACTCCGAGGTTGCGGCCGTCCTCGCCAAGGCCAGGACGCGTTCGCGGGCGGCCGTAGTCCGGCGCGTCCTGCTGGCGGTGGGTGCCGTCGGCCTCGTCGCGCTCGGCCTTTACGCCTCGGGAATGTTCGGCGGCGCGCGGGCGACGGTGCGATACGTCACCGCGCCGGCCACCGTGGCCGATCTGACCGTGATGGTGACGGCGACCGGGTCGGTGCAGCCGACCAACAAGGTCGAGATTTCGAGCGAGCTGTCGGGCACCATCCGCCGCGTGCTGGTGGACTACAACTCGACGGTCGCGGTCGGCCAGACGTTGGCCGAATTGGATACCGACAAGCTGGTGGCCAGCGCGGAGCGGTCGCGGGCAAGGCTCGCGGCCGCGCGCGCGAAGGTGAGCGAGGCCGAGGCGACGGTCGCCGAGCGGCAGAGCGACTACGACCGCAGGAGCGAGCTGTATCAACGCAAGGTCATCTCGGTCCATGACTTCGAGGCCGCCGCCGCCGCCCTCCGGCGGGCCACGGCCGCGCTCGAGACCGCGCGCGCCGAAGTCGGCAGCGCCCAGGCTGACCTTCGGCTCGACGAGACGAACCTAGCCAAGGCCGCCATCAAGTCGCCGATCAACGGAATCGTGCTGTCACGCAACGTGGAACCGGGGCAAACCGTCGCCTCGACGCTCCAGGCCCCCGTCCTGTTCGCGATCGCCGAGGATCTGAGAAAAATGGAAATCCAGGTCGACGTCGATGAGGCCGACATCGGCAAGGTGAGGGAGGGCCAGCGGGCCACCTTCGCTGTCGACGCCTATCCCGACCGGATTTTCGAGGCCGAGATCCGCACCTTGCGCTTCGGGTCCGAGACGGTGCAGGGCGTGGTCACCTACAAAGCCGTGTTGACCACCGACAATTCGGACATGCTGCTGCGTCCGGGAATGACGGCGACCGCCGAAATCGTCGTGGAGGAGGTTCGCGAAGCATTGACCGTTCCCAACGCGGCCCTGCGTTTCACGCCGACGACCGACACCGCCAAACCAAGCGGCGGCTTCCTGCGCGGCTTGCTGCCGGGCCCGCCGCGGTTCCGCCAGGCCAGCCGGCCCGATCAAGGCGCAGAGCGCGCGGTCTGGGCACTCCGCGACGGCCAGCCGGTGCGCGTGCCCGTCACGATCGGCGCGACCGATGGCCGGCGCACCGAAGTTCGCTCGGGCGAGGTGGCGGCTGGCCAGCCGGTGATCGTCGACCAGATCTCCGCCGCGCGGTGAGGCCGCGATGGAACAACGAGGCCCCCGGCCGCTGATCGAGTTTCGAGGGGTGACGAAGGTGTACGGCGCCGGCGCGGCGGAAGTGCGCGCCCTGGCCGGCATCGATTTGAGCATTCGCGGCGGCGAGTTCGTCGCCATCATGGGACCCTCCGGCTCCGGGAAATCGACGGCGATGAACATCATCGGCTGCCTCGACACGCCCACCGCCGGGGACCATCTGTTCGGCGGCATGGAGGTTGGCCGGCGCGCCAAGACCGAGCGTGCGCTGCTTCGCCGCCATTTCCTCGGGTTCGTGTTTCAGGGTTTCAACCTGCTGCCGCGCACCACCGCGATGGAGAACGTCGAATTGCCGCTCATCTATCGCGGCATGAGCCTCGGCGAACGCCGCCGGCTGGCGCTCGGGGCCCTCGCCCACGTCGGGCTGGAGGGCCGCGAGCATCACACCTCCAGCGAACTCTCGGGCGGACAGCAGCAGCGGGTGGCGATCGCCCGCGCCATCGTCACCGGCCCCGCCGTTCTGTTGGCCGACGAACCGACGGGAAACCTGGACACCCGAACAAGCCGCGAGATCATGGACCTGATCTCCGTCCTAAATCGGGACCAGGGGATCACCGTCGTGATGGTGACCCATGAAACCGACATCGCCGCCTATGCCGGGCGGGTGGTGCGCTTCCTGGACGGGAGAATCGAGTCCGACGCCCTCGCGACCGGGAAGGCGCCCTGATGCTGTACGAGACCCTGAAGCTCGCTTTGCAGGCCATCTGGCGCAACGCCTTGCGTTCCTTCCTCACCGTGCTCGGCATCGTCATCGGCGTCGGCGCCGTGATCGCCATGGTAACCATCGGCAACGGCACCACAGCCAAGGTGACCGCCGACCTCGCGCGCCTCGGCGCCAACGTGCTCGTGGTGCGGCCGGGACAGTTCGGGCCCGGGCGCGCCAGCGCCCAGGCGAAGCCCTTCAACATTCGCGACATCGAGGCGCTGCGCACGCAGCTTACCGGGGTACGCGCGGTGGCGCCGGTGTCGACCCGGGCGGTGACGACGATCTACGGCGTCGGCAACCGCACCACCCCGGTTACCGGCACCGACAACGACTACTTCATCACCCAGGCCTGGACCGTCGAGGCGGGACGCGAATTCCTCGACAGCGAGGTGCGTGGCGGTCGCGCCGTCTGCATCATCGGGACCACGGTGCGCAAGGAACTGTTTGGCGGGGCGGAGTTTCTCGAACGCACGATCCGCGTCAACAGGGTGCCCTGCGAGGTGGTCGGGCTTCTGGCCAGCCGGGGGCAGACCAGCTTCGGGACCGACCAGGATGACGTGATCCTGATGCCCATGCGGGCATTCCAGCGGCGGATTGCCGGCAACACAGACATTCCGACCATCCTGGTTTCCGCCGCCGACGGCTTCGATACCGCCAAGGTCCAGGCGGACATCGAGCGCCTGATGCGCGAGCGGCGCAACATCGGCCGCGGCGAGGAGGACGACTTTTCGGTGCGCGACCTCAAACAGATCGCCGAGGCGCAGACGGCGACCACCACGATGCTGACCGGACTGCTGGGTGCGGTGGCCGCGGTGAGCCTTCTCGTCGGGGGCATCGGCATCATGAACATCATGCTGGTGTCGGTCACCGAGCGTACCCGCGAAATCGGGATTCGGCTGGCGATCGGCGCGCTCGAGGGGCAGGTTCTGACCCAGTTCCTGGTCGAGGCCGTGGTGTTGTCGGTGCTGGGTGGCATCGTCGGCATCGCCGTCGGCCTGGGACTGGCGTGGGCGGCGACCACGGTGCTTGGGGTGCCGTTCCTGATCGACCCCTTCATCATCGCGCTTTCCTTCGCCTTCTCGGCGGTCGTCGGGGTTCTGTTCGGCTATTTCCCGGCGCGGCGGGCGGCGCGCCTCGACCCCATCGAGGCGCTTCGTCACGAGTGAAAATAAGCGGAGCGCCCCGGCTGGAGCGCTCCGCCCGCCGCATCCCGGAACTCCCGGCCATCTGGTTCCGGAATGCATCCCTGCCACGTGGGAACGGCGACCGCCCTCCGAAATCTCCCTCAAAGGAATAGTACCGCCGGGCGCCGCGGGTTCGCATTCGCCAGCAAACCCGGGGCGAACGGAGTAGGCGCGGTCAGGCCCCCTGCCCCCGCACCAGCTTGTAGACCTCCATCGCCGCCACCAGGGTCAAAGCCGTGGCCCCGGTGATCGCCCAGGTCGACAGCTCGACGGGAGCGATTCCGAGCACGCCGCTCAACCCCGGCAGATGCATGGCGGCGATGTGAATTCCCTGGGCGCCCAGCACCGCCAGCACCAGGAACAGGTTGTGCCGCAGCGGCACGCGGAAGGTGGAGCGGGTCTCGGAGCGGCAGTTGAAGACGTGCACGTTCTCGAACATGACCATGAGCAGGAGCAGGGCGTTGCGCGCCTCGGTCTCCGACCAGCCGCTGGCCAGCCACCATTGGTACGAGGCGAATGCCATGCCGCCGATGAACAGCCCCGACAGGGCGGTCTGCTCGATCATCCGTTGATCGAAGATGGGCTGTCGGGGAGGCCTGGGCCGGCGCGCCAGGATGCCTGGCTCGCCCCGCTCGAAGGCGAGCCCGATATGCTGGAGGCCGTTGGTCACGAGGTTCAGCCACAAGAGTTGAATGGCGAACAGCGGCAACGGCAGGCCGACGGCGACGGCCAGGGCGAACAGGATGATCTCGGAGGCGCCGGTGCTGACCAGCAGGTAGATCACCTTGCGCACGTTGTCATAGGCGATGCGGCCTTCCTCGATGCCGGCGACGATCGAAGCGAAATTGTCGTCGGTCAGGATCAGGTCGGCGGCGCCGCGGGCGACGTCGGTGCCGTCGCGCCCCATCGCGATGCCGATGTTGGCCGCCCGCAGGGCCGGGGCGTCGTTGACCCCGTCGCCGGTGACCGCCACGAAATGGCCGCCGCGTTGCAGCGACTGCGTGATGAGAAGCTTCTGGATGGGTTCGACGCGCGCGAAAACCTTCGCCTCGGACGCAACCGCGTCGACTTCGGCGGCGTCAATGGCGACGTCGGCCAGGGCGGTGCCCGTAACCACCTGACCGGGGTCGTCGGCGAGCGCCAGTTCCCGGGCGATGGCGAGCGCGGTGGCGGGGTGGTCGCCCGTGACCATGCGGACGTCGACGCCGGCTTGGCGGCAGCGGACGACGGCGTCCTGCGCCTCGGGCCGCAGCGGGTCGATCAGCCCGGCGAGGCCCAGGAAGCGAAACCCGCGCAGGGCTTCGTGGGCGCGCGCCGCATCCACCACTCCCGGCAGCCGCCCTTCGGCCGCGGCCAGAACGCGGTAGCCCTGCGCCGCCAGATCCGCGGCAGTCGCAAGCACGGCGGCCTGGTCGACGCCCGAGCACATCGGAACAACCGCTTCGGCAGCGCCCTTGACGAAGCAACGCACCCCCTCGCCGTCGCGGTGGAAGCTGGCCGCGTAACGCCTTTCCGACGCGAAGGGAATGGTTCCGACCTCCGGCAGTTCGGCGTTCAGAAGGTCACGTTCCAGTCCGAACTTGCCGGCCAGGGCAAGGAAGGACACGTCCACCGTGTCGCCAACGTGGTGCCAGCCGTCGTCGGCCCGGAACAGGGAGGCCTCGTTGCATAGCATTCCGGCGATCGCCAGCTTCCGCGCCCTCTCCGCGACCGGCGGCGCCAGCGGCGAGCCGTCGGGCATCGTGACGCTGCCAACCGGCGCGTAGCCCTCGCCCTCGACCGCCAGGGCGATGTCGTCGGTCAGCAGCAGGCGGGTGATCGTCAGTTCGTTGCAGGTCAGCGTTCCCGTCTTGTCGCTGGCGATCAGGGTGCAGGCCCCCAGTCCCTCGACCGCCGGCAGCGAGCGCACGATGACGTTGCGCTTCGCCATGCGGGCGGTGGCGACCGACAGTGCCACGGTGATCGCAACCGGCAATCCCTCGGGAATGGCCGACACCGCCAGCGCGACGGCGACGAAGAAGATCTCGATCAAGGCAGTGCCGCGCAGCCACTCGATGGCGGCCACGAGCGCTACGGCGATGACCGTGAGCAGGCCGATGGCCCGCGTGAAGCGTTCGAGCCGCGCGACCAGCGGCGTCGGCGCTCCGGTGCCCGCCGTCAGGGCGTGCGCTATGCGGCCGATTTCGGTATGGGCGCCGGTCTGGGTGACGGCCGCCTCGCCGCGTCCGCTGACCACGGTCGAGCCCGCATGGACCATGGTCAGGCGTTCGGCCACCGGAGTGGCTTCCTCGAGCTCGGCATCGGGGTCCTTGTCCACGGGCAGCGACTCGCCGGTGAGCAGGGATTCGTCGATTTTGAGGTCGACCGCGCGCAGGAGACGCATGTCGGCCGGCACCAACTGGCCGGCTTCGATCAACGCCAGATCGCCGGGCACCAGTTCGCGACTGTCGCACTCGATCAGGCGGCCGTCGCGGCGGACCTGCACCCGATTGACGATCATCGAGCCCAATGCCTCGGCGCTGCTTTCCGCCTTCCATTCCTGGACGGCGCCGATGACGGCGTTGATCTGCAGCACCGCGAAGATGAACACCGCGTCGGTGCCCTCGCCGATGGCCAGCGAGACCGCCGCCGCCGCGAGGAGCAGATAGATCAGCGGGCTCCGGAACTGACGAAGATAGACCACGAGCATTCCCGGCCGTTTGGCCTTGGGCAGTTCGTTGGGGCCGAAGCGCCGCTGCCGCTCCTCCACTTCCGCCGCCGTCAGGCCACGGCGCCGGGTCGCCAGAACGTCGAGCGCCTGGTCGGCGGAAACCGCATGCCAAAGCCGATGACCCAGTTGACCCGCTGCCATCTTTTTCCCTTGTCGCCAGATCGGTGTTGCGGAAACCCGGGCGCGCTGTCAAGGAATGCTGGTTGCGTTCGGAGTGAGCGATGACAGTACCCATCCGGACCGCTCGCCCCGGCGAGCATCAACGCGTGCTGGGTTTTCTTCAGTCGACCGGCCTGCCATGGATGGACGTCGGTGACACGACCGTGTTCCTGGTCGCAGCAAGGGACTGCGAAACGCTGGCCGGGGTCGTCGGCCTCGATACCGAGGCGGGCCTGTTGCGCTCGTTGGCGGTTGGTGAAGTTGCCCGGGGGCAGGGTCTCGGCCGCCGGCTGGTGGCCGCCGCCGAGGCCGAGGCCCGCGCCAGCGGGATGAAGCGCCTCCATCTCTTGACCACCGACGCACGCGGATTCTTCGAGTCATGCGGATATGTAGCGGTTCTCGCGACGAGGCCCCGCCCGCCATTGCGGCCACCGCGCAGTTCCGCACCCTCTGCCCATCGTCGGCCACGCTGATGGCCAAGGACCTCGGCTGACGGCCATTTCGGTTGACGGACGGCGGCCGTCATGCGATTGGCCCGTGCGATGAAGGTATCCGACTTCGATTTCGAACTGCCGCGCGCTTGCATCGCCGAACGGCCGGCGGAACCGCGCGACGCGGCGCGGTTGCTCCATGTCGCCGAGGACCTGCGCGATCTGGCGGTCGCCGACCTGCCGATGCTGCTGCGCCCGGGCGACCTGATGGTGTTCAACGACACCCGCGTGATCCCGGCCCGTCTGAGGGGGCGACGCGGCGCGGCGGGCATCGAGGTCACCTTGCACGAACCGGCCGGCGAGGACGCCTGGAAGGCGTTCGCCCGCCCCGCCAAGAAGCTGCGGGAAGGCGACGTGGTGGTCTTTGCGGACGATTTCCGGGCCGAGGTGACGGCCAAGGGCGCGGGCGGCGAGGTGACGCTCGCCTTCGAGGCCGGTGCCGGCGGCCTCATGGAGGCGCTGCGGCGCCACGGAGCGATGCCCTTGCCGCCCTACATCAAGCGGGAAGACGACGTGCGCGACCTGGCCGACTACCAGACCATGTTCGCCCGCCACGAGGGGGCGGTCGCGGCGCCCACCGCCGGACTGCATTACACGCCCCGCCTGATGGCGGCGCTGGAGGAGCGCGGCGTCCGCCACGTCACCGTCACCCTGCATGTCGGGGCCGGGACGTTCCTTCCGGTCAAGGTCGAGGAGGTGGGCGAGCACCGCATGCACGCCGAGCGCGGGGTGGTGGGCGCCGAGGCGGCGGCCGCGGTGAACGCGGCGCGGGCCGCCGGCCGGCGCGTCGTGGCCGTGGGCACCACCAGCCTGCGGCTGCTCGAATCGGCGGCCGACGAGGGTGGCGCGCTGCGGCCGTTTGCCGGCGCCACCGACATCTTCATCACCCCGGGCTACCGTTTCCGCGTGGTCGACGTGCTGATGACCAATTTCCACCTGCCGCGCTCGACCCTGTTCATGCTGGTCTGCGCCTTCGCCGGCACCCAGCGGATGAAGGCGGCGTACGAGCACGCCAAGGCCGCCGGCTACCGGTTCTATTCCTACGGCGACGCCTGCCTGCTGGAGCGGCAAGGATGAGCGGATTCGGTTTCGAGTTGTTGGGCGGCGACCGCGCCGCCCGCCTGGGGCGTCTGACCACGGCGCACGGCGTGATCCACACGCCGGCCTTCATGCCGGTCGGCACCGCCGGCACGGTGAAGGCCATGACCCCGGAATCGGTGGCCGCCACCGGCGCCGAGATCGTGCTCGGCAACACATACCATCTGATGCTGCGCCCGGGGGCGGAGCGGGTGGCGCGGCTGGGCGGGCTGCACGCCTTCATGAACTGGCCGGGGCCGATCCTCACCGATTCCGGCGGATTCCAGGTGATGAGCCTGGCGAAACTGCGCAAGCTCGACGAGAACGGCGTCACCTTCCAGTCGCATCTCGACGGCAGCCGGCACCTGCTGACGCCGGAGCGGTCGATGGAGATCCAGCACCTTCTCGACGCCGACGTCAGCATGGCCTTCGACGAATGCACCCCCTTCCCGGCCACGGCCGAGCAGGCGGCCCGGTCGATGCAACTGTCCATGCGCTGGGCGCGGCGCTCGAAGGACGCCTTCGTCGCGCGCCCGGGCTACGGCTTGTTCGGCATCGTCCAGGGCGGCGTTCATGCCGATCTGCGCGCGGAATCGGCGGCCGCGCTCACGACCATCGGCTTCGACGGCTACGCCGTCGGCGGGCTGGCGGTGGGCGAAGGGCAGGAGACGATGTTCCAGGTCTTGGACGCCACCGTGCCGCTGCTGCCGGCCGACCGGCCGCGCTATCTGATGGGGGTGGGCAAGCCCGACGACCTCGTCGGCGCGGTGCTGCGCGGCATCGACATGTTCGACTGCGTCATTCCCACGCGCTCGGGACGCACCGGCCAAGCCTTCACCCGGCGCGGCCCGGTCAACATCCGCAACGCCCGGCACATGGACGATCCCCGCCCCCTCGACGAGGCATGTTCCTGCCCGGCTTGCAGCCGCTATTCGCGTGCCTATCTGCATCATCTCGCCCGCGCCGACGAGGTGCTGGGGCTGATGCTGATGACGTGGCACAATCTGCATTATTACCAGGACCTGATGCGGTCCCTGCGCCACGCCATTGCCGAGGGCCGCGCACAAGACTTCGCCGCGGCCTTCGCCGCCGATCAGGCCCTGGGCGACATCGAGCCACTATGACGGACGCCGACCCATGACCGACCACCTGACCCAGCTCGGCCGCCCGGCGGCCATCCCCGAGACTCCCGAACGGGCGGTGCTGGAGACGGTCGCCAATCCCCACCCGGGCGAGGTTTATCTGGTGCGTTTCGTGGCGCCGGAGTTCACCTCGCTGTGTCCGATCACCGGACAGCCGGACTTCGCCCATCTGGTCATCGACTACGCGCCGGACCAGCGGTTGGTGGAGAGCAAGTCGCTGAAGATCTTCCTCGCCTCGTACCGCAATCATGGCGCCTTTCACGAGGACTGCACCATCGGGGTGGCGAAACGCGTGGTGGCGGCGGCGGCGCCGCGCTGGCTGCGCATCGGCGGCTACTGGTATCCGCGCGGCGGCATCCCGATCGACGTCTTCTGGCAGACCGGCGAGCCGCCGGCCGGGCTGTGGCTGCCCGACCAGGGGGTGCCGCCCTATCGCGGGCGCGGCTGAGGGCGGCTCAGGAGGCGGTCCGGCGGCGCAGCAGCCACCACACGGCGAGCGCGCCCAGCATCTTGCTCAGCGTCATGGTGGCGATGCCGGCCACCGAGGCGTGGCCGATCAGGGTCAGGAAGACGGCGCTGTCGATGGGCGTGCCGAACAGGCTGGAGGCGAGGATGCGGTCGGCCAGCGGCCGGCGGGTGAAGGAGTACACCGCCCAGTCGGCCAGTTCGCTGACCAGGAAGGCGGCGGCGCTGGCCACCGCCACCATCGGGTCGGCCATGAGGTACGACAGCGCCGCGCCGACCAGCATGGCCAGCAGCACCCGGTGGCCGACCTCGCGCTGGGCGAAGTCGCGGGCCACGAACACGAACCCGACCAGCAGCGACATCGGGGGCCACATCGTCCCGTCGGGCAGCCGAACGAGCGGAACCTCCGAAAAGCCGTAGTTCACGGCGACGATCAGGGCGATATACAGGGCGGTGAACGAAAAGCGCATGTCTCGCAAGCCAAGGGAACCGGTGCCTTCACATAGCACAACGTCGGCGCCCGCCACAAACGATGAAGATCCGGCTGGCATCCGGGCTGCCGTTGCCGAGCGGGCGCGTGAATTCGGCTTCGATGCCGTCGCCTTCGCCGCGGCCGACGGGGATGCCCGCAGCGTGCGCGATCTGCGGGCCTATCTCGAAGCCGGCTGCCACGGCGACATGGCATGGATGGCGGAGACCGAAGCGCGGCGCGCCACCCCGCAGGGCCTCTGGCCCGAGGCCCGCTCGGTGATCATGCTCGGCAGCAATTACGGGCCCCCGGACGATCCCTTGGCCGGCCACGCCCGCAACGACCGGGGCACGGTCAGCGTCTACGCCCGCAACAAGGACTATCACGATACGGTCAAGAAACGCCTGAAGCGCCTGGCCCGCTGGCTGATCGAGACCCACGGCGGCGAGGTCAAGGTGTTCGTCGACACGGCACCGGTGATGGAAAAACCGCTGGCGGCGCGCGCCGGGTTGGGCTGGCAGGGCAAGCACACCAACCTCGTGTCGCGGCGATACGGATCGTGGCTGTTCCTATCCGAGATCTACACAACCCTCGTTTTGCCGCCTGACCAACCCCACGCCGATCGCTGCGGCGCCTGCCGCAGCTGCCTCGACGCCTGTCCGACCGGGGCCCTGACCGGCCCCTACCGCATCGAGCCGCGCCGCTGCATCTCCTACCTCACCATCGAGCACAAGGGGCATGTGCCGGCCGAGTTGCGCCGGCGCATGGGCAACCGGATTTACGGATGCGACGATTGTTTGGCCGTCTGTCCGTGGAACAAGTTCGCGGTGCCGACGCGCGAGGAGGACTATTTGCCGCGGGCCGAGCTGCTGGCGCCACGGCTCGCCGACCTTGCGGACCTCGATGATCCGGGTTTCCGCCAGGTGTTCGCCGGATCGCCAATCAAGCGGGTTGGTCGCGACCGCTTCGTGCGAAACGTATTGATCGCATTGGGCAACAGTGGCGACCACACCCTGGCCGGGGTGGCCGAGCGGCGCCTGGCGGACGATTCTCCTCTGGTCAGGGCCATGGC
Source organism: Rhodospirillales bacterium (assembly GCA_019455065.1). Classification (GTDB taxonomy): domain Bacteria; phylum Pseudomonadota; class Alphaproteobacteria; order Rhodospirillales; family Magnetospirillaceae; genus JACFNC01. The sequence continues at coordinate 55,360 of JACFNC010000019.1, forward strand.
CGTGTGGGCGCTGCGGCGCCTCGCCCCGGAGCGGGCCGCCGGCCTGGAGGCAGACGCGCGTGCCCGGGAAACCGATCCTGACGTCCGGCGGGAATGGGAAGCGGCGCCCTAGGCGTACTCCGGGCGCAAACGCTCGCGCGCTTTTCGGGCGCGCCCCTCGAACATCAATCCACGTCCGGCTACCGCGCCTCAGCTTTCCGCAGCCAAGGCCCGTGCCAACTGACTCAACGCGTCCTGGTGCTTCTCGTTCGAAATCGACGAGAAGTTTCTGGCGAGTTCCAAACACATCCGCTGCCGGGCGGTGAGATCGACGCTGCGTTGGCTTTCCAGCCCTTCGAAGAAGTAGCTGACGGGAACGCCAAGTACCTGCGCGATTTCATACAGTCGGCCAGCGGAGATGCGATTTATCCCTCGCTCATATTTGTGAGCCTGCTGGTAGGTGACGCCGATCAGATCGGCCATCTGCTGCTGGCTGAGGCCCAGCATGATGCGCCGTTCGCGGATCCGGGCTCCGACATGCCTGTCGGTGTCGTTGGCCCGGTTGAGGGGCTGTGTTGCCGTGGTGTCCAGTTTCTTGTTCATAACCTACGTTGATTCGCTGCTGGGACGTTCATGAGAAGCAACGGTACGGGAACCTCTGTCATTTTTCCCGTTTGGATATTCTCATTCGGCTGATGAAGCAACCTAATAAACGCCGCGCCTTTCGAAAAATTCCTCAATTTGTCCTTTGTGGTTTCTTTGCAAAAACCTAAATGATTATTTGTTAATAAATTCCACTACCTCAAACAACCGTAGGGTGATCCCCACCTCGTCCTTCCGCGAACCGCCCGAGGGCGCGGCTTTCTCGAATGGTGGGGTGTCGAAACAACATATAGGGCACGCAACCTCAGATGCGATCCCCCTGCGACTTAATATGACTTAAGTTCGTTCGCGCCCCGCGTTCAAGCGCGCAGGTCGACCGCGTGACCGCTGGAAGACCGAGGCGGGATGACCTCATGCCGGGGCGGCGTGGGACGCGCCATCCGGTCGGCGGCGCCGTAGGCCGCGACGGCCGCGCGGCGGTCGAAACCGGACGTGTCGCGGTCCTGGGCAAGGAGATGGGCCACGATCAGCGCGGCCGCATGGCCCGCCGACGGCGCGGGGTTGCGAATGGGGATGGGGTCGTCGATGGAGGCTGCGTCGAGGCGAGCGACAGGCTTCGCGCGTCCGACCAGCGACGCGTTCGGCGAGGGACGGGCGCCTGCACGCGGCGCCGAGGCTATGAGACCGAGTTCCGCCAAGGGTTTCCCGCGCCGATCCGCAACCTTGCGACGGCCCCTGTCCGCGGCACGTGACGCGGGACGGGCTACACAGCCTAGCCCGGTGGCCGCCGCGCGGCGAGGGGAAAAAAGGATGTCCGGCGGCGCTTCTCCGAGCGCTTACGCCTTGGGCTTGCCGCCTTTGCCTCCGCTCAACTGGTCGAGCTGCTCCTGCATGGCGTTCAGCCTGGCTTGCAGTTCGTCAAGCGGCGACGGTCTCGCGGCGGGGCGCTCCTGCTGCGCCGGGTTCGCGTTTCCGCCCTGTGCGGGGTTGTTGTAGAAGGGCGAGAACATCTTCATGGCGCTTTCGAAGAAGGCCATGTTCTGCTTGCCCATCTCCTCGAACGGATTGAACGGGAACAGGCCGTCCAGGGCATGTTGCATGTATTGGCGCATCTGTTCTTCGTTGCGGGCGAAGGACTGCATGCTGTAGTCGAGATAGCGTGGAACCAGCCCGCCCAACGAGTCGCCGTAAAAGGTGATGAGGTGGCGGAGGAAGCTGATCGGCAGCAGGTTCTGCCCCTTGGCCTCTTCCTCGACGATGATCTGGGTGAGCACCGAGCGCGTGATGTCCTCGCCGGTCTTCGCGTCGTAGACGACGAAATCGGTTCCCTCCTTGACCATCTGGCACAGGTGGTCGAGGGTGACGTAGCTGCTCGTGGCGGTGTTGTACAGCCGGCGATTCGCGTATTTCTTGATCGTGATCGGGGCCGCCGTGGCGTCGGTGTTGTCGGGCATCCCGCTATTTCGCTTCCAGCTCGGGGGAAGATGAACGCTTATATCAGATTTTTGTCGCAACTTACGCGGCGCAACAAGATTTTTTTGCAGCGGCGAAAGTCCCCATCGGCCGGCTGGCCATCGCCTACCACCTTGGGGTATGATTCCCTGCATGCCCAAGGCCCCCGATCTCGAAGAACTGGCTCGCCGCTACCTCGACCTGTGGCAGGACCAGATGGCGGCCGTCGCCGCCGATCCGATGGTGGCCGAGGCATTGGCCAACGCGATCGCCTTTGCCAGCCGCGTCGTCACCGGCGCACCCGCCGGGGGTGCTGATGCCGGACGCGATTCCCAAGGGCCTGATGCGGGGAAGGCCGGCGCCGCGCCTGGGCCCGAGGCCCCTCGGGCTGCATCTGGCCAACCAGCTGTCGATCCTGCTGAATTCGCGCGCCGGCTTGCCGCCCTTGAAGGCCGGATCGCCGCCCTGGAATCTTCCCGCTCAGCCGGCGGCCGCACAACTACGCGACGAACTGGCCGGCGTCGATCCTGAGGGCTTCGCCGCGGCCCTCGACGCCGAGAGCCGGCGGCGCATCGCCACCTTCCTGCACGGCATCCGGCTGTATCGCGCGCACCCCTATCGCCGGCCGCCATCCGAGGCGCCGGTGGCGTGGAGGGCCGGCACGACGAAGGTGTTGCGGTACGGCGGCGAGGGCGGCGCGCCCGTGCTGCTGGTGCCTTCCCTGGTGAACCGCGCCTACATTCTCGACCTCAGCGAGCGGCGCAGCCTGGCGCGATATCTCGCCGGACGCGGGCTGCGCCCTTATCTCGTCGACTGGGACGAGCCGGGCGAAGTCGAGGCGGGCTACGATCTCGGCGACTACATCGCGCGCCTGGAAAGCGCCCTCGAGGCGGTGGCGGCGGAAAACCGGCGCGGCGTCGGCGTCGTCGGGTACTGCATGGGCGGGCTGCTCGCGCTGGCCTTGGCGGCGCGGCGGCCGGACAAGGTGGCGGCGCTGGCGCTTCTGGCGACGCCCTGGGACTTTCACGCCGGCGGCAATCACGCGCTGGTGATCCGGGCCATGGCGCCGCAGCTTTCGGCCGCCATTGCCGCGGTGGGCCATCTGCCCGTGGACGTGTTGCAGGCGTTTTTCACCAGCGTCGACCCCACCCTGGCCGATCGCAAATACCGCGGCTTTGCCGCCCTTTCCCCGCGCAGCCGCCGCGCCGAGGATTTCGTAGTCCTCGAGGACTGGGTGAACGACGGCGTTCCGCTGGCGGCGCGCGTCGCCACCGATTGCCTGTTCGGCTGGTACGGAGCCAACCAGCCGGCATGCGGCGAATGGCGCGTTGGCGGCACGCCGGTGCGCCCCGAGGACGTACGGGCCCCGGCCCTTGTCCTCGTTCCCGAGAAGGACCGCTTGGTGCCGCCGCAATCCGCGCTGGCCATCGCCCGAACGCTGCCTGCGGCCAGGCATCGCCTGCTGCCTGTCGGACATATCGGAATGATCAGCGGGCGCCGCGCCAGGACTCTCGTTTATGGCCCATTATCCAAATGGTTAGGAGCATGTTGCAGTGCAACATAGGACTTGCGCCGCTGGTGCTCGTGGGATAAGAACCCACATCAGTTCCCACACCCTCCCTCGGTCGCCGTTTGCGGCCGCATCAGTCTCATAGGAGTGTAGGCATGGCCATCGTCATCGCAGCCGCCACCCGCACCGCCATCGGTGCTTTCAACGGAAGCCTGAGCTCGCTTCCGGCCGCCGCCCTTGGCGCGGTCGTCATCAAGGAGGTGCTGCGCCGCGCCGGCATCGAGCCCGGCGAGGTCTCGGAGGTGGTGATGGGCCAGGTTCTGACCGGCGGCGCGGGGCAGAACCCGGCGCGACAGGCCGCGATCGAGGCAGGCCTGCCGGTGGAAACCACGGCCTACGTCGTCAATCAGGTCTGCGGCTCGGGCCTGCGCACGGTGGCTTTGGGCAGCCAGGCCATCGCCGCCGGCGACGCCACCATCGTGGTGGCCGGCGGCCAGGAGAGCATGAGCCTTTCGCCCCACTGCGCCTATCTGCGCAGCGGCGTCAAGATGGGCGACATGCAGATGGTCGACACCATGATCAAGGACGGCCTGTGGGATGCCTTCAACGGATATCACATGGGCAACACCGCCGAGAACGTCGCCGGCCGATGGCAGATCACCCGCGACCAGCAGGACGTCTTCGCCGCCGCCTCGCAGCAGAAGGCCGAGGCGGCCATCAAGACCGGCCGCTTCAAGGACGAAATCGTCCCGGTGACGATCACGGTGCGCAAGGAAGAAAAGGTGTTCGACACCGACGAGCATCCGCGCAGCGGCACCACCGCCGACGCGCTGGCCAAGCTGCGCCCCGCCTTCGCCGAGGACGGGACGGTGACGGCTGGCAACGCCTCGGGCATCAATGACGGCGGAGCGGCGGTGCTGCTGATGTCGGAAAAAGAGGCCGAGCGCCGCGGCATCGAACCGCTGGCCCGCATCGCCTCGTGGGCGACGGCCGGCGTCGACCCGGCGGTCATGGGCAGCGGCCCCATCCCGGCCAGCCGCGCCGCGCTCGCCAAGGCAGGATGGAAGCCCGACGACCTCGATCTGGTGGAGGCCAACGAAGCCTTCGCGGCCCAGGCCTGCGCGGTCAACAAGGACATGGGGTGGGACCCGGCGAAGGTGAACGTCAACGGCGGCGCCATCGCCCTCGGCCATCCCATCGGCGCCTCCGGCAACCGGGTGCTGGTCACCCTTCTGCACGAGATGAGGAAGCGCGATGCAAAGCGCGGCCTTGCCACCTTGTGCATCGGGGGCGGCATGGGCATCGCCATGTGCGTCGAGCGTTAAAGCGGATCCTGCCTCGGCGGGCTCGGCGATCCGCCCGAAGGGGGGCTTTAGCTTGGCTCGCACCCGAAGGTGCGGCCTCCGTAGTGATAACCATGCCGGCGGCGGCCGGCGCATAATTGGAGGAGAATGCTATGGGGCGTGTAGCACTTGTCACCGGCGGGACCCGGGGCATCGGCAGGGCCATCTCGCTTGCACTCAAGAACGCCGGCTATAGGGTTGTGGCGAACTATTTCGGCAACGTCGAGGCGGCCCGCCAGTTCACCGAGGAGACCGGCATTCCGACCTACCGTTTCGACGTGGCCAGCTTCCAGGAGTGCGAGAAGGCCATCGGCAAGATCGCCCAGGAAGTGGGGCCGGTCGAGATCGTCGTCAACAACGCCGGCATCACCCGCGACGCCACCCTGCACCGCATGAGCCACGAGCAGTGGGACGAGGTCATCCGCACCAACCTCACCTCCTGCTTCAACGTCTGTCGCTGCGTGATCGACTCGATGCGCGACCGCGGTTTCGGCCGCATCGTCAATATCGGCTCGATCAACGGGCAGGCCGGCCAGTACGGCCAGGTCAACTACGCCGCCGCCAAGTCGGGCATCCACGGCTTCACCAAGGCGCTCGCGCAGGAGGGCGCGGCCAAGGGAATCACCGTGAACGCCATCGCCCCCGGCTATGTCGACACCGACATGGTGCGCGCCGTGCCGCACGCGGTGCTCGAGAAGATCATCGCCAAGATCCCGGCCGGGCGTCTCGGCCACGCCGAGGATATCGCGCGCGGCGTGCTGTTCCTGGTTGCCGACGACGCCGACTTCGTTACCGGCTCGACCATCTCGATCAACGGCGGCCAGCACATGTACTGAGCGCCGCCGGCGCGCACAACCGGCCCCCGGGGCAATCCCGGGGGCATAGCGGGCGCGAGCAGCGCTCGGACCTCATCTGATCGGTCGGGCCGGACCCGCCTTTTCCGGACCGCTTCCCTCTCCGCCGTCAGCGGCCGAACCCTTCATGGGCGGCCAACTACACGTAATAGTTACAAAATGCCGTTAGTAATGAGGATGTTCGCGAGAAGTACTTGCGCGTTAAGAACGCGCTATCGTACAATATATGCACGTAAAAGATGCAGCGCGGTTATGTGGGATGCGGACGTTCGAATGCGACACCGGGATTATCGAGGCGATTGCCGAGACCGCGCGCAGCCGACCCGAACAATCGTTCTACCTGCTGCATGAGGCCCGCTTGCGCGCCAGGGCGCGGCTGCTGGTCGATCTCTTTCTTCCCGGTTACGAACAAAGACGCGTGGCCTATGCGGTAAAGGCCAATCCGACGCCACGCATCCTGGACATTCTGCTCGAGGAGGGAATCACCGCCTTCGACTGCGCCTCGCTTCGCGAAATTGAACTGGTGCGCCAGTTGGACGTCGCGGCCGAAATTCTCTTCAACAATCCGATCAAGAAGCGCGGCGACATACGGCGGGCGCAGCGGCTCGGGGTTCGTCATTACACCGTCCAGTCGACGTCGGAATTCGCGAAACTCCGCGACTGCGTTGGCGACGCCCCGACCGAGGTGGCGGTGCGTCTGGCGGTGGCCAACCCGCATGCCGTGATCGACCTGTCCGAGAAGTTCGGGGCGCCGCCGGCCAGGTTCCGCTCGTTGCTGGCCGAGGTCGCCGCGCATGCACCGGCTGCGGCGGGGCTGTCCTTTCACGTCGGTTCGCAATGCCGCGATTTGCGGGCCTTCGCCGATGCGGCGCGGCTGGCGGGCGAACTCGCGGATGGCGTGAGCGTGCCCCTCGCCTTCGCGAATGTGGGCGGGGGGTTGCCCGTCAATTACGCGCCTGACGACCGCTATCGCATCGAAGACTACTTCGCGGCGATCAACCGAGCCGTCGCCGACCACCTCCTGCCGCGTCTGCGCGACGGCGGCAAGGTCATCGTCGAACCCGGCCGGGCCCTGGTCGCCGACTCGGTTTATCTGGCCGTGCCGGTGTTGGGAGTCGAGGGACGGGCCCGGCGCCGGGTTTACATCGACGACGGCATCTGGACGTCGTTCATCAACGTGGCCCTGTTCCGCTGGCCCTTCCGCTTCGACGTGGTCGGCCGCGATCTTCGGCCGCTCCGCGAGGAAACCGCTCCGGCGGTGCTGTATGGCCGCACCTGCGATTCGACCGACCGCATCGGCGAGGTCGGACTGCCGGAGGATCTCGCGGAGGGCGACCTCATCGTCTTCCACGATTTCGGGGCCTACCGCGGCGCACTCGCCACATCGTTCAACGGCTTCGAGCCGCCGCGCTACGTGTCGCTGCCATGAGCGGCAACCTTCGGCATCGGCCGTCCGTCGCGGCTCCAACGTCCAGGCATGAGGAACCCCGCCTCAGGGTCCTGGCCGGCGCCGAACTCGACGATGCCGTCATCGACGAGGCGGCCGCGTTCTTCCGCTTCACCTTCGCCAACGCCTTCGGCGAGCTCTACGTCAGGCAATCGACCGGCGAACTGCTGTCGGCGTCGACCGCGGCCGACGCCTACCTGCCCCTCGACGTCATCGACACGTGTCCCTCGGGCCTTCGGCTTCGGGACGAGGTGCTGCCGAAGGTGTTCGATCCCGACACCACGCGCGCCATGCTGGCCCGCAAGCTGCGTGCGCACGACAGCGCGTTGGTCCTTCTCGAAGGCGGGGGCGCGGTCGAGGGTTTGACCTTCGCCTACCGCGCCCGCCTTGACGCGGTGTTCGCCAATGAATGGGCCTACCCGTGGGCGTATGTCGCACCAAGTCATCGCCTGCCGGAACTCACGAGGCCTCTCGGGCGCCTGCTCGACGCCCTGGAGAGGGCGGGTTTCCGGAGTATGGCCCCCGACACCCCGGTTCTCTGCTGGAACTGCGTGGCCACCGCGCCCGAGGCGCGGTCGCTGGCCAACTTCCTGGCCCTGGCGGGGGCGCTGTTCCGGCGGATGCGGCATGCCGCCGACCTCCTGGTGATCGGCGAGACGGTGGTCGGCAGCACCGCCCATGAGCTCTTCCGCGCGGTCGGAGCGGCGGAGATCGAGGACGTCCTCGATCCTCCGTTGGTCCTCGTCTGCACCCGGGTGGCCAACGCCGCGGCCAAGTACACCCTGCCGATGCGGGAGTTCATCCCGCTCCTCCGCGCAGCGCGCGCCGCCCGCCACTAGAGGGACGCCCTCGGGGCTTGGGGCGCCAGCCCGGGTGGTGGTATAATTTTCGCTAATACCATGAGCCAGGTCGCAACCCTCCTCCTCGATTTCTTGGAACGCCTGCGGGCAACCGCCACGCTGGACGAGGCGTGGCAGGTATACATGGGCGAAATTCGCAAGTATGGCGCCACCCATGCCGGGTACGGGGTGACGACGGGCGCCACGGATTTTCCCGACGGCGCCATCCGCTACTACGACTATCGCGAAGATTTCCTGCGCCGCTACGACGAGGCCGGGCATTTCGTCAACGACAGCAGCGTCGCTCACTGCGTGCTCGGCCGGAAGGAGCCCCTGATCTCCACCGATCCCAGGTTCCTGCCGTCGCTGACCCCGGCTCAGTTGCAGGTGGCGCATGAATCCTTCGACTTCGGCATCCGCCACTTCGTCACCTTCACCCTTGGGGAGGGCGCGGCGCTGGGCGGGGTCAATATCGCGTTCACCGACTCCTCGACCAGGGAATTTCACGAGGCGTTGGGACAGCATGGCGACCTCCTTCGCCTGATTTCCGTGCTTTTCCATCACGTGATCACCACGGGCTCCCACCTCGCGTCCGAGATGAACCTGACGCCGCGGGAAAAGGAATGCCTGAGATGGGTGGCCGTCGGTCTCGAGTCGAAGGAGATCGCGCACCGGCTGGGCATCTCGACGCGCACGGTCGACCACCACATCGGCAACGCCATCGTCAAGATGCGGGCGCACAGCCGCACGCATGCGGTGGCCCGCGCGCTGGTTCTCCACGTCATCGAACTCTGACTAGGTAATTTTCACAACTGGTCAGCGGACGAGCCGAGTCTCAAACTCTTGCCAAAACAAAATGGCAAGGGTGGCAAAATGTCTAAAAAGGCGAAATTCAAGTGCTATGAGATACTAAAAGTAGCCGAGGAGATGATCGCGCAAGGCGACGCGGCGCATGGGCGCATTTTCGCTGGCGTTCTCATCGACTGCTGCTTGCATGGGGGGTGCGAGTTCAGTCTTCGTTGTGAACGGGCGGCCGAAAAGGTCTTGCTTGATCTCGCCCCGTCAAATGCCGAATGGCCGTCGCGGACGCCGGGTCAGCCGGCGGTTCGACAGCGGTAGAGACCCATGCTCTTCACCGTCATCACCACCTCGTCCTCCTGATTGAGGACCTCGACGACCGTGCGCAAGAGGCCGCGGTCGGGTTTGCTGCGCGAGCGTCTGGCCTCGGTGACGGTGGTCCGGCAGCGCAACCGGTCACCCGGGCGCACCGGCTTCAGCCACCGCAACTCGTCGATGCCGGGCGAGCCCAGGCTGGCGGCCGGTGAGATGAAATGGTCGACCAGCATGCGCATCATCAGCCCAGCGGTCTGCCACCCACTGGCGATCAGCCCCCCGAAGATCGTATCGCGGGCCATTTGCGGGTTTACGTGGAACGGTTGGGGGTCGTATCGGGTCGCGAAGGCGATGATATCGTCCTCGGTGACCACGACGTCGCCGAACTCGAACACCTCGCCCGGCTCGTAGTCCTCGAGATAGCGCTCAGACGGCATGCTCGCTCCAGTGATCTTACGGGGGAGCGAGCATAGCCAAGGCGCGAAAGGGTGGCCAGCCCAAAGCCGCATGCGGCGGCGTCAGTGGCTGGTGCCCTGCGACCGGGTGATCTTGTTGTAGACGTTGTACTTGCCCGACGGTTTCTTCATCGGCAACCGCTTCACTTCCTTCAGGGTGGCGGCGTCGTAGATGACCAGCCAGCCGTCCTCCTCGGCGACGCTGACCAGGGCATAGCGGCCGTCCCGGCTGAACTCCACATGGCTGGCGGTCTTGCCGGGTTCCGGGGTGAGGGCGGCCACCACCTCCAGGCTGCGCTTGTCGATGATCTGCAGCGTGTCGCGCGCCTTGCTGAAGGAGTTGTCGACCCAGGCGAAGGGCGTGTTCTCGTGGCTGCGCATGAAAAAGCCCGGCCCCAGCGTGTCGATCTTCTTGATCAAAGACCAACGCCGCATGTCGATCACGCTGACCCGGCCCTCCTTGAGATTGGGCGTGGCGATCACCGGCCGGCCCTCGTGCTCCCAGGTGATCCCCGATCCCAGATGCGGCAAGCCGGGAAGGGCGATCTCTGCGATCTCGCGGCGCACATTGAGGTTGACCACCACCGCCTTGCCGCCGTCGCGGGCCGAACCCAGGACATGCGTGTAGGACGGGTCGAAGAAGAAGTCGTCCAGCGGCTGGCTCAGCTCGATGCGCTGGATGGGAAAGGGGCCCTTCTCGGCCAGCCCTTCGATCATGCCCTTCTCGTAGCTGTGGACCATGCCCCTGTAGACCGGCGGCGGGTTTTCGGTCCAGTTGATCACCCAAAGCTCGGGCACGTCCTTGAGCGCGACGACGAAGCTGTCGCGCGGCTCGGCCTGATACACGGCCGACACCCGGCTGGAACGCTTGTTGTCCTTGTCCCTGACGTCGATCACCTTGAGCGGCGACAGATCCTCGGCCGACAGCACGACCAGCGTGTGGGGCAGATAGTTGGCGACCATCACCACGCGGCCGTCGGCCGAGATGGCGAGGTTGCGGGTGTTGATGCCGGCCCGCGTCTCGGCCACCACCTGAAGCGACCACATGTCGAACTTGGTGATCCAGCCGTCGCGCGAGGCAAAGTACACGAAGCGGCCGTCGGGCGAATATTTCGGCCCGCCGTGCAGGGCGAACCGGCTGGGGAAGCGGGCGATGGGCGCCAGCTTGTCGCCGTCCAGCACCGTGACGTGGCTGTCGCCCTGCTCGACGACGATGAACAGGTTGAGCGGATCGGCGTCGAACACCGGCTTGGCCGGCAGCTTCTCCGGCGGGGTCACGGTAACGCGGGCGGCGCGGATGTCGGCATCGCCCCACACCGGCATCACGGCCAGCGGGGTGTAGATGTATTCGATGAGCGATGCGATCTGCGCCTCGGTCAGCTTGTCGGCGAAGCCCGGCATCTGGGTCTGCGGGCGCCCCTTGGCGATCACCGCAACCGCCGCCGGCTTGCGCAGGCGCGCCAGGCTTTCCAGGATCAGGGCCGGCCCCATGCGGCCCAGGCGGTCCGGGCCGTGGCATTCGCCGCACTGCCCGACGAACAGCGTCGCGGCGTCCTCGCCCCCCTTGGGCTCCGCGGCCACCGCCGCGCCCGCCGTGAGAAGGAGCGCGACAAACGCAGCCTCAACCCCGCGCATGGCGCACCCCCGCCTTGAAGGGCGTGACGACCAGCCGCTCGCCCGGTGCGTCGCGTCCGATCTCCGCGTCGGTAAGGTAGCAGCCAGGGTCCTCGCCCCAATAGTCGCCGGTGAGCTGGAAGCCGCGGATGCGGGTGTTGCCGTTGCAGATGTCGAAATATCGGCATTCGCCGCAGCGGCCGCCGATCTCGCGCGGCCTTCGGCGCAGCCCGGCGAGCACCGGGTCCGACAGGTCCTCCCAGATGGTCGAGAAGGGCCGCTCGCGCACGTTGCCCAGGCTGTAGTGGTACCACATGGTGTCGGGATGGACGTTGCCGAGGTTGTCGATGTTGGCGACGCCGCAGCCCGACGAGTTGCCGCCCCATTCCACGAGCCGCTGGCGCAGGTCGACCTCGCGGTCCGGGAAGTGGCGGCGCAGCCAGAGCAGGAAGTAGACCGCATCGGCGTCGTTGTTGCCGGTCACGAATTCCTTGGGCCGACCGGCCCGCAGGGAGGACAGGCAGCGCTCGAACAACATCTCCATCGCCCAGCGGGTGGTGTCGAGCATCGTGTCGTCGCCCCGGTTCTTGTTTCCGCGGCCGGCGTAATTCAGATGCGAGAAGTAGAACTTCTCGAGCCCGGTGCTGTCGAGCAGGTCGAGCAGCAGGGGCAATTCGCGGTAGTTGTCCTGGGTCATGGTGAACCGCAGGCCCACCTTGATGCCGCGTGCATGCAGGTGGTCGATGCCCTTGATCGAGGCGTCGAAGGCGCCCTGGCGGCGCCGGAAGCGGTCATGGGTCTCGCCGATGCCGTCCAGGCTGACGCCCACGTAGTCGTAGCCGACCTCGGCGATGCGGTCGGCCAGCGGCTCGTCGATCAGGGTCCCGTTCGACGACAGGCCGACGTAGAAGCCCAGTGCCTTGGCGCGCCGCGACACCTCGAAGATGTCGGGCCGCAGCAAGGGCTCGCCCCCGGACAGGATCAGCACCGGCACGCCGTAGGCACGCAGATCGTCCATCACCCGGCAGACCTCGTCGGTCGACAGCTCGCCCGCGAAATCCTTGTCGGCCGAGATCGAATAGCAATGCTTGCAGGCAAGGTTGCAGCGCCGGATCAGGTTCCAGATCACCACCGGCCGCTGCGGCCCCGCGCCGCGGCGTCGCGCCGGCGGGGCCGGATCGACGACCTCGCGCATGTACTGACTGATGCGGAACATCCGGTTGCCTCGCTTCGTCCGATCACCCTTCGCCGATCCGCATTCCCGTCTTCTTGAGAATGCGGGTCGAATACAATATCTCATGGCCGCGGCTGGCGTCGCCCAGAAGGGCGGCCATTTCCGCGACCTTGTCCTCGACCTCTTGATGGGTTCGCGCATGCACCATGGCGAACAGGTTGTAGGGCCAGACCGGAAGGTGGCGCGGCCGCTGGTAGCAGTGGCTGATGAAGTCCAGCGCGCCGAGGCGGCGGCCGAGTTCGCCGACGGCGTCGTCGCGGATGTCCCAGACGGTCATGCCGTTGGCCTTGTAGCCCAGCGCGTAATGGTTCGGCACCACGCCGATGCGGCGGATGACTCCCGTCTCCTGCAACCGGCGCATGCGCGCCATCACCTCTTCGGCCGGAATGCCCACTTCGCCGCCGATCTCGTGGTAAGGCTGCGGGGTGAGCGGCAGGCCGGCCTGGGTGGCGATGACGATGGCGCGGTCGATGGGGTCGAGGGGCGGCGCGATCATGCCTCGAACCTCAACCCCACGAAGAATTCCTCGATCTTGGGAACCGCGTAGACCTTGAGCCCGGTGCGCCGTTCCATCTGTCCGATGACGTGGTGGATCATCTCCGGTCGCTCGGTGGCCAGGACGAACCACATGTTCAGGCGGTGTGCCCGCTCGTAATTGTGCGCCACCTCGGGAAAGGCGTTGACGGTGGCGGCAACCTCGTCGAAGCGATCCGCCGGCACCTCCATGGCGCACAGGCAAAGGCCGCCGCCCAGGCGTTCGGCATGATACAGCGGCCCGAAGCGCGTGAGCACGTTGTCGGCACGCAGGCGGGCGATCCGCTCGATCAGTTCCTGCTCGTGGATGCCGAGCTTTTGGGCCGCCTCGGCGAACGGGTGGTCGCTGATCGGGAAGCCGCCCTGCAGGGCGTTGATGATCGCGCGGTCGGTGTCGTCCATGACGATCACTCGGCGGCGGAGGCGTAGCGGGCACCCCGCTGCTTGAACCGGCGCCGGCTGAACAGCACAGCCCGGGGCACATCCTGCAGACCCAGGCGGGCCGCCATCTGTTCGACCTGAGCCTCGACCAGGCCGCGGTCGCGCCCATGCACCATGCAGAACAAGTTGTACGGCCATTCCGGCAGGCGGCGCGGCCGCTGGTAGCACAGGGTAACGCAGGGGCAGCGGGCGATCTCGCCGGCCACCGCCTCGACCCGATCGTCGGGAATGTCCCACACCACCATGGCATTGGCGCGGTAGCCGAGTTCGTGATGGCGTACCACCACCCCGAACCGCTTTATCACGCCGGCCCGCAACATGGCGTCGAGGCGGCGGATCACCTCGGCCTCGTCCAGGCCGACGCGGTCGCCGATCGCCGCGAAGGGGCGCGCCACCATGGGCAGGCCGTCCTGGACGGCGGCGATCAGGTCGCGGTCGGTGTCGTTCAGGACCATTGCACCGGAAATCCCAGATCGATGTGATAGGCGGCGACCAACGGCAAGTCCAGCACGCCGATCCCCGTCCGCCTTTCGATGTCGGCCAGTATCGCATCGATGCGCTCGCGGCTGGGCGCCGTGACCACGAACCACAGCGTGAAACGATGCTCGCGCTCGTAGTTGTGGTTCACCTCGGGATAGCCGTTGACCAGCTCGGCCACCTCGTCGAGCCGCTCGGGGGGCACGGCCATCGCCGCCAGCGTGCTGGCCCCCGCCTTGTGGGGCGCGAAGACCGGGCCGACGCGGCTCACCACCCCCTCGTCCATCAAGCTCGAAAGCGCGCCGATCACCGCCTCCTCACTGCTGTCCAGGCTCTCGGCGACGGCCGCGAAGGGGTGCGGCACCAGCGGCAGATCACGCTGGAAGGCGTCGATCAGGCGGCGTTCCAGCTCGCCCAACGGCAGGGCTTCGCCGCAGCCTTGCCCGCCCTGGTCTCTCTTGGCCATGTCGCCTCAATAGCCGATGCGGTGGGCGCGATTGGTAAAGAAGATGCCGCTCGGCTTGGCCGCGGGCAGGGTGCCCACACGCTCGAAGCTTTCGGTATCGTAGACATCGACCCGGTCCTCGTCGCGCACCGACAGCCACACCTCCTCGCCCCGCGGCGTGAACTCCATGTGCAGCACCGCCTTGCCCGGCCTCAGGGTCTTGACCACGCGGCGCGACGGCACGTCGATGACCTGCACGGTGTCGTTGGCGGGATGGGCGAAGTTGACCCACACCTGGCGACCGTCCGGGCGGGCCACGACGAACACGGGTTGCCCGTGGACCGCGATGCGCCCCGCTTCCCTCCAGTCCTTCTGATCGACGAGCAGGACCTCGTGACGGCCGACCGCCGGCACGAAGGCGACGTCGCCCAGCGTGGCCCAGCCTTCGAGATGCGGCATCTTGTAGACGGGCAGCGGTTCTGTGCCATGCCCGTACTTGTCCAGGATGCGGCGCACGCCGGCCTGCGGGTTCCACAAATCGAGCAGGGCCACCCCGTCCTCGCCGAACAACGCGGCGGCGTAGAAGCGACCGTCCGGGGTGATCATCCCGTCGTAGGGCAGGCGGCCGATGCCGGGATACTTCGTCACCTTGGGCTTGGCCGGATCGCGCATGTCGGCGACCCAGATTTCGCCGGCGTCGTAAAGGGCGAACACGAACCGGTCGCCGGGCGCCTCGACCAGACCCACGACTTTCGAGGGCTTGCCGTCGGCGCCGATGGCCGGGATGTCGGCGACCAGCGCCAGCGTCTCGGCGTCGAACACCTTCACCCCGCCGGGCTGGTAGTTGGCGACCGCCACCAGGCGGCCGTCCTGCGAGATGGCGCCGCCGATGCTGTTGCCCGACTGGATGAGGCGCTTGACGATGGCGCCCGTCAGGATGTCCACCTTGGTCAGGCCGCCGTCGCGTCCGAACACGTAGGCGTAGCGGGCATCGCGCGAGAACACCGCCGAGGCGTGCGACAGATCGCCCAGACCCTCGACCTTGAACACGGGCGCGCGGTCGGTGGTGTCGACCACCTGCACGCTGCCCGAGGCGCGCTCGACGACGATGCCGAGGTCGCCCGTGCCCCGCAGCCCTGGTCCCGGTCCCGCGACGCAGGCGCCGAGCGCGACGGTGAGGCCCAGCGCCGCCAGCAATCCCTTAACCACCGACGTTCCCCTTCAGCAAGCGCTGCACCAGCCATGCGGCCTCCTCGGGCGAGATTTCCACATGCCAGGGCGGCATGGGCGTCCCGGGGCGGCCGTAGAGAATGGTGTCGACCAATCCGTCGGCGTCCTTGCCGGCGAGGTCCTGCGGCAGAAGGGGCGGCCCGAGGCCGCCCTTGAGCGTGAGGCCGTGGCACGAGCCACAGTCCTGTTCCAGAAGATAGAGAAGCTCCGCCTGGCGTTTCGGTCCCGGGTCGGCGGCGGCATAGGCCGCTCCGCCGGCAAGGATGGCGACCAGCGGGGCGAGAGCGTACCTAAACCGCGACAACCCGCTCCTCCAAACCCAGCCTGTCCTTCGCCGGCGCCGCCTTGGACAGGACGGTCGCCAGCTTGACGACGTGGCCGACGACGATGAGGACCGGCGCCTCCAGACCGGCCGCGGCCACCCGCTCGGCCATGTCGGCCAGGGTGGCGACGCAGACCTTCTGGCGCGCCGTCGTTCCCTCGGCGATGGCGGCCACCGGGGTATCCCCGGCAAGCCCGGCCGCGGCGAGTTTAGCGCCGATCAGGGACAGATTGGCAAGCCCCATATAGATTACGAGGGTGGTAGAGGGATCGGCCATGCCGTCCCAGTCGAGATCAAGCTCGCCGTTCTCGCGGCAGTGGCCGGTGACGAAGCGCACCCCGGTGGCGATGCCCCGGTGGGTCAGGGGTATGTTGGCCGACGCCGAGCAGCCGGAGGCCGCGGTGACTCCGGGCACCACCTCGAAGGGGATGCCGTGGCGGGCGAGATACAGCGCCTCTTCGCTGCCGCGTCCGAACACGAACGGATCGCCGCCCTTGAGGCGCACCACGCGCTTGCCGGATCGCGCCACGTCGACGAGCAGGGAATTGATGTCTTTCTGGGGCACCGGGTGGCAGCCCGAGGCCTTGCCGACATACAGGCGCACGGCCCCGCGCGGCACCAGATCGAGAATTTCTTCGGAAACCAGGCGGTCGTAGACGACCACTTCGGCTTGGCGGAGCAGGCGCGCCGCCTTGAGTGTCAGCAGTTCCGGATCACCCGGCCCGGCGCCGACCAAATGGACGCAGGACGTCGACATCGCAACCCTCCCTTCGATGTCAAGCGCTGCAGGAAAGAGGGGCAGGGCCGCCCGGAAGCGGCCCTGCCATGCCGGCGTCTAGTAGACGTCGTGCTGGGTGTTGTAGACGTTGAACTTGCCGGTCGGGGTGACCAGGCGCTTGTCCTTGATCACATGCTTCAACTTGCGAGTCTTGTCGTCGACGATGACGATGGCCGACTCCTGGGTCTTGCCGTTCCAGACCGAGAACCAGACTTCGTCGCCCGCCTTGTTGTACTCGGGCTGCACGACGCGGCGCGCGCCGTCCTTGATGCCCGACCAATCGGCGATCGGCAGAACATCGAAGCCCTTGTCCAGGTTGTTGATGTCGAAAACCGCGATCGAGCTGGAGATCTCACCCTCGGGGTGGAGAGTCGTGTCGACGTAGAGATTCTTCGACTTCGGATGGGTCTTGATGAACAGCGAGCCGCCGCCCTGGCCGGGGATCGACGCGACCATCTTCCAGGCATTGTCCTTGTGCTTCACGGGATCGGTGCCGATCAGCGCAACGGACTCGTCGCCCAGGTGGCTGGTTGCCCAGACGGGACCGAACTTCGGATGGTTGAAGTTGGCGCCGCGACCGGGGTGCGGGGTCTTGCCGACCTTGATCAGATTGACCAGCTTGCCTTCCTTGGTGTCGACGACGGCGATGGTGTCGCGGGCGTTGGCGGCAACCAGGAAGTAGCGATGGGTCGAGTCGAACCCGCCGTCATGCAGGAAGCGCTCGGCTTCGATGGTGGTGACGGTGAGGTTCTTGATGTCCGTGTAGTTCACCAGCAGGATCTGGCCGGTCTCCTTGACGTTGACCACGAACTCAGGACGGTAGTGCGAAGACAGGATCGAGGCGACGCGGGGCTCCGGGTGGAACTCCTGGGTGTCGACGGTCATGCCGCGGGTCGAGGCGATCTTGAGCGGCTCCAGGGTGTCGCCGTTCATGATCACGTATTGCGGCGGCCAGTAGGAGCCAGCGATCGCGTATTTGTCCTCGTAGCCCTTGGCCTTGGAGGTCTCGACCGAACGCGCCTCGAGGCCGATCTTGATCTCGGCGACGTTGTCCGGCTTTTCCATCCAAAGGTCGATGAGGTTGATACGCGCGTCGCGGCCGATGACGTAGAGATAACGTCCCGAAGCCGAGAGGCGCGAGATGTGGACGGCGTAGCCGGTCTTGACGATGTTGATGATCTTCTTGGTGTCGCCGTCGATCAACGCGATCTCACCGGCGTCACGCAAAGTCACCGAGAACAGGTTCTCGATGTTGATCTTGTTCATCTTCTTGGTCGGCCGCTTTTCCGGCGGAACGATGACCTTCCAGGTGGCCTTCATTTCCTTCATGCCGAATTCCGGCGGCTGCGGCGGCTCGTTCATGATGTACTTCGCCATCAAGTCGATGTCCGCCTCGCTCAACTGGCCCGACGTGCCCCAGTTGGGCATGCCGGCGGGCGAGCCGTAGGTAATGAACGACTTCAGATAGTCGAAGCCGCGCTCAAGCGTGAGGTCGGTGGTCAGTGCCTTTCCGGTGGCACCCTTGCGCAGCACGCCGTGGCAGCCGGCGCAACGCTCGAAATAGATCTGCTTGCCGCGCTCCATCTCCTCGGCGGTGAGTTTCGGCGCTTGCTCGGCGGCCAGGGCCGACGTCGCGCCGAAGCCAAGCGAGACCATGGCCGGAACGGCCAAGGCGACAGCAAAGCTTACGGGACTGAACTTCATCAAAGCCTCCCCCTGTGTGTGGCGGACCTACTTCTAAGGGTGGGGCAAAGACCCCAACCTTGACTTTCGTCAATCGGAAGCGGGAATAACCGCAGAGGCCGTAGGGGCGTATTCAAGCCGTCCATGTGAATCAACGGCTTGCACCCGAACCTCCGCAGCCGGCTAGAAATCGTGCGACAATATGTCGCACGATCCTTTCGGACCGTGGGAAAGGTCGCAGCAAGGGTATCGGCCCGCTCGCTCTGCGACAATATGTCGCAGGGCATAGGAGCGGCGCGCCCGCGGCTTCCGGCCGTTTCAAAACGACGCCGGGGATGCGGCAATTTGTCGCACCCCTATATTATAAGGTGTCGGCCGCCTCACGAAGCCTGCACCTGCTCGAGGAAGCGCTCGACGACCGTGCGCATCAGGCGGGCCTGGTCGGCCAGCTGCGATGATGCCTGGAGGACGTTCACGGCAGCCCCGCCGGTTTCCTCGGCGGCCTGGGTCACGCCGCTGATATTGCCGGTGACCTCCTGGGTGCCGGCGGCCGCCTGCTGGACGTTGCGGGCGATCTCCTGGGTGGCGGCGGTCTGTTCCTCGACGGCGGCGGCAATGGCCGACGCGATCTCGCTGATCTGGCGGATGGTTTCGTCGATCGCCGATATGGCCTCGACCGCTTCCCGGGTCGCGCCCTGGACCGAGGTGATCTGGGTCGAGATGTCCTCGGTGGCGCGCGCCGTCTGGCTGGCGAGGTTCTTGACCTCGGTGGCCACCACGGCGAAGCCCTTGCCCGCCTCGCCGGCCCGCGCCGCCTCGATGGTGGCGTTGAGGGCCAACAGGTTGGTCTGGCTGGCGATGTCGCTGATCAGGGTGACCACCTCGCCGATGCGCTGTGTGTTCTCGGCCAGGCTCTTGACCGTCTGGTTGGTGCGTTGGGCCTCGGAAACCGCGGTCTGCGAGATTTCCGTGGAGCGCGCCACCTGGCGGGCGATCTCGTTGATCGAGGCGGCGAGTTCCTCGGCCGCGGAGGCTACCGTCTGGACGTTGGTGGAGGCCTGTTCGGCGGCCGCGGCGACGGCGGTGGCTTGACGCGACGTCTCCTCGGCGGTCGCCGACATTCCCTCGGCGGTGCTGCGCATGCCCTCCGAGGCGGTGGAGACCGAATCGAGAACCCCCGTGATTTCGCCGTCGAAGTCCTTGGCCAGTTGCTCCATGAGTTGGCGCCGGCGCTCCTTGCGTTCCTCCTCGGCGCGCTGCTCCTCGGCCAAGGCGTCGGCGCGCAGCTTGTTCTCCTTGAACACCTGTACCGAGCGCGACATGTCGCCGATCTCGTCGCGCCGCTCGATGCCGGCGATGATGATCGTCGCATCGCCCTCGGCCAGCCGCCCCATGACGCCGGTCAGGGAAGCGAGCGGTCCGGTGATCCCCCGCACCACGAACACGGTGAGCACGCCGCTCACCAGGAGCAGCGCCGCCACCAGGATCAGCGACATGGCAAGGTTGCGCGAGGCTTCGCCCTTGACCGCGGAGGCGAGGGCGATGAGGTCGGCGGCGACCCGATCCTCGACGGCCTTGAGCGCGTCGATGCGGCGCGTGGTGGCCTCGAACCAGGCCGGTGCGGCGACGCCGCCGGTGTCGCCCTTGGCGATGCTGTCGTAGCCCGCCTTGCGCATCGCCGCCACCTCGTTGGCCGCACCGCCCGCGAGGGTGCGTTCAAGCAGGGCGGTCTGCTCGTCGCCGGCGAAGGTCTTGAACACCGCGAAGAAGGTGTCCTGGGCGGCGGCGAGGGCGATGAACCGGCGGTACAGCTCGGGGGCGAAGGCGCCGGCGGCGAACCCGGCCGAACCGACGGCGCGCTCCTGCCCCGCCATTTCCTTGCCGCCCATCACGTTGACGTAGGCGGAGACCATGTTGGCGATGCGCGGGTCGGCGCTCAGGCGCGCGATCTCGGCGACGATCCCCAGAAGGTTGGAGATCGTCTCGGTGTAATAGCCGACCGCCGTCGGGACGTTGGCGGTGAGCGCCGTGACATCCTTGCGCACCGCCGCCAGACGCTCCAAGCTGCCGCGCGCGGCGGTCACCTTGGCCGTGAACGCACGGCCGAAATCCTGTCCGCCCATGGCGGATGCGCGCGACTGAAAGCGCCCCAGAGCACTGTCGCTGTCGGCGCGCCGGGCGTTGAGCTCGTCACCGAATTGGGTTCCGCGACTGCCGAGGAACAATGCCGAGGCGCCGCGTTCGCGCTGTAGTTCGTGGATGACCGCGCTGGCGTCGGCGGCGAAACCCGCCATGACATCGAGCTGGCCGACCTGGCTGCGGACCCGCAGGTTCTCCGTCACCAGCATGCCGGCGAACAGAGCCATGCCGAGCACCGGCAGCAGCAGTGCGATGACGATCCGAAAGCCGATCCGCCGATCGTTGAAGCTTCGCCACATGGTAGCCCCCTCCCCTTTGGCGCCCGGAGCCCCGAAAAGTCATCGGCGGCCGGGCACCGCGACCGCGCCGCCAACCGGGCTGGTCGGCGGAATTGACCACAGTCAAATTTCCACCCTATCCGATGGTATATACATGATGCCGCCGAAACGCGCAGGTGTTTTATGGAAGCGCTCTACTTCACGGTGGCGGCGATCATCTTGTATGTGATCGCCGATACGATCCTGAATCGCATCGAGATTCGTCTCGGGCATCGTCTGCGCCACCGTTCATTGATTTTTTTTGGAATAATTCTTTTCCTGAGCCTAGTCACGTTCGAGATTTTGCGACGCGCCACCTCAAGCTAGTTGGTGGTATTTGCCGCAGTCGAAAGGCCAGGGGTAACGCTTTATTGAGGCATATCCCACGCTTTTGCGGTGCTTGACCAAAGTCAAAGACCTCGCAAACGACTCGGTGCTGTGTTATGAAAACGTAATAGTGCGGGCTATTCAGGGGATCTGGCCTCTCTTTTGGGGAGG
Source organism: Rhodospirillales bacterium (assembly GCA_019455065.1). Classification (GTDB taxonomy): domain Bacteria; phylum Pseudomonadota; class Alphaproteobacteria; order Rhodospirillales; family Magnetospirillaceae; genus JACFNC01. The sequence continues at coordinate 76,667 of JACFNC010000019.1, forward strand.
CCTTTCGCGTTAACGCAGGGAGAGCAACATGGGATCTGACCCCAATGTGAAGGCCCCGGAAGGGGACGCCGACATTCCGTTCATGCAGAAGTTCTTGGACAACCACTTCCTGATGCTTTTCCTGGGAGTGGTAATTCCCACGGTGTCCTACACCATCTGGGGCGTAATGGAGGTTGCCTCCATTCCGATCGCGAACTGATTTTTTAGACTGGGAGGGGGCAAATGGCAATTTTTCCGCCGGCTGAACGGCACTGGTGGAAGGAGCCCGTAGAGAAGTCGGAAGTTCTCTGGGTCTCCATCGCCTTCATCTGGGCCATCGTCATGTTCTTGATGATGCCCATCTGGCACATTTACGGCGATCAGAACCTCGCCAACGAAGCCTATCGAACCACGCCCGAGGCGTTCGCCGCCAAGGCCGAGGCGATGGTCGAGAAGTACACCGTCCGCGAAGAAGGCAACACCGGCATCCCGGTGGTCGCTCCGCCGGCCGGCGAGGACGTCTACATGATCGCGCGGCTGTGGGAGTGGTGGCCCATTCTCGAACTCGAGAAGGGCAAGACGTACCGCCTGCACCTGTCGTCCATGGACTGGCAGCACGGCTTCTCGCTGCAGCCCACCAACATCAACGTCCAGGTCCATCCCGGCTACGAGCTGGTCATGACCGTGACGCCGAACAGCACCGGCGAACACGCCATCGTGTGCAACGAGTTCTGCGGCATCGGCCACCACACCATGCTCGGCCGCATCTACGTCGTAGACAAGAAGTAAGGGGGGGCTGGATCAATGGCACTCGCTGCAGCATTTCGGACTTGCCCGGATACCGGGTTCAAGATCCATCTTCCCGCCGAAAAGCTCATCAAGTGGAACGCCGTTGCCGCGGTGGTCTTCTTCCTGATCGGCGGCATCTTCGGCCTGTTGGTCGCCCTGACCCGCTGGCCTGAGGTGCACCTGCTTCCGGCCGACCTGTTCTACATGGCGCTCACCGCGCACGGCACCCTCATCCTGGTGGTGTGGATCATCTTCTTCGAGGTGGCGATCCTCTACTTCACCTCGACGGTGCTGCTGAACAACCGCCTCGCGACACCCTGGCTGGCCTGGGTGGGATTCTGGCTGATGATGGTCGGCACGCTGGTCGCCAGCTACGTGATCGTGATCGGCGAGGCGAGCGTGATGTTCACCTCCTACGTGCCGATGCAGGCGCATCCACTGTTCTATCTCGGCCTGATCCTGTTCGCGGTCGGCGCCCTGCTGGCGGTGTGCGTGTTCTTCGGCACCCTGGTCATCGCCAAGAGCGAGCGCACCTACGAAGGCTCGCTGCCGCTGGTCACCTACGGCGCTTTGGTCGCGGCCATCATCGCCGTCTACACCATCGCCTCGGGCGCCATCATCCTGGTGCCGACCTGGCTGTGGTCGATGGGCTACATCGGCTTCATCGACCCGATCATGTACAAGGTGGTGTGGTGGGGCTTCGGCCACTCCTCGCAGCAGATCAACGTCTCGGCGCACATCGCGGTGTGGTACGCCATCGCCGCCATCCTGTTCGGGGCCAAGCCGCTGTCCGAGAAGGTGAGCCGTTCGGCCTTCCTGCTCTACATCCTGTTCCTCCAGATCGCCTCGGCCCACCACCTTCTGGTCGAGCCGGGCGTCAGCTCGGAGTTCAAGATCTGGAACACCTCCTACGCCATGTACCTGGCGGTGCTGGGCTCGATGATCCACGGCCTGACCGTGCCGGGCGCCATCGAGGCCGCGCAGCGCAAGCGGGGCTTCAACAAGGGCCTCTTCGAGTGGCTGCGCAAGGCGCCGTGGGGCAACCCGGTGTTCTCGGGCATGTTCCTGTCGCTGATCTTCTTCGGGTTCCTGGGTGGCATCACCGGCGTCACCATGGGCATCGAGCAGGTCAACCTGATCATCCACAACACGATCTACGTCCCCGGCCACTTCCACGGCACGGTGGCGACCGGTACGACGCTGGCCTTCATGGCCCTGTCCTACTGGCTGGTGCCGACGCTGTTCCGGCGTGAGCTGTTCTTGCCCGGCTTGGCGAAGTGGCAGCCGTACATCTTCGGCTTCGGCATGGCCGGCGTGGCCCTCTTCCTGATGGGTGCCGGCACCCTCGGCGTGCCGCGCCGCCACTGGGACATCGCCTTCAACGATGCGACCCTGGACTACGCCTTCTCCGGCGCGGCCCAGATGCTGATGGCCCTCAACGGCGTGTCCGCCGTGTTCGGCGCGGTCGGTGGTTTGATCTACGTCGTCGTGATGGTCGGCACCATCCTCGTCGGCAAGCCGAAGGCTGCCCCGGCTGCCAAGCCGGCCGCCGCCGCGGCCCCGCCGGCGGGTGCGGGTACGGTCGCCCATGCCGGCAGCGCCGGCACCATGGCCGTCCCCGGCACCTTCGTGCTGGTGATGATCTTCTTCGCCGTGTTCGCGCTGTACTACTACGTGAACTGGAAGTACCTTGCCGAAATCTGGATGCTGAATTAGTCCGGATCCGGAACGCGGGGGACCCTCAGGGTCCCCCGCATTTTCTTTTCTTTCTTTTTTTCTCGATTTCACGTTAATCGGTTTTTGGTCCGCCGCGCGCTGCCTTCAGAGCGGCCGCGGTGGCGTCACTGCGAGCGGATGGTGATGGCGATGCGGCGGTGGGCGGCGCGGTTGGCCGTGGCGATCATGGCCCTGCAGGCCGGGTCGGCGGCGTCGGGGACGACGTCAGGGGCGGCGACCGAGCGCGACAAGGCCTTTGCCCTCAGTCAGCAGGCGATCGGCCGCCAGATAGGCGATTACCAGTTCCGCGACACGTCCGGCCGGCAGGTGTGGCTGTCCGACTTCCGGGGCCGCCCGCTTGTGGTCAACTTCATCTACACGAGCTGCGCCGACGTGTGTCCGGCGACCACCGCCAATCTCGCCGCCGCCGCCGACGAGGCCTGGCGGGCGCTGGGGACGGGCAGCTTCCAGGTCGTCACCGTCGGTTTCGACACGCGATTCGATACCCCCGAGGCGATGCGCCTGTTCGCCGGCCGGCGTGCCCTCGGGCATCCCGACTGGCGCTTCCTGAGCGGCGAACTGCCCAGCGTGCTCGCCCTCGCCGACGACCTTGGCTTCAGCTTCTATTCTTCGCCCAAGGGGTTCGACCATATCGCCCAGACCACCATCCTCGATCGCGATGGAGTCGTGTACGCCCAGGTCTACGGCGAGAGCTTCCCCCTGCCCCAGCTCGTCGAACCCCTCAAGAACCTGGTGTTCGGGCGCCAACATGACCTAACGACGGTGTCGGGTATTGTCGACCGCGTGAAACTGTTCTGCACGGTCTACGACCCGGCCACCGGCCGCTATCGCTTCGACTACTCCTGGTTCATCGAGATCGTCGTCGGGTTCATCGCCCTGGCCCCGGTCGCCTGGGTATTGCGCCGGTTGTGGCGTGAACGCAAGAAAGCCTGAGCTTGTATTAGAGATTGACGATAATCAAGGTGTGCCAGCGGTGGCGGGACTACACTCGCCGCGCAAACTATCAGGACAAGAAACGTGCTGCCGAGACTTCAATACCCCCTGAAGTATATTTTCCTCCGATTGGAGGCCTGGGGCGATGCCCTTTTCGGATCGCACTATAATCCATTTTATTATCTTGGCGCCCTGGCTTGGTTCAACTTTTGGATCGTCGCCGGGACCGGCATCTATCTTTATGTATTTCTAGATACCAGCGTCACTCACGCCTACAGCTCGGTGGAATACATTACCCACGAGCAATGGTATTTGGCCGGCATCACCCGCTCGCTGCATCGCTATTCGTCGGATGCCATGGTGGTGCTGGCCCTGGTCCATTTGTTGCGCGAATGGGCCATGGACCGCTATCACGGTCCGCGGTGGTTCGCCTGGTTCACCGGCATTCCCACCCTGTGGCTGTTGTTCTTCTGCGGGGTCAGCGGCTACTGGCTGGTTTGGGACATGCTGGCGCAGTACCTGGCCATCGATGCCATGGAGTGGCTCGACTGGGTGGGCATCTTCAGCGAGCCGATCGCCAACAACTTCCTGACCGAAGGAAGCCTGTCGGACCGCTTCTTCTCGCTCTTGATCTACATTCACATCTTCGTGCCGCTGGCGCTTCTGTTCCTGATGTGGATACACCTGCTGCGCATCGCCCGGGCCGAGACAAATCCGCCGCGCTATCTGGCCATCGGCACCTTTGCCGCCCTGTTCGCCCTGTCGCTGGTGCAGCCCGCGGTCAGCCACGGCCCGGCCGATCTCACCAAGGTGCCTTCCGAACTCCATCTCGACTGGTTCTTCCTCGGCCTGTTCCCGCTGTTCGACATTTGGGGCCCGGCGGCATTGTGGGCCCTGACCGTCGGCGGCAGCATGCTGCTCGCGGTGATGCCGTTCGTGCGGCGGGCGCCGAAGAAGCCGGCGGCGGTGGTCGACCTCGCCAACTGCAACGGCTGCACGCGGTGCTTCGCGGACTGCCCGTTCGGCGCGGTGACCATGGTTCCCCGCACCGACGGCCTGCCGTTCGAGAAGGAGGCGGTGGTCAATCCCGACCTGTGCACCGGCTGCGGCATCTGCATGGGCGCCTGCCCGACCACCACGCCCTTCCGCACCAAGGGCGAGTTGAGCTGCGGCATTCAGTTGCCCGATCTCGACCTGCCCACTCTGCGCAACGTCCTCGACGACGCGGTGCGGCCGTTGAGCGGCAAGACCAAGGTCGTCGTGTTCGGCTGCGAGCACGGCGCCCATCTGCCGGGGCTGCGCTCGTCCGAGGTCGGAGTCGTGGTGCTGCCCTGCACCGGCCATCTGGCGCCGTCCTTCGTGGACTATGCCTTCAGCCGGGCCGGGATAGACGGGGTCGTGATCACGGGTTGCCGTGACGGCGAGTGCTTCCACAGACTGGGCGTCCGATGGACCGAGGAACGGATTGCGGGCAAGCGCGATCCGGCGCTGCGGGGGCGTGTGCCGCGCGACCGTATCCGCATCGCCTGGGCCGGGCCGCTCGACCTGCCGAAGCTCACCCACACCGTCAAGACCTTCACCGAGGAATTGTCCCGTCCCGATTCCGAGGCCCGCGCCGAAACCGATCGCACGGCGTCCGTGGCGATGACCGGAGGTGCCGAATGAATCCCTTGCGCCTCGTCGGCCAGGCCGTGATCGCCGCCGCGGTCATGACCGGCATCGGATATTTCTCGCAGGCTCCGGCCTACCAATACTTTCCGCCGGACCACGCGCTGATCAAGCTCAGCCTCAGCCATGCCAGCCAGCGGCTCGAACCCTGCCGCGAGCGCACGGCCGAGGAGCTTGCCAAGCTGCCGCCCAACATGCGGCGCAAGATGGACTGCTCGCGTGAGCGCGTGCCCACCCTGGTGCAACTCGACGTTGACGGCAAGCGCGTCTTCGAGGGGTGGCGGAAGCCCTCCGGTCTGTCCAAGGACGGGGCCAGCCAGTTCTACGAGCGCATCCCCGTGACCGCGGGAACCCACCGCATCGCCGTGCGCATGCGCGACAGCGCGCGGTCCGACGGATTCGATTTCGAGTACGAGGCGACCGCGACGTTGGCGCCCCTCCAGTCCCTGGTCCTGGGATTCCGAGGCGAAACCGGGCAGTTCAACCTGCGCTGATCAGGCCGCATCACCGGCCGTGGCGGCCTCGTGCAGCGGCAGGCGGATGGTGAAGGTCGAGCCGTGGCCGATCCGGCTCTCCACCGCGATCGCGCCGCCCCACTTGCTGACGATGCCGTGAACCACCGACAGCCCCATGCCGGTGCCCTTGCCCACCGCCTTGGTGGTGAAAAACGGCTCGAATATCTTGCTCAGCGTGCGCTCGTCCATGCCGCTGCCGTTGTCGGCCACCGTTACGACGGCCTGCCGTGACGGCCCGCCGCCGGATGCCGTGTCTTCCAGTCGCAGGCCGACGTCGAGCACGCCGCCTTGTGGCCCCATGGCGTGGGCGGCGTTGGTGGCGAGATTGAGAATGACCTGCTGCACCTCGGTGGCGTCGGCCAGAACCACGGGATCGGCGTCGAGGCGGCAGCGGATGTCGATGGCGGCGGGCAGGGCGACGCTCAGGAGTCTCACCGCTTCGCGCAGCGCCTCGCCAAGGTGAAGCGGGCGCCTCGACGGAATCTCGGTCCGGCTGAACGTCAGCACGCGGCCGACGATGTCGCGGGCGCGTTCGGCGGCCGTGAGAATCTTTCCGAGATTGGCATGCAGGTCCGGTGGCGCGCGCCTGAGGGTGAGATCGGCCAGGCCGATGATGGGCACGAGCATGTTGTTGACCTCGTGCGCGATGCCCCCGGCGAGGTTTCCCAGCGCCTCCATCTTGTGCGCCTGCGCCAATTCGCGCTCCAGGGCCTGCTTGTCGGCGGCGGCGCGGCGTCTGGCCGAGATGTCCCGGGCAACGCCGATGAAGAGGCGTCCCTCGGCGGTGACCGTCTCGTTGACCTGCAGGTCGATGAGAACCTCGTGCCCGTCCTTGTGACGCGCCGTGAATTCGCGGGGCCCCGCCCCCAGAAAGCGCCCCGAGCCCGTTTCGACGTAGCGCCGAACATAGGAATCGTGAAGCGCCGCGTCGGCGGGTTGCATCAGGATCGATACGTTGCGCCCGATGACCTCCGACGCTCCGTAGCCGAACACCGCCTCCGCCGCCGGATTGAACGATTGGATGAGGCCCCTTTCGTCGATGGTGATGATGGCGTCGGAGACGCTGGAGAGAATGCCGCTGAGGCGCCTTTGGCTGTCAAGCAGCGACTGCCGAGCGGCCAGTTCGCCGCCGATGTCGGCATTTACCGTTACCACCCCGGCGATCGTGCCGTCAGCCTCCAGCAGCGGCGCGCAATAGACTCGCACGTGCGCCTCGCCACCGCCGGTGCGCGGCAAGGTCGTCTCCAGCCCTTCCACGCATTCGCCCGAATATGCGCTCGCGAGCATCGCCCCGAGATTCGCCTCGACGTCCGGTCGCAGCGGCCTTCCGAGCTTGCCTGCCGCGAGCACGCCGAACATCCTTTCGGCCGACTTGTTCCACAGCGTCACCCGCCGGTCGGCATCAAGGGCGATGATCGCCAGAGGCGAGGCCTTTATCAGCGCGTCGAGGCGGGCATTCGATTCGGCCAGCGCCTCATTGGCGCGGGCGAGTTCGCGGGTGCGGTCGGCGACCGTGACCTCAAGGCCGTCATGGGCCGCCTGCAGCCGGCGAAACAGCAACTTGTAGGGCTCGACCAGGCCGGTTTCCACGGTGGCCCGGTAGATGAAGAAGAAGGCGGCGACCTTCAGCAAGTGGCCGACTTGGTTCGCAAAATCGAAGACGCTGAGATAACCCGTGAAAACCACTTCGGCGGCGCCGCCGGTGGCCAGGGATGCGACCAGGAGAGTCCGCACCCGCGGATGAAGGCCGCTGCGCAGCACGAGGCCGGCGGTGACCACCTTCAGGGCGATGACGGCGTACTCGCTGGCCAGCTTGAACCCGGTCATGCCCTGGCCCTCGACATAGCAGTCCGGGACCAGGTCGAAGCCGAAAGCGACCGCTATCCCCGTCGCCAAGGCGGCACCGTAGCCCAAGGCGTGCGCGTGGGACAGGCGCTGCCGACGCTCGAGGAGAATTGCCAACAGCCAGGACACCGCCTCGACGTAGCGGGCGGTTACCCATAGCTGCGTCGGCAGGTTCGCGCCGCCGTCGCCAAGCAGCCCGATCCCCTTGTAGGAAAAGGCGTGCAGGAGATCGAGGGTGCCGACCACGAGGTAGGCGATGCCGATCCACGGAAAGAAATGCCCGTCGGAGAAGTGGCGCGAGTTCCATGCCACGACGAAGATCGTGAAGGCCACGACGACGCTGAACGTCTCGACCAGGGTGTGGAACAACAGGAAATTGGCCTGCGCCAACCCAATCAGGGCGATACCCGCGAGCGCGGCAATGCCGGCGCCCCTCGCCACTCGGGCCCAAGGCCGGACAGCGGCATCCCCCAAGGTCGGTTCGTCCACAGGCCCCCCGCCGGCAAGTTGAATTTTTCGAATATTAACTGGTCTGGGAGGCACTTCCCAGAGTAAATCCGAGAAGCTATCGTTAACCGTGCATTGGCGCGGGCCTTGAAATACTCGTAATCGCGGGCCCGAACGGAAGTATTCCCAGCGATAACGAATGTCCGTTACGCTGGAGAATGGGTACGATTGGAGGGGGACATGGTCAAGGTGCTGGTGGTGGACGACGAGGAACTCGTCCGACTTACGTTGCGGCAGATGCTCGAATCCGAAGGGCATGACGTGCTCGAGGCGCGCAACGGCCGCGAGGCGGTGGCAATCCAGAACAAAACGCCAGCGGACATCGTGCTCACCGACATCATCATGCCCGAGCAGGAGGGCATCGAGACGATAATCCAGCTGCGGCGACAGGACCCCAACCTGCGGATCATCGCCATCTCCGGCGGCGGACGCATGAAGAACTTGGATTTCCTGCGGGTCGCCGCCAATGTCGGCGCCGACGCGACCCTGACCAAGCCCTTCACGACCGACGAACTCGTCGAAGTGATCAGAGGCTGCATGGTCGACTAGGTACTGTACCCATAAAACGATTCCCTTCGGGGCGCGGCTGTGATTCAAA
>JACFNC010000020.1:0-127 GCA_019455065.1 Rhodospirillales bacterium
GCACATCGCGATGCCTGGGAGCAGGGGCCGTCCACCCCATCATTGCGAGGAGCGGAGCGACGAAGCAATCCACGGCAAGCGCCTGGATTGCTTCGCCTTCGGCTCGCAATGACAGGTTTTTTTCGCG
>JACFNC010000020.1:227-76123 GCA_019455065.1 Rhodospirillales bacterium
CTGCCCCGGGGCCATCCACGGATTGCCGGGTCAGGCCCGGCAATGACGGAGGTAGCTAGGTCACCGTCATTGCGAGGAGGGGAGCGACGAAGCAATCCACGGCCGGCGCCTGGATTGCTTCGCCTTCGGCTCGCAATGACAGGTTTTTTTCGCGCTGCCCCGGGGCCATCCACGGATTGCCGGGTCAGGCCCGGCAATGACGGAGGTAGGTAGGCCACCATTGCGAGGAGCGGAGCGACGAAGCAATCCACGGCCGGCGTCTGGATTGCTTCGCCTGCGGCTCGCAATGACGGGTTTTTTCGCGCTGCCTCGGGGGCATCCACGGATCGCCGGGTCAGGCCCGGCAATGACGGAGGTAGGTAGGGTTCCGTCATTGCGAGGAGCGCTAGCGACGAAGCAATCCACGGCGCTGGGTTTCTGGATTTCTACGCCTGCGGCTCGCAATGACGGGTTTATTGGGCCGGGAAGCAGGCAATGACTGCTGTCGGGCCGTTTCCAGCAACAGGAGGACGCATGTTCGATTTTCCCCTCCGCGTCGATGACCTCGATGCGGTGCCGGAGGCCTATCGGGGGCTGTACGGCGAGGCCGAGGCCGGCTTCGCGCTGGATGGAGCGCTGGCCCGGCGGCTCGACGTGTCGGGGCTGACCTCGGCGCTGGAGAAGGAGCGCAAGGCGGCGCGCGATGCGGAAAAGGCGCTACGCACGGCCGATGAGCGCCACGCCGCCGGCGCGGCGCGGATGCGCGGGGCGCTGGAGCGCCACTTGGCCGACTCGGCGGCGACGGCGGCGGTGGCGGCGGCGCGCGGCGAACCGGCCCTGCTGCTGCCGCATGTCCGGCCGGCCCTGGCCGTGGTCGAAGACGGCGACGACTTCGCGGTGCGGGTGCTGGGCGCCGACGGTGAGCCGCGCCGCAGGGACGACGGCGAGTTCTTTTCGGTCGGCGAGCTGGTGGAGGAACTCCGCCGCTCGCCGGTCTTCGGCCGGGCCTTCGAGGCCTCCGGCCTGACGGGCAGCGGGACGCCGCCCACGGGTGCCGCCGGCGGGACGCCCGGCGCCTTCACGCTGACCCGCGAGGAGGCCCGCGATCCGGCGGCCTATCGCCGCCTGCGGGACGAGGCGGCGCGGGCGGGGCAGCTTCCCACCATCGTCGAATAGGCCGCCGGCATCCTTCGAGACGCCGGCTGCGCCGGCTCCTCAGGATGAGGTTCTTTCCTGGACCTCATGCTGAGGAGGCCGGGCGTGCCCGGCCGTCTCGAAGCATGGCCAAGGCGAACCGTCACCGGAGAACCCAATGACCAACACCCTGTCCGTCTACGACCCCATCTTCTACGCCCAGGAGGCGCTGATCCAGCTGGAGAAGGCGCTGGGCATGGCCGGGCGCGTGCATCGCGGCCACGACAAGGCGCCGCAGCAGAAGGGCGCCACCATCTCGATCCGCCGCCCCGGCGCCTTCGCCGCCCTGGACGCGCCCTCGGCCGCCCAGGACGTCGATGCCGGCGAGGTGCAGATCGCGCTGTCCAACTGGAAGGAAGTGAAGTTCGGCCTGACCGACCGCGAACTCGCGGCGACCGGCGAGGTCATCATCAGCGAGCATATCCGCCCGGCGGCGGTGGCGCTGGCCGATTCCATCGACCAGAGCCTGTGCGCCCTCTATGCCGAGGTGCCGTGGTTCCACGACGTGGCCGCCACCGCCGGCGTCGCCGACATCGTGGCGGTGCGCCGCATGATGTTCGACAACAAGGTGCCGCTGCGCGATGCCGCCATGCTGCACTGGATGATCGACGGCGACATGGAGGCCGATTTCCTCAACCAGTCGGCCTTCACCCAGTGGCAGGGCTCGGGCGAGGTGGGCACCCAGGCGCAGGTCTCGGGCAGCCTGGGGCGGCGCTTCGGCTTCAACTTCTTCGCCAACCAGAACGTCCGAAGCCACAGCGCCGGCACCCTGTCCGGCACCACGCCGACCCTGCAGGGGGCGCACGCCAAGGGGGCGACGCAGGTGACCCTGGAGGACGTGACCCTGACCGGCACGCTCAAGGCCGGCGACAGCTTCGTGCTGGCCGGCAACGACCAGCGCTACGCGGTGACCGCCGACGCCACGGCGGCCGGCAACGCCATCACGGTGGGCATCACCCCGGCCCTGGCCGCCGCCCATGACGACGGCACGCAAGCCACCGTCAGCCTCGACGACCATTCGGCGTCGCTGGCCTTCCACCGCAACGCCTTCGCCCTGGCGATGGCGCCCCTGTCGGAACTCGGCAACCAGCTCGGCGCCCGGATCGCCACGGTGACCGACCCGATCACCGGCCTCGCCCTGCGCTCGCGGCTGTTCTACGACGGCAACAACTCCAAGGTGTTCGTCGCCCTCGACGCCCTGTGGGGGGTGAAAACGCTGGACCCCAACCTGGCGGTGCGGGCGCGGAACTAGCGGGCCAAACCATCCCCCTTCGTCATCGCCGGGCTTGACCCGGCGATCCCCCGTGGATGCCCGGGCCAAGCCCGGGCATGACGAAGAGGGGGGTGCCGGCGCGCCCGCGCCGAGAGGCGGGCGCCGACCCGTCGTGGACGAAGTGTTTTGGTCATCGCGAGGAGCGTCAGCGACGAAGCGATCCATGTCGCGCCTGCTTCCGTCGTCATTCCCGCGAAAGCGGGGAATCCATATACGCCAATGATTTATGGACCCCCGCCTTCGCGGGGGTGACGGAAGGGAACGGCGCCCTGGATCGCTCCGTCGGCTGCGCCTCCGGGCAATGACGGGATTTTTTTCGGGACGGTTTTCGGGAGCAAGTCATGACCCTCATCGTCGAGGACGGCAGCGGGCGGGCGGATGCCAACGCCTATGTCACGATTTCCTATGCCGACGACTATCACGCCCTACGCGACAACGCGGCCTGGGAGGCGGCCACCGAGGCGGCCAGGGAGGCCGCCATCATCCGCGCCACCGACCATCTCGACCGTGTGCATCGCTATCGCGGCGAGCCGCTGTCGGCGGGCCAGGCGCTGGCCTGGCCGCGAACGGGCGTCGAGGACAGGACGGGGCGCGCGGTCACCGGCGTGCCGGCGGGCATCCGCCGGGCCTGCGCCGAACTGGCGCTGCGCGCCCTGGCCGAGGACCTCGATCCCGATTTGCCGCATGGCGGGCGCGTCAAGAGCGAGACGGTGGGGCCGATCTCGACGACCTATTTCGACGGCGCGCCGGGCGGCAAGACGCGCCCCGCCGTCAGCGGCCTGCTCGGCGGCCTGACCGCCGGCGCCGGGCTGGAGCGGGCGTGATGGCGTCGCGCGCCGATCTGGCCGTCGTCGTGGAACGCGCCCTGGCCAACGCCGGCGACGTCGTGCGCGTGGCGACCCTGACGCGGGGCGTGCCCGGGGCCTATCGGCCGGAGGACGGGACGCCCGGGGCGGCGAGCGTCAGCGAGAGCGCCGGCCTCGCCTTCCTCGGGCGCGGCGGCCGGCCCTCGGGCGACTTCGCCAGCCTGATGATCGAGCCCGGCGAGGCGGCGCTGTGGCTGGCCGCCGTGGACTTCGCGCCGCGGCCGGGCGACCGGGTGACCGTCGACGGTGCGGCGCGCACGGTGCGCGCCGTCGAGGACGTGGCGGGCGCCGGCGTGCTGTTCCTGGTGGCGGCGCGATGACGGATTTCGGTGAAAGGATGGCGGCCTGGTCGGCGAGGGCCGCCGGGCGCATCGACGCGGTGCTGCGGCGGTCGGCCGGCGCCCTGCTGGCCGAGCTGGTCGTGGCGACCCCGGTGGCGAGCGGGCGGGCGCGCGGCGGCTGGCGGGTCGCGGCGGGAGAGCCAGCGGCCGAGCCGGCGGGCCTCGACCCGGACGGCGCGGCGACCGTGGCGCGCGGCGAGGAGGCCATCGCCCGGGCCGCGGCCGGCGACGTGGTCGCCATCGTCAACGCCGCGCCCCATGCGCGGGACCTCGAATACGGCGGCGCCGGCATGGTGCGCGGCGCGCTGGCCGCGTGGCCGGCGCTCGTCGAGCGGGCGGTGGAGGAGGCGCGGCGGTCATGAATTTCGACGCCAGTTTGCGGGCCGCGCTGGAAAGCCATCTGGTCGCCCTGCGCCTGGCCGACGCCGGGACGCGGAGCGACGTGTCGGCAGAGGCGACCGGCTATCGGCGGGCGGAAGGCTCGTTCGTCGCGGACGGCTTCCGCGCCGGGGACACCATCCTGGCGGCCGGGTTTTCCGAGGCGGGCAACGACGGCGCCGCGATCCTGCGCGCCGTCAGCGATACCGAGCTGACGGTCGAGCGGGCGCTCACCCCCGAGGCCGCCGGATCGCCGGTGAGCATCGTCGCCACCCTGCCGGCGGCGCGGAAGTTCGACGGCCAGCCCTTCGTGCGGCCGGCCGACGCGCCGTGGCTGCGGGTGGCGCTCAGGCCGGTCGCCGGCACTGTCGCCGCCTTCGGGGCGGGCGGGGTTCTGCGGCACCGGGGAACGCTGCTGATCGACCTGTTCGAGCCGGTCGCCGACGGCTTCGGCCTCGCCCGGCTGGAACGGCTGGCGGCGGGGCTGCGAGGCCATTTCCGGGCCGGCGGCGCGATCCTGCGCGACGGGCTGGCGGTCCGCATCCTGGGGATGCGCCGCGGCGCGGTGCAGGAGGCCAGGGACTTCGTGTCGCTGCCGCTGTCCATCGAGTGGTTCTGCGACGCCGCCAACTGAGGAGGAGTGACATGACGGTGCAGACGGGCCTTGCGACCGAGATCGCCTTCGAGGCCGAGGCCGCCTTCGGCGTCAAGCCGGCCGCGCCGGCGGGGCGCCTGCTGCGCCGCGTCTCGACCAGCCTGCATCTCGCCAAGACCATGCTGCGCTCGGACGAGGTGCGCGGCGACGCCCAGCTCGCGGTGTGCCGCGAGGGGCTGCGGCGGGTCGAGGGCGAGCTGCGCGGCGAGCTGGCGCCGGGGGCCTGGGACGACTTCCTGGCCGCCGGCCTGCGCGGCGCCTGGCAGACCGGGGCGAGCTTCGCCGCCGCGCCGGGCGCCGGGGTGACCGCCGATACCGCCACGCGCACCTTCACCCGCGCCGCCGGCTCGTGGCTCGATGACGGCTTCAAGACCGGCGACGTGGTGCGGTGGAGCGGTCTGTCCGCCGGCAACGACGGCCGCAATCTGCGGGTCGAGGCGCTGACGGCGGTGGCGATGACGGTGGCCGAGGCGGTGGAGACGGTGGCCGCGCCGGAAGAGGGCTGCGCCTGCGCCGTGGCCGGCGCCAAGGCGATGACCGGGACCGCGCAGCCGTCGTTCACCATCGAGCAGCACTACGCCGACGCCGGCTTCTCGCAGGTCTTCACCGGCTGCCGGGTGGCGCGGCTGCAACTCGGGCTGTCGCCGAACGGGCTGGCCACCGTGGCCTTCACCGTCGCCGGGCGCGACATGGAGATTATCGAGGACGCCGACGCCCCCTTCTTTGCCGCCCCGGCGGCGCCGGGGAATGTGCCGCCGCTGGCGGCGGTGGACGGGCTGCTGCGGCTCGGCGGCCGGGATCTGGGCATCGTCACCGGGCTCGACCTGCGGGTGGACCTCAACGTCTCCGCCGAGCCGGTGGTGGGCGCGCGGGACGCCGCCGCCCTGTGCTACGGGCGCACCGAGATCGGCGGCACCGTCACGGCCTTTCTCGAGGACGCGGCGCTGCTGGCCGCTTTTGCCGCCGGCGAGGAGGCGGCGCTGCACGCGCTCCTGGCGGCGCCGGGGGCGGAGCCGCGCGACTTCGTGGCGCTGCATCTGCCGCGACTGGTGTTCACCGGCGGCGAGGTGCTCGACCGCGGCCAGGAGGGCATGCCCGTGCGCCTGCCGTTCCAGGCTCTGCTCCGGACCGACGGCGGGCCGGGAACGGCCTGGGACAAGGCGGCGATGGTGGTGCAGAGGGGAGGGGAGTGAGTGAGGGGCGGTTCAACCGCCAAGGCGCCAAGGACGCCAAGGGTGCGCCAAGTGTCGTCATTGCGAGCCGGAGGCGAAGCAATCCAGGACCGGCGGTCGGCCTAGATTGCTTCGTCGCTGCGCTTCTCGCAATGACGTCAAAAAGAGAGGGAGACGGATGACCGACAGCGTGTTCGATCTCGACACCTCGTCGCTGGCCGACGAGGGGGTGTGGTGCCGGCTGCGCCATCCGGTGGACGGGGCGCCGCTGTCGGCGCGCGGGCAGCCGGTGCGCGTTCGCCTGCTGGGCATCGACGGCGAGCGCTTCCGTGCGGTGCAACGGCGCGCCGCCACCCGGCGGGCGGATCTGTTGCTGCGCAGCCGTGGCCGCCCGGACGCCGAGGCCGAGGAGGAACTCGACCTCGAACTGCTCGCCCACGCCACGCTGGGCTGGGAGAACGTGCTGCTGCCGGGCGGCGAGGCCTTCGCCTTTTCGGTCGACAACGCGCGGCGCCTCTATGCCGAGCGGCCGTGGATCGCCGAGCAGGTCAACCGCTTCATCGCCGACCGCGCAAATTTCTTGAAGGCCTCCGGGACGAGCTGATCGCGGCCCTGGTCGCCGTCGCCCGCCACCGCCTGCGGCTGGCCGAGCGCCAGCCCGACGGGACGACGCTGCGCGACCACCTGGAGGCCCTGGAAGAACGCACCGGCCGCCGCCATCCGCTGCTCGACGGCCCGGCGCCGCCGGCGGCGGGGCGGCATGTGTGGGGCTGGTTCCTGGACCTGGGCGGCGGGCCGCGGCCCCTGAGCCATGCCGAGATCGCCGCGTGGGCGGCGCTGACCGGCAACCGCCCGCGCGACTGGGAGGTGCGGGCGCTACGCGCCCTCGACGCGGCCTGCCGCGAGGACCGGAGACGAACCGATGGACGCTGACATCGCCCGTCTGGGCATCGAGGTCGACGCCACGCAGGCGGTCGCCGCGACGCGCGCACTGGAGGATCTGGCGCGCGCCAGCGGCGCGGCCGAGCAAGCGGCGCGGCGGTTGTCGCGCAGCCGCAGGGATTTCGCCGACCTGCCGCTGGCCACCGACCGGCTGCGCGCGGCCGGCGCGCCGGCCACCGCCGACCTTGGCCCGGAGCAGAAGGCGGCGACCGAGGGTGCGCGGCATCTCGGGCGGGCCATGGCCTCGGCCTTCGACCAGGCGATCTTCCGCGGCCGCGACCTGCGCGACATCCTGGGCGGCCTCGCCCGCGATTTCGAGCGGCTGGCGCTGCGCACCGCGGTGCGCGGTGCCTTCGACGGGCTGCTGTCGGGCGGGCAGGGGCTCGTCGGCGGGCTGGGGACGGCGCTGGCGCGCGTCCTGCCCTTCGCCGATGGCGGAGTGATGACTCCGCAAGGCGCGCCGCCGCTGCGCCGCTATGCCGCCGGGGGCATCGCCGAGGGCCCGCAACTCGCCCTGTTCGGCGAGGGCCGCCAGCCCGAGGCCTTCGTGCCCCTGCCCGACGGGCGGAGCATCCCGGTGACCGTGACGGGCGCGGCGGCGCGGCCGCTGACCGTCGTCAACCACATCACCGTCAACACCCCAGACGCCGATGGCTTCCGCCGCAGCGAAAGCCAGATCGGCGCCGAGATCGCGGCGCGGCTCCAGCGCCACCTGAGGAGGAACGGCTGATGGCCTTCCACGACGTGCGCTTTCCCGACGACATCGCCGTCGGCGCCACCGGCGGGCCGGGCTTCAGCACCGACGTGGTGACCCTGCGCTCGGGCCGCGAGAAGCGCAACGTCAACTGGGCCGAGGCGCGCGGCCGGTGGGACGTGGCGCACGGGCTGAAGGACCAGGGCCAGCTCGACCGCCTCGTCGCCTTCTTTCGCGCCCGGCGCGGCCGGGCCCACGCCTTCCGCTTCAAGGACTGGACCGACTTCCGCTTGCCGCGCCAGGCGATCGGCGAAGGCGACGGCGCCACCGTCGCCTTTCCGCTGGTCAAGAGCTACGGCGACGACGGCGGCTATTCCGCCCCGCGCCGCATCACCCGGCCGGTCGCCGGCACCGTGCGCCTGTGGCTGGCCGGCGTGGAGCAGCAGACGGGGTTCACGGTCGACCACACCGCCGGCGTCGTCACCTTCGCCGCGCCCCCGGCGGCCGCGGCGACGGTGGAGGCCGAGGCGGAGTTCGACGTGCCGGCGCGCTTCGACACCGACCAGATGAAGGTGTCCGTCGAAGCCTACGACGCCTTCCGCTGGGGACAGATCCCGATCGTCGAGGTGCGCGAATGAAGGCGATTTCCGAGGCGCTGCGGGGGCACCTTTCCGGCGAGGTGACGACGCTGGCCACCCTGTGGCGGCTGACCCGCGCCGACGGCGTGACGATGGGGTTCACGGACCATGACGGCGACATCGCCTTCGACGGACTGACCTACGGGGCGGCGAGCGGCTTCGTCCCCACGGCGGTCGCCGGAAGCGCGGGCCTCGCGGTGGACAATCTGGAGATACGCTCGGTGCTCGATTCGGAAGAAATCCACGAAGGCGACCTGCTGGCCGGCGTCTACGACGGCGCCGAGGTGGACGTCATGCTGGTCAACTTCGC
Organism: Rhodospirillales bacterium; assembly: GCA_019455065.1. Classification (GTDB taxonomy): domain Bacteria; phylum Pseudomonadota; class Alphaproteobacteria; order Rhodospirillales; family Magnetospirillaceae; genus JACFNC01. The sequence continues at coordinate 8,670 of JACFNC010000020.1, forward strand.
CGATCCCGCCGCCGGCGCGCTGCATCTGCGGCGGGGCACGCTCGGCGAGGTGCGCCTGAGCGACGCCGGCTTCGTGGCCGAGCTGCGCGGCATGACGGAAGCCTTCGCGCGCATCTTCGGCCAGGTGTACACGCCCGGCTGCCGCGCCGACCTCGGCGACGCGCGCTGCCGGGTGGGCCTGTCCGCCTGGACGGCGACGGGGAGCGTGGGCGAGGCGCTCGACCGCCAGACCTTCACCGACGCGGCGCGCGGCGAGCCGGCGGGCTGGTTCGACGGCGGGCTGCTGATCTGGACCTCGGGCGCCAACGCCGGGGCGCGGATGGAGGTGCGCCGCTTCGCGGCCGGCCTGTTCACCCTGTTCCTGCCCATGCCCCGCGATGTCGCGCCGGGCGACCAGTACACGGTGGTCGCCGGCTGCGACAAACGCTTCGCCACCTGCCGCGACAAGTTCGGCAACGCCGTCAACTTCCAGGGCGAGCCGCACGTGCCGGGCAACGACTTCCTGATCGCGGCGGCCGGGCGATGAGGCGCGCGGAGATCGTCGCCGAGGCGCGGTCGTGGCTGGGCACGCCGTTCCGCCATCAGGGGCGGCTGAAGGGCGTGGGCTGCGATTGCATCGGGTTGGTGGTCGGAGTGGGCCGCCGCTTCGGGCTGGAACCCGAGGACCCCGCCGATTACGCCCGGCTGCCCGACGGCCGCCGGCTGCGGGCAGGGCTGGCGGCCAATCTCGCCGAGGTGTCGGCGGACGCGGCGCGGCCCGGCGACGTCGTGCTGCTGCGCATCCGGCGCGACCCCCAGCACGTCGCCATCCTGGTGCCGGGGGAGATGATGATCCATGCGTTCAGCGCGGCGGGGCGGGTGGTGGCGACCCGCCTCGACGCCCGCTGGCGGCGGCGGCGGGTCGCCGCCTATCGCTTTCCCGGGGTGGAGGAGGACTGATGGCGGCGCTGGCGCTCGGGGTGGTCGGCGGCGCCATCGGCGGGGCCGTGGGCGGCAGCGCCCTGTTCGGGCTGATGTCGGCGCAGGCGCTGGGCTTCGCCCTCGGCTCGGCGGTCGGCGGCGCCATCGACCGCCAGCTTTTCGGGCCAGAGACGGTCGGCGGCGGGCGCCTGGACGACCTTTCGATCCAGGTCTCGACCTACGGGAAGATGCTGCCGGTGGTCTATGCCGGGCGAGTCGCCGGCAACGTCATCTGGTCGACCGACAAGCGCGAGGAACGGAGCAGCCATTCCTCGGGCGGCAAGGGCGGCGGGTCGCGCGCCGCCGCCGAGTCCTTTCATTACTCGGCGAGTTTCGCGGTGTCGCTGTGCGAGGGGCCGATCGCCGCGGTGCGGCGCATCTGGGCCGACAGCAACCCGATCTGGGACCTGTACCTGCCGGAGACGAGCGTCGAGGGGGTGACCGTCCACCTGGGCACCGACGGGCAGGAGCCGGACGCCCTGATCGAGAGCATCGAGGGCGTCGGCAACGTTCCCGGCTATCGCAACCAGGCCTATGTGGTGTTCGAGGATTTCAGCCTGGATGGCTATGGGGCGCGGATTCCGAACCTCACCTTCGAGGTCGTCGGCATGCTGGCCGCCGGCTGGGGCGAGGACATGGCCCAGGGGCTGGCGCAGAGCGCCGACGGCGATCTGTGGGTGGTCGCCAACCTGCGGCGCACGGTGACCAGCCTGGACGGCCGGACGCTGGCGCGCAAGGCCGTGGTCGGGCGCGATGACGGCAACGCGGACGGGTATCTGGGCAGTCTGAGGGCGCAGCCCTGGCGCATCGCCCATGAGCCGGTCAGCGGCCATCTGTTCGTCACCTGCCTGGGGGCGGCCCGTGTGCTGCGCATCGACCCGGCAACCGACGCGGTGGTGGCCGAGATCGCGGTGCCGATCTATCCGCATGAGATCGCGGCCGACGGGCTGGGCGCGGTGTGGGTCACCCATCCCTGGGGCGACCGGCTGAGCCGCATCGACGCCGCCGACAACGGCGCGACCAGCGTGGCGTTGGCGGGCGAGCCGTATGCGCTGTGCCGCGACGGCGCCGGGCATCTGTGGATCAGTTGCAGCGATGCCATCGTGCGGTTCGATCCGGTCGCGGGCGCCGAGGTGGCGCGGGTGGCGCTGGGCGTCAAATGGTTCCCCGGCGGGCTGACCTGGAACCCGGCCGACGGGCGCATCTGGTTCGCCTGCTCGGGCAACGACGTGATCGGCGTGTTGAACCCGGACAACCTGGCCCTGTCGTGGCGCAATAGCGGTACGTGGCCGGCCTATGCCGCCTGCCATCCCGACGACGACCGGCGCACGGTGTTCGTCTCGCTGCTGTTCGGCAACCGGGTCAAGCTGCTGAAGCGGGGCGCCGACAACGGTCTCGACGAGTTCGCCGAGTACAAGACCGAGGTATGGCCGGGGCCGCTGCTGGCGCTGGCCGACGGGCGCTGCCTGGTAAGCAACACCAACCGGGCGTTCTTCCAGGAGATCGAGGGGCCTTCATGACGGAAGGCCGGCTCCGAATCCGAATTTGGATCGGTTGATTTTGTTGTCATGCGCGGGCTTGGCCCGCGCATCCAGGTGCACCCACTGGTATGTGAGCCCGACGAAGAACCTTCGCTTGCGCCACGTGGATGGCCGGGTCTGGGCCCGGCCATGACGAACAATGAGCCGGACTGGGGACCGAGAGCCGAACCGGACCGCCGTGGTTCGAGCCCGGTCAAGACGATCCATGTTGCGAAAGGCGAGCTTCTGATGATCCACACCAGCTTCTTCGGCGCGGACGCGGCGACGCCGGCGGCGTCGCTGCCTTCGGCCAGCACGCAGCTCTGCTGGTACGACGTGCAGCGCCAGCGGCTGCGCAAGTTCGCCCGCGACTTCGCGCGCACGCCGCCGCTTCCGGTGGCGGTGCTGACCTCGCAGGGCGAGACCGACATCGCCGACGACGCGGTGGTCGCGACGCGGGCCGGGTTCACCCAGCTTCGCCGCGACCTGCCGGTGATCGACCAGTACTTCGAGTATTCGGGCGACGCGGACGCCCTGGCCAAGGTGCGGGAGCTGTGCCTCGCCTGGGTGCGCACCAACCAGCCGGACGGCAAGCCGATCAACGAGAGCAACCTGGAATGGCTGATCCGCGTGCTGAAGCGGCGGCGCGGCGACTTCTCGGCCAGTGAGCTGGCCGACGTGGAGGGCTGGATGGCCGCCCTGCGCGCCGCCAAGCAGGCCTTCGCCTTCGAGACCAACCCGGACGAGGGCGTGGTCACACACGGCAACTGGTACACCCACCACTACAAGATCCTGCTGATGGTCCACGACTTCTTCGGCGACGAGGCGGCCGGGAACGCGCTTCTGGCGGAGATCGACGGCTTCGCGCCGCGCAACTTCCCGTTCGGCAACGCAGCCGTCACCCATCCCCTGTCGCATGCCATCGTGGGGACGAACAGTGACGCGCGCCGCATCGACGTGCCCGGCGATCACACGGCGCGCTTCGTGCCCGGCCTGGGCTTCGCGGTGACGGGCTCGTCCGCCGGCAACGACGGCGACTACACGGTCGCCTCGTCCGCGTACCTGTCCATATCGGACACGACCCGGATCGTCGCGGTGGAGCCGGTGCCCGCCGATGGCGGGGGCGGGACGCTGAGCGAGTGTTTCTCCGACGCCGTCCACGACATGCCGCGCGCCGCCGTCCACGCCGGGGAGAGCATCGATTTCGTGCGCCGCGACGCCCTTCACTATCAGGTCTACGACCTGGCGCCGTGGCTGGAGATCGCGCTGCTGACCGGGGCGCGCTACGCCACCGTGATCGAGAACGCCTGGGCGTTCTTCCTCGACCGGCTGCTGTCGCCCACGATCCATTTCGAGTTCGCCGCGAGCACCGACAGCTTCGACGCGGCGCGCTGGCAGGCCAGCCATCCCGAGTATCTGGCGCCCGAGGCGATGTTCAAGCCGCAGCGGGCGGCGGGGATGGTCCTCGGCTACCTGCACTGGCGCAAGCAGTGCGACGCCGGTTTCGTCGAGGATTCGCGGCACGTGGCCCTGTGCCTGCGGGCGGTGCCGGAGATCGCCTCGTTCTGGGCACAGTATTTCCGCTGGGCGCTGGGGTACGGCGCCAATGCCTGACCTGCGTTCCATCGTTTTCGATCTCTGCCGGCGGGCGGGCCTCGATCCGGCGAGCGAGGTCGATGCCGAGGACCTGTCGGGGCGCGTGGACGGCATGGCAGCGGCGCAGCGCGCCACCGTGCGGTCCTGCCTGGAGGCGCTGGCGAGCGCCTATGCCCTGGACGCCGTGGAGAGCGGCGGCAAGGTGCGGTTCATCCGGCGCGGCGGTGCCGTATGCGCGGCCATCGTGGAAGACGACCTAGTGCCCTTTCCGCACGAGGACGGCGGCCAGACGGTGCTGGCGGTGAACCGCCGCCAGGATGCCGAACTGCCCCGCCAGATCGACCTCGGTTACCTCGCCAAGGCAACCGACTGGCAGCCGAGCGTGCAGTCGGCGCGCCGCCTGGCGGTGGGCAGCGAAAACGTGGTCAGCCTGCCCCTGCCCCTGGCCTTGTCCGACGACGAGGCGCGGCGCATCGCCGAGGATCTGCTGGCCGAGTCCTGGCGGACGCGGGAGGAGTTCGTCTTCCGCACCGCCAGCGGTTTCGCGTGGCTCGATCCCGGCGACGTGGTCACGCTGACCGTGCGCGGGGTGACGCGCCGGCTGCGGATCGTGCGGACGCAGACGACCGCGACGATGGTGGACGTGCACGCCGTCGCCGACGGTGCCGCCATGTCGATCCCCGCCATCGGCAGCGAGCCCTTCGCGCGGCGCGGCGCGCTCACGGGCATCGCCCAGACCGTCGCCTTCCTGCTCGACCTGCCGCTGCTGCGCGACGAGGACGAGGGAGTCGGCTTCTACGCCGCCGCGTCGTTCCACGCCGGCGTCGGGGGCACGTGGCGCGGGGCGGTGCTGCACCGCTCGCGGGACGGGGGAGGCAGTTACGAGGCGATCGCAGATCTCGATGGGCCCGCCACCTGGGGCGTCTGCGCCACGGCGCTCGGCGCGGGAACGACGGTCGCCTGGGACGAGGCGAACACGGTGACGGTGACGCTGCGCCAGGGGCAGCTCGAAAGCCGGCCGGCGGCGGCCGTGCTCAACGGCGCCAACGCGGCGCTGGTGGGCAACGAGATCGTGCAGTTCCGCGGCGCCACGCTGGTCGGCCCGGACAGCTACGCCCTGTCGGGCCTGCTGCGCGGGCGGCGGGGAACCGAACACGAGGTCGGCGGGCATGGGGCGGGCGAGACCTTCCTGCTGCTTTCGGCGGCCGATCTGCGCCGCCTGTCCCTGCCGCAGGAGCTGATCGGCGCAAGCCGCCCGTACAAGGCGGTGAGCCTCGGCGGGTTCCTGGACGACCAGCCGGCCCTGAGCTTCGCCGGCGGCGCCGCCGGGCTGAGGCCCTACGGCGTGGCGCATGTGCGCGGTGTCCGCGACCCGGTCAGCGGCGACTGGACCATAACCTGGGTGCGCCGCGCCCGCCGGCATGGCGGGTGGATCGACGGCGCCGACGTGCCGCTGGGCGAGGACATGGAGGCCTATGACGTGGACATTCTCGACGAGGAAGGCGCCGTGGTGCGCAGGGTGGAGGGATTGACCGCGCCCGCGCTCCTGTACGGCGCGGCGGAGCAGGCGGCCGATTTCGGCGGGCCGCGGACGACGCTACGAATTCGGGTCTGCCAGGTGAGCGCGACCATAGGGCGCGGGGTGGCGCGCGAGGTGTGGCTATGAGCGACGCCTCGGCCAACCTGGAGCTTCCTTACATCCTGGCGAGCCAGGCGCAGAAGGAGGTGACGCACAACGAGGCCCTGCAACGCCTGGACGCGGCGGTGCAGGCGGCGGTGCTCGACCGCGACCTTGCGGCGCCGCCCGCAGGCGTCGCCGACGGCGACCGCTATCTGGTGGCGGCCGGGGCGACCGGCGCCTGGATCGGGCAGGAGGGCCGGCTGGCGGCGTGGTACGGCGGCTGGCGATTCCTCGCCCCGCGCGCCGGCTGGACCGTGTGGGTCGCCGACGAGGGGCTGGCGGTGCGCTACGACGGCGCCGCCTGGACGCCGATCGACCACGACGGCCTTCCCGGAGTGACGGGAGGCGCGCCCGGCGAGCGCTGGCATCTGGCGGCGGCCGAGGTGGCGAAGCTCGCCGGGATCGAGGCGGGGGCGCAGGTGAACGCGGTCACCTCGGTGCAGGGCCGAACGGGGGACGTGTCGGTGACCCGGAGCGACCTCGGCCTCGACGGAACCGACAAGCCGAGCTTCGCGAACCTCGGGCTGGCCGTCCTCTCCGCCCGGCTCGCCAATGCCACGGTCAAGGCAGTGCTGCTGTACGACACCGCGAAGGACAGCGACGGCGGCGCCTGGCGGCACCGCTGCCGGCGGACGAGCTGGTACAACGAATCCCTAAGCACGGCGACGCGCGGGACGACGCGCGACTTTCCCGCCCTGGCCCTTATCGTGGCCACCCAGAGCGGCACCACCATCTACGATGCGACCGATCCCGACCTCCCGATGTGGATGGTGTTCCAGGGCGGCACCTTTCGGATGAATTATTCGGCCAACGCCGGCACCATGTGCCTGGCGGCCCGCGACGGCCTGTTGCTCATCGGCTTCGGCACGAGCGGTTCCCTGGGCGTGACCGAAATCCATTTCCTGCTCGACGAGGGGCGGTACAACCAGGGGAATGCCATCCAGAAACGCGACAGCTGGGCCGGCCTCGCCAACCGCAACGACGCCGGCACGGCCTGGGTGGCAAACGCGCCGCTGTTCATCACCGGCGCCGTCAGCCAGGACACCCGCGGCATCGCCATCCACGTCGCCGCCGAAGCACCCTTGGACCGGCGCACCGGCCTGCCCAGGCCGACGGTCGCCCTCGCCACCGCAGGCGGACGCAGCGTCGTGCTTCCCGACGGCCGGGTGTGCAACAGCCTGACGACGGCGGCGCAGGACTGGGTCGGCTTCGATGCCGACGGCGCCCTCTACGGAGTGCAGAACGGCAACGCCGGCCTCCACCGCATCGCCCGGACCTGGTATCAGGCCGGCGGCTTCGACTACGACACGATCTATTACGGCACCGTCCCGGCGCTGCCCAACCCCAACGTGGCCAGGGCGGCGGCGGTACCCGGCGGCGTGGCGGTCGGCGGCTCAGCGGGGGTTCAGTTCGTGTGCTGGCCGGTCGGCAGCAAGGCGCGCGGCATGGTCGCCTATGTGGGGCGGACCCATGCCACCGGCTGGTTGCCGGGCGACATCCGCGGCTGCTGGCTGGCGAACTCGAAGACCGCCGACCGCAGCGTGAAGGGCAACGCCCTGACCGAAACCGGCCTGCTCAGCGAGGCGGCGGTGGCGGCGGGCGCCGAGCTGAAAGGCTATTCCGGGTTCTCGGCGGCCAACTACCTGTCGCTTGCCCATGACGCCGATCTCGACTTCGGCGACGGCGATTTCGCGGTCCTGTTCTGGATCCGTATGTCGGCCAACGCGGCGGCCGAGACGGTGTTCGAGCGCGACAGCAGCCCGACCGCCCAGCGCATCACCGTCGGCGTGACCGCCGCCGGGATGCTCCAGTTCGCGACCGACGACGGCACCGACGCGGTGACCTCGACCGGGCCGGTGATCGACGACGGAGTGTGGCGGCACGTCGCCTGCGTGATGCGGGGCAGCCGCCAGGAACTATGGGTGGATGGCACCCGCTGCGACAGCGACGACGCGACGGCCGTTGGCAGCCTGTCGAACCCCGCCGCCGTCCTGCGCATCGGCCTCGACGTCGCCGGATCGGCACCTCTGGTCAGCGGCGCGCTGGCGCTGCTCCGCGTCACCGCCTTCGCCCCCACGCCCGACCAGATCGCTCGCATCCACGCCGACGAGCGCCCGCTGTTCCATGAGAACGCCAGGTGCCTGCTGGGTGGAGCGGTCGACCAGGTGGATGCCGTCGCCGCCGATCCCGACAGCGGCCGGGTCTATTTCGCCACTGCCGACGGGACCAGCGTGTTCGAGGCGCTGCGGCGGGTCGACTTTCTGGATGCCGCCGCCAACGCCAACCTGACCTCCGGCGTCCACAAGGCGGTATCGGCGGTCCGGGGCGGCTATGCGATCGGCTCGGCGGCCGAGGCGGTGGCCTGGCTGCCCGCCCGCAATCTGCGCGAGGAACTGGTGGCGTCGCCCGCCGGCGTCCCCCCGGTCCCCGCTTTTCGGGCCGCCACCGCCGATGCCACGCCCACCGACATCGCCAAGTGGCCCTTGGCCGAGGGGCGGACGGTTCTGGTGGAAGCCGTGGTCGAGGCCCGCGAGGATGTCGACAGCCCGACCGAGCGTGCCGGCTACGTGCGGCGTGCCGTCTTCCACCGCGACATCGGCGGCAACGTCACGCTGGCGGGCAGCGCCTCGGGCATGGACCTTCACGAAACCACGGCCGGCATGGACTGCACCCTGCATGCGGACACCGCCGCCCAGACCATTGACGTCAACGTCACCGGGGTCGCCGGCAAGACGCTGGTCTGGGCCGCCCGTCTCACCGCCACGGAGATCGCCGGATGATCCGCAGCACCGAAATCATGGATACCTACGCGGATGGCCGCTACCTGCGCCGCTGGTCGATCGTCGACGGTCGCGCCCGCTGCCTCGACGACGCCTACTCGATGGCCGACACCGATCCGGCCGTACGCGATGCCCAGCTCGCCGCCAATGCCGCGGTGCGGACGGCGATCGCGGCGGTCGAGGCGTATGAGGCGGCGCTGGCGCTTGCCGGCCAGGAGGAACCGCCGGCCCACGATCCCGCGCGGGCGGACTGGGAGAGCGCGGTGGCGGTGGCGGCCGCCGCGGATTCCGCCACCGTCGCCCTGCATCTGGCGAGGAGCGGAGAGGCTTGAACAGAGTAATCCCTCTGCATCGAACCCATCGGCCCGGCCGAAGCGCTAGCCTGCGCCGGTCAGTCTCTGAAAAAAGGACTTAGTATCATGCAAGAGACAAGGATTCACGCTGCCGCCCTGGGCATCGGCCTGGCACTTTCCGCGACCGGAGCCTTGGCGGCACCGGCCGAGACCGGCAAGTCCTTTGTCGGCAGCCCCGTGGCCGTCGGCCAGGGCGAAGCCCAGGTCGTGGTCGATACCGACGGCCAAGGCAAGCCGCTGTCGGTTTCAGTCTTGCTGAGCGAGGGCGCGCTGAGCGGGCTGCCTGGCGCGGAGCCCGGCCGGCATGAGTGGGAATACGTGCTGCCGATGCCCGAGGGCGGCCCCAGGACGGGATACGACCACGCGGCGCTGAACTGGAATCCGGCCGGCCATCCGCCGCCCGGCATCTATGCGGTGCCGCATTTCGACGTGCACTTCTACCTCATCGGGCAGCAGGACCGCGAGCGGGTGACGTTCCAAGGGGCCGGTGCGGCCGACGCCGCGAAACCGCCGGCCGCCGAGCTGCTGGCCGAAGGCTATGTCGCGCCGCCCGACACCGCCGTCGAGAAAATGGGCATCCACGGGCTCGATCCCCGTGGCCCGGAGTTCCACGGCCAGCCCTTCACCCACACCTTCATCTACGGCTACTACCAGGGGAAGCTGGTCTTCGTCGAGCCGATGGTGGCGACGGCATTCCTAACCAGCAAGCCGGACGTCACGGCCCCGGTGAAACGTCCGCAGTCCTACAGCTATCCCGCCTACTATCCGAGCGAGTACCGGGTGCGTTACGACCCGGCGCGCAAGCAGTACGCGCTGTCGCTGGGCGGCCTCGTGCCGTGGCAGATGGAAGCGGTCAGCGCATTGCCGCAGAAGTGAGCGAGGCCCGGACCCGTCCGGGCCCATGATCGCACCCCCTTCGGCCCGGCCGGCACCCGCCCGCCGGGCCATTTTCCTGTGGATGGAGCCAACGATGCCGTTGCAGAACGCCGATCCCGGCGTGCCGGAGTGGCTGCGCATGCTGGGCGGCCTCGGGTCGGTCTTCGCCAGTTCGGCGATCGGCCGCCTGATGTGGCACGCCCGCATGGTGCAGAAGGGCGAGCGCTATTTCTGGTCGATCGACCTGTTGTGGGAACTGCCCACCGCGGTCGGGATGGCGGTCATCGGCAAGGGCATGGCCGACTGGTTGCTGCTCGGCGAGTGGCAGACCCTGGGCCTCATCGCCACCCTCAGCTATCTCGGGCCGCGTGGCATGGAGGCGGCCCTGGCCGCCTGGCTGATGCGCAAAGACGGGGGATAGCCGACCATGCTCGCGATTCTTTCCGCCATCTTCGGCTTTGCCGCGCCGTTCCTGCCCGAGGCCGTCAAGCTGCTCAAGGGGTGGCAGGACAACGCCCACGAGCTGGCGATGATGAAGCTCCGCCTCGAGGCCGGGGCGCAGGAGCATCTGTGGCGCATGGAGGAGATCACCGCCACCGCCGACATCGCCGAGGCCAAGGCGCTGCACAAGCCGGCGCCGTCGTTCGGGGTGCAGATCCTCGACAAGGCGCATGCCTCGGGCATGAGCCCGTGGCTCACCGGGCCGGTGTTCCTGCTGTTCGCGGTCATGGACTTCGCCGCCGGCATGGTGCGCCCGACCATCGCCTATTCCGCCTTCGGCTTCTACGTGGCCTACAAGTGGGCGCTGTACCTGACGCTCACCGGGCCGCGCTTCGAGGCCCTGCCGGCCGAGGCGCTGCAGCGGCTGTGGACCGAGAACGACTGGGCGATGCTGACCCTGGTGCTGTCCTACTGGTTCGGCCAGCGCGCGGCGAAGGCGGCGTTCGGTGGCAGCGCCAGCCATGCGGGCCGTTCCTGACGCCGCCGTGGCGCTGGTCAAGCGCTTCGAGGGGCTGCGGCTGGAACCCTACCGAGACGCGGCGGGGTTCTGGACCGTCGGCTGGGGGCACCTGATCGGCCGCGACCGCCGCGCGCCCCGGCCGCCGCCGATCGACGAGGACCAAGCCGGGGCGCTGCTCGTCGCCGATCTCGCCCGCACCGCCGCCGCGGTGCTGCGCCTGGCCCGGGTGCCGCTTACCGACGGCCAGTTCGGCGCCCTGGTGTCGTTCGCCTTCAACGTCGGCGCCGGCAACCTCCAGGCCTCGACCCTGCTCAGGCTGGTGAACCGCGAGGAGCACGACGACGTGCCGCCGCAGTTCCGGCGCTGGACCCACGCCGGCGGCGTCAAGCTGCCCGGCCTGGTGCGGCGCCGGGCGGCGGAGGCGGCGATGTATGCTCCGTCGTGAGGGCTTGGAGGCGCCCCGATCCCGTGTTACATGTTGCGGCGCAACATGGAATCGGGGGCTGCCATGGAACGGTTGATCGAGGGCTTCCTGGTTTTCCGAGAGACCTATTACGAGCGCCATCGTCCGCTCTTCGATGCCCTGGCCCGCGGCGGCCAGTCGCCGCAAGCGATGATCATCTCCTGTTGCGATTCGCGGGTCGATCCGGGGCGCATCTTCAGCGCCGGGCCGGGCGACATCTTCGTCGTGCGCAACGTCGCCAACCTGGTCCCCCCGTACGGCCCCGACGACGCCTATCACGGCACCAGCGCGGCCCTGGAATTCGCCGTCAAGACGCTGCAGGTGGAACACATCATCGTACTCGGCCACGCCCGCTGCGGCGGCATCGGGGCGCTGCTCGACGAGCGCGCCGGGGGCGAGTTCATCACCCCCTGGATGGCCATCGCCCACCCCGCCCGAGAGCGCGCCAAGGAGTTGGGGCAGGGGCAGCCGCCCGAGGCCATGCAGCGGATATGCGAGCAGCAGACGGTGCTCGTGTCGCTCGGGAACCTGATGACCTTTCCCTGGATTCGCGAACGCGTCGAGGACGGGCGCCTGGCCTTGCACGGCTGGTACTTCGACCTGGAAACCGGCGATTTGTTCTGGCTGGACCAGGCCAGCGGCGCGTTCAGCGCGGTGTGACGGCCCGGTCGGGTGGCACGATCCGCGGGCCCGGCGTAAGGGCGGGCAAAACCTCGGCGATGCTGTCGCCCTCACGCAGCTTGCGGCCGCCGTTGGTCACGACGAAACGATGGTCGCGCCCGTTCACCATTCGCTTCGTGATGGTGAACAACGGCTGCTCATGGGTGCTGCGGAATACGGCGAACACCGCCGTGCCGGGCCGATGGTCGATGGCGTAGTCGCGCCACAGCCCGGCGGCCACGCAGCGGCCGTAGACGTCGAGTAGCTGGCTGAGTTCGAATCGCGTGAAGTGGGTGAGGGCGGTCTTCGGCCGGTAGTCGGCCATCCGGTAGAGCTTCGACATTCACACTCTGATCCGTCGCCACGGGCAGCGTTTCCTCCAATATATTTGAGCATCGAGGCGGCCGCGTCCAGCGGTTTACCAACCTGTGCGGGTCGCCGTGGGTTGCGCGGTTGCCGCCCGCGCCGTTCCGGCCGATGATGACCGGTCAGGACGCAACGAGACGGAGGATGCGATGGCGGTGAGCACGCCGATTTGCGATTTCGGGTGGAAGGCCGTGGACTTCCGGCTCAAGGGGATCGATGGCCGCGAGTACACGCTGGCCGAGGTGCGGGGACCACGCGGCAGCCTGGTGATGTTCATTTGCAACCACTGCCCCTATGTGCGGGCGGTGATCGACCGGCTGGTTCGCGACGTCAAGGAACTGCAGGCGATGGGCATCGGCGCCGTCGCGATCATGCCGAACGACACCGAGGCGTATCCCGAGGATTCCTTCGCCAATATGAAGACCTTCGCCCGCGACCACGGCTTCACCTTTCCCTACGTCATCGACGAGACCCAGGAGGTCGCGCGCGCCTACGACGCCGTCTGCACGCCCGACTTCTTCGGGTTCGACGCGGACCTCGGGCTGCAGTACCGGGGGCGGCTCGACGCCTCGCGCAAGGAGGCGGCGCCGGCCGACGCCCAGCGCGAGCTGTTCGAGGCGATGAAGCAGGTGGCCGAGACCGGCCGCGGCCCGGAGGATCAGACCGCCTCGATGGGCTGTTCCATCAAATGGCGGGCCGCCTGAGCCGATCGTTTGCGTCCGCGCCCGACTGCGACTATTTTAGCCGCCGGAAGCGATGAGCGGAGAGGCGTGTGACCAAACGTGACGACGATCCCGCCGCCGATCTCCTGATCCAGGAGGTCGACGAGGAACTCAAGCGGGAGCAATACCTCAAGATCTGGAAGAAGTACGGCAATTGGATCGTGGGCGCCGCCGTCGCCGTCGTCGCCATCGTCGCCGGCCATCAGGGCTGGCAGGCCTGGCAGCAGGACATCCGTTCCAAGGAGGCGGCCCGCTATGCCGCCGCCCAGGCCATCGGCGAGCCGCGGCAGGCCGCCGAGGCGATGGCCGCCCTGGCCGCCGACAGCCGCACCGGCTACGCCACCGTGGCCAGCCTGCGGCAGGCCGGGCTCCTGGCCGAAGCGGGCGACGTGGCCGGCGCGGTCAAGGTCTATGACCGGATCGCCGCGGACGGCGGGGTCGACCGTACCTACCGCGATCTCGCGACGCTGCGCTCGGTGCTGCTGGGACTCGAGGGCGGCGACGCGACGGCGCTCACGCAGCGGCTGGCCGGCCTGACCTCCGGACCCTGGCGGCATTCCGCGCTGGAACTGACCGCGATCATCGCGCATCGCCGGGGCGAGGTGGACAAGGCGCGCGAACTCTATCGCCAACTCGCGGACGATGCCGCGACGCCCCAGAACCTGCGCGCCCGCGCCGCCGAGATGCTGGCCGCCCTGGGCGGCTCGACCAAGAAGGGATAGGGGTACGTGCGCCGAATCGCCTTAACGATGCTTCTCGGTGCCTCGCTCGCCGGGTGCGAGAGCTGGATGGGGGAGGACGACAAGCCGCCGCTTCCGGGGGAGCGCGTGGCCGTGCTGTCCTATCAGCGGGGCCTCGACGTCGAAGCGGATTCGGCCCGAATCCGGCTGCCGCGACCCTTCCTCAACGTCAACTGGCCGCAAACCGGCGGATTGCCGCACCACGCCATGCACCATGTCGACGCCGGCGAACGGCTGGCCAGGGCGTGGACGGCCGACGTGGGCCGGGGGTCGGACGAGCGCCATAAGCTGGTCAGTCCGCCCGTCGTCGCCGGCGGCAAGGTGTTCGCCATCGACGCGATGTCCGAGGTGTCCGCAACCGACGCCGCGACGGGCGCCCGGCTGTGGCAGGCACGCGTCGTCGAGGACGCCGATCTCGACGGCAGCTTCGGGGGTGGCCTCGCCTACGATGACGGTCGACTGTTCGCTTCCACGGGTTCGGGCGAGGTGGTCGCGCTGAACGCCGACACCGGCGCGCAGCTTTGGCGGCGGTCGGTCGGCGCGCCGCTGCGGGGGGCTCCGGCTGTTCGCGGCGGGCGCGTCGTCGTCCAGTCGGTGGAGAACCAGACCCAAGCCCTGGCGGCGGCCGACGGCCGTCCGTTGTGGCGCCACACCGGGATCAGCGAGACCGCCAGCCTGTTGGGCGGGAGCACGCCGGCCATCGACGGCAATGTCGTGGTCGTCGCCTATTCGTCAGGCGAGCTGTTCGCCCTGCGCATCGAGAACGGCGCGCCCCTGTGGGCTGAGTCCCTCGCCGCGCTACGCCGCACCGAGGGGCTGTCGATCCTGACCGACGTGCGCGGCCTGCCGGTGATCGGCGGCGACCGCGTCTACGCCCTCGGCAACAGCGACACCCTGATCGCGGTCGACCTGCGCACCGGGCGGCGCCTCTGGGAGCGCGAGATCGGCGGTACGCAGACCCCCTGGCTGGCCGGCGAATACCTGTTCGTCATCTCCAACGACCAGGAACTCATGGCGCTGGAGGCCGGCACCGGCCGCATCGCGTGGATCACCGCGTTGCAGCGCTGGAAGGACGCCAAGGACCGGAGCGGCTATGTCACCTGGTCGGGACCGGTGTTGGCCGGAGACCGCCTCGTCGTCACCGGTTCCAATGGCTGGGCCCTGGCCGTCTCGCCCTACGGCGGGCAGGTACTGGGCAAGGAGCCGTTGCCCGAAGGTGTCGTCACGCCACCCGTGGTGGCCGACCGCTCCGTCTATTTCCTGACCGAGGACGCCAAGCTTTTAGCGTACCGATAGGCGCATGGGCTTTACCGTCGCCATCATCGGCCGGCCCAACGTGGGCAAGTCGACCCTGTTCAACCGGCTCGTCGGGCGGCGCGTCGCGCTCGTGCACGACACGCCCGGCGTGACCCGCGACCGACGCGAGGGCGAGGCGCAGCTTTTCGGCCTGCAATTCCGCGTCGTCGACACGGCCGGCCTGGAGGAGGCCTTCGACGAGAGCGTCGCGGCCCGCATGCGGGCGCAGACGGAAGCCGCGCTGGCCGACAGCGACCTGATCCTCATGCTGATCGACGCCAGGGCCGGCGTCACGCCCCTGGACCGCCATTTCGCGGACCATCTGCGCAAGAGCGCGAAGCCGGTAATCGTCATCGCCAACAAATGCGAAGGGCGCGCCGGTCAGCCGGGCCTGATCGAGGCCTACGAGCTGGGCCTGGGCGAGCCGGTCGCGGTCTCGGCCGAGCACGGCGAGGGTATGGCCGAGTTGTTCGACGCCATCCTGCCCTTCGCGCGAGAGCATGGGGTGGCCGGCGCCGAGGAGCCCGAGGAAGCGGAAGAGCCGGCGGAAGAGCAGGACGAAGGAGAACGACCCGAGAAGCCGCTTCAGCTGGCGATCGTCGGCCGGCCCAATGTCGGCAAGTCGACCATGGTGAACCGCCTGCTGGGCGAGGAGCGGATGCTGACCGGCCCGGAGGCGGGCCTGACCCGCGACGCCATCGCCGTCGAGTGGCAGCACCGGGGGCGGCGGGTCCGCCTCGTCGACACCGCCGGCCTGCGGCGCCGCGCCAACGTCACCGGCGAGTTGGAAAAACTGTCGGTGGCCAACTCGCTCGAGGCCATCCGGCTGGCCCATGTCGTCGTGCTCGTCCTCGACGCGGGCGCCATTCTCGACAAGCAGGACCTCACCATCGCCCGGCTGGTGCTCGACGAGGGGCGGGCCCTGGTCGTCGCCGTCAACAAATGGGACCTGGTCGAGGATCACCGCGAGGCGCTGCGCCGGCTCGGCGACCGCCTGGAGGCGTCGCTGCCGCAGGCCCGCGGCGTGCCGACGCTGACCGTCTCGGCGCTTACCGGGCGCGGGCTCGACCGCCTGATGGACGAGGTGCTGCGGGTCTACGAGACGTGGAATCGCCGCATTCCCACCGCCCAGTTGAACCGCTGGCTGATCGAGGCGGTCGAACGCCATCCGCCGCCGGCATCGCAGGGCGGGCGGCGGATCAAGCTGCGCTACATGACGCAGGTGAAGTCGCGCCCGCCGACCTTCGTCGCCTTCGCGAGCAAGCCCGAGGATCTGCCCGAGTCGTACACGCGCTACCTGATCAATGGACTGAGGGACACGTTCGATTTGCCGGGCGTGCCGATCCGGTTCTCCCTGCGCAAGGGCAAGAACCCGTATGCGCCATAAAGCCGTCGCGCCCGCGTAACGACCGCGTCGTCATTCCCGCGAAGGCGGGAATCCATATACGCGCAGCGGCTTATGGACTCCCGCTACTGACGCAAACGTCGTCGGTTAATGGACCCCCGCCTTCGCGGGGGTGACGGTTTGGCGCTCAACCCGGCTGGGTCGACATGACAGCCGTCGGCTCAAGCGCCGACGACCTCGCCGGTGCGCTGGCAGGCGGGTTCGGCCAGGGTGACGAAAGTTTCGGCGATGTCCTCGGCGCGCGGGAGGGTCAGTGGGTCTTCGCCGGGGTAGGCTTCGGCGCGCATCGCCGTTCGCACCGCGCCCGGGTCCACCAGGTTCGCCCGGATGGACGTCTTGACGACCTCGGCGGCGTAGGTGCGCACCAGCGTCTCCAGCGCCGCCTTGGACGCGGCGTAGGCGCCCCAGTAGGGATGCGCCGCCCGCGCCGCCCCCGACGTCACGAAAATCGCGCGGCCGGCGTCGGACTGGCGCAGGAGCGGATCGAAGCTGCGGATCAGGCGATAGTTGGCGGTGAGGTTGACATCGATCACCCGCTGCCAGGTCTTGGGGTCGTAATGGCCGACCGGGCTCAAGCCCCCGAGAACCCCGGCATTGCCGACCAGGATGTCGAGGCGGCCGAAGCGCTCGAAGATCGCCCCGCCCATCTGGTCGATCTTGGCGAAGTCGGTCAGGTCCATCGGCGACAGGACGGCACTGCCGCCGGCGGCGCGGATTTCGTCGTCGATCTCTTCCAGCCCCCCCTGGGTGCGCGCCACCAGGATGACCTTGGCGCCCTCGGCCGCGAAGCGCCTGGCGACCGCGGCGCCGATGCCGCGCGAAGCCCCCGTGACGAGGGCGATGCGGTCCTCCAGTCTGCCGGCCATGACTATTTCCCCTCCGTCAGCACCGAAAGCTCGCGCTTGGCCTGCCCGTCGTTGTGGTCGGTGAGCGGGATCGGGTAGTCGCCGGTGAAGCAGGCATCGCAAAACTGCGGCCGGCGCGCGTCGCGGCGCTCCTCGCCCACGGCACGGTACAGCCCGTCGATGGAAATGAAGGCCAGGCTGTCGACGCCGATGAGGTCGGCCATGCCCTGGACGTCGTAGCGCGCGGCGAGCAGCTTTTCGCGCTCCGGCGTGTCGATGCCGTAGAAGCAGGAGTGGGTGGTCGGCGGGCTGGAGATCCGCATGTGAACCTCGCGGGCTCCGGCCTGCCGCACCATCTCGACGATCTTGGTCGAGGTCGTGCCGCGCACGATCGAATCGTCGACCAGGATGACGCGCCGCCCGGCGATCTGTGCGGTGTTGGCGTTGTGCTTCAGCTTCACGCCGAGGTGGCGGATGTGGTCGGACGGCTCGATGAAGGTGCGGCCAACATAATGGTTGCGGATGATGCCGAGTTCGAAGGGGATGCCGGCCTCGGCGGCGTAGCCGAGGGCGGCGGGCACGCCGGAGTCGGGCACCGGGATCACCACGTCGGCGTCGACCGCGCTCTCCCGGGCGAGTTCGGCGCCGATCCGCTTGCGCACGTCGTAGACGCTGATGCCCTCCATCAGGCTGTCGGGGCGGGCGAAATAGATGTACTCGAAGATGCAGAAGCGCCGCGGCGCCTTGGCGAAGGGCTTGATGCTGCGCAGTCCCTGCGCATCCAGCACCACGATCTCGCCCGGCTCGACGTCGCGCACGAATTCGGCGCCAATGATGTCGAGGGCGCAGGTCTCCGAGGTGAGGATGTGGGCGTTGTCGAGCCGCCCGATGACCAGCGGGCGAATTCCCATCGAGTCGCGCACCCCGATGACGCTGTCCTTGGTCAGCGCCACCAGCGAATAGGCGCCCTCGACCTGCCGCAGCGCGTCGATCACCCGATCCTCGACCGTCGAATAGAGGCTGATGGCGATGAGATGGATGATGACCTCGGTGTCGGAGGTCGACTGGAACAGGCAGCCGCGACGGACGAGCTGGCGGCGCAGGGTCACCGCGTTGGTCAGATTGCCGTTGTGGGCGATGGCGAGGCCGCCGAACTCGAAATCGGCGAACAGCGGCTGGACGTTGCGCAGCACCGTGCCGCCGGCCGTCGAATAGCGGACATGGCCGACCGCCATGTGCCCGGTCAGCTCGCGGATGACGGTCTCGGAGCCGAAGTTGTCGGCGACGTGTCCGAGGCCGCGGTGATTGTGGAAATGGTCACCGTCGCAGGACACGATGCCGGCCGCCTCCTGGCCGCGGTGCTGCAGGGCGTGCAGGCCGAGGGCGGTGTGGGCGGCGGCGTCGTTGTGGCCGAAGATGCCGTAGACCCCGCATTCCTCGTGCGGGTGGTCGTCGTCGAAGGGGATCGTGGACATCATCACAAATGGGGTCCTATTGATTGCTCTCGATGAGCCGGTTCATGTCCTGGCGCTCGGCCTCGCCATAGCCGGGGCGCGAGGTCTCGTCGCCGCCGCCGCGGGGTCGGGGTGCCGTGAGTTGGCGATAGGTGCGTTCGGCCTCCGCCGCCCTCCTGGCTTCCTCGGCGGCGCGCTTCGCCATGGCCTCCGTCCGGCCATATTCATCCGGCAGCAGGTATTGGATCAGGCGGGCGCCTCGGTCCATCAGGGGCTGGGTGCGCGCCGTCTCCAGCCATTCCGGCGGCTTCTCGTCATCCATGAGCCAGACGCCGAACATATAGGCAAGGCATACCAGAAACCCACCTCGCGCGAGCCCGAAAACGAAGCCGAGCGAGCGGTCCACCCCATTTAGCGCGCTGCCTCGCACGCGCCGGGCAACGGCATGCGTGATGAGGGACAGCACGAGCAGGGTGACCAGGAAGATCGCGCCCCCGGTCGCGACGTCGGCGATCCAGTCGACTTCGATGTACTGTCTGGTGAACGGGCGCAGCAACGGCAGGCCGTAGAGGGCGGCGAAGGCGGCGCCCACCCAGGCCGTCACCGACAGCACCTCGTGGACGAAACCGCGCCAGAAGGCGAGCACCCCGGAAACCAGCAGAATGCCCACGACCGCCAGGTCGACGGCATTCAGGTTGACATCACCCATCATGGGTTGCGCGCCTCGCCTCCTTGCCGCGAACGCCCGACCGGAACATGGCGACCATGTCCTGCAGGTGGCCGATCGGCCGAACGGCCAAGTCGGCCGGTCCCCCGCCCGCCTCGCGCCGCCGCCCGCCCGGCACCAAAGCCTGAGCGAACCCCAATTTCGCCGCCTCCTTCAGGCGCGCCTCGCGCTGGCTGACGGCCCGCACCTCGCCCGAAAGGCCGATCTCGCCGAAGATCACCATGTCGGCGGCGACGGGGACGTCGGTGGCCGATGACACCAGCGCCGCCGCTACCGCCAGGTCGGCGGCCGGCTCCCCGATCCGCAACCCGCCCGCGACGTTCAAATAAACGTCATTCCCCGACAAGGCAAGCGCGCAGCGGGCGTCGAGCACCGCCAGCACCATCGACAGCCGGCCCGAGTCCCAGCCGACCACGGCGCGCCGCGGCGTCGCCAGCCCGGACGGCGAGACCAGAGCCTGGATTTCGACCAGCATCGGCCGGCTGCCCTCGATGCCGGCGAAGACGCAACTGCCCGACACGTTGCCGCGCCGCTCGGCCAGGAACAGCGCCGACGGGTTGGCCACCTGCACCAGGCCGCCATCGGTCATCTCGAACACGCCGATCTCGTCGGTGGCCCCGAAGCGGTTCTTGACGGCGCGCAGGATGCGGAACTGGTGGCCGCGCTCGCCCTCGAAATACAGCACCGTGTCGACCATGTGCTCGAGCACACGGGGGCCGGCGATCAGCCCCTCCTTGGTGACGTGGCCGACCAGGAACAGCGTGAAGCCGCGACGCTTGGCGAGGCGGATGAGTTCCTGGGCGCAGGCCCGCACCTGGGCCACCGTGCCGGGGGCCGAATCCAGGCTGTCGAGATACATGGTCTGAATCGAATCGATGACCACCACATCGGCGGCCTCGGCCCCGTCCAACGAGGCGACGATGTCGCGCAGCGAGGTGGCCGCCGCCAGGCCGACGGCGGCGTTCTCGAGCCCCAGACGCCGCGCCCGCAGGCGCACCTGGTCGATCGCCTCCTCGCCCGAAATGTAGAGGCAGCGGGCGTGGCGGGCGAGCGCCCCCACCGCCTGCAACAGCAGCGTCGATTTGCCGATTCCGGGGTCGCCGCCGACCAGCAGCGCCGATCCCGAGACGAGGCCGCCGCCGCACACCCGGTCCAATTCGGCCAACCCGGTCAGCAACCGCGGCGGCGGTGCGCCGCCGCCCGCCAGGCTGACG
The DNA here is from genome assembly GCA_019455065.1 of Rhodospirillales bacterium. Lineage (GTDB taxonomy): Bacteria > Pseudomonadota > Alphaproteobacteria > Rhodospirillales > Magnetospirillaceae > JACFNC01. The sequence continues at coordinate 29,289 of JACFNC010000020.1, forward strand.
AACTCGACGCGCCGCCCGCCCTTGCCGGCCAGCCCCTTCGGCACCGCCTCGCGCGGCGCCTCCTCGACGATCTTGTTCCAGGCGCCGCAGGCCTCGCACTTGCCGCTCCACTTGGGATAGGCGGCGCCGCAGTCCTGACAGACGTAGGTGGACGAGGGTTTCGCCATTACCCTCTCCCGCTTGCGCAAACTCTGCGGGAGTCGATGCCTGGCGTCACCCTTTCCGTCGCCCCCGCGCAGGCGGGGGCCCATAAGCCAAAGCCGTTAGTGGATTCCCGCTTTCGCGGGAATGACGAAGAAGGATGGGTTGCGCCTCCTCGCGATGACGGCGGGGCGTAAGGAGGTCTCACCGCCGCAGTTCCATCGTGATCGGGCCCTCGGCGCGGCCGTGGATGAACTGGTCGACATAGGGGTTGCCGGAGGCGTCGATCTCCGCGGCGGGGCCCACCCAGGTCAGCCGGCCCTTGTAGATCATCGCCATGCGGTCGGCGATCTTGCGCGCCGAATGCATGTCGTGGGTGATCGAGATGGTGGTGGCGCCCAATTGCTTCACGCAGTCAACGATCAGGTTGTTGATGACGTCGGCCATGATCGGGTCGAGACCGGTGGTCGGCTCGTCGAAGAAGATGATCTCGGGCTCGGAGGCGATGGCGCGCGCCAGGGCCACGCGCTTCTGCATGCCGCCCGACAGTTCGGCCGGCCAAAGCTCGGCGACATCGGCGGCCAGTCCCACGGCCGCCAGCTTCGCGAGGGCGCGCTCGCGCGCCTCGGCGCGGCGCATGCGCTGCCCCTGGATCAAGCCGAAGGCGACATTCTCCCAGACCGTCAGGCTGTCGAACAGGGCGCCGCCCTGGAACAGCATGCCGAACTTGCGCAGCACCCGCTCGCGCTCGCGCTGCGGCAGGCCGACCACCTCCTCGCCATCGATCTTGATGCTGCCCGTCTCCGGGCGCATGAGGCCGAGAATGCATTTGAGGAGGACCGACTTGCCGCTGCCCGACCCGCCGATCACCACCAGCGACTGGCCGGCCGGCAGGTCGACCGTGATGCCGTCGAGCACCTTTTTCGGGCCGAAGGACTTGTGAACGTCGGTGAGCTGGATCTTCGGCGTCATCGGGCGAAGAACAGTTCGGTAATGATGTAGTTGAAGGTCAGAATCAGGATCGAGGCCGACACGACGGCGGTCGTCGTCGCGGCGCCGACGCCCTGGGCGCCGCCTTTGGAATGGAAGCCGTGGTAGCAACCCATGAGCGAGATCAGAAAGCCGAACACCGCGGCCTTGACGAGGCCCGAGAACACGTCGACCGGCTCCAGGAACTCCCAGGTGCGGCTGATGTAGGTGGCGGGATTGAAACCCAGCTTGTAGGTGCCGATCAGATAGCCGCCGAACACGCCGATGACGTCGGCCACCAGCACCAAGAGCGGCAGCATCAGCAGGCCGGCGATCAGGCGGGGCGCGATCAGGTACTTGTAGGGGTTGGTCGACAGCGTGGTGAGGGCGTCGATCTGCTCGGTCACACGCATCGTGCCGATCTCGGCGGCCATCGCGGCGCCGACGCGACCCGCCACCATCAGCCCCGCCAGCACCGGTCCCAGCTCGCGCGTCATCGACAGCACGACCACCGTCGCCACGGCGCCTTCCGCGGCGAACCGCGCGAAGCCGGTATGGCTTTGCAGCGCCAGCACCATCCCGGTGAAGATCGCGGTCAGTCCGACGACCGGCAGCGACAGGTAGCCGATCTCGAACATTTGGCGGGCGATCTGCCGCGGATAGGAGGGCGGCAGGAAGGCGTTGGACACCGCCACCGCGGTGAAGGCGGTCAGGCGCCCTGCGGCCGCGAGGAAGGTGAGGAACAGGCGGCCGGCGGCGGCGACGAGGGGCATCAGGCCGCTCCGCCGACATAGTGGCGGTAATAGCGGTGCCCCAGCGAGGTGAGGATTTCATAGCCGATCGTGCCGGCCTGGTCTGCGACCGCGTCGACGGGGTTCTCGCGACCGATGAGGTCGATCATCGCACCCGGTCGCACCGCTTCCGGCGGGGCCTCGCTGACGTCGAAGGTGATGAGATCCATGGACACCCGCCCCACGAGCGGCACGCGCACGCCGCCGACATGGCCGCAGCCGCGGTTGCTGAGGGAGCGGGGAAAGCCGTCGGCGTAGCCCACGGCCACGGTAGCCACCCGACCGCGTCCGGTAACCCGATGGGTGGCACCATAGCCAACGGTCATGGGCCTGTCAACGTCGCGCAACTGCACGATTTTTCCTTGCAGACGAACCACTTGGCGCATGGGATTGGGTTGCCCGGCACGGGGTGACACGCCGAACAGGGCGGCCCCCGGACGCACCATGTCGAAGTGGTAGCCGGGGCCGAGAAAGATGCCCGAGGAGTTGGCGAGGCTGGCCGGAACCGCGGGCAGCAATCGGCGGGCCGTCAGGAAGCGGGCGAGCTGCCCGGCGTTCATCACGGACTGGCCGTCCTCGGCGCAGGCCAAGTGGCTCATCAGCAGGATCGGGCTGAGGGCTCCGGGTGTTGCAGCCAGGGAGGCTAGCTCGTCTTCGGCCAGGCCGAGGCGGTTCATTCCCGTATCGACGTGAAGCGCCGCCTCGCCCCCGCAGCCGCCGGTCGTCCATGCCTCGACCTGCTCGCGCGCGTTGAGCACCGGAACCAGGCGATGTTCGAGGAAGTCGCGGCAGGTGCCGGGGAAGGGGCCGTTGAGGACGAATATGCGGGCGTCCGGTACGAGACGGCGCAGGGCGATCCCCTCGTCGATGGCCGCCACGAAGAAGGTCCGGCAGCCGGCACCGGCAAGGGCGGGTGCAACCCGGTCGATCCCCAGGCCATAGGCATCGGCCTTGACCGTGGCCGCGCACTCCGCCGTGGGTCCGACCATGCCCTCGAGCATCCGCCAGTTCTCGCGGACGGCGTCGAGGTCGACCGTCAGCACGCCGCCGGCGCGGTCGCGTTCAGTCATGGGGCTCTGAGTAATGGTCGTCGCGGAGGAGATCGCCGAAGCGCGTGTAGTTGCCGTCGAAGAACAGCTTCACGGTGCCGATGGGTCCGTGACGCTGCTTGGCGATGATGGTCTCGGCGGTGTTCCACACCTCCTCGCAGCGCTTCTGCCACGCGGTCAGGCGGTCGAGATGCTTTTCCTCGCTCTCCTCGGGGCGTCGGCTGGGTTCGGCGCGTTCCAGATAGTACTGCTCGCGGAAGACGAACATGACGACGTCGGCGTCCTGCTCGATCGAGCCCGATTCGCGCAGGTCGGCGAGCTGCGGGCGCTTGTCCTCGCGCTGTTCGACGGCGCGCGAGAGCTGGGACAACGCGAGGACCGGAACGTCGAGTTCCTTGGCCAGGGCCTTCAGGCTTCGCGTGATCTCCGAGATCTCCTGCACGCGGTTCTCGGTCTTCGTGCTGCTGCCGCGCAGGAGCTGCAAATAGTCGATCACGACAAGCCCGAGGCCGTGCTGGCGCTTCAGCCGGCGGGCCCGCGTGCGCACCGCAGAGACCGACAGGGCCGGGGTGTCGTCGATGAACAGCGGCAGGCGGTAGAGTTCCTGGCTGACCTGCATCAGGCGGGCGAACTCCTCGTGGGACAGTTCGCCCTGACGAACCTTGTGCGAAGGAATCTCGCTCCGTTCGGAGAGGATGCGCGTGGCGAGCTGGTCGGCCGACATCTCCAGCGAGAAGAAGGCCACCACGGCGCCTTCGGCCGGTTTGCGGTTGCCCAGGGCGTCGACCTCCTCGCGATAGGCCTGCGCCGCGTTGAAGGCGATGTTGGTGGCCAGGGCGGTCTTGCCCATGCTCGGCCGGCCGGCAAGGATGATGAGGTCGGAGGGATGCAGGCCGCCCAGTTTCTTGTCGAGGTCGGTCAGGCCGGTGGTCACGCCGGACAGCCTGCCCTCGCGCTTGTGGGCCGCCTCGGCGAGTTGGATCGCCTTGACGACGGCGGTCTGGAAATTGGCGAATCCGCCCTCGGTCTGGCCGGTTTCGGCAAGCTTATACAGCCGTTCCTCGGCGGTCTCGATCTGGTCGACGGCGCGGGCCTCCAGATCGCCCTGGAACGCCTCGTTGACCATGTCCTCGCCGATGTCGATGAGCTCGCGGCGCAGGTGCAGGTCGTGAATCAGCTTGCCGTAGTCGACGGCGTTGATGATCGTGACGACCGAATTGGCCAGGCGTGCCAAATACTGGGCGCCGCCGACCTCCACCAGGGCCTCGTCCTGTTCGAAGAAGCCCTTCAACGTGATCGGGTTGGCGATCTGGCCGCGCTCGAGCAGCTTGCCGATCGCGGTGTAGATGCGGCCGTGGACGGCGTCGGCGAAATGCTCGGCGCGCAGGAACTCCGACACCTTCTCAAAGGCCCGGTTGTTGGCCAGGATCGCCCCCAGCAGCGCCTGCTCCGCCTCGTAGTTGTGCGGGGGCAAGCGCATGGCGACCGCGTCCTCGCGGTCGGAGCGGGCGGGAAGGGGCAGGGCGGGCGGCATCGGCGAATGCTAGCAGATCGGCCGCCGCCGCGGCACCGTTATGTTATCCACACCCCGGTGGATATCGTGGAAGACGGGGCGCCCTGCCTCAGGCGAGAGCGTGCGCCTTCTCCCATGCGTCGATGTAGGTGCGCGTCACCGGCACCGTGTCGTGGCGACGCGCAATCTGCATCTGGAACACCATCATGCCCTGATGGCGGAAGGTCGCCTCGCAGCCCGCCAGATAGAACTCCCACATGCGGCAGAACCGCTCGTCGTAAAGCTGCGCGGCCTTGTCGCGGTTGGCCTGGAAGCGGCGCGCCCATTCGCGGAGCGTGTCGGCGTAATGCAGGCGCAATATCTCGACGTCGGTGACGAACAGGCCGGCCCGCTCGACGGCGGCCAACACCTCCGACAGCGCCGGGCAGTAGCCGCCCGGGAAGATGTACTTGCGAATCCAGGCATTCGTGGCACCCGGTCCGTCCGGGCGCCCGATCGAGTGCAGCAGGCCCACCCCCTCCTCGGTCAGGAGGTCGCGGACCTTGCGGAAGAACTGGCCGTAATGGTTGACGCCCACATGCTCGAACATGCCGACCGAGACGATGCGGTCGAAGGTTCCCGCCTGGTGGCGGTAGTCGCGCAGATCGAATCGCACCTTTTCGGCAAACTGGCTGTTTTTCGCGCGCTCCCGCGCCACCGCGAGTTGCTCGGTCGACAGCGTTATGCCGGTGACCTCGACGTCGGCTTCGCGTGCCAAGCTAAGGGCGAGGCCGCCCCAGCCGCAGCCGATGTCCAGAACCTTCTGCCCCGGTTCGAGCAGCAGCTTGGCGGCGATGTGGCGCTTCTTGGCGTCCTGCGCGGACTCGAGGTCCTGGCCCGGGTGGGTGAAATAAGCGCACGAGTATTGCCGGTCGGCATCGAGGAACAGGTCGTACAGGGCGCCCGACAAATCGTAATGATGGGCCACGTTGCGCCGCGCCCGGTCGGCGGGGTTCAACTGCTGTAGCCGGCGGACCACGCGAGTCAGGCTTTCGAGGGCGGTGACGTAGGACTTGTTTCCGGCGCGGCGCAGATTCTCCAGAGACAACGACAGGAAATCGTAGAGACTGCCCTCCTCGACGGTGAGCGTGCCGTCCATGTAGGCCTCGCCGACCTTGAGTGTCGGAAACAGGGCGAGGCGGTGGTGCAGCGCCCGGTCGTGAAGGCGAATAGTGACGTTGGGCAGGGTGTCGAGCGCCGCCCCCTGATAGGTGTGGCGGCGTCCGTCGGCATCGACGACAGTCAGTCGCCCAACCCGGACCAGTCTAGGAAGAAGACGCGTAAACAGCATCGTGATCCCCCGTCACCTCCCGAAATATGGAGCAGGATCACGTCAGAGCCAATAATACCAAGGTTATTGGTCGCATCGGGGTGCGCGCGAAACGCGCACCCCGGAAAGGGCAAGCGGGTAGTCTACTCTTCGGTGGCAGCCTCGCCGGCCTCGGCCGGCTCGGGCGCCTCCTCCGGCTCGGCGGCGGCCGTCGCGCGGGTGGCCTCGTCCTGGGTGCGCGCGATGACGACGTTGACCGTCACCGCGACCTCGGGATGCAGCGCCACGCGCACCGGCACCCGACCGAGGGTCTTGATCGGCACGTCCAGATGAACCTGTTGGCGGCTGACCGTGAAGCCGGCCTCCTTGATGGCGTCGGCGACGTCGCGGCCGGACACCGAGCCGTACAGCGAACCGCCCTCGGCGGCCTGGCGAATCATCACGATCGACAGACCGTCCATCTTGGCGGCGACCGCCTCGGCCTCCTGGCGGCGCTGCAGGTTTACCGCCTCGAGCTGGGCGCGCTGCTTCTCGAAGATGACGAGGTTGTCCTTGGTCGCGCGCAGCGCCTTGCGCTGCGGAAGCAGGAAGTTTCGGGCGTAGCCGGGCTTCACCTTCACCACTTCGCCCATTTGACCGAGCTTCTCGATGCGCTCCAACAGAATGACGTCCATTATTCTCCCTCCTGATCGCGGCCGCCGCCGAAACGACGCTGCAACTGGATCAAGTGCCTGACCAATCCAACCCCGGCCGCAACGATCACCGCCCAGCCGAACAACAATACGAAGGCCCCGTAGAACAGAGCCAGCAAAATCCCGCCATTCGGCCGCTGCCGTATCGCCCCGTGCATCCCGGCAAGCCCCAGGAACACGTAAGGCACCAGCAACAGGCCAATGGCGTTGCGGGCGACATAGCCGAGGTCACCCCCGGCGACCACCGCCAGCACCGCGCTCACCCCCAGACCGGCGGCGCACCAGTCCGGCAATTCCAGCGCCTGGTAGTCGGGCGTCGGGCGGCGGTTGCGCTTGAACCGCACCAGTACCGCCTGGGCCAGCACCGCGTTGGCCAACGCCATCACCAGCCAGGACCCCGCCACCATCGCCGGCAGCAGCGGCGCCCACATCGCCACCATCGGCTCCCGCGCCTCGGGCGGGACCATGCCCCCGGCCGTCAACGCGTCGAGCGCCAGGCCCAGGTAGTCCCGGATCCAGCCCTCCAATCCGCCCTCATGCCCGGGCAGGACGAAGGGCGCGGCGACCAGAACCGCAAGCCCCGCCGCGGTCAGCCAGCCGAGCACCAGGCCCGGCGGGTACCACTCGACGTCGCCCCCGGCCCCGCGGCGCCAGAGCAGCGCCTGACGCGTCACGACCAGGGACGGCAGCACCACCGAGGCGGCGAAGATCCCGGCCGGATAGAGGCCAGCCATCGCGACCGTCCCCCCGGCCACCACCGACGCCACCAGCACCCCCGGCAGCCCCAGGCCGAGGCCCGTCAGCATCAGGGGCATCGGCGCGCCATAGGTCAGCACCAAGCCGGCCGCGCCGCCCGACAGCACGGAGAAGAACAGGAGCGCGCTCAGCAGTCCGGCCGCCACGGCGAGGGCCAAGTCTCTGGACATCCGGTCTTCCCTGGCTGTCGCCCGACGACCGGCCGGGCGACGGCTGCTTGCTTACTTCACCACGTAGGGCAGCAGACCCAGGAAACGCGCCCGCTTGATGGCCTGCGCCAGCTCGCGCTGCTTCTTCGCCGACACCGCGGTGATGCGGCTGGGAACGATCTTGCCCCGCTCGGAGATGAAGCGCTGCAGCAGCTTCACGTCCTTGTAGTCGATCTTCGGCGCGTTGGCGCCGGAGAACGGACAGGTCTTGCGCCGCCGAAAGAACGGACGGCGGCCCGCTCCGCCACGCGGCGCGCTGGTCACCACCGGCTTCATTCCTCACCTCCTTCGCTGCGGCGCTCGAAGTCGCGGCGCGGCGGCCGATCGCCGAAGTCGCGGCGCGGCCGGTCCTCGCGGTCGCCGTCGCGGCGCGGCCGATCGTCGCGCTGGCTGCGGCTTTGCAGGACGGCGGACGGGCCCTCCTCGAGGGCGTCGACACGGATCGTCAGATAGCGCACCACGTCCTCGTTGATGCTCATCTGGCGCTCCATTTCCTTCACCGCGGCCGAAGGGGCGTCGATGTTGAAAAGGACGTAGTGGCCCTTGCGATTCTTCTTCATGCGGTAGGCGATGTTGCGGAGGCCCCAATACTCACGCTTGGTAACCTGCCCGCCGCCCTCGGCGATGACATTGGCCATCGTGTCGCCCAGGGTTTCGACCTGCGGCGCGGCGATGTCCTGGCGTGCGATGAACACGCTTTCGTAAAGTGGCATATGCGCTCCTTCTGGCTTGTCTCTTCCCGGCGGTCCTGCCACGGAGCCGCGGGCATAGCCGGCCCAAAGCCGGCAAGGAGTTTGGAAGCCGCGCAATATACACGAAACGCCCCCGGGCGCAAGCACGCTTGACAGCGCCCGGCGGCTGGCTATTCCTTGTCGCCTTCGCAGCGTGGGGTATCAATATGTCGCGTGCATTCGTATTTCCCGGCCAGGGGTCGCAGGCCGTCGGAATGGGCCAGGAACTGGCGGGCGCCTTCGCCGCCGCGAGGGACGTGTTCGACGAAGTCGACGAGGCGCTCAAGCAGTCGCTCTCGCGGCTCATGTTCGAGGGGCCCGAGGGCGACCTCACCCTTACCGAGAACGCCCAGCCGGCCCTCATGGCGGTCAGCCTGGCGGTGATGCGGGTGCTCGAGAAGGAGGGCGGCCTCGATCTCGGCAAGGCGGCGCGGTTCGTGGCCGGCCACTCGCTCGGCGAGTATTCGGCGCTGGCCGCCGCCGGCACGTTCAGCCTGGCCGACACGGCGCGCCTGCTGAAGACCCGCGGCCGCGCCATGCAAAAGGCGGTTCCGGTCGGCGCCGGCGCGATGGCGGCGCTGCTCGGCCTCGACCTCGACGCGGCCCGCGAGGTCGCAGCCGCCGCCGCGCAGGGCGAGGTTTGCGCCGCCGCCAACGACAACGCCCCGGGCCAGGTGGTGGTCAGCGGGCACAAGGCGGCGGTCGAGCGGGCCGTCGCCCTGGCCGCCGAGCGCGGCGCCCGCCGCAGCGTGCTGCTGCCGGTAAGCGCGCCCTTCCACTGCCCGCTGATGGCGCCGGCGGCGGACGTAATGGCCGAGGCCCTGGAGGCGGTGGCGATGGCGCCGCCGCGTCTGCCCCTGGTGGCCAACGTCACCGCCGCCCCGGTCACCGACCCTGACGAGATTCGCCGCCTCCTCGTCGCCCAGGTGACTGGCACCGTGCGATGGCGCGAAAGCGTGCTCTACATGAAGGAGCAAGGGGTGGGGACCCTCGTCGAAGCCGGCGCCGGCAAGGTGCTTGGCGGCCTTGCGCGGCGCATCGACCGCGAGGTCGAGGGTGTGTCCCTGCAGACGCCCGCCGACATCGAAGCCTTCCTCAAGACTCTATAGAGCAGGAGCAGCCGCATGTTCCACCTCTCCGGAAAGACCGCCCTCGTCACCGGTGCCTCCGGCGGCATCGGCAGTGCGATCGCCCGCTGCCTGCATGGCGCCGGCGCCACCGTCACCCTGTCCGGCACGCGCCGTGATGCACTCGACGGCCTGGCCCGCGAACTCGGCGATCGCGCGCATGTGGTCACCTGCAATCTCGGCGACGCCGCCTCGGTGGAGGCGCTGGCCAAGGATGCGGAAGGCGCGATGGGCGGCCTCGACATCCTGGTCAACAATGCCGGATTGACCCGCGACACCCTGGCCATGCGGATGAAGGACGAGGATTGGCAGGCCGTTCTCGACGTCAACCTCACGGCCGCCTTCCGCCTGTCGCGGGCGGCGCTCAGGGGGATGATGAAAAAGCGGTGGGGCCGCATCGTCAACATCACGTCGATCGTCGGCGTGACCGGCAATCCGGGCCAGACCAACTATGCTGCCTCGAAGGCCGGCATGATCGGCATGAGCAAGTCGTTGGCCGCCGAGGTGGCGTCGCGCGGCATCACCGTCAACTGCGTCGCCCCGGGCTTCATCACCTCGGCGATGACCGACGTCCTGAACGACGACCAGAAGGAGCGTCTGCTAGGCAACATTCCCGTCGGACGCATGGGAACCCCCGAGGAGGTGGCCGCGGCCGTGCTTTTCCTGGCCAGCGCCGAAGCCGCCTACGTGACCGGGCAGACCTTGCATGTGAATGGCGGAATGGCGATGATTTAAGGCCAAGTTCGGGCGCTTCGCGGCGGCCTCTGGTGCTGGTAAAGCCCCGAAAAGTGTGATACGAAACCGCACCTTTTTTGCCGGATGGGGGACCGGTTTCTCCATCGCCGTGATCCGAAGTTTCCGAACGGTTTGATCTTCCAAGGGGTTAGAGAATGAGTGACGTTGCCGAGCGGGTTAAGAAAATCGTGATCGAGCACCTTGGCGTCGAGGAATCGAAGGTGACCGAGAACGCGAGCTTCATCGACGACCTGGGCGCCGACAGCCTCGACACCGTCGAACTGGTCATGGCGTTCGAGGAGGAGTTCGGCTGCGAGATTCCCGATGACGCGGCCGAGAAGATCCTGACCGTCAAGGACGCCATCGACTTCATCCAGTCGCGGGCTTCCTGAACCGTCGGTGACGCCGACCTTTTCTGTTGTTGGTAACTGGCCGGACTGAGCGATGAGACGTGTTGTCGTCACCGGAATAGGCTTGGTGACGCCGCTGGGCGTTGGCAAGAAGGCGAACTGGAAGCGTTTGACGGCCGGCGAGTCGGGTCTCCGCCCAATCGAGGGGTTCGACGTCGCCGATCTTCCGGCGCGGATCGCCGGTCAGGTGCCGAAAGGCACCGAGCAGCCGCATTTCTTCAACGTCGATGCCTTCGTCCCGGTGAAGGACCGGCGCCGGATGGACGAGTTCATCGTGTTCGCCCTGGCGGCGGCGACCGAGGCTGTCGAGGATTCGGGCTGGCAGCCGACAGACGAAGAGGCGCTGGAACGCACCGGCGTGATGATCGGTTCCGGCATCGGCGGCCTGCCGTCGATCTCGGCTGGGGCGGTCACCCTGCACGAAGGCGGGCCGCGCAAGATCAGCCCGTTCTTCATTCCCGCCAGCCTGATCAACCTGGCCTCCGGGCATGTCTCGATCAAATACGGCTTCAAGGGGCCGAACCACTCGGTCGTAACGGCCTGCTCGACCGGGGCGCATGCCATCGGCGACGCCTCGCGCCTGATCATGTTCGGCGACGCCGACGTGATGGTGGCGGGCGGTGCCGAGGCCGCCATCTGTCGCCTGGGCCTCGCCGGCTTCGCGGCGGCGCGCGCCCTGTCGACCGGCTTCAACGACACGCCGACCAAAGCTTCGCGGCCGTGGGACAAGGACCGCGACGGCTTCGTCATGGGCGAGGGCGCGGGCGTCGTCATCCTCGAGGAACTGGAGCATGCGCGGAAGCGCGGCGCCAAGATCTACGCGGAAGTCATCGGGTACGGCATGTCGGGCGACGCCTATCACATCACCGCCCCGTCCGAGGACGGCAACGGCGGCTTCCGCTCGATGCGCAACGCGCTTAGGCGGGCCGGCCTGAATCCCGAGGACGTCGACTACGTGAACGCGCACGGAACCTCGACGCCCCTCGGCGACGAGATCGAACTGGGCGCCGTGAAGCGCCTGTTCGGCGACCACGCCTACAAGCTCAGCATGTCGTCCACCAAGTCGGCGATCGGCCACCTGCTGGGCGCGGCGGGCAGCGTCGAGGCGATCTACTCGATCATGGCCATTCAGACCGGCGTCGTTCCGCCCACCCTGAACCTCGACAACCCCTCGGAGGGTTGCGACATCGACCTGGTTCCGAAGACCGCCAAGGAACGCAAGGTTCGCGTCGCCCTGTCGAATTCCTTCGGTTTCGGCGGCACCAACGCCTCGCTGATCTTCGCCGCCGCCCCCTGAATGCGGGCGCCGGCGGGGCCGGGGGCCGTCGCCGGCGGTTGACCGCAAGCGGACGAGAGCGGAAACGGTGGTTGCCGAACGTCAGACCCGAACATGCCGGTTTTGCAGGATCGCCGCCCTCGCGGTCGCGGCCGTCATGCTGTTCGCCGCCGGCCTCGCCGCGGTCGGCTGGCATGTCCACACCCGTCCCGGGCCTCTTACCGAGGCCGTGACCGTGATCGTGCCGCGCGGCAGCGGCCTGGCCTCCATCGGCCGCCGGTTGGAGGCGGCGGGTGTCGTTGCCGATGCGCGGCTTTTCTCGATTGCTGCGCGTCTGACGGCGGACGGCCCGTTGCAGGCCGGCGAGTACGAGTTCCCGGCCCGGATCAGCGGGACGGAGGTTTTGGCGCTGCTGCGCTCGGGAAAAACCGTCGCGCGTCGGCTGACCGTTGCCGAAGGGCTGACCGTGTCCCAAGTGCTGGCGCTGGTGCGCGATGCGGACGGGCTGAGCGGCGAGGTGACCGAAACGCCCGCCGAGGGCAGCCTGCTTCCTGAAACCTACCATTATTCCTACGGCGACAGCCGCGACGCCATCCTCGGGCGCATGCGCGACTCGATGGAGCGGGCCTTGGAGGCGGCGTGGCCGCAACGGGCTCCCGACCTCCCCCTTGCCAGCCCTGACGAGGCGGTCACGCTGGCCTCGATCGTCGAGCGTGAGACGGGCCTGCCGGCCGAGAGGCCGCGGGTCGCAGCGGTGTTCATCAACCGGCTGCGGCGCGGCATGAAAATCCAGTCGGACCCCACCGTCATCTATGCGGTGTCGGAGGGGACGGGGGTGCTGGAGCGTCCGTTGAGCCGCGCCGATCTGGTCACCGCATCCCCTTACAATACCTACGTCCATACCGGGCTGCCGCCGGGTCCCATCGCCAATCCCGGGCTGGCGTCGATCGGCGCCGTGCTCAACCCCCTCGATACCGACGAACTCTATTTCGTGGCGGACGGCAATGGCGGGCATGTGTTCGCGAAAACTCTGGCGGAGCACAATCGCAACGTGGCGCGTTGGCGGCGGCTCGAGCGGGAGGCCAGGGAAAAGGACTAGCGCCGGGCAACGGCGGGTTGCATATTCCGGCTGGACGTGGGCTGGGGGCTCTTTTCCATGGGACGGCTTGAAGATCTTTTCCGGCGGGCCAGCGGCAAGGAGCGGCGCCAGCGGCCGCGACGCCCCTGTGCGCTGAAGGCCGTGCTGACCGGCCAGGACGGCCGCGTCACGATCGGTGGGGTGGTGCGGGACGTCAGCGAGCACGGCTTCGGTTTCGTGCCCGGCCAGCCCGTCCTGGCATTCGGGGAACGCCGCTTCACCCTTGCCGTGCGCGGCTCCGTATTCGCCTGCGCGCTGGTCAAGAGGAGCGGCGGGAAGCTGCACTTCACTTTCGTTCCCCGACTCGACCGCTCGCAACTCGACGCCCTGTCGGGGACAGCCGCGCCGGCGGTCAGGCCCGGGACGCGAGGGCGGCTTACCCGCCCTTCTGAATGATCAGGCCCAGCGACGTGATCACGTGGCCGCAGACCAGGGCGGTGATGCTGAGTTCGTAGGTGAACGGCGCCCTGTCCACATGCAGGTCGGCCGGCGAGTCGCCGCGCGTGAAGTTGAGGACGATCTGATGGCCTTGGGCGATCAGGGTCGCGGCCAGTTCCTCGATGTCCCGCCGACGATAGAACGCCAATTCCGGGCTCTCGAACGTCAAATCGTTCGAACAAAGGTTGAATTCGGTCGTGTGCACGGCGATGCCGCCTGGGCGCAGGCAGTCCATCGCCCGCAGCACGAAATCCATCCCGTTGCGCAGCCCGCCGATGTGTTCCAGCGACCCGCAGGACCACAGGCAGTCGTACTCCGTCAGGTCGGGCGGGATGGCGTTCATGTCCACGGGACGAAAGGAAACCCGCTCGGAGAAGACCTTCTCGTGACAGAGCTCGGGATGGAACAGGTCGGCCAGGGAACGTGTTTCCCAACCCTGCCCATCGCCTTCGGGCTCCTGGTAATCGGTCGCCAGCACGGTGCAGCCGCGCGCCGCGAGCAGCGCCGGTATCCGCTCCTTGCCCGTTCCGAACCCAAGCGCGCGCACGCCTTCACCCATGCCGACGTAGCAATCGATGGCGTTGAGTATGTAAAGGTATTCCCAAAGCTTGCGATTAAGGCCCCCGGCCCAGCGGAACGCGGCGCGCCACTGCTCGAAGCGCGCGGACAGGATCTGGGCGGCGGAGGGCAGCTGGCTGTCGGGGCGCTCGAAGTCCGGGGGATGCCCGACGATGATCGGCCGGCCCCGCTGGGCCAAGAGGGGCGGCGTCCGGCGGCCGGCGTCCGGTGGCGGGATCGCGCGTCTCCAGTAATTCCTGATCACGGGCAACGCTCGCGTGGCTGGTCGGGCACCGTCCTGTGTAGCGCAACCCTCGGTCTGAATCTGTAGGGCTTAGAGGTGACGATCAGCGCTTTTCGGGAAGGGCCCGCACCAGCCGATCGGTCAGGTTGACCGGCAGGGCACCCAGAAGCCATGCCGCGGCGTATAGCCGACGGGGAAAGGCGATCCGGGAGCGATCGGCTTCCAGCCCCCGGCGAATGATCGCCGCGGCGCGGTCCGCGTCCATCAGCAGCGGCATGGCGAACCGGTTTGCGGCGGTGATGCGGCTTTCCACGAATCCGGGACAGACGACGGAAACCTCGATTCCCTCGCCGGCCAGCCATCCGCGCAGCCCTTCACCCCAGGCCTTCACGGCGGCCTTGCTGGCGCTGTAGGCGGCAGCTCCGGGCAGGCCGCGAAAGGCGGCCAGCGAACTCATGATGCCGATCTGGCCCCGCCGCCGCTCGCGCATGCCCTCGATGGCCGGCAACACGGTGTTCAGCACGCCGTCGACGTTCGTCGCGAAGATTTCGCGCGTGCGCGCCGCGGCGTCTCCGCCGCCGGTACCGCCGGAGATGCCGGCGTTGGCGATCACCAGGTCGAGCGGTCGGCGGGCGTCGGCCTCGCGCACCCAAGCCGTCATCACCGTGGCGTCCCGCACGTCGATGGTCGAGGCGTGGACCTCGGCGCCCGATTCCCGGCAGGCATCGGCGGTCGCCTCCAGACGTGCCCGGTCGCGTCCGCCAAGGACGAGCGTGGTTCCCGGCGCCGCGTAACAACGGGCCAAGGCGGCGCCGATACCACTGGACGCGCCGGTTATGAGCAGTACGCGTACGTCTTTCATTCGGCGTCGGCCGGCTCGCGGAGCATGGCTTGCAGCGGGCCGGCCAGCGGCGGCAGGTCGTTCTCGACTGTGCGCCACACGATCTCGGCGTCGACGGCATGGTATTCATGCACCAGAACGTTGCGCATGTCGGCCATCCGGCTCCACGGTATCTCGGGATGTCGCTGCGTCACGTGCGAGGGGAGCTGGCGGGCCGCCTCGCCCACGATCTCGAGGTTCCTGACCACCGCGTCGATGGTCCGATCGTCGGCCACGAACGCTTCCTGCGACATGTTCTCGGTGTAGTGGCGTATGCGGTGCAGCGCCTCCAGGATGTCCTCGATGCGCACGCGCCAATCCTTAAAAGACAACCACGGCCTCCCCCAGGATGCGTTCGCGGAGCCGCGGCTTGATGTTGGCGGCGGTGATGAGGTCGACGGGGCGGCCCAAAAGACCTTCGAGAACGTTCTTCAATTCCACGAATTCGAACAGTCCGCGGGGATGGCCGGGTTCGAAGTGCACGAGGAGGTCGACGTCGCTGTCACGGCGGGCCTCGTTGCGGACCACCGAACCGAACAAGGACAGGGAACCGACCCCGAAACGGTCGAGGCGATGGCGATGGCGGCGCAGTTGCTCGACGATCTCGTCGCGCTGGGCCGGGCGCCGCCGATGGCCGATCCGGGCCGCGTAGCGGCGCACCGCCTCGGCCTTCTCGATGGGCACGCAGACCGTAAGGTCGGTCAGGCCGCGCCGGCGGAGGTGCTTTTCCCGCGACTTCTCCATAGGGCGAGGATAGCCGCCACTTCCGGGCAAAGGAAGCATGGTTGTTGCTCGACCGGCGCCGGGCTATAAGGTGTTTCCGCGATCTTACCAAGGGGGTGGCGTGTCGATTTCGAGCATGACCGGTTTCGCCCGCGTTCAAGAACATGACGACGCCCTGGTGTGGACGTGGGAGATCAAGAGCGTGAACGGGCGCGGCCTCGAGGTCCGCTGCAAGCTGCCCCCGGGCTATGATGCGCTCGATCTGCCGGCGCGCGAGATTGTCGCGAACGCGTTCAAGCGTGGCAACATCTCCGTCAACCTGTCCATCGCGCGCAGCGCCGATCAGTCCGCGGTGCGCGTCAACGAGGCCTTGTTGAGCGACCTCGTGGCCCTGGCCCGTCGAGCGCGCGAGCGGTTTCCGGATTTCGCTCCGCCGCATCTGGGCGCCCTTTTCGACATCAAGGGCGTGATCGAGCACGGCGAGGCGGAGGAGACGGCCGAGGCCCGAGAGGCCCGTCTCGGCGCCATGCTGGACAGCCTGCGCAAGGCCGTCGCGGCGCTCGCGGCGATGCGCGAGGCCGAGGGGCGGCGCCTGGAGGACGTGCTTCTCGCCCAACTGGATGAGATCGCGCGGCTGGCGGAAGCGGCCGGCGGCACGGCCGGCTTGCGGCCGGAGGCCATTCGCGCGCGTCTCCAGACCCAGGTGCAGGCGCTCCTCGAGGCGGTGCCGGCGCTGTCGGAGGAGCGGCTGGCGCAAGAGGCGGCGCTGCTCGCCGCCAAGGTCGACGTGCGCGAAGAACTGGACCGGTTGAGGGCGCATCTGGCCGCGGCGCGCGAGATGATCGCGGCCGGCGCACCGGTGGGCCGAAAGCTCGACTTCCTCTGCCAGGAGTTCAACCGCGAGGCCAATACCCTGTGCTCCAAGGCGTCGGACGTGGAACTCACCCGCATCGGTCTTGACCTGAAGGCGGTCATCGAACAGTTCCGCGAGCAGGTTCAGAACATCGAGTGAAGCAAGCACCATCATGACCGAACCCGCCATCCGCCGCCGCGGCCTCATGCTCGTTTTGTCCTCGCCGTCGGGGGCCGGAAAGACAACCATATCGCGCATGCTTCTGGCGCGTGACACGGGCATCACCATGTCGGTGTCGGTGACGACCCGCCCGCCGCGTCCGGGCGAGGTGGATGGCAGGGACTATCAGTTCATCTCCGTCGAGCAGTTCCATGGCCTTGCGGCCGGCGACGAACTCCTCGAGCACGCGCGAGTCTTCGACAACTACTACGGCACGCCGCGCCGGCCGGTCGAAGAGGTGCTGGCCCAGGGCCGCGACGTGCTGTTCGACATCGACTGGCAGGGAACCCAACAGCTGGCGCAGAACGCCCGCGCCGATCTGGTCAGCGTCTTCATCCTGCCGCCCTCGGTCGAGGAACTGGAGCGACGCCTGCGCGCACGCAACCAGGATTCGGAAGAGGTGGTGCGCAAACGCATGGACAAGGCCGCCGACGAGATGAGCCATTGGCGGGAATACGACTACATCGTGGTCAATCGCGACGTCGAGGAGAGCGTCGCCAGCGTGCTCGCCATCCTGGCGGCGGAGCGGCTGCGCCGCGACCGTCAGGCGGGTTTGCCGGAACTGGTCCAGCGGCTGCGCGGCGACTAGGGCCGGCGGCCGCCCGGCCGCGGTTGTGCCGCCGCCTTCGAAAGAATCGGATTGCGCGAGTTTCCGGTTGACGGCCCACCCGCGAGTTTGGATATTCGACTCCCCCTTTGGGGGTAAGACCAATAACCTGCACCAGACTCGAACGGGGGGCCGCAGGAATGCGGATGGGAGGTATGGCGGGCGCGCTGTTCCGCCAGCGACGGCTGTTGATACGTACGGGCGGCAGGGTCAGGGAAATCGTCCTGACCACCCGACGCCAGCTAGCCTTTGCGGTTCTGTTGCTGGGGATGTGCGGCGTCGCGCTTGGCGGCGCGGCGGCGCTGTATCTCGGCCAGCGGGCCGAAATCGAACGCCACGAGATGCGGTTGGCGGCGCTGATCGAAGAGCGCGACGCCCAGAACCGTGAACTCGCCGTGGCACGCGACGCGGCGCAATCGGCGGTCGCCAACATCACCGAATCGGACCGCGTGTTCGCCGAACTGGCGTCCGAGATTCGACGCATTGAAACCAGCCTGCACGTGTTGGCCGCCTATCGCGGCGACTCCGGCGCCGCCGCGCGCGCCCTGCTGGCGCCGGCCGCCGACAAGTGCTCGCCGGCCGCCCATCGGGCGGTGGCGAAACTCGGCAATCCAGGCCCGGAAGGCCCCCGCGAGGCAAAGCCCCTGAACCGGGGAATCGCCCAGCTCGAACAGGCTTTGGCGCGGCTGAAGGCCGGGCACGCGGCCTTCGTCCGCTTCGCCAACGATCTGGCGCGCCAGGGTGTGAGCCAGATGGAAACGGCCCTCGCCACGGTCGGCATCGACATCGAAAAGCTGACGGGCACGCCCTTGCCTCTCGGCCGGTTCGGCGCGGGCGGGCCGTTCGTGCCCTTGCAGGACCCCGGCGCCTGGCACAGCCGACTGTCGTGGTTCGACGTGGAGGCGGCCCGCTGGGAGAACTTCAACACCGTGGTCAGGGCGCTGCCGCTCGGCTCGCCGGTGGCGGACGCCGAGATCACGAGCGGGTTCGGCGGCCGCCGCGACCCGATCAACATGATGCGCGCCTTCCACGAGGGGATCGACTTCGGGGCGCCCCTCAACACCCCGGTCCAGGCAACCGGCGACGGCGTCGTGAAGGCGGCCGGCTGGCGGCAGCGCTATGGCAAGACCATCGAGATCGACCACGGCTTCGGCATCACCACCCGCTATGCGCACCTTTCCTGCATGCTGGTGCAGCCGGGCCAGAAGGTGCGAAGGGGAACCGTGATCGGCCTGCTGGGCTCCACCGGCCGGACCACGGGGCCGCATCTGCACTACGAGATCCGGGCCGCCGAGAAGGCGCGCGATCCGGGCCGGTTCTTGAAGGCGGCGAGCCATGTTCTCGAAATCCGCTAGGCGCGAGGCCGCGGCCCGGCCGGTGGGCGCCCTGTCGGTGGTGGCGGCCGAGGCGCGGATCACCGGCGACGTGGCCAGCCCCGGCGAACTGCACGTCGACGGGCACGTCGAAGGCAACATCCGATGCCACACCCTGGTCGTCGGTGAGGCCGGAACCGTATGCGGGGACGTGGTGGCCGAAGTCGCCACCGTCCACGGAACGCTGACCGGGCGCATCGACGCGGAGTCGGTTTCGATCGCGCGTACCGCCAAGGTGACCGGCGACATCCGCCACTCGATCCTGTCGGTCGAGGCGGGGGCCCGCATCGACGGGCGCTGCTGCGTCAACGGGCCGCCGGCGGAGGAGCAGGGGCCGCTGCGCCTCGCCGTTGCCGGTCCGAACTGAACCGAGGCTCTACCCTGCGGACTCCGCCACCGCGCGGGCAAGCGCGCAGAACCCGTCCACGCCGACCTCTTCCGCCCTTGCCGTTCCCGCGATTCCGGCGGCGGCCAGCAACGACTCGGCGTCGCCCAGGGAGCGCAGGCTCGACCGCAGCATCTTGCGGCGCTGCCCGAAGGCCGCGGCGGTGACCCGTTCGAGAATGGAAAAATCGGCGGGCGCCAGCGGCCGCAGGCGGGGAACCAGCTTGACCACCGTCGACATTACGGTTGGTGGCGGCGTGAACGCCCGCTTGTCGACATTGAACAACGGCTGCACGTCGCACAGCCACTGCGTGATGACCGACAGGCGGCCATAGTCGGCGCTTCGCGGGGCCGCCGACAGGCGGTCGACGACCTCCTTCTGGAACATCAGCGTCAGGCTCTCGAAGCGGTCGATCCGGCGCAGCCATCGCAGCAGCAACGGGGTCGAGATGTTGTAGGGCAGGTTGGCCACGATGCGGCGTGGCTCATCCCCCAGATCGCCCGCGTCGACCGTCAGAGCGTCGCCGGCGATGACCGTCAGCCGGCCCGGGTAGGCGGCGGCGACCTCCGCGAGGGCGGCAAGGGCGCGGTCGTCGCGCTCGATGGCGATCACCCGGCCGGCGCCGTTGTCAAGCAGGGCGCGGGTCAGGCCACCAGGACCGGGGCCGATCTCGATGGTGGTGCCGCGCTCCAGCGGGCCGGCGGCGCGGGCGATGCGGCCGGTGAGGTTGAGATCGAGGAGGAAATGCTGCCCCAGGGACTTGCGGGCCGCCAGGCCGTGGCGGGCGATCACCTCCCGCAGCGGCGGCAAGTCAGGCATGCGGCTGGCCGCGCCGGCGGGCCGCCATGTCGGCCGCCATTTCCAGCGCCGCCATCAGGCTCAGTTCGCTGGCCTTGCCGGTTCCGGCGATGTCGAGGGCGGTGCCGTGGTCGGGCGAGGTGCGCACGAAGGGCAATCCCAGCGTGGCGTTGACCCCGCGGTCGAAGTCGATGGTCTTGAGCGGGATCAGCGCCTGGTCGTGATACATGCACAGGGCGGCGTCGTAGCCCTGGCGCGCCCGCGCATGGAACAGGGTGTCGGCGGCGGCGGGGCCGAAAGCCCCGATCCCCTTGGCGCGCAGGGCGGCGACGGCCGGGGCGATGACATCGATCTCCTCGCGGCCCAGGGTTCCGCCCTCGCCGGCGTGCGGGTTGAGGGCGGCCACCGCCAAACGTGGCGCCGCGATGCCGAAGTCGGACCGCAGGGCCGCGGCCGTGATTTCGCCGCAGGCGACGATGTCCTCGGTACGCAAGGCCCGCACGGCCTCTCCCAGGCCAAGATGCACGGTTACCGGGACGACGCGCAGGCCGGGGCAGGCGAGCATCATCACCGCCCGTCGCGCTCCCGCCAGGTCGCCGAGGAATTCGGTATGGCCGGGGAACTTGAAGCCGGCCTCGTACATGACCTGCTTATGGAGCGGATTGGTGACCACGGCCGCGGCGCGGCCGGCGAGAACCAGGGCCACGGCCTGCTCGATGGCGGCGACGACGGCGGCGGCGTTGGCCGGATCGAGGAGCCCGGGCCGGCTGGGGCGCGCCAAGGGGCGATGGAGGACGGGCAGGGCGGTCGCGAAAACGCCCGGCGCTTCGCCGGGATCGTTCACCGCCTGGACCGGCACGGCCAGCCCCATCCCGGCGGCCAAGGCGCGAAGCCGGTCGGCGTCGTCGATGACAACGAAGGGGGGCACGTTCTTGGCGCGCCGCAGCCACGCCTTGAGGGTGATCTCGCCGCCAATGCCGGCCGGCTCGCCCATCGTCAGGGCAAGCGGCAGCACGCCACGGGTCACACGCGAACGTCCACGAACGCGGCCCGGCGCAAATCGCGGAGATAGCGCCGCGCGGCGATGTCGAGCCGCTGGTCTTCGAGTTCCCGGCGGATCTGCGCCCGGGTCGGAAGGCCGTCGCCGGCACCCGCCTCGCCCTTGCGGTCGCACACCATGATGATGCGCAGCCCGTCGGGGCTCTCCAAGGGCGGGGTCGCCTGGCCCATCTTCTGGGCAAGCAGGATCGTGCGCAGCTTGACCGGCAGGTCGGAGGCCTGCATGCCGTTGACGCGGCCCGACTGCGGCGCCTTGAGGTCGGCGACCCATTTGTCCAACTCGTCGCAGGACGCCACCGACTTGGCGATCTGCCCCGCCTTGGCCATCGCCGACTCGCGCTCGGCCGCCGGCGCCGTTTCGGGCAACGGGAAGAAGAGTTGGGCCAAATCGAGCGTGATCTCCTTCGGGTTGCCCGCCTGTCCGGCTATGCGGCGGTCACGGAGCAGCACGATGTGATAGCCGGCCGGCGATCGCACGGGCTGGGTCGCCTGTCCGGGCTGCATGGTGCCGACCACCGCGGCGACTTCCTTTTCCAGCAGGCTTTGGGCCACCCAACCAAGGTCGCCGCCGACCGCGGCGGTCGGGCTTTGCGAGAACTGGCGGGCAAGGGCGGCAAAGGGAACGCCCGATCGCAACTGGTCGAACATGCGTTCGGCCAGCACGCGGGCCTCGGCCTCGGGCTGGCTGGCATCGATCGCGATGAAGATTTCGGCCAACAGGAACTCCGGCTGGCCTAGGTTGCCCCTGATGATGTCGAGCCGGTCGTCGATCTCTTCCTCGCCCACCCGTATCGACGGCATCAGGACGCGGCGCACCAGCTTGATCCAGGCGATCTCGGCCTCGACCTGCTGGCGGCTGGTGGCGGGATCGATGCCGTTGGACCGCAGCGTCTGGACCAGGCTGCCGGGCGGCATGCGGTTCTGCTGCTCGATGGTGGCGATGCCGTGCAGAATTTCCTGCTCGGTCACGGACACCTGCTGGCGCTTCGCTTCCTGGAGTTGCAGGCGCTCGTCGATCAGCTTGCGGAGGACCTGTCCGGCGATGCGCGACCGCACCTCCTGAGTATCGGGAAGGTTGGATGACATCATCGCCATCCGGATGCGCATTTCGAGATCGTGGGTCGAGACGACTTCGTCATTCACCACGGCCGCGACCCGCTCGACCTGATCCGCGGCCATCCCGCGGTCGCCCAGCCCAATGGCCAGCATGACGAGGACGAACAAATGGAAAAAACGTCGCGTTCCCATGCCGAGCCGCCGATTCCTCATTATGTGGACTTCCCCCAATACGCCGTCAGGCATCAAACAACAAGACGGCGGCCCGTGTACAGCCTAGAACAGGCTGATCGGCACCTCGCCCAAGGTCTTGAACACAAGCCGCAGCAGCAGGGACGTGCCGCCCTGATAATCGCGGTCCCCGGTTTCGTCGTTCACCACGCTGGCGACCATCGTGAAGCATTCGTCGTCATAGGCCAGTGAAACGCCGCTGCGCAGGAGGTCGCGGTCGCGGATGTCGTAGCGGGCGTATACCGATGCCGACCAGTTGGTCGCGAACGCCGAGCTGAGGGCAAGGAACGCCTCTTCGCGGTCACCGAACTCGTCGGTGGGCGAAATCCGGTCGATGAACGTGTAGTCCGCCCGTGCCCGGAAGATGGGTGGGCCGGCCACCGCGCTCAGTTCAGCGCGCCGCTGCGCCAGGGTGTTCTTGTCGAGCCGGAACCGGTAGTACAAATCGAGCTGGTCGCGCCAGCTCACGGTGACTCGGCCGGCATAGTCCGACAGGTTGTCGCGCAGGCCACTGTCCACCGGGAACGCGCTGTCCTCGCGAAGCCGGTAGGTTTGCCCGGCGAGCACAGAGGCGCGCATCCCGTTGGCGCCGAAGATTCCCCATTGCAGGCCATAATTGACCCGCGGGCCGCTCTCGACCCGGTCGAGACCTGAGAACCGGTCATATTCGAACAGGTTGGTGTCATCGAAGGTCAGCGCCAGGCTGTCCTCGTTGGGGATTTCGTCCGGGTTGCCGCCGTAGGGGCTGAGGACCGCGGTGACGATCGGCTCGAGTACCTCCTGGGCATTCGCGTGGCTGCGGGTGAACGGATAGCGCCATTCGAGCGTGGCCCTGGGCACGAGGCGACCGGCCACGTCCTCCTCTCCGGTGCCGAAGCGGTTGGCGACGTGGTAGCCGTCGCCACGCAAAGACAGGCCGAGCGTATAGGTGTGCCCGGCCTCGGCCAGGAAAGGACGGTACCACCCCCCCTCCATCGACAGCCGCCGCGTGTCGGTTCCCTCGCCGCGCGAGATCGCCAGGGCGCTGGCATCGAGGGTCCAATAACCGCCCAGCCGCCCCCGCTCGCCGACCTGACTGTAGCGCAACGAGGGCAGGACAAGCGGGGTCAAGCCGGGGTCATCGTCGATCCGCAGGCCCTGGAAGGAGTACGCCTCGGCCAGCAGGTAGCTGTTGGCCTCGAACCGTTCGGCATAGGGGCGCGTGACGAGCCAGGGGCGCTCGGAATCCTTGCTGAAGCGATAGCGCCGAAGGTAGGTGTCGGTGCTCGAACGTTCGATCTCGTAACCGGCGCGCCAGCGGTCCGTGAGGTCGAACCGCCCCGTCGCCTCGATGTGGCCGAGAAGGCTTTGGCTCGAATCCTGGGTCAAACTGGCCCGCGTGATGGTTTCGCCTTTGGCGAACAGCCGGCGATGCTCGCCGGTCAGCACGACGCCTTCGCTGGTCGTGAAGATGGGCGCGAAGGTGAAATCCTGCTGCGGAGAGATGACGAACAGATAGGGCACCTGTATCAATGCGCCCAGGTCCGAACTGCTGCCGACCGTCGCCGGCAGAAAGCCGCTGCGCCGCTCGACCGAGGGGTCGGGATGCGAGAAATACGGGGTATAGGCGACGGGCACCCCGAACATCTCGAGCCAGGCGTCGTGGTACTCGACGTCCTTCGCCGACTGGTCGTGCACCACCCGCAACGCCTTGACCTGCCAAAGCAGCGGCCGGTCGGGGTCGTCCTGGCACGGGCGGCAGGCAGAATAGAGGGCATGGTTCAGGCTGGTCTTGTCGCCGCCGGTGCGCGTGCCGCTGACCGCCGCCATGCGCGCGTCGTTCGCCAGAAGCATGCGGATGTCGCGCGCCAGACCCTCCTTGAGGTCGCCGGAAAGCTCGACGTAGTTGGCGAACAGCACCTCGCCGGTGGGCTCCAGCAGGCTGACGTTGCCCGACGCGGTCATGACGTCGAGGCGGAGATTGTAGTTCACCGTGTCGGCCTGCAGGACGCGGCCTTCCTGGCTGATCTCCACATGGCCGCGCGCGGTGACGAGGTCGAGTTCGCGGTTGTGGATCACCTCGTCGGCGAGCAGCAGCACCGGCTGGTCCGACGGCATCTGCTGGGCCGCCGCGCCTGCCGGCATCAGGACGACCAGGGCCAGGACGGCGGCGATCCTGCGAAGCGAACGTCTGCGGCCGTCGGTCACGTCGGGCGGCCCGCAGCGGCAAGCGACGCGAAAGGCCAGCGGCCGGCCGGCATGAACAGCATCCAGACGGAGCCGATCATCGGCAGCGCGACATTGGCGTAGAGCAGGGGCAGCAGGGCCAGGCTGTCGACCGCCAGATTGGCGGCGCCGAGGGCGGCCGCCTGGACGAGCACCATGACGCCGACGGCGCCGAGCACGCGGCCCGCCTGTCCGCGCCGGTTGAAGCTTCCCGACAGCAGCGCGGCGAGGGCGATCAGCGTAAAGGCGAGGTTGTAGATCGGGGTCGTCAGCCGCTGATGCGCCTCGACGATGAACCTGCGATATTCCAAGGGGTCGGCGCCGGGGTCGGCCGCGAACAACTCGCCCAGCGACCGCTCGCGGGCGTCGCGATAGCGGATCTCGACCGGTCCGGCGGGGCCCCCGACATCGAGGGCATAGCTGTCGAAATACAGCATCGACAGGCGTCCCGACTCCTTCACGACCTCCTGCCGGCTTCCGTTGACCATCAGGACGCGAGGCCCGGTCTTGCCGTGCACGAGGGCGCCGCGCTCGGCCATCATGGTCACCGGTCGCGCCGGGTTGCGCTTGTCATGCACCATGATCCCCAGCAGTTCCCCGTCCGCGCTGTGGCCGCGCACGAAGACGGTCAGGCCGTCGGTGATGACGTTGAACGCCCCCTCGCGCAGCATGAGGCCGGAGATGTCGTTGCGGATGGTCCATTGCAGTTCGCGGAAATCACGTACCGAGGCCGGGACGAACCACATGTTCAGCGCATAGCCCGCCAGCGTGGCCGCGGCGGCCAGGCCGAGGGCCGGGCGGGCCAGCCCCCACTGGCTCACTCCGGCGGCGCGCAATACGACAAGTTCGCGGTCGGCCATCAGCCTGTTGTAGGTGAACAGGACGACGGCGAAGAGCGACACCGGCAGGATGACGATCAGGAAATTGGGGATCAGCAGCAGCGTCAGATGGGCGAAGACGCCGATCGACAGACCTTTGTTTACGATGAGTTCCACGAAGCGCAGGGATTGGGTCAGCCAGATGACGCAGGCCAATCCCATCGAGATGAACAAAGTCCCCACCAGAAGCTGGCGAAGAATGTAGAGCGAAATCCTCGGCATGGCTGGGGATTATGTCGTTCGCGTCCCGGAAAGAACAGCGGAAAGAGCGGATTAAGCCGTCCCGCGGAGATCCGTTCCCCTCAGAATTCCGCCTCGCCCATCGCCGTCACCATCTCGCCTCCGCTCGTCACCGCCGCGAGCAATGCCGGCGCATGGGGCAGGACGTTGTCGGCGTAGAAACGGGCCGAGACGAGCTTTGTCTCGAGCATCCGCTCGTCGGTGGGATCGGCGGCCGCGAGGAGGGTGTCGGCTGCCAGGGCCGCCTTGGCCATCAGCCATCCGCCGGCGACGGTTCCGAAAAGGCGCAGGTAGGGATAGGCGGCCGCCGCCGTTTCGGTGCCGGGGCCACGTTCGACGAGCCAGTTCGTGGCCGTGTCCAGCGCGTCCACGCCTGCCCCCAGGCGCGTCCTTACCGCGGTCAGGTTGGCGTTCTGGTGCGCCAATATCCCTTCGGTCGAGCGCATGGCCGCGATCAGCTTCCGCGCCGCGGCGCCGCCGTCGCGCAGCACCTTGCGGCCGACGAGGTCGTTGGCCTGGATCCCGTTGGTGCCCTCGTAGATGGCGGTGATGCGGGCGTCGCGCAGATGTTGGGCGGCGCCCGTCTCCTCGATGTAGCCCATGCCGCCATGGACCTGAATGCCCATGCTGGCGACCTCGATGCCGACGTCGGTGGACCACGCCTTGACCACCGGGATCAGCAAGTCGACCAGCGTCTGCCGTTCGCGGCGGATGGCCGGGTCGGGGTGGCGGCGGGCCACGTCGATGCTGCCGGCGGCGAAGTAGGCCAGTGCGCGAATCGCCTCGGTCTTCGTCTTCATCGTCAGCAACATTCGCCGCACGTCGGGGTGATGGATGATCGCCACCGACTCGGCGTCCGAACGGCCCGGTGCGCGCCCTTGCAGGCGTTCACGCGCATAGTCGCGGGCCTGCTGATAGGCGCGCTCGGCGATCGCCACCCCCTGCAGGCCAACGGCGAGGCGGGCGTTGTTCATCATCGTGAACATGCATTCCAGGCCGCGGCCTTCCTCACCGACCAGATAGCCGATGGCGCCCCCGTCGTCGCCGAAGGCCATCACCGCCGTTGGGCTGGCGTGGATGCCAAGCTTGTGCTCCAGCTTGATGCAGCGCAGGTCGTTGCGCGCCCCGATGCGGCCGTCGTCGCCCACCAGGAACTTCGGCACGATGAACAACGACAGCCCCCTCACCCCATTCCCGGCCTCGGGGGTGCGGGCCAGCACCATGTGGACGATGTTGTCGGTGAAGTCGTGGTCGCCGTGGGTGATGAAGATCTTCTGGCCGGTGACGCGGTAATGGTCCCCCTCGCGCACCGCCCGCGTGCGCACGGCGGCAAGGTCGGAGCCCGCCTGCGGCTCGGTCAGGTTCATCGTGCCCGTCCACTCGCCGCTGACCATCCGGGGCAGATAGCGCGCCTTCTGTTCCGGCGAGCCGTGGGTTTGCAGCAGTTCGATGGCTCCCTGGGTGAGCATCGGGCACAGGGCGAAGGCCATGTTGGACGAATGCCAGATCTCGGCGACGGCGGTCGACACCGCCCAAGGCAGCCCCTGGCCGCCGTGCTCGGGGTCGAACGCGACCGAGTTCCAGCCGCCGTCCACGAACTGCCGGTAGGCCTGCGGAAAGCCCCGCGGCGTGCGGACCGAGCCATTCTCCAGCACGCACCCTTCGCGATCGCCCGATGCATTGAGCGGCGCCAGCACTTCGCTGCCGAACCGACCTGCCTCGGCCAGCACCGCCACCACCAGGTCGGGTGTCATCTCCTCGCAGCCGGGCAGGTCGCGAACCTCGGACAGGCCGGCCAGCTCTGTGAGGGCGAAGATCATATCGCGGATCGGCGGGGCGTAGGCGGACATGGCCGGTCACTCCGTTGGGTTGGTCATTCGGTTCATCGTCAACGCGGTAA
The DNA here is from genome assembly GCA_019455065.1 of Rhodospirillales bacterium. Lineage (GTDB taxonomy): Bacteria > Pseudomonadota > Alphaproteobacteria > Rhodospirillales > Magnetospirillaceae > JACFNC01. The sequence goes on from JACFNC010000020.1 coordinate 56,782, forward strand.
CCGAGGTGGTCGTCATGCCGCGCAAGAAAGGCGCTGCGAAGGGCTGCGCTGTTCCCCGATGGCTTACGTTTTTCGTCATTCCCGCGCAAGCGGGAATCCATGTGCGCCAATGGCTTATGGACCCCCGCCTTCGCGGGGGTGACGGAAAAGAAGTCTTGAATCCAGCTCGTCCCCTCACAGGATCTTGCCGGGGTTCATGATCCCGGCGGGGTCGATCGCGGATTTGATCTTGCGCATCAGCTCGAGATCGACGGCGGACTTGTAGCGCGCCAGTTCCCCGCGCTTCAGTCGCCCGATGCCGTGCTCGGCGCTGATGCTGCCGCCGAGTTGGGCGACCCGGTCGTGGACGATGCGGTTGGCGCGCTCCCATTCGCCGAGGAAGGCGGCGCGGTCGGCCCCCGGCGGCTGCGTCAGGTTGAAGTGGATGTTGCCGTCGCCGAGGTGGCCGAAGGCGACCACCCGCACGCCGGGCAGTGCGGCCTCGACGTCGGCGGTGGCGGCGCGGATGAAGGCGGGGACGGTGGACACCGGGACGGCGACGTCGTGCTTGATGCTGCCGCCCTCGCGCTTCTGGGCCTCGGGGATCACTTCGCGGAGGCGCCAGAGGGCACTGCGCTGTTCCAGGCTGGCGGCGACGACGGCGTCGGCGACGACGCCGTCGTCGATGGCCGCCATCAGGGTGCCTTCCAGAATGTCGCGCAGCCCGCCGGCGGGGCTGGAGGAGGACAGTTCGACCAGGGCGTACCAGGGATGCGGCGCGTCCAGCGGGTCTGCCGTGCCGGCGACGTGACGCAGGGCGAGGTCGAGGCCGATGCGGGGGATCAACTCGAAGGCGGTCACGGCGTCGCCGCTGGCCGTCCGCACCCGTGCCAGAAGTTCAAGCACCCGATCGAGATCGGCGAGGCCGACCAAGGCGGTCTGCACGTCGGCCGGCTTGGGAAACAGCTTGAGGACGGCGGCGGTGACGATTCCCAGCGTGCCTTCGGCACCGATGAAAAGCTGCTTGAGGTCGTAACCGGTATTGTCCTTGCGCAGCGCCCCCAGGCCGTTCCACACCTGCCCGTCGGGCAACACCACCTCGAGGCCCAGCACCAGTTCCCGCATGTTGCCGTAGCGCAGGACGGCGACGCCGCCGGCGTTGGTGGCGATGTTGCCGCCGATCTGGCAACTCCCCTCCGCCGCCAGGCTCAGGGGGAACAGGCGGTCGGCGTCGGCGGCGGCACGCTGCACGTCGGCGAGGATGCAGCCGGCCTCGGCCGTGATCGTGAAATTGGCGGCGTCGAGGCCGCGAATGCGGTTCATGCGGCCGAGAGCGATCACGATCTCGTCGCCGTTTTCGAAGGGAATGCCTCCGCCCACCAGCCCGGTGTTGCCGCCCTGCGGGACCAGCGGCACCCGGTAAGCCGCGCACAGGCGCACCACCTCGGCCACCTCGGCGGTGGTGGCCGGCCGCACGACCATGGCGGCGCGGCCCCGGAACAGGCCGCGTTCCTCGGTAAGGTATGGTTCCATGGCGGCGGCATCGGCGACGCAGCCGGCCGGGCCGACCACGGCGGCGAGGCGTTCCAGCAGGGCCGCGTCGACGGTCATTCCGCCGCCCCCTCCGCCGCGGCGGACACGGGACGGGGGGCGGCGGCGCGGCGCAGCCGGTCGTTGATCGCGGCGCCCAGGCCGTGATCGGGAATCGGCGTCACCGCGATGGCGGCGAAGTCGGGACGGTCGAGGGCGCGCAGCATGGCAAACAGGTTGGCCGCCGCCTCGGCCAGATCGCCGCCGGGGCTCAAATTGAGGTCGGCCGCCGGACCCGGACCGAAACCGAGAAGAGCCTCGCCGGGGCGCGCCCCGGTCGCGTTCCGGCGGACGGGCAGGGCGGGGGCGTAGTGGCTTTCCAACTGGCCGGGCGCGGTCGGCCGTTCGGCGTTGCCGGCGCTGGCGAGCGGCCCGAGCACGGACTCGAGGTCCTCGCGGGCCACGCCGCCCGGGCGCAGGATCGCCGCCCGCGGCGCCGACAGGTCGATGATCGTCGATTCGATGCCGATGCGGCAGGGGCCGCCATCGAGAACGAGGGCGAGGCCGGGCATGTCCTCGACATGCGACGCCTCGGTGGGGCTGATGCGGCCGGAGGGATTGGCGCTGGGCGCGGCGATCGGGGTGCGCGCCGCGACGAGCAGGGCGTGGGCCACGGGATGGGCGGGAACGCGCACCGCCAGGGTGTCGAGGCCGGCGGTGGCCAGCAGCGATACCGGCGAGTCCGCGCGCCGCGGCAACACCAGCGTCAGGGCCCCCGGCCAGAAGCGGGCGGCGACGGCGCGCGCGCGGTCGTCAAACGCGGCCAGCGGCTCGGCCATGGCCAGGTCGGCGACGTGGACGATCAGCGGATTGAAGGTGGGGCGCCGCTTGGCCGCGAAGATCGCCGCGACGGAGCGGTCGTCGGTGGCGTCGGCGCCCAGCCCGTACACCGTCTCGGTCGGGAACGCGACCAACCGTCCCGCGCGGATCAACTCGGCGGCGCTGGCGATGGCCGCGGGCGTGGCGGGCAGGATGGTGGTGCGGCGGGTCATGGCGCGAAGATAGCGCATCGCGGCGGAGGCACAAGCCGGCGATCGCGAACCTGTTTGCCGAGCGGCGCTCTCAAAGGTAGAGTGGCGTACCGAACCCTAATATTAAGAGAAACATGGTTCATACCCGCAGTTTTCGGCAGCACCACGTCGAGGTGCGACGCCTTATAGCCACCATCTCCGATTTGCTGGATGCTGAGGCTATTTCCCATGACTCGGCGCCAGTCGCCGCTGCGATCCGCGAACTGTTCGGGAAATTCACCCAGCATTTGGCGATGGAGGACGGCATCCTTTACCCGCGGATGATGTCCTCGAAGAACCCGGAGTGCAGCTCCACCGCGCGCCGTTTCCAAGAGGAGATGGGTGGGCTCAAGCCTGAATTCGGGCAATTCAAGGGGCGCTGGCAGACGCGAGCGGCGATCGCTGGCGACCCGGCGGGCTTCGTCGCCGAAACCCGGGTTCTGGTGCGGGCGCTGGCCACCCGCATTCGGCGCGAAGAGGACGAGCTTTATCCGCTGGGCGACGAACACATTCAGGAACCGGCGCCGGCATCGGTGCTGCCGTACGCCAGGCCGGCCAGCCTGCCAGGCGAAAAGGATCTGTTCGCAGCGTTGCCCGCCGCCATCGAGAACGGGCAGATCCTGCCCTATTTCCAGCCGAAGTTCGATCTCTTCCGCCAGAGGATCACCGGGTTCGAGGCGTTGGCGCGGTGGATACACCCGGAATGGGGCATGATACCCCCTGGGTACTTCATTCCCTATGCAGAACGGAACGGCCTGATGGACGCCATCGGCGGCAGCATCCTCCGGCAGGCCTGTCGGGAAGCTGCCGTCTGGCGTGATGCCGGGGTTGCCGCGTCGGTGGCCGTCAACGTGTCCCCAGTGCAATTGCGCAGGGGTGGGGCGTTCGAGGCCGAGGTCCTGGCGGTGCTGTCCGAGTCCGATCTGCCGCCACGCCTGCTCGAATTGGAGATCACCGAGGGCGTGTTGATGGACGAGGTGGCGCGCGCCGCGATCAATCGGCTCATCGCCTGCCGGATCAACGTGGCCATCGACGATTTCGGAACCGGCTATTCCTCGCTGGCCTATCTCCGGCAATTCCCGGCCAAGACGCTGAAGATCGACAAGAGCTTCGTGGACGATGTGCCCGGTGCATTGGACAGTTCGCTCCTGATCGCCTCGGTCATTCGCATCGCGCGCACCTTCGGGATGGTTGTGGTTGCCGAGGGAGTGGAAACCTCGGAGCAAATGCAAGCCTTGGCCCTTGGTCAATGCGACATGGTGCAGGGCTATGCCTTTTCGCCTCCGGTTCCCGCCGAGGCGGCGCGCGACCTGCTGCTCGCCCAGGAGCCGCTCTGAGGGGGCTGATTCCCTGTCGTGAATCACGAGGGCCGTCGCACCTGGGACGGCCCTCTGTCGAGACTTCGAACTGGATTCGAACCGCCCGCGGAGCGATTCGGAGCCACGTCGCCGCAGTGCCTTGCGGCGGCTGTCAATGGCGAGGCGGCGCTGCCGTATCTCACCGTCATCATTATCCACGAAAACCATGTGAAAAGCAAGGGAATCATCGCGCCCGGCGGGCACGGGGTTAAGGACCCTCGACTTGAATACTCGGAAATTATGTCGTAAGGCATAGCCAAGGCGACGCCGAACGCCCGTCAAAATGGTCGGCTTTTGTCGAGAGTATTCCATGGTTCAGACCGGCAGCTTCCGCCAGCACCATGCCGAGGTGCGACGCCTCATCGCCGCCATCTCCGATCGTCTCGACGCGGAGGAGATCGCCCGCGATTCGGCGCCCATCGCGGCCGTCATCCGCGAGCTTTTCGGCAAGTTCACCCTGCATTTGGCGATGGAGGATGGAATTCTCTATCCGGAGATGCGGGCGGCGGGCGAGCCGGCCGTCAGCGAGACGGCGCGCCGCTTTCAGGAAGAGATGGGCGGGCTGAAGAGCGAGTTCGGCCGCTTCAAGGGCCGGTGGCCCACGCGGGCGGCCATCGCCGCCGATCCTAAAGGCTTCGTCGAGGAGACGCAGAGCGTGCTCAAGGCGCTGACGACTCGGATCCGACGCGAGGACGAGGAACTCTACCCGCTGGCCGACCGCAGCACCGCCCCTGCGCCCACGCCCTCCACCCCGGAGCGCCGGCGGTCGGGCGCCGCCCCTCCTGGCGAGGCGGCGATCGTGGCGGCCCTTCCAGGGGCCATTGCCGACGGGCAGCTGGTCGCCTTCTTCCAGCCGAAATATGACCTGTTCCGGCAGCGCATCGTCGGGTTCGAGGCGCTCGCCCGCTGGAACCATGACGAGTGGGGCCCGGTATCACCCGCCCACTTCGTTCCCCTTGCCGAACGGGCGGGCCTCATGGACTTGCTGGGCGAGTGCATTCTCCGGCAGGCCTGCGGCGCGGCCGCCGCCTGGCGGGACGCCGGGGTGGCGGTGCCGGTTGCCGTCAACGTCTCGCCCCTCCAACTCGCGCGCGGCGGCGGGTTTGAGGCCGAGGTACTGGAGGCGCTCTCGGCCGCCGACCTGCCGCCGCGTCTGCTCGAACTGGAGGTCACCGAGGGGGTGCTGATGGACGCCGAGGCGCGGGCCGTCGTCCAGCGGCTGATCGCCTGCCATATCGGCGTCGCCATCGACGATTTCGGAACCGGCTACTCGTCGCTTGCCTATCTTCGGCAGTTTCCGGCGAAGACCCTGAAGATCGACAAGAGCTTCGTCGACGGCATGCCGGCCGCTCTCGACAATTGCATTTTGATCGCCGCCATCATCCGCATCGCCCGCAGCTTCGGAATGGCGGTGGTGGCCGAGGGGGTGGAAACCTCGGAGCAAATGCAGGCCCTGTCGCTGGCGGAATGCGATATGGTGCAGGGGTTCGTGGTGTCGCAGGCGGTACCGGCGGCAGCCGCACGTGCCCTGCTGCTTGCCCAGCCGTAAAAGGTTGAACCGCAACCTGTCGGACAGAGCGCGGCCGCCCTATATGGACGTACGGGCGCATGCTTGGAAACCGGTCTGGAGGTGATGGTGTTCGGCCACCGCATAACCCTGTTCGAGCTGTTCGGTTTCAAGGTCCACATCGACCTGAGCTGGCTGCTGCTGGCGATCCTGATCACCTGGAGTCTTGCCGTCGGCTACTTTCCGGCGGTGGCGCCGGGGCTGGCGCCGTCGACCTATTGGTGGATGGGGGTTGTCGGATTGATCGGCCTGGCCTTCTCGATCATCGCCCATGAGCTGTCCCATTCCCTGGTCGCCCGACGCTTTGACATGCCCATTCGGGGCATCACCCTGTTCATCTTCGGCGGCGTCGCCGAGATGAGCGAGGAGCCCAAGAGCGCCAAGGGCGAGTTTCTCATGGCCATCGCCGGGCCGATCATGAGCATCGCGGTGGCGGCGGTGTTCTTCATGGTCTCCGGGGCGATCGCCTATGCGACGGATTCCTTCCATCCGGCCGTGCTGGTCACCGGGTACCTTGCCCTCATCAACGGCCTCCTCGCGGTCTTCAACATGGTTCCCGCGTTTCCGCTCGACGGCGGCCGGGTCTTGCGGGCGGCCCTCTGGGGATGGAAAAAGGACCTTGTTTGGGCCACCCGAATGGCCGCCGCGTCGGGCAACCTCTTCGGCTTCCTGCTCATCGCGCTCAGCATCTACAGCCTGTTCATCGGCAACTTCATCGGCGCGATCTGGTGGTTCCTGATCGGATTGTTCGTCCAGGGCGCCGCCAACAGCGCGCTGCACCAGCAACTTGCGCGCACCACCCTGTCCGGCCAGCGGGTGCGCCAATTTATGCGATCGGAAACCGTCACGGTCGACCCGGATCTGACCTTGGACCGCTTGGCCGAGGACTACTTCTACCGTCATTACTTCAAGAACTTCCCCGTCGTCGATCGCGGCCGTCTGATCGGCAGCGTGGCGATCGACAGCGTCAAGAACATCCCGCGCGAGCGCTGGGCGTTTCAGAACGTGCGGTCGATCATGGAGGAAGTGTCGGGCGAGAACACCATCGGGCCGGATCAGGACGCGTCGAAGGCCCTTGCCCAGATGCAGCGCACCGGACTCAGCCGCTTGCTGGTGACGAGCGGCGACCGTCTCGTGGGCGTGTTGGCGTTGCGCGACCTGTTGAACTATCTGTCGGTGCGCCTCGATCTCGCCAGTGAGGAGGGCGTCTCGGACCAGATGCGCCGGGCCTCGTGAGGTATCGCTAGTCCTCGCGCCAGGCGCGCGGCAGGGCCTGGGTGATGGGGGACGCGATGTAGTCGAACGCGGTGCGCCGGCCGGTGAGGATCAGCGCCTCGGCAGGCATCCCCGGGTATAGTTCGGCGGGCAAACGCGACAGCGATTCGTCGTCGAGGGATATCCGCGCAAGGTAGTAGGCCTCGCCGCTGACCGGGTCGGCCAGCCTGTCGGCCGAGACGGTGATCACGGTGCCGTCGGCGGTCGGCGTGAGGCGCTGCTTGAAGGCGGTCAGGCGGACCTGGGCCGCGAGCCCGGGGTGGACGACATCGATGTCCTCGGGCCGCACCCGTGCCTCGACCACAAGGCGGTCGTCATCCGGCACGATGTCGAGAATGGCCTCGCCCGGTCCCACGACACCGCCCGTGGTGTGGAACCTCATGTTGACGACGATCCCGGGCTTCGGTGCCCGAACCACGGTCCGCCGGAGGCTGTCCTCGATCTCGGCCAACTCCTGGCGCGTGTCGTGCACCAGCATCTCCGTCTCCCGGTCGTCGGCGGCGACCTCTTCCATACGCCGGTTCCTGAGGTTGATGATCTCCAGTTCGGTGCCGGCCATGCTCTGGCGCACCCGCGCCATGCGGGCGAGGTGCTCGCCGCGCTCGCCCTCCAGCCGTGCCGCCTCGCGCTGCAGGGCGAGCAGGCGGGGCTTTTGTCCAAGGCCGCTGCGGACCAGGTAGGCGACGGTGGCGATCTCCTCGGAGACCAGGTCGAGCTGGCGGCGCATCGCCTGTTGCTGGGCGTCCAGGGCGGCCACCTCCTGCGCGTATTGCTGGTTGCGCTGTTGCAGGACGGCGATCTGGCCCGCGAGAAGTTGGCGGCGGGCCTGGAACAAATTGCGCTGTCCCTCGATCACGTCGGCCACCTCGGGGTCCGACCGCTGATCGAGCAACTCCTTCGGGAACGCGACTGCGGCCGCGTCGTCTCGTTCGGCCGCAAGCCGGGCTTGGCGGGCAAGGCCCTCGCGGAGCCGGTTTATCAGAATGCGGTGGCTGGCGCGGAGCCTTGTATCGTCGAGCCGGACGAGAACGTCGCCGGCCGCGACTTCGTCGCCGTCGCGGACCGCGATCTCGCCGATAATGCCGCCCTCCAGGTGCTGTATCGTCTTGCGGTAGGAATCCACCGTGACCTGGCCCACCGCGACGGCGGCACTGTGCAGGGGCGCGACGGCGGCCCAGGTCCCGAGGCCGCCGAAGGCGGCGAGCACGGTGACGATGCCCACGGTCAGTGCGCCGCGCGCCGAGCCGAGGGGCGAGGGCGGGGGGGCGCTCATGGCGGGCTCGCCTTGCGCAGGTGGGCCACCGTCGTGGCGGCGGCGGGCTTGCCGGTCAATCGGGCCAGCACCGCCTCACGCTCGCCGAACAGTTCCGCCCGTCCGTCCCGCAGAAGCAGAATCCTGTCGGTGGCGGCGAGGACACGCATGCGGTGTGCGATGATGACGGTGGTGACGCGGCTCTGCCGGGCTTGGGCGAGGGCTCGCATCAGCGCCTCCTCGCCGTCGGAGTCGAGATTGGCGTTGGGCTCGTCCAGCACCAGAAGGCGCGGTCGCCCGTAGAACGCCCGCGCCAAGGCGAGGCGCTGCCGCTGGCCTCCCGACGGCTTGATGCCTCCCTCGCCGATCAGCGTGTCATAGCCGAGGGGCAGGCCGAGGATGATCTCGTGGACGCCGGCGAGGCGTGCCGCCATGATGACGTCTTCGTCCCTGGCCTCGCCCATTCGCGCGATGTTCTGCTTGACCGTGCCGTCGAACAGCTCGACGTCCTGCGGCAGATAGCCGATGTGCCGTCCCAGGTCCTCGCGCTGCCAAGTGAACACGTCGGCGCCGTCCAGGCGCGCCTTTCCCGACTGCGCGGGCCAGATGCCCACGAGCAGCCGGGCCAGGGAGGTCTTGCCGGCCGCCGAGGGTCCGATCACCCCCAGGGTTTCACCGGCCTCGAGGTGGAACGAGACGTTGCGAAGCACCGGGGCTTCGCGGCCCGGCGCCACCACCGTCGCGTTCTCGACGTCGATGATGCCTGTCGGCACAGGCAGAGTCGTTGAGCCACGCTCGAGGGTGGCGGCGTCGAGGGATTGGCGAATCCGGTCCCACGCGGCGCGGGCATTCACGAAACCGCGCCAGGTGCCGATCGCCTGCTCGACCGGGGCGAGGGCGCGCGCCAGAAGAATCGATGCGGCGATCATGGCGCCGGCCGTAATCTCCTGGTGGATCGCCAGCAACGCGCCGAGGCCGAGAATGCCGACCTGCACGCCAAGCCGCAGGAATCGCGTGAGGGCGGCGAGGGTTCCGGCGCGGTCGCTGGCGGCGCTTTGCAGGCGGATCACCTGTTCGTTCTCCCGCTGCCAGTCGGCGGTGACGGCCGGCAACATGCCCATCGCCTCGATGACCTCGGCATTCCGCATGCGCGCCTCGGCGCGCCGGTAAAGCTCGTTGGAGAGCTTTCCGGCGGAGCCCAGCGGGCGACGGGTGATCCATTCGTTGAGGCCGGCCACCGCGAACAGGACCAGGCCGCCGATCAGGGCGGTCGTTCCCAGCAGTGGATGAAGCAGATAGATCACCCCAAGGTAGAGCGGCACCCAGGGCGCGTCGAAAAGGTGAAAGATGCCGGCGCCGCCCAGAAAGCCGCGCACCGCGGCAAGGTCGCGCAGTCCTTGGGCCCCGGTCGCCCTGACGGCGGAAAGGGCGCTGCGTACGGCTTGGCCAAGCAGCTCGGGAGCCAGCGCGCGTTCGAGCCAGGCACCGACCCGCACCAGGATGCGCGAGCGCACCCCCTCCAGCACACCGAGCACGACCAGGGCGCCGAGCGCCGCCACGGTGAGCATCGCCAGCGTCTCCTCGCTGCGGCTGGCGAGTACGCGGTCGTAGACCTGCAGCATGTAGAGCGGGATGACCAGCATCAGCACGTTGACGAACAGGCTGAAGAAAGCGACCACCAGGATTGCCGACCTGCACGCCCGGTATGTCCTTTTCCCGATCATGCCCGCATCCCCCGACAGGCCGCTCCGGGAGCGGCGCGGCCGGTCGCCTCAGGTGACAAAATAATCGGCGGTGAGGTTCGCAAGGTCGATCCCGCCCACCGCCAGCGTGCCCTGCTCGAAGGTGAACAGGGTGCCGACGACCTGGCCGGTTCCCGGTTCCTCGAGGGGGCTCGCGGCGCCGATCGCGGTTGCGGCGTCGGTTCCGTTGCCGAGGCTCAGGCGGTCGCCCTCCTCGAAGCGGAAGTCGACCACGTTGTCATTTCCGGACGTGTACACGAAGGTATCGGGGCCGCCGCCCCCGGTCAGGGTGTCGTCCCCGTCGCCGCCGGCCATCACGTCCTGCCCGGCATCGCCGTTCAGGGTGTCGTCGCCGGTACCGCCGAACAGGACATCGTTGCCGTCGCCCCCGCTGAGGGTCGACCCACCCGTTTCGCTGCCCAGGACGACGTCGATGGCGCCCGCGGCCACGGGCAGGAGCGGTTTGAAGCCCCCCGAGCCGTCGACTTCGCCCGGCGTTCCGCCGCCCGCGCCCTCGGGCACCGTCAGGCCGTGAATGATGATGACCCGGTTCGACAACAGGCCCAGGTCGGCCCGATCGGCGCCCTCGGCGAAGGTTGCGGGATCCCCGAAGTCGAACGTTCGCTGGAGGGCGAACTGTCCGGTGGCCGTAGCGCCTTCCGGTCCAGCGACCAGCGGCACCAGCACCGGGCCATAGCTTGCCTGGCCCTCGTTGTTCTCGATGAAGCCATCCTCGTCGGCGTCGTTCGATTGGGCGGGAACGCCCGAACTCAGATTGTCCCCCGTGAACTCCAGGCCTCGGAGCAATATGGGATGGGGCTGGTTGGGCTCGAGCCCATCGACGGTCAAGGTCACCAAGGCAAGGTTGCCGTTTACGGCGATCGTCCCACTTCCTGCCACCCCCGATCCATTGAGGGGCTGAAAGGTTACCCGATAGACAGGCGCATCCCGGTCCCCCGCGAAGAGAAGGTCGTCGCCACTTCCTCCGCGCAGGGTGTCGTTGCCGCCCCCGCCCAGCAGCACGTCCCCGGCCACGGTTCCTTCGAGCGAGTCGTTTCCACCCGTTCCGATCGTCCATGGCGTGCCGGCGATGGTTGAGGCATTGGTCGCCATACTGCCCTCCCAACGAATAGTGCCGTGCGGTTAACGCGGCGGCCGGTTCCAGGTTCTGTCCGCCCGTGCGGGGACGGACCGCGCCTTGTCCCGCGCGGCCCGTCCGGTCGTCAGGCGACGGCGACGAAATAGTCGCTCGTCAAATCCTCGACGTTGACACCCAGCACGGTCAGCGACCCACCGTCCTCGAAGTTCCACACCACCCCGGTTTCGCCATCGGGGGTCTGATCATCGGGGGTCTGATCATCGGGGGTTTGGTCATCGGGGGTCTGGCCGTCCGTCGGTTGGTCGTCGGGCGTTTGGCCGTCGGTGGGTTCGCCGTCCGTGCCGTCGTCGTCCGCGGTTTGCAGTGGAGTGGCGGCGGCCAGGGCGGTTTCGACGTCGATGCCGTTGCCGAGGCTGATGCGGTCGCCCTGGTTGAACTCGAAATCCGTGACGACGTCGTCGCCGGCCGTATAGACGAAGGTGTCGGGCCCGGCGCCGCCGGTCAGGGTATCGTTTCCGTCACCGCCGGACAGGACGTCCTGGCCGTTGTCGCCATTGAGGGTGTCGTCGCCGTTCCCGCCCAAGAGGACGTCGTTGCCATCGCCGCCGTTCAACGTCGATCCGCCGGACTCGGCGCCCGAGACAAGCTCGATGGTTCCGGCCGCGACCGGCAGCAGCGGCTTGTAGCCGCCGGTGCCATCGACCTCGCCGGCCGTGCCCGTGCCGACGCCCTCTTCGACGGTCAGGCCGTGGATCTCGATCACCCGCTGGGACAAGGGAACCAGCGCGTCGCGGTCGAAGCCCTCGGCGAAGGTGGCGCTATCACCAAGGTCGAAGGTCTGCTGGAAACTGATCTGGCCCTCTTCCTGGGCGGCCTGTTCGGGGCTGCCAACGATCGGAATGCCAGGCGCCCCCTGGACGCCCGTCGCGGTCGTGGCCGTGTCGGTGTCATCGGAGCCGACGTCATCGGTGCCTTCATCCCCGGTAGGCTCGCCGTCCTCTCCGGTGCTCAGGGGAACAATGACCGGGCCGGCGTTCAGCCGGCCCTCCTCGAGCTCGACGAAGCCGTCGCCGTCGACGTCTTGCGAGGGGATGGTCGAATCGACGGGGTTGCCGGCCTCGTCGACGAGGCCGTGAATGTGCATGGCGTGCGCCTGGCCGGGTTCCAGCCCCGTCGCGGTCACGGTTACCGTCATCTGGTCGTCGTTGAGGGTGATGAAGCCGGTGCCCGCGACGCCCGAATCGTTGAGCGCCTGCAAATCCACCCTGTAGGTCGGCGCCTCGCGGTCCGCGGCGATCAGCACGTCGTTGCCGGCCTCGCCGGACAGCGTGGCGGCGCCGTTTCGCGCGATGAGCACGTCATCGCCCGCGCTTCCCGTCAAGGTTTCGTCTTCCGGGGTCCCTAGGACCCAGGTGGTGCCTGATATCGTAGTGGCTTGGGTTGCCATGTTCTCCTCCTGGTAACTGGGTCATCGCTTCTAAACGCGGCCACCCGGAGTTGGTTCTTCCGCATGACCAACGGATGGTTGTCCCATCCAGAAGCGGGTTGCACGAAACCGGAGAGGTGGGGGGCGAAACCCCGAAGGCGGGGGCGAAGTTCGCATGACCTGTACCAGGGACGAGAAGCCACCACTCGCCCCGGTACAGGCGCGGCGCACACCGCCGCCATCGCGCGCGTCGGTCGCCGTCCGCCACGGCGGTCGAACCGGCGCGGCGACGTGCAGGATGTTGGCACGTCGCTCGAGCGGGACCGCATAAATCAGGGATTAGAAGAGCGGGGCAACCGTATGGGCAAATTTACGATTCCGGGGGTTGATCGGCGGTCGGCGGCGTAGCCGGACGAGGCCGTCAAGGAGGCGGGCGGACAACGCCGCGTCGCCGATCGGAGGGCCGTGGCGGCGGCTCCCAAGCCCTTGAGGCACGGTCATGTTCGCCCAATTGCATAGCGATGGCCTTTCGTGTCGCGAACATGGGAGGAAAACATGCCCTACACGGCTAGGAACCGAAGCTTCTGGCAGGATTGGTCGAATCTGGCGCTCGGGGCGTGGCTGATCATCTCGCCCTGGCTGCTGGGGTTCGCCGCCGCCTTCGCCGCGGCGTGGAACGCCTGGCTCGTGGGAGCCGCGGTCGGCATCCTGGCAATCTGGGCGATCGTCCAATTCGCCACTTGGCAGGAATGGGTGAACCTCGTGCTCGGCCTGTGGCTGATCGTGTCGCCCTGGATTCTCGGTTTTGCCGCGATCTCGCCGGGCGTCTACTGGAACTTCGTCGTCGTCGGCGTCCTGATCGCCGGCCTGGCGGCGTGGAACCTGGCGGCGCATCGGCACCCGCCGCAGGTCACCGCCTGAGCGTCGGCCAGAAAAGAGGGCCTTGCGCCGAGAGCGCAAGGCCCGAGGCGGAGGAGACGGTCAGCCGTTCAGATTGGCGACCTCCACGCGGCGACCGTTGTGGTCGACCACGACCGGGCCGCACCCTTCACAAACCGTGAATAGGCCGTAGCCTTCGGAGAAGAGCGCCGGGCTGATCATCCCGGCCAGCTCCTCGAGGTCGTCGCCGAACACTTTCGTGGAACACCCTTGGCAATACTCGGCCATCACGTACACCTTCGCTCGACTGGATTGTCTCCCGCTTTCGGTATTACGAAAGATAGGGTCGGCGGCATTGCTATGCCAAAACTCCTAAAGATTACCACCTCGGAGGCACGCCGTGGCCCGCCGGGTTAGGTACTCTCGGCTCGCCGCGAAGGGGGCAACGGGTGGAAAGGTCGCAGAAAAAGCCAATATCGGCTCGCAGTTGCGCAAAATCGACCGCCGCATGCGGGCAAATCGCTCTTACCGACGGCTACATCATCAGGGACGGTAGAATTAGTGTGGAAACCCAGTTAATGTGTGGGGTCGTCCGGCGGATGAAAACCAACGTGGTAGCTTCCCGGCCGTTACAACATGACTTTGAACTTTGACGGAACTTGACACATGGCATGGCAGCGCGACCGGTCCGAGAATCGCAGGAGGAATTCGGACCACCGGCAAGACGATTTTGGCGGGTATGGCTTCGAGCCTCGTACCCCCAGCCGGAGCAGCGGAGACTACAGCAGTAACAGGGCTACGGTACAGCAGGCCAACATCACCGCAACGGTGAAGTGGTTCAATGCGACAAAAGGATTCGGCTTCGTCTCGCCCACGGATGGATCGCCTGATGCCTTTCTTCACGTCTCGGCGCTGAGCCGCGCCGGCGTCAACGACATCGCCGAGGGATCGACGATCGTCTGCGACCTCGGCCCCGGACAGCGCGGCCCGCAGGTGGTCGCCGTACACGAGGTCGACACCTCGACGGCGGCCCCCAGCGCGCCCCGTGCGCCCCGCCGCGAGGCGACCAGCGGCCCGCCGGTCGAGGGTACCGTGAAGTTCTTCAGCCCCGACAAGGGGTTCGGGTTCGTTGCGCTGGACGAGGGTGGCAAGGACGTGTTCGTGCACGTGAAGGCGCTCGAACGGTGCGGTCTGCGGACGCTGGAGACCGACCAGAGGGTGCGTCTGACCGTGAGCATGGGCCAGAAAGGCCCGCAGGCGGACACGATCTCGATCATCTAATCCTTCCGAGGGAATTGTGCGGTGCACAATTTGGCTTGACCCGTGAGGGCTCTTGCCTCATTGTGCGCTGCACAAAATCCACCCCGGAGAGACAGATGAAAACCGACCTCACCCAACTCTTTGCTGGGCCCTTTGGGGTTCCCGCCATGAATTTCCAGGAACTGGTTGCCCTCCAGCAGCGCAACCTTTCCGCCTTTGCGGCGGCCAATGCGCAACTCATCGAGGGCGCGCAGGCTCTGCTGGCCCGTCAGGCCGAGTTGGTGAACGCGGCTATGACCGAGAGCCTTGCCGCGGCCCGGGATTCCCTGTCCGGTCAGCCGCTCGACGTCGAGAAGCAGATGGCGCTGTTCAAGGCCTCGACCGAAAAGAACATTGCCAACGCGCGCGCCATGGCGGAGATCGCCGGCAAAAGCGGCTCGGCCGCCCTCGAAATCCTGCGCAAGCGGGCGAGCGATAGCGTCAGCGAGTTGGGCGAGCTGTTCAAGGCCGCCGCCTGAGCCGACAAGGTCTAGGGGTCGCCGGCATGACCGGCGGCCCTCCTTATTCTTCTTCCCGCACCAGCTCGACGTCGGCCAAAGGCATGTAGGCGACCTCTTCGCCGTCGCCATGCTGATCGGCGATCAGCACGTCCCCTTCGATGCGGGTTTCCTCGTCGGTCGTGTTGAAGTAGTGCCAGACATAGCAGGCGGCGATGCGTTCGTTATCGCCGAGGGCGTCGGCCGCCTCGTCGCGGGCGAAGGCAGCCATCGCGCGCGCGAGCACGCGCCTGGCCTTTTCCAGATCCTCGCCCGCCCCCGCCCGCAATTCGACGACGCGCTCCGCAAACGCGTCGTAAAGGGTGTCGGGGATCATGAAATCGGCGACGACGCCGCCGTAATAATAGGTCACTTTCCGCACGGGAACCTCCATGGGCGACGCGACTGGGCCGAGGGCGCGGGCGCGTCGGTGGCACGGCTTCGACCGGGCAAGGAACAACACGCGCCGCCGAGCGTTAGGTCCAACTCAGGAAGAGAGAGGTACGTCATGTCGATCATTGCGACCATCATTATCGGTCTCATCGCCGGGATCGTGGCGAAGCTGCTGATGCCCGGGCGCGATCCGGGCGGCTTCATCGTGACGATTCTGCTGGGGATCGGCGGCGCCTTCGTCGCCACCTGGCTCGGGCAGGCAATCGGCTGGTACGAGGCCGGCGAGGGTGCTGGCTTGATCGGGGCCGTCGTCGGGGCCGTCATCATTCTATGGCTCTACCGCCTGTTCGTGGCGAGGCGGTCGGCCGGCTGACCGCGGGCAGGTGATGCGGAACGCCCCGCGGCGGCGGGATGGCGGGAGTGACGGGACTCGAACCCGCGACCTCCGGCGTGACAGGCCGGCGCTCTAACCGACTGAGCTACACCCCCAAGGGACGCCCCCTATAGCAGGAGGCTTGTCAGCGCGCAAGCACGGAAAGCGATCGGCGGCGGCGCAGCCGGATACGGCCGCGCCGCCCGGTTGCGGGGGCGGTCGCACGCCCTTGGCGATATGGCCTTCCGGTTCTGGCGGCGGCCCGCCTCGCCGTCTACAATCGGGGCAGAGGAAGGAGGCGAGGATGGCAGAGGTCGTCAACCTGAACCGCTACCGGAAGGCCAAGGCCCGGGCGGAAGCCAAGAACGCCGCACCCGTGAACCGCGCCAAGCACGGCCTATCCAAGCTCGAGCGGCAGGAGATCGGCAAAGAGCGCGACAAACTGCAAAGAGACCTGGACGGCAAGAAGATCGACTGATCCTCAGCGCCAGAAACGCGGCAGATCGGCAAACGCTTTCCATGCCTTGCCCGCCTCGGCGAGCAGGCGCGGCGCGCGGCTCGCGTGCCATCCCGCGACGATGCCGGCCTCCCAGGCGCGTTGGGGGTCCGTATCGTCGGTGATCTCGAGCATGTGCGAGGCCACCGCAAGATCGTTCAGCGCCCCCAGCCGGTCCTGAAGGACGGCGAGACCAGCGAGGAAGCGCCGCGCCCGGCCTTCGGGAAACAGGCTGGCGAAGAATTCTCCGGCATAGCGCAGCTTCTTGATGCGGATGCGCAGGCGGTGGCGTTCCTCAACACCCAACTCGGCAAGGTGGGGGCCGGCTTTCCGCATCTTGCGGTCCCTGCGCTCCAGGACCTGCGCGGCGAAGTCGCCGGCGGGCAGGGCGGCCAGCTGGTCGTCGACCCGCCAGCCGTCCTCGATCCAGGCGCCGATGGCGAGCGCCAACTTGGTGCAGCGTTGGCTTTCGACGGCCAGACGGGCCGCATCGTAGCGGCGTTCCTTCAGGGCGCCGAACTCGCGGGTCAGGCGCTCCAGGGCGCCCTGGCCGGGCATTCCCTCCACCACTGGCGCCAGGACCTCGGCCAGGAACACGTCGGTGTCCCGCGCCGGGCCAAGCTCGCCGAGCAGCCATTTCACCTCCGCCGCCACCGCGGCCGTGCCCTCGGGCGCGACGTACCCGCGAAAGACCGAGATGGCCGAGCGCAGGCGGCGAAGGGCGACCCGCATCTGATGCACCGCTTCGGGGTCGCCCGTCGCGAGCAGGCAATCGGCGTTGGCGAGGAATTGCTCGACGCAGGCGCCCGCGAGCGCGCGCAGCGCGTCCGCCGCCGAAGCCCGCTGGTCCAGGGCCGGCGCCCGCCACTTGCGGGGCTCCGGCGCTTCTTTTCCCACCAGCGCGTATCCCCGGTCCGATTTGCTGGCGGCGCCCACGCGCAGGGGCACGCTGTCCGCAAGACGGAGGGCCAGTTCGTAGACCCGGGCGGGCGGGCCGTCGACGAGTTCGATCTCGAGTTCGCGCAGCGGGCGTCGCGCTCCGTTGCCGGCCGCGACCAGCTCGCCCACGTCCAAGGCGAGATCGGCACGCCAGTCGTCGCCGCGCACGCGCAGGGTGGTCCGCCGTATTTCCGTTCGAAACAGGGGCTCGAGGCGGCGTTCCGTGATCCCGCGGAAATGACGTGCCAGGTCCGCGGGCAGCCCCGCCAACTCGGGTTCGGGGCGCTCGATCGGCCATTCCCACTCCCGGCGGGAGAGCATTCCCGGCACGGCGGCGCTCTTGACGCCCTGCATATGCCTGCGCCCTACGGTACGAACCCGGAGGCTTATACCGCGGCGGCGCAATTCCCCGTCCGGGGTATCGAAATAGGTGGAACGCAGCGACCGGACCGTGGGCTCGTCGAGGGTGAGCCGGCGCAGCCACGGCAGCCGGCGAACCCGCCGCAGCGCAGCGTCGTCGAGCAGCAGTTTCAATTCGATTTCGGTTCCACCCATGCGCCGCCACCCCGACCCGAATCGATCATAGGCCACAAAAGGCCCCTTGAGGAGAAGCGACGCAGGCGGAGTTGGAAAACATCCTCTCTTCCTTTGGGGGGCATAATTTGCCATTTTTGTGGGTTGAGGGGGGACGGGGATGGCTTTGGGAAGCAAGCCTGAATCGGTGCGGCGGTTGTGGCTGGGAGCGGCAGCGATGTTGCTTGCCGGCTGCGCGCCGGGTGCGATGGATTTTTCGCCGCAGCCGGATTTGGCCCAGCAGAATGCCCGCGCGAGCGACCTCGCGCTGGCGGAACTCGCGAAAGGCGATTACGCGGCGGCCCAGCACCATGCCTTGGCCGCGGTCGAGCGCGAGCCCGGGGATCCTTATGCGCTGCTGGCGGCGGCCATGGTGCACGAAAAGAACGGCAAGCCCGAGCTGGCCCGCCACTACTACCAGGTTCTCGCCACAATGAACCCGCCCGTGGCGGCCACGGTGGGCACTCGGCCGCCGTCCGCGCCGCTGCCTCTTTCCGAAATCGCGCGGGCCGGCTATAGGAGGACGGAAGCTCCGTTGTCCGCTCCCGCGCCTGGCTTGCGATCGCCGTCGCCGGCTCCCGCCGCTGCCGCGCCCGTCGAGCCGATCGAGGCCCGCTTCCTGATCCTGCGCGCCCTCTTCGAGGCCGGACTGGTCGCCGAGGAGGAGTACCAGAAACGCCGCACGGCCAACCTCGGTGGACTCCTGCCGTTCACCGGTCCCACCCCGGCGCCGCGACTCAACCGGCAGCCCCCAACTTCCGAGCAATTCGTACAGCGCCTTCAGTCCTTGGCCAAGGCGTTCGAAATGCGGGCCCTGGGAGCGGCCGAGTATGAGGCTGAACGTACCGCCATCCTGGATGGACTGCTGCCGGCGGTCGCCGCGACCAGTCGGCCGGTGCCGCCGCCACGCGACGAACTGGCGATGGCGGCCGCCGTCGGCCGGCTTGAAAGGCTGCGCGCCGGCGGGCTGATCGCCGCCGCGGAGTTGGAGCGCGAGCGCAAGGCCATGGAGCAGGTGTGGGCACCGCCGGCCGCCGCACCGGCCCCGCCCCCCGCTGCCGCCCAGCCGGCAGTCGGGTCGCCGGGCGCCGCGGTTGGGCCGCAGTCGCTGTCGCCGGCCGGGCGCGCCGCGAAGGGCGGGGCGGCCTCGGTGCATCTGGCGTCGTTCGCCACCGAGGCCCAGGCCTGGGAGGAATGGGGGCGCCTGCGCCAGCGCTTTTCGCAACTCGGCGAGTTGACGCCGTCGGTCAAGGCGGTGACGGCGGGCAGCCGGGGCAGGGTATACCGGCTGCTCGCCGGTCCGCTGGCCGATGCCGCCGCTGTCGAGCGGTTCTGCCGCGCCCTCAAGTCGGCGCGCCAATACTGCGCCGCCGCGCCGTAGCGCCAAGGGCCAACGGATTCCCGTGCGAAACTCTTGCGCTTGGCCGGTGAAGCGACTAGATTAGCTGTTCGCCCGCGTTTTGCGGGATTCCATTCAACCTCAAACCATCCGCTCTCGAACCTGCTTCGGGACGATGGGCAGTCGACGCGATGGCCGTTCCGGCGCTTGACTTTGGTTGATGGGAAGGATTAGGAACGGGCTTCCGCGGCGGGTT
>JACFNC010000006.1 GCA_019455065.1 Rhodospirillales bacterium
TTCTTGATAGACTGTCTGCCAGAGAAACAGTGCTACAAGAGTACTGGCGGAGGGGGTGGGATTCGAACCCACGGTACCCTTACGGGTACACCGGTTTTCGAGACCGGCCCGTTCGACCGCTCCGGCACCCCTCCTGCCCCGAACGGGGAGGCGCGGAGAGTAGCGCAAGGCGGGGCGGGCTGCAACCTCGTTCGGCGAGGCTTTTCGGGCCGCCGAATCGGGCCCATCGCCCGCACTTCGGCATTGACTCGGGCGTGAGCGCGAGTATATTGCGCCCTCTCACGGCGGGCCCTCGGGTTTCCGCCGGTCCCGTATGTCTGAGTGGTAGAATCGACATGTTCGCAGTGATCAAGACCGGCGGCAAGCAGTACAAGGTTGCCAAGGACGACGTCATCACCGTCGAGCGGCTGCCGGGCCAGCCGGGCGACTCGGTCACGCTGGGCGAGGTGCTGATGGTCGGCGACAAGATCGGCGCCCCCACCGTCGACGGCGCCTCGGTGACCGCCACCGTGGTCGACCAGACCCGCGGCGACAAGATCATCGTCTTCAAGAAGAAGCGCCGCCAGAACTATCGCCGCAAGAACGGCCACCGCCAGGACCTGACCGTCCTGCGCATCACCGACATCGCCGGCGCCTGAGACGGCCGCCGCGACAAGAGACAGGCAGGAGTAACGGACCATGGCACATAAAAAGGCTGGCGGCAGCTCGCGCAACGGGCGCGATACCGAGGGCCGGCGCCTCGGCGTCAAGAAGTTCGGCGGCGAGGCGGTGATTCCCGGCAACATCATCATCCGCCAGCGCGGCACCAAGTACCATCCCGGCGCCAATGTCGGCATGGGCAAGGACCACACCATTTTCGCCACCGTCGAGGGCCGGGTCGTGTTCCGCCGCCGCTCCGAGGGCCGCATGTTCGTCTCGGTGGAGCCGGTCGCCTAAGCGGCGCCGCCCCATCCGTCCGCGACAAGGGGAATGGCTTGCCATTCCCCTTTTTGGTTTGAAGGGCCATGAAGTTTCTCGACGAGGCCAAGATCTTCGTGAAGAGCGGTGACGGCGGCGCCGGCGCCTGCAGCTTCCGTCGCGAGAAGTACATCGAGTTCGGCGGCCCGGACGGCGGCGACGGCGGCCGCGGCGGCGATGTCGTGGTCGAGGCGGTGGCCAACCTCAACACCCTGATCGACTTCCGCTATCAGCAGCACTTCAAGGCCGAGCGCGGCCATCACGGCCAGGGCCAGAACAAGAGCGGCGGCAAGGGCCGCGACGCCACGCTCAAGGTGCCGGTGGGCACCCAGATCCTGGCCGACGACAAGGAGCTGGTGCTGGCCGACCTCACCGAGGACGGTCAGCGGCTGGTGCTGCTCAGGGGCGGCGATGGCGGCTTCGGCAACGCCCACTACAAGAGTTCGACCAACCAGGCGCCGCGCCGCGCCGATCCCGGCTGGCCGGGCCAGGAAACGTGGATCTGGCTGCGGCTGAAGCTGATCGCCGACGCCGGTCTGGTGGGGCTGCCCAACGCCGGCAAGTCGACCTTCCTGGCGGCGGTGACGCGGGCGCGGCCGAAGATCGCCGACTATCCCTTCACCACCCTGCATCCCAATCTCGGCGTCGTCTATCTCGACGGCGAGGAGTTCGTGCTGGCCGACATTCCCGGCCTGATCGAGGGCGCGCATGAGGGTGCCGGGCTGGGCGACCGCTTCCTCGGCCATGTCGAGCGCACCGGCGTATTGCTGCATCTGGTCGACGGCACCCAGGACGACGTAGCCCATGCCTATGCCGTGGTGCGCGGCGAACTCGATCAGTACGGCCACGGACTGCACGAGAAGCCCGAGGTGATCGCGCTCAACAAGATCGATGCGCTGGCGCCCGAGGAGGTGGCCGAAAAGGTCGCCGCCCTCGCCGCGGCCAGCGGCCGGCCGGTGCACGCCCTGTCCGGGGTGGCCGGGGCCGGTGTGCGCGAGGTGCTGTTCGCCCTGCTGCCCTTCGTCCAGGAGGCCCGCGCCGCGCGCCGGCGGGGGGATGCCGATGCGGTGTGAGATCTGCTCCCTCTCCCGCCTGCGGGAGAGGGATGTTACAGAGACAGAACAATGACCGCCGGCCTCGCCGCCGCCCGCTGCGTGGTGGTCAAGATCGGCTCGTCGCTGCTGGTCGACGAGGCGACGGGGCAGATTCATCGCGCCTGGCTGGGTGCCCTGTGCGAGGACCTCGCCGCCTGCCGCCGCCGCGGCCAGGAGGTGATCGTGGTGACCTCCGGCGCCGTCGCCGTCGGGCGCCGCCATCTCGGCCTCGCCGGCGCGCTGCGCCTCGAGGAGAAGCAGGCCGCGGCCGCCACCGGCCAGATCCGCCTCGCCCACGCCTATCAGGAGACGCTGGCCGAGCATGGCCTGACCGTGGCGCAGGTGCTGCTCACCCTGTTCGACAGCGAGAACCGCCGCCAGTACCTGAACGCCCGCAACACCCTGGAGACGCTTCTGCGCCTCGGCGCCGTGCCGGTGATCAACGAGAACGACACCGTCGCCACCCAGGAAATCCGCTTCGGCGACAACGATCGGCTGGCGGCGCGGGTGGCGCAGATGGTGGCCGCCGACACCCTGGTGCTGCTGTCCGACATCGACGGCCTGTACACCGCCAATCCCCGGCGCGACCCCGGGGCGCAGTTCATTCCCGAGGTGCGCGAGTTGACGCCCGAGATCGAGGCGATGGCCGGCGATCCCGGATCGCATTACGGCTCGGGCGGCATGGTGACCAAGCTGGAGGCGGCGCGCATCGCGCTCGGCGCCGGCTGCCGCATGGTGATCGCGCTGGGCCAGACGCTGCATCCCCTGCGCGCCATCGAGGAGGGGGCCCGCTGCACCTGGTTCCTGCCCAGGCAGTCGCCGCGCGCCGCCTACAAGCGCTGGATCTCGGGCTCGCTGAAGCCGGCCGGGGCGCTGGTGGTCGACGACGGCGCGGTGGCCGCGCTGAGGCAGGGCCGCAGCCTGCTGCCGGCGGGGGTGCGCGCCGTCGAGGGCGAGTTCCAGCGCGGCGACGCCGTGGTCGTGCGCGACCTCGCCGGCCGCACGCTGGCGCGCGGCCTGTCGGCCTATTCCGCCGAGGACGCGCGCCGCATCCAGGGCCACAAGAGCGGCGACATCGAGCGCCTGCTCGGCTATCGCGGCCGCGACGAAATCATCCACCGCGACGACCTGGTGCTGGAATAGGCTAGGTCAATCGACCCTGACCTCGAGGGCATAGACATCGTCGGGCGGCTCGATCAGGTCGTAAGCCATGCGCCCCCCCACCCCCAGCACGATCAGGGCCAGAAGCAGGCGGAGTTGCTCGGCACGCAGGCGCACCCCGACCTTCGCGCCAAGCTGCGCGCCAACCGCGCCGCCGACCAGCAGCATCATCGCCAGGACGACGTCGACGGTATGGGTGGTCACCGCCTGCAGGAAGGTGACGTTGGCGGTGACGAAGATCACCTGGAACAGCGACGTTCCAACCACCACCGCTGTGGGCATGCCGAGGATGTAGATCATCATCGGCACCAGCACGAAGCCGCCGCCCACGCCCATGATCGCCGAGAGTATGCCGCCGACCGCGCCGACGGCGAGCGGCAGCAGCGCGCTGATGTAGAGGCGCGACTTGGGGAACCGCCGCCGCCACGGCCAGCCCTGAAAACGGTTGTGGCGCTTGCGCCGGGGCGCGCCCTTGGCGGCAGACGACATCGCCTTCAGGCTTTCCGCGAACATCAGCCCGCCGACGACGACCAGAAACAACACATAGGAGAGCGCGATGACGAGATCGATCTGGCCCATGCGCTTGAGAAAAGCGAAGATCGCCACGCCCGCCGTCGACCCCGCCAAGCCGCCGACCAGCAGCAATACGCCCATCTGGACATCGACGTTGCCCTTGCGCCAATGGGTAAGCACACCCGAAACCGAAGAGCCGAGCACTTGGTTAGCGCCGGAGGCGACGGCCACCGTCGGCGGAATGCCGAGAAAGATCAGTAGCGGCGTCAGCAGAAACCCGCCGCCCACCCCGAAGATGCCGGACAGGATGCCGACCCCGCCGCCGATGGCCAGAAGTTCCCACAAGGGAACCGCGAGGCCGGCGATGGGAAGGTAGATCATCACTGCCGAACCTGGCCGATAGGCGGACGGCCGCACGTTGAAGAAATCATCCCGCACCTTTTCACCGGCCGCCTCCTCTGCGCCGCGCAGGCTGATCGAATGGACTGCACAATGCTCTAGGCGCTGCCCGGCCGGGCGGCACCCTAACGTCGCTGCCTGACAGGTAGCTGTCAGGCGCATTAAAAGATTGTCAGGTTCACTCCCCCGCGACGCGGGATGGAAAGACGATGGCGAGCCTGAGACCAGGCCGGTTGTCCTCGACGGCCAGAATTGCCCTGTGGTGGCGCGCCACTGCGGCAACCACGCTCAGTCCGAGGCCGGTCCCCGGCTGATGCCGGCTGGCGTCGAGCCGGGTAAAGCGGTCAAGCACGAGTTGGCGCTTGTCGCCCGGAATGCCCGGACCGTCATCGGCCACCACGATCGCCGCACCCCCCTCGCCCCGCTCCACCGAGACCGTCACATGGCCGCCGGACGGCGTGTACCGGATGGCGTTGTCCACGACGTTGCTGAGTGCCTGGAACAGAAGGTGTCGGTTTCCGGCCACCGAGAGCGGTTCGGCTTCCCCCAGACGAAGCTGGAGGCCGCGCTCTTCCGCGAGCGGAGCGAAGTAATCGACGACGTCCTCGGCCAGGGCGACGAGTTGCACCGGAAGGAAATCCGGCTGCGCGACGTGCTCCAGCCGCGCGATGGTGAGCAGTGCCTCGAACGTGGCGAGCAGCGCGTCGGCCTCGCCGATGGCGTCATGCACGGCGTCTTCCAGTTCTTCACGCGGCACGTTGGGCAGCAGTGCCAGTTCCAGCCGGCTGCGCAACCGGTTGAGCGGGCTGCGCAGGTCGTGGGCGATGTTGTCGGTAACCTCGCGCGTCGCCTGCATGAGCTGGGCAATGCGGTCCAGCATGTCGTTCAGGTTGACGGCCAAATGGTCGAACTCATCGCCGCTTCCGGTCACCGGCACGCGTTCGTCGATCCGCCCGTGCAAGATGCGCGAAGCGGTGAGGTTGACGTAGCCCAGACGCCGAACAACGGCGCGGCTGGTCGCCATTCCCGTGGCCGCGGCCAGCAGCAAGGTGACGACGATGGCGATGGCCAGCGATTCCTCGATCACCAGCCGAAAGCCCGCCTGCTCGGTGAGATCGCGCCCGATGACCGCCCGCAGGTCGCCCGCGAGACGGAAAGCGGTTAGCCGCGCCTCGACCTGCTCCGCGTCGCTCGCCCTCTTCACGAGGGTCTGCGCCATCATCCCCTCGCCGGGGAGTTCCTCGATGCGGCCAACCTCGAAATTCGCCGTCAGCACGCGGCCGTCGGCATCGATCAACATGTAGAGCCTGCTGCTGCCGCGTTCGTCGACGATACGATCCCGCATGCGGCTTTCGACGAGCCCACGGTCTTCGGCGACGATGTCCTCGAGCAGGCGCCGCCGCTCGGCCTCGATTCCTTGGTCGACCCGGCTCTCCATGATCCCGGTCGTGTTCACATAGAGGAAGCCGAGGATGAGAAGCCCGGCAATCCCGTTCAGAGATACCGCCGACAGCGCGAGGCGGAACGTCGCGAGACGAAACAGCTTACGCACGCAGACAATAACCCGCGCCGCGAACAGTGGTGATCATCGCCGACGGAAAATCCTTGTCGATCTTCTGCCTGAGGCGGCTCATGTGAACGTCCAGGGTGTTCGTCTGGGGATGGAAATGATAGTCCCACACCGCCTCGCGCAGCATGGTTCGCGTCACCACATGGCCGGCGTGGCGCATCAGATATTCCAGCAGCCGGAACTCGCGCGGATGGAGGAGGATTGCCCGACCGGCCCGGCGGACCACGCGCTGGTCGAGATCCATCTCGAGATCGCCGATCTTCAAGACCCTCTCCCGCGGTCCTTCGTGCCGGCGCACGATCGCCTCGAGGCGCGCGTGCAATTCGGCCAGCACATAGGGCTTGGTGACGTAATCATCGCCGCCCGCCCGCAGGCCGCGAATTCTCTCGTCGACGTGCGAAAGGGCGCTGAGGATCAGGATCGGGGTGCGAACGCCTTCGCCGCGCAGGGTCCGGACGATGGACAGGCCATTCAACCCGGGCACCATGCGGTCGATGATGAGTGCATCATATTCGGGGCCCCGCGCCAGATGCAGGCCATCGTGACCGTCATGAACGCAATCCACGACGACGCCAAACTCCACCAGCCCCCGCTTCAGATAGCGGGCCACCTCGCGATCGTCTTCTATGAGCAAGACCCTCATGCGGAGCCTCCGAACCGATGCGACAATAGGCGTTGGCCAAACCACCTGGCAACCGGGGAGTGTTGCCGGTGGACTTCCCCCAAGGCCTTAAACGCGCTTGCATTCCGCGTCCCACTGGGTACCGTTGCGGCGTCATCAAGGAACGGGTCATGCAGGAAGACATCCACGCCACCATGGTGGCCATCGGCGATCGCGCCAAACAAGCCGCGGGCGAACTGGCGCGCACCCCGACCGAGGCCCGCGACGCCGCCCTGCGCGCCGCCGCCGCCGCGATCCGCGAGGGCCGCGAGGCGATCGCCGCCGCGAACGCCCGGGACATGGAAGCCGGACGGGCCAAGGGGCTGACGGCGGCGATGCTCGACCGGCTGCATCTGACCGACGCGCGCATCGAGGCGATGGCCAAGGGGTTGGGCGACATCGCCGCGCTGCCCGACCCGGTGGGTCGCCCGCTGGCCGAATGGATGCGGCCCAACGGCCTGGTCATCCAGCGCGTCGCCGTGCCGCTGGGCGTGATCGGCATCATCTACGAAAGCCGCCCCAACGTCACCGCCGACGCCGGGGGGCTGTGCCTGAAGTCGGGCAACGCCGCCATCCTGCGCGGCGGCTCGGAGTCGTTCCACTCCTCCTCGGCGATCATGGAGTGCCTGCGCAAGGGGCTGGCCGAGGCCGGGCTGTCCGCCGATTGCATCCAGATGGTGCCGACCACCGACCGCGCCGCGGTCGGTGAAATGCTGCGCCTGACCGGGGCCATCGACGTCATCGTGCCGCGCGGCGGCAAGTCCCTGATCGAGCGCGTCATCGCCGAAAGCCGCATCCCGCTGTTCCAGCATCTGGAAGGCATCTGCCACACCTATGTCGACGGCGCCGCCGATCTGGAGATGGCCCGCCAGATCGTGATCAACGCCAAGATGCGCCGCCCCGGCATCTGCGGCGCCACCGAGACGCTGCTGGTCGATCGCAACGTTGCGGGCACGCACCTGCCGGCCATCGTCAAGGATTTGCTGGAGGCGGGCTGCGAGGTGCGCGGCGACCGCACCACCGAGGCGGTGGACGAGCGCGTGCTGGCCGCCACCGAGGACGACTGGTCGACCGAATATCTCGACGCGATCATTTCGGTAAAGGTGGTCGACGGCGTCGACGAGGCTGTGGCCCACGTCAATCGCTACGGCTCGCGGCACACCGACGCCATCGTCACCGAGGACGCCGAGGCCGCGGAGCGGTTCCTCTCCGGGGTCGACAGCGCCATCGCCCTGCACAACGCCTCGACCCAGTTCGCCGACGGCGGCGAGTTCGGCATGGGGGCCGAAATCGGCATCTCGACGGGCAAGCTGCACGCCCGCGGACCCGTCGGCGTCGAGCAACTGTGCACCTATAAATACGTCGTCCGCGGCGCCGGGCAGGTGCGACCGGGATGAGGGGGTGGGCCTTCTCCCTCTCCCGCTTGCGGGAGAGGGGCTAGGTCAGCCATGCGCGCCCTGCCGCCCAATCCCTGGGGTGACCGGCGGCGGTTGCGGATCGGGCTCCTGGGAGGATCGTTCAACCCGGCCCATGCCGGCCACCGCCACGTCAGCCTGGAGGCGCTGAAACGGCTCGGCCTCGACGAGGTGTGGTGGCTGGTGTCGCCACAGAACCCGCTGAAGCCGGTGGCCGGCATGGCCCCCTTCCGCACGCGGCTCGCAGAGGCCGCGGCGCTCGCCCGCCATCCCCGCATCCGCGTCACCGGCATCGAGGCGCGGCTGGGCACGCGCTTTACCGCCGACACCCTCGAATCACTGGCGCGCCGCTTCCCCGCCGCCCGCTTCGTGTGGCTGATGGGGGCAGACAACCTGATCCAGTTGCCGCGCTGGGAGCGCTGGACCACCATCTTGCGGACCGTACCCGTTGCGATTCTCGCCCGCAGTCCATATTCTCAAAGGGCTTTCGCCGGAAAGGCGGCGCGGCGGTTCGCCGAGGCTCGCCTGCCGGCGCGCCAGGCGGGCATTCTCGCGGAGGCCGAACCTCCGGCCTGGGTGTTCCTGCACACGCGCCTGCATCCGGCGTCGGCCACCTCGATCCGCGCGGTGAAGGAAAGCGCGGTGATGACAGGAGACAACCATTCAACCTCTGAGTAGCCGTCCGCACGACCCGGACGAATTGGTCGAAATCGTCGTCAACTCGCTCGATGACGACAAGGCTGAGGACATCAGCGTCGTCGAGCTTCGCGGCAAGTCCACCATCGCGGACCACATGGTCATCGCGACGGGCCGGTCGCAGCGGCAGGTCGGCGCCATGGCCGACCACCTGATGCACAAGCTGAAGCAGGCGGGGCTGCGCGTTTCCGCCGAAGGCATGCAGCAGTGCGACTGGGTGCTGATCGACGCCGGCGACATCGTCGTCCATCTGTTCCGCCCCGAGGTCCGCGCCTTCTACAATCTCGAAAAGATGTGGACCGTGCCGCAGCCGGCCCGGCACTCTGCCGGACTGATGGCCTAGACGGCGCGGCCTCGGCGTGCGCGTCCACGTGATCGCCGTCGGGCGCGCAAAGGCCGGACCGGAACGCGACCTCTTCCAGCACTACGCGGCGCGCCTGGCGCCGCCGCCCGCCTTGCGCGAGGTCGAGGAGCGGCGGCCCCTGCCCGCCCCGGAGCGGACGACGCGCGAAGGCGAGTTGCTCCTGGCGGCCCTGCCGGCCGGCGCCACGGCGGTCGTCCTCGACGAACGCGGCCGCACCCTGACCAGCATCGAGTTGGCGACCCGCCTGGCCAAGTGGCGCGACGCGGGCGTCGCCGATCTGGCCTTCATGATCGGGGGGGCCGACGGCCATGCCGAGGCGGTGCGCGGCCGCGCCGATCTGCTGCTGTCCCTGGGGCCGATGACCTGGCCGCACATGCTGGTGCGCGGCATGCTGACCGAACAACTGTTCCGCGCGCAGAGCATCCTGGCCAACCACCCCTATCATCGGGAATAGATCGCCTTGACAGGCCGGCGGAGCGGGGCCAAGAAGACCCTGGAACAACTCCGAGCCCGCGGCCATGGACCTTCCCATCTATCAGGTCGACGCCTTCACGGCGTCGGTGTTCGGCGGCAATCCGGCGGCCGTGGTGCCGCTGGAGTACTGGCTGCCGGACAAGGTGATGCAGGCCATCGCGGCCGAGAACAACCTTTCCGAGACCGCCTTCTTCGTGCCCGAGGCCGACGGTTGGCACCTGCGCTGGTTCACCCCGACGGTCGAGGTGGATCTTTGCGGCCACGCCACGCTGGCGACCGCGTTCGTGCTGTTCGAGCGTTTCGGGATCACCGCCCCCGGCGTCGCGTTTCACACGCGCAGCGGGCGCCTCGAGGTGCTGCGCGAGGGGGACCACCTGGTGCTCGACTTCCCGGCCCGCCCGGCGAGCCCGGGGCCCGTTCCCGAAGGCATCGGCGAGGCGCTTGGCGCGGCGCCGTGCGAAGTGCTGAGGGCCGCCGGGCCTGGCCTGCTCATGGCGGTCTTCGACAACGCCGCCGACGTCCGGAAGCTCGTCCCCGACATGGGCCGGATCGCAGGGCTCGCGCCTTTCGCGGTGATGGTGACCGCCCCGGGCGACGGGGGCTGCGACTTCGTCTCCCGGTTCTTCGCCCCGGCCCAGGGAGTGCCAGAGGACCCGGTCACCGGCTCGGCGCATTGCACCCTGGTTCCCTACTGGTCGGCGCGCCTGGGCAGGACACGCCTGCACGCCCGCCAAGTCTCGGCGCGCGGCGGCGAACTGTTTTGCGAAGATCGGGGAGAGCGGGTGAGGATCGGCGGCCGGGCGGTGCTCTACCTCGAGGGGCGCGTCGCGGTGTGAGCTATTCGGCGGCCGCCTGAAGGGCCGCGCGCCGACGGGCGTGGCGCCGCCGGCGCAGGACCCTGTCGACCGCCCCGACCAGCCGCGGCCAGCGCCGGCCGAGCAGGATGTACCAGCGCCGCGCGCTGCTCGAATGGCGGAGGATGATGACCGAGCCCACGAACATCACCGGCAGACCGGTCGGCCCCGGCAGCGGCCCCAGCACCAGACCGATCGCCAAAACGACCACCCCGGTGCTGATCGCCGTGACCTTGAACCATCTCCGCTGACGCAGCCTCATCGCCTCTTTTCCACAGCCTTTGACAGCCCGAAGATTGGGCAATGAGGGGCGCGATTCAAGTTAACTCCCGGTAAGGGGGCGCTACGGCCTTGGCGCATCGGGCGAGGTGAACCCTACCGGCCGCCGTTGCGGTTCTTCTTCGGCTTGCCGGGATGGGTGACCGGGGTGAACGAGGGCGGGTCGCTCGCGGGAAAGGACTCCTCGGAGGCCTCGTCCACCCGATCTTCCTCGTCCGGCGGGGAAACATGCTCAGGCCGCTCGGCCACGCCGAGCGGCGGCGGGCCTCCCTTGGCCGCGGGTTTGCCCCGAGGCGTCCCTTTTCCGGACATGACGGCTCCGTTCTCGCTATCGGGCCTTCATGTGGCGACGCAGAGCGCGATGACAAGCCGGCGCCCGACCTCTAATGCTGTTCCCTGGTGGCGCTGAACCGCACCGCCGGGAAATCTTCCTGGGCGCGGCCGAGCTGCCAGGCGTTGCGCGCCAGATACACCAGGGCGCCATCGCGATCCTCTGCCATGTTGGCCCCGTTGGCCTCGGCGAACCGTTTCAACACCGTCTGGTCGTCGGCGTGCACCCAACGCGCCGTCTCGTAAGGGGCCTCCTCGAAGCCGGCCTTGATGCTGTACTCGGCGGCGATGCGCGCCACCAGCACGTCGAACTGCAACTGCCCGACGACGCCGACGATCCAGGTGGCGCCGTTGAGCGGCTTGAACACCTGCGACACGCCCTCCTCGGCCAAGTCCTCCAGGGCGCGCCGCAACTGCTTGGCGCGCATCGGATCGTCGAGGCGGATGCGGCGCAGGACCTCGGGCGCGAAGCTGGGAATCCCGGTGAAGCGCAGATCCTCGCCCTCGGTCAGCGTGTCGCCGATGCGCAGGGCGCCATGATTGGGAATGCCGATGATGTCGCCGGCCACCGCCTCGTCGGCCAGTTCGCGCTCGCGGGCCAGGAAGAGAACGGGATTGTACACGGCGAGCAACTTGCCGGTGCGCACGTGCTTCAACTTCATGCCGCGGCGAAAACGTCCAGAGACCAGGCGCACGAAGGCGATCCGGTCGCGATGGTTGGGGTCCATGTTGGCCTGGATCTTGAAAACGAAGCCCGTCACCGCCCCCTCGTCGGCCGCGACCGCGCGCGGCTCGGCCGGGCAGGACTGGGGCGGCGGCGCCAGATCGGCCAAGCCGCCCAGCAGTTCGCCCACGCCGAAATTGCGCAGAGCGCTGCCGAAGAACACCGGCGTCAGATGCCCGGCGCGATAGGCCTCCAGCGAAAAGGGCGGACAGGCGGCGCGCACCAGCTCGACCTCTTCACGAAGCTTGGCGGCCGCCGGGCCGCCGACGAGGCCGTCGAGGCCGGGGTCGGCCAGGCTCATCGCCACCGCCTCGTTGATTTGATCGCCCCGGCCGGGGTCGAACAGCAGCACCCGGTCGTTGACGAGGTCGTAGCAGCCGCGCAGATCCCGCCCCATCCCGATCGGCCAGGTCAGCGGCGTCACGTCGAGGGCCAGCGTCTTCTCGATCTCGTCGAGCAGGTCGAAGGGTTCGCGGCCCTCGCGATCAACCTTGTTGACGAAGGTGATGATCGGCACGTCGCGCAGGCGGCAGACCTCGAACAGCTTGCGGGTCTGCGTTTCGATGCCCTTGGCCGCATCGAGCACCATCACCGCCGAGTCCACCGCCGTCAGGGTGCGGTAGGTATCCTCGCTGAAGTCCTCGTGGCCGGGGGTGTCGAGCAGGTTGAAGGTCAGGCCGCGGTGCTCGAAGGTCATCACCGAAGCGGTGACCGAAATGCCGCGCTGGCGCTCGATGGCCATCCAGTCCGAACGCGCCCGCCGTTGCTCGCCGCGCGCCCGCACGGCGCCGGCCAGCTGGATCGCCCCGCCGAACAGCAATAGCTTCTCGGTGAGGGTGGTCTTGCCAGCGTCGGGGTGCGAGATGATGGCGAAGGTGCGGCGCCGTTGCACGGCGTCAGAGTGCGCGTCCATGGGCGGCTTTAATGGGCAATTCCGCACGAAAAATCAAGTGCGGCGGCATCCGCACCGGCACCCCGTTGCAAGGCAGGACTGACGGCAAGCAGTTTATTTATTCCGGCCGTATGGCTATGGTACGGGACAGGGAAAAAACTAAGGAATACCTGCCGTTTCGCCTTTTGTTCACACATTCGGCGAGGTTGGGGGTGTAGTTGCATCTTCCGGATGATGGGCTATCCTTCCGAACAGCCAACTCGGGAGGATCGGTTTCTTCGCCGACTCAGTCCAAGAGATAGGGACAAAATGAAAATACTGATTGCTGACGACCACGAATTGTTTCGCGATGGCCTGCGGCACGTCCTCGAACAGCTGGGCGAAGGCATTACCGTCGTTCAGGCGAGCGACTACCACGAAGCCCTTGAGGTCGCCGAGAGCGAGGCGGACATCGATATCGTGCTGATGGACCTTGCCATGCCGGGAATGCCCTGGGGCGAGGGATTGCAGGCCCTGCGCGAGCGGCTGCCGACCAACATCCCGATCATCGTGCTATCCGCCTCCGATGATCGCCGGCACGTCCTGCAGGCCGTCAATCTCGGAGCCGCGGGGTTCATCCCCAAGACTTCAAGCAGCCGCGTCATGCTGAGCGCATTGAAGCTGGTGCTGTCGGGCGGGGTGTACCTGCCGCCGGCCCTGCTCGAACAGACGTCGGCGTCGGCCGCCTATGCGGATTCGCCCGGGGCGCCCTTCGGCGTCGAGAACGCCACGTCGTTCCTTACCCCGCGGCAGCGCGAAGTCCTCTCCTTGCTCGGCCAGGGCAAGTCGAACAAGGAGATCGCGCGCGTGCTGCAGCTGGCCGAGGGCACCGTCAAGCTCCACGTCACGGCCATTCTCAAGGCCTTGAACGTCAACAACCGCACGCGGGCGGTGGTGGCGGCGTCGCAACTCGGACTTACGTCGCCCGACAACGCCAGCTATCCGTGACCAAGGGGGGCGCAGAGCCCCCCTCTTCCCGCGCCAGTATTACCGCTGCGCCCCGCCGGTCGCCTCGCCGCAGGGGGACGGGCCCATCGGTGCGCCCGCGCCCTGCGGCATCGCCACTTGGCGCTGTTCGAGAAGGGCTGCCTGTTGGTCCCCGGGAGCGGCACCACCGGTCGCTTCGCCGCAAGGCCCCGAGGGCGCGCATTCGACGGCGCCGGCTGTTGATTTCGCGACCTGCCCGCCCTCCCGAGCCGCCTGCTGACCGGTCGCACCGCCGGTTCCCTCGCCCTCCGGGCAGGGCTGCAACGCGGGCGCAGCGGCGGCGGCCGCCGGCGCCTCCGCGGTCTGTCCGAGGGCAAGGCCGGCGGGGGCCAGCATCATCAGGGTGGCGGCCACGGCGTAAGTAAAACGCGACGACATTCCTCACCTCCTCACTACTCCCAACCTCCCTGATCGCTTTTACTCCCTCGCCCATCGCCCAGAAACGGCGCATGGGCGGATGGCATGGCTCTTTGGCCGCGAGCCGCATCCCTGCGGCGCGATGAAAAACCGCAAGTGTTATCGCCGCACAGGGAGGCGGCGACATCCTTCGACGGAGTCACGGAAAAGGGGGCGGCACGGAGGCCGCCCCCTTTGACAAGCGTTTACGCCGCCCCTCTAGTACCGCTCGATTCCGCCGCCGTTGGCCTCGCCGGGCGGCCCGCGGAGCACCTCCGCCGGCACGCGCACGCGATCCGGGGCGGGAACGGACACTTCGCGTTCCTCGAGCAGCGCCTGCTGTTCACCCGGCTCCACCTCGAG
This sequence comes from Rhodospirillales bacterium, assembly GCA_019455065.1. Classification (GTDB taxonomy): domain Bacteria; phylum Pseudomonadota; class Alphaproteobacteria; order Rhodospirillales; family Magnetospirillaceae; genus JACFNC01. Next base: position 14,169 of record JACFNC010000006.1, read on the forward strand.
CCGGGCACCGCCCGTCGCCTCGCCGGGCGGGCCGGCCGGGACGGATTCCACGAACTCGGGTTCCGGAGCGCGAATTTCCGCCTCCTCGCGAAGGAGGGCCTCCTGCTCGAACTCGTTCAGAAGCGGCGTAATCCCGCCGCCGGTCGCCTCTCCAGCCGGAGGGATCGGCGGCAGCACCTCGGGGACTTCTGCAGTCTGCCCGCTGGCGGCGCCGACCGGAAGCGCAAGCGCCACGGCCAGGGCGAGCGGGCTAACCAAACGGCTAAACATTCCATCCTCCGTTCGCTGTTCACGCAATCGAGGGGAGCGCCCCCGGCTCCTCAGGCGGGGAAACGCACCACCCCTACGGCGAGTTCCTGAGAATTGGGATTATTTTTGAATATTGCCAGTCGGTCCCCGAATGCGCACCGCCGGTCCCGAATGACGGGAGAAGGGGCAAGGGGGGCATGGCGCCCCCCTTTGGGTCAGCGTTCGCGCTCGGTCGGCGTCTGCGCCGGCTTCGGCGCATCGCCGCCACCCGGCGCCTCGGCCGCCTGCTCCTTGAAGGCCTGTGCGGTCTCCAATTCCTCGCGGGTGACGTTCACCACCACCGCCTGCTGCTGGAGGTTCACATCCTCCCACGGGATGGCGACGTCCTTGTCGCCGATACCCAGGAATCCGCCGACCGACACCACGAGGTGGGTGATCCTTCCGGTCTGCGGGTCGATCACCAGGTTGTCAATCGAGCCGAGTTCCTGCCCTTCGGCGTTGCGGGCCTCCCGCTCGAGCAACGCGTCACTGGTCATCGAACCCATGGGCGCAGCACCCGCCGATGGCCCCGTTGCCTGCGCCCCCTCAGGGGCGGTCTGGGCGAACGCCGGCACCGCCAAACCGGCGACGATCATCATCGGTGCAATTTGCCTTAGCATCCGCTGCCTCCTGTTATCGAATTCGATGTTTGAACGCCGGGACACGCCGCGGAGTTCCGCAGGCGCAAAAAAGAAGGGCCGACGGGGGTCGGCCCGAGTTGGCAGGGAGGTATCGCGCATGGCCCCGACAATGCGCCATGCACTCCGCTCCAACACCGGTCACGGGCGGGTTGTTCCGGCAGGCCGGTCAGCCGACCACCTCCCAGGTGCCGGCGGCGCGTTGACAGGCCGTTCCCCGCACGTCTTCCGCCCGGCCGTCGATGTAGACCGTGTGCACGTAGTCGCGACATTGGCGGCCGTCGCGCGAATAGGAGCGGACGGGCTCGACCACCCCGCGGTGATCCGTACTCGGGTTCGACCAGTCGGTTGGCTCGTTGCGCGCCAGAGCCTGCTGCTCGGCCTGGAGCGCGGCCGTTTGATCCCGTTCGTCAAGGCGCTTGCCGAATTGGCTTCCGAGATAAGCCCCGAGCAGGGTGCCGGCCGCGGCGGAGGCGATCTGGCCGGTGCCGCTGCCGAGCTGCGAGCCGGCAAGCCCCCCGAGGACGGCCCCTCCGATGGTGCCGACGGTCTGTGACCCCGAACGGCCGGTTCCCGCGGTCTGCTCGCAGGCGGCAAGCCACAGCGCCAGCACGGCCACGACAATTAGGCGTACCAACCACATGATTTCCTCCTTTGCGAGACGGAAGAGGGCCGATGAAATCGTCAACCCGCCTTGCGGCGCTGTGAAGCGGCCTCCTCGGCCCCGGTCCTCTCGCGGTCGATCGCGCTCTCGCCGTCCATCAGCCGACGGAGGCGCCGCCGCGCACGCGACAGCCGCGACTTGACGGTACCCATCGGGACCCCGAGAGCCGCCGCCACATCCTCGTACTGCATGCCCTCCAGGCCCACCATCATGACCACCTGCTGCTCCTGCTCCGGCAAGGCGCGGAAGGCGCGCGCGAGATCCTTGAGGGTGACGCTGTGATACTGGCGCGGAGCGCACGCCATCGACGCATGTTCGTCCAAGAGGGGCACCACCGCGGCTACCGACCCATGCCGCAGATACTGGTTGATGTAGAGGTTGTGGAGGATGGTGAACAACCAGGCCCGCAGATTAGTGCCCTGGCGCCACAGATGCTCGCGCGAGATTGCCCGTTCGAGGCAATCCTGCACCAAGTCTTCGGCATGTATGGAATCTCGTACAAGTACTCGTGCATAGCGACGTAGGTTCGGAATGTGCTCAGAGAGCATCTGTCCAAATTCTGCCATGTCCACACCCTTGACTGCGGTAATTATCTTGAAATCGCTTCGAAGAAGATTGCCGGCATAACCAAAGGATGGTCTTGGCAATATTGCCGCTAGCTAAGCGGTGAAGTATGCACAACCAGAGCGGATGAGAAGATGTGCTGATGTGGTAGCGCGTGAGGTCATTGTAGGGTAGAGACCGGCCTCTCTTTCGGCGAACCAGCGCTCTCGCAAATCGGCAAGGGGGCCGGCCGGGGTGGCGTCGGGACGCCGGGTTCCCATCTACATAACCAGCGATACTGACGAGGGTGGCGGCCTGATGTTGGAAGGGGGCCTTCGCGACACGGCCTCAGAGCCGGACCTGGCGGTGCTGGCCGCGCGGTTCGCCCGCGTGCGCCGGGTCACCGAGGAACTGGTCAAGGATCTGACGGCCGAGGACCAGACCGTGCAGTCGATGCCGGACGCCAGCCCTACCAAGTGGCACCTCGCCCACACGACCTGGTTCTTCGAAACCTTCGTGCTCGCCGACGGGGACGGGCGCTACGAGGTGTTCGATCCACGGTTCGGCCATCTGTTCAATTCCTACTACGCCGCGGTCGGATCCCGCCATCCCAGGCCGGAGAGGGGATTCCTGACGCGCCCCGGCCTGGATCGGGTTCACGGCTATCGCCGCCATGTGACCGCGGCGGTTCGGCGGATGCTCGAGGGGGCCGGAGGAGAGGTCCGACCGAGGACCGCCGCCCTGATCGACCTCGGGCTTCACCACGAGCAACAGCACCAGGAACTCATCCTGACGGACATTCTCGACCTGCTGGCGCGCAATCCCCTGAAGCCCGCCGCCCGCACGCTTCCCTCGCCGCCGTCTCGGAATCCGCGCCCGCTCCGCTACGTCGCTTTCGAGGGGGGGCTGCATGACATCGGTCACGATGGCCTCGGCTTCGCCTATGACAACGAGGGTCCCCGCCATCGCGTCCACCTGTCCCCCTTCAAACTTGCCAACCGGCCGGTCACCAATGCCGAATTCGGCGAATTCATTGCGGACGGCGGGTACGCGCGCGAAAGCCTGTGGCTCGCCGATGGCTGGGCGGCGGTTCGCGGCCGCGGGTGGGCCGCGCCGGCCTATTGGCTGGGCGACGGCACGGCCATGAGCCTGGGCGGCGCTCTGCCGCTGGATGACGAAGCCCCGGTGAGCCATGTCAGCTACTACGAGGCCGACGCCTTCGCCCGCTGGGCGGGAAAGCGGCTGCCGACCGAGGTGGAATGGGAGATCGCGGCGCGGCGCGTTGCGACCCGTGGCAACCTGCTGGATGGCGGCTGGTTGCGACCGCTGCCGGGCGATGAGGCGGACGGCGAGGAGCCCGGCCAAATGTTCGGCGATGTCTGGGAATGGACCGCCAGCGCCTATTCGCCGTATCCGGGCTTCAGGCCCTCGGCCGGCGCGATCGGCGAATACAACGGCAAGTTCATGGTGAACCAGATGGTGCTGCGGGGCGGATCATGCGCCACCCCGGCCGATCACATCCGGGCCACCTACCGCAACTTTTTCTATCCTGACGCTCGCTGGCAGTTCTCCGGCCTGCGGCTGGCGGAGGACGCGTGACCAGTTCGATGAGAACGCAACCCGACAAGGGCTTCCGGGCCGCCGTCCTCCACGGCCTCGCGCAGCCGGAGAAGCGGATTCCCTGCCAGTACCTGTACGACCAGCGGGGCGCCGCCCTGTTCGAACGTATCTGCCAGCTCGACGAATACTATCTCACCCGTGTCGAGATCGGGTTGCTTGACCGCCACGCCGGCGCCATAGCCGCCGAGGCCGGCCCCCGGGCGCGACTCGTCGAGTTCGGGGCCGGCTCCGAGCGGAAGGCCCGCATACTGCTGGCCGCGATGGAAAGCCCGGCCGAATACGTGCCGGTCGACGTCTCGCGCGACCATCTCACGCAATCGCTCGCGGATCTGGACGCCGGCTTTCCCGGCCTGTCGGTGACCCCCGTGTTCGCCGACTTCATGGCGGACTTCGCGCTGCCGCCTCCAAACGGCCACGGACGCACGGTGGGGTTCTTCCCGGGCTCGACGATCGGCAACCTGCATCCGTCCGAGGCGGTCGAATTCCTGCGCAGGGCGGCGCGGGTGGTCGGACAGGACGGGGCCATGCTGGTGGGCGTCGACCTCAAGAAGGACGAGGCCATTCTCAATGCCGCCTACAACGACATTCAGGGCGTGACGGCCGCATTCAGCCTCAACCTGCTCGAACGGATCAACCGCGAACTCGACGGCAACTTCGACGTCGCCTCCTTCGATCATTGGGCACACTACGATGCGCGGGAGGGGCGCGTCGAGATCAAGCTGGTGAGCCGCCGCCGACAGACGGTGCGCGTGTGCGGCCGGCAGTTCCGCTTCGATCTGGCCGAGCCGATTCACACCGAATATTCCTACAAATACTCCCCCGACGAATTCCGCTGGTTGGCGCGACAGGGCGGCTTCGCCTCCAGCTCCACCTGGATCGACGACCAACGGCTATTCAGCCTGCACTACCTGCGCCCCGCCGCGACGGCGGTTGACGGCACCGCGATCCCATAGCACAGATGGCGACGGCGACAATCTGGTAACGGGAAAAGTGGGCGAGCCCCAATCGCGCGAACCGCCTTGGCACATGATGACGGCCGCCGAGGTGGCCGATCGGCTCGGCAGCGACCTTCGGCGCGGCCTCGTCGAGGACGAGGTGCGCCGGCGGCAGGCAGCGTTCGGCCCCAACCGCCTGCCTGAGGAGAAGATCCGACCGGCCTGGCTGCGCCTGGCCGAACAGTTCAGGAGCGTCCTTATCCTGGTATTGATCGGCGCCGCGGTACTTGCCGGACTGGTCGGCGATCTGCTGGACATGATCGTCATATTGGCGGTGGTCGCCTTCAACGCGCTGCTCGGCTTCTACCAGGAGCGGCGGGCCGGAAAGATCCTGGAGTCACTGCGCCGCATGCTGGCGCACCAGTCCACCGTGCGGCGTGCCGGGGTCGTTTGCCGCCTGAACTCTGACGCGATCGTCCCGGGGGATGTGGTCCTGCTCGAGGCCGGCGACCGCGTTCCCGCCGACGGCCGGTTGTTCGCCCACGCCGATTTGCAGGTGGACGAGTCCACGCTGACCGGCGAGTCGCTACCCGTGGACAAATCGGCGGCGCCGCTGGCCGATGCCGAGGCGGCCCTGGCGGACCGCACCAACCTCGTCTTCACCCATACGGTGGTGACTCGCGGACGCGGCGAAATGCTGGTGACGGCAACCGGCGCAACCACGGAGATCGGCCGGCTGGTTGGCGTGATGCAGGCGGTGGAGGAAAGCCAGACACCGCTGCAACGCAAGCTCGACGATCTGGGCAAACGCTTGGCGGCCATCGCCTGTGCCGTCGTGGCGCTGATTTTTGTGATGGGCACACTGCGCGGCGAACCGCTGGCCAGTGTGGTGCTGACGTCCATCGCCCTTGCCGTGGCGGCAATTCCCGAGGGCCTGCCGGCGGTCGTCACGGTCACCCTGGCCATCGGGATGTATCAGATGACCCGCCGCGGGGCGATCATCAAACGCTTGGCCGCGGTCGAGGCTCTGGGCTCGACGACGGTGATCTGCTCCGACAAGACGGGGACACTGACCGTCAATCAGATGACGGCCCGCGCGATCGCCTATCGCGGCCGCAGCTTCGCGGTGTCGGGCGAGGGCTATGCCGCCGTCGGCCGAATTCTGGACGACGGCGGCCCTTCTCCCGACTTCGAGCCGCTGCTGCTCCCGGCGGCACTGTGCAACGACAGCCGGATCACCGATGGCCGGCTGATCGGCGACCCGACCGAAGGCGCCCTGCTCGCCCTGGCCGCCAAGGGCGGCATCGCGGCGCCCGAGAAGAAGTGGCCACGAATCGGCGAATTGCCTTTCGATTCGGACCGAAAGTTCATGGCCACCTTCCATGACATTGGCGAAGGAGTCCTCATTTCCGTCAAGGGCGCCCCGGACGTGCTCATCCGGATGTGCGCGACCGCGCTCGGGCCCGATGGTCCGGAGTGCCTCGATACGGATCGCGCTGCGGCGCTGCACGCGGAGGTCGAGCGGCTGGGCGGGAAGGCGCTGCGGGTGCTTGCCGTGGCATCGGCGATCTTGCCGGGACGGCGTCCCCCCGACGACCCCGCGGTCTGGATGCGGGAACTGACGCTGCTGGGGCTGATCGGCCTGATGGACCCGCCGCGCCCGGAGGCCAGCGCGTCCATCGCCGCCTGCCGCGAAGCGGGGATCCTGGTCAAGATGATCACGGGCGATCACCGCGTGACCGCCGCCGCCGTGGCCCGCGAACTCGGCCTGGAGGGTGAGACGATCGATGGCCATGACCTGGACCGCATGGACGACGCGACCCTGGCCGCCCGTATCGGGGACATCGGCGTAATCGCCCGCGTCGCGCCGGAACACAAAGTGCGCATCGTCCGCGCATTGAAGGCGCGCGGCGAGGTGGTCGCCATGACCGGCGATGGAGTCAACGACGCCGCCGCCCTGCGCGTCGCCGACATCGGCGTGGCGATGGGCCGCACGGGCACCGACGTCACCCGCGAGGCGGCAACCATGGTGCTGACCGACGACAACTTCGCGACCATCGTCAACGCCGTGCGCGAAGGCCGCACGATCTACGACAACATCGTGAAATTCCTTCGGTTCCAGCTTTCCACGAACGTGGGCGCGTTGATGACGGTGGGCATGGCCCCATTGCTCGGACTGCCCGTGCCTTTCAATCCGATCCAGATTCTGTGGGTCAACATCATCATGGACGGGCCGCCCGCCATGGCCTTGGCTTTCGACCCCGCCCCCGCCGGCATCATGTCGAAGCCGCCGCGCCCCCCCGACGAACCCATCCTGACCGGTCGCCGCCTCGGCAGACTCCTCGTCTACGGAACCACCATGATGGTGGGCACGCTTGGGGTGTTCGCCTGGGGTTTGCAGCGCTGGCCGGTCGAGCATGCGGTGACGCTCGCCTTCACGACCTTCGTCATGTTCCAATTCTTCAACGTCTTCAACGCCCGGGTGGGAACCGAATCCGCCTTCAACCGCAATTTCTTCTCCAACGGAAAGCTGTGGCTGGCGCTGCTCGGGGTGATCGGGTTGCAGGTCCTGGCCGTGCACTGGTCGCCGGCCCAGACACTGTTCCACACGGTCGCCATCACGGCGCTCGACTGGGGGGTCGCGGTGGCAGTGGCCTCGACGATCCTGGTGTTCGACGAGACCCGAAAACTCGTGGCGCGGCTACTGCGCTGGGCGCGCCGAAGCCGCGGCTAGAGCCCGGGCGATCAGGTCCTGGAGCTGCCGCCCGTTGACCGGCTTGTGCAGAATTGGCAGGCCGCTGGCGGCCGCCTCGCGCAGGCGGTCCGCGCCCGTGTCGCCGGTCACGAGGATTCCCGGTATGGCGGCGTCGAAGGCCGCCTGAATCGATCGGATCGCATCCACGCCGGTCTTGCCGTTCTTCAGTCGGTAATCCGCGACGATCACGTCCGGCGCGCGACTGGAGTGGTTGAGCTGCTCGAGCGCCTCGTCCGCCGAGCCGGCGGCAACCACCTCGTAGCCCCAGCTTTCGAACAGCATTTGATAACCGACGAGCACGATGGCTTCGTCCTCAACGACTGCAATCAAACCACCGCCCCCTTCCGCATCGCCGCCCAACGCCGCATCAAGGCCGTCCACTTCATTACCACGCACCGATTCGACTCTCAAAGAAACCCCCTCGATACCGCTCGAATGAAGGAAGGCTGCATGATAGTGCGCCCTATGCCGCCGGGAGGAAATTCATCGGGGGTAATAGCCCGGCTATACCTTTTGTAGGTGCCCTGGAACCCCATATGCTGGCGTCGTTCCACCACCATCGATTTTCGATTGACCGCATAGGGACAACGAAATGGACGTTATTCGCGTTCTGGTCGCCATTCTTTTACCGCCGCTCGGCGTCTTTCTCCAGGTTGGCTTTGGCATCCACTTCTGGCTGAACATCCTTCTCACGATTTTGGGTTATCTGCCCGGCATCGTCCACGCCGTATGGGTCATCGCGCGGAAATGAAAAGGGCCGCGCCCAACGGGCGCGGCCCTTAGCTTCGCAGGATGGCGAGGGACTAGAAGTCCATGCCGCCCATGCCGCCCATGTCGCCACCCGGCATCGGCGGAGCCTTCTTTTCGGGCTTCTCGGCGACCATGGCCTCGGTGGTGATCAGCAGACCGGCGACCGACGCCGCGTCCTGAAGCGCGGTGCGCACGACCTTGGTGGGGTCGATGATGCCCGACTTCATCATGTCGGCATACTGGCCGAGCTGCGCGTCGAAGCCCCAGTTGGCATCCTTCTTCTCGAGCAGCTTGCCGGCGACCACCGCGCCGTCATGGCCGGCGTTCTCGGCGATCTGCCGCACCGGCGTCTGCAGCGCGCGACGGACGATGTCGATGCCCACCTTCTGGTCGTCGTTGGCGACCTTCAGGTTGTCGAGGGCATGCACGGAGTAGAGCAGGGCCGAGCCGCCACCGGCGACGATGCCCTCCTCGACCGCGGCGCGGGTGGCGTGCAGGGCGTCGTCGACGCGATCCTTGCGCTCCTTGACCTCGACCTCGGTGGCGCCGCCGACCTTGATGACGGCCACGCCGCCGGCCAGCTTGGCCAGCCGCTCCTGCAGCTTCTCGCGGTCATAGTCCGAGGTGGTTTCCTCGATCTGCGCCCGGATCTGCTTGCACCGCCCCTCGATGTCGGCCTTGGCGCCGGCACCGTCGACGATGGTGGTGTCCTCCTTGGTGATGCTCACGCGCTTGGCGGTGCCGAGCATGTCAAGGGTGACGCTCTCGAGCTTGATGCCGAGGTCCTCGCTGATCACCTGGCCTCCGGTCAGGATGGCGATGTCCTCAAGCATGGCCTTGCGGCGGTCGCCGAAGCCCGGGGCCTTGACGGCCGCGACCTTGAGGCCGCCGCGCAGCTTGTTGACGACCAGGGTCGCCAAAGCCTCGCCCTCGACCTCCTCGGCGATGATCAGCAGCGGACGCGACGACTGCACCACCGCCTCCAGCACCGGCAGCAGCGGCTGAAGCCCGGAGAGCTTCTTCTCGTGCAGCAGGATGAAGGGGTTTTCCATCTCCACCGTCATCTTGTCGGCGTTGGTGATGAAGTAGGGCGACGAATAGCCGCGGTCGAACTGCATGCCTTCGACGACGTCGAGTTCGGTGTCGAGGCCCTTGGCCTCCTCGACCGTGATGACGCCCTCGTTGCCGACCTTCTCCATGGCCTTGGCGATCATCTCGCCGACCGAACGCTCGCCATTGGCCGAGATGGTGCCGACCTGGGCGATCTCCTCGTTGGTCGAAACCTTCTTCGAGCGCTTCTGCACGTCCTTGACGATCGCGTCCACGGCGATGTCGATGCCGCGGCGCAGGTCCATCGGATTCATGCCGGCAGCCACGGCCTTGACGCCCTCACGCACGATGGCCTGAGCCAGCACGGTGGCGGTGGTGGTGCCGTCGCCGGCGATGTCGGCGGTCTTGCTGGCGACCTCGCGCACCATCTGGGCGCCCATGTTCTCGAACTTGTCGGAAAGCTCGATTTCCTTGGCGACGGTCACGCCGTCCTTGGTGATGCGCGGTGCGCCGAACGACTTCTCGATCACGACGTTGCGACCCTTGGGGCCGAGCGTGACCTTGACCGCATCGGCCAGAATATCGACGCCCCGCAGCATGCGCGTGCGCGCGTCGACGCTGAACTTGACTTCCTTAGCAGCCATTTGTGCCTCTCTCCCCAGCTCAGCCGATGATGCCCATGATGTCGGACTCCTTCATGATCAACAGCTCCTCGCCGTCGATCTTGACCTCGGTCCCCGACCACTTGCCGAACAGGATGCGATCCCCCGGCTTGACGTCCATGGCGATGAGCTTGCCATCCTCGCCGCGTGCGCCCGCACCGACGGCGAGAACCTCGCCCTCCATCGGCTTCTCCTTCGCGGTGTCGGGAATGATGATTCCGCCCGTGGTCTTCTGCTCCTGCTCAACGCGCTTGACCAGTACGCGGTCGTGGAGCGGTCTGAATTTCATTCACAACCTCCGTTGAAAAAATCCATCACTGCCGGCGCGCCAATTGTTAGCACTCCCCGGACTTGAGTGCCAAACGATCTATTCGGGAGCCCCGGCCATGTCAAGGCCGAATCGTGCGCGGCCTGGCAGCAGACCGTTGGGGTGGCTGCTAACGCTCTGATTAATATGAATTTCTTGAAATCAGCGCGGGGCGAGGACATCCTTGAGTCATAGGAGGAACTGCGGGGGACAAAGCATGACCGAGCTTGCACGGCAGTTGCGCGACTACCGGCTGACGACGGCGGAAATCCTCTACCACATGCCGGACCATCCTGGACTGTTGCAGAGCTACGTCTGGCAGGACATGGACAAGACGCCGGACTTCCCGGTGCTCAAGCGTTTCCTCGATTTCTGGGAGAGCCGGCTGGACGGCAAGCTGCATTCGGTGACCGTGACCAGCGTCGCGGTGGTGCGGGCGGCGGAATTGCGGCTGGTGCGAAGTCTCGGCTTCCTGCACTAGCGCCCACCGCGCACGGAGCCATCGTCTTCGATAAGTGCCTGCAGGTCGTCGTCGAGCTGCCGGCCACGCCGGAAGCGGCGATACAGATAGACGCCGAGCACCCCGGCGGCCAGGAACAGGGCGACGCTCAAGGTGATGCGGAACACCGGGTCGATGTTCATGCCGCTGCCGAGGAGGACGAAGATGACGGTTTGCGGAACGTAGCCGATCGCCGAGCCGACGACGAAGGGTAGCCACCGCACCCCCGATACGCCGGCCAGCAGGTTGGTGAGCAGGTTGCTGCCCACCGGAAGGAAGCGGATGAGCAGTGTCATGGCCATCGGGTTGTCGCGCAGGAAGGCGTCGACCCTGCGGATGCGGGCTGCGAACTTGGCCTCGACCAGCTCCCGACCGATCAGCCGGGCATAGAAGAAGGCGAGCACGCACCCCGCCACCGACGCGGCCAACGCCAGCGCCGTGCCCAGCCCCAGGCCGAACGCATAGCCGGCCAGAAAGCAGACCAACTGGCGTGGCAGGCCAAAGGCGATGAACAGGGCGCCGACGCCGACGAACAACGCTTCGCCGCCCACCCCCTTGCCCCGCACCTGATCGTCGATCCATGCCGTATCGAGGGCGCCGCCGAGCCCGCTTACCTTGAGCAGGTAGCCCAGTGCCACGAGGGTCGCTATGAGGATCAGCCCCTTGACGAACAGGCGCGGACGCAGGCCCAGCCGCGCCGCGCTCTGGATGGGGCCGGCGCCCTCGACGGCCGGGGCGGCGGGATCGGGCCGGTCGCCGGTCATTCCTGGCGTAGCGCGGGCGCGTTTTCGTCCAGCACCGGTACGCTGGCCCGCCGTTGCAGCCACATCACCCCGAACAGATCGACGATGCCCACCCACAGCCGGTTCCACAGCCCGTACTTCGACACCCCGCGCTCGCGCGGCCGGTGGTTCACCTCGACCGACACCACGCGCCCGCCCAGCCGCAGCATGAGGGCCGGCAGGAATCGATGCATGTGGTTGAATCGCGGCATGTCGAGGAAGGCGTCGCGACCGAACAGCTTTAGTCCGCAGCCGCTGTCGGGCGTGTCGTCGCCGAGCAGGGCGGCCCGCACCCGATTGGCGACGCGCGACGATAGCCGCCGCAGCCAGGTGTCGCGGCGCGTCGCGCGATGCCCGGCGATCATCGTCAGCCGCCGATCGGCCGGCGGCAGGCTGTCCAGCATGTCGAGCAGGCGCGGCAGGTCCGCCGGGTCGTTCTGGCCGTCGCCGTCCAAGGTGGCGATGAGGGGGGCATGGGCGTGCTTGACGCCGGTCGCGATCGCCTGGCTCTGGCCGCAACCCGACCGGTGGCGCACCACGCGCAACCGCGGATAGCGGCCCTGGGCCTCGCTCAGCAAGCGCGGCGTGGAGTCATCGCTTCCGTCGTCGACATAGACCACCTCGAACCGGCACCGGCCCTCCAGGGCGGCGTGAATCTCTTCGATCAGCGGCAGGATGTTGTCGGCCTCGTTACGTACCGGTACGACGACGGCAAGGTCGGGAGGAGCGGTCGTGATGTCTGTGGCGTCGATCTTCATGAAACGGCGGCAATGTCGGCGGACGACGCATGGTATTACACCCCCCGCGCCGTTACGGGAACCGTTTCTTGCGGCCAGCCCTCCGGCTCAGTCGGCTCGCGCCCCGAGCTGGCGGAGGCAGCGGTCGATCCACAGCCGGGTAAGCTTCTCCTCGACCGCGTTCTGTGCCAGACGCTGCTCCAGCCCCGGGAAGTCCACCAAATCCAGCGGTTGGTCCTGGTTGGAGCAGGAAAACACCACGCGGCGCTCGCCGGTCCGGGGATCGACGTGCGTCTGCAGGCACTGGGCGCAGATCTCCTTCATCATGCATTGCATGGGCGAGTTGATGCTGCCGATCGCGACGTGGTCAGGCTTGAGATGAGGCGCGAGGACACCGTGACGGGCCGCGGCGACCGCCGCCATCATGCGGTCCGAGCCGATGGCGATGAGGCGATCGGCGGCGGCCAGGGGGATCTCCTGATCCCCGAGCCGACCCTCGGCATAGGAGGCCATCGCGGCGACGATGTTACCCACGAAGGCGCGGTCCTGGGGGCGCCCGGGCACCAGTGCCGGCCCGATGTCGGTACACCACACCACCACGTCGGCCGCCGCCTCGATGTCGCCCACCTTGAACCGGTCCTCGGGCCTCCGGTACCCGGCGAAGTACAGCACCTTCGACCCGGCCCGCCGCATCGCCTGGCCGATGGAGAACAGCACGGCGTTGCCGAGGCCGCCGCCGGCCAGCAGCACCGTCTCGCCCTCGGGAATCTCCGTGGGGCTGCCGGTCGGCCCCATCAGCACCACCGGCTCGCCCGGCGTCAGCAACTGGCACAGGTCAGACGAGCCGCCCATCTCGAGCACGATCAGCGACACGAGCCCGCGTTCGGCATCGACCCATGCGCCGGTCAGCGCCAGCCCCTCCATGGCAAGGGTGGTCCCCCCGACCTTGGCGGCCAGCGTCTCGTAATTCTGCAGGCGGTAGAATTGACCGGGGCGGAAGGTGCGGGCGGCCAACGGGGCCCGAACCACGACCTCGACGATGGTGGGCGTCAGCCGCGTCACCTCGTGGACCACCGCCCGCAGCTCGTCGTCGAGCCGGGCGATCAGGGCCGCGCCGGCCACCGGCGAGGCGGGCCGGCGTTCCATGAGGCCGGTGACCACCGGGTAGCCCTGCTTGGCGCTGGCCATCGCCTTGACGACGTTGCCAGCGTAGGATGGGTGCAAATCGCCGAAGAAGCTCATGCCGCGGCCCTCGTGGTCGACATGCATCAGCACCTGCGCCGCCTCCGGCTTGGCGATGCGCAGCGGCGTTACCGGGCGGCCGTCGGCATCGACAGCGCGGAAGTACTTGCCGTCAAGCTCGATGCCGGGCTGCTCGCGAGCCAGGGTGGTGTTGGGGACGGTGCCGGCGGCGACCAGGATGGCGCGGGCCGGCAGCACCGTTTCATCCCCCGCCGCGTCGCGCACCCGCAGCCCGTCGGCATGACCGAAGCGGTCCACTTCGACGGCGAGCGGCGTCAGGCCTTCGGCGAAGCGGATGCCCTCCTCCATCGCCTTGTCGACCTCCTCGTGATTGCGGTAGGCGGGCGAGTCGGTGAGCTTGCGGCGGTAGGCAATGGTCGCGCCGCCCCATGCCTGCAGCAGTTCCCCGAGACGGGGCGCCCGGCCTTCGCGAGCGGCGGCGTCGCGCTCGGCGCGGATGGCGCGGGCGTGACCGAGAAACTCGTCGGCGATCAACCCGTCCTCTTCGCTCCAGGCGGCGCGCACCGCCGCCTCGCCCCGTTCTGCCGCCAGTATCTCGTAGCGCGAGAGGAACTTCTCGACCTGAACGGGGTAATAGGCCAGCGCCTCGGTGCAGGTGTCGATCGCCGTCAAACCGCCGCCGATCACCACCACCGGCAGGCGCACCTGAAGGTTGGCGACGCTGTCGGCGCGTGCCGCCCCGGTGAGTTGCAGGGCCATCAGGAAGTCCGAGGCCTGGCGCACGCCGCGCGCCAACCCGTTGGGCAGCGACAGGATGGTCGGTTTGCCGGCGCCCATGCACAGGGCGACGTGATCGAACCCCATGGCGAAGGCCGAATCAGGCGTGAGGGTGCCGCCCAGCCTGACGCCGCCGTACATGGCGAACCCGGTCCGCCGTTCGAGCAGCAGGCGGATCACCTTGAGGAAGTTCTTGTCCCAGCGAACGGTGATTCCGTATTCCGCGACCCCGCCGAATCCCGCCATCACTCTGGAGTCCAGCGGCTCCGCCAGATCGGCGACGTCGCGAATCGGACGGAAGGCCACCCGCGCGCCGGTGGGGGTCACGCCCGACAGTTCAGGCGCCAGCGGTTCGATCTTCAACCCGTCGACGGCGACCACCGTGTGCCCGTCGTTGAGCAGGTGGTGGGCCAGGGTGAAGCCGGCGGGTCCCAGCCCCACCACCAGCACCTTGCGGCCGCTGTCCGGGCGCGGCAGGGGGCGCCGGAGGTCGAGGGGATTCCAGCGGGTGAGCAGGCCGTAGATCTCGACACCCCAGGGCAGCGACAGCACGTCCTTGAGCGCGCGCGTCTCGGCCTGCGGGATGTCGACCGGCTCCTTGTTCTGGTTGTGGTAGATGCAGGCGGTCATGCAGTCGTTGCAGATGCGATGCCCGGTGCCGGCCACCATCGGATTGTCGACCACCGCCATGGCCAGCGCCGCCACCGCCAGCCCCTGGCCCTTCACCTCATGCATCTCGGAGATTTTTTCTTCGAGCGGGCAGCCGGTCATGGCCGTGCCGAGGGGGTTGACCGCGAAGGCGCCGGTGGCGCGGTCGCGCATGCCCCGCGAGCACGAGTCCTTGCCCTGGTGGTGGCAGAGGATGCAGTAATGAATTTCGTCGAGTGCGCCGGCCAGGTCGTCCCCGGGATCGGTCAGGGCAAAGCCGTCGCGCCGACGCAGCCGCCCGTCCGGGAAACGCAGCACGGAAACGCCGCGCTCGACCGCCGCCTCGGCGTCGACCAGGCGCATCGGATCCTGGCGGGCCGGAACCTTGAACAGGTGGCCGGCGCGATGCCTTTCGCGCCCCGCCTCGGAATGCACGGCCCATGCGGCGTAGCGGAGCGCTAGGTCAAGCACCGCGGCATTGGCCTTTTCGTCGCCGCCCCACAGCGTCACCACGGTCGCGAAGGCCAGCTCGTCCTCAGGGTCGGCACCAAGCGCCGCCAGACGCGCGGCCAGCGCCGGCCCGTCGAAGCTTGCCGCCTCTTCCGGTCGGAAGGCCTTGGCGGCGCGACGCTGCACGAACAGGCGCTTGCACGCGAAAAGGGGGGCGAGGGCATGGTGCTGCGCCGCCAGTGCTTGCAATTCCGCATGGACGTCGAACAGGATGCCGACGTAATCCTCGAGATGGGGGGCCAGCGCGACCAGCAGGTCGGCCTCGGCGCGCGGCTCCAGTTCGGCCGGGGCCGCGCGCGCCGCCGACAGCCGGGCATGGAGTTCAGGATCCGCCTCGCGAACGTGGGTGAGGAATTGAGCGTCCACCCGCTCGAGGCCTTCGCGTGCGTAGAGGTCGGAGAAATCGAGGCCAAAGGCGAGTGCCGGAGCCGCATCGTCGGTCGCCATGGCCACCCCGGTGTGGTGCACGTTACGCTACTCCTTTGTACTCGGGCACGAGGTCATTATAAAGGGACGCCGCGGGGAATCCGCCAGACCGAATACGCATGCGGCCCATGTCCGCGCCGCTTGGCGCGCGTTAGTTGCTGAGGAGAAGATGGCTCAGTCCCAGGCGATGGTTGTGGCTTCGGCCGCGCGGCCTTCGAAGAGGCCGGTGGCGGTCTGGTTGCTGGTGTGCGCCGGCATGGTCTTCTTCATGGTGGTGCTGGGCGGCCTCACGCGCCTTACCGACTCCGGCCTGTCAATGATGGACTGGAAGCCTTTGTCGGTGCTGCCGCCGATGACCGAGGCGGAGTGGACCTATTGGTTCGACATCTACCGGCGGATTCCGCAGTACCACAACGTCAACGCCGGGATGACGCTGATCGAGTTCAAGGGCATCTTCTGGCTGGAGTACCTGCACCGGCTGTGGGGCCGCCTGATCGGGGTGGTGTTCCTGGTGCCCTTCCTGTGGTTCCTGTGGCGCGGCCATGTGGACCGCCATCTCGCCCCCAGGCTGGCCCTGCTGTTCGTGCTTGGCGGCCTGCAAGGCGCACTGGGATGGTTCATGGTGGCCAGCGGTTTCACCGAGGTCGCCGCGGTCAGTCAGTATCGCCTGGCCGCCCATCTCATCGCCGCGGTGATCATCTACGGCGCCATCCTGTGGGTGGCCCTGGGCCTGCTGAACCCGCGCCCGTCGCTGGTGGCGCCGGACACCGCCGCGCTGCGTTCCCGGTTGTCCTGGCTGCTGGGGCTCACCACCGTCGTCATCCTGTCGGGCGCCTTCGTCGCCGGGCTGGACGCCGGGCTGATCTACAACACCTTCCCCCTGATGAACGACCATCTGGTCCCGCCCGAAATCTTCGACCATAGCCCGTGGATCCTCAACTTCTTCGAAAACCACGCGACCGTGCAGTTCACTCACCGTGTCCTGGCGCTGACCGCCTTCTTCCTCATCTTGTGGGCATGGTGGGGATCGCGAGCGGTGGCGGTTCCGCCGCGGGCCCGCGCGCCGTTGGCGCTGCTGCCCCTGGCGGCGGTGCTTCAGGTCGGCCTCGGCATCTCGACCTTGCTTCTCGCGGTCCCGGTCAGCCTCGCCACCCTGCATCAAGCGGGGGCGCTGTTGCTGTTCACCGCGCTGCTGTGGGCGATCCGGGAGATGACGCCGGGCGAGGCGGCCTAGCCGTCCTCGCCGCCATGGCCGAGCGCGCGGCGCAGCCGCCGCACGCCCAGCCACACCAGCCCCACCACCAGCGGCAGCGCGGCGAGCACCGCGATGTCCGGATCGACCGGCGTCCCAGCCGCCTTGGCGCCCTTGGCCGCGTAGCCGACAAGTCCGACCACGTAGTAGCTGATGGCCACCACGCTCAAGCCCTCGACCGTTTCCTGGAGGCGGAGTTGCAGGCGGGCGCGCCGGTTCATCGACCGCAGCAGGTCGCGGTTCTTTTCCTCGAGCGCGATGTCGACGCGGGTGCGCAGCAGCGAACCCGCGCGCGCCACCCGTGCGGCCAGCGCGTCCTGGCGCTCGGCCGTGGAGCGGCAGGTGTTCATGGCCGGCGCCAGCCGGCGGCCCATGAACTCGCCGATCGTCTGCAGGCCAGGGATGCGTTCCTCGCGCAGTTCCTCGATGCGCTGCCGGACGATGGCGTCGTATGCCCGCGCCGCCGACAGGCGGAAGCTGGTCGTAGCCGACACCTGCTCGCATTCCGCGGCAAGCCGCGTCAGCCGGTCGAGCAGGGGCCGGTCGTCGTCGTCCCTGGCGCCTTCCGCCATGCGGGCCACGATATCGGAAAGCGCGTCGTCGATACGCGACAGCTTGGGCGCGGCCTCGCGGGCCAGGGGAAACGCCAGCAGCGCCATCATGCGATAGGTCTCGATCTCCAGCAGGCGCTGCACCAGCCGACCGGTCTGCCCCGGGGTCAGGCCGTGGTCGCGCACCAGCACGCGCCCGAACCCGTCGCCATGCAGGCGGAAATCGGTCCACGCCTCGGCCGCCCCGCCTTGCACGCGGCTGCCGATCACCTGATGGCCGGCGAACAGCCGCGAGAGATCAGGCGTCGGCTGGTCGCCGGGCATCACCGCCACATGCATCGCCACCAGCACGCCCTCGAGATCGGCCAGCCAGCCGGCCGGCAACGCGGCCAGCGCGGTGTCCGCGAACGGATCGAGGCCGTCCCCGAGGCGAAACACGGTGAAGGTCGAGAACTCGGCGTGGCGCTCCCACCGCAGCCGAAAGCCCCCGAAGTCGGCGCTCAGATAATTCGCCTCCGCCTCCGGGGGCGCGACGGAGAAGCGGGCGCACAGGGCGGCCACGCGCTCGCGATCGCCGCCGTCGCCCAGCACCGCGACGTGCGAGGCGCGCACCGGCGCCCGCAGCAGTTCGTAGGGCCTGGCATGAACCTCGTTGGCCAGCCCCCGGCGCAGCGGGTGCTCGGCGAACTCGAGATGCTGGCGGCCGCCCGCTGAAATTTCGCCCCCCATTTCCTACATACCGAGCCGTGAGCCCGTTCCCCGTACACACCCGCGAAGTCGTACTATAATCCAAGCGCGTCCCTTGCCAACGCCGATGCCGCGATGGCACATGGATCGACCGCCCGGAAAGGACACCCGTATGCCGAACACAGCCAGCACCGACGAACTCTTCTTCGTGCGCGCCGGACTCGATCGCGAGCGCGTCACGGGCATCGTCGCCGATGCCCTTCACGGCAGCGACGACGGCGAAGCGTTTCTGGAATACCGGCAGTCGGAGAGCCTCGTCCTCGACGACGGCCGCATCAAAAGCGCAAATTTCGACTCCGCCCAGGGCTTCGGCCTGCGTGCCGTGGCCGGCGAGGCGACCGGCTACTCGCACGCCAGCGAACTCAGCGAAGACGCCTTCCGGCGCGCCGCGGCGACGGTCAAGGCGGTGCGCCACGGGCATACGGGCACGCTGGCCGAGGGCCCGGTGGGCACCAACCGCTCGCTCTACACCGACCTCAATCCGCTGGCATTGGTGCCCTTCGCCGAGAAGGTGGCCCTGCTGGAGCAGATGGACGCCTACGCGCGCGGCCGCGACCCGCGCGTCAAGCAGGTGATGGCCTCGCTCACCGGTTCGTGGCAGGCCGTCCACATCATTCGCGGCGATGGCGGGCACGCCGCCGACATCCGACCGCTGGTCCGCCTCAACGTCTCCGTGGTGGTGGGCGACGGCGACAGGATGGAGACCGGCTCGCACGGCATGGGCGGCCGGTTCACCTATGAGGGCCTGCTGCAGACGGCGGCCTGGCGCGGCGCGGTCGACGAGGCGCTGCGGCAAGCCGTGATCAACCTCGGCTCGATCGCGGCGCCGGCCGGCGAAATGCAGGTGGTGGTCGGCCCCGGTTGGCCGGGAGTATTGCTGCACGAGGCCATCGGGCACGGCCTGGAAGGCGACTTCAACCGCAAGAAGACCTCGGCCTTCGCCGGACTCAAGGGCCAGCGGGTGGCGGCGCCGGGCGTCACGGTGATCGACGACGGCTCGATCGCCGATCGCCGCGGCTCGCTGACCATCGACGACGAGGGCACGCCCACGCAATCCACCACGCTGATCGAGGACGGCATCCTGGTCGGCTATCTCCAGGACCGCATGAACGCCCGGCTGATGGGCGTGCGGCCCACCGGCAACGGCCGCCGCCAGTCCTATGCCCACCACCCGATGCCGCGCATGACCAACACCTTCATGATGGCCGGCGACAAGGACCCGGAGGAGATCATCCGCGCCGTGAAGAAGGGCCTGTACGCGGTCAATTTCGGCGGCGGCCAGGTGGACATCACGAGTGGCAAGTTCGTGTTCACCGCCTCCGAGGCCTATCTCATCGAGGACGGCAAGGTCGGGCCGGCGGTGAAGGGTGCCACCCTGATCGGCAACGGCCCCGACGTGCTGACGCGGGTGACGATGATCGGCAACGATCTGGCGCTCGACCCCGGCATCGGCACCTGCGGCAAGGACGGCCAGGGCGTGCCGGTCGGCGTCGGTCAGCCCACCCTGCTGATCGACGGCCTGACCGTGGGCGGCACGGCGGGCTGATCGCTGCCGCGCAACCTCAGCCCTCGGGATGCAGGTCCCGCCAGACCTTGGCCTCGTGAAGGGTGAACGCGTCGATCATGGCGCGGTAGACCTTCTCCACGAGGTCGGGGTCGGTGGCCTCTTCCAGCGCGGCGTGGCGAACCTTGAGCACGATTTCCTCGGTGCGTTCCGTGGCCACGACGTCGTGCTTGGTCGGCTTGAAACGCGCCGCCTGCTCGACATAGCGGCAGCGGTCGGCCAGCGCCTCGACGATCCGGCGGTCGATCGCATCGATGTGCTCGCGCACTTCGCCCAGGCTTCGGCATTCCATCGCGGCTTCTCCCTTCGCTAATACGCGTATTCGCGGAACACGGGATCGACGGTTTCTGCCCAACGCTGGTAATAGGCCGCCAGAAGCTCGTCGGCGGGCGTCTCGCCGGTATTGGCGGCATGACGCAGGGTTTCCAGGAAAATGCTCTCGTCGCGACCGGACGTGTTGTGCCGCGCGCGCCGGCGCAGGCCATCCTCGGCAAGATCGACGAGATCGAGCGCCACGTCCTGCACGGTGCGGCCGCGGAACGGCGTGCGCAAGGCGGTTCGCGGCACCCCGGCGCGCAATTGGGCGTGATCCTCGGCCGTCCATTCCCTCACGATGTCCCATGCCGCATCCAGCGACTGCGAATCGTACAGCAGTCCCACCCAGAAGGCCGGCAGGGCGCACAGCCGCCGCCACGGCCCGCCGTCGGCTCCGCGCATCTCGAGATAGCGCTTCAGCCGCACTTCGGGGAACAGCGTGGTCAGGTGGTCGGTCCAGTCGCCGATGGTCGGCACCTCGCCCGGCAGGGCCGGCAGACGTCCGGCCATGAAGTCGCGGAACGATTGGCCGGCGGCGTCGATGTAGCGTCCGTTCCGGTAGACGAAATACATCGGAACGTCGAGGGCGTAGTCGACATAGCGCTCGAACCCCATGCCCTCCTCGAAGACGAAGGGCAGCATGCCGCAGCGGTCGGGATCGGTGTCGGTCCACACTTGGCTGCGGTTGCTGAGCAGGCCGGTCGGCCGGCCCTCGACGAAGGGTGAATTGGCCCACAGCGCCGTCGCCACCGGCTGCAGCGCCAGTGATACCCGGAACTTCTTCACCATGTCGGATTCGGAGGCGAAGTCCAGATTGACCTGCACGGTGCAGGTGCGCAGCATCATGTCGAGTCCCAGCTTGCCGCGCGTCGGCATGTAGCGGCCCATGATGGCGTACCGCCCCTTGGGCATCCAGGGGATATCCTCGCGACGCCACTTTGGATTGAAGCCGAGCCCAAGGAAGCCGACGTTCAGGCTCGCCCCCACCTCCTTGACCTGCCGCAGGTGATGGTTCACCTCGCAGCAGGTGTCGTGAATAGTCTCCAGGGCGGCCCCGGAGAGTTCGAGCTGCCCGCCCGGCTCGAGGGTGACCGAGGCGCCGCTATCGGCGGTCAGCGCAATGACGTTGCCGTTCTCCTCGACCGGCCGCCAGCCGAACTGGACCAGCCCCTCCAGAACCGCCTTGATGCCGCGCGGCCCCTCGTAGGACAGCGGCCGCAGATCATCGAGCGTATAGGCGAATTTCTCGTGCTCGGTGCCGATTCGCCACTGGGCGGCCGGTTTGCAGCCAGCGGCCAGGTATTCGACCAGTTGCGCCTTGCTGGTGAGGGGTTCGCCGCTCGGCTGGGCGGGTGCGGACATAGGCGGCGACCTGATGCTGTTTGCGCGGTTGTCTATCGGAGGGCGGGACGGGCGCGCCAATCACCGCACCATGCCTGCCAGCAGGCCAGGGCGGCGAGGGCCGCGGTGTCGGCGCGCAGAATGCGCGGTCCCAAACCGATGTGGGTAACAAAGGGCAGTGCGCGCAACCCGTCAAGCTCGGATTTCGCAAACCCGCCCTCCGGTCCCGTCAACACTGCCGCCGGTCCGGGCGGCAGGTCGGCCAGGGCGTCGGCCGCCGGGGCTCCGGCGCCGCTTTCGTCGAGCACCAGCAGGGCGCGCCCCGCCGGCCAGTCGGCCAACACCTCGTCCAGGGTCGCCGGGGCCACAATCTCGGGCACCGTCAGGCGCTCGCACTGCTCCGCCGCCTCGACGGCATTGGCCCGCAGCCGCTCGACGTTCACGCGGCCGACGGCGGTGTGCCGGGTGAAGATCGGCCACAGGGCCGAAACCCCGAGTTCCGTGGCCTTCTCGGCGACGAAGTCGATGCGCGCGCGCTTGATCGGCGCGAAGACGAGCCAAAGGTCGGGTTCCGCCGTCTGCGGGCGCAGGCGTTCGCCGACGGCCACCGAGCACCACCCCTTGCCGAAGCCGTCGATGGCGGCCCGCCATTCGCCGTCGCGGCCGTTGAACAGGGCGAGAGCGTCGCCCTTGCGGGCCCGCATCACGGTGCCGAGGTAGTGGGCCTGCGCGGCGTCGAGCCCGACGCTCGCCCCCGCCGTCAGATCCGCCGCGACAAAGAGCCGCAGCTTGGGGGGTCGCTCTGCCATCTTCGCTCGCTTGAGTGCCCGTGGGGATCTGCCTAGTGTATAGCGCCATGCCAAAGACCGGAACACTGCGCGGCGACATGCCGACCGACGGCTGGGTCGATCGGCTCGCCCCGGCCGCCGCCCGGCCCTATCTCAAGCTGATGCGGCTGGACCGGCCGATCGGGACGTGGCTGCTGCTGTTCCCGTGCTGGTGGAGCATCGCGCTGGCCGGCCAGCCCTGGCCGGACCTGTGGCTGATGGCGCTGTTCGCGCTGGGCGCGACGGTGATGCGCGGCGCCGGCTGCACGATCAACGACATCGCCGACCGCGACTTCGACGCCAAGGTGGCGCGCACCGCCGCCCGCCCCATTCCCAGCGGCGCGGTGAGCCTGCGCCAAGCCTTCGCCTTCCTGGTTTTCCAGCTCCTGCTCGGCCTTGCCATCCTGGCCCAGCTCAACGGCTTCGCGATCGCGCTCGGCCTCGCCTCGATGCTGCTGGTCGTGCCCTACCCGTTCATGAAGCGCATCACCTACTGGCCGCAGGCCTGGCTGGGGCTGACCTTCAACTGGGGAGCGCTGCTCGGCTGGGCGGCGGTGACCGGCGGCCTTGCGGCGGCGCCGGTCGTGCTCTACGTCGCCGGCTGGTTCTGGACTTTGGGCTACGACACCATCTACGCCCACCAGGACAAGGAGGACGACCAACTCGTCGGGGTCAAGTCGTCGGCCCTGGCATTGGGCGAGCGGACGCGGCCGGCCGTCTTCGCCTTCTACGGCGTCGCGCTCGCCCTGATGGCCACGGCCGGCGCCCTGGCCGACCTGTCCTGGCCCTTTTACGTCCTTCTGGCGGGCGGGGCGGGCGCCCAGCTTGTCTGGCAGGCCTGGACCCTTGCCATCGACGACGGCGGGGATTGCCTTTCCAAGTTCAAGTCCAACCGCCTGTTCGGCTGGCTGGTTCTGGCCGCGGTGGTGGCGGGCAACGTGCTATGACCGATCACGAAAGCTTCGTCCGCGCCTATACCGGCATCGACCACCCGCCCGCCTGCCCCGAACTCAGCCTGTATCTGGCCAGCGAGATCACGCCGCTATGGCTCGCCACCGAGGAGACGCTGAAGGCGGTCAACCTGCCACCGCCGTTCTGGGCCTTCTGCTGGGTCGGCGGACAGGCGGTGGCTCGCCACATTCTCGACCACCCGGAACTGGTGCGCGGCAAGCGCGTGCTCGACTTCGCGGCGGGCGGCGGCGTTGCCGCCATCGCCGCCGCCAAGGCCGGAGCGGCGGTTGTCGAGGCCGCCGACATCGACCCCTTCGCGGCGGCGGCCATCCGGCTCAACGCCGACCTGAACGACGCCCGGGTGGCGGTGTTGTGCGCCGACCTCGTGGACGGCCCGCGCGCCGACTGGGACGTGGTGGTGGCGGGCGACGTGTGTTACGAGCGCCCGATGGCCGAACGGGTGTTCGCCTGGTTGCGCCGGCTGGCGGCGGGCGGCGCCCTGGTGCTGATGGGCGACCCCGGGCGCAACTACCTGCCGAACGGGGGATTGGTGCGGTTGGCGAGCTATGCGGTACCGACCAGTCGCGAACTCGAGGACCGAGACGTGCGCGAGGCCGTAATCTACCGCGTCGCCGCCGCCTGAAACGCTAAGATCCCGACGACTCGGCGCGCAGGGCGTCGATCCGCTTGCGCGTCGCCTCCCATTCGCGTTTGGCGTGCTCGAGCTCGAGGGAGATGTCGTGCGGCGCCTCCGCCTGCCCGGCCCCGAAATTCTTGAACGCCGCGAGGGCGCGGTCGTAGCGCTGCTTGGCCTTTTTCTCCATCTCGATGAAGGCGGCGTATTCGACATTCGGCTGTCGCGTCATGGCATCCTCCGAACTGTGCACGGCACAGTTTACGCCCTCCGGGGATCGCCCATCCACCCCGTTGGCACCGCGCTGACGGCTAAGGTCGCGAACCAAATCGGACCTTCTGCCACAAAGACGGGAATAGCGGCCATTCCCCGAGGTTCCATGACCCGTTCCTACGAAGATCTAATCGCCGCGTTCGGAGCCGCCCTGGGCCATCCGAACCTTGCCCCCGACGAGCACGGCACCTGCGCCTTCACCGTGGACGACGACGCCACGGTGTTCATCCAGCAACGCGACGACGACACCGTGCTGGTCTTCGCCGAAGTCGGCCGGCTGCCCAGCGACGCGGCGGCTCGGGAGTTGCTCGCCGCCAACCTGTTCGGCCAGGGCGCCGCGGGCGGCAACATCGGCCTGGCGCCCGACACCGGCCTCGTCATCATGAGCCGGCAGGAGCCGCTGCGCGGCCTCGATCACGCCGAGTTCGCAATCATCGTCGAAGCGTTTCTCGACCTGCTCGCCCACTGGCGCGCCGCGCTGCCCAACCTGGGCGCCGCCGAGGCGCCCGCCGAGGATGGCGCGGTGGGCGTGCGGGTGTAGGAGGATTTAAATGACTGGGATCGAAAGCCACAACGCCGGTGCCGCCGTGCGCCTGCAGGAGTTCCGCATCGCGGCCTCGCCGCTCGGCGCACCCCTTGGGCTCTTGACCGGATTGCGCGATCGCCTGACGCCCAACCGGAGCACGCGAGCCGCCAGAAATCTTGATGCCTGGAACGCCCTCAAAGTCACGTTGAATCAAACCCACGGCCGCAGCGGCGCCCTGGCCATGCGCGCCATGCGTGACGACTACACGCAGGGCAAGCCGCTGACGCCGGCGAGGATCAAGTCGGTCATTGCCCGTGCCGACGCCTATGCAGCCGCCCGGAAGCTCCTGGCGATGCAGGCGAAGGGAAGGACCTTGAACGAGCGGGATGTCGCCCGCTCGGTGAAGGCGTTGCGGAACGCTTGCGCCATGGCCGCCAAAGCCAATCCGGGAGCAAAACAACAGCTTACGCCCGAGGCGGTCATCGACAGCCTCGTCCGTGATTTGCCGACATCCCAGATCCGGGACATCAGCGGCAAGCCCCTTGCCCTGGCGAGCGACATCGCGGCCAATCCCAAGAACCTGAGCGAAGAGCGACGAAGCAAGTTCACTGAGACCAACGCCCCCTTGGTGGAGTTCGCCAGACAGGACCTGCTCCGCGCCAGACTGGAAAAAACGCAGGCACTCGAGGCCGTCCAAGGGGGTGAACGTCTTGGCGAAGGAGTCAATGGCTCGACCTTCACTGTGGCCGTGCCCGACAAGGACACCGGCGAGATCACCGAAAAGGTCTACAAGCCTTTCGTTTATCAGACCTTGACGGGCGGTGACATCCGTTTCGCCTCGGCGACAAGATGCGTGGTCGATGGCGCATTGTCCGCCGCCAGGGCGACCGGTTCTGATCGCATTGCCCATTTGTTGGGCTGCACCCAACTCGTCGGCACCCAATTCGCCGTCCGGGAGGACGACGATGTTCGCGAGTTCGGCATCCTGATGGACAAGGCACCCCGCGGCGCTCGTACCCATGACGCCGTCGAGCGGGCACGCCCGGCGCTGGCCCGGCTGCAGATGGCGGACTGGATCTGCGGCCAGCGCGACCGTCACCTGAACAACGTTTCCATCGGACCGGACGGCAGCGTGAAAGCCTTCGATCACGATGATTCCTTTGGCCTCGCCACGAATCCGGGCCGCTATATGGGGTGTGCCCTCATGGCGCCTCCACCGATGATCGACACGGAGATGCGCGCCAATCTCGAGAGGCTGGCGACGAACCCGGATGTCCTGAGACAATCGCTGCAGAACATTCTCGACGAACCCAACATCGAAGCCGCAGTCACCCGGCTGAGCACGATGTGGAATGACGTTGAATCGGGGAAAATCGCGGTGGTGAACACCAACGAATGGCCACAGGAGACCTTTGTCCCCAAATACCGACCGTCAAACTTTCCGGAGGCCAAGCCGGAACCTGCTTCGTTCAAGAACGTCACCTCGTACGCCGAGCTTTTCCACCAGTCGATAGAGGGAAACCCGGTGTTCCGGTGGCACGACCCCTATCTGAGCGACGAACGCGGTTGAGCCGGTCCTCGGCGGTCGGCTAAGGCCCTGCGCCGGGCAGCACGCCGAGCACCGTCTCGGGATCGAGCTTGACGTCGAACCAGCTCACCCCCCAATGCAGGTGCGGGCCGGTGGCACGGCCGGTGGCGCCCACGCTGCCGATGACCTCGCCCCGGCGCACCGCCTGCCCCTCGCGCACGGCGGCGTCCTTGAGGTGGGCATAGACGCTGGCGAGGCCGTGCCCGTGGTCGATCATCACCGTCACCCCGGTGAAGAACATGTCGGGATGGGCGAGCGTCACGACGCCGTCGGCCGCCGCCGTCACCGGGCTGCCTTCCGGCGCCGCCACGTCGACGCCCGAATGCGGCGCCCGAGGCTCGCCGTTGAGCACGCGCTGACTGCCGAACACGCCGCTGACCCGCCCCTCGGCCGGCGACCGAAAGCCGGAGCGGTACCAGGGCGCCGGCGAATCGCGGTCGCGCCGGTCCGCGATGAGGGCGGCCTCGGCACGGATGCGGGCCAGCGCCTGTTCGTCGGGGGTGACCTGGCGTGGCGGGAGCCCGTCGATGCGCTGCACCGGCCAGTCGCGCTTGGCGACGGTCAGCCGCCGGCTCTCCTCGCGGCCATCCGGATGGCGCACCGCGAGCACGGCCTCCGTCGCCTCGCGGGCGAGCCCGAAGACAAAGCCTCCATCGGCGTCCACCCGCAGCGGACGCCCGTCGAGGACGACCGCCGCCCCCGGTGCGACGCGCCCGACGACCAGCCCGCCCTGCTCGACGGCGCCGTCGAGGCGAACTTCGGCGGCGACCGGCGGGGCGGCCATGCAACAGGCCGCGAGGACGAGCGCGACGATCCTGCCCCTCACAGCAGCGACCCTTGCCGCCCGTTGTCCTTTCCGGTCTTTTTCTCGCTGCGGCGCGGAGCGCGAACCCCGCCGCCCACCGTCACCGGCACCGGACCGTCCTGGAACTGCACGGTAAGGTCCTGACCCGCGACCAACTCGGCGCCCGTGGTCACCGGGCGGTCGGCGGCGTCGCGCACCAGCGCGAAGCCGCGTTCGAGCACGCGTTCGTAGGAGAAGCTTTCGAGCAGGGCGTCGAGATGCCCGAGATCGCGCCCGGCCTGCCCGATGCGGTCGGCGAGCATCCGCGGCCGCAAATGCACCGCCAGATCACGAAAAGCGGACGTCCGACCCGCCACCAGCGCCCGGTAGCAATGGCGGGCCTCGACCGCCAGGCGGTCCACCGCATGGCGCTTGTCGGCGATGAACTGGCCCGGATTGCGCCGCTCAAGGCGGCCGCTCAGCGCGCTCAACTCGGCCTGCCGGCGGTGCAACAGGTTGGGCAAACTGTTCGACAGGCGCTCGCCGCGATCCTCGAGGCGCTGCCAGTGGTCGTCGACGATCCGACGCAGATTGGGCAGGCCGCGCGCCAGCCCCGACAGCCGCGTGCGGCGCTCGTCGAGCAATCTTCCGAGGGCGTTGAGGCCGCGCAGCCCCAAGCCGTCGACGGCCGCCATCAAGTCGAGGCGGACCGGAACCGCCTTCTCCGCCGCCCCGGTCGGGGTCGGCGCGCGCAGGTCGGCGGCGTAGTCGATGAGGGTGGTGTCTGTCTCGTGGCCCACCGCCGAGATCAGAGGGATCTCGGAGGCCGCGGCGGCGCGGACCACGATCTCCTCGTTGAAGGCCCACAGGTCCTCGAGGCTGCCGCCGCCGCGCGCCACGATCAGCACGTCGGGGCGCGGCACCGGGCCGCCGGGGGCGATGGCGTTGAAGCCGCGGATGGCGGCGGCCACCTGCTCGGCCGCGCCGTCCCCCTGCACCGCCACCGGCCACAGCAGCACCCGCCGCGGGAACCGGTCGGCCAGCCGGTGCAGGATGTCGCGGATGACGGCCCCGGTGGGTGAGGTGACGACGCCGATCACCTCGGGCAGGAACGGCAGCCTCTTCTTGCGTTCGGCGTCGAACAGCCGCTCGGCGGCGAGCTTGCGCTTGCGCTCCTCGAGCAGCTTGAGCAGGGCGCCCTCGCCGGCCAGCTCGACGCGGTCGACGATCATCTGGTACTTCGAGCGCCCGGGATAGGTGGTCAGCCGCCCGGTGCACACCACCTCGAGCCCGTCCTCGACCGCCACCCCCAGCCGCATCGCCTGCATCCGCCAGCACACCGCGTCGAGCACCGCGTCGGTGTCCTTGAGGCAGAAATACAGGTGGCCCGAGGAATGCCGCTTGAAGCCCGAGACCTCGCCGCGCACCCGAATATGCGCGAACTCGCCCTCGACAACGCGCTTCAACGCGCCCGAGACCTCGCCGACGGTGTATTCCGGCAGGTTGTGTAATGGCTTCGGGGGTGTGGGGTCCGAGGGCATCCGTCAGTTATGGTCCAGGGCGGCGCGCGGCACAAGAGATGCAGGCCACGAGCCGCCTTGTGCCGGCGCCGAGGCTCGGCTAAGTCTGCCCGATGCGACGCATTCTTCTCGCCGCCACACTGGCCCGGCGCGACCTGCGCGGCGGGTTCGGCAGCTTCTGGATCATGGTTGTCGGCATCGCGCTGGGCGTCGCCGCCATCGCCGGCGTGGGCTCGGTGGCCGACGCTGTGCTCGACGCGGTGCGCGGCGGGACACGCGAGAGCATCGGCGGCGACGTCACGCTGCGTCTGTTCCACCAGCCCGCCACCCCCGAACAGCGCGAGTTTCTGAAAGCCGCCGGAGGGCACAGCGAGACCGCCGAGTTGCGCCCCCTGGCGCACCGCGTCGACGGCGCGGCCGCGACGCTGGTCGAGTTGAAGGCGGTCGATGCGGCCTACCCGCTGTACGGCGAGGTGGTGCTGGAGCCGCCGGCCGACCTGCGCGCGGCCATCGCATTGCGTGACGGCCGCTGGGGCGCGGTCGTCGATCCCTCGCTGCTCGCCGCCCTCGACCTGCAAATTGGCCAGCCGTTGCGCCTGGGCGCCATCGAGGCCGAAATCCGCGGCGTGGTCGCGCAAGAGCCGGACCGCACGCTGCGCGCCTTCAGCCTCGGCCCGCGGGTGATGATCGGCCGCGCCGCGCTGGAGGCGTCCGGCCTGGCGCCGCCGGGCGCGCAGGTCTACTGGTACAGCCGCGTCCGCCTGACGGACGGCGCCGATCCCGCCGCCTGGATCGCCGAGGTGGAACGCCGGTTCCCGCAGGCCGGGTGGCGCATCGTCAACGCCGACCACGGCGTGCCGGGGGTGGAGCGTGTGGTCCTCGTCGGCCGGGCCATCCTGGTGCTGGTGGGCCTGTCGGTGCTGCTGATCGGGGGCGTCGGCGTGGGGGCCGCGGTTTCCGCCCATCTGGCCCGCAAGAGGCCGGCCATCGCCGTGCTGAAGAGTCTCGGAGCCGGCGAGACGACGGTCCTCACCGTTTTCCTGTTCCAAATTCTGCTCGCCGCGGTGCTCGGCATCGGGCTGGGCGTCATCGCCGGCGCCGGCCTGCCCTTGGCGCTGATGCACTGGGCGGGAGAGTGGCTTCCGTTCGCGCCCGGAACCGCCGTGCGACCCGCGACACTGGCGTTGGCCGCCGCCTTCGGGCTGTTGACGGCGCTGCTGTCCGCGCTGTGGCCGCTGGGCCAGGCGCAGCGAGTCTCGGCGCGGCGATTGTTCCTGGATCTGCCGGGCGGTGTCGCGGCCCGGCCGCGCCGGGGCATGCTGGCGGCGATGGCCGGGGTTGCCGTCCTTCTGCTGGCCCTGCTGCTGGCCAGCAGCGGAATGCCGGTGGCGTCCGCCGGTTTCGCCGCCGCGGCGGCCGGGGCGGTCCTGCTCTTCCTGGGCCTGGGGCGCGGGGTCGCCTGGGCGGCCGGCCGCCTGCGCCCACGACGGCCGCTGCCGCGTCTGGCGCTGCGCAGCCTGTCGCGCCGGGGGGCGGCGACGGCGCCGGTGGTCATGGCGCTGGGCCTGAGCCTTGCCCTGCTGGTGAGCGTGAAGACCATCGAGGGCAACGCCGTTGCCCATATCGAGGAGACGCTGCCGCGCGAGGCGCCCGCGGTGGTGTTCATAAACGTGCCGCCCCAGCGCGGCGCCTCGCTCGACCACGCTCTCACCGCGATCGCAGGCGTCGAGCGCGTGCAGCGGGTGCCCTTCCTGCACGCGCGCATCACCCATCTCGGCGGACAGGCGACGCACGCGAAACGCATCCCGGCCGACCTTGGCTGGGTCATCCGCGGCGACCGCGGCCTGTCGTGGGCCGAGAAGCCGCCGGACGGGGCCCGGATCACCGCCGGCCGCTGGTGGGATGCCGATTACCGCGGGCCGCCCCTCGCCTCGCTGGACGCCGAGGTCGCCCGCCGCCTCGGGCTGGGCGTCGGCGACCGGCTGACCCTAAACGTGCTCGGGGCGCCGATGGAGGCGCGCATCGCCAATTTGCGCGAGGTGGACTGGACCCGGCTCGCCCTCGATTTTCCGGTCCTGCTGTCACCCCCGGCCGAACGTCCGCCCCACAGCGAGGTCGCCGCGGTGTGGGCCACCGCCGACGCGCTCGACGCGGTGGAGGCGGCCATGCGGGCGGCCTTTCCGGAGGCGCCCCCGATCCGCGTCGCGCCCGTCCTGGCGGCCCTGGAAACCATGGTGCGGGGCGCGGCGAACGTGCTGTCGGCGGTGAGCGCGGTGACGGTGGCGGCGGCGCTGCTGGTGCTGGCCGGAGTGGTGACGAGCGGCTTCGGCCAGCGGGTGCGCGAGATGGTCGTTCTGAAGGTTCTGGGGGCCCGCCCCCGCCAGCTGCTGGCGGCCTGCGCCATCGAGTTCACGCTGCTGGCGGCGGTCACGGCGGCGGCGGCCACCGCCGTCGGCACCGCCGCCGCCTGGGGCGTGGTGCATCGACTGATTCCCGGGGGCTGGGTGTTCCTGCCCGCCGTTCCGGCGACATTGGCGGCGGCGGCGGTCGCGGTTCTGCTGGCGACCGCGCTGATCCTCGGGCGCCGGATTTTGGTCCGCCCGCCGGCCGAGGTGCTGCGCCAGCGGGCATGAGCGGCGATACGCGCGCCCTCAATCAATGCCTCGCCGAAGCGCCGCGATGTGCTAAAAACCCGAGCGGGGGAGTTCGAGGAGACGGGTCATGAAGGTTCTGGTGGTCGGCTCCGGGGGCCGTGAACATGCGCTATGCTGGGCGATCGGCGCCTCGTCGCAATGCGAGGCCCTGTATTGCGCGCCCGGCAACGCCGGCATCGCCGAGCTTGCGACCTGCGTGCCGATCGCCGCCGAGGACGCCGAGGGGATCGTCGCCTTTTGCCGCGACCGGGGCATCGATTTCGTCGTTGTGGGGCCTGAAGGCCCCTTGGTTGCCGGCCTCGTCGATCGCCTGGAGGAGGTGGGCATCGCCGCCTTCGGGCCGACGGCGGCGGCCGCCGCCCTCGAGGGCTCCAAGGGCTTCATGAAGGATTTGTGCGCCAAGTACGGCATTCCCACCGCCGCCTACGGCCGGTTCCGCGACGCCACCGCCGCCAAGGACTTCATCCGCGCCAAGGGGGCGCCGATCGTGGTCAAGGCCGACGGGCTGGCCGCCGGCAAGGGGGTGATCATCGCCCGCTCGGTCGACGAAGCCCTGGCCGCCGTCGACCACATCATGGGCGATCGCGCCTTCGGCGCCGCCGGCAACGAGGTCGTGGTCGAGGAATTCCTGGAAGGGGAGGAGGCCAGCTTCTTCGCCCTGGTGGACGGCAAGACCGCCCTGCCGATGGCGGCGGCCCAGGACCATAAGGCGGTGGGGGACGGCGACACCGGCCCCAACACCGGCGGCATGGGCGCGTATTCCCCGGCCCCGGTGGTCACCGACGCGATCCAGCGCGAGGTGATGGAACGCATCATCATTCCGACGGTGCGGGGCATGGCCGCCGAGGGCTGCCCGTTCAAGGGCGTCCTGTTCGCCGGCCTGATGATCACCAGTGACGGCCCGAAGCTGCTGGAATACAACACGCGCTTCGGCGACCCGGAATGCCAGGTGCTGATGGTCCGCCTGAAGTCGGACATTCTTCCGGTCCTGCTGGCGGCGCGGGATGGCGAACTGGCGCATGTCGACCTTCGCTGGTACGACAACGCGGCCCTGGTCGTGGTGATGGCGGCCAGGGGCTATCCCGGCGACTACCGCAAGGGCACCGTCATCTCGCATTTGGAACGGGCGGCGGAGACCGGCGAGGTTATCGTCTTCCACGCCGGCACGGCGCGTGACGAAGGCGGCCGGCTGATCGCCACCGGGGGACGGGTGCTCGGCGTCACCGCCACCGGACGCACCGTCGCCGATGCCCAGCGCAAGGCCTACGCGGCGGTGGACGCCATCGATTGGCCGGATGGCTTCTGCCGGCGCGACATCGGCTGGCGGGCCGTCGGCCGGTAGCGGCGCCGGCTCAGCCGGCCAGCCCGTTCTCGTACAGCGCCTTAGCGGCCTCGTCGAAACAGCAGAAAATCACCTCGCGCCAACCGGTGTCGTCGGCGAGGATGGCGCGCACCACGGCGACCGCCAAGGTGGCGGCACGGTCCGGCGGATAACCGTAGGCGCCGGTGCTGATCGCCGGAAAGGCGATGGTGGCCAGGTCGTTGGCGCGCCCCAGCGCGAGGGCGTTGGCGTAACAGGCGGCCAGCAGGGCGGACTCTCCTCGTCCGCCGCCCCGCCAGACCGGCCCGACCGTGTGGATGACGTGGCGCGCGGGCAGCCGATAGCCCTTGGTGATGCGCGCCTCGCCGGTGGGACAGCCGCCGAGGCGCGCGCACTCCGCCTTGAGTTCGGGTCCGGCCGCGCGGTGGATGGCGCCGTCGACGCCGCCGCCCCCGAGCAGCGAACTGTTCGCGGCGTTGACGATCGCGTCGACATCGAGGCGGGTGATGTCGCCGCGCCAGACCCGCATGACCGCCATGGAGAAACCTCCTTCGCGTCAGATGTTATCCCAAGGCGAACGACAGCCAACCCCTTCCACCGTTGCGCAAATGCCAGGTATCGCGAATTATTAGAATTCCAACAAATGGAGGGAACGAGATGCGCATCATCGGCGTATTGCTGGCAGCCGCGTTCGCCCTTGCGGCCACTTTTCAGACCGCCGCCGCCAACGACTATTACGGCAAGCAGAAGGTAGTGTACCACGTCAATACGGCCGGCGGTGACGGGGACAGGGGCTATCTCGTCGCGCTGACCAATATCCGCAATCACATCGCCGCGGTCGGGGCCGAGAATCTGGAACTCAAAGTGGTCATGCATGGCGACGGCGTGGGTTTGGTGAAAAACGCCAACACCAACATGAAGCTGCAAACGGCGGTCGCCGACCTGAAAAGCCAGAACGTCGGATTTCTGGTATGCAAAAACACCCTGACCGGCCGCAACATCAACCCCGACAAGGATCTGTTCGACGTGTATGCCGAGGACATCGTTCCCAGCGGCGTGGCCGAACTGTCCCGTCTGCAGCAGATGGGCTACACCTACATCCGTCCGTAACAGGCGCCGCGCCCTTAGCGCCGGTCGCGGAAGAAATCGCGCAGCAGCTCCGCTGCTTTGGACTCCGTGATGCCGCCATAGACCTCGGGGCGGTGATGGCAGGTGGCCTGGGAAAAGATACGCGGGCCGTGCTCGACGCCGCCGCCCTTGGGGTCGTAGGCCCCGAAATACAGGCGGCGGATGCGCGCGAACGAGATTGCCGCGGCGCACATCGGGCAGGGTTCGAGAGTGACGTAGAGATCGCAGTCTACCAGACGCGGGGCGCCGAACTCCGCCGCCGCCGCGCGAATCGCCAGCATCTCCGCGTGCGCCGTGGGATCGTTCAACTCCTCCGTCCGGTTGCCGGCGCGCGCCAGGATTACGTTCCCGCATGCGATGACGGCGCCCACCGGCACCTCGCCGCGGGCGGCGGCGGCCTCGGCTTCCTCGAGGGCAATCGACATCGGTTGGGTCATGTTGCATTCTGTAGCACGTCCCCCGCCGGCGAGCCACGCCACAGACCCCCGGCGGAACGCCATTGCGGGGCGGAAACGGTGTGCTAGATTGCGCCCATGAACCTCCCCGTCATCGGAATCACCCTCGACAGCGAAGACCCCGGCGGCTATTCGAAAATGCCGTGGTACGCCTTGCGCAAGAATTACTGCGAGTCGGTCGCGCTGGCCGGCGGCCTGCCGATTCTTCTGCCTCACGAGCCGGAGTTGGCCGAGGCCTATCTCGATCGCATCGACGGCCTGATCGTCACCGGCGGCGCCTTCGACGTCGATCCCGCGCTGTTCGGCGCCGCGACGCGCCACGCCACCGTCAAACTGAAACAGCGGCGCACCGAATTCGAACTCGCCATCGTGCGCGGAGCGATCCGGCGCGATCTGCCGTTGCTGGGAATCTGCGGCGGCCAGCAACTCCTCAATGTCGCCCTGGGCGGCACCCTGGTCCAGCACATCCCCGACGAGGTCGCCGACTCGCTGGCGCACGAGCAGACCAACCCACGCACCGAGCCGGGCCATGACGTGCTGCTGGCCGAAGGCAGCCGCCTGCGCGACATTTGCGGCGCGGCGCGGATTCCCGTCAACAGCGCTCATCATCAGGCGGTCAGGGACGTGGCGCCCGGCCTGATCGTCGACGCGGTGGCCGCCGACGGGGTGATCGAGGGGATCGAGGCGCCCGGAAGCCGCTTCTGCATCGGCGTTCAGTGGCATCCCGAATATCACATCAGCCCGGCCGACGTGCGCCTGTTGGCCGCCTTCGTCGAGGCCTGCCGGTGATGAGCGCCGACGATCCCAAGGCCGAGCGCATCGCCAAGAGGCTGGCCCGGGCCGGAGTCTGCTCGCGCCGCGAGGCGGAACGATGGATCGCCGAGGGGCGGGTCGCCGTGGACGGAACGGTGCTGACCTCGCCGGCGGTCACGGTCGGTCCCGAGGCGCAGATCCGGGTCGACGGCAAGCCGCTGCCCGAACCGGAACGCAGCCGCCTGTGGCGCTATCACAAGCCGACCGGCGTGGTGACCACGCACCGCGACCCCCAGGGTCGGCCCACCGTGTTCGCGGCCCTGCCCCCCACCATGCCGGCACACGTCATCTCGATCGGACGGCTGGACTTCAATTCCGAGGGCCTTTTGCTGCTCACCAATGACGGCGAACTGGCGCGCCGGCTGGAACTGCCCGCCACGGGCTGGATTCGCCGCTATCGCGTGCGCGTGCACGGCACGGTCGATCCGCTGGCCCTGGCAAGCCTGGACAGGGGCATCGTCATCGACCGGGTCGCCTACGGGCCGGTCAAGGCGACGCTGGACACCGTGAAGGGCTCCAACGCCTGGCTGACGGTGGCCCTGCGCGAGGGCAAGAACCGCGAGGTCCGCCGCATCATGGAGCACTTCGGCTGGCCGGTGACCCGCCTCATCCGCACCGCCTACGGACCGTTTCAGCTCGGAAAGCTGGAAGCGGGCGAGGTCGAGGAGGTGCCGGCCAAGGTGCTGCGCGAACAACTCGGCCTCGAGGGCGGCGGCGCCGCCGTGCGGCGGCGTGCGGATAATCGGCGGCCGGCATAGGGGCCGGCCGCTGGCCGCGCCGCCCGGCCGGACCGCGCGCCCGACCTCCGACCGGACACGCGAGACACTCTTCAACATCCTCGCGCACGGCCTGGGCCACGCGCTGGAGGGCGCCACGATGGTCGACGCCTTCGCCGGCTCCGGAGCCGTCGCCTTCGAGGCCCTCTCGCGCGGCGCCCGACACGCCTACCTCATCGACGACAACGCAGCCAGCATCGACAGCATCCGCAAGAACGCCGCCGCCCTTGGCGAAACCGGCCGGGTGACGATCCTGCGCTGCGACGCCCGGCGCCCGCCTGCTGCCCCCGGTCCATGCGACCTCGCCTTCCTCGATCCGCCCTACGGCAGCGGCCTTGCCGCACCCACGCTGTCGGCGCTGTCGGCGCGCGGATGGCTGGCCGAAGATGCGCTGTGCGTGGTCGAGGTTGGCAGCGACGAGCCGTTCGCCCCGCCGCAGGGATTCCGCATCGAAAAGGACCGGCCGTCGGGCGCCGCCCGCCTCGTGTTCCTGTCGCACTCCCGGCAGGCCGGGGGCGGCGAGGACTAGGCTAGCGAAGGCTGCCGAGATAGGCGACGAGCTGGTCGATCTCGCGCGTCGTGAGGTCGATCGGCGGCATGTTGCCGTGGGGGTTGGCGAGAAATCCCCGCAGATAGTCGTCCGAGCGCATCTGCGCGACGGTGGGCAGCGGCGGCGCGGCGTCGGTCGGACTTCCCGCCCCCTCGACCACATGGCAGATGCCGCACCATCGGGCGGCAATGTCCGCCCCGGCCTCGACCTCGGCTTCCTGAGCACCGGCGGAACATGCCGCCATCACCCCCGCCACACCCAGCAGCCACCGTCCTTTCATCCTATACCTCCTCGGCTTCTGCCTATGACATGGCGACGCCGCGCCGCCGGGAAACCGCCGAAAGGGGCTCTCGGAGGGGGCAGTGCCCCATTCGGGGGGCTACCCGTTTCCTCCCGTTGACCACCCCCCACCCCGAACCGAGAGTCTGGGCAACGAATGACCCGGTAGCCGACGAATGGCCCGACGACCGCATAGCGAAGCCTTCCTCCCTCCGACCCTCGGACGGACCGCAGCGATGGCTGCGATCGCCGGGTTCCTGCTCAGCCTCGCCGTCGTCCTGGTGGTGGCGCCGTCCGCGCCGCTGGCCACCGCCCTCCCCATCGCCTTCGTCGCCGGCCTATGGGCCCTTCCGGTGGTCAACGCCCTCGTCCGCGGCGAACCCTGGGCACTGATCCTGCTGCTTGCCCTGGTCCTGTTCGTTACCGTCGGCAACTTCCGTTCGCGCGCCTGGACCGACAAGTCGCTCGACTGGCAGGTCCTGCTCAAGGGTTTGGCGTGGTTGGCCGCCGGCGCCCTGGGCGCCCTCCATCTTCCCCGCACCTGGCCGCTTCTGCAAGTCGGCCGGGTGGGCCTTGGGGGCCTGTTCGTCGCCATGCTCGCCGTCTCCGTCCTGTGGTCGCCGGTCTCGGGATACAGCCTGCTGTCGGCCGGGGCCTACATGTGCATGTTCCTGTTCGCGTTGACCCTGGTTCACCACCTCGACGAGCGGCAGTTGCAGGTGGCGGTGGTGCTGGGTCTGGGCGCCATCCTGGTTCCCTCGCTGATGGCTGCGCCCTTCACCAACAGCTTGGCCGGCTTCAGCCCGGGCAGTACAGGCGTCTCCGAGGACCGGCTGGCCGGCCTCAGCGAGCACCCGGTCGGGCTGGCCGAAGTCTGCTCGCTGCTGATCCTCGCCTGCGGCGCCCTGTTCGCCAAGTTGCACCGTCATCGCTGGGCGTTGGTGGCGCTGGTTCTGGGCGCCTTGGTGGCATTGGTCCTGACCCGGTCGCGCATGCCGCCGCTTGCCATGGCAGCCGCTCTCATCGTGGTCGGCGTCTATGCCCGCGGCGCCATCGCCGCTTTGCTGCCGTTCCTGCTGCTGGTGGGCACGGGACTGGCACTGGTGGTGGTCAGCTTCGGCTTCGACGCCCTGGTTCCCGACGAAATGTTGAGAATGGTAAGCCGGTCGGGCAGCGTGCAGGAGGTCACCAGCCTTTCCGGGCGGCTATGGATCTGGGACGTCGTCCTCCATCAGATCGGCGCCGCCCCCTGGTTCGGGCACGGCCACGCCGCCGGCCACGCGGTGTTGTTTTCGCGTTTCGAGCACTGGTCGCTCGTCCATGCCCACAACCTGCTGCTCCAGTCCCTGCTCTACGTCGGCATCGTCGGAACCCTGATCCTGGTTGCCGCGCTCGCGGCCCAGGTGGTGGCGTTCCTTCGCCGGCCTATGCCGTTCCGCGACGCCATCACGCTCTACACGCTGTTCATCGGCATCACGGAAACCTCGCTGCTGTCGAACCTTCCGGGCGCCCACACCCTTCTATGGATGGTGGCGCTGGCCATGGGTGCCCAGGCGGCGAACACCTCGCTTCAGAGAGGGAGGTAGGATGCCGGCGCCATCGACCCCAGCGACCGCTTCCCTCCCCGGGGTTCCTTTGCGGGACCCCGAGGCCGCACTGCCCTTCGTCAGCGTCATCATTCCCCATCTCAACGACCATGACCGACTGGAACGATGCCTCCGCGAACTGCGCCGCCAGACCTACCCCAGTCACCGCTTCGAAATCATCGTGGTCGACAACGGCTCGAGAATCCCGGTCGAGCCCATCGTGGCCCGACATCCGGGGGTCGTGGCGGCCGCGGAGTCGGAACGCGGCTGCGGCACGGCGCGAAATCGCGGCGTGGGAATCAGCCGCGGCGACGTCCTGGCCTTCACCGACGCCGATTGCCTGCCGGATCCGACCTGGCTGGCGCGCGGCGTCGCCATGCTGATGCGTGACGACGCGCCCGACATCGTCGGCGGCGAAATCGAGATCTTCGCCGCCAATGAGACGGCGCCCACCGACGCGGAGTTGTATGAGAAGGTCTTCGGCTTCCAGCAAGCGGTCTATGTCCGGAAGAAGCACTTTGCGGCCGGGGCCAACATCTTGACCACGCGCGCCGCCTTCCAGCGGCTTGGTCCGTTTCGCAACGGCAAGGTGCCCGAGGATCTGGAATGGGGACAACGCGCCAAGGCCAAGGGGCTGCGCGTCGCCTATTGCGAAAAGGCCGTGGTCCGGCACCCGGCGCGGCGCACCTGGACGGAGTTGTGCTGGAAAATGGATCGCACGGTCTTTCACAACCACAATTTCATGCGCGAACGGCCGCATTTTCACGCGCGCTGGATGTTCCTCATCGCCCTGCTGTGCGTTCCGCCCGTCGACAAGCTTTGGGAGGTGGCCGCCAGCCCGCGCCTGCGCGGCACATCCGAAAAGTGGCGTGTCGCGCGCACCGTCTTGCGCCTGCGCTATTACCGCATCGGCCGCATGCTGCGTTGCTTGACCGACCATGAGGCCCTGGGGCGTGGCCATTTCAGTCCCTGATCGCCGCCCCCCCGATCCGACCGGCCCGCGGGCGCAGGGGCGCGCCGGGCGCTTGCGCCGCCTGGTCGGGCTTGCCAACCCCGTTACGGATCGCGTCCGCCTGCTGTCGCTGGTCGAGCAGGCGCTGCTCTCGCTCGCCAACTTCCTCGGGCTCCTCCTGCTGGCCCGCCATTTCCGCACCACCGAATTCGGCATGTTCTCCTTCGCGTATCTCAGCCTGATGCTGATCGTGAACGTGCAGCGTTCGCTCGTGGTCGTGCCGTTCATCATTCACGCCGCCGAAACCGACCAGTTGGCGCGCGAGGGCCGGCTGTGGCGGAAACTGAACATGCTGGTGACGGTGGGCTGCACGGCCATACTGGGCATGGCAAGCGGCCTGACGGCGGCCGTCGGGGGACCCGGGTGGCTGGCCCTCGCATGGCTGGCGGCGGCCATTTTCGTCCCCGCCAGCTTCGTCTACGAGTTCTTCCGCCGCTGGGCGATCCAGCGGCACGAGTACCGCCGCACGGTCGCCGCCGCCGGCAGCTACCTCGTCCTGTTCGGCAGCGGCACCCTGATCGCGGTCCACCTCCATTCCCTGCCCGCGGCGGTGGCCGCCTTCTTCGCGGCCAACGCAGGCGCGGCGCTGATGTGCCGGCCACGCCCCATGGCCGAACTTCCGGGCCCGGGGTTCCGTGCCTTCCTGGACGACGTGGCCCACTTCCTGGGCTGGTCGCTGCTCAGCAACCTGGCCTACAACGGATACTACTACCTGCCGCCGCTCATCCTCGGCGGCTTGGCCGGCCCCCTGCCCGTCGCCGTGTTTCAGGCGATGCGCAATTTCAGCCAGCCGCTCAACATGCTGGGCACCGCCGTGGACAATTTCGACAAGCCGCGAGCGGCGCGCGCGATGGTGCGGCACGGCGTCGACGGCATGTGGCGCCAACTCCTGCGCACGACCGGGGCCATGGCGGTCCTAGGCACACCCTACATGCTGGTTCTGGTCTTTTTCGGGCACGAACTGATCGACCTCGTCTACGCCCAGAAATACGGGGACCATGTCGTCGTGCTGCATCTCTGGGTGCTGTGGCACGTCCTCAGCATGACGGCCTATCCCCTGGAGACCGGCCTGTTCGTGACCCGGCGCCCCAACCTGCTGTTTCGCGGCCGGATCGTGGCGGCGG
Source organism: Rhodospirillales bacterium (assembly GCA_019455065.1). Classification (GTDB taxonomy): domain Bacteria; phylum Pseudomonadota; class Alphaproteobacteria; order Rhodospirillales; family Magnetospirillaceae; genus JACFNC01. Next base: position 54,534 of record JACFNC010000006.1, read on the forward strand.
CGATCGGCATCGCCACCACCGCCGCCCTGGCGACGTCCCTGGGCGTGGTTGGCGCGATGCTGGGCCTGATCAGCGGCACGGCGGTAAGCGCGATCGTCGCCTTCCACTACCTGCGGCGCGTGCGCCGCGAGGCGGACGCGGAACGGGCCACGCCGGATGACGGCGCCACCGAACGGGTTCGAGGCTGACGTTCTGGAGAGCCACACCGCCACCCCGGCGAACGCCTCAGCGGCGGCCGAACAGCTTTTCGATATCCGCGAGCCTGAGCTCGACATAGGTCGGCCGGCCGTGGTTGCACTGGCCGGAATGCGGCGTCGCCTCCATCTGCCGCAGCAGGGCGTTCATCTCGGCGGCCCCTAGCCGGCGCCCGGCGCGGACGCTGCCGTGGCACGCCATGGTGCCGCACACCTCGGCCAGCCGCTCGGTGAGGGCCAGGGCCTCGCCCCATTCCGCGAGTTCGTCGGCGAGGTCGCGGACGAGGCCGCGCACGTCGGGCGCGCCCAGCAAGGCGGGCACCTCGCGCACCACAACCGCCCCCGGGCCAAAGCCCTCGATCAGGAGTCCGAGCGTCGCCAGTTCGCCGGCCCGCGCCGTCAGCCGCTCGGCCGCCGCCTCGTCGAGTTCGACGACCTCGGGCAGCAGCAGGCCCTGGCGCGGCACCCCGCCCGCCGCCAGCGCCTGCTTCATGCGTTCGTAGACCAGCCGCTCATGCGCGGCGTGCTGATCGACGATGACGATGCCGTCGGCGGTCTGCGCGACGATATAGGTGTCGTGGATCTGGCCGCGCGCCACGCCGAGGGGGTAATCGCCCTCGGGCGCGCCCGCATCCGCCTCGGCCACCGGCGCCGCCGGCGGCAGGGCGAGATCGGGCAGCGACCGTTCGCCGAGGCCGGCCGGCGCCTGCGCCGCGGCGGCCAGCCCGAGCAGACCGGGCGCGGGGCGCGGCGGCGACCGCATGCCCGGCCGCAGGGCACCGAGCGCGGCGCCGGATACCGTGGTGGCGGCCCGGTGGCCGGCATCGGCCAGGGCATGGCGCAGGGCGCCGACAATCAGCCCGCGCACCAGCCCGGCGTCGCGGAAGCGCACCTCGGCCTTGGCCGGGTGGACGTTGACGTCGACCTCCTCGGGCGGCACATCGAGGAACAGGGCCACCAGCGGGTGGCGGTCGGCGGCGAGAAAATCCTGATAGGCGGCACGCACCGCGCCCAGGAACAGGCGGTCGCGCACCGGCCGTCCGTTCACGAACACGTACTGCGCCGCCGCCGTGCCGCGGTTGAGGGTGGGCAGGCCGACGAAGCCCGACAGCCGCACCCCCTGCCGCTCCGCAGCGATGGCCAGGGCGTTGTCGGCGAAGTCGCGGCCGAGCACGGCGGCCAGACGCTCGAGCCGTCCGCCCGCCCCCGGCGCCGCCGGCAGCCGCAGGGCGACGCGACCGCCGTCGGCCAGCGAGAACGCGATGTCGGGGCGGGCCATGGCGAGGCGCTGCACGATGTCGAGCGCGTGGCCGAACTCGGTGCGCGGCGCCTTGAGGAACTTGAGGCGCGCCGGGGTGGCGTAGAACAGGTCGCGCACCTCGACCCGCGTGCCGAAGGGATGCGCCGCCGGCTCGGGCCGCCCCTTGGCGCCGCCCTCGACGGACAGGCTCCAGGCCTCGGCCGCGCCGCGCGGACGGCTGGTGATGCGCAGCCGGCTGACCGAGCCGATCGAGGGCAGCGCCTCGCCGCGGAAGCCGAGATGGCCGATGCGCAGCAGGTCGTCGTCGGGCAGCTTCGAAGTGGCATGGCGCTCGACCGCAAGTTCCAGATCGTCGCAGCTCATGCCGCAGCCGTCGTCGACCACGGCGATGAGCGACTGGCCGCCCTCGCCCAGCGTGACGTCGACCCGGGTCGCCCCGGCGTCGATGGCGTTCTCGACCAGTTCCTTGACCGCCGACGCCGGCCGCTCCACCACCTCGCCGGCGGCGATGCGGTTGACCAGGGTGGGCGGCAGGAGGCGGATGGTCATCAGGCGGCTTCGTCGGCCAGCGGATATTCCCGTACGAGTATCTCGGCCGGCAGACCAAGCCCTTGGGTGAGGCGGCGGATCATGTCTAGGGTGAGCGGGCGCCGTCTGTTAAGGATCTCCGAAATCCGGCCGGATGGCCCGATATAAACCTCGAGGTCGCGCCGGCTCAAACCCTGCTGGTCCATTGCGAACTCGATCAGGGCGATCGGATCGGGGGCTTCAATGGCATGATGCGCCTGCTCGAAGGCTTGGACGAGCGTGACCAGGACATCCAGCCTGTCTCCTTCGGGCGTGCCAGGAACGGCGCCCATCAGCGCCTCGATCTCCCGCAGGCTGGCTTCAAGGTCGTCTTCGGTACGGATGGGGTTGACGGTCACCATCACACGATCTCCACATCGATGTCATCGTACTCGGCGTGCGTGCCCACGAACCGTACATATACGGTGCGATGAGGGTAGCTGATCCACGCAACCAGGCGATACTTGTTGCCGGCAACATTGAACACGACCCGGTCGCCGACGAAGCTCGCACTTCGGAATTGCGCTTTCACGTCTGCCGGCCCGCGCCAATCCGCCCTCGCCACGAGAGCGTACCACGACTTCAGCGGCTGCTCGCTGTCGCCCCGATTCGGTCGTTCCCAATGATCGCGAAGCCGTTTCAGGGCGATGATCCGCATGCCCGCAGTCTACCATTCTCCCAATTTGGGAGCAAGAGTGACGTCAGTCCCCGATGGTCACCACCACCTTCCCGAAGGCGCCGCCGCCGGCGAGGTGGGCGAGGGCGTCGGGTAGACGCTCGAAGGGAAATTCGGCGTCGATCACCGGCCGCAGGCGGTGATGGCCGATGGCGCGCAGCATGGCGGTGAAGGCGTCGCGATGGCCGACCGACACGCCCTGCAGGCGGACGCCGCGCATGAACACGGGAACCAGGTCGAGGTCGGCGGCCCGCCCCCCGGTCACCGAGCCGATCAACAGCACCGTCCCGCCACGCCGCACCGCCCGCACCGACTGGGCGATGGTGCCGCCGCCGCCCAGTTCGACCACCACGTCGGCGCCGTCCCCGAACAGCCGCTTCACCGTGGCGCCCCATCGGGGATCGGCGGCGTAGTTGACGAGGTGGTCGGCGCCGAGGGCGCGGGCGCGCTCGAGCTTCGCGTCGCTGCCCGAGGTGATCGCCACCTCGGCACCGGCCAGCTTGGCGAACTGCAGGGCGAACAGGGCGGCGCCGCCGGTGCCGAGGATGAGCACGCGGTCGCCGGGCCGCACCCGCGCGTGGCCGAACAGGGCGTGCCAGGCGGTGACCGCCGCGCAGGGCAGGGTCGCGGCCTCGGCCCATGACAGATGCCCGGGCAGGCGCACGACGTCCTCGGCCGCGCACAGGTGATACTCGGCGGCCACCCCGGGCAGCGGCCCGCCGAGGGCGGGGCGGCCCTCGGCGTTGTCGCCGGCATGCCAGCCGGGCACGAAGATCGGCGCCACGCGGTCGCCCACGGCCACCCGCGTCACGCCCTCGCCGATGGCCGCCACCGTGCCCGCCCCGTCCGACAGCGGCACCGCCGGCAGGCGCATCCTGGGATCGTAGCTGCCGTCGACGATCAGCAGGTCGCGGTAGTTGAGGCTGGCCGCCGCCATGCGGACCAGCACCTGGCCGGGACCGGGCGCCGGCGTTTCCGCCTCGCGCAGGGCAAGATTCCCGCGCCCGAACGCCTCGAGCCGCCAGGCGCGCATGTTGCCGGCGGTCATCGCCAGCCCCGCACGAGGTCGATGAGGGCGTTGGTCGAGGCGTCGTGGGCGCTGGCCGGCGCGGCGGCGCGCAGTTCGGGCAGAATCGCCTTGGCCAGCTGCTTGCCGAGTTCGACCCCCCACTGGTCGAAGGAATTTATTCCCCAGATGACCCCCTGCACGAAGATCTTGTGCTCGTAGAGCGCCAGCAGCATGCCCAGGGTGTGGGGATCGAGCCGGCGGTAGAGGATCGAGTTGGTCGGCCGGTTGCCGGGGAAGGTGCGATGCGGCACCGCCGCCTCCAGCGCCGCCCCGCTCAGGCCCTGGCCCGCCAGTTCGGCGCGCACCTCGTCCGCCGTCTTGCCCTTCATCAGGGCCTCGGTCTGGGCCAGGAAGTTGCTGAGCAGCAGGTCGTGGTGGTCGCCGACGGGGTTATGGCTCTGAGCGGCGGCGATGAAGTCGCAGGGAATGAGGGGCGTTCCCTGATGGATGAGCTGGTAGAAGGCGTGCTGGCCGTTGGTGCCGGGCTCGCCGAACAGCACCGGGCCGGTGGCGCAGGCGACCGGGCGGCCGTCGCGGGTCACCCCCTTGCCGTTGCTCTCCATGTCGGCCTGCTGCAGATAGGCCGGCAGGCGCGCCAGATACTGGTCGTAGGGCAGCACGGCGTGCGCGGCGGCGCCGAAGAAGTCGACATACCACACCCCCAGCAGGGCCAGGATCACCGGCATGTTCGCTTCGAGCGGCGCGGTGCGGAAATGCTCGTCCATCGCATGCGCGCCGGCCAGCATCTCCTCGAAGCGGTCCATGCCGACGGCGACGGCGATCGGCAGGCCGATGGCCGACCACAGGGAATAGCGGCCGCCCACCCAGTCCCAGAATTCGAACATGTTGGCGGTGTCGATGCCGAACCCGGCAACCGCGTCGGCGTTGGTCGAGATGGCGGCGAAATGCCGGGCCACCGCCGTCTCGCCCAGGGCCTCGACCAGCCAGGCGCGGGCGGTGGCGGCGTTGGCCAGAGTCTCCTGCGTGGTGAACGTCTTTGAGGCGACGATGAACAGCGTGGTCTCGGGCCGGCAGCGCTTCAGCGTCTCGGCAATGTGCGTGCCGTCGACGTTGGAGACGAAATGCAGGGTGAGCCCCGGCTGGTGGTACGGCGTCAGCGCCAGGCTCGCCATCGCCGGGCCGAGGTCGGAGCCGCCGATGCCGATGTTGACGACGTCGGTGATGCGCCGGCCGGTGGCGCCGGTCCAGGCGCCCGACCGCACCCCTTCGGCGAAGGCGCGCATCCGCGACAGCACGGCGTTCACGGCCGGCATGACGTCGGCCCCATCCACCGTGATCGGCCGGTTGGAGCGGTTGCGTAGGGCGACGTGAAGGACGGCGCGGCCCTCGGTGGTGTTGATTTTGTCGCCGGTGAACATGCGGTCGCGCCAACCCTCGACGTCGCACTCGCGGGCGAGGTCGACGAGCAGCCCCATCGTCTCGTCGGTTATGCGGTTCTTCGAATAATCGAGGACGAAATCCCCGAGGCGGAGCGCATAGCGGGCGAATCGTCCGGGATCGGCGGCAAACAGGTCGCGCATGTGCAACGCGGACGCGGCGCGGCGATGGGCGGCGAGCGCCTGCCAGGCGGGAAGCTGGGTAACCGGGGTCACGACCCCTCCTGCGGATACGTTGCGGCGGGCGGAGATTAGCAGAGGCGGCGACCGGCGGCCACCGCATGCCCACCAAAGCACCGCCGCCCTTCACCCAATGACGTAAGGCGCCGCCACGCCGGCACTCCAACATGTGGAACGACACATGATCGCGAGGGAGGATAACGCGATGCAACGCGCCCGGCTCTTGTTCGCCATGCTCGCCGCCCTGCTGCTGGCCGCCGCACCGGCGGCGGCGCAGGAAAAGCAGCCGATCCGCATCGGCGCCATCTACATCCTGTCGGGCGCCTTCGCCACCTATGGCGAGTTCGCCCGCAACGGCATCCAACTCGCCGTCGACGAGATCAACGAGTCCGGCGGCATTCTCGGCCGTCCCGTCGCCTTCATGATGGAGGACAGCCAGGGCAAGGCCAACGTGGCCATCCAGGCGGCGCGCAAGCTGGTGTTTCAGGAGAACGTCGACCTGTTGATGGGCCTCGACTCCAGCGGCGTGGCGAACGGCATCGCGCCGGTGGTGCCGGAGTTGCAGCGACCGTTCCTCATCACCCATGCCGCCAGCCCGGACGTGACCGGCAAGCTGTGCAACAAATGGCTCTTCCGCAATAGTGTCAACGTCAACCAGAACATGAAGGCCGCCGCCCTGGTCGCCAAGGAACTGGACGCCCGACGCTGGACCACCATCGGGCCCGACTACGCCTTCGGCCACCAGTCGTGGGAGTTCTTCCAGAAATACCTCAAGGCCGAAAAACCAGACGTCGAATTCATGGCCGAGACCGCTTTTCCCAAATTCGGAGCCGAGGACTTTACGCCGTTCATCAATGCGGTGATCGCCGCGAAGCCGGATGGCGTCCTGATTTCGGAATGGGGCGGCGACCTGGTCAACTTCGTTCGGCAGGCCAACAACCTGGGCTTTTTCGACCAGGATTTCGAGCTGCTGATGACCCTGGGGGCGGCGACCGAGGTCCTGTACGCCCTGGGCGACCAGATGCCCGAGGGCAAATGGGTCGGCACCCGCTACTGGTTCCTGGGCAAAGACACGCCTCGCAACAAGGCCTTTGTCGAGGCCTATCACAAGCGCTTCGGCAACTATCCCAGCTACAACGCGCAGAACGCCTATGCCGGGGTCTACACCTTCAAGGCGGCCATCGAGAAGGCGGACACCGTCGAGCCCGAGCGCGTGATCGAGGCGATGAGCGGACTCGAGGTCGAGGCGCCGATCGGCACCTACACCATCCGGCGCGAGGACCATCAGGCGCTGGTCGACGGGTTCTGGGGCGTGACCAAGGCCAGCGGCGACTATCCCATCCGCATTCTGGAGCCGATGCGGGTGTTCGCCGCGGCCGACATCACGCCGCCGCCCGAGGAGACCGGCTGCAACCTGCAGCAGACCGCCGAGCAATAGACCCTCTGTGCCCCCGGCCGGGGCGCGCCGGCCGGGGGCGTCCGGGAAGGCCATGAGCACCTTCGTCGCCGCCCTGCTGAACAGCCTCGACATCGGCATGCTGCTGTTCGTCATCGCCTCCGGGCTGACGATCGTGTTCGGCGTGCTTGGCGTGCTCAACTTCGCCCACGGCGCCCTGTACATGCTGGGCGCCTACTTTGCGCTGACGGCGGTGCGCTGGATCGAACTCCCGTTCTGGGCGGCGCTGGTCATCGTTCCCTTCGCGGTGGCGATCCTGGCCGCCGCGGTCGAGCGCCTCGCGTTGCGCCGGATCTATGCGCGGCACCCGACCCAGGCGCTGCTCCTGACCTTCGCCTTCCTGCTGATCCTGAACGACGCGGTGCGGATGATCTGGGGGCCCGGCTATCAGATCATCGATCCGCCGCGCGCGCTGACCGGCACCTTCGTTCTGGCCGGCGCCGTGTATCCCCTTTACAGCTTGTTCGTCATCGCCTCCGGCGCCGCGGTCGGGCTGGCGGTGTGGCTGCTGTTCAGCCGCACCCTGATCGGCAAGCGGATCAGGGCCGCGGCGCTCGACCGCGACATGGCCCTGGCGGTGGGTATCGACGTGCCGCGGCTTTATACCCTGGTCTTCGCCTTCGGCGCCTGGCTGGCCGCCTTCGGCGGCGCCTTGGCGGCGCCGATGCGGGCGCTGGGCCCGGCGATGGGCGACCGCATCATCATCGAGTCCTTCATCATCGTCGTCATCGGTGGCTTGGGCAGCTTCCCCGGCGCCCTGCTCGGGGCGCTGATCCTGGGGGCGCTGCACGGCTTCGGCGGCCGCTGGTTCCCCCAGTTCGACATCGTCTGGCCCTATGTCGGCATGGCATTGGTGCTGCTGCTGCGCCCCCATGGCCTGCTGGGGAGGTCCGCGTGACCGGACGCGGCGCGGCGCGGCGCGTCACGCTTCTGGCCCTGCTCGCGGTGCTTGCGGCGTGGCCGTGGCTGGCCCCCTACTTCGCCATCTTCCTCATGACCGAGATTCTGATCCTCGGCCTGTTCGCCGCCAGCTTCAACCTGCTGTTCGGCTACACCGGCCTGCTGTCGTTCGGCCACGCCGCCTATTTCGGGACCGGGGCCTACGTCGCCGCGCTGCTGCTGCGCGACATGGCGCCGCCGTTCCTTGCGGTGCTGGCGGCGGCGGCGGTGGGCGCCGCGGTCGTGGCGCTGGTCATCGGCTGGTTCAGCGTGCGCCTGACCGAGGTCTATTTCGCCATGCTGACCCTGGCGTTCGGGATGATGGTCTACGCCCTGGTCCACCAGTGGCGTGGCCTGACCGGGGGCAGCGACGGCGTCGCCGGCTTTCCCCTCACCGCGCCGCTGCCCGGCGTTGCGGTGAACATCGCCGACCCGGTCAACTATTACTACCTGACGCTGATCCTGGTGGCGGTGAGCGCCTATGTCCTGCACCGCATCACCGTATCGCCCTTCGGGCTGATCTTGCGGTCCCTGCGCGAGAATTCGGAACGAGCCAGCTTCGCCGGCGTGCCGGTGCGCCGCTACCGGCTGGCCGCCTTCGTCGTGTCGGGCCTGTTCTCCGGCCTGGCCGGGGCGTTGTTCGCGCCCTTCAACCGCATCGCGGTGCCCGAGATGGCGCATTGGACGCAGTCGGCCGAGCCGGTGCTGATGACCATTCTCGGCGGCAGCCAGTACTTCTTCGGTCCCTTCCTGGGCGCCGGCGTGTTCCTGCTCTTGCGTCAGTGGATCACCAGCTACACGCAGGAATGGATGTTCTTTCTCGGCGTCATCCTCGCCTTCCTGGTGGTGTTCCTGCCGCGCGGGCTGCTGGGGTTGTTCGACCGCTGGCTGGGAGGCCGCTCGTGAGGCCGCCGCCGCTCCTCGATGTGCGTGACCTGCGCAGGAATTTCGGCAGCTTCGCCGCCGTCGACGGCGTCACCCTGAGCGTCCAACCCGGCGAGGTGACGGCCCTGATCGGCGCCAACGGTGCCGGCAAGACCACCTTCTACAACCTGATTTCCGGCCGGCTGCGGCCTACCGGGGGCAGCATCTTCTATCGTGGCCGCGACATCACCGGCACCCCGCCCCACAGCATCACCCGCATGGGCATCGCGCGGTCCTTCCAGATCACCAACATCTTCGACCAGTTGCGGGTGATCGAGAACGTGCAGGTCGCCCTGGTCATCCGCCAGGGAAAGGGAACCCGCTGGTGGCGCCGGGCGGCGCGGGACGAGGACCTCCGCCTTCAGGCCGGCGAACTGCTCGAACGACTCGGCCTGTCGGGCCTCGCCATGGCGCGGGCGGGCACCCTGAGCCATGGCGACAAGCGCCTGGTGGAACTGGCCATCGTGCTCGCCACCGATCCCCAGCTGGTGCTGCTTGACGAGCCGACGGCAGGCATGACGCCCGAGGAGACCCATGCGGTGGTCGACCTGATCGCCCGCCTGGCGGAGACCGGACCCCAGACCTTCTTCCTTACCGAGCACGACATGGACGTGGTCTTCGGGCTGGCGCGCCGGGTGTTCGTCATGCACCGGGGTCGGCTGCTGGCCGAGGGCAGTCCCGACGAGATTCGCGCCAACCCCGAGGTCCGCAACGCCTATCTCGGCGAGGAGGTGTACTGATGCTTCGCCTCGAGGACGTGCACGCCTATTACGGCGAGAGCCACGTGCTGCAGGGCGTCAGCCTCGAGGTGCGCGAGGGCGAGGTGGTGTGCCTGCTGGGTCGCAACGGCGCCGGCAAGACCACGACGCTGCGCGCCATCATGGGCCTTACCCCACCGGCCCGCGGCCGGGTGGTGTTCCGCGACCGGATCATCAGCGGCCTGCCGCCCAACCGGGTCAACGCCCTGGGCATCGGCTTCGTGCCCGAGGACCGGCGCGTCTTCCGCGGCTTGTCGGTGGCGGAAAACCTACAGGTCGCCGAAGCGCGCGGCCGCCGCCAACGGAGGTGGCCGCTGGAGCGCATCTACGACCTGTTTCCCATGCTGGCCGAACGGCGCGACCAGCCCGGCGACCGCCTGTCGGGCGGCCAGCAGCAGATGCTGACCATCGCCCGCGCCCTGGTCGGCGAGCCCGACCTGCTTTTGCTCGACGAGCCCAACGAGGGCCTCGCCCCGGTGGTCGTGCAGCAGATCGGCCGTCTGGTCGACGAACTGGCCGCCACCACCACCATCCTGCTGACCGAACAGAACATCCGCTTCGCCCTGCGCCACGCAAAGCGCGGCTACGTCATCCAGAAAGGCCGCATCGTCCACGACGCACCCACCGACGAATTCCGCACGCGCCCGGAGCGGCTGGAACGGCTTCTCAGCGTTTGATCCTGCGCGGCGCGGAATTACCGCCCGGCCACCGTCATGCCGTCGACGCGCACCGTCGGGCTGTCGATGCCATAACGGAATTCCAGGTCGTTGGCCGGAGTCAGGGCGAGGAACATCTCCTTGAGGTTGCCCGCCACCGTCACCTCGTGGACCGGGTAGGCGAGTTCGCCGTTCTCGATCCAGAAGCCGGCGGCGCCGCGGCTGTAGTCGCCGGTCAGGCCGTTGATGCCCTGGCCAAACAGCTCGGTGACGTAGAAGCCCTGGGCGACGTCTTCGTACAGCTCGTGTGGGGTAACCGCCCCTGCCGCCAGATAGAGGTTGCTGCACGACGGCGAGGGCGGCGCCGAGGTGCCGCGGGCGGCGTGGCCGGTGGATCTCAGGCCGAGCTGGCGGGCGGAGCGCAGGTCCAGAAACCAGGTGGTCAGTACCCCCTCGGCCACGACGTCGCGCTTGGCCGTGGCCACGCCCTCGCCATCGCAGGGGCGCGAGCGCAGGCCGCGGCGGCGATGCGGGTCGTCGACCACGGTGACGCCCGGCCGGAACACCGGCTGATCGAGCCGGTCCTTCAGGAAGCTGGTGCCGCGGGCGATCGAGGCGCCGTTGACCGCCCCGGCGAAATGCGACACGAGCCCGCGCGCCACGCGCGGATCGTAGATCAACGGAACCTGGCAGGTCTTCACCTTGCGCGCGTTGAGGCGGGCCACCGCGCGGCGGCCGGCGCCCTGCCCGATATCCTCGGGACTGCGCAGGTCGGACAGGTAGACGGCGCTGGAATAGTCGTAGTCGCGCTCCATGCCGGTGGCTCCGTCGCCGGCCAGCACCGAGGCGCTGAGCGAGGCGTGCGAGACGGCGTAGCCGTTGGCCAGCCCGTTGCTGGCGGCGATGGCGACCAGCGAACGCCCCCAGCCGGCCTCGGCCCCTTCCGAATTGGTCACCCCGGGCACGGCGCGGGCGGCGTCCTCGGCCCGGCGCACCGCCTCGATCAGGCTCGCGGCGGTGGGTTCGGCAGGATCGCAGATGTCGAGCGCCGGAAGTTCACCCGCGAGTTCCGCCGGATCGGCGAGGCCGCAGAAAGGGTCCTCGGGCACCGTGCGGGCCATCGCCACCGCGCGCTCGACCAACTCCGCCAAGGCGCGTGGCGAGCGGTCGGACGAGGACACGATCGCCTGGCGCTTGCCGATGAACACGCGCAGGCCCACGTCACCGCCCTCGGAGCGCTCCAGCTTCTCGAGGTTGCCCAGCCGCCAGGCCAGCGATAGCGACACCGAGTCGACGGCCATGACGTCGGCGGCGTCGGCGCCGGCGGCGCGGGCCTTGGCCACGAGATCGGCGGCGAGTTCGAGTGCGGGGGCATCTGCCATGTCTCCTCCTCGGCTCATTTCCAGATTGGACGGCCGCTGCCGGGCAGGCCCAGCTCCGCCCACCGGCGCGTGACGTCGTCGACGACGTCCTGGCGCATGCGAATCTTCTCGCCCCATTCGCGACGGGTCTCCGGCGGCAGCTTGTTGGTGGCGTCGAGCCCCAGCTTGCCGCCGAGCCCCGATTCGGGCGAGGCGAAGTCGAGATAGTCGATCGGGGTGTTCTCGACCACCATGATGTCGCGCGCCGGGTCCATGCGGGTCGATATGGCCCACATAACGTCCTTCCAGTCGCGCGCGTCGATGTCGTCGTCCACGACGATGACGAATTTGGTGTACATGAACTGGCGCAGGAACGACCACACGCCCATCATGATGCGTCGGGCGTGGCCGGGATAGGCCTTGCGGATCGACACCACGGCGATGCGGTAGCTGCATCCCTCGGGCGGCAGCCAGAAATCGACGATCTCCGGGAACTGCTGGGCGAGCAGGGGCACGAACACCTCGTTCAGCGCCTCACCCAGCACCGACGGCTCGTCCGGCGGCCGGCCGGTGAAGGTCGACAGATAGATGGGCTGGCGGCGCATGGTGACGGCGCTGATCGTGAACACCGGAAACGGTTCCACCGAATTGTAATAGCCCGTGTGGTCGCCGTAGGGGCCTTCGTCGCCATAGTCGGTCAGCGAGACATGGCCTTCCAGTACGATTTCGGCGTGGGTGGGGACCTTCAGGGGCACGGTCAGGCAATCCACCAGCTCCAGTTTGCGGCCCCGCAACAGGCCGGCGAACTGGTATTCCGACAGCGTGTCCGGCACCGGCGTGACCGCGGCGACGATGGTGCCGGGGTCGGCGCCGATGACCACCGCGGCCGGCAGCGGCTCCTGCCGCTCCTTGGCCCAGCGCTGATGGTGCTGGGCCCCGCCCCGATGCCTGAGCCAGCGCATCAGCGTCGTGTTGCGCCCCGTCACCTGCATCCGGTAGATGCCCAGGTTGAAGGCGTCGCGCTTGTCCTCGCCCGGACCGCGGGTCACCACCAGCGGCCAGGTGATGAGCGGCGCCGGCTCGCCCGGCCAGCAGGTCTGGATCGGCAGGCGGGCGAGGTCGATGTCGTCGCCCCGCCACACCACCTCCTGGCAGGGCGCCGTGCCCACCGTCTTCGGCTTCATAGCCATCACGGTGCGCACCATCGGCAGCATGTCGAGGGCCTCGCGCCAGCCGCCCGGCGGCTCGGGCTGCTTGAGGAAGGCCAGCGTCTCGCCGACCTCGCGCAGTTGGTTCGGCTCGCGGTCCATGCCCCAGGCGACGCGCTCGACGGTGCCGAACAGGTTGACCAGCACGGGCATCTCGTAACGCCCGCCGTCGGGGCGCACGACGTTCTCGAACAGCACCGCCGGCCCCCCTTCGGCGAGCAGGCGGGTCTGGATTTCGGTCATTTCCAGGTGCGGCGACACCGGGGCGGTGACCCGGACCAGGCGGCCCGCCTGTTCCAGGCGCTGGACGAAATCGCGGAGGGACGAATACGGCATCGGCAACCTTGGAAAAAACCCCAATCAAGGTGGCTCGCGGCGGCTTCGTCAAGGGGCAAGAAGGTCAGCACGGCGCCTTGCCTCGCCATCCGGTTGCGGTCATGCTCCGCTGCCTATAGATTTCCTGGGGGGCATGTCGGAACGCCAACCGGCGTTCCGCACCGAATGGTGGGGTGCGCGATGAACGAACTGGGCCTTCCCGCGACCGACGGCGACTTCCGCTATCGCAAGCTGATCGAACTGGGCATCGCGCTCTCGTCCGAGCGCGACCACGACCGCCTGATGGAAATGATCCTGCTGGGCGCCAAGGAATTCACCAACGCCGACGGCGGCACCCTGTACTTGCGCACCGAAGACAACCGCCTCGCCTTCGAGATCATGCGCAACGATAGCCTGGGCATCGCCATGGGCGGCACGACGGGAAAGGAAATCCCGTTCCCTCCGCTCGCCCTCCACGACGAGACGGGGCAGCCGAACCGTCGCAACGTCGCCACCTGCGCCGCGATCGACGCCGCCACCATCAACATCGAGGACGCCTACGACGTCGACAAGTTCGATTTCTCGGGCACCAAGAAATTCGATGCCGGCACGGGCTATCGATCCAAGTCGTTCCTGACCGTTCCGCTGAAAAACCACAAAGGCGAGGTCATCGGCGTCCTGCAGCTCATCAACGCGCGCGACCCCGGCGGTGCCGTAATCGGGTTCGGCCATGACGTCACGCCGCTGATCGAGGCGCTGGCCTCGCAGGCGGCGGTCGCCCTCGACAACCAGAACCTGCTCGAGGCGCAGAAGAACCTTCTCGATTCCTTCATCCAGGTGATCGCGGGCGCGATCGACGCCAAGTCGCCCTACACCGGCGGCCATTGCCAGCGGGTGCCGGTGTTGACGGAGATGCTGGCCCGCGCCGCCGCCGCGGCGAACGAGGGACCGTTCGCCGATTTCAACCTTACCGACGACGGCTGGTACGAACTGCATCTGGCGGCCTGGTTGCACGACTGCGGCAAGGTCACCACGCCGGAATACGTGGTCGACAAGTCGACGAAGCTGGAAACCATCTACGACCGCATTCACACCGTGACCACGCGCTTCGCGGCCCTCAAGCGCGAGGCCGAGGTGGCGTGCCTGCGCGGGATCATGGCGGGCGGCGATGCCGAGGAACTGCGCGCCGCCTACGAGCGGGAAAGCGCCGATCTCGACGCCGACCGCCGCTTCCTGGAAGAGATCAACGTCGGCGGGGAGTTCATGGCGCCCGACAAGCTGGAGCGCCTCGCCGCCATCGCGAAGCGCCGCTGGCACGATGCCGACGGCACGGAACGCCCGCTGCTGGACGAGAACGAGGTCGCCAACCTGTCCATCGCGCGCGGCACGCTGACCGACGACGAGCGCAAGGTCATCAACGACCACATCGTCCTGACCATCCGCATGCTCGAACAACTGCCCTTCCCCAAGCATCTGCGGCATGTCGTCGAATACGCGGGCGGCCACCACGAGAAGATGGACGGTACCGGCTATCCGCACGGTCTGAAACGGGAAGAGATGTCGGTGCCCGCCCGGGTGATGGCCATCGCCGACATCTTCGAGGCGCTGACCGCCGCCGACCGGCCGTACAAGAAGCCGAAGACCTTGAGCGAGGCGCTGCGCATCATGAGTTTCATGCGCAAGGACCAGCACATCGACCCGGACCTGTTCGACCTGTTCCTGACCTCGGGCGTCTATCGCAGCTATGCCGAGCGGTTCCTCAGTTCCGATCAGATCGACGACGTCGACGTCAACCAGTATCTGAGCCGGCCGCGGCAGGGCACCGCTTAGGCCGCCGGCTCCCGAACGCCCGCCCTTCGATCGCGGCGTCGACCGCGTCCAGCAGCGCCGACTTGCGAAACGGCTTGGCAAGCGTCTGCGCCACGCCGATGTCGCGCGCCACAGCGAGAAAATCGAGGTTTTGCGTGCGCCCGCCCCCCGACATGGCGATCACCTTGATACCAGGATGACGCCGGCGCAGCCACAGGATGGTCTCGATCCCGTCTCGGTTGGGCATGATGAGGTCCGTGAGAACGACATCCACGGGCTCGCGAGCCGCGACGAGTGACGCCTCGACCCCGTCGCCCGCCTCCAGGACATCATGACCAGCCCCTTCGAGCGCGCGACGGAGGGCTGTCCGCAAGGGGATTTCGTCCTCGATCACCAAGATACGGGACATAATTCCACCATAGGTTATGGTGTTGCGCTCATACGCGCCTCTAATAGCATACGTATCCGCGAATTATAAGCGCAAGATTGTTGTTACAAGATGCCACATTCGTTATGGTTGCTCTATGGGATTTCTTGGGGTTCATTTATGTGGATTCAATAGTCCCCAAGCTGGCAAACGCTTATGCCCGGCGCTTCGCCTTGAGTGCGCTGACGATCGTGGTCGGCGTGGCGCTCAGTGGCGTGTTCGCACTCGAGCGACACACGAGTGAAACGAACGATATTCTGGAAAATTTGGGGTCGGGTTTCCGAGGACTGGCCTCTGATCTGGAATATCGCATCAACGGCCTTGGCGTGGCGGGGGACGACATGGCCGCTTTCGCCGCCGCCGCCGTGGCCTATGGCGGCTTCTTCGGTGAACGCCAATTCCTGGACTGGGCCAAGGTTCGCCGTGAAACATGGGCCTTGGCGCCCCGGGTGTTGTATTGGCGGCCCCTGGTCAAGCGGGACGATCGCCAATTCTTCGAGGCGCTGGCACGCGCCACCGGCGCCCCTGATTTTGCCATCCGAGACCTCGGCGGATCGGGAAGTCCCGAACCGGCGCCGATGCGCGAACGCTATCTTCCGATGCTCTATGCGGTGACCGCCGGAGGCAGGTTGCCCGGCATCCTTGGGCTCGACGGCCTCGGCGATGGCGAGGGGCGCGCGACGCTGGAGCGGGCATGGCAGACCGGCATCAGCCAGATGTCGCCGCCCCACCGGGTACCCGGCCTCCCGCCCACTTGGAGCCCGGCCGTGTTCTTCGCGAGTCCTGTCTTTGCGGCACTCTTCATTCCCGATGCCACCGAAGATCGCCGCGCCCAGTTCGTGGGGGCCGTGGGGACAATCTACCCCCTTGCCGAGATCATTGACCATGCGCTCAAAGGAACCGAGTGGGCGAACGCCGAAATCCTCTTGGGAACGGCGCCTTTCGCGGCGGACGGCAGCGGCCGCTATGCAGTGCGATACGACGCCGGCGAAGGCATGACAGACGTGCCTCCCGAGGGTGCCGCAGTGGGCCCTTCGGACCACCGCCTGCTGTTTCATGCCATCCGCCTGGGAGGAATCGACTGGCACCTGATGGCCCGGATCTCCGAAACGGAGATTTCGGCGCGGCGAACCTGGGAGCCATGGCTGATGCTCCTCATCGGGTTGCTGTTGACCGCGGGCATCACGGCTGCGGTGGAGAACGGTCAGCGACGGCGTGGGCAATTGCGCCTCGAAATCGCCAGCAGCCACACCCAGCTCAAGGCAGCGGAAACCCAGCTCGCCACCGCCAGGATCCAGTTCTCCACGCTGGTGACGGCCTCGCCGGCGGCGATAATCTGCCTGGACACGAAGGGCCAGGTGGTGCTGTGGAATCCCGCGGCCGAGAGGTTGTTGGGTTATCCCGCCGGCGAGACGCTTGGCAAGCCCATGCCCGTCTACCCGCGATGCACGCAGGGAGCCGCGGACGGATGGGGCACTTGCCAAACAAATGCGGGAAACCCGGTATCGGTTTTCTTCTATTCGGTTCCCTTGCACGACGATCACGGTCGAGGGATCGGAACGATCTATGTGATTTACGATCAGACCGACCGGGTGGAACTCGAGAAACAGCTGCGGCAGGCACAGAAGATGGAAGCCGTGGGGCAGCTGACCGGCGGCATTGCGCACGACTTCAACAATCTTCTGGGGATCATCATCGGCAATCTGGACCTGATGGAGGAAGAGTTGCCGGCGGAGATCGAGGAACTGCGGCAGGCGGCGTTGTCGGCCGCGCTTCGCGGCGCCGACCTGACCCGCGCGCTGTTGGCCTTTTCCCGACGCCAGGAGCTCAACCCGGCCCCGGTCGACGTGGGGAGCCTTCTGGACGGGTTCCTGCGCCTGCTACAACGCCTGCTGGGGGAGCAGATCGAGGTGTCGCTCGAGAAGGAAGCAGGTCTGTGGCCGATCCACATCGATGCCGCTCAACTCGAGTCCGCCATCGCCAATCTCGCCATCAACGCACGGGACGCCATGCCGGACGGCGGTCGACTGCTGATCGCGGCGCGCAATGCCAAACTCGACGAGGACTACGTCACCCACAACCCCGAGGCCGTGGCGGGCGACTACACCTTGATCGAGGTCGCCGACACAGGCTGCGGAATGCCGCCCGAGGTCCTGGCCCGGGCCTTCGAGCCCTTCTTCACCACGAAGGCCACCGACAAGGGCACCGGGCTCGGTCTTGCCATGGTCTACGGCTTCGTCAAGCAATCCGGCGGCCATATCAAGATCTACAGCGAGGCGGGTCACGGAACGGCGGTACGGCTCTATCTCCCGCGCCTCCGCGACGACGTGGTTCCCGCCAGGGCGCCCGGCGAGGCGACCTCTCTGTCCGGAGAGGGTGAGACCGTCCTGGTGGTCGAGGACAACGCCGAACTGCGCCAGAGTATGGTTCGTCAGCTCCGGAGCCTCGGCTACCGGATCGTCGAGGCGGAGAATGGACCCGATGCGATGATGGTGCTCGCCAATGGAATGCGCATCGACCTGTTGTTCTCCGACGTGGTGATGCCGGGCGGCATGACCGGGTTTGAGGTGGCCCGCGAAGCCCGCAAGCGACAGCCCGATCTCAAGATCCTCCTGACGTCGGGATTTCCCGGCAATTTGAGTGCCGAGAAACGGGAAATCGAGCCGGGCTTCAAGGTCGAACTCCTGAGCAAACCCTTCCGCAAGGATCAGTTGGCGCGAAAGATTCGCGAGGTGCTGACGGATGGCTGAGCGAGCGGACGAGCGTGTCGTCGGTGCCGCCCGAATGCTGATCGTCGACGACGAGAGGCCGTTCGGCGACTTCGTCAAGCGCATCGCCTGTCGGCTGGGCTACGAAACGATCGTCACCACCGAGGCGCAGGCGTTCAAGAACGCCTACGTCCAGGCTCGTCCTTCGCTCGTCGTGCTGGATTTGCTGATGCCCGACCAGGACGGCATCGACCTTCTTCGGTGGCTGGCCTCCCAGAAGTGCACGGGCCGTATACTGATCTCCTCGGGCGTCGGCGACCGCGTCATCGAGGCGGCGCGCCGGGTTGGATTGGAACGCGGCCTCGACATCGCCGGCACCATCGTCAAGCCTGTGCGCGGCAGCGAACTGCGGAAAATTCTCGCGGGATTGTTGCCCCGACATCCCCAATCCCTGGGCAAAACGGACCTCGAGCGCGCCCTCGACCAACGGGAATTGTTCGTCGTCTACCAGCCGAAGGTCCACCTTGCCACGGGTCGCTTGCAGGGTGTTGAGGCGCTGGTCCGATGGCGCCACCCGACCCTGGGCGACCTTGCCCCCGACCGGTTTCTTTCCCTGGCCGAGGCGTCAGGGCTGATCGACGCCTTGTTTCATTTCGTGCTCAACGAGGCCTTGCGGCAACAATACGCATGGGCGATCTCGGGCATCGACGTCCAGATGGCGATCAACCTGTCGCCGCTGAACATGTACGATGAAGGTTTGGCCGACGAAATAGCCGCCCGCTGCCGCGAATTCGGCGTCGCCACCAGGCGTGTCACGATCGAAGTGACCGAATCGGCCGCGATGAGCGACTCGTTACAGGCGCTCGATATCCTGACCCGGCTGCGGCTAAAGGGATTCGAGGTCGCCATCGACGACTTCGGCACGGGTTTTTCCTCGCTGACCAGGCTGAGGCGCCTGCCCGTGACCGAGCTCAAGGTCGACCGAAGCTTCGTCCGCGAATGCCTGGATGCCAAGGACGCCCTGGGTATCGTCAAAACCGTTCTCGAGCTTGCGCGCAACCTCGAGTTGGTGCCGGTGGCCGAGGGCCTGGAGACTCCCGAACAGTACCGTAAGCTGGTCGAACTCGGCTGCGACTTCGGGCAGGGATACGTCATCAGTTATCCACTGCTCGCCGAGTCCCTGTCGGCGTGGGAGGCGCAGTGGCGCATGCCGGACGTTTACGGCGAGGCGGCTTCTCCCTGAGGGGCGACGCCCCTCAATCGGGCCAGCGGCGATGCAGCCAAAGCCACTGATCGGGACGGTCGCGCACCCAGCCCTCGATGATCCGGTTGACCTCGGTCATGGCGGCGAGGACGTCCGCCTGACGGTCGCCGCTTTTCTGGATTTCCAGCGGCGGCTGGATCGTCAGCCGGAAGCGTGCGCCGCCCAGGCGCTCCACCCGCGCCGGAACCACCGGGCAATCGAACCGCAAGGCGAACTGGGCGAGCGCCGGCGCTGTCATCGCCGGCCGCCCGAAGAAGGGCACGGCGATGCCGTCGTTCATCTTTTGATCGGCGAGCAAACCGATGTGCTCGCCGCGCCCCAGGAGGTCGAGGGCCTGCCGTGCCCCGCGGCTGCCCTTCGGCAGCAGGCCCGCCGCGGCGTCGCCCCGGACGCGGCGATAGAGGCTTTCCGTCCACGGGTTGTTGGCGGCACGATAGAACAGGTGCAGCTTGAGACCGAGGCGTCCGGCGACATAAACGGCGATTTCCCAATTCGCCAGATGGGCCGAGAAGAAGAGGCCGGGACGGCCGTCGTCCCGCAACCCCAGCAACACCTCGGCCCCCACCACCTCGACCCGGTCGGCGACGATCTCGTCGAGATGCGGCAACTCGCCCAGGGTGCGGCCGAGATTGTCCCAGACGCCGCGCAGCAGCGCGTCGACCTCGGCCGGCGTCTTGCCGGGAAACGCCTGAGCGAGATTGCGGCGCGCCAGCCGGCTGACGCCCAGACGGGGGCCGATGGCGCGGAACAGGAATCCCCCCACGCCGGAAGCCCGGTCGAGGGGCAGGGCGCGGAACAGCGCAAAGGCGAGGTGGGCCACCGCCCCCTCCGCCGCCATCCGCGCGCGACGTCCCAGGCCGCCGCTCACCGCACGTCCCGCCGCGCCGTGAGCGGCGACAACAGCGCGTCGAGCCGGTCCGGATCGCTCCATGCCACCGTCACCGTCAGTGTCCGCACGCGCGCCGCGGCGTCGGGCGGCAGGCGTACGGCATCCTTTTCCGTGGTAACGATAACGGCCGCCGCGCGTTCGGCGGCGGAGAAAATGGGCGATAGGTCGGCCGGTCTATACGGATGGTGGTCGGGAAAGGGGAACCGCGCCGCCAGTTCGGCTCCCAGGCCGGCCAGGGTGTCGAAGAACTTCTCCGGCCGCCCGATGCCGGCGAAGGCGACCACCCGGCGGCCCGCCAGTTCCGCCGCTTCCGGTCCGGGGGACAGATGGGCGCCAAGGATCGGCCCGGCAAAGCCGGAGAGCGCGGGCTCTCCGCCGCCGTCACCCAGCAGGATGACGGCATCGGCGCGGGCCAGGCCGCCGGCGACCGGCTCGCGCAGCGGACCCGCGGGGATCACCCGCCCGTTGCCGAAGCCGTAGGCCGCGTCCACCACCACCAGCGACAGATCCTTCTTCAGCGCCGGGTTCTGGTGCCCGTCGTCGAGCACGATCGCCTGGGCCCCGGCCGCGCAAGCGGCCCGCGCCCCGGCGGCGCGGTCGCGGGCCACCCAGGTGGGGGCGGCGCGGGCCAGCAACAGCGCCTCGTCACCGACGTCGCGGAACCCGTGGCGCTGCGGGTCGACCAGCAACGGTCCCGCCTCGCGCCCGCCATAGCCGCGGGTGAGGAGGTGGACGGCGAGCCCCCCTGACCGCAGGCGGCCGGCCAGCGACAGCGCGACCGGCGTCTTGCCGGCGCCGCCGGCCACCAGATTGCCGACGCAGATCACCGGCACCGGCAGACGGACCGGAGTGGCCGCCAGATGCCGCAGTCTGCCGGCCGCCGCGTAGAGGGCCCCCGCCGGCGCCAGCAACCATGGCAACGGCCCGTCGCCGCGCCAGAAGTCAGGGGCGCGCATGCCGCGATCCCAGGGCATCGAGGAAGGGGGCCAGCGCCGCGAGCACCGCGTCCAGCACGCCCGCCGCCCGCGTCGCGTAGGACCGGGCCGCCGCGGCGTGACGCGCCCGCAAGGCGTCGTCGCCGAGCATCGCCGCCACCCGCTCGGCCAGTTCGATCCCGCCCGCAACCTCGACCGCGGCACCGGCGGCCAGCATGTCGGCGGCGATGGCGGCGAAGTTGTCCATGCGCGGCCCGAACAGCACGACGCAGCCGAGCCTCGCCGGCTCGAGCGGGTTCTGGCCACCACCGCCCTCGAGGCTCTTGCCCACGAAGGCCACCGGGCAGCAACGGTAGAACAGGCCGAGTTCGCCCATGGTGTCGGCGACGTAGACGGCGGTGTCCTGGGCCACCGGCTCGCCCCGCGAACGCAGCGCGACCGCCAGACCCCGCCCCCGCAACGTCTCGGCGATCGCCGGGCCGCGCTGCGGATGGCGGGGCACGACGATGGTGAGCAGACCCGGGACCCGGTGCGCCAGCCGGTTGTGAACGTCGGCTGCGATCTCTTCCTCGCCGGCGTGGGTGCTGGCCGCCAGCCACACCGGCCGGCCAGCGAGCACGCGATGGAAGGACTCGACCGCGGTCGCGTCGGCCGGCAGCGGCGGCGTCGCCATCTTCAGGTTGCCAAGACACAGGGCCTTCGGCGCACCGAGTCGGCGTAGCCTCTCGGCGTCCTCCTCGGTTTGCCCGAGGCACAGCGCGAAACCCGCGAGCAGCCGGCGGACGAAGCCGGGAAAGCGCTGCCAGCCGCGGAACGAACGGGCGGACACGCGCCCGTTGACAAGGATCATCGGGACGCCACGCGCGGCCGTCTCGCTGACCAGGTTCGGCCAGAACTCCGATTCCACCCATAGCGCGAGGTCCGGTCGCCAATGATCGAGGAACCGCCGCACCCAGGTCAGCCGGTCGACAGGGACGTATTGGTGCAGCGCGCCGGCCGGCAGCCGCGCCCGCATCAGCTCGGCCGAGGTCACGGTGCCGGTGGTCACCAGGACATTGACGCCCGGGCGCGCCACGATGCCCTCGACCAACGGCAGGACCGACAGCGACTCGCCCACGCTGGCCGCGTGCAGCCACACCAGGGGCCCCGCCGGACGCGCCGTCAGCGGCCGGCCGAGGCGCTCATGGAAGCGCTCCGGGTCCTCCTTGCCGCGCCGACGGCGCCGCTCGAGATAGAGGCGGATGAGGGGGCCGCCGGCGCCGGTGACCCCCCGGTACAGGGCCAGCATCATGACACCGCCGCCCCGCCGTCGGCGGCCGGCCAGGGGGCCGGCTCCACCGCCGGCTGACCCATGCGCTGGTCGGCGGCGAAGGTGAGGGCGTTGAGGCGGTTCTCGACCTCCTCGCGCAGCGCTTCCAGCGCCGCCTCGCTGGCGTCGGGCGCCACCTCGATGGGACGGCCCCACACGAACACCCCCCGGCTGAACGGCAGCGGCACCATGAAGCGGTCCCAGCTCCCCAGCCGCCGGCAGCGCGCCGCCGAATAGGCGGCGGGGATGATCGGCGCGCCCGACAGCTTGGCGACCTGAACAACCCCGGGCGTCGCCCGCATGCGCGGGCCGCGCGGGCCGTCCGGGGTGATGCCGACGTACTGGCCGGCCTTCAGCAGGCGGACCATGCCGCGCAGCGCCGTCGCCCCGCCGCGGGTGGTCGAACCGATCACCATCTCCACGCCGAAGGCGCCCATGGTGCGCCCGATCAGTTGCCCGTCGCGGTGCTGCGAAGTGAGCATGTGGATCGGCAGCCCACGCCGCCAGGCATGCGCCATGAGCAGCAGGCGGCCGTGCCAGAAGGCGAAGATGAAGGGCCGGCCGGTATCCCAATAGCGGGCCGGAATGTCGCCGCCGATCACCTCCCAGCGGCCCGTCGCGTGGACGAGGCGGATGTACTGGGCCGCCAGCCGGCACAGGACCCCCTGGAACCACGCGCTCTTGGCGATGCGCTTGAGCAGGCGCATGGCGGTCAGGCCCGGGCGCGCATCGGGCCGGTCGGATTCGGCTCGCGTTCGAACTGCAGCGCATAGAGGCGGGCGTACACCCCGTCACGCTCCAGCAGTTCGTGATGGGTGCCCGACTCCACGACGCGGCCGCGGTCGATGACGTGGATGAGATGGGCGCTGACCACGGTGGACAGCCGGTGCGCCACCACGACCGTCGTCCGCCCCTTCATCAGGCGTTCCAGCGCCGCCTGGACCAATCGTTCGGATTCCGTATCCAGCGCCGAGGTCGCCTCGTCGAGCAGCAGGATCGGCGCGTTGCGCAGCATGGCGCGGGCGATCGCCAGGCGCTGGCGCTGGCCGCCCGACAGCGTCACCCCCTGCTCGCCGACCACGGTGTCGTAGCCCTGCGGCAGGGCCATGATGAACTCGTGGGCGGCGGCGTTGCGCGCCGCCTCCTCGATCTCGGCGTCCGAGGCATCGAGCCGGCCGTAGGCGATGTTGGCGCGCACCGTGTCGTCGAACAGGGTGATCTCCTGGCTGACCAGGGCGATCTTGGAGCGCAGCGAGGCGAGGGTGACGGAGCGGATGTCGGCGCCGTCGATGGTGATGGCGCCGTCGGTGACGTCGTAAAAGCGGGGGATGAGATTGAGGATGGTCGACTTGCCCGCCCCCGAAGGCCCGACCAGGGCCACCGTGCGGCCCGCCGGAACGTCGAGGCTGAGGCCGTCAAGCGCGGTCTTCTCGCCGTCGTAGGTGAAGAACACGTCGCGGAAGCGCACCCGCCCGCCGGTAACCTCCAACGCGGCGCCGGTGGCATCCTCTCGGATGGTCGGCCGCTCGTCGAGCAGTTCGAACAGCCGCTGCGCCGCCGCCAGCCCCTCCTGGAGATTGCTGTTGAGATTGGCCAGGGCCTTCATCGGTTGGTAGGCCATCAGCAAGGCGGTGATGAACGAGAAGAACGCGCCCGCCGTGGTCGTGCCCCCGATGACCCGGCTGCCGCCGTAGACGATGACCACGGTTACCGCGAGACCGCCCAGGGTTTCCATGACCGGGCTGGACGCGGCGCGGGTGCGGGCGGCCTTGTAGACCAGCTTGAACACGCTTTCGACAAGCGTTGCCGTGCGCGCCTGCTCGTACGCCTCCATGCCGTAGCCCTTCACCACGCGCATGCCGTGGAAGGTCTGTTCCAGCAAGGTGGTGAACTCGCCCAGTTGCCGCTGGGTGTTCGCGGTCACCCGGCGCATGCGCCGGCCCAATCGCACGATGGGGAGGACGGCGATGGGAAAGACCACGAAGGAGACCGTGGCCAGCATCCAGTCCTGGTAGAACATCACCCCCACCAGGAAGGCGACCGACAGCGCATCCTTGCCGAAGCCGGTGAGCGCGGTGGAGACCGCGGCGCGCATCATGTACACGTCGAGCGTCAGCCGCGAGATCAGGCCGCCCGTCTGCTGCGCGTGAAAGAAGGCGAGGTCCATCTTGAGCAGATGCGCAAACAGCCGGTTCTGCATGTCGGCGATGACGCGCAGCCCGACATAGCCCATCAGCGCAGCCTGTCCGTAACTGGCCAGCCCCTTGACGGCGAAGGTGGCGAGAACGGCCGCGCCCACCGGCACCAGCAGATCGGCGTTCCGGTCGACGAACACCTTGTTGACCACGGGGTCCATCAGCCAGGCGCTGGCCGCCGTCGCCGCCGCGACCAGGGCCATGCACAGGAGCGCGAGCAGGATGCGGCCGAGATAGGGGCGCACGCCTTCGCGCAGCAGCCGCCGCACCAGCATCCAGGTCGAGTGGTCGAGAGGAATTTTGTTCTTGCTCAATGTCCTGCCCCGCTTCGGGCAGCGGACCATAGCACGGCCGCCGCCGACGGGCCAACAGCCGCCGGCGGACGGTCCTACAACGCCCCCGCGAGTTCCTTGGGATCGCCCACGACGACCGCGGTGAGCCGCTCCGGATCGAGAAGCCGCTCGGCGACCCGCTTGACGTCTTCGAGGGTCACCGCCTCGATGTAGGCGTTGCGCCGGTCAAGGTAGTCGATCCCCAGATCGTCGAGCTGCATCGCCACCAGGATGCCGGCGATGGCGCCCGTGCTGCTGAGTTGCAGCGGGAACGAGCCGGTCAGGTAGGTCTTGGCGTTGTCCAACTCCTCGGCCGACGGTCCCTCGTCGCGCATGCGCCGCCATTCGGCGCGGATGAGGTCGAGCGACTGCGCGACGCGCTCGTTCTCGGTGGCGACTCCGCCCACGATCAGCCCGACATAATCGAATGGCTGCAGGTAGCTGTAGACGGAATAGGCGAGTCCGCGCTTGACGCGCACCTCCTCCATCAGCCGCGACGAGAACCCGCCGCCGCCCAGGATGTAGTTCATCACGTAGGCGGCGTACCAGTCCGGGTCCTGGCGCTTGATCCCGCCCTCGCCGAACACCACCACCGTCTGCGGGATGCTGCGGCGTTCGACGATGACCTTGCCGGGGGCGCCCGGCTGCGTCTCGGCCACCATGACGGGGGCCGCCTTTTCCGGCAGGTCGCCGAACGTGGAATCGAGAAGCCCCGCCAGATCCTCGGCGGTCACGTCGCCGACCACGCCGATCACCAGGTTGTCGCGCGCCAGGCGCTGGGCCACGAACTGCCGAAGGTCGTCGACCGTGATCGCCTTGATCGTTTCCGGGTTGCCGTTGGGCGGGGTGCCATAGGGGTGATCCGGAAATTGCGCCGCGAACCAGCGCCGGGAGGCGACCTGGTCGGGATCCTGCATCTCGCGGGCGAGACCGACCTGTATCTGGCTGCGGATGCGCTCGACCGGTTCGGCGTCGAATCGTGGCTGGGTCACGGCGAGACGCAACAAATCGAAGGCGGCCGTTCGGTTCTCTGAAAGCGTCTTCAGGCTGCCGCTGAAATCGTCGCGTCCGGCGGTGAAGGACAGCCGAACGGACAGATCCTCCAGCCGGGTCTGGAAGGCCAGGGAGTCCATATCCCCGGCCCCCTCGTCGAGCAGCGCGCCGGCCATGTAGGCGCGCCCCGCCTTGCCCGGCGGATCGGTGATGGCGCCGCCGCGGAAGGCGAAGCTCATCGAGATGATGGGATTGGTGTGATCGCGGACCAGCCAGGCCTCGATGCCCAGCGGGCTGACCACCCGCTCGACGGTGACCGCCAACGCGGGCGCCACGGGCAGCAGGAGCAGCGCCAGTCCCAGCAGAATTACTCGGCGCAATCCAGGCACGGCTACCCCCTCGCCTCCGGCTTGCCGTCGGGCAGAAGCACCCCGGTCACCGAGGCCTTGTCGTCAAGCACCAGGCGAGCCGCCGCCGTCACCTGCTCGGGCGTTACCTGGGCGATCCGCTGCGGCCAGGCCTCGACGTCCTCGACCGACTGCCCGGTGGTCAGGGCCTGACCTAGGGTGTAGGCGCCGGTGTGCAGCGAATCGCGGGCGTAGACGATGCTGGCCCGCAGCCGGTTCTTGGCGCGTTCCACCTCGCCGGCATCGACCCCCTGCTCGGCGATGCGCCGCAGTTCGTCGAGCATGGCGCTCTCGAGCTTCTCCATGGGCACGCCCTGGCGGGGCGAGGCGTAGACCCCGAAGGTGGTGAGATCGAGCGACGTCGGCTCGTACCAGGCGCCGGCCGCCGACGCCAGCTTCTGATCGACGACGAGACTGCGGTAGAGCCGGCTGGTACTCCCGCCGCCGATCACTTCGGCCAGAATCTGCAGCGGATAGGCATGGTGGCTGGCGCCCGCGCTGTAGCTGGGCGCCAGGTAGCGGCGGCTCCACGACGGCTGCTGCACCTGGCCGTCCTCCAGGACCACCCGCCTGGCCGCCGCGGGCGGCGGCTCCTGCGGGCGGACGCGGGGCGGCGTCGGGCGCGTCGCGATATTGCCGTAGTACTTCTCGGCCAGCGGCCGCAGCTTTTCGGCGGTAATGTCGCCGGCGACGATGAGAACCGCGTTGTTGGGGGCGTAGTAGCGCCGGTAGAACGCGAGCGCCGCGTCGCGGTCGAGCTTGGCGACCTCGGATGCCCAGCCGATGATCGGGTTGCGATACGGATGATTGAGGTAAAGCACCGCCTCGACCCGCTCGGACAGCAGCGCCGCCGGATCGTTGTCGGTCCGTGAGCGGCGCTCCTCGAGCACGACCTCGCGCTCCGTGGCGACGCTCGCGGGGTCGATGAGCAGATTGGCCATCCGGTCCGCCTCGAGCTTCATGACGAGCTCCAGCCGATCGACGGCCACGTTCTGGTAATAGGCGGTGAAGTCGGAACTCGTGAAGGCGTTGTCGCGCCCCCCGTTGCGGGCCACGATGCGCGAGAACTCGCCGGCCGGGACCTGCTCGGTGCCCTTGAACATCAGGTGCTCGAGCAGATGGGCCAGGCCGGTGCGTCCGGGCTCCTCGTCGGCCGCTCCCACCTTGTACCAGACCATGTGGCTGACCACCGGCACACGATGGTTCGGCACGACCACGACCTGCATGCCGTTCTCGAGGGTGAAGACCTCGGGATTGAACACCTGGGCGGCGACAGGACGGACGGCGAGACAGACCAGTGCGACGGCGAGGAAACCGCGCCACCGGAACCTAGCGGCTGGGAACATGCTACCTCCGAAGGAACTTCGACCCCCGGCATATAGTGCCGTGGGGGCAGGCAGGCAACGAACCGGGCCTTAGAACAGGCCTTCGAAGATGGCCTTCTTGCGCCGCTCGATCATCGGCGTCTCGCCTTCGGTGGAGGCCTTCCCGGCCGCCTTGTTCTGGCGAAGGCGCTCGGCCTCCTTGGTGGCGTCGACGACGGTTCCCGGTAGTTCGGGATCGCGCCAGAAAATGAGACGCTCGGCGAAGCCGCGGTCGGACGAGACCAGGGCGGCGGTTTCGCGGTCGAGGGTATGGCGGATATTGGGGTCCGCCTTGTCCGCCCCCGCCTTGACCAACAGGCTCATCTCGCCCGGGCTGCGCCCGTTGGCGGACAGCGCGGCGGCACCGCGGCTGGAGGCCCCGACCACCGCCTCGCGCGCCTGCTCGCGGGTCGTGCCCTCCTGGGGGCGCACCGCGCCGGGCTGCGGCGGGCGCAGCTTGAACTCGGGCGGAATGCTGAGGGGCGCCCGCGATACCACGGCGAACTCGTCGGGCGACTGTCTTTCGAGGCCGATGACGCGCTTGGCGTCGCTGCATCCCGAAAGGAGGATGAGACCGGCCGCGCCGATCAGGGCGGCGGCGATGCTGGGGTATCTCGAAGGGCACAGGGTCATGGGCTATTCTTATGCGAATTCCGCCGCCCGAACAAGGCGTCCGCGACGAGCAGGACGGCACCGACGGTAATGGCGGAATCGGCGAGATTGAACGCCGGCCAGTCGAAATGTCCGGCATGAAGGTAGATGAAGTCGGCGACGGCGCCGAATCGGACGCGATCGATCACGTTGCCGAGCGCGCCCCCGATGATGAAGCCCAGGCTCATCCTCAGCAGGCGATCCTCGGCGCGGTGCAGCCAAACGGCCAGCACGATCACGATAATCAGGGCCAAGGCGCTGAGCAGCACCGCGTTGTAGGCCCCGTCGTTGTCGAAGATGCCGAAGCTCACCCCCCGGTTCCACGCCATCACCAGGCTCAGGAACGGGGTGACCGGGATGGAATAGAACGTGTGAAACGGCGTCTGTTCGACACCCGGCGGCCGCATCAGATGCTCGACGACCCACCATTTGGTGATCTGGTCGGCCAGGACGATGGCGGCCGCCAGCGGCAGGCCGAACCGGAGGCCGCTAGACACCGGCAGGCGCCAAACGGTCGACGACATCGGCGCACCGCCCGCACAGCCCGGAATGGCCGTGCTGACCCACGTCCGGCAGCACCCTCCAGCAGCGAACGCATTTCTCGCCCGCGGCCGGCGTCGGCACCACGCCCACGCCGGGCACGTCGTCGAGACGGAACGCCCCCTCCGGCGCCGCCCCCCGCACGACACCGAGGCTCGACGTGATGGCGATTTCGGCCATGTCGAGGCCGGCCAGGGCCTGCGCATAGACGTCCTCGACATAAAGGGTGGGCGCCGCCTGGAGGCTGGCGCCGATGCGTTTGGCGACGCGCTCGATTTCGAGGGCGCCGGTGACGACGCGCCGCACGTCGCGGATCTTTTGCCAGCGCGCCGCCAGCGCCTCGTCGCGCCAAGCCGCCGGGACATCGGGGAACAGACGCAGATGGACGCTGCCGTCGGGGTCGGGATGGCGGCACAGCCAAGCCTCTTCCGCCGTGAAGCAGACGAAGGGTGCGAGCCACGCGGTCAGGCAGTCGAACAGGACGTCGAGCACGGTGCGCGCGGCGCGCCGGCGCAAGTCGCCGGGATGGTCGCAGTAGAGGGAGTCCTTGCGGATGTCGAAATAGAACGCCGACAGATCGACGGCGCAGAAGTTGTGGATTTCGACGAACAGCGTGTGGAACTCGAAGTCATTGCAGCGGCGGCGCACCATGGCGTCGAGTTCGGCCAGCCGGTGCAGCACCCAGCGCTCGAGTTCCGGCATGTCCGCGGGCGCAACACGTTCGCTCTCGGTGAACCCGTCCAGGCTGCCCAGCAGATAGCGCAGGGTGTTGCGGAGGCGGCGATAGGCGTCGACCTGCGACTTCAGGATTTCGGGGCCGATACGCAGGTCCTCGGAGTAGTCCGAGGCGACCACCCACAGGCGCAGGATGTCGGCGCCGGACTTCGCCACCACCTCCTGCGGCGAGACGACGTTGCCCAGGGACTTGGACATCTTGCGCCCCTGCTCGTCGAGCACGAAGCCGTGGGTGAGCACGGCCTCGTAGGGCGCGTGCCCGCGCGTGCCGCAGGCCTCCAGCAGCGAGGAGTGGAACCAGCCGCGGTGCTGGTCGGAGCCTTCGAGGTAAAGCGACGCCGGCCACTTCAGGTTCCAGGGGCCGTTCTCCAGCACGAATCCGTGGGTCGAGCCGGAGTCGAACCAGACATCGAGGATGTCGAACACCTGGTCGTAGTCGGCCGGGTCATAGGCGTCGCCGAGAAAGCGGGACGGCGGCGAGGTGAACCAGGCGTCCGCGCCCTCGTCGGCGACCGCGGCGGCGATGCGGTCGAGGACCGCCTGGTCCCGCAACGGCTGGCCGCTCTTCCGGTCGACGAACACGGTAATCGGCACGCCCCAGGCACGCTGGCGCGATACGCACCAGTCGGGCCGACTCTCGACCATGGAATGGATGCGGTTTCGCCCGCCCGGCGGCACCCAGCGGGTGTCGTCGATGGCCTGAAGGGCCTTCCGCCGCAACTCGTTGGTCTCCATGCTGATGAACCACTGCGGCGTGTTGCGGAAGATCAGCGGCGCCTTGGAGCGCCAGGAGTGCGGGTAGCTGTGCACCAGCTTTCCCGACGCCAGCAGGTTGCCGGCCTCGGTCATGGCCTGGATGACCGGCTTGGCGACCGGCGAGTAGTATTTGCCGTCCTTGCCCTGGGCCAGCACCAACTGGCCGGCGAACAGCGGCACATGGTCGTAATAGCGCCCGTCGGGCCCGACGGTGTCGGGCACCGCGATGCCGTGGGCGATGCCCAGATGCCAGTCGTCCTCGCCATGCCCCGGCGCGATATGGACGAAACCGGTGCCCTGGTCGGTGGTGACGAAGTCGCCCGGCAGCAGCGGCACCTCGAAATCGTAGCCGCGGCCATGCAGCGGATGGCGGCAGACCGTGCCGGCCAGCTCGGCGCCCTTGACCTTGGCGAGGATATCGACGGCGGTGACCTTGGCGTCCTTGAGCACTTGCTCGAGCAGCGGCTCGGCCACGACGATCCGTTCGCCGGCCTTGGCAAGGCTGTCCTTGGCGGCCTCTTCGATCGCCACCACGACGTAGTCGACATCCGCACCATAGGCGACGGCGCGGTTGCCCGGCATCGTCCACGGCGTTGTCGTCCAGATGACCACGGCGGCGCCCTCGATGGCCGCGACGCTGGCCTTGGCGACGGGAAACTTGACCCAGATGGTGACCGATGCGTGGTCGTGGTACTCGACCTCGGCGTCGGCGAGCGCCGTCTTCTCGACCACCGACCACAACACCGGCTTGGCGCCCTTGTACAGGCCGCCGTTCATCAGGAAGCTGCCAAGCTCGCGCACGATCTGCGCCTCGGCCTCGAAAGCCATCGTGGTGTAGGGGCGGTCCCAGTCGCCCTCGACGCCCAGGCGCTTGAACTCCTCGCGCTGCACGTCGATCCAGTGCGCGGCGAAGTCGCGGCACTCCTGGCGGAATTCGACGATGTCGACGGCGTCCTTGTCCTGGCCGGCGGCGCGGTACTTCTCCTCGATCTTCCACTCGATGGGCAGGCCGTGGCAGTCCCAGCCGGGGACGTAGTTGGCGTCCTTGCCCATCATCTGCTGCGAGCGGTTGATCACGTCCTTCAGAATCTTGTTGAGGGCGTGGCCGATGTGCAGGTGGCCGTTGGCGTAGGGCGGGCCGTCGTGAAGGATGAACGGCTCGCGCCCCTTGGCGGCATCGCGCATCCGGCGGAACAAGCCCATCTCCTGCCAGCGTCGCAGCAGGCGCGGCTCCATCTCCGGCAGGCCGGCCTTCATCGGAAAGTCGGTGCGCGGGAGAAACACGGTGTTCTTGTAGTCTACGCTCATGTCGTCGCTCGTTATTACCGCTTTGGCGCGTTGGGTGGCGCGGGCACCTTGGGGCCGGGCATGACGGGGAAGGCGAGTGCCGAGAGGACGGCGCGGGCGCGCCCGCAGTCCTCGGCAATCTGCCGCTTCAGGTCATCGATGCCGGCGAACTTCGTTTCCGGGCGCAGGTGCTCGACGAGAGCGACCCGCAGATGCTGGCCATAAAGGTTGCCGTCGAAATCGAAGAGATGCGTTTCGAGAAGCACGTCGCCGCCGCCGAAGGTCGGGCGGTTGCCGAAATTGGCCACGCCGTCGAGCCACACCGTGTCGCCGCCACGATCGACGCCGGCTCGCACCGCGTAAACGCCGGTTGCCGGGTGGAGGTACTCGCCGAGACGGATGTTGACCGTGGGAAAGCCGATGGTTCGGCCACGACGGTCGCCCGCCTCGACGCGGCCCTCCACCTCCCAGTAGCGGCCGAGCAGGCGAGCGGCCTCGGCCGGGCGGCCGGCGACCAGCAGATCGCGCACCCGCGTGGACGAATAGACCTCATGGTCGGGGCCGCAGACCGGCGACACGCAGGTCGACGAGAAGCCATGCGTGTCGGCCAACTCCCGCAGCAGGTCGCAGTTCCCCTTGCGGCCGTGGCCGAAAACGTAATCGTAGCCGACCACCACGTTCGACACCGCCAGCCCCGCCACCAGCACCTCCTCGACGAAGCGCTCGGCGGAATAGGTGGCGAAGTGGAGGTCGAAATGCTGCATGAACAGATAGTCGACTCCCAGCGCCTCGATGTGGCGGGCCTTGATGCGGAACGGCGTCAGACGGAAGGGCGGCAGGGCGGGGTTGAAAACCGCCCGCGGATGCGGCTCGAACGTCATCACGCCGCAAGGGGCGCGGGCATCCCGCGCCACCCGGAGCGCGGTGCCGATCACCGCCTGATGCCCGAGATGCACCCCATCGAAGTTGCCGAGCGCCACCACGCCGCCTCGGGCCTCGGCCGGAAGTTCGGTGTGATGGCGAAAAATGCGCATGGCGAACGCGGGTCCTTTCACCTCGGGCGCGGATGGACGGTAAGGGGTATTCGATAACCGGGCGGAGCGCAACATCCGACCGCTGGCGAATTCCTCTCGAAGCCAAGTGAGGCGCAAGGACGAGGGATGCCTCGGATGCCCGCCGCCTGCCCCCGCTGGGTGGCGCACAATGATCCGCGGGAGATCGAGCCCGGAGAAACGTCATGCCCTATTACATGACCCGGTTCCGCTATGCGCCCGAACAGTTCCGGGCCCTGGTGGACAAGCCCCAGGATCGCGCGGCCGAAGTCCGCAAGGCCATCGAGGGTTTCGGCGGAAAGCTGCATCAGTTCTTCTTCGCCTTCGGGGAGTGGGACGGGGTGCTCATCGTCGAGTTCGACAGCGCCGAGAAAGGAACGGCTTTCCTGATGACGGTGGCGTCGTCGGGGGCGGTTGCGGCGCTGGAGACGACCGTCCTCATCACCCCCGAGGCGGCGAGGCGGTCCATGGAGATGGCA
Organism: Rhodospirillales bacterium; assembly: GCA_019455065.1. GTDB lineage: Bacteria > Pseudomonadota > Alphaproteobacteria > Rhodospirillales > Magnetospirillaceae > JACFNC01. The sequence continues at coordinate 87,627 of JACFNC010000006.1, forward strand.
GGGGAGATGCGCTCCGCCTACCGGCCGCCCTCGGGCTGAACCCGCCCGCGCCGCGCGTCAGGCGGCGGCCCGCGACGGGACCATGATGGTGGCGTCGCCGTCGACGACGATCGTGTCGCCGACCGTGCAGGTCGTGCGAAAGACCGCCCGCTTGCGTTCCGGAATCAGTTCGGTGACCTCGACCTTGGCCACCACGGTATCGCCGATGCGCACCGGCGCCTTGAACCGCAGATTCTGGCTGATGTAGATGCAACCGGGGCCGGGCAGCTTGGTGCCGAACACGGTCGAGATGAACCCCGCGCTCAGCATTCCATGCGCTATGCGGCCCTTGAAGACGGTCTGACGGGCGTACTGCTCGTTCATATGGACCGGGTTCGTGTCGCCGGACACGTCCGCGTACAGTTGGATGTCTTCCTCGGTCACCGTCTTTGTGAAGACCGCCGTCATGCCCACGACGAGGTCTTCGAAGTGATAGCCGTTCGTCTGCTCCATTCCGGTGGTCTTTCCCGTCCCGCGATGCTGCATTGCAGCACATTCTGCAATATAGCAATTGGCCGCAAGTTTCTCCATGCGAAACTTTGGTATCAGGCTGGTGCCCCCCGCCGAGCTGAATACCGCGCAATTCCTGAATATGTGAATTCCGGCGCACGCGACAATAGGCGTTCCGCAATGATGGCGCCATGTCGCGCCGCCGCACGTTTCGACCGGAACATCCCGCGATGCGAAAGACGCTGCTCCCCGATCGGCAGTCAGTTCCCGACCCGGCCGGCGAACAGGAACCCGTAGGGCGGCAACTCGACGGTGCCCGCCCGCCGTGCCGGCACGGGCAGCCCGTAACCGTCCAGGAGCGCCCAGCCCTCGGCAAGCGGCAAGGCGGCGGGGAGGGGAGCGATGTTGAAGGCGCACAGAATGGCGGCATCGCCGCTTCCCCGCTCGAAGGCGAGGACATCTCCGTCCGAAGCGAGCAGACGCAGCTTGCCGTCCCGTAACGCGGGTTGCGACCGCCGCCACCGCAGCAGCGCCCGGGCGGCGTTAAGCACCGAGTGCGCGTCGGCTTCCTGGGCACCAACCGCCAGCGGCAGATGCTCGCGCGGCAAAGGGAGCCAAGGCGGCGCCGTCGAGAACCCGCCATTGGGCGCACCGGCCTCCCAGGGAATAGGCGTCCGGCAGCCGTCGCGCCCCTTGAATTGCGGAAAGAAGTTGATGCCGTAGGGATCGCGCAACGCTTCGTAGGGCAATTCGGCCTCGGGCAGGCCAAGCTCCTCGCCCTGGTAGAGGCATATTCCCCCGCGCAGCGACAGCAGCAGTGCCAGCATCATCTTTACGCAGGCGGCGCTGCCGTCGCCCCAACGGCTTGCGACGCGCTCGACGTCATGGTTGCTGAACGCCCAGCACAGCCAGCCGCCATCGGCGAAACGGTCCTCGACCTCGGCGATCACGGTCCGCAGGTGGCCGGCATCGAAGGCGCCTCGCGTCAGGCGCAGGGTGTAGGCCATGTGCAGCCGGTCGCCGTCGCCACCGGTGTAGTCGCTTGCCCGGTGCAGCGCGTCGAACTCGCTGGAGACTTCGGCGATGGTGGTGGTTCCCGGATAGCGGTCCATCAGGGCGCGGATCCGCCGCGTGACCGCGAGCGTATCGGGATGGGCCATGTCGTAAAGGTGAGTCTGCAGTCCGAACGGCTTCACCGGCATCTGCCCGTCGGCCGGCGGGCGCGGCGGATTGTCGCGCAGTTCGGGGTCGTGGAGCATGAAGTCGACGGCATCCAGGCGAAACCCGTCCACCCCCCGGTCCAGCCAGAACTCGCCCACGCCGGCAAGGGCATCGAGCACGTCGGGGTTCCGAAGGTTCAGCTTCGGCTGGCTGGCCAGGAAGTGATGCAGAAAATACTGCCGGCGGCGCGGGTCCCACCGCCAGGCCGGCCCGCCGAAAACGCTCAGCCAGTTGTTGGGCGGGCTGCCGTCGGCCTTGGCGTCGGCCCACACGTACCAATCCCCCCGGCGCCCCGCGGGATCGGCGCAGCTTTCCAGAAACCAGGGATGCCGGTCCGAGGTATGGCACCAGACCTGGTCGATGAGCACCTTCAGCCCCAAGGCATGCGCCTCGGCGACCACGCGGTCGAAATCGGCCAGCGTGCCGAACGTCGGATCGACGGCGCAATAGTCGCTGACGTCGTAGCCGAAGTCCTTCATCGGCGAACGGTAGAAGGGGGCTATCCAGATCGCATCGACCCCGAGGGCGGCCACCCGCGGCAGGCGCCGAACGATGCCCGCCAGATCGCCGATCCCGTCGCCGTCCCCGTCCTGGAAACTGCGGGGATAGATTTCATAGACGACGCTGCCGCGCCACCAGTCGTCCCACACGGGCCGCCCTCCTCCTCGTTGTCCCGACACCGACCCATAGCCGGCCGGGCGGGCCGCGCGCAAGGCTTGGCGGGTGGTTTGACTCGCTCGGCATGGCCGTTATAGTGGCTTCCCTCAACTCCTATCGAGCTTGCGAACCGCCCATGATCGTGTTCAGCCTGAAATGCACCAACGACCACGTCTTCGACGAATGGTTTTCGAACGGAGCCGACTACGAGGCAAAGGCTGGCGGCGGCGATCTGCGCTGCCCGGAATGTGGTGACGCCAAGATAACGAAAGCGATCATGGCCCCGCGCATCGGCAAGGCCGCCGCCGAACCTGCGCCCCCCTGCGCCGCCTCGGGCTGCGGCGGGGGAGCCTGTGCGTTCGCCAATGACTTCTGACCAGGCGGGCGCGAATGCCCGCATCGAGCCGAACGTCAACCGACAGTGCGGGCCAGCCGGCCGATGACCTTTGTCGACCTTCCGCCCCCGGCCGAGATCGGCGCCGACATCAAGAAGGCGATCATCGGCGGCCTGCGCCGCGCCATCGACGTCTACCGGCGGGAGGGAATTCTTCAGGGCGAAGGGGACTACCAGAGCATCCTGCACGATCCTTCGGCCCTGCGGGCGTTCATCGGCCTTTACCGGCAGAACCCCCGGCAGCTCGACGACATCGTCAAGACGGCCAAGGGCAAGCCTCCCGCCAGCGACGACGAACCGCTGACCTGCGGCGTTTCGCTGGCCCAGGTTCAACAACTCCTGATTCGGACCTGCGCGAAACGAGTCTACGAGAAGGAAACTCCCGAGGAGGAGCCGGAAGGCGACGCCGGGGGCAGGCGATTCCCCTTCTTCGCGCGGGAACCCGAGAAGAAGGCCGACGATCAGCAGGAGCGCAAGAACCGCCTGATCATCGAAAATTTGGCCTTCGACTGGCAATTGCCCCTGCTCGGGGTCTATCAGGAAGTCTTATCGCCGCAACAACTGGTGGCCTTGGGCGGCGACCTTGCCGCGATGCGCAGCCCCGAGGCGGTGCGCGCGGCCGCCGCCCTGGACCCGACGGTCCTCCGCAAGGCGCGCCAGAGTGCCGGCCGCGAGGTCCAACTGGCGCTGGCCGATCGACCGGAGTCGATCGCGGGCATCTCGTACATGAACCGAGAGATGTACGTCTTCTTCCGCAAGGTGCTTGGAGACCAGGCATTCCGCTTCTTCACCCGGGACCGTCAGTTCTTCAATCAGGTGGCCAGCCTCGAAAAGGCGATGGTGCGGGTGTATGGCGACGTTCTGTGCTACATCGCCCCCGAAAACCTCGACGAGATGGAACGCCTGAGCGTCGACAAGACGGACGTTCTTCTTACCGCTCTGCGCGAGACGCTGGGCGATGCGCTCGAGCCCGCTCTGGCGTCGCCCGCTTTTGCCCGAGACGTGCTGCGCAAGCTCGTCGAGGGACTGGTGCACATGCGCCAGGAAAAGGATGCAATGCACGCAAAAGTTCTGGTAATCTGCCAAGTGCTTGCACCGCAGGTTAGGGACTGGCTGAAGCGCCAACACGCCGCGAAAAAGGCGGGCGGCCGAGCGTAGCAGGGGTATCGGGGTACTCGCCCAAACGGTCAATGGTCGAACGGCCGGCGACACCAAAAATGAAAGAGGGAGTGGTGATCCGCCACGACCCGCGGGAGGGGGCCAGTGAGCGACGATTTCATCGTCGAAACGCGTGAGCTCACAAAGGAATTCAAAGGTTTCGTCGCGGTTCGCGACGTCAGCCTGCGGGTCAGGCGCGGCACCATCCACGCGATGATCGGGCCGAACGGCGCCGGCAAGACGACCTGCTTCAACCTGATCACCAAGTTTCTCGCCCCATCGAAGGGGCGCATCCTGTTCAAGGGCCGCGACATCACCGCCGCCAGGCCAGCCGACATCGCGCGGATGGGAATGGTGCGGTCGTTCCAGATCTCGGCGGTGTTTCCCCATTTGACGGTGCTGGAGAACGTGCGCGTCGCACTTCAGCGGAAACTGAGCAATTCCTTTCACTTCTGGCGCAGCGACAGGACTCTGGCGCGCTTGAACGAGCAGGCTCTTGGACTCATCGAAGCGGTCGGACTTTCCGAGTTCCCGGCGGTTCCGGCGGCGGAGTTGCCCTACGGCCGCAAGCGGGCGCTGGAAATCGCCACCACGCTGGCGCTGGACCCCGAGATGCTCCTGCTGGATGAGCCGATGGCCGGCATGGGGCGCGAGGATATCGAACGCATCTCGGCGCTGATCCGCAAGGTCGCGGCAAACCGCACCGTTCTGATGGTGGAGCACAATCTGAGCGTGGTTGCCGACCTGTCCGACACGATCACCGTCCTGCAACGCGGCGAGGTGCTGGCCGAGGGGCCATACGAAACCGTCTCCCGCAATCCCGAGGTGATCGAGGCGTACATGGGAACCGGCCATGCTTGACGGACCGAGGGTCGCGGATGCCCTGCTGACGGTCCGCGGCCTGAACGCCTGGTACGGCGAATCCCACATCCTTCACGGCATGGATTTCGATGTCCGCCGGGGCGAGGTGGCGACCCTTCTCGGGCGCAACGGCGCCGGCAAATCCACCACCTTGAAGTCGATCATGGGCATCGTGCCGCGCCGGACGGGCATCGTCGACTTCGACGGACGGTCGATCATCGGACTGCCCGCCAACCGCATCGCCCGCCAGGGCCTGGGCTACGTTCCCGAGGAACGTGGCATCTTCGCCAGCCTGAACGTGCGAGAGAACCTGCTGCTGCCGCCGGTGGTGCGGCCGGGCGGCATGACTCTCGACGAGGTCCATGCGCTGTTCCCGCCGCTTTTGGAACGCTCGTCGAGCCAGGGCACCAAGCTGTCGGGCGGTGAGCAGCAGATGCTGGCCATCGCCCGCATCCTGCGCACCGGCGCGAACCTGCTGTTGCTTGACGAGCCGACCGAGGGCTTGGCCCCGGTGATCGTCCAGCAGATCGGCGCCATCATCAGGCAGCTCAAGGCCAAGGGCTTGACCGTGCTGTTGGTCGAACAGAACTTTCACTTCGCGGCCACCGTGGCGGACCGCCACTACATCGTCGAGCACGGCCGCGTCATCGACGCCATCGACAACGACCAGATACCCGTCAATCGGCAAAAACTACAAGCCTACCTCGGTGTCTAACCAGAAAAGGGAGGAGACGATGAGATTAGCGAGTGGTGTATTGGGCGCCGTGTTCCTGTTGTCGGCGGGACCGGCCGCCGCGCAGGGCATCTCGAATGACGTGGTCAAGCTTGGTGTTCTCAACGACCAGTCCGGGGTCTACGCCGACCTCGCCGGTCAAGGCTCGGTCGTCGCCGCCCAAATGGCGGTCGAGGACTTCGGCGGCACGGTGCTGGGCAAGACGATCCAGGTCGTTTCCGCGGATCACCAGAACAAGCCGGACGTCGGCTCGAGTGTCGCCAACCAGTGGATCGACACCGAGCAGGTCGACGCCATCGTCGACGTACCCACCTCGTCGGTGGCTTTGGCCATTCAGGAAATAACGCGACGGAAGAACGTCGCCCATCTGAATTCCACCGCCGCCACCACGGACCTCACCGGCAAGGCGTGCTCGCCCACCGCCGTCCACTACACCTACGACACCTACGCGCTGGCCAACGGCACCGGGCGGGCCTTGGTGCAACAGGGCGGCGACACCTGGTTCTTCATCACCGCCGACTACGCCTTCGGCCACAACCTCGAACAGAACACCGCCGAGGCCGTGAAGAAGGCCGGCGGCAAGGTCGTCGGCGCGGTGCGGGCCCCCTTCCCCAACAATGACTTTTCGTCCTTCCTGCTCCAGGCCCAGGCCTCGCAGGCCAAGGTCATCGGTCTGGCGAATGCCGGCGGCGACACGATCAACTCGATCAAACAGGCGCGGGAGTTCGGCATCACGCAAGCCGGCCAGCGACTGGCCGGGCTGCTCGTGTTCCTCAGCGACATCCACAGCCTCGGTCTCGAGACCACCCAGGGCCTGACGCTGACCACCGGTTTCTACTGGGACAAGGACGACGAGACCCGCGAATGGTCGAAGCGCTGGGCGGAGCGGATGAACGGCCGCATGCCGACGATGGTGCAGGCCGGCGTGTACTCCGTGGTCATGCACTATCTTAACGCCATCAAGGCCGCCGGAACCGACGACGCCAAGACCGTGGTGGCCAAGATGAAGGAAATGCCGATCAACGACTTCTTCGCCAAGAACGCCCGTATCCGCCAGGACGGCCGCATGGTCCACGACATGTACCTCGTGCAGGTCAAGGGCCCCCAGGAATCGAAAGGAGCATGGGACTATTACAACATCCTGCGCACGATCCCCGGCGACGAGGCCTTCATGCCCATGGAAGCGGGCAATTGTCCGCTCGTCCAGGAGGCGGCGACGAAGAACGGTCAGCCCGCCGGCGGGGCGCGTTGAAGCCGCGGCCATGACAGAGCAGCTTCTTCTTTCGTCATTGCCGGGTTCGGCTCGGCAATCCCTGGACCCCCGGGCCAAGCCCGGGGGTGACGAACGCCTTGGCCCGCAAAGAAGAGGCCGCCCGTGTTCGAACTGATCGGCATTCCGCCGCAGGCGCTGTTCGGTCAGCTTCTGCTGGGCCTCATCAACGGCGCCTTCTACGCCGTTCTGAGCCTGGGGCTGGCCCTCATCTTCGGCCTGCTCAACATCATCAACTTCACCCACGGCGCCCAGTACATGATGGGCGCGTTCGTCGCCTGGCTGATGCTGCGCTACGCCGGCATCGGGTACTGGCCGTCCCTGATCGTGGCGCCCGTGGTAGTGGCGGTGGTCGGCATCGTCATCGAGCGCCTGCTGCTGCGCCGCCTCTACCATCTCGACCACCTCTATGGCCTGCTGCTGACCTTCGGACTGGCCCTGATCATCGAGGGCACGTTCCGTCAGATCTACGGCATCTCCGGCCAGCCCTATGCGATCCCCAAGGAGCTGTCGGGGGGCTACGATTTGGGATTCATGTTCCTTCCGACGTACCGGGCCTGGGTGGTGCTGGCCTCGCTGGCCGCATGCCTGGGAACCTGGCTCTTGATCGAGAAAACCAGGTTGGGCGCCTATCTGCGGGCCGGCACCGAGAACGCGACGCTGGTCCGCGCGTTCGGCGTCAACGTGCCGGTGATGGTGACCCTGACCTACGGCTTCGGGGTGGCGCTGGCGGCTTTCGCCGGCGTGCTGGCGGCGCCGATCTATTCGGTCAACCCGCTGATGGGCTCGAATCTCATCATTGTCGTCTTCGCGGTGGTGGTGATTGGCGGCATGGGCTCGATTCTCGGCTCGGTGATCACCGGCTACGCCCTCGGGCTGATCGAGGGGCTGACCAAGGTGTTCTACCCCGAGGCATCGAGCACGGTGATCTTCATCATCATGGCCATCGTCCTGCTGATTAAACCGGCTGGCCTGTTCGGACGGGCGACCTAGCATGCGCCTGTACTGGATCGCCCTCGCCGTCGCCGCCGTCGCCGCCGTGTTCGCCCCGACGGTGCTGTACCCCGTGTTCCTGATGAAGGCCCTGTGCTTCGCCCTGTTCGCCTGCGCCTTCAACCTGCTGCTCGGCTATGTCGGGCTGCTGTCGTTCGGGCATGCGGCCTTCTTCGGCTTCGCCGCCTACGCCACCGGCCACGCCGCGAAGGTGTGGGGCTGGAACCCCGAGTTCGCCGTTCTGGCGGGAACCGCCGTGGCGACCGGGCTGGGGCTGGCGTTCGGCGCCCTGGCCATCCGCCGCCAGGGCATCTATTTCGCCATGATCACCCTGGCGCTGGCGCAGATGGTCTATTTCTTCTCGCTGCAGGCGCCGTTCACCCACGGCGAGGACGGCATTCAGGCGATTCCGCGCGGCGAGCTGTTTGGCCTTTTCGACCTGCGCAACACCGAGACGATGTACTTCTTCGTGCTGGCGGTGTTCGCGGGCGGGCTGTGGCTGATCTGGCGCACCGTGCACTCGCCGTTCGGCCAGGTGCTGAAGGCCATCCGCGAGAACGAGCAGCGCGCCGTGTCGCTCGGCTACAAGGTGGATCACTACAAGCTGACCGCCTTCGTGATGTCGGCGGCGCTGTCCGGACTGGCCGGTTCGGTCAAGGCGCTGGTGTTCCAATTGGCCTCGCTGACCGACGTGCACTGGCACACCTCGGGCGAGGTCGTGCTGATGACCCTGCTGGGCGGCATGGGGACGGTCCTCGGCCCGGTGGTGGGCGCCTTCCTGGTGGTCACCGTACAGAACTACTTCGCGACCTTCGGGGCGTGGGTGACGATCATCCAGGGAGTGATCTTCGTCGTCGTGGTCCTGCTGTTCCGCCGCGGCATCGTCGGCGAGCTCAACGCCCTGTGGCTGCGCCTGCGCAGGCGCAGCGTTCCGGCGGCGACGACGCCGCCGGCCGCGGCGAGGCCGGGCGTCGAACCGGCCGCCCACGAGCCGCCCCCGCGCAAGCGCCGCGTCGGAGAGGGATCGTAACGTCAGCGCATCACCGTGCGGCTTTGCTCGCGCATGAACAGCGGCAGGTAGTGCGGCCCCAGGCCGCCCTTTCCGGCAACGCCCGAACCCTTCCAACCGCAGAAGCTCTGCACGCCCGGCCAAGCGCCGGTGGTGGCGCCGCTGGCGCGGTTGGCATACAGCACCCCGGCCTCGGCGCGATCGAGGAAGAGATCGAGTTCCCTCTCGTCGCGCGTATAGATACCGGCGGTCAGGCCGTAGACCACCCGGTTGCCGTCGGCGATCGCCCGGCCAAGGTCGGAAAAGTCCTGCACGGCGAGCAACGGCAGGAAGATTTCCTCGCGGTGCAGCCGGTGTTCGGGCGGCAGGCCGGCGACGATGGTGGGCGGCAGGTAGAAGCCCTTGTCGTAAGGCCCGCCGGACAACCGCTCGCCACCGAGCAGCACCTCGCCCTGACCGCGCGCCTCGGCCATGGCCTGCCGGAAACGTGCGTGGGCGGCCTCGTTGATTACCGGGCCCATGAAGACGTCGCGTTGTTCGGGATCGCCGACCCGGACGGCATCGCTGGCGGCGAGGAGGCGGTCCAAAAACGGTTCGCGCACCGCTTCGGCCACATAGACCTTGGAGCAGGCGCTGCATTTCTGCCCCTGCAGCCCGAACGCCGACTTCATGACCCCCGCCGCCGCGCAATCGAGATCGGCCGACGCGGTGACGTAGGCCGGATTCTTGCCGCCCATTTCCACCACCACCGGGCGGGCGAACGGTCCCGCCGAGAAGCTGCGAAAAATCTCCATGCCAACTTGGTGCGATCCGGTGAAGGCGGCTCCGGCCAGCGCGGGCTGCGCGATCAGGCTGCGGCCCACCTCGCGGCCGCCGCACACCATGTTGACGACGCCCTCGGGCAGCCCCGCCTCGGCGAACGCCCGCACCAGCAAGGCCCCGGTCAGTCCGGCCATCGGGCTAGGCTTGTAGACCACCGTGTTTCCGGTCACCAGTGCGCCCGCCATCATGTTGACCGACAGGGCGAGCGGAAAATTGAAGGGCGCGATGACCGCCCACACCCCGAGCGGTCGTAAGAGGACGCTGGTTTCCTCCTGCGGGAAGGCGCGGCGCATGGGATGTACGAAGCCCTCGTTGCGTTCCATCTCGTCGCAATAGTGCAGCACCAGGTCGATGCACTCCTCGGCCTCGCCCATCGCCTCCATTCGCGACTTCCCGACCTCCAGAAGGCAGGCGGCGGCTAGGTCGAACTTCGCCGCCTCGAGGGCGTCGGCGACGCGGCGCATCGCCCGCACCCGCTCGGGCCAGGAACGCCGCGACCAGTCAGGATAGGCCGCGGCGGCAGCCTCGACGGCGCGCGCCACGGCGGCGGGCGTCGCCTCGCGGAAGGCCCCAAGGACGATATCGCCATCGATCGGGCTGCGGGCGTCGTATGGCATGCCTTCGCGATCGTCGCGGCCGCCGATGACGTTCGGCCACTCCGCGCCGAGCCGGCGCGACCGGAAGGCCGGAATGACCTCGTCGAGGCGGTCATGGACGCCGGAGAAGTCCACGACACCGGCGTTGGAATAGGTCACGCGGGGAAGATCTGTTGCCGCCATCGCCATCGCGCCCCAGCTATCATGCGTTGCCTTCCAATTTGGTCCATGCCAGCGTTGCACGCCATACTTGGATCGGATCCACATGAGCCGCCCCGCCATCATATCCGTGGCCATCACCGGCTCGGTACCCCGCAAGGCCGACCATCCGGCCCTGCCGGTCACGCCGGCCGAGCAGATCGAGGTTACCCACCAATGTTTCGAGGCAGGCGCCGCCCTGGTTCACATTCACGTGCGCGATACGGACCAGAACCCCTCGTCCGATCCCGCCCTGTTTGCGGCCGTGCAGGACGGAGTGCGGCGGCACTGCCCTGGAATGATCGTGCAGTTCTCGACCGGGGGACGCGGGCGCGGCGCCGCCGAACGCGGCAGCGCCCTGCCGCTGCGCCCCGACATGGCCTCGCTGGCCACCGGCTCGGTGAACTTCGCCAACGTGATTTACGAGAATTCGCCGCAACTCATCGAGGATTTGGCGCGCCGCATGCTTGAACTCGGAATCAAGCCCGAGATCGAGGTCTTCGACCTCGCCATGCTCTACAACGCCCGCGCCCTGGTCGATCGCGGCCTGGTCGGAAAGTCCCCGCACGTGCAGTTCGTCCTTGGCATTCCGGGTGCCTTGCCGGCGCGGCGCAAGGTGCTTGACTTCCTGGTCGGCGAGTTGGCCGAAGTGCTGCCCGGCGCCACCTGGACGGCCGCCGGGGTCGCCCGCCACCAACTCGACGTCAACCATTGGGCGCTGGAGATGGGCGGACATCTGCGCACCGGGCTCGAGGACAACCTGCGCTTCGACAAGACGCGCCTAGCTGCGGGAAATGCCGAGCTGGTGGCGCGGGTCGCCGACCTTTGCGGCCGTTACGACGCCCGTCCGGCGACACCGGCGGAGGCACGCGCCCTGCTCGGCCTGGAGCCCGTTCGTCTGCCCGCCTGAAACGGCGTCGCCCGTCCCCATATGACTCTGCAACACACCGCATGGGAGGTCCGCATGGGTCGACGGGAATACGAAAGGGAGATGAAGGCGAAGCTGCGCGACCTGTCGTTCCGCATCGATTCGATAAAGCAGAAGCTGGACGGCGCCGACGACACGCGCCGCAGGGTCGCCCTGCGTGGCGAGCTGCAACGCCTGGAGCTTCGCCGCGACGAGGTCAGCGCCAAGCTGCAGGCGCTGCAACGCGAGCCGGACAGCGCGTGGTCGGACTTCAAGGCCGAGGTCGAGAGCGACTGGGACGACCTCGTCCAGCAGTTCGAAGAGGGTGTCGGCCGCCTGACTTGAGGGAGGGCGCCGGTTTCGATTGGACGGTCATTGCGAGTCGAAGGCGAAGCAATCCAGCCCGGTTTCCGGTATTGCTTCGTCGCTCCGCTCCTCGCAAACGACACGCGGTCTTGAGGCGCCTTCGCGGCTCTCAGGCGGCGCGCCGCTCCACCAGGTCGACAATCTCGCCCATGATGGCGGAGAGATCGTAGTCCTTGGGCGTGTAGATGCGGGCGCAGCCGGCCGCCAGCAGGGCTTTGGCGTCGTCGGGGGGGATGATGCCGCCAGCCACCACCGGCACCTCGCCCAGTCCGGCGGCGCGCATGCGCTCCAGCACCTCGGTGACCAGGGGAACGTGGCTGCCCGACAGGATCGACAGCCCGACGACGTGCACCCCCTCCTCCAGCGCGGCGTTGACGATCTGGGCCGGGGTCAGGCGAATGCCCTCGTAGACCACCTCCATACCGGCATCGCGGGCGCGGACCGCGATCTGCTCGGCGCCGTTCGAGTGGCCGTCTAGTCCGGGCTTGCCGACCAGCATCTTGACGCGACGGCCGAGGCGCGCGGATACCGCCTCCACCTTCTCCTGTACTCCCCGCAAGGTGTCGCGCCCGCCTGCGGCGGCCGCCCGCCCGACGCCGGTCGGGGCACGGTATTCGCCGAAGATCTCGCGCAGGGTGCCGGCCCATTCGCCCGTCGTCACCCCCGCATGGGCGCAGGCGATCGACGGCTCCATGACGTTGCGGCCCTCGGCCGCGGCGGCGCGCAATTCGGCCAGCGCCGCGGTGACCTTGGCGGCGTCACGCTGGGCGCGCCAGGCCCGGAGGGCTTCGATCTGATCCTGCTCGGCCCCGGGATCGACGGTGAGGATGCTGCCGTCGCCGGCGGTCAGCGGGCTGGGCGCGCCGTCGGTGAAGCGGTTCACCCCGACCACCACCTGCTCGCCGGCCTCGATGGCGGCGATGCGCCGCGCGTTCGACTCCACCAGCCTTTGCTTCATGTAGCTGGACTCGACGGCGGCGACCGCCCCGCCCATGGCGTCGATGCGGGCCAGTTCCTCACGGGCCTGCAGCTTCAACTCTTCGACCCGCTCGGCGATCACCCGCGCCCCGTCGAAGATGTCGCCATAGTCGAGAAGGTCGGTCTCGTAGGCCACGATCTGCTGCAACCTGAGGCTCCACTGCTGGTCCCAGGGGCGCGGCAGGCCCAGCGCCTCGTTCCAGGCCGGAAGCTGCACGGCGCGGGCGCGGGCGTCCTTGGACAGCACCACCGCCAGCATCTCGAGCAGGATGCGATAGACGTTGTTCTCGGGCTGCTGCTCGGTCAAGCCCAGCGAGTTGACCTGCACCCCGTAGCGGAAGCGCCGCATCCGCTCGTCGGCGATGCCGTAGCGGTCGCGACAGATCTCGTCCCAGAGCTGGGTGAAGGCCCGCATCTTGCACATCTCGGTGATGAAGCGGATTCCGGCGTTGACGAAGAAGCTGATGCGCCCCACCACCAGCGGAAAGTCCTCCGCCGGCACCGCTTGGCGCACGCGGTCGAGCACCGCCACCGCCGTCGCCAGGGCGAAGGCCAACTCCTGCTCTGGCGTGGCCCCGGCCTCCTGGAGGTGATAGGAGCACACGTTGATCGGGTTCCACTTGGGAACTTCGCGATAGGTGAAGGCGATGACGTCGGTGGTCAGGCGCAGGCTGGGTTCGGGCGGAAAGATGTAGGTGCCGCGCGACAGATATTCCTTGATGACGTCGTTCTGGGTGGTGCCGTTGAGCGCCGCCCGCGCCGCCCCCTGGCGCTCGGCGGTCGCGACGTAGAGCGACAGCAGCCAGGCGGCGGGCGCGTTGATGGTCATCGAGGTGTTCATCTTTTCGAGCGGAATGCCGTCGAACAGCGCCATCATGTCGCCGAGATGGCCGACGGGCACGCCGACCTTGCCCACCTCGCCGCGCGCCAGGGGATGGTCGGCGTCGTAGCCGGTCTGGGTGGGCAGGTCGAAGGCGACGGACAATCCGGTTTGACCGCGCGCCAGATTCGTGCGAAACAGCCGGTTGCTCTCCCGCGCCGACGAATGCCCGGAATAGGTGCGGAAGAGCCAGGGCTTTTCGCGGCTCGATGGGTTGGCGGCAACGTCTCGGGTCATCCTTTACTCCCACTCGCGCGCGCAATTTCCAGCCGGCTCGTGCGCCACGCGCGCATTCGCGACAAATTATTACCGGGTTAACCCGGTCCATTGAAACAAACTATCAAATTGTGCATTGCGAAGGAAGCTGGAAAACGTTAGAAACGGCTCTATGCGCCCGACGGGATGCGGCCGCGCGCCCGAATAATGTCGCAATGCGGCAATAGCAATGTGGCGCGGTCGGTTGGGGGACCGTCGCGCCTGAGGGAATTGCGGCCGCCGCAACGCTGACCGGTGGGCCGCCATCGAGAGGAGTCCGACAGGTCATGAGCGAAGCGGCAGCCGTCATCAACCTCAAGCAGGGGCAGGTGACCAAGGATCTCTACGAGATCGGAGAGATTCCCCCGCTCGGCCACGTGCCGAAACAGATGTATGCGTGGTGCATCCGCCGCGAGCGTCACGGCACCCCCGACAAGGCGATGCAGGTCGAGGTCGTCGAAACCCCCGAGATCGACTCCCATGAAGTCCTGATCATGGTGATGGCCGCCGGCGTCAACTACAACGGCGTGTGGGCGGCGCTCGGCAAGCCGATCTCGCCCTTCGACACCCACAAGGCGCCCTATCACATCGCCGGCTCCGACGCCTCGGGCATCGTCTGGAAGGTTGGCAGCAAGGTGAAGCGCTGGAAGGTCGGCGACGAGGTGGTGGTGCACTGCAACCAGACCGACGGCGACGACGAGGAGTGCAACGGCGGGGACCCGATGTTCTCGCCCAGCCAGCGCATCTGGGGCTACGAGACCCCCGACGGCTCGTTCGCGCAGTTCTGCCGCGTCCAGGCCCAGCAGGTCATGACGCGGCCCAAGCACCTGACCTGGGAAGAGGCGTCCTGCTATACCCTGACGCTGGCCACCGCCTACCGCATGCTGTTCGGCTTCCGCCCGCACATCCTGCGGCCCGGCCACAACGTGCTGGTGTGGGGGGCGTCGGGCGGCCTCGGCTCGATGGCGGTGCAGCTCATCTCGGTGGCCGGCGCCAACGCGATCGGCATCATCTCCGAGGAGGACAAGCGCCAGTTCGTCATGGACCTGGGCGCCAAGGGCGTCATCAACCGCAAGAACTTCGACTGCTGGGGCCAATTGCCGGACGTCGACGACAGCGCGGGCTACGCCGAGTACATGAAGAAGTGTCGCGCCTTCGGCAAGGCGATCTGGGACATCACCGGCAAGGGCGTGGACGTCGACTTCGTGTTCGAACATCCCGGCGAGCAGACCTTTCCGGTGTCCTGCTTCGTGGTCAAGCGCGGCGGCATGGTGGTGTTCTGCGCCGGCACCACCGGCTACAACCTGACCTTCGACGCGCGCTTCGTGTGGATGCGCCAGAAGCGCATCCAGGGCAGCCACTTCGCCAACCTGTTGCAGGCCAGCCAGGCCAATCAGCTGGTCATCGAGCGCCGCATCGACCCCTGCATGTCCGAGGTGTTCTCGTGGGAGGAAATCCCCGCCGCCCACATGAAGATGCTGCGCAACGAGCACAAGCCCGGCAACATGGCCGTGCTGGTGCAGGCCAAGAAGCCCGGCCGCCGCACCGTCGAGGACTGCCTGGAGGCATAGACCGGCGCGGCGCTCGCAGTCGTCATTGCCGGGCTTGACCCTGCAATCCATGGACCCCCGGGCCGCGCCCGGGGGTGACGTTATCAGGAAGACCTCATCGTCATGACCGACACCCCCCTGCTTCCCCACCTGCTCAACGCCTGCCGCAACGCGCTGGCCACCGTCCAGGAACTGGACGCGGTGGTGAAGGGCAAGCTTCGCCGCATGCTCGAGCGCAACGGCGACCTCGACGGCGAACTGCTGGAGCGGCACCAGTTCGCCGCCCACGGCTACGCCTGGTTCGCCACCTACGTCGCGGCGCTGACCCAGATGCAGGGATGGGCGGAGCGGCTGGAGGCCGCCGGCCGGCTGGGCGAGCTGGAAGGTCTGATGCTTCAGGCGGCGTTCGGCGAGTACCTGTCGCAGATCTACGGCGGCATTCCCATGAGCCAGGGCGAGATGGTGCGCCTCGTCGATTTCGGGCTCGATTCCACCGATCGCCACCAGGTGCAGTCGCACGACCTGTCGGTGCTGCGCGAGCAGGGCAATACCGAGGCGGTGCGCAGCCGCATCGCGGCCCTGATCAAGGATGGAAATTACGGCGACGCCAGCCTTGCCGACGAGACGCTGGAGCTGGTTCGCGACCAGTTCCGCAAGTTCGCCGAGGCCGAGGTCATTCCCTTTGCCCACGACTGGCACCTGAAGGACGAGCTGATCCCCCTGCCGGTGGTCGAGCAGATGGCCGAGATGGGCGTGTTCGGCCTGACCATTCCCGAGGAATGGGGCGGTCTGGGCATGGGCAAGATGGCCATGTGCGTGGTCACCGAGGAACTGAGCCGCGCCTATATCGGCGTCGGCTCGCTGGGCACGCGCTCGGAGATCGCCGGCGAGCTTATCCGGCTGGGCGGCACGCCGGAGCAGAAGGAGACCTTCCTGCCGCGGATCGCCTCGGGCGAGATTTTGCCGACGGCGGTATTCACCGAGCCCAACACGGGCTCCGATCTGGCGTCCCTGCGCACCCGAGCGATGCGGGACGGCGACGTCTACCGGGTGACCGGCAACAAGACCTGGATCACCCATGCCAGCCGCTCCGACCTGATGACTCTGCTGGTGCGCACAAACCCCGACCGCAAGGGCTACCAGGGCCTGTCGATGCTGCTGGCGCCGAAGCCGCGCGGCACCGAGGCCGACCCCTTCCCGGCCGAGGGCATGACCGGCGGCGAGATCAAGGTGCTGGGCTACCGCGGCATGAAGGAGTACGAACTGGGCTTCGACGGTTTCGAGGTTCCGGCCGCCAACCTGCTCGGCGGCGAGGAGGGCCAGGGCTTCAAGCAGCTCATGGCGACCTTCGAGTCGGCGCGCATCCAGACCGCGGCGCGCGCCGTCGGCGTCGCCCAGTGCGCCATGGAGACCGGCATGCGCTACGCCCAGGAGCGCATCCAGTTCGCCAAGCCGCTCTACGCCTTTCCGCGCGTCCACGGCAAGCTGGCGTGGATGGCGGTGGAAACCATGGTCGCCCGCCAGCTCAGCTATTTCGCCGCGCGCGAGAAGGATTCCGACCGCCGCTGCGACATCGAGGCCGGCATGGCCAAGCTGCTCGCCGCCCGCGTCGCCTGGGCCAACGCCGACAACGCCTTGCAGATTCACGGCGGCAACGGCTATGCCGAGGAATACCCGATCAGCCGCATCCTGTGCGACGCCCGCATCCTCAACATCTTCGAAGGCGCCGCCGAGATCCAGGCCCAGGTGGTGGCACGGGGCCTGCTGGCGAGAAGGAACTGATTTGGTCCCTCTTCCTCGGGGAGAGGGACGGGGCCCCGGCCCGAAGGGTTGGGGTAGGGTGAGGCCAACCGCCGGATGCCGCTACGCGGGTCCCCCTCCCTCCCCCGCGGGAGAGGGAGCTTCGACTCCGATCAGCCACCGATGCAGCAGCATCGTCACGCCGATGGTGATCAGGGCCGAGAACAGCACGTCGCTCAGGAAATGCCCGCCCTGGGCGATGCGCACCAGGCCGATGACGGCGCCGAAGGCCAGCGCCGCGGCGATGGCGACCGGGCGCCAAGCCGGCGGCGCCAGCAGGGCGTAGGCGATGACCCAGAAGCCGAGCGCGCCGTGCCCGGAGACGAAGGAGCAGTTGTCGACGCACTGGTCGGCGGGCACCAGCGGGGGCGTGTAGCGCATCTCGCCGCCGAACTCGACGATCTGGGACGGCCGCGCCCGGCCCCAGTTGTCCTTGAGCAGGGTGTTGACGATCAATCCCGGCCCCAGCGCCAGCGACAACCCCAGATAGGCGGCGATGCGGCGGTCGACGCCGAGGAAGCGCTGGCCCATCGCCTCGCCGGCCAGCCACAGAACGATCACGTAGATCACCGAGCCGATCAACAGATGCGGCAGCCCCTTGCGCACGAACTCGCCGAGTTCGTTGTGGCGCGCCGCGAAGCCGACGCCCGGCGTGTAGAACCAGCCGGCCACGGCGAGGTCGACGCCCGGCAGCAAAGCCAGGGCCACCGCGATGGCCAGCGACCAGCGCCAGGGATGCGCCCGCAACAGCTCGGCGGTCGCCGCGATCATCGGTAGCCCTTGAACCCCGACAACCGGTAGACCCGGAGGTCGCGGGCGTAGTCGGGATGGATGGGAACGTGGATGCGCGCCAGCGGCTCGACGCGCTCGAAACGGGCCGCGACGTGGTCGGCGTTTGCCCGTTCGGTGACCAGGACGAGGTCGCCCGGTGCGGTGCGGACGTCGGTGGTCAGGTCGTAATGGTCCTGGATGCGGCCGTCGGGGTTCCACTTCACGGCGTCGAACGGATGCGGCCGCACGTAGTACAGCAGATTGGCCATCACCTTGCGCTCGTCGGCCATCAAGGTGGCCCCCGGGTGGCGGGCGAGGATGTCGGAGACCTGGCGGCCGACCTCGTCCCAGCCGCGCACCCGCTTCATGATGTCGTAGCGGGCGGTGCCGTCGAGGCCGAGCAGACGCAGGGTGGCGTCGTAGTCGTAGAGCGCCGCCGCCGTTGCCAGGTGCAAGACCAACGACACGTTGAGCACCCACTCGCGGCGGCGCTGCACGAGCCACGCGGCCACCAGCACCGTGGCCGCCACGTAGGCCGGCGCCGCCCAATTCGCGTTGGCCCGCGACAGCAGGCTCTGGGCGGTGATCACCGCGAGCGGCGGCAGGGCGAAACAGAGCAGCAGGCGCATGCGGTCGTCGCGCACGGGCGGGCGCACCAGCACCACCAGCAGGGCGGCGAACAGCAGCGGGCCGAACACGGCGAACTGGCTGCCGACGAACTCGAGGAGTTCGCCCGGGCGGAACAACGGGCCGCCGAGATTGGCGTTGTCGCGGGTGTGCAGATAGCTGACGAATCCGTGCGCCGCGTTCCACAGGAAATTCGGCAGGTAGAACAAGGCCGCCACCGCCGTCACCGCGACCGGCCGCCAGCTCCGCAGCCACGGCCGGCGCTCCGGCGCCCACGCCAGATAGAGAAGCAGCCCGGCCAGGAACAGCACCATCGTATACTTGGCCAGCAGCCCGACCCCGACGCAGGCGCCCACCAGCAGCCACCACGCCACCCGATCGTCGCGCAGCGCGCGCACCAGGGCATAGAGTGCGGCCGCCCAGGCGAGCAGCAGCAGGGGATCGGTCGAGATCAGCATGGCCGAGAACGACACCGCCGGCAGGCTGGCGAACGTCGCCGCCGACCACAGCCCGACCCGACGGTCGAACAGAACGGCGCCGACGCCGTAAAGGCACAGCGCGGCGGCGAAATAGGCGAAGGGCGAGGATAGCCGGACGCAGGCCTCGCCGTCGCCGCAGGCCGCCGTCGTCAGGGCGATCACCCAGGCGACCAGCGGCGGCTTCGAGTAGTAGCCGAAGTCCAGGTCCTTGGCCCACGCCCAGTACTGGGCCTCGTCGAACGCAAGGTTCGGCCCATGGTCGAACAGGACGAACAGCCGCCACGCGCTCAGCCCGGCCAGAAAGGCGACGGCAAGGGCCGGGCCGGCAAGGTCACGGGCGGGAGCGGACGGGTTGCGCATCGGCGGCACGGATAGCAGGTTGCCGCAAGCCCGGCAATGTCAACCGTCCTCGAGATGGAACAGCGAGGCGAGGCCGACCAGCCCGGTGACCACGGGTGGGCTCCACGCCGCCAGCATGAGCGGCAGGGTCGACGACAGCCCCATCGCGTAGACGAGCTTGGAGAAGAAGTAGAACAGGAACCCCGCCATCACGCCCCCGGCCAGCCGCGTCACGATGCCGCCGCTGCGCAGGTTGGGCTTGAGCGAGAACACCGCCGCCACCAGTACCATGGCGCACAACAGCAAGGGGAAGGACAGCAACGACTGCCAGTACAGCTTCTGGCGGTGGGCCGAGAAGCCGGCGCTCTCGAAGAAGGCGATGAACCCGGGAAGCTCCCAGAACGACATCGATTCGGGAGCGGCGAAATTGTCCTGGATTCGCGTCAGCGTCAGCGTCGTGGGAAGCCGGTAGTCGGCGACGTACTGCGAAGGCTTGCCGGGATTCATGATCCAGGCGCGGTCGAGGTCGAAATGGCCCTCGCCAAGGCGGGCGGCCGCGGCCTCGATGCGGTGCTCGAAACGCTCGTCACGGTCGAGCACGAACACCGAAACGTCGCGCAGGCGAAGCTCGGCCCCTTCCTGGCTGACCTGCGCCGCATGCACCACGGTGGTTCGCTCGTCGTGTGATTCCCGCAGCCACAACCCGTTCTGCGACACGGTCAGCGGATTGCTGTGGCGCAGCAAGAGATCGTCCTGCAGCCGCTCGTAGCGGCCATACATGGCGGCCGCCAGGGGATTGAAGGCGGTAATCTCGAAAATGCCCAGCAGCAGCGCGATGACCAGCGCAGGGGTGAGGAACTGCCACACCGACACGCCCGCCGCGCGCGCCACCACCAGCTCGTGGCTGCGGGTCAGCCGCCAGAACGTGGCCATGCCGCCGATCATCACGGCGAAGGGCAGCACGAGATGCACCATCTGCGGCTGCTTCAAAAGTCCCATTCCAAACACCAGCGACAGCGTGGCCTCGGGCCGCGAGGCGGCGCGCCGCATCAGTTCGATCACGTCGAACAGCAGGACGAGGCCGATCAGGAACGCCAGCACCGCCAGGCAGGAAAGCAGGAACTGCCGACCGATGTAGAAGCTGAGAATGGGAGAAAAACGCATCGCCCGAGCGGTGGAATGGGGCCACGGAGACCAATTGCCGCTATTATACCCCATCGTCCGGCCAGGGAACCCTGATTCTGCGGTTTCCGCGCCGATGCGCCCCCACGACCGGTGAAAGGAAGCCGATGGTCAGGCTGACCCGCATCTACACCCGCAGCGGCGACAAGGGAAAGACCTCGCTGGGCGACGGCCGCCGTGTGAGCAAGACCGACCTGCGGGTGGCCGCCTACGGCACCGTGGACGAGGCCAACGCCGCCGTCGGACTGGCGCGACTTCACACCAGCGGCGACATCGACGCCATGCTGGGTCGCATCCAGAACGACCTGTTCGACCTGGGGGCGGATTTGTGCACGCCGCACAAGCCCGACGAAACAGGTACCTTGCGCATCGTGCAGTCGCAGATCGACCGGCTGGAACGTGAGATCGACGCGATGAACGCCGAACTGGCGCCGCTGACGTCCTTCGTGCTGCCGGGCGGCACGCCGGCGGCGGCGGCCCTGCATCTGGCGCGGGCGGTGGTGCGCCGGGCCGAACGGCTGGTGGTCGAACTGGCGGGGCACGAGACGCTCAATCCGCTGACCGTCGCTTATGTCAACCGTCTTTCCGACCACCTGTTCGTGCTGAGCCGCGTGTCAAACGACATGGGCCGCGGCGACGTTCTGTGGGTGCCAGGGGGCGCCCGCTAAGGCGCATTTTTCCCCGAAGGGCCGGACGTTGACATCAAATTGTCATCGGCCTATGGTGCGGTGCAATACAACAGCGGCAGCAGCTCTCTGCCCGTCTGCCGTCCGTGCGGCGCGCCTCTAGAGCGCCGTCGGCTTGCTCACAGGGAGTGCGATGAAGGTTCTGATCGCCATCAAGCGGGTCATCGACTACAACGTCAAGATCCGCGTCAAATCCGACAATTCGGGCGTCGAGACCGCGAACGTGAAGTTCTCGATGAACCCCTTCGACGAAATAGCGGTCGAGGAGGCGGTACGACTCAAGGAGGCCGGCAAGGCCGAGGAGTTGGTCGCCGTGTCGATGGGCGTGGCGCAGTGCCAGGAGACGATCCGCACGGCGCTGGCGATGGGCGCAGATCGCGGCATCCTGGTGCAGACCGACGCCGAGTTGCAGCCGCTGGCGGTTGCCAAGCTGCTGAAGGCGCTGGTCGACAAGGAACAACCGCAGCTCGTCATTCTTGGAAAGCAGGCGATCGACGACGATTCCAACCAGACGGGCCAGATGCTGGCCGCCCTGCTTGGCTGGCCCCAGGGAACCTTCGCCTCGAAGGTGACGCTGGGAGACGGGAAGGCCGAGGTGGTGCGCGAGATCGACGGCGGGCTCGAGACCGTCGAGATCAAGCTGCCGGCGGTCGTGTCCACGGATTTGCGTCTCAACGAACCCCGCTACGCCTCGCTGCCCAACATCATGAAGGCGAAGAAGAAGCCGATCGACACCGTCACCCCGGCCGACCTGGGGGTCGACGTCGCGCCGCGGTTGGTCACCCTCAAGGTGGAGGAACCCGCGAAGCGCAAGGCCGGCGTGAAGGTCGCGAGCGTCGCCGAACTGGTCGACAAGCTGAAGAACGAAGCGAAGGTGATCTGAGATGGCGATTCTGGTCCTCGCCGAGCACGACAACGCGAGCCTCAAGGCCGCGACGCTCAACACCGTCACCGCCGCTCGCGCCATCGGCGGCGAGGTGCATGTCCTGGTGGCCGGCCACAACTGCCGCTCCGTCGCCGAGGCGGCGGAGAAGATCGCCGGCGTCGCCACCGTGATCCTGGTCGACGGGCCCGCCTACGAGCATCCGCTGGCCGAGCCGCTGTCGCTGTTGCTGGCCAAGCTGGGCAAGGGCTTCCGCTACCTGCTGGCGCCGGCCACGACCTTCGGCAAGAACGTGATGCCCCGCGTCGCCGCCCTGCTCGACGTGCAGCAGATTTCCGACATCGTCGACGTGCTGGGGCATGACACCTTCGTCCGCCCCGTCTATGCCGGCAACGCGCTGGCCACCGTGCGCAGCGACGACGCCATCAAGGTCATCACCGTGCGCACCACCGGCTTCGAGCCGGCCAAGCTGGACGGCGAGGCCCGCATCGAAAACGGAGAGGCGGCCGAGGATCCGGGCACTTCGCGCTTCGTCGGCCAGCAGCTCTCGAAGTCCGAACGCCCCGAGTTGACCAGTGCCCGCGTCATCATTTCGGGCGGGCGCGGCATGCAGTCGGGCGAAAACTTCCACTTGCTGGAGAAGGTCGCCGACAAGCTCGGCGCCGCTGTCGGCGCCTCCCGCGCCGCCGTCGATGCCGGCTTCGTGCCCAACGACTTCCAGGTCGGCCAGACCGGCAAGATCGTCGCTCCCGACCTCTACATCGCGGTCGGCATATCGGGCGCCATCCAGCATCTGGCGGGCATGAAGGACAGCAAGGTCATCGTGGCCATCAACAAGGACGAGGAAGCCCCCATCTTCCAGGTCGCCGACTATGGCCTGGTCGCGGACCTGTTCCAGGCGGTGCCCGAGCTCGCCGCGGAACTCGACAAATGACCCATATCGCGGCCTCGCCGACAGCAGGGAGCCTGACCATGATTCGTACGATTGGCGTCGTCGGAGCGGGGCAGATGGGCAACGGCATCGCGCATGTCTGCGCGTTGTCCGGGTTCGACGTGCGGCTTCTGGACATCGACGACGCGCACCTGCAGCAGGGCCTGTCGACGATCGACAAAAACCTCGAGCGCCAAGTCCACAAGGGCAAGATCACCGAGGAGGAAAAGGCGACCACGCTGGGGCGCATCCGCAGCGGCATCGACTATGAGATTTTTTCCGATTGCGATCTTGTGATCGAGGCGGCGAGCGAGAACGAGGCGATCAAGCGCGCCATCTTCGCCAAGATCTGCCCGGTGCTGCGCCCCGATGCCCTGATCGCTTCGAACACCTCGTCGATCTCGATTACCCGGCTGGGCGCGGCCACCGACCGTCCGGCGCAGTTCATGGGCATGCACTTCATGAACCCGGTGCCGGTGATGCAGCTCGTCGAACTGATCCGCGGCATCGCCACCGGTGAGAACACCTTCAACGTGGTCCGCGACCTGGTGGTGAAGCTGGGCAAGCAGCCGGTCAGCGCCGAGGACTTCCCCGCCTTCATCGTCAACCGCATCCTGCTGCCGATGATCAACGAGGCCGTCTACACGTTGTATGAGGGGGTGGGTTCGGTCGACGCCATCGACACCGCCATGCGGCTGGGTGCCAACCACCCGATGGGCCCGCTGGAACTGGCCGACTTCATCGGACTGGACACCTGCCTGGCAATCATGCAGGTGCTCTATGACGGCTTGGCCGACAGCAAGTACCGGCCGTGCCCGCTTCTGGTCAAGTACGTCGAGGCCGGCTGGCTGGGCCGCAAGACCGGCCGCGGATTCTACGACTACGCGGGCGAGAAGCCGATCCCGACCCGGTGACATGAACGCCGTGCGGTGGATTGCCGGGTCACGCCCGGCAACGACGAGAGTTGCCGATCCGTCATGCCCGGGCCTGGTCCGGGCATCTCTTTTTTCGGGCGGCGAACGCCGTTGCTGACCCAGGCCGCCCCTCCCCTCCTTGCTCGCCTCGCCGCCGGGACCATCCGGCCCTATCTCCTCCTGACCGCGCTGTGCCTCGCGCTGTTCCTGCCCGGGCTAGCGGCGGTGCCGCCGCTCGACCGCGACGAGTCGCGCTTCATGCAGGCCACCAAGCAGATGCTGGAGAGCGGCGACTACGTGCGCATCAACTTCCAGGAGGAATCGCGGGCGAAGAAGCCGGTGGGCGTGTATTGGCTGCAAGCGGCCTCGGTGTCGCTGCTGGCCGAGGGCCGCACCACCGCCTGGGCCTACCGCCTGCCGTCGCTCCTCGCCGCCTGGGCGGCGGCGCTGCTCACCTTCGCGTTCGGAACATCCCTGTTCGGGCGTTCCGCCGCCCTGATCGGCGCCGGCCTGACGGCCGCCTCGCTGACCCTGGTGCTGGAGGCGCATCAGGCCAAGACGGACGCCGTGCTGCTGGCCTGCGTGGTCGCCGCACAAGGCGCGCTGGCGCGTTTCTACCTGCAGGGCCACGGCGGCAGGCCGCCGGGGGTGGGGGTGGCCCTCCTGTTCTGGATCGCCCAGGGGGTGGGCATTCTCGTCAAGGGCCCGATCGTGCCGATGGTCAGCCTGCTGACGGTGGCGGCGCTGGCGGTCGCAGACCGCCGCCTCGCCTGGCTGCACGGCCTGCGCCCGGTGACCGGCCTGCTCGTCGCCGCGGCCATCGTCGCCCCGTGGGCGGCGGCGATCTCCGAGGCCACCGGCGGCGCCTTCATCGGCGACGCGGTGCGTTCCGATCTGCTGCCCAAGTTGATCGGCGGCCAGGAATCGCACGGCGCCTGGCCCGGCTACTACCTGCTGCTGGCCACCCTCACGTTGTGGCCGGGGTCGCTGTTCCTGTGGCCGGCCCTGGCCGCGGTCTGGCGGCGGCGCGGCGAGGCGCCGGTGCGCTTCACCCTCGCCTGGGTGGGGCCGGCCTGGGTGATGTTCGAACTGATCCCCACCAAGCTGCCGCATTACGTGCTTCCCACCTATCCGGCGCTGGCGCTGCTGATCGGGTCCGCGGTGATCGGCGGCCACGCCGCCCTGGGCGCGCGGGCGGCGCGCTGGTACTACGTGGCGTGGGCGGGCGTCGGCCTGCTGCTGGCCGGCGCCGCGGTCGCCGCCCCGGCCATACTGGGCGACGGCCTTTCGATGTGGTCCCTGCCCGCCGCCGCCGCGGCGCTGGCGGCCGGGTTGCTGCCGGCGTGGCTGGCGTGGCGCGGCCGCACGGTCGCCGCCACGGGAGCGGCCATCGCCGGCGCCGTGCTCACCTATGCCGCGATCTTCCACGGCGTCCTGCCGGCACTCGATCGCATGTGGGTGGCGCCGCGCGTGGCCGCGGTCGTCGAGGCCGCCCTGCCCGGCGCGCCGGCCGCCGCCGCCGGCTATCACGAACCCAGCCTGGTATTCCTGCTCGGCACCGAAACGCGGCTCACCGACGGTGCCGGAGTCGCCGATTGGATGGCCAAGCAGCCGCGCGCCGTCGCCATCGTCGAGGAGCGCCAGCACGACGCCTTCCGCCGCCGGGCGGACGAACTCGGCCTGGCGCCGACCGGCCTGGCGATCATCGAAGGGTTCAATTATTCGCGCGGCCGCGATATCACTCTGCGCGTTTACGGCAAGGAGGAATGAGCGTGGAGCGCTTGCGTCGCGCGTCGCGGCTGGTTGCCGCACTGGCGCATCGCCACCCGCTGGCGATGTCCCTGCTCGCCGTGGCCGTCTTCTGCGCCATCAGCATCGCCTGGATCGACCGCCCGCTCGCGCTCGCCCTGAAGGGCGCGCTCACCCCCCACGTCGAGGGTTTCTTCAAGGTGGTGACGGAACTCGGCGAGGGGGTGTACCTGCTGGTGCCGGCGGCGCTGGCGTGGGCGCTGCTGCGCTGGCGGGCGGCGCGGGCCCGTCTGGAGGCCGAGCGGGCGCGCCTGCGGCGCTATGCCCATTCGGCGGCCTTCCTGTTCTCGGCCCTGGCGGTCTCGGGGGTGCTCGCCAATCTGCTCAAGTTCGCGATCGGCCGCATCCGTCCGCGCCACCTGTTCGACGGCGACCTCTACGGGTTCATCCTGTTCAACACCAAGTGGAGCATGAACTCGTTCCCGTCGGGCCATTCCCAGGCCATCTGGGCGGCGGCGACGGCGCTCTTGTTCATCTTCCCCCGCTACGATCTGGCATGGATCGGCATCGCGGTGGTCGTCAGCCTGAGCCGCATGCTGACCACGGTGCATTATCTCAGCGACGTGGCGTTCGGCACCTATATCGGAATCGCCGTCACCATCCTCGTGAAGCGCTGGTTCGAGGCCCGCGCGCCCGTGCACATCAAGCTGGAGCGCGACCGCCGGCTGGTCTGAGGCGGCGAAAGCATCAGCCGCCGGCGATCACGGCCTCGATTCGCTCGACCATCTCCGGCGCGTCCCATTCCTCGGCACCCTCGACGCGGCCGACCTCGCGGCCCTGGGCGTCGATCAGCACCGTGGTCGGCAGGCCGCGCGTCTTCAGCGCCCGCCCGGCGGCGTTGGCCTTGTCCAGCCAGACGTCGAGATTGGCGAGATCGTAGTCCTCGTAGAACTTGCGGACCACCTCGGCGCCGCCGCGGTCCTGCGACAGGGCCACGACGGCGAAATCCGGCCCGCCCAGCCGGACCTGCAGCGCGTCCAGCGAGGGCATCTCGCGCACGCAGGGGCCGCACCAGGTGGCCCACAGGTTGAGCAGGACGACGCGGCCGCGGAACTCCGACAGCGGCACGTCCCGCCCCTCGGCGTCGAGGAAGACCAGCGCGGGAACCGGCTGGCGCCGGTCCGGCGGCAGGAAGCTTCCGGACGCCGCCGCTTCGTTGTAGGTTGTGGCGCCCTCGCCCGCCGCCTGTCCGGACGGGGCCTTTCCGCTTTCGGTGCTTGTCACCAGCGGATATATGGCCACAATCGTAAGGACCAGACCGATGGCGAGCAGCGCGCCGAGGATTTTACCCATCATCACACCCTGAAGAGACCCATGACCGCCAAGATACCCGAATCGCGCGCCAGCGCCATGTGGGGCGGCCGCTTCGAGGGCGGGCCGTCCGCCATCATGCAGCGGATCAACGCCTCCATCGACTTCGACCGACGCCTGTACGCGCAGGACATCCGCGGCTCGAAGGCGCATTGCCGGATGCTGGTCCGGCAGGGCGTCATCGGCCACGACGACGGCGCGGCCATTCTGTCCGGTCTCGACGCGGTCCTGCAAGAAATCGAGTCGGGCACGTTCGTGTTCCGCCACGACCTCGAAGACATCCACATGAACGTCGAGGCGCGGCTGGCCGAGTTGGTCGGAGCGGCGGCGGGACGGCTGCACACCGCGCGCTCGCGCAACGACCAGGTGGCCACCGACTTCCGCCTCTGGGTGCGCGACGCCATGGACGGCATGGACGGCGCGCTGAAGGATTTGCAGGCCGCCCTGCTCGACCGCGCCGAGCAGCACGCCGCCACCGTGATGCCCGGCTTCACCCATCTCCAGGCGGCGCAGCCGGTGACCTTCGGCCACCATTTGATGGCCTATGTCGAGATGGTCGGCCGCGACCGCGGGCGCCTTGCCGATGCCCGCAGACGCCTCAACGAGTGCCCGCTGGGCGCGGCGGCGCTGGCCGGCACGTCCTTCCCCATCGACCGCCACGAAACGGCGGCGGAGCTGGGCTTCGACCGGCCCTGCGGCAACTCGCTCGACGCCGTCTCCGACCGCGATTTCGCGCTCGAGTTCCTGGCCGCCTGCGCCATCTGCGCGGTCCATCTGTCGCGCCTGGCCGAGGAGCTGGTGGTGTGGACCAGCGCCCAGTTCCGCTTCGTCAAGCTGTCCGACGCCTTCACCACCGGCAGTTCGATCATGCCGCAGAAGCGCAACCCCGACGCCGCCGAACTGGTGCGGGCCAAGGCCGGACGCACCATCGGCGACCTCAACGCTCTGCTGGTCGTGATGAAGGGGCTGCCGCTGGCCTACAGCAAGGACATGCAGGACGACAAGGAGCCGGTGTTCGAGGCCACCGACACAATGGAGCTGTGCATCGCCGCGATGGCCGGCATGATCCGTGATCTCGAGGTCGACGCCGAGCGCATGCGCGCCGCCGCCGGGGCCGGCTTCGCCACCGCCACCGACATCGCCGACTGGCTGGTGCGGGTTCTCGGCATGCCCTTCCGCCAGGCCCACCATGTCACCGGCCGCATCGTGCGCATGGCCGAGGACCGCGGCTGCGGTCTCGAGGACCTGACCCTCGCCGACCTGCGATCGGTGGAGCCGTCGATCACCCGCGAGGTCTTCGACGTGCTTGGGGTAGAGCGCTCGGTGGCCAGCCGCACGAGCTTCGGCGGCACCGCGCCCGACACCGTGCGCGCCGCCATCCAGGCCGCCCGGCAGCGTTGGCTCGTGACATGAGACGCCTTCTCAGCATCCTCCTCGTCGCCGTCGCCGTCGCCATGCCGCTCGCCGCCTGCGGCAAGAAGGGCGGCCTGGAGCCGCCGCCCGACAGCGAATATCCCCGCAAATATCCCTCACGGTAGGCCATGGACCACTTCACCTACAGGAGCGGCGCGCTCCACGCCGAAGGCGTGCCGCTGGACGCCATCGCCGAGGCCGTCGGCACGCCCTTCTACTGCTATTCGACGGCCACGCTTCGGCGCCATTTCGAAGTCGTGCGCGACGCCTTCGCCGGCCTCGACGCCCTGGTGTGCTTTGCGTTGAAGGCCAATTCGAACCTCGCCGTGGTGCGCACGCTGGGCGAGCTGGGAGCGGGCGCCGACGTGGTGTCGGAGGGCGAATTGCGGCGCGCGCTGGCCGCCGGCATTCCAGCCGAGCGAATCGTCTTCTCGGGCGTCGGCAAGACCAGGCGCGAACTGGAGTTCGCGGTCGATACCGGAATTCTCCAGATCAACGTCGAATCCGAGCCGGAACTCGAGGCGCTGAACGAGGTGGCGCGGGCGCGCGGCAAGCGGGTGCGCATCGCGGTGCGCGTCAATCCCGACGTCGACGCCAACACCCACGAGAAGATCACTACCGGCCGCAAGGAGAACAAGTTCGGCATCGAGTGGACGCGGGCCCACGCGGTGATCCGCCGCGCGAGCGCGATGCCCGGCATCGAGGTGACGGGGGTCGCCGTCCACATCGGCTCGCAACTCACCGACATTGCCCCCTTCCGCGACGCCTTCCTGCGCGTCCGCGACCTCGTGGTCATGCTGCGGACCGATGGCGTCGCGCTGACGCGCATCGACCTGGGCGGCGGGCTGGGCATCCCCTACGCCGACGAGACGCCGCCGAGCCCGGCCCAGTATGCCGCCGTGGTGCGCGAGACGCTGGGCGACCTGGGCCTGAAGATGGTGCTGGAGCCGGGGCGCCTGCTGGTCGGCAACGCCGGCATCCTGGTGACGCGGGTGATTTATGTGAAGGAGGGGGCGACGCGCACCTTCGTCATCGTCGACGCGGCGATGAACGATTTGATGCGGCCCGCCCTTTACGACGCCCACCATGCCGTGGTGACGGTGCGGCAGCCGGACCCGGGCGTCGAGCCGATTCACGCCGATATCGTTGGACCGGTCTGCGAAACCGGCGACACTTTCGCCCGCCGCCGCCCCCTGCCGCCGGTCGAGTCAGGCGACCTGCTGGTCCTGCGCACCGCCGGCGCGTACGGCGCCACCATGGCGTCCACCTATAATTCGCGGCTGCTGGTGCCCGAGGTCATGGTCAATAATGACACCTTCTCGGTGGTGAGGGCCCGCCCCACATACGAGGAGATGCTGGCCATGGAGCGGCTTCCCGAATGGATGGAGGCCGCGCCGAAAGGACGCTGACGAGGAAGTTTGTGGAGAAGGACCGGACGCCGGCCAGGTTGCGCGCCGCGCTGAGGAGAAAACTGCGGCTGGCCCGTGTGGTGCTGGCGTGGGAGAGCCTGTGGCCGGTGCTATGGCCGGCGGTCGCCCTCGCCGGCCTGTTCGTAGCGGTGGCCCTCTTCGACGTGCTGCCGCTGTTGCCGGGCTGGGTGCATGCGGCATTGCTGGCGGCGTTCGCCGGCGCGTTCCTGGCGGCGCTGGCCTATGCCGTGCGCGGCTTCAGGCTTCCCGACGACGACCGGGCCCGCCGGCGCGTCGAGCGCGACAGCGACCTTGCCCACCGGCCGATCGGCACCCTCGACGACCGGTTGGCCGAAGGGCCGGCCGGCGATCCCGTGGCCCGCGGCTTGTGGCGGCTGCACCGCCAGCGCATGACCGAGACCATCCGGCGGCTCCGCGTGGCGGCGCCGGCGCCGGGGGTTCCCGCCCGCGATCCCTGGGGACTTCGCGCCGCCGTCCTGCTGCTGCTGGTGATCGCCGTGGCCGGCACCTGGGGCGACATGCCGCCCCGCCTCTATCGCGCCGTTACGCCGGCCTGGAGCGCCGCGCCCGACCAGCCGATCACCCTGCAGATGTGGCTGACGCCGCCGCAATACACCGGCCGGCCGCCGACGCTGATCGAGGTGCCGTCGGAAGCGCCGCCACCGGCACCGGCCGTTCCCGGCGGCAGCACGGTGCTCGCCCTGCTGCATGGCGGCGAGGGAACCGCCGAACTCGAACTGGACCGGCGGGCCTTGCCGTTCACGCCCTTGGGCGACGGCGGCCAGCGGGTGGAGACCGCGATCGGCGATGCCGCGCAGATCGCGGTCCGCCTCGACGGCCGTCGCGTCGGCCAATGGCGGGTGACGGTCGTTCCGGACGCGCCGCCGTCCATCCGTTTCTCAGAGCAGCCAAGCGGCGACCCCGGGGGGCGATTGCGTCTTGCCTACGAGGCGGCCGACGACTACGGGGTGACGAAGGCCTGGGCCAGCATCCGCCGCGACACCGGGCCCGCCGACGAAGAGCCGTTGCTCCTCGAACTGCCGCTGCCGGGAGGGCAAAACGCCGTCCTCCGCCATGCGAGCTGGCACGACCTCACCGCGCATCCCTGGGCCGGACTGCCGGTGACGCTCGAGCCGAACGCCCGCGACGCCGCGGGGCAGGTGGGCAAGGGCGCTCCCATCCGCATCGTGCTGCCCGAGCGGGAATTCCATCATCCGGTGGCCCGCGCCATCATCGCGCAGCGCCGCCTGCTCGCGGACGATCCGCCGCCACGCCACGACGTCGCGCGGCGACTGGACGGCATTTCGGCGCAGCCCGACGCCTTCGGCAACGACACCGTCGCCTTCCTGTCGCTGCGCACGGCGCGCGCGCGGCTGTTGCGCGACCAGTCGGCGGGCGCGGTCGATAGCGTGCGCGACATCCTGTGGAACACCGCCCTGCGCATCGAGGAAGGCAACCGCGCGGTGGCGGAGCGGGCGGTGGCCGAAGCCGCGCGCGAGCTCGAAAAGGCGCTCTCGGAAAACGCCTCGCAAGCCGAGATCGACCGCCTGATGGACCAGTTGCAGCAGGCCATGGAGCAACTGCTCGACGCCATCGCCGAACAAGCGATGCGCCAAGACAACACGCCCTTCATGCCCGATCCGTCGGCGCAATACGTAACGCCGCGCGAACTGGAGTCGATGCTGGACCGCATGCGTGATCTGGCGCGCACCGGATCGCGCGAGGCCGCCCAGCAGATGCTGTCCCAGTTGCAGGACATGCTGCGCAACCTACAGGCCGGCCGCCAGGGACAGCCCAGCCCCGAAGCGCAGCAGGCCCAGCAAGCGCTGGGGCAGCTCGGCGAACTGGCACGGCAGCAGCGCAGCCTGCTCGACCAGACCTTCCGGCAGTCGCAGCAGGGGGCGTCGCCGGAGGAGGCCGGGGAGGGAGCGGCGCGTCAGGAGGCCCTGCGGCGGGCGCTGGGCGACGTGATGCGCCAACTCGGCGAGGGGCTGGGCGAGATCCCCGGCGCCTTGGGCGAGGCCGAGCAGGCGATGCGCGACGCCACCGGCCAGCTTCGCCAGAACGCGCCCGGCAGCGCCGTCCAGTCGCAGGGCGAGGCCCTCGAGCGGCTGCAGCAGGGGGCGCAGCAGGCCATGCAGGCGCTGAGCCGGCAGATGGGCATGGGAATGGGAATGCCAAGCGGCATGCCGACCGGGCAAGGCTTCCAGCGCGACCCGCTGGGGCGGGCGCTGAACGGCCCCGGCGCCCCCGACAACCGCTCTGTCCACGTTCCCGATGAAGGCGACCTTCATCGCTCCCGCGAAATCCTCGAGGAACTGCGCCGCCGCCTGGGCGATCCGCAACGCCCCGGCGAGGAGCGGGACTATTTGCGCCGGCTGCTGCGCCAGTTCTGACGCCCCTCCGATCCGCAAGGAAACCCGCGGCAGTTCGACCGCCCGGCCGGGAGGCGACGGAGGCGCCGCAGGCGGCATCGCGCATCAACCGGGAACCACGCGGGAACAAACACCCATGGCGTGGCGTTCCGCTGGACGCGGTCTGTGGTCGCCGCGGGTTGCCAGGTGAAGGAATGCCCCCACGCTCGGAAGCGGTTCTTCTGCTGACCCATTTTCTCGACGAGCACATCGTCTCGCTATATCGGCGCCTCGCGGCCGAGGCCGGCGCCCGCGACGTCCGTATCCTGTTCAACGCGACCGACGACGGCAACCCCGGATACCGGGCGCCCGGTGACGCGGCGGTCTGGCCATTCGGCGAGGCCGATCTCCGTTCTCTCGGCTATCCCCGCAAGGGCCGGCACATCAGCGACCTCGACATCGAACTGTTCAGCTTCCCCTTCCAGCGCGCCCATCCGGAATACGAACACGTCTGGATCGTCGAATACGACGTCGACTTCACGGGTTCGTGGTCGGAAGTGTTCGATGCGTTCTCCTCGAACGACGCCGATCTGCTCGCCACCAACATTCACCGCTTTGCCGACAATCCCGGTTGGTGGAACTGGCGGGGGGTCCGCGGTCCCGGGGGCAGAGTGGCCACGGAGGCGCTGGTTCGCGTGTTCATGCCGTTCTCGCGGATGTCGCGGCGAGCCTATGCGACGCTCGACGCGGCCTATCGCCAGGGGTGGCGGGGCCATTACGAATGCACCGTGCCGACGATCCTCACCCAGGCCGCGTTGCGCATCGAGGACATCGGCGGCGACGGGGAATTCGTGCGACCGGCCAATCGGAACCGATTCTACACCAGCACCCCCACAGTCAACGATCTGTCGCCCGGAACGTTCGTCTTCCGGCCCGTGATGGCCGCCGCCGGCGGGCGCCCCAACACGCTCTGGCACCCGGTCAAGCCGCCCGGCACCCGCTATGTCCGGGGCTGGCGTCTCGGCCGCATGGCGGCGGCGAACCGGCGCCTCATGGCGCTGGCGCGGCGGGCCGGTCGGCAGTGGTCATGGCTGCGTGGCCGGAAGCGGGGCGAAGGAAACCTCGAATCGCCGGGCTGAGGGATCCGGCCGTTCCAAAGCGATTCGGAAGCCGACCGTGCCGCCGGGATCGAGGCTCGCGACGGGCGGCGGGGTGGTCTTCTCCTGGACGATCCGCTCGCCGTCGACCAGGGTCAGGCGCAGGGCGGGAATGGCGACGGCGGCGTCGGTGGTGTTGGCGATCACCCCCCGGACGACCAGCGTCTCCTCCGTACCGTTCACCCGCCGCTCGGAACTGTAGTTGCGGAAGGTCAAGCCGGCGCCCAGGGGTTCATCGCGCAGGCCAAGCAGCCGATACGCCTCCGCCGACGGCGGCACCATGGTGACGATCCAGTCCTGGAAGGCGTAGGCGCCGGCCAGTATGCCGGCGAGCAGCAGCGCCCCCGCCACCAGCCACGACCGTCGCCCGCCGCGGTCGGCATCCTTGGTCTTGCCGGCCCCCGGACGGAAACGGGAACCCGCCGAAAGCGAGGGCGGGATGGGATCGAGGCGACCGAGATGCGGCTGAGGGGCCTCGGTAACCCCGTCGGCGTCCTCCTCGTCTTCGGGCGGTTCGTCGAACGCGGACTGGCCCCGATCAGGCAGGTCGTCGAGGGGAGGAGGTGACGGCGGCGGAGCAGGCTCGCGTTCCCGCTCGGCCAGCGCGGGTTCCGCCACCGGCTGGCGCTCGACCACGGCGGGCTCGGCGGCCGGCGCGTCCGCGGCGGCCTCCGGGGTCTGGAACCATTTGTGGGCGCACCGCGCGCATTTGAGGTTGCGGCCCTGGCCGAGCGCCGCATCGGACACGGAAAATCGGGTCGCGCAATTTGGACAGGAAATCAGCATGAAGCCAAGACCGCTGGACCTGATACGTTATAGGGTGTGGGTGGAGTCAACACAAGCATGCGCTGGACGCGGTACTGGACGCCATGTAATCCTGCCCGTGCTCGTCATGAAATGACATGCGGCAAGCTAGCGTGAACAGCAAAACAGTCGTGCAATTCGATAGCGTGAGCCTGCGTTACGGTAACGGACCGGAGGCGCTGCAGGATATTTCCTTCTCGCTGTCGGCAGGTTCTTTCCATTTCGTTACCGGCCCCAGCGGAGCCGGCAAGTCCTCGCTTCTGCGCCTGTTGTACCTCGCCCAATACCCGTCGGCCGGGGTCATTCGCCTGTTCGGCACCGACACCCGGACCATCCGCCGGCAAGAGGTGCCGATGCTGCGCCGGCGCATTGGCGTGGTGTTTCAGGATTTCCGCCTGCTCGATCACCTCTCGGCCTTCGACAACGTCGCCCTGCCCCTGCGCGTTGCCGGCCTGCGCGAATCGGAAATTCGCCCCCACGTCAAGGAACTGCTGGAATGGGTCGGCCTCGCCGAGCATCTCGACTCGCGGCCGTCCACCTTGTCCGGCGGGCAGCAGCAACGGATTGCCATCGCCCGGGCGGTCATCGGCCGGCCGGAACTGCTGGTCGCCGATGAGCCGACCGGCAACGTCGACGACGCCATCGCCATGCGCCTGATGTATCTGTTCCGCGAACTCAATCGCACCGGGACGACAGTGGTTATCGCCACCCACAACGAAGCCCTGGTGGCGCGCTTCGACCAGCCGCGCCTGCATATCGCCCAGGGCCGGCTGGCGGTGGCGGAGGCGGCCTGATGCTGCGCCCGCTTTCCTCCTCGCTGCCCCTGGCCTACGACGAAAGCCACCGGTTCCTGCCCCTGCTCGTCGCCCTGATGGTGTTCCTGGCGGCGATGGCGGTGGCCGGAGCGCTGATCGTGCACGGGCTGATCGGCCGGTGGGATAGGGACGTCACCGGCACGTTGACCGTCCAGGTGCCGCCGCCCGCCGAGGCCGCCGACACGGCCTCGAGCCTGCGGGAACGGTTGCACGCCGTCGAGCGCGTCCTCGCCGACACCCCGGGCATCGCGTCCGCCCAGGTGCTCGGCCGGGACCAACTGGTCGGCCTGATCGAACCCTGGCTGGGATCGGGCGACCTGGTGAGCGACCTGCCGTTGCCCGGCCTGATCGACGTCGCGGTCGCCCCGGGCGGTGCAATCGACATCACCGACTTGGCGCGGCGGCTGGCCGAGGCGGCACCCGGAACCACGGTGGACGACCATCAAACCTGGCTGCAGCGTCTGGTCGATCTCGGCCGCGCCGTCGAGGCGGCGGTGCTCGTTGCGCTGGCCACGGTGGCGGCGGTCACCGCGGCGACGGTGATCTACGCCACACGCACCGGCATGGCCGTGCATCGCCGAGCCATCGAACTCTTGCGCCTGATCGGCGCCGAGGACGCCTACATCGCGCGCCAGTTCGCCGACCGCGCCTTCGCCCTTGCCCTGCGGGGCGGCCTGATCGGTCTGCTGGCGTCGGTGCCGGCGCTGCTCCTCGTCGATTGGGCGGCGCGGCGCGTCGGCAGCGGGTTCATCATCGACCTCTCGGTGCCTGCCCACGGCTGGCCGCTGATCGTGGCCCTTCCGCTGCTTGCCGCGCTGCTGGCCCGTTTCACCGCTCAGGCCGCCGTCCACCGGGCCACCGGCCGCCTGCCTTGAGCGCGGCGATGCGAAGGAGCCCTCGGCGGCGATGGCTGCGGCTGGGCCTCATGGTCCTGCTGCTGGCGGTTGCCGCTTGGACCGCGGGGCTGTTCCGGTTCGCCGCCGCGGTTCCCGACCATGTCGCCGACGCCGACAGCGCCACCGATGCGATCGTCGTGCTTACCGGAGGCAGCGAGCGCCTGGAGACGGGCCTGCGCCTGCTGGCCGAGAAAAAGGCCAGAAAGCTGTTCGTTTCCGGCGTCTATGAGGGCGTGGACATCGCCCAGCTGTTGCGCCTGTCCCGGCAGGTGCCCGACGAGGTGGAGTGCTGCATCGTGCTTGGCTACAGCGCCGGCAACACCCGCGGCAACGCCGCCGAGACGGCCGCCTGGATGGCCGCCGAGAATTTCCGGTCGCTGCGCCTGGTGACCGCCAACTACCACATGCCACGCAGCCTTCTGGAGTTCACCAGGGCGATGTCCGGTCTGACCATCGTGCCGCACCCGGTTTTCCCCGACGGTTTCAAGCGGCGCGACTGGTGGCGATGGCCGGGAACGACGCATCTCGTCGCCTCGGAATACACCAAGTATCTGGTCGCCCTGGCACGCCATTTCGCCACCGGCAAGGGAGACCACCCGTGATCGGCATCCGGTCCGCAATATGCCAGATTCTGTTCTACGGCTGGATGGCCGCGCTCGCCGTCCTCTACCTGCCCTTGCTGCTCGCCCCGCGCCGGTGGATGGTCGGGGCGGCGCGCTTCTGGGTGCGGGGCGAGTTGCTCATCTTGCGCCTTGCCGTCGGCTTGACCTACGAGGTGCGCGGCCGCCAGAACATTCCGTCGGGCCCGGCGGTCGTCGCCGCCAAGCACCAGTCGATGTGGGACACCATGATCTTTCACGCGCTGCTCGACGACCCGGTATACATCCTGAAGAAGGAACTCACAGCCATTCCCTTCTTCGGCTGGTACCTGCGCAAGACGGGGATGATCGCCGTCGACCGCAAGGCTGGCGCCAAGGCGCTGCGCCACATGGTCGAGGATTCGCGGCGTGCCGTGGCCGAAGCCCGGCAGGTGGTGATCTTTCCGGAAGGCACGCGCACCGCCCCCGGCAGCACTCGCCCCTACCAGCCCGGCGTGGCGATGCTCTACGACATCGGTGCCCCGCTCGTCCCGGTGGCCCTCAATTCCGGGCTCTATTGGCGCCGGCGCAGCTTTCTCCGCAAGCCGGGGCGCATCGTCATCGAGTTCCTGCCGGCGATTCCGGCGGGCCTCGACCGGCGCACCTTCCTTGCCCGCCTGTCCGACGAGATAGAAACCGCGACGACCAGACTGATCGCCGAGACCGGCGACAGGTCCGCGGCGTCCTGAACATTCGCCCCCTTGAGGTGTGGACAACTCTGTGGATGACTTTTCGGCCCGCGCCCCGGCCCGAAGGAAAAACGGGAATAACTTGGGGGAGTCGAAAGGAATCAAGGCCTTGAGGCACTGGCTTGCTGTGGAAACAAAATGAGAACATTTGCCTTGACGACATCCCGGCCCCTTCCCTAGACTTCCCGCCCTAACTATAGATCAGAACTCGCTTTTCGCGCCCGATGGCCGGCCTCGCCCAAGGGCGGCGAGGCGTCCGCCGAAGGCAGCGGAGGACAGGATGACGCAGGTAGCCTCCATCTCGCAGCAGATCTGGGACATGAAGTACCGCCTAAAGAAGGCGGACGGCGAGCCTGTGGACAAGGCGATCGGCGACACCTGGCGGCGCGTCGCCCGCGCCCTCGCGGCGGTCGAGCCCGACCCGGCCGCCTGGGAGCAGCGCTTCCACGAGGCGATGGAGGATTTCCGCTTCCTGCCGGCCGGCCGCATCCTGTCCGGCGCCGGCACCGACCGCAAGGTGACCCTGTTCAACTGCTTCGTGATGGGCGACATCCCCGACGACATGGCGGGGATCTTCGAGCACCTGAAGGAGGCCGCAGTCACCATGCAGCAGGGCGGGGGGATCGGCTACGACTTCTCGACCCTGCGCCCGAAGGGGGCGCCGGTGCACGGCGTCGGCGCCGACGCCTCGGGGCCGCTGTCGTTCATGGACGTCTGGGACGCCATGTGCCGCACCATCATGAGCGCCGGGTCGCGGCGCGGCGCGATGATGGCGACGATGCGCTGCGACCACCCCGACATCGAGGCCTTCATCGACGCCAAGCGCGAGCCGGGGCGGCTGCGCATGTTCAACCTTTCGGTCCTGGTGACCGACGCCTTCATGACCGCGGTGAAGGAGGACGGCGACTGGGAACTGGCGTTCAACGGCACCGTCTACCGCAGCCTGAAGGCGCGGGAGCTGTGGGACAAAATCACCCGCGCCACCTACACCTACGCCGAGCCGGGCGTCATTTTCATCGACCGCATCAACCGGCTGAACAACCTGTGGTATTGCGAGACCATCCACGCGACCAATCCATGCGTCACCGCCGACACATGGGTTCAGACGGACGACGGTCCTCGTCAGGTTGCGGAACTGCGCGGCCGCCCCTTCGTGGCGGTGCTGAACGGCCAGCCGCATGCCAGCGGCCCCGACGGGTTCTTCGCCACCGGGCGCAAGCCGGTCGTCCGGCTGACCACACGCGAAGGCCATGCCCTGCGTCTGACCGCGGACCATCCGGTGCGCAAGGTGGTGGCGGAGACACGATGGCGGCTGGACACCGAATGGGCGGCCGCCGGCACGCTGACGGCGGGTGACCAGGTGCTGCTCAACGATCATCGCGGCGGCGCCGACTGGCACGGCTTCGGCAGCGAGAACGAAGGGTATCTGATCGGCCTGCTGATCGGCGACGGCACCCTAAAGGTGGACAAGGCCGTGCTCAGCGTCTGGCCGGGAGCGGTGGCGGCCAACGGCGGAGTGGAGCGAGCCGGCACCCTGGCCGTCATGGACCGCGCGCTCGCCGCCGCGCGGACGCTGACGCACCGGGCGGATTTCAGGGGCTGGGTGGAAGTGCCAGGCCGCGGGGAATACCGCCTGTCGCTGGGCGCGGTCAAGCACCTGGCGGCCGACCTTGGCCTGGCTCCCGGCCACAAGACCATCACCCCGGCCATCGAACGCGCCTCGGCCGCCTTCTATCGCGGCTTCCTGCGCGGCCTGTTCGACGCCGACGGCAGCGTGCAAGGCGACCAGGCGAAAGGGGTGAGCATCCGACTGGCGCAAAGCGACCTCGGCCTGCTCGAGGCCGCGCAGCGCATGCTGCTCCGGTTGGGTGTCGCAAGCCGGATCTACCGCGACCGAAGGCCGGCCGGCTTGCGTCCGCTTCCCGACGGCAAGGGAGGCACCGCCGCCTACGACTGCGCGGCGCAGCACGAACTGCTGATCACGGGCGAGAACCTGCCACGCTTCCGCGAGACGATCGCGTTCGGCGACAGCGACAAGGCGCGGCGCCTGGACGCCGTCCTGGCTGGATATCGCCGGGCGCTCAACCGGGAGCGCTTCACGGCCGTTGTGGAGGGGATCGCCGCCGACGGCGAGGAAGAGGTCTTCGATGTCCAGGTTCCCGGAGTAAACGCCTTCGACGCCAACGGCATCGTCGCGCACAATTGCGGCGAGCAGCCGCTGCCGGCCTATGGCGTGTGCCTGCTCGGCTCGATCAACCTGGCGCGGCTGGTGCGCAAGCCGTTTGAGGGCGCGGCCGGCCTCGATCTCGAGGAACTGCGGCGGCTGGTGCGCGTCGCGGTGCGGATGATGGACGACGTCATCGACGTCTCCAACTATCCGCTGCCGCAGCACCGCGCCGAGGCCGAGGCGAAGCGGCGCATCGGCCTGGGGGTGACCGGGCTGGCCGACGCCCTGATCATGTGCCGCGCCCGCTACGGCGGCCGCGAGGCCATCCGCCTCACCGAGGAGTGGATGGCCGCCCTGCGGCGCGAGGCCTATCTGGCGTCGACGGAACTCGCCAAGGAGAAGGGGCCGTTTCCGCTCTTCGACCGCGAAAAATATCTAGCCGGGGAGTCGGTGCAGGGCCTGGACGCCGACGTGCAGGAGGCGATCCGCGCCCACGGCATCCGCAACGCGCTGCTCACCTCGATCGCGCCCACCGGCACCATCTCGCTGTTCGCCGACAACGTCTCGTCGGGGCTGGAGCCGGTGTTCAGCTTCAGCTACACGCGCAACGTCCTGATGCGCGACGGCAGCCGGCGCGAGGAGGAGGTCACCGACTACGCCTACCGTCTGTACCGCCGCCTGTACGGCGAACAGGCCGCCCTGCCCGACTACTTTGTCGACGCCATGACCCTCACCCCGGCCGACCACGTGGTGATGCAGGCGGCGGTGCAGAAATACGTCGACAGCAGCATCTCGAAGACGATCAACGTGCCGGAGAGCATCTCGTTCGAGGCCTTCAAGGACGTCTACATGCAGGCCTACGACCTGGGCTGCAAGGGCTGCACGACCTACCGCCCCAACCCGGTGACCGGCGCCGTGCTCGAGGTGAGGAAGGAGGCCAAGCAGGAGGCCGAGCCGGAACTTCCGCTGGAGCCCGAGGCGGCGCGCCCCGAGGACGTGTTCGAGGCCGGTGCGGTGGTCTACATGACGCAGCCGCTGAACCGGCCGGAGGCGCTGCCGGGTTCGACCTACAAGGTGCGCTGGCCGGAGAGCGACCACGCCATGTACATCACCATCAACGACATCATCCAGGACGGCCGCCGCCGCCCCTTCGAGGTGTTCATCAACTCGAAGAACATGGACAACTACGCCTGGACGGTGGCGCTGACCCGCATGATCTCGGCGGTGTTCCGGCGCGGCGGCGACGTTTCGTTCGTGGTCGAGGAACTGAAGGCGGTGTTCGACCCGCGCGGCGGCCAGTGGGTGGGCGGCCGCTACGTGCCGTCGCTGCTGGCGGCGATCGGCGAGGTCATCGAGCGCCACATGATCAACATCGGCTTCCTGCCCAATCCCGAGGCCGAACCGGTCGGCCAGGGGGCGCGCAAGGTGGTCAACATCGGCCAGCGCGGCGCCTTCCGCCAATGCCCGAAATGCGGCCAGGCGAGCCTGGTGCGAATGGAAGGCTGCGACACCTGCACGAGCTGCGACTATTCGAAATGCGGCTGAGCCCCGCCGCATGCAGCCGAAACTGACGGCCCGGCTGTGGGTGCAGGCGGCGCTGCGGCGCTGCGACCTCGCCGGCATCGCGATGGTGGTGGTGCGGCGCGGCGACGCCGACGCCGGGGCGATCCTGGTCAAGCTCAACCAGCGCGACCTCGGCTGCACCGTGTTCAGCCAGATGCGCACCGCCGACGGCCGACTCGCCTGGATGCGGGGCACGGGCGAGGCGCCGGTCTCGGAAGAGGAAGCCGACGCCTACGTGGCCCGGCAACTCCGCTATGACGACGACCTCTGGGTGCTGGAGGTCGACGACCGCGCCGGCCGCCTGCCCTTCGACGACGCCGTGCTGTAGGTCCGCTTCAGTGGCCGCAGGAACAGCCGCCGCGTTCCGGCGCCGCCTCGGTCTCGTGCAGGATGGCGCCGGGATAGATGCGGGCGGCGCGGCCGTCCAGGGCGACCCGGACGAAGCGCTGGCCGCGGTCGTCGCTGCCGAGTTCGACCGACACCCGGCCGTCCTCGACCGCCTTGGCTGCCTCGGCCTCGCCGAGGTCCAGGGCCTTGGCGATGGCCCCGACCATGGCCGCGACCTCGTCGTACATCTCGCGCTCCGACATTTCGGCTCCTCGTCGCTGGCGATGGGCGCAGCATAGCGATTCCGCCGCCTGGCTCAAGAGGGGGACCGGGAACCGTACCCCCATTGCGCCCGTTCGCGGTTAAGGCGGGGTTAACCGGCCGCGCGTAGGGTCCGGGCCCCGAAAAGGAGACCCGCTCATGCCCACTCCCACCTACGCCGCCCTGCTGCCGGAGACCGGCTATCACTGGGGCGTCGAGCCGTCGTCGGGACCGACCGCCGTCACCTTCAGCTTCATGGCGGCCGATCCGCAGGTCTATGCCGACTTCCGGCCCCTCACCGAGGGCGAGCGGGCCGCCGCCCGGCAGGCGCTGGCCGAGTGGTCGAAGGTCGCCGACATCGCCTTCACCGAGGTCGAGGGCGACGGCCAGATCCGGTTCGCCGTGGGAAATCTGGACGGCAACGCCATCGGCATGACGCGCTGGTGGTCGGTTTCCGACGACGCCGGCGGCGCCGAGATCGTGTCCGCCGAGGTGTGGGTCGACCGATCTTCGCCGCTGGCCTTCGAGCCGGGGGGCAGCGGACTGCGGGTCCTGCTGCACGAAATCGGCCATGCGATCGGGCTACAGCATCCTCTCGAGAACGATCCGGAGAACAGCGCCACGGAACAGACGACGCTGATGGCCTATGCCGGGCACCCCGACATGCCGGGCGTGTCCGCCGAAACCCCGATGGTCGACGACATCGCCGCCGTCCAAAGCATCTATGGGCCGAACCTCGCCACCGAAGCCGGCGACAGCCTGTACCGCTGGCCGGACAACCCCACCTTCATCCAAACCCTCTACGATGCGGGCGGGATTGACACCCTCGACCTTTCGAACCTGGTGCGCGGCGCGGTTGCCGACCTGCGGCCCGGGTCGCTTAGCTCGGTCGGCTCCTACGGGGCGGGGCCGGCCCGGGACAATCTGGGCATCGCCCACGGCACCGTCATCGAGAACGCGGTCGGCAGCGCCCATCCCGACGCCATCGTCGGCAACGATGCCGCCAACCGGCTGCAGGGCGGCGGCGGGGCCGACCTGCTCGCCGGCGGCGGCGGAGCCGATCAGTTCGTGTTCGCGTCGCCCGCTGACGGCGGTGACGCCATTCTCGACTTCACCGCGGGCGAGGACGAACTGGTATTCATTCCCGAACCGTTCGGGTTCGCGGGCGCGTTGCTTGCGGGCGACTCCTTCGTCGCCCTGACGGCGCCGTACGACGGCGCCAACGGCACCGGCGGCGCCTGGCAGGCCGGCCGCCCGGCGCTCGTCTACGACGCCGCCGCCAACCTCTATTACGATGCCGACGGCGCGGCCGGAGGCTTCACCCTGCTCGCCAGCCTGCCGGAAGGCACGCCGCTGGGCGCCGACGACCTGCGCCTCGACACCCTGGCGGCGGATTACGGCGTCGCCTGAGGCGGCGCCCGCCTAATACGCCACCACCCGCGTCGCCAAGCGCTGCAGGCCCGACGGTTCGTAATGGGCAAAGTCGCGGTCGTTGACGTAGAAGGTGCGGGTGGCGCGGAACCGCATGATCTCGCCGTCGAAGATGGAGGCTGAGAAGATCATCTCGGTATTGGTCTCGTCGGTAATGGCGCCCGCCGCCAGATCGGCAACGGCGCCCGCGCCCGTGGCGAGGCCCACGTACTGAAGTGAGTTATATTCGAAGTTGAGAACGTGGGCGGGAACCGCGGCGGCCGCGGCGACACCCGTAATCAAGCCCGGGGCCGGACGGTTGCGGCGATCCGCCTTGTGGCCGACGACCTGCGTGGTGTAGCGCAGAATCATCGCCCCTTCGGGCGCCAGCGCCAGCGGCAGGCCGCGGTTCAGCAGTTCCGCCGTCAACAGGGTGTGGAAGCCGTCGCTGAACGGGGTCCTGGCCT
Organism: Rhodospirillales bacterium; assembly: GCA_019455065.1. GTDB lineage: Bacteria > Pseudomonadota > Alphaproteobacteria > Rhodospirillales > Magnetospirillaceae > JACFNC01. The sequence continues at coordinate 131,087 of JACFNC010000006.1, forward strand.
GCTGCGGCTGGACGTGAATGGGCTTGGCGGCGAGGGCGGGGTCGACGCGGCGCTGCTGCTCGATGGCGCCGACCAGCTCGACGGCGAGCGCCCGCCAATGGGCGACAGACTGCATACGCGGCTGATATTCCGCGGGATAGGTATTGGCGACCGGGATCTGCGAACAGCCGGACAGCGGAACGGCACCGGACACCAGGGCTATGGCACAGGCGACCTTGGCCATGGCGGAACTCATCTTTGTCTTCATCGGCATTTCCCAAACAACAAGTGTCGCCCGCCACCCAGGGCAGGATGATATAGTGATACTGTTCGGGTTTATAGCTTTATTATATTTCCCGAAGCGGCCACTTGGCGAAGGTGCGGCATGATCACCGTTTACACGCTCGCGCATGGGCGGCTGGAAAAGGGCGACGCCTCGGCCCTGTCGGACGCCGCGCTGTGGATCGACCTGCTGGAACCCACAGAGGACGAGGAACGGGCGGTCGAGCGCCTACTCGGCATCGACCTCCCGACCCGCGAAGAGATGCAGGAGATCGAGGCGTCCAGCCGCCTCTACCGGCAGCAGGAAGCGATTTTCATGACCGCGCCCGTGCTGACCGCCTCGGACACGCCCAATCCGCTGAACACGCCGATCGCCTTCGTGCTTACAAGCGGCTGCACGGTGACGGTGCGCCACGCTACGCCGCAACCGTTCGCCACCTTCGCCAACCGGGCCGTGAAGGCGCGCGCCCTCTGTCAGACGGCGGACGCCGTACTGGTGGAACTGCTCGACACCATCATCGACCGGCTGGCCGACGTGCTGGAGCGCATCGGTTTCGATCTCGAGTCGTTGTCGCGCGACATCTTCGAAGCGCCGCCTACGGCCGCCGGCACGCCCAGCGGCGGGCGGCGGGATTTCCGCCCGATCCTGCACGCCATCGGCCGCAGCGGCGACCTGACCTCAAAGGCCCGCGACAGCCTGCTCGGCATCAACCGCATCGTCACCTTCCTGATGCAGTCCGACGAGATACAGGTGCGCAAGGAAAACCGGCCGCGCGTCAAGACGATGAGCCGGGACATCAGTTCGCTGTCCGAGCACGCCATGTTTCTGTCGGGCAAGATCACCTTCCTGCTCGATGCGACACTGGGCCTGATCAACATCCAGCAGAACGACATCATCAAGATCTTTTCGGTGGTCGCGGTGGTGTTCCTGCCGCCCACCCTGATCGCCAGCCTGTACGGCATGAACTTCGAGATCATGCCCGAGCTGTCCTGGCCCTTCGGATATCCGTTCGCCCTGGCGCTGATGGTGCTGTCGGCGGTGCTGCCCTATCTGTATTTCAAGCGGCGCGGCTGGCTGTAAACAAAAACGGCGGCCGGAGGGCCGCCGTGAGGTCTCTGTGGTTCTTGCTCTTGGTTAGAACTTCCAGCGCAGGCCGACCTGGCCGCCGTACTGCTTCATGGTGATCACCGTACCGCCGCCGAACTGGCTGAACATGTCGCCGGTGCCGGGGTCGGTCTGGGTGACCTTGGGCGCGAAGTAGGCGCTGCCCGAGACCTCCCAACGGTCGGAGATGGCGTAGGTGGCACCGGCCGTGAAATGATGCTCGATCACCGCCGGAAACAGCGCGTTGGCGAAGACGACGTCATCGGGAATCGGCGACGGGCCGTAGTTCCAGCCGGCCCGGACGGCAAAGCGGTCGCTCAGGCGGTGCTGAACGCCGAGGGCGAAGATGGGCTGGTTCTCCCAGCCGAAGCCCCCCTGCGCCGGCTGCTCGCCACCGATGGCCTCAACGGCTTCCCACATCTGATACTGAACGTCGGCGACGATGTCGGTCGACGGCGAGGCGCGGAACGTGACACCCACGCCGAAGTTCGGCGGCAAATGGAGCGGCCCGGTGAACAGGTCGCGGTAGTCGTCGAGACGCTGGTAGCGGGTGCCGGTGCTGGCGGTGGCCGCGACCGAGACCTGCGGCGAGAGGTCCCACACTCCGCCGACCTTGAGGCCGATGCCGTAGACGCGCTCGAGTTCGTTGGCGCCCGAGGTCATCAGCGTCGGCGACGACGGCAGGCCGGTGAAAGCCGGGTTCATCACCGCCATGTTGGACTTGAAGTCCATGTAGCCGAGGATGACGCTGGCCCCGTACGAGGCCTTGGCGCTCGGCGTCCAGGCCACGGTCGGCGTCAGGCTGGCGTAGCGGATGCGCACCTGCGAGTCGTACATGGCGCCGGCGTTGCCGAAACCCATCTGGCCGGTGGCGGTGCGCGACATCGCGTATTTCGTCTCGCCGCCGCCGCCGGGAACCATCGCCGCACCCACCGCCAGGGTCGGCGACAGCCGATAATTGAAGGCCAGCGCACCGTCGGGATAGTTCTCGATTTGGCTGGTCTGCTCGCCGGACGCCGTGTTGGCGAAGGGGAATGGGAAGCCGGGCGGCGTGGGCCCCTGGGCGTCCATGGTGCGGTCGGGGTGCATCCAGCCCAACGACACCGAGAGTTCGTTGCCAAGCCTGCCGCCCAGGGCCGGGTTGCTGGCGATCTTGGTGGCGTCGGTGGCCAACGCCATGCCGGCACCACCCATACCGCAGGCATAGACGCCGATGCAGTGGGGCAACATGCCATTCGTCGCCTGGGCCGCCTGTGGAATGGCAACTGCGGCCGCAAGCCCCGCCAGCACCGCTGGCAGAGACCTTCTGTTTCCTCCCATCGATAGCTCCGTGTGCTAGGGTGCGATTTATTGGGCGGATCCGAAGCCGCCTTCTTTATGACGCTTTTCTAACATAGAGGCATATCGATGGCGGTAGTACGTCAGTACTACCGGCACGATTTCGTTGCACGAGAGGGAATCGGCCTGGCGGACCGCGACTTCAGGGCGATTTGCGGCGGCGGGGCCCCGATGGCGGCGAATCGGGCTTGGCGGACGTTCTGCGGCGGGGCTTGTTGGTCGCGGTCGCTGCGGAATCCGACGTCTCCGCCTCGCCCCCGCCCATTTCGGCCTCGGCCCGCACCCAATGCTCGACAGCCCGCCCTGCGGGCCGGCCATCAGCCTCCCACAACTGGTAGGCCCGTTCCCGAATCCTGGCTTCTCGCTCGTTCGTCATGGCGCGGCTCCCTGTGTCGTGGGCCACGGCGACGGTAGCGTAGGGCGGCGGCGCCGACAACCGCGATCGGGCGGTGCTCAGGCGGCGTGATCGCGCTTTGCCCGGCGGGCCGCGGCGGCCTCCTCCGCCGAGTAGGCGGCACCCGACCACAGCATCGTGTAGGCCACCTCTTCGTTGCCGTTCTCGCACAATTCGATCACCTCGCGGAACAGCGGCTGGAACGTGGAACTGCGATGCGAGGCCTCATGCTCCTCGAACGAGCGCCAGAAGGTCACGATGAGGGCTTCGCGATCCTTCAGCGGGGATTCCACCGGCTTGCCGATGTCGCTCCCTTCGTTGGAGATCATTCCGGTGTTCAGGCACACGAAGCCACCGACGAAGCCGGTGTCGGAGTGGTAGGTCTTGACGTTCTCGCAGAGCAGCGCGACGCGTTCCTGCAAGTCGTCGACGTCGAAACCCGGCTTGAGGACGACGCGGTTTACGGTGACCACGCCTTGGTCCGAAAATCCCTTGATCAATGCCGACATGACACTTCCCCTTCCTCCTTGGTGCGGACAGGTCGCATTCTCATAAATATCATATTAGAGATTTCTGATTTTATTCAAGGAGGCGCGCCGCTAATCCTCGTCGACGGTGAAACCCACCCTCAACACGACCTGGAAATGGGCCACGCGGCCGCCTTCGATATGGCCCCGGGTTTCGCGCACCTCGAACCAGCGAAGGTTGCGCAGACTCTTCGAGGCCTTGGTGACCGCCACCTGGATGGCGTCTTCGATGCTCGTCTCGGAACTGCCCGCGAGTTCGACGATCTTGTAGACGTGATCGGCCATGGTCTCCTCCCCATGCGGCGAGTGGAGAGTGAGATATGGCGACGGACTCGCCCGCGCGCAGCGGGCGACGGCTCTAGGAGGGTTCGCTGATGTCGCCGAGGCCGCGCGGCCGAAGGGCGCAAGGGCGGCCGTCGGTGGCCGGCATGGCGAACCCACGGCCGGCGAGCATCGCCGCGACCGAACTGCCGTCGCCGACCAGATCGCCGACGCTGTAGCGGTCGAGCGTTGCGAGAAAGGCGTCGCGCGCCTCGGCGAACACCTCGCGCAGCCGACAGCCACCCACGATCGGGCAACGCGGCTGGAGGCATTCCACCATCTCGAGCGTGCCCTCGGCGAAACGGACCACTTCGCCGACGGAAATGGCCTCGGGTTCGCGCGCCAGCACCATCCCCCCGCCCTTGCCGCGCGACGTGCTCAGGTAGCCGCCGCCCGCCAGGCGATGGACGATCTTCGTCAGGTGATTGTGAGAAACCTGAAAATCCGCGGCGATGTCGGCGATGGTCGCGCGCCGGTCGGACCGGGCCGCGAGATAGATGAGAACCCGCAGCGTGTAGTCCGTGTAGCGCAACAATTCCATCGCGGCCCGCTCTTCCCCCTTGTTGACCGGCTGCCCTGGTCGCCGGACGGCGCGTGACCATAGCGGAAGGCTCCGCCGCCGCCAAGCCCGACGTTTCCTAGCGTTCTGCATGGTTTTCGCGCGGCCTATAGCGCCATTTTTCCGCGCTTTTCCATAAAATACTTGACCGCGCTACACCACTATCATAAAGATGCCATAAGCATACAGGTATACGTATGCGTATTTAGAGAGGGAGACTCGCATGGATCAGTCCATCGCCTGGCAACTATCGCTGACCCTGGTCGCGGCCTTGGCGGCCGGTTTCGTTTTCGTCATCGCCAACGCGCGGCAGCGCCGCGACTACGCGCCGGTGGTACACCGCGCCTATCGGTTCCGCGCCCGGCTGTTCTGGGCGATCGTGGTCCTGGGGGTCCCCGCCACCGTTTTCACCTTGTCACGGATTCCCTATCCGGCCTTTGCCGGCGTGCCGGCCAACGTGCAGGTCGTCGACGCCATCGGCTATCAGTGGTGGTGGGAACTCAGCACCGACCGCGTGCAGGCGGGTCAGCCGGTCGAGTTCCGGCTGACCAGCGGCGACGTCAACCACGGGTTCGGCATCTACGACGAGAACCTGCGCCTGGTCGCACAGGCCCAGGCCATGCCGGGCTACGTCAACCGACTTGTGCACACCTTCGACAGGCCCGGGCGCTACCGCCTGCTGTGCCTGGAGTTCTGCGGCGTCGTGCACCACGACATGGTCGCCGAATTCGAAGTGACGCCGTAGGGGGGCGCGACCATGGCCAATCAACCACTGCTCGCGATCGATCCTCTCGGCCGCCGCCTCGTGCTCGCCTACCTCGCCGTCGCCGCCGCCGTGTTCCTGTTGATGATGTCGGTGGGCCTGGCCATGCGCCTGGGACAGGGCGCGATGCTGCCGCTGGGCGCCGACCTGTTCTATCAGCTCATGACCATGCACGCCGCGGCCCTGGTTGGCGCCTGCGCCATGGCCGGCGCGGCCATCATGTGGTACTTCCTGTCGCGCTACGTGCGTCTCACGCCCGCCGTGCTGGCCGTCAACCTGGCCACCTTCCTGATCGGCGCCGTGATGATCCTGGGCGCCGTCATCATCGGCAAGTTCGGCGCCGGCTGGACCTTCCTCTATCCGCTGCCGGCCAAGTCCGGAGGCCAGTGGGAGATCGGCGCCGCCGCGGTGTTCATGGGCGGGCTGCTGGTCATCGGCACCGGCTTCCTGCTGCTCCACCTCGATTGCGCCCGCGCCATCCTGGCGCGCTACGGCAGCCTGGCGCGCGGCCTGGGCTGGCCGCTGCTGTTCCGCGGCGACGACAGCGACACCCCGCCGCCCGCCGTGGTGGCCAGCACCATGGCCGCCATCGCCAACATCACCGCCGTCGCCAGCGGCGCGGCGGTGCTCGGCATCAGCATCGCCAACCTGTACTTCCCCGAGGTCACGCTCGATCCGCTGCTGGCCAAGAACCTGATCTATTTCTTCGGCCACACCTTCGTCAACGTGACCATCTACATGGCGGTCATTGCCGTCTACGAGATTCTGCCGCTTTACACCGGCCGGCCGTGGAAGCCGAACCGCGTGTTCCTGGCGGCTTGGACGGCCTCGACGGTGTTCGTCATCGTCGCCTACCCGCATCACCTGCTGATGGACTTCGCCATGCCCCACTGGGTGCTGATGGTGGCGCAAGTGATCTCGTTCACCAGCGGCATTCCGGTGCTAATCGTCACCGCCTTCGGCGCCCTGACCATCGTGCACCGCTCGGGCATCCGCTGGGACGTCGCCTCGGGTTTGCTGATGCTGTCGATGTTCGGCTGGGCCGGCGGCGTCATCCCGGCGATCGTCGACGCGGTGATCGTGGTCAACAAGGTCATGCATAACACCATGTGGGTGCCTGGCCACTTCCACTTCTATCTGCTGCTGGGCATGGTCTCGATGGCCTTCGCCTTCATGTACTTCCTGAACAGCGAAGCGCGAAGCAAGGACGCGGGAGCGCCGGTGGACGGTGGCCTCGACCGCCTGGGCCTCGGCGCCTATCTCGTCGGTGGCCTCGGCTTCGTCTTCGTGTTCCTGTACTCGGGGCAAGCCAGCGTGCCGCGCCGTTGGGCCGCCCACATGCCCGAATGGCTGGACTACGACCGCCTGGGGGCGTTGTTCGCGGCATTCGTCGTAGCCGGCGCCGCCGTCTTCGTCCTGGGCTTCCTCGGCCGCTTGCGCGGCCTGTGGGCGAGGGCCTGACCATGCGCGCCGCTACGGCATTGGCGGCGGTGCTGGTCGCCGGATCGGCCACCCTCTGGCAGGCCACCGACGGGTTGCGGGCATTCACCACCGAGGCGGCGCGGCGCCTTGCCGTCGAGGCGGCGCCACGCCGCCTGCCGGCGGCGACGCTCGAGGACCAGGACGGCCGCTCCCTGCGCATCGCCGACTACGCCGGCGGCATCGTGCTGGTCGACTTCATCTATACCCGCTGCCCGACCGTCTGCACGCAGATGACGGACACCCTGCGCGAGGTGGCGGCGGCCCTGCCATCCCGCCTCGGCGATGGGATTCACCTGCTCAGCATCAGTTTCGATCCCGATAACGACACGACACATGCCTTGCGCGACTACGCCGCCCTGCAAGGCGCCGATCCGACGTGGCGGTTCGCCCGCGTCGTGGATCGGGGGGACATGCCCGACCTGCTCGAAGCGTTCGGCGTCGTCGTCTTGCCGGACGGTTTCGGCGGGTATGTCCACAATGCCGCCATCCATGTGCTCGATGCCGAGGGCCGCCTCGCGGCCATTCACGATTTCACCGACGTCGAGGGACTGGTGGCGAGGCTGGAGCGGACGTCATGACGCGTCGCCCGCTTCATCTCTCGGGCGCGCTCTTTGCGGTGCTGGCCCTGCCGCCGGTGGCGCGGCAGCTCGAATCCAGCATGGCCGGCCACATGGCCGTCCAGGTTCCCCTGCTCGTGCTGTGCGGGATCCTCGCCTTCGGGGCGGTTCCGGAGTCGGTGCGCCGCCGGCTGGCGGCCTGGGACCGGCACGGACTGGTCGGCCTTGGGCTCGCCCTCTCGGCGATGGCCTACTGGATGCTTCCGCGCTGGCTCGACGCCGCCCTGGCCGATCCGGTCGTTGAACTCGCGAAATTCGTGACCGTGCCCCTGCTGTGGGGCATGCCGTTGGCCTGGGCGTGGAGCCGCCTGGGGCTGGTCGGGCGGGGATTCGTCGCGGCCCATCTGGTGGCGCTCGCCTGGGTGCTGGGCTGGTTCTACGCCAACGCCCCGGCGCGGATGTGCGCGAATTACCTCCTTGAAGAGCAGCAGACCCTGGGCAGCGCGCTTCTGGCGCTTGGCACCGCCGGCGCCCTCGCCGGCCTGCTGCGCGTCGTCGTCGGCGCGCCCCGGCCGGCGGCCGATGGCCAACCGCTGCGATTGGATGGAACGCATGTACTCGGCAACCATTGATCACTTCAGCGAATTGGCCGCCAAGAAGGCGACGGCCCTGCGCGAAACCCCCATCGCCTTCCTGGCCGCGGCGGCGATGGCCGGGGCCTATATCGGGATCGGGATCATCCTCATGCTGAGCGTCGCGGCCACGGCGGACCCGTCGCTGCAGAAGCTGCTGATGGGCGCCACCTTCGGAATCGCCCTGACTCTGGTGGTGTTCGCCGGCAGCGAGCTGTTCACCGGCCATACCATGTACATGGTCCTCGGCTGGCTGAGCGAACGCACCGGGGTGGCGGACATGCTGAAGGTGTGGACGGCGGTGTGGCTGGGCAACCTGGCCGGCGCCGTGGGGCTGGCCGTGATCTTCGTGGCGGGCGGCGGCGGCGAGCTTCTGCACGCCGGCCAGCCGCTGCTCATCAAGGTGGCCTCCTACAAGATGAACGGCTCGCCGGTCGAGCTTCTGGCCCGCGGCATCCTGTGCAACTGGCTGGTCTGCCTGGCCCTGTGGATGTGCGCGCGCACCCGGTCCGACGCGACGAAATGCATCGTCATCTTCTGGTGTCTGCTGGCCTTCATCGCCAGCGGCTACGAGCACAGCGTGGCAAACATGACGCTGTTCTCCATCGCCTTGCTCGGCGATCACCCCGAATCCGTGAGCCTCGCCGGCATGGCCCACAACCTCACCTGGGTCACCCTCGGCAACACCATCGCCGGCGCCGTTTTCATGGCCGGCGGCTATTGGCTGGCGGGCGACCGCCGGTCTTCGGGCCAGCAACCCGCCTTCACCCCCGCCAATCCGCAGCCTGCGGAAACCTGATCATCGAAGCAGAAGGAGACGAATCATGCGTACCCGGTCGATCATTCTCACCGCCATCGCCGCGGCCACCTTCGTCGGCCTCGGTGGCGCCGTGGCCACCCCACGGCCCGCGGCCGACGCGCACCCGGCGCTGATGCTGATGGGCGTCGGCAACCCGCACGGCGCGGCGCCCGCCGTCGCGCCGGAGGCCGCCGCCGAGCGGCAGCGCCACCTTGAAGCCTGGACGGAACTCTACAGCCGCGACGTGTGGCCGGGCATGGGCGTCGCCAACGTCCACGCGGCACGCTGAGGCCGCCGACCCATCGGCCCGCCGACCGCGCGGGCCGATGGCGTCATGCCGGCGGGGCCGCGACCCCCCGCAGGAACTCGCCGATCACCTTGCGCAGATAAGCGTCCCGTTCCGCCGCCGGCGGGGGTTCGCAAAGCCCGAGCGATATCCCGCAATCGGGAAAACCCTTGAGCGTGACCAGGAACTGCCGGGCGGTGAACGCGGGGTCGTCCACGGCGATCAGGCCGCGCTCCTTGGCACGAACGAAAAAGCGCGCCACCGCCTCGCCGGTCTGCACGAAGCCGGTATCGTAGAACACCCGCGCCACCTCCGGGAATCGCGCCGCCTCGCCCATCACGATCCGGTGCGTGCGCAGGGCCTCCGGCGACCAAACGAGGTCGAGGAACCGCCCGCCGATCCTCAGAAGGGCCTCGTCGAGAGGCAGATGATCGAAGTCCTCGGCGCGAAACAGCATGCCGTGGCGTTCGCATTCGGTGACGATGGTCGCCGCGAACAATGCCTCCTTCGAGGGAAAGCGCGTATAGACCGTGGTCTTGGACGCTTTCGCCCGCCTTGCCACCAGATCCATCGAGGCGGCGGCATAGCCGTGCTCCAGAAAAACCTCCTTCGCTGCGGCGAGGATCTTCTGAAGCTTGGGATCGTGGGAGTCGGCGGTCCGGGGCGCTTCTATTCTCATGGAGAGGACGCCGGTTCATCCATTGACGTGACCTTTGAATGGGAGTAAAGCACGCTCGGTACGGTACAGTCCAGTCCATATTTGGGGACGGAGAACACGCATGGGACGCAACGGGCGGCCGATCTTCGCGGCATCGCTTCTGGGGATGGCGCTGGCCACCGCGCTTGCCGCCTGCGATTCGCCCCCGCCGCCCCAGCCCGGACCGCGCCCGGTGCGCGTCGCCACCGTCCAGCTTACGCCGGCCGACGAGGTGGCCCGCTACGCCGCCGTCATTCAGCCGCGCGTCGAGGCGGACCTCGGCTTCCGCGTCGGCGGCAAGGTTGCCGAGCGGCTGGCCCAGGTCGGCGACCGCGTCGAGCCCGGAATGCCGCTGGCCCGCCTGGACCCCACCGACCTCGACCTGCAGGTGCGCGCCGCCGAGGCCCAGCTCGCCGCCACCCGCGCCGATCAGCGCAACGCGCAGGGCGAGTTCGACCGTTACGCCAGCTTGCGCCAGGGCGAATGGACGACGCGCCAGGAATTCGAGCGGCGCGCCACCGCGCTCGACCGCGCCAAGGCGCGGGTCAAGGAGACCGAGGCCCATCTCGACCTGCTGCGCAACACCGCCCGCTACACCACCCTGGTCGCCGACGCCCCGGGCGTGGTCACCGCCGTGCTAATCGAGCCCGGGCTGGTGGTCGCCCAGGGCCGGCCGGCCGTCCGCATCGCCCGCCTGGGCGAACTGGAGGCTGTCGCCGACGTGCCGGAACACGAGGCCGGCGCCTTCACCACCCGGCAGCTGTCGGTCGAGGCGTGGGCGCTGCCCGGCGCCACCATCGCCGGCCGTCTGCGCGAAATGGCGCCGAGCGCCGACCCGGTCACGCGCACCTACCGCGCCCGCGTCACGCTGGCCGACCCGCCGGCCGGGATTCAGATCGGCATGACCGCCACCGTCGTCGCCCGCCAGCCGCGACCCGGCACCGTGGCGCGCGTGCCGTTGTCCGCCATCACCCAGAAGGGCGGCGCGCCCGCGGTGTGGGTGGTCAACGACGCCGGCGACCGGGTCGCCCTGCGTCCGGTTCAGGTCGCCGCATTCGCCGGCGATCTGGCGATCGTCGCCGACGGCCTGGCCGAGGGCGAGCGCATCGTCACCGCCGGCGTCCACAAGCTCGATGCCGGCCAGCCCATCCGCGTGTGGACCGAGCCCGTGCGATGAGCAACCGCTTCAACCTGTCGGCCTGGGCGCTGGCGCACCGCACCCTGGTGCTGTTCTTCGCGCTGGCCAGCGTGATCGCCGGCGTCGTCGCCTATATGGCGCTGGGGCGCGCCGAGGATCCGTCCTTCACCTTCAAGGTGATGACCATCCGCACCGACTGGCCGGGCGCCACCGCGCGCGAGGTCGAACAGCAGGTCACCGACCGCATCGAGAAGGCGCTGGCCGAGGTGCCCTATTTCGACATCGCCCGCAGTTATTCGAAGCCGGGCGAGTCGGTGGTGTTCCTGATCCTCAAGGACACCACGCCGCCCGCGCAAGTGCCGGACGTGTGGTATCAGGTGCGCAAGAAGATCGGCGACGTGCGCGGGCTGCTGCCCGCCGGGATACGCGGCCCCTACTTCAACGACGAGTTCGGCGACGTCTATTCGGTGATGTACGCCTTCATGGGCGAGGACTTCACGCCGGCCGAGCTGAAGCGCGTCGCCGACGAGGTCCGCCAGCGTCTGCGGCACCTGCCGGCCATCGAGCAGATCGACCTCCTCGCCACCCAGGACGAGGTGATCTGGGTCGAGCTTTCGAGCCAGCGGCTGGCCAGCTTCGGCCTGCCCGCCGAGGCGGTGATCGACGCCCTGCGCCGCGAGAACGCGATGGCTCCGGCCGGCGACCTCGACAGCGGCGCCGAGCGCATTCACCTGCGGGTCGACATCCGGATGGACAGCGAGGACAAGGCGCGCGCGCTGCCCATCGAGGCCGGCGGCCGGCTGATCACCGTGGGCGACGTCGCCGAGATCAAGCGCGGCTACGTCGATCCCCCGCGCTTCACCATGCGCTATCAGGGGCGCGACGCGATCGGTTTGGGCGTGGTGATGGCCAAGGGCGGCAACGTCCTCGCCCTCGGCCAGGCGCTGGACGCCGAGATGGCCAAGATCAGGGCGGATCTGCCGCTGGGGGTGGAGGTCGCCCAGGTCGCCAACCAGCCGAAGGTGGTGGACCGCTCGATCGGCGAGTTCCTGAAGATGCTGGCCGAGGCGTTGGCGATCGTCATGGCGGTGAGCTTCCTCACCCTGGGCTGGCGGACGGGCATCGTGGTGGCGGTTGCCGTGCCCCTGGTGCTGGCGATGACCCTGGCGGCGATGCTGGCGCTGGGCATCGACCTGCACAAGATTTCCCTGGGGGCGCTGATCATCTCGCTGGGCCTGCTGGTCGACGACGCCATCATCGCCGTCGAGATGATGGTCGTGAAGATGGAGCAGGGGCTCGACCGCTTGCGCGCCGGCGCCTTCGCCTACACCTCGACGGCCTTTCCCATGCTCACCGGCACCGTCGTCACCGCCGCCGGCTTCGTGCCGGTGGGCTTCGCGAAATCGGCGGCCGGCGAATACACCAATGCCCTGTTCTGGGTGGTGGGGCTGTCGCTCATGCTGTCCTGGGTGGTGGCCGTGGTCTTCACCCCCTATTTCGGCTATCACCTGCTGCCCGATCCGCGGCGCCGCGCCGCCGCCCACCACGACGTCTACGACACCCCGGTCTACCGCCGCCTGCGGCGCATGATCGAGGCCTGCGTGCGCTTCCGCTGGCTGACCATCGGGGCCACGGCGGGCGCCTTCGCCGCCGCGCTGGTCGGCTTCGGCTTCGTCCAGCAGCAGTTCTTCCCCAGCTCCACCCGCCCCGAACTGCTGGTCGACATCCGCCTGGCCGCCGGCGCCTCCTTCGCGGCCACCACCGCCGAGGTGAGGAAGTTCGAGGAACGCCTGCGCGGCGACGAGCGCGTCGAAAGCTTCACCGCCTATACCGGCGGCGGCACGCCGCGCTTCTACCTCGCGCTCGACCAGCAGCTTCCGACGCCGAACTACGCCCAGTTCGTGGTCATGACCACCGGCCAGGAAGCGCGGGAGAGCCTGCTGCACGAGCTGATCGACACCGCCGAGGTGGAGTTCCCGGCCGCCCGCCTGCGCGTCAGCCGGCTGGAGAACGGACCCCCGGTCGGCTATCCCGTGCAGTTCCGCGTGAACGGCGGCGACCCGGAGCGCCTTCGCGCCATCGCCTATCAGGTGCGCGACGTGATGCGCGCCAACCCGCACCTCAACGACGTCAACCTCGACTGGGACGAGCTGGCCAAGAGCGTGCGCCTGGAGGTCGATGCCGCCAAGGCGCGCGCCCTCGGGGTGACCCGGCAGGATTTGTCGGAAAGCCTGCAGGTGCTGGTGGGCGGCCTGACGGTCACGAGATACCGCGAAGGCACCGAGGCCATCGACGTCGTGGTGCGCGCCCCCGAACGCGAGCGCGCCGACCTGTCGCGCCTGGGCGACCTGCAGGTGCGCACCGCCCGCGGCACCGTGGTGCCGCTGAGCCAGATCGCCCGGCTGCACTACGAGCTGGAAGAGCCGATCCTGTGGCGCCGCAATCGCGACACCACCATCACGGTGCGCGGCGACGTGCGGGGCGACATCCAGGCGCCGGTGGTCAGCACGCAGGTCGACGCCGCCCTCGCCCCGTTGCGCGCCGCGCTGCCCGACGGCTACCGCATCGACGTGGGCGGAGCCATCGAGGAGAGCGCGAAGAGCCAGGGCTCGATCAACGCCATGATGCCCCTGATGGTGCTGATCATGGTGGCGACGCTGATGATTCAGCTGCAAAGCTTCTCGCGGGTGCTCATGGTGCTGCTGACCGCGCCGTTGGGCCTGATCGGGGTCACCGCCTCGTTGCTCGCCTTCAACCTGCCCTTCGGCTTCGTCGCCATGCTGGGCACCATCGCCCTGGCCGGGATCATCATGCGCAACTCGGTCATCCTGGTCGACCAGATCGAGCAGGACATCCGCGCCGGCCGCACCCCGTGGGAGGCGATCATCGACGCCACCGTGCGCCGCACCCGCCCCATCCTTCTGACCGCCGCCGCCGCCATCCTGGCGATGGTCCCGCTGGTGCCCAGCGTGTTCTGGGGCCCGATGGCGGTGGCCATCATGGGCGGACTGGCGGCGGCCACGGTGCTCACCATCTTCTTCCTGCCCGCCCTGTACGCCGCCTGGTTCCGGGTGAAACGCCCGCAGCCGGCGGTGGCGGGTCCCGCCGATTACGCCCCGCCGGCCACGGTGCGGGAACCGGTGCCGGTGGGCGAATAGGCATCGAACGGGCGAACCGGGCCGTCCTCCATCTCCCATTGTCGGTTGTTGCCGGCGGGTGTACGCTCGCAACGGGGGCGCAATCGGATGGCACAGCTACTTCCTTCGACGCAGTTTTCCACGGATGCCTTCGAGGGGCGCCTGCGGTTCGACGCCTGGCGCGACTTCCTGCCCCTGTACACCGTCATTCCGCACCCCGAGCGCCTTGACGCCGCGTTCGAAGGACGGGTGGTGACCTACGTCCTGCCGCCGATCGGCCTCGGCATCACCTCCTACTCCCGCCAGCGCTACGAGCGCAGCCGCCAGCGCATCGCCGCCGATGGCCAGGACCATTTCCTGATCCAGTTGTTCACGGCCGGCGGCCTGCGGTCCGTCGCCGAGGACGGCGACGTGGTCATGGTCCAGGCCGGCGACGTGTGGGTGCACGACCTGGCCCGCCCGAAGACGGTGACCACCGAGGCGAGCCGCACCGTCACCGTCCTGCTGCCCCGCCGCGAACTGCTGCGCATGGTGGGGGCCGCCGAACTGGACGGGCAGGTGCTGCGGCGCGGCACCCCGCTCGCCACCCTGCTCGCCGACCACCTGCGGGCGCTCGCCCGCGCCGCCCCCCTCTTGTCGGACGAAGAGGCCCACTCGGCGGCCTGGGGTACCATGGCGCTGGCCGCCGCCTGCCTGCGGCCCACCGCACGCATCGGCGAGGCGACGCGCGAACCGATGGCCAACGCGCTGCGCGAGCGGCTCAAGGCCTACATCGACGCCAACGCCACCTCGCCCGACCTCACCCCGCAGGCCCTCTGCGCGCGCTTCGGCATTTCGCGCGCCAATCTCTATCGTCTGTTCGCGCCGGTGGGTGGCGTGGCGGGCTATGTGCGCGACCGCCGCCTGAGGCGCGCCGAGACCCTGCTGCGCGACCCCGCGAACCAGCGCCGCACCATCGCCGACATCGCCTACGACTGCGGCTTCGCCAGCGAGGCGCATTTCTCGCGCACCTTTCGGCAGACCTTCGGCGCCATGCCCCGCGAGGTGCGGGCCCATGGCCCGGGCCTGCTGGCGGACACCATCCTCACCCAGTTCGAAACGCTGTTCGCGCCGCGGTGAGGAGGGCGCAGCCCTGCGCAGCCTGGCGATAAATCGCCCGGTCCATACCGACGAGACTTCCCCCGCCCTTTCATGGTCTAATCCCCGTGGGGGCAAAGTGTCTGGCGCGCAAGTCGCCTTACGTACCTGGGGGCAATCATGGTGAGCATGGGAAGGGTGGCTCTGGCCGCCATTGTCTGGGGGCTGGCGGGCTGCGCGTCCGTCAAGGCGCCGCAGGCGGTGCATTGGGCCGCCGGAGGTGTGGCGAATGCCGCCGGCCAGTCGGCAAGACTTGACGCTTCCCTGGGCCGTGAGGTGGCCGCCGGCCTCGCGGCGCTCGAACGGGGCGAGCCGGAAGCGGCGTCGCGGGCCTTCAACGCCGCCCTCAACCAGCGGCCCGACGACGCCCATCTGCACGTCTTGAACGGCCTCGCCTACCATCTGATGGCGGCCGGCGGAGACCGGGCGCGCCTGGACCTCGCCGAGACCGGCTATCAGGTGGCGCGCCAGATCGACCCGGGCAACATCGCGGCCGCCCGGCTGCTGGGACGGCTCTACCTCGAGTCGCAGCGCTTCGCCCAGGCCAAGGACATGTTCGCCGAGGCGATTCTTCTCGATGGCGGCTCGTCCGAAACCCTGCACGGGCTGGCGGTTGCCGCCTACTACACCGGCGACCCGGCGCTCGCCCTGTGGGCGGTCGATCAGACAGAGGCGGCCGGGGGCGGGGACGCGCTCATGGCGCGGACGGCGGCGCTGGTCAACGCGGCGGCGGGCAATGCCGACGCCGCTGCCGCCGCCTTCGCGCGCTATGCCGCGGTCGAACCAAATCCCGACCGGCGCCGCCACGTCGGCCGCCGCCTCGACCAGTGGCGGGCGACGCTCGCCGCGTGGTCGGCGGCGCCCCCCACGGCGAAGGCCCGGCGCCAGGGGCTGCGGCCGGCGCAGGCGCCCGGCGACGCGGGGCGCCCGGGATGGCCGTCTGCCGACGCGGTGCCTGCGGCCGAAGCCGGCCGCGTCCTGCCGATCGCCCCCTATTGGGCGGACTGCGTGCAGGAGAAGTTCCCGCAAAGCCGGAACGCCTCGTCGGCCTACGGCTCCGGCAGTTTCGGCAGCTACGGCAATTACGGCCTGAGCGGCTGGGGTTCGACGGTTCCGAAGACGGCCGACGAGACCGACAGTCTACCGGCCCTGCCCTCGCCATGCGCCGGCCAGCCGCTGCCGCGCATGGTGCTGGTCGACGCCACCATCATTCGCACCGACGACGACTTGGTCACCGGCAAGGGCGTCAACATCCTCGACGGCCTGTCGATCGTGCTCACCGGATCGTTGCTCGACACGCGGGTCAGCGGCACCAGCAGCGCACACACGCGGGTCTGGACCAAGGGGATCGCCCTGCCCGCCAACGGCATCAGCTATTCCCTCAACATGTTCAACGTGTCCGAGAAGCGGGCCGAGGTGCTGGCGCGGCCGTCGCTGCTGGCGCTCGACCGCCAACCGTCGCGCTTCTTCTCGGGCGCCAACATCACGGTGGCGGTGGCCGGCGAGTTCAAGACCGAACTCGAGGACAAGCCGGTCGGCGTCAGCCTGTCGGTCACCCCCACCTTCATCGACGACGAGACCCTGCTGCTGTCGGTGAAGACGACCCGGTCGTTCTTCGAGACGGCGACCACCGCCGCCACCTTCCAGCAACAGGTTCAGACCTCGAAGAATTCGGTGACCGCCAGCGTGCTGGCCAAGTTCGACCAGACCGTGGTGATCAGCGGCCTCAACGAGCGCGAACTGCTCGACGACGAGAACGGCGTGCCGCTGCTGCGCGACGTGCCGCTCATGCAATACCTGTTCAACCGCGAGACGGCGCGCTCGTTCAACCGCACCGTTCTGATCCTGCTCACCCCGCGGCGGCCGACGGTGCACGACGCCGGACCGGCCGCCGGGCCCGCCGCCGGACCGGCCGCCGAATTGCGCGAGCGCTTCGGCATCGCCAGGATGATTCCCAATGTCCAGGTCATTATCGACGACCTCGAGGACAACCGCCTCTACCGCGCCTTCCGCGCCGGCGACGTGTTCGTCGAGGACTGGAGCAAGCCCGCCTCGCTGTCGCGCACGATCAAGGAAATCGCGACGTTCCTGTACTATTGACGGCCGGCCCTGGGAGGTTCCGATGGCGCCCGCACACCGCACGACGCTCGCCGCCCTCCTGGCCTTGGCGCTTGCCGGCTGTGCCGCCGACCCGCGGCCGACGGCGCAGCCCTTGACCTGCGACGGCGGGCGGACCCTCGCCGTGACCTTCGATGCCGCCGCCGACACGGCACTGCTCGCCGAGGGGCGCGAACGCCGCCGGCTTCCCCGCCTGATCTCTGGCTCGGGCGCGCGCTACGGCGACGGCCGGACCGAACTGTGGATCAAAGGCCGCGAAGCGACTCTGACCGAGGACGGGACGCGACGGAACTGCCGGTTCGCGCAGAAATGATCACAGGGGCCGTGCCTGGAGATGCGGCGGGCCACGGTACGACAGCCGGTAAAAGACATATACGCTGCACCCCCCGCAGCCCCGGGTGGCTGGCGGGGCGGGTGTGGCCGGAAGGCGCCCCCCCGGCCACACTCGCACCATTTTTTTATTCGTTGAGCGCGGCCTCAGGGGCCTCGGCATATAAATTGCCTTCGGCGTCGGCCTCGGCGACCATCATTCCCGGACGCCACCCTTTGAAGTGATAAATTCGTTTGGTCACGACGCGGCCTTCGGCGCCCACCCCCAAGCTAGCGGTGCTAGTATTCAGGTCGCCCGCGAGGCCAACGTTGCCCTTGCCGCCGGCATCGTAAAACTCCTCAATTTTGACCTCTTCCGCCGATGCAATGCGATCCGCGATGGCCATTTCCTGAGCAATCTGCGCCTGCACCTTGGCCATCTTGAGGCGTACATCCTGACGCGCGGCTTCCAACTGAAGCTCCGTCATCTCCCCGGATGATGCCACCTCGACTTTTGCCGTGGCGCTCCGCATCACTTCCCAGACCATCCCGCCCAGCGGGCCGGCTGTGCCAATACTGATAAACTTTCCAACGCTCACCAAAGGCCCCCTTTTGATGTTAAGGGCAGAGCATATCTGGGCCGGCAATCACGGCACAACTGGCAATGCGCATTAACCCAGGCCCCCACCCTCACGGTCACCCCTCCGCGCTTGTGCCAAAAAGCGGGGAAGACCGTCAAGACCGCAGACAGCGGTCGGGAATCTCCCATCTTGCACAAGCCGAAGGCGCGGAAGGACGGGGAGGCCGCTGGCTGCGCCCGCAGCGCAGCGGAGGGCTTGGCCTTGATGGACCAGCCCCCTAAACCAAACAAGGAAGGTCAGCCCGCGCAGGGCCTGGCATTCGGAAGCCCTGGTGGCCTACGAGAAGCGGCTGGCGATATTTTGCGCCACCTGCTGGCTCAGCTGTGGGTCTTCGAACGTCTCGATAAGGCGCCCCGGGAAATGCTTATCATACCAACCCACTTTTCGGGAGCGGTGTTCCTGATAAGAGGCTACCGACATCATCCCCCAGTGCTCCCAGAACCAGGTTTCCCCCTGCCAGCTGATCGTGAAGTCCGGCAGATACATCGTCCCGTCGGGCGCGCGCAGAAGAACTTCATAAGAAAAAGGCACGTCGCGCTCGTGTAGCAGGTTGGCGATCACGAGTTCGGATTTCGCGCGGACCATGTCGCCGCTCAGCGCTTCGTGAATACGGCCTTCCTCGTACCACCCCTTCCGATTGATCAACTCGTCCTGCACCGCGCGGAAGAACCCGTCAAACAGCGAGGAGTTGATGAGGCCGGTCTGCGCGTTCTCCGGGCGCCGCGCCGACAGCAAGGTCGACACATCCCCCTGTACGAGCAAGGTGCAGTGTTGCCGGGCGCGGGTGAGCGCGGTGTAGAGGAGCTCAGACGACAGTGACCTGCCCTTGGAGCAGGGAACGACCACATAGGAATGATTGAATTCGCTGCCTTCCGCCTTGTGCACTGAAATCGCGTAGGCCAGCTCCAGATTGTCTTCGACGCTTTCAAACCCACCATTTGCGGAAAGCGCGCTGCCGTAGCCGACGGCGAGATGATCCTTTCGCTCGAACTTGACCTGAAAACGCTTGAGCCGTCCGCTGTGCTTGTTGTCGAAATTATGCTGTTGAACGAAGCCGATCTCGCCATTGAAAACCTCGACCCGCTCGGCTTTACGCGCATTGAAGTTGTATGCCCAGATGGGATTTGACTGCGGCCTGTTTCGGTACTGAATAACCTTGTCGTAGAGCGTAATGCCGTCGAGCAAGCCGTAGCGATGCATGACGCCTGCGGCCACGCGGTCCTGGACAGCCTCGTTCAGCGCCTCGACGCCGTGAAGCTCGCCGCGGTGCGGGGTGAGCACTTGGTACTTTTCAGGCTTCCAGTCGAAAGCCGTCCGCCAGAGTTCATAGGGCTTTTCGGAATTGAGCGCCTCGCCGGTGTGGTCCGCCATTTCCATTTCGATGGTCTGGATGAGCGTTTCGGACAGGGTCATGGGGTGCTCCCAGTAAATCACCCGCAAATCGGCATCGACGTCGCCGCCCTTATGAACCTGCGTGAGAAGCTCTTCGGCGTCCGGCGCGGTGGGCTGGCCGTCATCGCGGGCCTTTGCGCTGATGAAGAGATCAGCAAGGCGCAGGATTGCCGTGCCCTTCCCTTCGACGGCGTTTTCGAGCTGGCGGAGGTTATTTGCGAGCCGGGCAATGCCGGCGGCGTTTTTCTCCGCAAGCCACTGAATGGTGTCGGCAAAGACGCGTCCGCGGCCGATTGGTGGAAGCTGATTGGGATCGCCGACCAGAATGAAGCGCCGCACCTGCCGCCAGTCAATCGCGCGCACCAGACTGGCCATAAGCGCAAGATCGAGCATCGAGGCTTCATCAACAATGATCGTCCCGCTGCTGTCGGTGAAGACGACCCGGTCGTTCTTCGAGACGGCGACCACCGACGCCACTTTCCAGCAACAGGTCCAGACCTCGAAGAACTCGGTAACCGCCAGCGTGCTGGCCAAGTTCGACCAGACGGTGGTGATCAGCGGCCTCAACGAGCGCGAACTGCTCGACGACGAGGATGGCGTGCCGCTGCTGCGCGACGTGCCGCTCATGCAATACCTGTTCAACCGCGAGACGGCGCGCTCGTTCAACCGCACCGTTCTGATCCTGCTCACCCCGCGGCGGCCGACGGTGCACGACGCCGGACCGGCCGCCGGGCCCGCCGCCGGACCGGCCGCCGAATTGCGCGAGCGCTTCGGCATCGCCAGGATGATTCCCAATGTCCAGGTCATTATCGACGACCTCGAGGACAACCGCCTCTACCGCGCCTTCCGCGCCGGCGACGTGTTCGTCGAGGACTGGAGCAAGCCCGCCTCGCTGTCGCGCACGATCAAGGAAATCGCGACGTTCCTGTACTATTGACGGCCGGCCCTGGGAGGTTCCGATGGCGCCCGCACACCGCACGACGCTCGCCGCCCTCCTGGCCTTGGCGCTTGCCGGCTGTGCCGCCGACCCGCGGCCGACGGCGCAGCCCTTGACCTGCGACGGCGGGCGGACCCTCGCCGTGACCTTCGATGCCGCCGCCGACACGGCACTGCTCGCCGAGGGGCGCGAACGCCGCCGGCTTCCCCGCCTGATCTCTGGCTCGGGCGCGCGCTACGGCGACGGCCGGACCGAACTGTGGATCAAAGGCCGCGAAGCGACTCTGACCGAGGACGGGACGCGACGGAACTGCCGGTTCGCGCAGAAATGATCACAGGGGCCGTGCCTGGAGATGCGGCGGGCCAAGAAGGAAAACATTGGGAGGAGCGGCGCGCCCGAAGACTCCTAACCCTCAGATCCGTCGTTCGTTGAATTACAGGAGCGTAGCTCCCGCTTTGGGCCGAAATGAGGGACGATCGAGGACAAGCCTGCGGCAGCGCGATAGCCGGTGAAGGGACATATGCACCCCAAGGCCCGCAGCAGCCCCGGGTGACTGGCGGGGGGCTCCTCGGTAAGCGCGTCTAGCTTCGTGCCAGAGCGGGTCCTTTGCATGGGCAGAGGCGGCCAGTAGTCCACTCACCGTGCCGAGACAACGTTCGCACCTCCTGGAGAGCTGGGTCGAACTTGGCCACGACGTCACTTCTGCCGCGCCTTGCGCGCAGCGTAGCGGGCATCGCGCTTGGCCTTGTCATCGCCCAGTTTGGCGATGCGGGCCGCCTCCTTTTCGGCGGCGGCGGCTTCCTTGGCGGCCTGGTGGGCGCGGGCCTGGGCGGCCGCTTCCTCTTGCGCGCGTTTGCGCTCGGCCACCACCTGCTCGCGGTTGGCCTGCTTCTCTGCGCGGCGCTGGGCCTCGCGCTCGGCCTTGGCGACAGCGGCGGCGGCGCGGGCGGCCTGTTGCGCCTGGTACTCCGGGTCGCTGACATCGACCTTGTTGGCGCGGAACTTCTCCACAAGTGCCCGCTTGGCGGCCGCGGCGGTGCTGAGGCGATCACCGAAAGCTGCGATGTCCTTGGCCGTCTTCTGCTTGTCGAGCTTCTTCATTTTCACTCCAGGAACGCTGAACCTATCACCGCCCTATTAGCAAAACAGCGCGCCACCTGAAAGCCGCGCAGACGGAAAGGCCCGGACGGTAAGTATACGGGGGCAACTCACGGCCTCTTGGACGCTGCGTGATCCCAGGTTGCACAAGTATCCTATTCGTGGAATATAGGCTTGTGGCTCGCACGCTATCGGACCCGCTCGACCGGCATGCTCATCCAGACAGGAAGGGTACAGCGCGCTAAGCCCGGTGCAATTCGGGAGCAAGCAACCTCCTCCAAGCCCTGGAAGGGTGGCCCGGGCGGCCTCGAACCGGTCCCACCACGCCAACTCGCAGTGAGCCCACGGTGGGAACCCGGCGGGATGCTGCGAGGCGGGCCCGTCGCTCTCGGTCAGTCCCGAGGACCCATTTCTCGCCCGTTCTCGCCCGCGCGGGGGATAGGCATGGGGCGCCCTGACACGACGAAGCCCGGCGCGCTGGCCGGGCTCTCGTAACGCATTGCTTTCGCACAGGAAAATGTGGCGCGCCCGAAGAGATTCGAACTCCTAACCCTCAGATCCGTAGTCTGATGCTCTATCCAATTGAGCTACGGGCGCGCGGGGTTCGCGGCGTGGGACGCCGCGGAGGCACGGACCATACTCAAATGCGCCGCGGCGCGCAAGCCCGATTTCGCCCTCCGCGCCGCGCCCCGCCCCCTTCGGCCGCTTGATCGCCGCGCCGTCGCGGGCCATAGGAAAAGGCCCGTTTCCGCCTGCCGATGGCCGCCGTGAAAACCGTCCGCGCCTGCCTCATCGCCCTGGTCGCCGCGGCCCCCCTTGGGGGGTGCTCGCTGGTTGCCGACGAGCTGCTGCCGCTGTTCCGCGCCCAGCCGCCGGACGACGGGCCGCAGATCCTGATCCGGCCGTCGCGGCCCGCCGCCGCCCAAACGCCGGCGGGTTGATCAGGGTCAGGCCGGCGCCGGAACCCGCACGGTGCGCGATGCCGGGAACCGCACCGTGGCGGTGGTGCCCCGGCCCTTGACGCTTTCGAGGATCAGCGTGCCGCCATGCAGTTCGACCAGCCCCTTGGTCAGCGGCAACCCCAGCCCCGTGCCCTCGTGCTTGCGATTGAGGCCGGAATCGACCTGACCGAACTGGGTGAAGGCGATGGCGATCTCGGCCTCGGTCATGCCGATGCCGGTGTCGGCGACCGTGAGGAGGATGCCGCCGTCTGCGGCGCGGCCGCCGCGCAGCGTGACCCGCCCGCCTTCGGGCGTGAACTTGACCGCGTTCGACAGCAGATTGAGCAGGATCTGCTTGACGCGCCGGCCGTCCGCCCGCAGCGGAGGAAGCCCGGCGACCTGCTCGGCGGCCAGGTCCACCTTGCCCTTCTCGGCGCGCTGGGCGACCAGCCGGATCGAGATGTCGACGGCGTTGGCGAGGTCGACCTCCTCGTCGCTGAGCTCGATCTTGCCGGCCTCGATCGCCGAGACGTCGAGGATGTCGTTGATGACGTCGAGCAGGTGCTTGCCGGACGAATGAATGTCGCCGACGTATTCGCGGTACTTCTCGCTCAATTCCCCGAACACCTCCCCGGCCATCACCTCGGAGAAACCGATGATCGCGTTGAGCGGCGTGCGCAACTCGTGGCTCATGTTGGCCATCAGCTCGGACTTCACCCGGTTCGCCACCTCGGCCTGCTCCTTGGCCCGGCGAATCTGCAACTCGGCCTCCTTGCGCTCGGTGATGTCCTCGTGCATGGCCACGAAATGGCTGATCGCCCCGGCCTCGTCGCGCACCGGGGCGATCAAGGCGCTGGCCCAGAAATGCGAGCCGTCCTTGCGGCGGTCCTTGATCTCATAGCGCCAGACCCCGCCGTCGAGGATGGTGCGCCACAGGTCCGCGTACACATCGGGGGGCGTCTCGCCGAAGCGAAGGATGCGCGGCGTGGCGCCGACCGCCTCGTGCGCCGGATAGCCGGTGAGTTCGGTGAACCGCCCATTGACGTATTCGATGGTGCCATCCAGGCGGGTGATGAAGATGGCGTTGGGGCTCTGCTCAACCGCTTGCGAAAGCTGGCGCAACCGCTTCGACATGAAACGATTCTCGAGCAGCGGCCTGCTAATGCGGCGAAAGACGAGCCCGGCGAGGCCGAAGATCAGGATCAGGCCGACACCGGCCGCCAGCCCCGCCCTGACGAAGGGGGCGCGTATCTCCGCCCAATCGATCTTGGCGACGAAGCCGGCATCGAGGGCGGGAACCGGCTCGTAGGCGGCCAGCACCGTCACTCCGCGATAGTCCAGGCCGATGAGCATCCCCGATTCGCCGGCCAGCGCCCGCCGCATCGGTTGGCCGAATGGGGATCCCTCGGCAATGGGCTCCGGCCGCTCGGGATCGAAACTGCGTTGCCCGAGCAGAAA
Organism: Rhodospirillales bacterium; assembly: GCA_019455065.1. Classification (GTDB taxonomy): domain Bacteria; phylum Pseudomonadota; class Alphaproteobacteria; order Rhodospirillales; family Magnetospirillaceae; genus JACFNC01. Next base: position 155,114 of record JACFNC010000006.1, read on the forward strand.
CACGATCTGGTCGCCTTCCTTGCGGCCGAGCAGGAACTCGCCGCTGTAACCGAACCCCTTGTAGTTGCGGTACGCATCGGCGACCTGACTCAGCGTCGCGCCGTACGCGCCCTGAGGATGGGCGTGGTCGCTGAACACGCGATCGAAGCGGGCCACGGACTCGATGAGCTGCGCCTGGCTGCGCGCAAGGCCGATCAGGCGCTCCTGCTGCTCGTCGACATAAGTGCGCCACAACAGCGCGAACGTGAGACCGGTCGACAAGGCCGAGACCGCGAGGATTACCAGGAGCGACGCGAAAAGCCACGAGCGATAATCGTCGGTCGAGGGCCGCGGCATCAGTAGCACCGATATGAATTCATCCTACCTCTTTAGATGGTAACCGATGGCCGCTTCGGCGAGAAGAATAACAATTACAGAATGGATTACCGCTTCGCATTGCGCGCCCCGGCCCCAGCCGCAAGACCTCTTTCCCGCCGCACCGGCACGGGTCCTCTTGTTCAGGGGGCGAGCGATCGCTGTTGGCCAACCTCGCCGGCAAGGGCATCGTCTGCATCACCGGCTGCGGCCACCAGGCCATCACCTGCTTCGCGGGTTCGCCAGATCGCCTGCACCCACTGCACTGGCCTGCCGGCGGTGGAGTTGATGACCAGTCTCGTTATCCCATGGTGAAGGGCACCGGCCGGTTCGGCTCGGAAACGGATCTTTACGTCGGCAACGGCGACACGGTCACCTTCGCCTGAGACGCGGCATCGGGTGGTCCCGCAGGCTATGCCGCCAGCGGGACCGCCATCAGTCCATGCTGGACGAGGAGAAGCGCCCCGTCCTTGGCGTAGACGGTGTAGCCGATGTTGTCGACGGTCTGGGGGCCTTGGTCCGTCCACATCCCGTCGGCGAGGATGACCAAATCGTTGGTATCGCCGGTGACGAGCAAGGTGCCCGCGCCACCCGTCATCCCGAACACGTCATCCGAGCGCAGCGAGACGCCGTTGATGGCGCCGTTGCCCAGGCAGATCTGCTCGATGTTCTGGAGCAGGTCGTCGCGCACTTCATCGAGATCGAAGAAGGCATCGGTCGACGAGGGGCGCCATGCGAGGACGTCGTAGCCGTCGCCGCCGTCCACATAGTGGAAGTCGGTGTCCCCGACCTGAATGATGTCGTCGCCGGCCTGGCCCATCAGAACGTCGGCGCCGCCCTGACCGTCGAGGAGATCGCTTCCGCCGCCACCCAGCATGTAGTCGGCGCTGCCGCTGCCGACCAGGGAATCGGCATCGGACGTGCCGACCTCGGCGGTGCGGGCGGTCAGCTTCAGCATGGTGCTGGAGAAGATGGGGTCTAGAATCTTTCCCTTGCCGGCGAAGCAATCCAGGCCCTGAACCGACGTGAAATTCCCCGACAGCGAAGTCCCCGAGACGAGGATGCCGAACTCGGTCCCGTCGGCCGGGTCGTAATTGCCGATGGCCCGCACCTGCAGCGTGCCGCTGATGGCGAGTTCGCCCGACACCGTGAGCTGGTCGTAGCCGCCGCTCTTCAGGCCGATCTTGAGCACCGACGAGTTGTTCCAGGAGTTGCTGCCGCTGATCACCAGATGGCCGGTGTCGTCGGCGTTCGTGGAGCCGGGGTCGATGATGCCTCCGTCGACGAGCACGGCGCCGCCCGCGAAGGCGAGGGTGCCGGTGCCCTGGATGGTGCCGGAGTTGGTGAAGGTCGTGTCGCTGCCCGAGATGGTCAGTGTCTGGCCGTCGGCGATGTCGATCACGCCGGAGTTGGTGTGGGCGAGCGAATTGCCGTAGATCGTGGCCGAGAGGCCGACGGTCAGCGTGCCCTCGTTGGAGAGCTGGGCATTGATCGTTCGCGCCCCCCCCCGCACCGGTTTCGATGGCGATGGCGCCGGAATTGGTCAACGTGCCGCTGGCCACCGTCAGGCTGGCATCCTGGGCGGAGGTCGAGGTCAGGGTGATGCTGCCCTCGTTGGTGAATCCGCTGGCGATGGTGAGGCCGCCGGCGGCGTCGTCACCGACGATCGAAAGGCTGGCGTTGGCGACGTTGCTGAACGCGCCGTCGATCGAGTTGTCGGAGGTATTCGCAACCAGCTCGCCGGCGTTGGCGAGGTCCCCGGTGAACGAGGTCGCCCAGAGCAAGGCCCTGGCGCCGGCGGCGTTGGCGAAGTTCACGTTCACCGCGTCCTCGGTGAGATCGAGCTCGGCCTGCTCGTTGGTCAGCGTCGGAACGCTACCCGAATCGCCGTCACCGTCCGCAACGTCGGTGGCGCCGTCGAACGCGAACGTGGGCGTGCCGGCGGCACCTATGGCGAGGTCGCCGGCCAACGAGAAGGAGCCGCCCGAGAAGGTGACGGCGCCCTCGCCCGACAGGGTCACCCCGCCCGCCAGGCTGAACGTCCCCCCGGTCACCGACAGCACGGTATCGGCGGCGACGGCAAGGCTTTCCGACACCTTGAACGTGCCGCCGGTGATGCTGAGGCCGCCGCCGTTCACGGACAGCGAAGCCAGGCTGAGCGCCCCGGACGAGTACACGGGGATCGTCTCGGTGATGGTGGCCGCGCCGTCGCCGACCGGGGCGGTCGGATTCCAGTTGGATGCGGTGTGCCAGGAATAGTCCCCGGCCGTGGGGCCGATCCACGACGCCGTTCCGTCGCTGACGGTGATGGCGAAGGTGCCCGCGATGGGCGTGGCCTCTCCGTCCGAGAGAGTGAACGCGAAGGAATCGGCGGTGTCGTTGCCGGCGCTGTGCACATAGGTCACATACCCGGCGTCGAGGTCGTACTGGCTGAAGGTCGCTCCCACGCCCAGCGAGCCATCGTGCAGGTAAAGGGTGCCCTGGGTCGGTATGGCGGTAAGCGTGAACACGATGTCGGCCGCCGCGTCGTCGACGTCGGTGGCCTCGAGGTAATCGGCGTGAAGGACGTTGCTCGCCCCCTGAACGGCGGTCATTCCCGCATTGACGGCGATCTCCGGCGCGTCGTTGACGGGGGAGATCGCGATGGTCACCACGGCCTCGCCGCTCGTCTGGGAACCGTCGTCGGCATGATAGGAGAAGCTGTCGGTGCCGTTGAAGTTCGCTTCGGGGGCGTAGACGAAGCTGCCGTCCGCCGCCAGGCTGAGCGTGCCGTGGCTGGGCCCGGACACCAGGACCGCCGAGAGATCGTCGCCGTCCGCGTCGCTGTCGTTGGCGAGCACGCCGGAGGCGGCGACGACGGAAAGGGTGCCGTCCTCGTTCATCGAATAGGAGTCGTCGGTCGCGACCGGCGCATGCGGAGCGCCGCCCACGCTCAAGGTGAAGTCGTCGTAGACGCTTTCGCTGCCGTCCGAGGCCGTGACTCGGACGCTCAGGCTGCCGATGTCGCCACTCGCCGGAGTGCCGGAGAAGGTGCGGCTGCCCGAATCAAAGCTTAGCCACGCCGGCAGAGGATTGCCGTCGGCCAAGGTCGCGCCGAACGTCAGCGTGTCGCCGTCGACATCCGTGAACGTCCCGGCCGGGACCAAGAAGCTGAAGGCACTGTCCTCGGTCGCGGTCTGGTCCGAAATCGCCGAGGCCAGGACGGGAGCATCGTTCACCGCCGACACGTCGATGGTGACGATCACGTCACCGCTGACCTGCCCGCCGTCGTCGGCATGATAGGAGAAGCTGTCGGTGCCGTTGAAGTTCGCTTCGGGGGCGTAGACGAAGCTGCCGTCCGCCGCCAGGCTGAGCGTGCCGTGGCTGGGCCCGGACACCAGGACCGCCGAGAGATCGTCGCCGTCCGCGTCGCTGTCGTTGGCGAGCACGCCGGAGGCGGCGACGACGGAAAGGGTGCCGTCCTCGTTCATCGAATAGGAGTCGTCGGTCGCGACCGGCGCATGCGGAGCGCCGCCCACGCTCAAGGTGAAGTCGTCGTAGACGCTTTCGCTGCCGTCCGAGGCCGTGACTCGGACGCTCAGGCTGCCGATGTCGCCACTCGCCGGAGTGCCGGAGAAGGTGCGGCTGCCCGAATCAAAGCTTAGCCACGCCGGCAGAGGATTGCCGTCGGCCAAGGTCGCGCCGAACGTCAGCGTGTCGCCGTCGACATCCGTGAACGTCCCGGCCGGGACCAAGAAGCTGAAGGCACTGTCCTCGGTCGCGGTCTGGTCCGAAATCGCCGAGGCCAGGACGGGAGCATCGTTCACCGCCGACACGTCGATGGTGACGATCACGTCACCGCTGACCTGCCCACCGTCGTCGGCATGATAGGAGAAGCTGTCGGTGCCGTTGAAGTTCGCATCCGGCGTGTAGACGAAGCTGCCGTCCGCGGCGAGGTCGAGCGTGCCGTGGCTGGGCCCGGACACCAGGACCGCGGAAAGGTCGTCGGCGTCGGGATCGGTGTCGTTGGCGAGCACGCCGGAGGCGGCGACGACGGTCAGCGCGCCATCCTCGTTCGTCTCATAGGTGTCGTCGGCGGCTGTGGGTGCATGGGCGATGTCGCCGACAGTCACGTTGAAGTCGGCGTAGGTGCTTGCAGTGCCGTCGGACGCGGTGACCCGGATGTTCAGGCTGCCGACGTCGGCGTTGGCCGGCGTGCCGGAGAGCGTACGCGTCGAATCGTCGAACGACAGCCACGCCGGCAGTGGGTTGCCGTCGGCCAGGGTGGCCGCATAGGTCAGCGCGTCGCCATCGGCGTCATAAAAGACGTTCGGCACGACGTAGCTGAACGCCGTGCCCTCGGTAGCCTCGACATCGCCGAGCACCCCGACGGTCTCGGGCGCGTCGTTCGCGTCCTTCACGGTGATCGTGAACTTCACGCCGGCCCTCTCGCCCGAGGGGTCCGTCGCCTTCACCTTGAGGCCGAGAGTGCCGACATCGTCGTCGGTCGGCGTGCCCGAGAACGTGCCGGTTTCGGAATCGAAGTTGAGCCAGTCGGGCAACGGATCGCCGTTGTGCATCGTCGCCGTCAAGGTGAGGTCGTCGCCATCCGGGTCGGTGAAAAGCCCGTCGGGCAACTGGTAGGTGAAGGCCACGTCATCGGTGGCCACGGCGGCGGACAGGTGGATGATGACGTCGTCGAGGGCCCACTGGTCGGCATCGGCGCCGGAATGGTCCTCCTGACGCCAGCGGAAGATGGTGGAATCGGTTCGCGCCGCTTCCGGGATGTAATAGCCGAATTGGCCCCAGCCGTTGGCTTCGAACCCGAGTTCGGTGCGGATCGCGCCCCAGTCGAGCACGTCCGGACCCTCGACGGCGTGATCGGCAACCCTGTACAGCACGGAGTTGGTATCGACGGCCTGCCACAGCGGGCCGTCGTAGAAGTTCCCGACGCCGTCGAAATTGCCGAACACGTAGTCGATGAGCAGATTGCCGCCCGTGTAGGTGAACACGTCGTCGATGTCGATGGTCAGCTGCGTCCCCGCCAGATTGACCGTGCCGTCGAACACGAGCGTTCGGTTCTCGCCGTGATTGGCGTCGAGGTCGCTGGCGTTCAGCAGATCGGAATCCGGACCCCAGGACGACATGTAGATTTGCAGGTCGTAGGCGTTGGTGTCCGAGGATTCCGCGAAGTGACGGATCTCGCGGACCACGCCCGCGTAGTCCTCGAGAGTCTCGGCCGCGATCCACAATTGGTAGCGCGTGGTGTCCGCATCCCCCCACGGCCAGTAGTTGTCATCATAAGCGTTGACGGCTTCATTGCTGTCGAAGGTTCCGCCCGAAGTGATCTCCTGGCCGTATCCGAAGCGGTCGATCTCCACCCAGGTCGATCCGCCGTCGGTCGAATACTGGAACACCACGTTCTCGCCCGGCCCGCTGGCTCCGAAATGCGCCAGATCAGAGCCGGTCGCGAGGCCGAGATGAAAAGAGACGATGCCGCCGTTCGAGACGTCGAGCGGTCCGGTGGTGACGTACCGTTCGCCCGCCTCGTCGAAATACAAGGCCTGTCCGTGCGGGAATTCGGCTGGAGCGAAGGTCCCGCCGCCCGACCAAGCCGACCACACCCCCGTATCCATCGGGGAAAAATGGTCCTCGAGCACGAACGATCCCGGAATCGACTCGGCCTCGGGCGGCAGATTGCTGTCGAAATAGCCGCCACTCAGGCTGACGGTCGCGACATCGCTCTGAAGACTGCCGTCGCTGACGTGGTAGGTGAAGCTGTCTGTGCCGGTATATCCCTGGATCGGCGTATAGGTGAAGCCGCCGTCGGCGTCGAGGCTGAGATGGCCGTGCGACGGGCCCGACACCAGCACGGCCGAAAGGCTGTCGCCGTCGGCGTCGTCGTCATTCGCCAGCAGCCCCTCGGCCGCCGAGACGGTCAAGCTGTTCCCGTCGCCCAGGGAATAGGCATCGTCCGTGGCCACCGGCGCGTCGGCGACCGGCGTGACCTCGATGGACACGGTGGCGTCGTCACTCTCGACGATGCCATTGCTGGCGCGATAGGTGAAGCTGTCCGGCCCGTAGTAGTTCAGGTCGGGCGAGTAGGTGAAGTTGCCGTCGCCGTCGAAGCTGAGCGAACCGTGCGACGGACCGGATACCAGCACCGCCGATAGGGTGTCGCCCTCGGCAGCGGTATCGTTCCCGAGCACGCCGCCGGACACCTCGCCGTCCTCGGCGACCGAATAGGAATCGTCCTCGGCCACCGGCGCGGGCGCCCGCGTCACCGTGATCGAGACGGACGCCGCCTCGCTCTCCGCGACCCCGTCGGACGCCTTGTAGGAAAAGGAGTCCTCTCCGAAGAAGCCCAAATCGGGGGTGTAGACGAAGCCGCCGTCGCCATCGAGGCTGAGCGAGCCGTGCGACGGGCCGGACACCAGCACCGCCGACAGCGGGTCGCCGTCGACATCGGCATCGTTCGACAGCACGCCGCCCGCGTCGACACTGAGGGGCACACCCTGTCGCGTGGAATAGGAGTCGTCGTCCGCCAGTGGGACGTCCGGCATTGGCGTCACCGTGATCGACACGCTGGCGGTTTCGCTTTCGGTCTTGCCGTCGCTAACCACATAACTGAAGGAATCGCTGCCGAAGTAATTCAGCGTCGGCGTGTAGACGAAGCTGCCGTCCGAGTTGAAGCTGAGCGATCCGTGGGCGGGGCCGGAAACGAGGGATGCCGACAGCGGGTCGCCCTCGACGTCGGTATCGTTCGACAGCACGTCGCCGGAGAGGGCCTGATCCTCGGCCACGCTGAAGGAATCGTCGCCAACCATCGGCGCGTCGTTGACCGGGGTCACGGTGATCGACACGCTGGCGGCGCCCTGCAGCGTGCCGTCGTCGGCACTGTACGAGAAACTGTCCGCACCGAAGAAGTTGGGGTTGGGAGTGTAGGTGAAGCTGCCGTCGGCGTCGAAGCTGAGCGAGCCGTTCGAGGGGCCGGACGTCAAGACCGCCGTCAGCGGCATCCCCTCGGGATCGGAGTCGTTACCCAGCACGCTTCCCGACACCTCGCCGTCCTCGGCCACCGAGTAGTCGTCGTCTCCGGCTTGCGGCGCCTGGTTGGGAGGCGGCGCGGGAGGCGTGTTGGTCACCGGCGCGGTCGTCACCGTGCCGGCCGGCGGCGTCTGGCCGGTTTGCGATGCCGCGGCGGTGCCGCTGCCGGTGGCGGAGGTGCCTGTGGCGCTGGCGTTGTTTGACAGGCTGCTGTCCGGTGGAGGCGGTGGCAGCGTCACCACCTGCTCTTGCGTTTCGGGAATCTGGGCGGGGGGAGGTGGCGTCGGATCGGACGACGTGAACGAGGGTGCCGGACTATTCCCCGGATCCGAAGCCGCCGGCGAGGAATCGCTCTGTGACGAAAGGTCGGCTTGCGGCCCCGAATCCGTCGGGGCCTGATCGATGGCCGGTGCGGCGGCCGCGTCTTCCTGCTGGTCCCCCGGATCGGCGGCGTCCTCGCTCGTTGCGTCCTCGGCCGCGGCCTCATCCTCCGCGGCTTCTTCGGTGGCGGCTTCCTCGGCCGGCGCCTCCTCGGCCGCCCCCTCTTCCGCCGGTGCCGAGCCGCCGTCGCCGCCCTCCTCTTCGGTGGGCTGGGCCGGCGCCTCTTCGCCCTCGGCGCCGCCTTCCTCGCCCCGCGGGCCATCCTGTTCGTTGCGCTCCCCGCCCTCGGCGCCGCCCGGCTCGGGCCGGTGCGCCACGGCGTGGCCGTAGCGGGATTCGATCTGCGCCGGGGTCAGGGTGAAGGGTGGCGGAACGTCCTGGAAGGCGCTGGCCAACTGGACGGTTTGATTGGGCACGCTGAGCAACTGCAAACCGGCCTGGTTGTACACCACGATCTGGCCGGCGCCGCCGTCGGCGTCGGAAAGCAGGGTGACATAGCTTCCCTCGCCCTCGGCCGCGGCAAAGCCGGCCACCGTGGTGCCGCGGATGCCGATGGTCATCACCGGGGTCTTGACCTTCATCGCGTCGGGGCCCGTCTTGGCCACCTTGCCGCTGACGAAGGAGAAGGCGCCCTGCACCACCGAGAAGGTGGACTGCCCCGTCTTGGCCCCCGGATCGAACACCATCTCGTCGAGGACCATGCGGCCCTTGGCGCCCAGCGAGAACGAGGTGTCGTCGACGAACATGATGCCGATGCCGGCGCCGTCGCCGGTGATGATGACGTCACCCTGGTAGACGACGTCGCCCTTCGCCAACGCCACCTTGGTGCCGTCCGGCCGCTGCGCCACCACCTCGCCGCTCAACTTCTCGATCTTGCCGATGGGCGCCGCCCCGGCGACGGACCCGGCCTGCGCGTACTGCCCGGGCGCCTGCGGCCCGGCCAGGGCGCGCGCCACGTCGGCATTGATCACCGCGCCGCCGGCGGTCATCAAATCAGGCGGATTGTCGAGGGCGAAGTAGTCGGCGATGACGACGCGGGCCCCGTCGGGCCCGACAAGCACCAGATCCGCACCCACCCGCTGGTAATCGGCCACGAGAAGGAGGATGCCGCCGGGTACGAGCAGCGCGGGCCCCTCGGCGGCGTGCAGGACAAGCGGAGCGCCAGCCTCCGGTGTTGTTGGGATTGTCGTGGTCACCGACATCTCGTTTTCCCCAGCGGACAGGATTAACCGATTGTTCATTATGCACGAGAGTCGGCCGCACTACTACTTTTGATTAGTTAAGAAGCGAATCCTGCTCTAGATATTATCCCTCCGGATGGGTTCTCAGGGCATGGGCGGGGACACCGAACCAAAAAGAATCTGGGGCAGAATCGCGCGCTGGCGCCCGCGTCTGGGCGCCGCCCGCCTCGTCGCCCTGACCGTGCTGCTGGTTCTGGCCGCGATTCAGGCGCAGAGCCCGGTCTTCATCGAGATCCTGAGGGCGCGCGCGTTCGATTTCTATCAGCGCCTGAAGCCGCGCGAGAATCCGCCCGAACGTCCGGTCATGATCGTCGACATCGACGAGGCGAGCATTGCCCGCCTCGGCCAGTGGCCGTGGCCGCGCAACCTTATCGCCGGTCTGGTCGAAAAGATCGCCGAGGGCGGCGCCGCCGCGGTCGGCTTCGACGTCATGTTTCCCGAGGCGGATCGCACCTCCCCCGCCAAGCTTGCCGAGACCCTGCCCAACCTCGACGGCGAAACCCGCGACCGGCTGCTGGCGCTTCCCGACAACGACCGGCGGCTGGCGGAAGCGCTGGCGGCGATCCCCACCATCCTCGGCCAATCCATGGGCACCGGCGCACGCCCGGCAACGGCGCGCGACGGCCCCGGCACCTCCTTCGCCGAACTGGGGGCCGACCCGCGCCCGTGGTTGGCGCGCTCGTCATGGCTGCTACGGAACATCCCCGTTCTCGAACCGACGGCGGCGGGACGCGGCATCTTCAACGTCGAGCCGGAATACGACGGCATCGTGCGGCGGGTGCCCGCGGTCATCGCCGTCGACGGCGTGCTGCACCCCAGTCTGAGCCTGGAGATGCTGCGCGTCGCCACCGGCAACAGCACCATCGGCATCCGCACCGTGCCCGGGCAGGGCGTCGAGGAGGTGATCATCCGCCCGGCGCGCATCCGCACCGATGCGGGCGCCCGCCTCTGGATCTACGCCGCGCCGCACGACCCCGCACGCTACGTGCCGGCCGCCGCCGTGCTCGCCGGCGATGTCGAGCCCGGACAACTGGCCGGCAAGCTGGTCCTGATCGGCACCTCGGCCGCCGGGCTGCTCGACATCCGCTCCACCGCGGTGGAGCGCCTTATCCCCGGCGTCGAGCTTCACGCTCAGATAATCGAGACGATCCTGACCGACACCCAGCTTACCAGGCCGTCCGACGCGCTGGGCGTCGAACTCGTCGCCAGTCTGGTGGCGGGGTTGGCCATGATCGTCCTGGTGCCGCTGGTCGGCGCCCGCTGGACGTTGGGGGTGCTGATCGCCACCATCGCGACGCTGGTGGGCGGCGCGTGGTACTTCTTCGACCTCGCGCGCACGCTCTACGACCCGGTGACCCCCGCCCTGGTCGCCTTTCTCATCTACGTCATGGTGTCCTACGCCACGCACGCCCGCGAGGAGGCCCAGCGCCGCATGATCCGCGGCGCCTTTACCCGCTACATGTCGCCCTCGCTGGTCGAGCAGCTGGCCGAGGACCCCTCGCGGCTGCGCCTTGGCGGCGAGATGCGCCAGATGACCATCCTGTTCTGCGACGTGCGCGGGTTCACCACCATTTCGGAGCTGTACGACGCCGAGGGGCTGACGCGGCTGATCAACCGCTTCCTTACCCCCATGACCGATGTCATCCTCGAGCGCCGCGGCACCATCGACAAGTATATGGGCGACTGCATCATGGCGTTCTGGAACGCGCCGCTCGACGACCCGCGGCACGCCACCAACGCCTGTGCCGCCGCCTTGGCCATGCGCGCACGGCTCGGCCTTCTCAACGAGGAACTGCGTCTGGAGGCCGAACGCGAGCAGCGGCCCTTCCGTCCGCTGGCCATCGGCATCGGCCTGAACACCGGCCCGGCCTGCGTCGGCAACATGGGATCGGATCAGCGGTTCGACTATTCGGTGCTCGGCGACACCGTCAACCTGGCGAGCCGGCTCGAGGGCCAGTCGAAGACGTACGGGGTGACGACCGTGATCGGCGAGCCGACCCTGGCCGAGGCGCCGGAATTCGCCGCTCTCGAGCTCGATCTCATCAAGGTCAAGGGCAAGACCGAGGCCGTCCGTATCCACGCCCTGCTCGGCGAGCCCGAAATGACCGCCTCGCCCGGGTTCCGGTCCCTCGCCGAGGTGCATGAGGACATGCTTGCCGCCTACCGGGCGCAGGACTGGGAGACTGCCCAAGCCCTCGTCGCCCGCTGCCGAACCATCGACCCGGGACTCGGCCTCGCCACCCTGTACGATCTTTACGACCGACGCATCGCCCAGTACGCCTCGATGCCGCCCGGCCCCGCCTGGGACGGCGTCTTCGAGGCGACGTCGAAATAGGCTCAGCGTTCGCGGAAGGCCTCGTAGCGCAGTTTCAGCACCGGGCGCATCAGATATTCCAGCACGGTGCGGGTTCCCGTATGGACCTCGACGAACACCTGCATGCCAGGGGTGATGGCCAACTTGGCGTCCGGTGAACCCAGCCAGGCCTTGTCGGTCTTGACGAGCAGCCGGAAGAACGGTGGCTGGCCGTCCAGCGTCGTGGCGTCGGCCGCCACCACGGACACCCTGCCCTCGAGCCCACCGTAGCGCGTGTAGTCGTAAGCCGTCAGCTTCACCACCGCGCGCTGCCCGACCTCGACGTAGCCGCGGTCGGCCGGATTCAGCCGGGCGTCCACGATGAGCCGGTCGTCGATCGGCACGACCTCCATGATCGGATCACCCGGCCGGACAACCCCGCCCACCGTGTGGTGCCGCAGGTTCTTGACGATGCCGTCGATGGGGCTCTGGATCTGCGTGCGCACCTGCTGGTCGGTGACGCGCGTCAACAATTCCTTGGTCCGCGCGATATTGACCTCGAGTTCGGGCAAGGCTTCCTGGGCCAGACGGGCGAACCGCATCTCCTCCTCGCGCATGCGTTCGCGCACCTCGGCGATCGCGGATTCGATGCGGGGAATGGAGGAACGGAGAATCGCCATCTCGCCCTCCAGCGCCTCGACGTCGGAGAGCATCTGCACGTGCTCCATGCGCGCCGTCAGCCCGGCGGCGAGCAGATCGCCCGACATCGCCAGCTTCTGCCGGGCGAGATCGAGACCAGCGGCGACCGATTTCTGCTTGGCCTTCAATTCGTCGACCTCGAGCTTCCGCTGGCGCTCCTGCTCGCGCAGGACCGACACCGTCGCCGCCCGCTCCTTGCGGCGCGCCTCGTAGGCCTCGCGCTCGGCCTGCACCACGGCCGGCTGGCGCGCCGCCTCGGCCGTCGGAAAATCCAGGGGCTGTCCCGTCGCCTCGGCGAGCAGGCGCGCCCTGGTGAGCAGCAGGCCGTCGAGGCGGACCAGCATCTCTTCCCGGCTCACCCCGCCCAGGGCAAGGTCGAGTTGAACCAAGGGGTCGCCGACTTTGACCCGCTCGCCTTCCTGGACGTGAATCTGGCGAATGATCCCGCCCTCGAGATGCTGGATGACCTTGACCTGGCCCTCGGGAACGACCTCGCCCTCGGCGACCGCCACCTCGTCGAGCTCGGCGAACGCCGACCACACCACAAACGCGGCCAGGAACGCCATCACCAGCCATGCGGCGGCGCCGCCCCCGGCCAGGGGATAGCGGTCGAGAAGAGCGCGCAGCGGGCTCATGCCACCACCTCGCGCTGGGGTGCCGGCGTCCCGGCGAACAGGTTGGGAAGCACGGTCGGCGCCGGGCCGGCGGCCGCGATGCGCCCCTTGTCGATGACAACAACGTCGCGACAGGCCGCGAGCAGCAGCGGGCTGTGCGTCACCACCACCACCGTGCGTCCTTCCTTGGCATAGCTGACCAGGGCCGCCCGCAGGGCCTCCTCGGCCTGGCGATCAAGCCAGCTCGACGGCTCGTCGAGCACCACCACCGGCGGCGCTCCGGCCAGGGCACGGGCGAGCGCGATCCGCTGGCGCATTCCCGGCGAAAGATTGGTACCGCCTTCCCCGATCACCGTGCCGTACCCGGCGGGCAAGTCGAGGATGAAGCCGTGGGCGCCGGCACGCTCGGCCGCCTCGATCACCTTGTCGTCGGTGCAGCCCGGGTTGCCCCAAGCGATGTTGTCGCGCAGGGTGCCGGAGAACAGAACCGTCTCCTGCGGCAGGTACCCGATCCACGCGGCAAGCTGGCCGCGGGTGAACTGGCCGACGTCGGCGCCGTCGAGGAGGACGCGGCCGCTCTCCGGCCGATAGAGGCCGAGCAGCAGCTTGACCAGCGTCGTCTTGCCGCCGCCGTTGCGCCCCAGGATGCCGGTGACGCCTCCGGGCGAGATGGTCAGCGACACGCCCTCGATCGCCGGCGCGTCGTTGGGCGCGAACCGGAAGGCGACCCGCTCGGCTTCCAGCCGACCGGCCGGCGGGGCCAGCTCCACGGCCTGCTCGCTGATGTCCTCGGGCTCGGCCATGAGATCGTTCAGCCGGCTCGTGGCCTGCCGGAAGGCGGTGATCTGGCGCCATGCGCCGAGCAGCTGGTTCAGCGGTGCGAAGAGGCGCGACGCCAGGATGTTGGCCGCCACCAGGGCGCCGACCGACAACTGCTGGCCCACGATTTCGACGGCGCCCACGGTGGTCAGCACCACGCTGCTCGCCATTCCGAGAACGAGACCGAGATTGACGAACCGGTCGTTGCGCCGGCCGCGCAGAAGCGCCGCCTCGACCGCGCCCGCGTGACGGTCTTCCCACAGCGGCGCCAGCGCGGCGGACAGGTCGAGGGCCTTGACCGAGCCGCGCGCGGCCAGCATTTCGCCCAGCAGCACGTCACGGCGCGCCGCTTGGATGCGCTCCTCGGCGCCCGCCTTCTCGAGCGCCCGCCCGGCATACCAGGACAGGCAGACCATGACCCCGGCGATACCCGTGAACACCCATCCCAGCGGCGGCGCGACGACGAAGATCGCGACCACGAACACGGCGACGAAGGGGAGGTCGGCGACCAGCAAAGCCGTCGGCCCGGCGACGGTGTTGCGAATCGTCTCGACATCCCGGAACACCGCTTGCCAGAAGACGGTCGGCCGCGCCTCGAGGGCACGCAGGGGCAAGGTCGCGATCTTGCGTACCAGCGCGCCCGCGGCGTCGACGTCGATCTTCAGCGCCAAAGACTGGGTGAGCCGGGTGCGGAACTGGCGTAGCAGGTAGTCGAACGCCAGTACCGCGACCATGCCCAAAGCCAGCCCCTGCAGGGTGGTCATGCCGGCGTGGTAAATCACCCGGTCGTAAACCTGGAGAACGAATACTGGTACGGCAAGCCCGAGGCAGTTGACGAAGAATGAGACGGCGAGGACGCGGCGGAATGCCGGCGCCAGCGGCCGCAGCACTGTCACCAACCACTTTCCTTCCGTCATACCTCGAACCTCTGGCGGGCCATTCCCGAACGATTATCCGTATTGGGAAAATTGTCATTAATGGATTATTGTTTGCCAAAACCTGTATAACACCGCCACGACGATGGCGGTATGCGGATCGAACGGGGGGACGGTGCCGAGAGAAGGGTTGCGACGCCGGTGGGGCGTCAAGCGAGCCCGGAGGCTGCCGAGGGTGGTCGCGGGCGTTCTCGTGTCATGGGGATGCGTGGTATCCGGCGCACAGGCGGAAAGCCTGAAGACCGCCGTGGTGGACGTGCTCGCCACCAACCCGCAAATTCAGGCCGCCGAAAAGGCCTTGGCGGCCAGCGAGGCCGCCATAACCGGCGCCCGCTCGGGTTACCTGCCGTCGGTGCGGGTGTTCGGCGACACCGGATGGGAAAACATCGACAGCCCGACCCGCCGCGCCATCGGCCTCGACGACTTCTCGGGCCGCCGGGAAACCGGCGGCGTCACCATCACCCAGAACCTGTTCAACGGGTACGCAACCGATTCATCGGTGGAGGCCGCGAAGCTATCCCATGCGGCAAGCGAATTCGCCCTCAGGAATGTGCGCCAGACGGTCCTGCTCGAGGCGATCACGGCACACGCCGAGGTGCTGCGCGCCGCCCACCTGGTTGAACTGGGGCGGGACAACGAACGCAACATCATGGACCAGATGCGCCTCGAGGACGAGCGCGTGCGGCGCGGCAAGGGCCTGACCGTCGACGTCCTGCAGGCCAAGCAGCGCCTTCAGGTGGCGAAGGAGCGGCGCGTGGCCTATGAAGGCTCTCTTGCCGCCGCCATCGCCCGCTATCAGCGCCTGTTCGGACAGGTGCCGGCCCTGCAGGCGATGGACGAGTTGGGATCGCCCGCCGCCGCCCTTCCGGCATCTCTCGACGCGGCCGTCGCGGCCGCCACCGATGCCAATCCCTCGGTCAAGAATACCCAGACCCAGATCGCCATCGCCGACCAGCGGCGGCGCACCGCGGAATCCGAGTATTACCCGGCGCTCGATCTGGTGGGACGCGCCAACTACGAATCCGACAACAATCTGGTTCTGGGGCGGCGCCGGGACATGGCGATCCTGCTCCAGGCGCGGTGGGAGCTGTTCTCGGGCTATCGCACCGACGCCGCCGTCGCCCAGGCGGCGCTCAACCACGCCGCCAGCCAGAACAACCACGCCCAGACCACGCGGGTGGTCATGGAGCAGACGCGGGCCGCGTGGCACGCGCTGGAAACGGCGCGCCAGCGCCTCGACCTGCTGGAGAACGCCGTCGCCCTGGCCGAAGAGGTCTGGTCCGCTCGGCGCAAGCAGCGCGAGGCGGGGGCGGTGACCGTAATGGACGTGCTGGACGCCGAGAGCGCGATCTACTCGGCGCGCATCAATCATGTCGTGGCGACCTACGACATGAAGCTCGCGGCATACCAGCTCCTGTTCGCGATGGGAATGCTGGAACCCGAGGTGGTGGCGGTCGCGGCGAACTGAGTGGCGGCGCGCTAGGGGATTGCGGGCGCCCGGGCGCCTCCCCACGTCTGGCAGGCGACAAATCTGCCGGACCGGAACGGCCGCCGCCATGCCCTACGAACTGTACTACTGGCCAGAGATCCAGGGACGCGGCGAATTCGTCCGCCTCGCCCTCGAGGAAGCGGGCGCCGACTACGTCGACGTTGCCCGGCGGGAAGACGGCGGTCTCGCGGCGCTCTTGCGCCTGCTCGACGGCGAGGAGGTCGAGCGCCCACCCTTCGCGCCACCCTTCCTGCGCGCCGGCCGGCACCTCATCGGCCAGACCGCCAACATCCTGCTGTTCCTCGGCCATCGGCTGGGTCTCGCGCCGGCCGACGAGGACGGCCGGCTGTGGGCGCATCAGCTCCAGTTGACGATCGCCGACCTGGTGCAGGAGGCCCATGACAGCCACCATCCCGTCTCGGCGAACTACTATTACGAGGAGCAGAAGGCGGAAGCAAAGCGCCGGGCGGCCGACTTCCTGAGCCAGCGGGTGCCGAAGTTCCTGGGCTATTTCGAGCGGGTGCTGGCCCGCAATGCCGCCGGCGACCGCCATCTCGTGGGCGCCGATCTGACCTATCCCGACCTGTCCCTGTTCCAGGTCGTCGCCGGCCTGCGTTACGCCTATCCGCGCGCCATGCGACGGATCGAGGCGGGCGTTCCCCGGGTCGTCGCGCTCCACAACCGGGTGGCGGCGCGGCCGCGCATCGCGGCCTATCTACGATCGGACCGCCGCATCGCCTTCAACGATGAGGGAATTTTCCGGCACTATGCCGAGCTGGACGAGGACGCCTGACGGACGGCGTCCCCCTCGCCGCGCACCAGGGGCTGGTCCTCGCCGTACTTGACGGCGGCCGCGTCGAATGGCACGTGGGTGGCCCGCCGTCCCGTCACCGGAACGAGCTGTCCGTCACCCAGCATCCGCTCGATGATCTCCCAATCCGCCGACAGGGTGCGGCTGGCGTGCGAGAACGCCGTCTCCAGCGAGCGCGCCCGCGGCTGGGTCAACTGCACGAGATGGCACTCGCCGTCGCCGGTCAGCAGCTGAATGCTGCCCTGGCGGTCCTGAATCTGATCCCCGGGCTGGGCCACATACTCCTCGAACACGAAATCCCACAGTCGATGATGCCCCGACTCGTCGGCCGTGGCTCGGCGGTCGTCGTCGACGAACACCGCACTGGGGCGGCGCCCGATGGCGCGGTACAGCGTGAGGGACTCGGTCAATCGAAAGGCACGGCGGATGGGGGGTGGGGAACGCATGTGCCTCCTCGTGAATGGACGAGCCTACCCCATCATATGGGGCGCCGGGCCTTCGATTGCCACCCGCGCCGGCGCTCGGAGCGCCCGGGCTAGTCGAACTCGGGCCTGATCCGTCGCAGCATCGCCCGCTCGAAGGCGGCGGGAGCGAAAGCGTTCAGCCAATACGACAGATGGGCCAGCCGCCCGATCACGACGCGGCGGCGGCGGCGCCGCAGCGCGTCGACGACGGCATCGGCGACCCGTTCCGGCGACAGGGGCCGGCCTGCGGTCTGCGCCGCCATGCCGGGACGGGCGATGCCGCCATCGGACGGTCCGGCGCCGCGTATCACCGCCTGGGTTGCGATGAAGGACGGGCACACCAGCGTCACCGCCACCCCATCGTCCTTCAACTCCGCGCGCAGGGTGTCGAAGAAGCCGTGCAGGGCGTGCTTGCTGGCGCTGTAGCCGCTACGCCCGTAGAGGGGCGAGAACCCGGCGACGGAGGAGATCGCGGCGATGGCGCCGCGGCGCGCCACGAGCTGCGGCAGGAAGGCCTCGGTGGCGTGCACGGCGCCCAGGAAATTGACCTCAAGGACGCGGCGGACGACCTCGGCGCCGGCCTCGGCGAAGGTGCTGAAATGGGTGATGCCGGCGTTGTTGACCAGCACGTCCGCCGCGCCGAGGCGGTCCCTCACCTCGGCCGCCGCCCGCCGGCATGCCTCGACGTCGGTAATGTCGGCGGCGATCGCCACGACGGGTATGCCGTCGCGAGCCAGAAGGGCGAGACCCGCGGCATCGCGGTCGAGCGCGGCCACGCCCATGCCGTCGCGCGCGAAGCGCCGGCACAGGGCGCGCCCCAGCCCCCCGGCGGCGCCGGTGACCACCGCCACCTTCCGCGCCGGTTCAACCGGCATGGCGGTAGCTCCTGAGCACGGCGAGACGCCCGGCCGCGACCAACGCGCCGGCGGCGACGGCGAGCCCGCACAGGGTCAGCGCGCCGACCAGTCCCAGGGCCTCGCTGAGCGCGCCGGCCGCGACGCCCGAGGCGGCGGGGACGATCTGGCTGGCGATGGTGTACATGCTCATCACCCGGCCGCGGACGTGCCCGGGAGTCTCGGCCTGCAGGCCGGCCACCACCAGGCTGGCGACCATGCCGCCGACCGCGCCCGCCAGCAGCAGCACGGCGGCCGCCGGCAGCGGGTCGGCCATGTTCGCGAGCAGGGCGACCCCGGCCCCCGCCGCCAGGACCCCGGACAGGATCGTCCGACCGTCATGCAGCCGGGTGCGCAAAGCCATGCACGCGACCCCGCCGAGGATCAGCCCCATCGCAAGGGTGCCGAGAAACAGCCCGCGCTCCAGCCCGGCCAGCGCCAGCCGATCCCCCGCCATGCGCGGCAGCAGCACCTGCATGGGGCCGATCAGGGCGTAGATGAGGACGGCGGCGAGCAGAAGTTGCCCCAGGATCGGGGCGGCGGCCACCGCTGCGAATCCCTCCTCGATCTCGGCCCGCACGCGCCGCCGCGCGCTGCGGACGGGATGCGAGGGAACGGGGAGAAGGGCGATCGAGGCCAGGGCGAAGCCGGCGATGACCGCCGCGAACACGCCGCCCCAGCCGAAGGCCCCGCGCGCCAGGGCGATCACGATGGGCGCCGCCCCGAACCCCAGCATGATCAGCAGGTTGAGGAGCACCATGCTGGCATGCAGCCGCCGCGAGGGGACGATCTGTCCGAGCGCCGCGAGCCGGGCCGGAGCGACGAAGGCCCAGCCGCAGCCGGCCAGGAAGGCGCCGCACAAGAGCGCCCCGGCGCGCGCTCCGGCATCGGCGAGCATGGCATCGCCCGCCCACAGCACGCCGCCGGCCAGGACGAAGCAGGCTTGCGCCCACACGATGACGGTGCGGGGCGCGAGGCGGTCGCACAGCACCCCGGCGAACCAGCCGAGGACCAGCGGCGGGCCGAAGCACAGGCCGAAGCCGATGCCGGCCAGCAGGTCGGAGCCGAGGACGTCCTGCGCGTAGATGATCGTCGCGTAGTTCATCGTGTGGCCGGCCACGAAGGCGAGCAGGCACGACGCGTAGAAGAATCCGAGGGGCATGCGTCAGTCGGCCGCCGCCTGCGCCGCGCGCGCCGCCGCCATGCCGCGCAGCCGGAAGGCGGTGGCGACCAGCAGGCCTGAGACGATGTGCCACGTTCCCCAGAACGCCGAGATCAGCAGCATCCCGCCCTCGGCGTTGAACTGCGAGAAGATGATGGCGATGGCGAGCGAGGAATTCTGGATGCCGACCTCGATGGTCACGGCGCGTGTGTCGGCCGGATCGAGGCGGAAGCTTCGGGCGGTCAGATAGCCGATGGCCAGCGCCGCGCCGTTATGCGCCAGCACGCACGCGAACAGCAGCCCGAAATGCGCCAGGAAGGCGTCCAGATTGCGCGCCACGGCGGCGATGATGAACACGAACAGCGCCAGCACCGACAGATGCTTCAGGCCCCGATGCAGCCAGCCGGCCAGCCTGGGCCACTGGTGCAGCACGAACTGGCCGAGCGCCAAAGGGATGGCCAGCACCACGAGCAGGGACACGAACAGGTCGAAAGCGCCGACGTCGATCTCGCGCAGCATCTGCCGGGTGCCCGGGTTCAGGCCCGCCCAGAAGGCGAAATTGAGGGGCATCAGGACGACGGCGGCGGCGCTGGCGACGGCGGTCATGCTGATCGACAGGGCGACGCTGCCGCGCGCCAGATAGGTGATGAAGTTGGAAATGGCGCCGCTCGGGCAGGCGGCGACCAGGATCATGCCGAGCTCGATGCCGACCGGCAGGTCGACCAGCATGGTCAACGCCCAGGTCGCCGCCGGCAACAGGGCGAACTGGGCGAGCAGCCCGACCGTCGGCGCCTTCGGCCGCTTGACGACGCGCGCGAAGTCGGCGGGCCGGATGTCGAGCGCCAGTCCGAACACCATCGCCCCGAGCACGGCGTTCAGCACCAGTTGCTGGGCCTGGTCGTAGTGAATGCTTCCGGGTTCGATCATGGCCGTCTCGCCTCAGCTGGGCCGGGGGTGACGCGGATCACGGTGGGCTGGCCGTCCTCGATGTGCCAGGCAGGGAAGCTGCCGTTGGAGGTGAAGATCGAGCCGTCGTCGGCGACCACCACGTCGCGGGTGAAGGTGCGCCGGCGCGGCAGCGGATAGACCCGCCACTCCTCGCGCTTGATGTCGAAGCTGAGCATCGAGTCCGAGGCGGTGCCGTTGATCCACACGATGCCGCGGCGGCGGTCGACGTTGAGCGAATAGGGCGTCTCGCTGCCCGCCGGGCGCGTCGGCAGGTCGAAGAGCGTGAACCGCTCGGTCGCCGGGTCGAACTTCGCCAGCCGCCCCTCGGCGAACACGGTGATCCACAGATTGCCGTCGGCGTCGGCGCGCAGGCGGCGCGGGCTGACGAAGGGCGTCTTGAACATTCGCACCTCGCCGGTGTCGGGGTCGACGCGGCCGATCTCGTCGGCATGCAGGCGGGTGAACCACACGCGGCCGTCGGGGGCGATGTCGATGCCGTAGGGCAGCGGCAGGCCGTCCGACTTCTCGTCGATCGGCATGCGGTACATCGGGACGCCCCAGTTGAACAGCTTGAGGATGACCGGCATGGCCAGAATGGTGGCCCGTTCCTTCAGCGTGCGCGCCGGCAGATCGTAGAAGGTGAACCTGCCGGCCTTGCGGTCGAACATCGCGATCTGGTTGGACACCGCCATGGTGAACCAGACGCGGTCCTTCCGGTCGACGCGGATGGTGTGCGGATAGTAGCCGTCGGGAAGGTCGTACAGGGTGAAGCGGCCGGTCTCGGGTGCGAACTCGACGAGGCGGCTGCTGTCCGAGCCGGTCAGGAACAGGTGGCCGTCGACCGGCGACTCGTCGAGGCTGTGCAGCCCGACATAGGTGCCGACCCCGGGGAAGTTCTTCAGCCGGCCGCCGATGTTGCCGCCCAGCTTGTCGCCCGGCGCGCGCGGGATATTGTGGGTCACCGTGCGGCCGGTGGCGGGGTCCAGCTCGATCAGGTTGTCCTGCAGGTTGTCGCCGGCATAGAGCTTGCCGGTGCTGGCGAGGAAGACGTCGTGAAGCTGCGAGGCGCCGTCGCCCAGCGCCCATTCGGTGATCCGCGCGCCGGCCAGATGCGGCTCCCACGCCTTGACCTCGGGAATCGCCTGCGGGCTCTCGCGCAGCCGTCTGTGCTCGGCGCGCAGGAGCTCGGGCAGGCGCTTCTGCGCCGCGGTCTGAAGGCGCGAGCCGTAGCGCACCATGCGGTCGATGATCTTCTCCCACTCCTCCTCGCTGCGCTCGGCGATGGCGGCGGGCGAGCCCTGCTGATGGCAGAACCCGCATTGCAGCCGGAAATGGCGCGACAGCGCCGGATCGCCGAGATCGATGGCCGCCGCCCAGGCGTTGGCCGGGCGCGCCTCGGCGATCGCCCGGGCGTCGGTTTCGCGCTCGACGGTCAGCGACAGGTTCGCCGCCTCGGCATCAACGCTAGCAACGGCGTCGCGATGGTCGGGCTTGCGCACGCGCACGCTCACCGGAGCGTCGTCCACATCGGAAAGGCGGGCGCGGCCGTCGGGCCCGGTGAAGGCGGTCCGTTCGGCAAGGGCGACGCCGTCGACGCGGCGTTCGGCGCGGACCGTGACCATCGCCAGCGGCAATGGTGCCCCGGTCGCGTCGCGCACCTCGACGGCGAGGTCGCGCGCGGCGGCGGCGGGCACCAGGCCGACGGCAAGGCAGCCGGCGAGGAGGAGAGACTTGAGGCGCGCTGTCATCGCAGATCGAACTCCCATCCGATGGTCTCCAGCACCCGGTAGCCGACGCTCGCCTCGGTTCGGCCGCGTTCTCGCCCGCCCGCATCCAGCAGCCGCGCCGTGAACGGCACGGTCAGCACGCGTTTCGAGCCGCAGTCGCGGATGTAGTCGACGCTGAGGCGGTAGCGGCCGGCGGCGGCGCCGGGGATGACCGCGGTCTCGACAAACGGGGGCGCCTCGGCCGACACCTCGCCGCAGCCGGCCTCGGCCCCCATGCGAATGCCGTCGCGCGCTCGCCGGTTGCCGAAATACACGGTCTCACCGTCCGGCCCGGTTACGAACAGGTCGAGGTCCACCCGTTCGCTCCAGGCGATCTCGACGGTCAGCGAGCCGCCCGCCGCCTCGATCGTCGGCGGTGCGGCCGCCGCAGGCGCCACGGTCAGAAGAACGACGGCCAGCGGAACCGCCCGGCGCCTCATGCCGCCATCCTTCCCGCCGCCGCGCGCGGCACGACGAACCGCTCGAATGCCTGGCGCGAGGTGAGGGCCGGCGTGTAACCGAATTCCGCCTTGAGCCGGGCGTTGTCGAGCACCGGCCGATAGCGCAGGAACTTGACGTGCTCGGGCCCCAGCCGGCCGCGCCCGAGCAGCCTGGCGGTCCCGAGGGCGGCCCCGATCAGCCCGGCCGGCAGCGGGACGTAGGGCTTGCCGAGCAGCGCCGCGATCTCGCGCATGGGCAGGGCGCCGTCGCCGGCAAGGTTGTAGACGCCGGCCGCGCACTCGCGGACGCCCTTGACGATGCAGTTGATGACGTCGGCGTCCCAGATGAAGACGAACGGGCTGGCCGATCCGGCCACGCCGAGCACGAACGATTTCTCGAACAGGGCCGTGATCTGGTTGGCGACGCGGCGGCCGAGCACGGTGCCCGGCCGGAACACGAGCTGGCGCAGGCGCGGGTGGCGTTCGCGGGCTTCGGCCAGCATCTCCTCGACCAGCCGCTTGTTCCTGGAATAGGGAAAGTCTTCGTTGCCGCGCAGCGGATGCGACTCGTTCAGCCACGCCGGATTGTCGGCGTGATAGCCGTAGGCCGCCCCGCTGCTGGTCACGATCAGCTGCTCGACCCCGGCCGCGAGGCAGGCGTCGAGGACGTTGCGGGTGCCGAGGACGTCGATCGAATAGTCGAAGTCGGGATCGCCGCCGGCGCCGACCACAGAAGCCAGATGCACCACCGCATCCGGCCGCTCGCGGGCGACGATGCGGCCGAAGGCGGAATCGCGGATGTCGGCGACGTGATAGGTGACGCCGAGAAGGCGTTCCGTGGCCGGCCAGTCACGCACGTCGACGGCGACGATACGCAGACCGGCCTCGTCGCGGGTGATGGCTTCGATCAACTCGCGGCCGATGTAGCCGCCCGCCCCGGTGACCAGGACGGTGCGCTCAGCCGCGCCGCCGCCGTCCATTCGCGTCGCCTCCCTTATGGTTCATTTTTCTGACCGGGATGGCGTTTCGCGCCCGCGTTTCACAAGCCCCGGCATCTTCGATACTATTTCGTGGCCCGGCCTCTTCATTAGCCGCCGGCGACAAAGGATTGACCGTGCGTGCCAGCGACGACAAGCCAGCCGACCACGCCAAGCCCGGAACCCGCCGGGGCACCGTGTCGGCCGGCTTCATCCGCACCCTGCTCGACGCCTTCGCGCGTGAATATGGCGGCCAGATTCAACGGGCCGCGGTCCTCGCCCAGGCCGGTATCGCCGACGGCGCCTTGGAGGCGCCCGAAGCGCGTGTTCCGGTCGAGGTGGTGGCGCGGGTGTGGGCGGCGGTGCAGGCCCGGACCCGCGACCGCATGATGGGCCTGAAGGTGGCGCGTCACGTGCGCCCGGGGTCGTTCGGCGTGCTCGGCCATCTGCTGATGACGTCGGCGACGCTGGGCGAGGCCTTCGAGCGCGCCGCCGAGTTTGCGGCCCTGGTGGGCGACGGCGGCGTGCTGGCGGTGGACCTCGGGGGCGGCGACGCGGTGCTGGCCTACGACCTGGTCGACCGCGACCTGCCCTGCCGCGAGGAGCGCATCGAGGCGCTGCTCTCCGCGCTCGTCGCGTTCGTGCGCTGGATCACCGGCCACGACGTCGTACCGCGGGCGGTGCGCTTCGCCCACCCGTCGCCAGGCTATCGCGGCGCCTTCCTCGGGGCGTTCGGCATCGAGCCGTCCTTCGAGGCCTGCGACAATGCCGTCGTGATCTCGGCCCGCCACCTCGAGCTACCGCTTCTTCAGGCGGACCCCGAACTGTGCGCCGTGCTGGCCGCGCATGCGCGCAAGGTGCTGGCCCGGCTGACCGACGAGGATCCGGTCATCCGCCTGGTGCGCCAGGCGATCATGGCCCAGATGGCCTGGGGCCCGCCGACACTGGTGGGGGTCGCCCTGTCGCTGGCGATGCCGGCGCGGCGCCTGCAGCGGCGTCTCGCCGACCGCGGCACGTCGTTCCAGGAGCAGCTCGCCTCGGCGCGGCGGCATCTGGCCCTCGACCACCTCGGGCGCGGCAACAAGAGCATCGGCGAGGTGGCGGCGCTGGCGGGCTTTGCCGACGTGCCCAGCTTCCACCGCGCCTTCAAGCGGTGGACCGGGATGACTCCCGGCCAGTGGCTGGCCTCCGCCGAGGCATCGGCCGCGGTCAACTGAGGCCGACCACCGGAATTGCCGCCCCGTGGACGGCGCGGGCGGCGTCCGAGGCGAGAAAGGCGATGACCTCGGCCAGCGCCGCCGGCGCCACCCAGCGGGCGAAGTCGGCGTCCGGCATGTCCTTTCGGTTCTGCGGCGTGTCGATGATGCTGGGCAGGACGCAGTTGACGTTGATGCCCCGGTCGCGCAGTTCCGCCGCCATGCTCTCGGTGAGGCGCGTCACCGCGTCCTTGGACGCGCAGTAGGCCGCCATGCCGGCCTTGCCCTCGCGAGAGGCGGCGGCGGACACGTTGACGATGCGCCCCGATCCCGCCGCCAGCATCGTCGGCACCACCGCCCGCGCCGTGGACAGCACGGTGCCGGCGTTGACGTCCATCATGAAGCGCCACAATTCGGCCGGCGTCTCATGCACCGGCGGCCCCATGCGGAAGGCGCCGGCGATGTTGCACAGCACGTCGATCCGCCCGAAGCGGGCGAGTGCCGCATCGACGGCCCGCCGCACCGCCGCGTCATCGGTCAGGTCGGCCGCCACCGGCAGCCGCGTGCCGCCCGCCTCGCCGAACGCGGCGCGTAGTCCTTCGGCGCTGGCGTCGAGGAGCACGAGACTCGCCCCCTCGCGCTCGAACGTCGCCGCCACCATCCGCCCGAGGGCGCCCGCCGCACCCGTGACCATCACGACCCTGCCCTGGAAACGCATCGCGCGGCCCTCCCGCTGTTTCAGCCTGTGGATGATGGCATGCCCAGATCGAATTGAGGAAGGGGGCCTTGCGGGGGTAGCCGAGGGCGGGCTGGCCAGCCAAAGAGAACCGCGCGGCGGACTCGCCTGTTTCGTCGGCATGGCCAGCGAGCCGTCCGATACCGCCCGGCGCCACCTGCCGCCCGAACGCGACCTGCGGACGCTGAGGAGCGCCGCGTCGGGCTGCACGGCCTGTCCGCTTCACTTGAGCGGCACGCAGACGGTGTTCGGCGACGGCCCCGCCGATGCCGTGCTGATGCTGGTCGGCGAGCAGCCTGGCGATGCCGAGGACGTGGCCGGCGAGCCCTTCGTCGGCCCCGCGGGCAAGCTGCTCGACCGCTGCCTGGAGGCCGCCGGGATCGACAGGCGGCGCGTCTACGTCACCAACGTGGTCAAGCACTTCAAATGGGTGCCGCGCGGCAAACGCCGCATCCACGGCAAGCCCAACGCCCGCGAGATCAGGGCCTGCCTGCCCTGGCTCGAGGCGGAGATGGAAGCGGTAAGCCCGCGGGTCGTGGTCTGCCTGGGGGCGACGGCGGCGCAGGCGCTTTTGGGCTCGTCCTTCCGGGTGAGCCGGCAGCGCGGCGAGTTCGTCGCGTCGCCCATCGCGCCCTATGTCATGGCCACCGCGCATCCCTCGGCCCTGCTGCGCCAGCCCGACGAGGACAGCCGGCGCGTCGAGCGCGCCCGGTTCATCGCCGATCTGCGCAAGGTGGCGGAGGTTCTGGTCAGACCGGACGTTCCCTAGGCCGCCTGATTTGCGTTCGCTCCGAGGCGTCACTAACTGACAAACACACAAGGCGGAGGACGGACGTTCCGTCGAGCGGAGAGGGAAGATGACGTCGGACCCCAGAACCTGGATGTGGGCGGAGGCGATGGAAATGCTGGACCGGGCGGAACGCCTGCAGCGCCGGTTTTTCCAGCCGGCGCGGCCGGCGTTGCGTCCGACCTGGGAGCCGCCGCTCGACATCTACGAAACCGACGACGCCTACTGGCTGGTCATCGCCCTGCCCGGCGTGCGGCCCGACGACATCGAGATCGCCATCGACGGCGGCTTCCTCACGGTGGTCGGCGAACGCCCCATCCCGCTGCGTCGCGCCCGCATTCACCGCCTGGAGATCCCACACGGGCGCTTCGAGCGGCGCATCGAGCTGCCGCCCGGGCGCCTGGAGGTAGGGCGTCGGGAACTCGTCGACGGATGCCTGCTGCTCAGCCTGCGCAAGCTTTGAGAGAGAAGCCATGAGTCCTGCAGAGGAAAACCGGCTGGACGCCGCAGAGGCCGCCGCCGCCCCCGGAACGCCCGCAAAGGACGCGGAGGAACGCAACTGGCCGGAACTCCCGGCCGACGCCCTGATCCTCATTCCGGTGCGCAACATGGTGCTGTTCCCCGGAGTGATGACGCCGATCACCGTCGGCCGGCGGCGCTCGATCGCCGCCGCGCAGGAGGCGGCGCGTGCGGAACGTCCGCTCGGCGTGCTGCTGCAGCGCGAGGCGGGGGTGGACGAGCCGGCGCCGGTCGATCTGCACCGGGTGGGCACGGTGGCCGGCGTGATGCGCTACATCACCGCCCCCGACGGCTCGCACCACGTCGTCTGCCAGGGCCAGCAACGATTCCGCGTGCTGGAGTTCCTGGACGGCTATCCGTTCCTGGCCGCGCGGGTGGAGCGCATTCCCGAGGTCGAGGCGGTCGGCAAGGAGATCGAGGCGCGCACCCACCGGCTGCGCGAGATGGCGCTGGAGGCGCTGCAACTCTTGCCGCAGGTGCCCGACGAGTTCGTCGCCGCGCTGCGCGGCATCACCTCGCCGGCGGTGCTGGCCGACATCGTGGCCAGCTACATGGACCTGAGCGCGTCCGAGAAGCAGGAGGTGCTGGAGACCATCGACGTCTCCGCGCGGCTCGACCGTGTGATGAGCCTGCTGTCGCACCGCGTCGAGGTCTTGAAGCTGTCGCACCACATCGGCGAACAGGCCAAGGAGTCGATCGACGAGCGCCAGCGCGAATTCATGCTGCGCGAGCAGATGCGCGCCATCCAGAAGGAGTTGGGCGAAACCGACGAGAAGGCGGCGGAGGTCGAGGAGCTGTCGAAAGCCATCGCCGAGGCGAAGATGCCCGAGGAGGTGGAACAGCACGCGCGCAAGGAACTGCGCCGCCTCGAACGCATGCCGGAAGCGGCCGGCGAATACTCGATGGTGCGCACCTATCTCGACTGGCTGATCGAACTGCCGTGGTCGGTGATGAGCGAGACCCGCATCGACATCCCCGAGGCGCGGCGCATCCTCGACGAGGATCATTACGGGCTGGACAAGATCAAGCGCCGAATCCTGGAATTCCTTGCCGTGCGCAAGCTAAATCCCGAGGGCAAGAGCCCGATTCTGTGCTTCGTCGGCCCGCCCGGCGTCGGCAAGACCTCGCTCGGCCAGAGCATCGCGCGCGCCACCGGACGCACGTTCGCCCGCGTCAGTCTGGGCGGCACCCACGACGAGGCCGAGATTTGCGGCCACCGCCGCACCTATGTCGGCGCCCTGCCCGGCAACATCGTCCAGGCGATCCGCAAGGCCGGCACCCGCAACTGCGTGCTCATGCTGGACGAGATGGACAAATTGGGGATGGGCGGCTTCCACGGCGATCCGTCTTCGGCGCTGCTGGAGGTGCTGGATCCCGAACAGAACGCGACCTTCCGCGACAACTACCTCGGCGTTCCCTTCGACCTCAGCAAGGTCATGTTCATCGGCACCGCCAACGTCATCGACACCATTCCCGGGCCCTTGCGCGACCGCATGGAGGTGATCGAGCTGTCGGGCTACACCGAGGACGAGAAGCTCGAGATCGCCAAGCGCTACCTGGTCGGCCGCCAGCTCGAGGCCAACGGCCTCAAGCCCGAGCAGGTCGACCTGTCCGAGGCCGCCATGCGTGCCATCATCCAGGACTACACCCGCGAAGCCGGGGTGCGGAACCTCGAGCGCCAGATCGGCTCGGTGTTCCGGCACGTCGCCATGCGCATCGCCGAGGGCAGTTGCGAACGCATGGATATCGGCCCCGAGGAGCTTCCGGCCGTCCTCGGCCCGCGCCGCTTCGAGCGCGAGACGGCGATGCGGACGAGCGTGCCCGGCGTGGCCACCGGCCTCGCCTGGACACCGACCGGTGGCGACATCCTGTTCATCGAGGCGGCGCGGACGCCCGGCACCAACCGCCTGATCCTCACCGGGCAACTGGGCGACGTGATGAAGGAGAGCGCGCAGGCGGCGCTCAGCCTGATCAAGGCGCGGGCGCGCGACCTGGGGGTGGACCCCGACCAGTTCGAGAAGAGCGACATCCACATCCACGTGCCGGCCGGGGCCATCCCCAAGGACGGGCCGAGCGCCGGGGTGGCGATGTTCATGGCGCTGCACTCGCTGCTGTCGAACCGCTGCCTGCGCAGCGACGTGGCGATGACCGGCGAGATCAGCCTGCGCGGCCTGGTGTTGCCGGTCGGCGGCATCAAGGAGAAGGTGGTGGCCGCCGTTCGCGCCGGTATCAAGCGGATAATGCTGCCCGCGCGTAACCGGCGGGACTACGAAGAAATCCCGGAAGACGCGCGCAAGCGGGTGGAGTTCGTGTGGCTGGAGACCGTCGACGACGCCGTGGCCGCGGGGTTCGGCGAGGCGGCGGACGGCGAGACCCGCTGAGGGGATGTCCCGGTTTCTGATCGCCTTCGGCATCCTGCTGGTGGCCGCCGGCCTGCTGTGGCCATTGCTCCAGAAGGTGGGGCTGGGCCGGCTGCCCGGAGACATCGTCATCGAACGGGGCGGGTTCAGGCTCTATCTGCCGATGGCCACCTCCATCGTGATGAGCATGCTGCTCAGTCTCGTGCTCTGGCTGATCAATAGGTGACCGTTTCGCTCAGCCATTGGGGTACGTACCCCAATGCCCAGGATCGGGCCCGGCCGCCCTGAGGCAAGATGGCGCCGACCTGAACGAAGAACAACGAAGAGCGAGCGAATGCCTACCGAGATCCAGATCACCAATCGCAACCCCCTGACCACCAAACGCGTCACCGCCAAGCTCCAGGACGAGGATCTCGACGATCCGTTCATGGAGTTCGTCATTTCCCCGGGCGAAGCGGTCATCATTCCCATCAAGAACGGCATGACCCTTCTCGTCTCCGAGGAAACCGCGGCCCGGGAGGGCGCCGAGGCGGAAACCGTCTAGCTTCCCCCCCCCATTCCGGCCGGGCCCGCGGCGCGGGTCTGGCATGCCCGAATGCCTGTTCAACCCGACGCCGGCATCCGCTACTCCTTGAGAAGGGGCGGCCGGGGCCGTCGGTTTGCGGGGCGGCATGACCAAGGGCAGCGCCAACCACAACGTCGCGGGCACCGCCTACGCGCTCGGCGCCTACCTGATGTGGGGATTCTTCCCCGTCTTCTGGAAGGCGCTCGGCCACGTTCCGGCGCTGGAGATTCTGTTCCAGCGGGTCATCTGGTCGGCGCTGTTCCTGGCGGGCATGGTCACGCTCACCCGCGCATGGCGGCAGGTGCGTGCCATCCTGCGCACGCCGCGGCAGATGGCGCTGCTGGCCGCCACCACGGCGCTGATCGGCGTCAACTGGCTGCTGTTCATCTGGGCGGTCAACGCCGACCGCGTGCTCGAGACCAGCCTCGGCTATTTCATCAACCCGCTGGTCAATGTGGTGCTCGGCGTTCTGTTCCTGGGCGAGCGCCTGCGCCGCTGGCAGACGCTGGCGGTGCTGCTGGCCGCGGCCGGCGTGCTCAACCTGACCGCGGCCACCGGGGTCCCGCCGTGGATCGCGCTGACGCTGGCCGTCACCTTCGGCCTGTACGGTCTGCTGCGCAAGATCAGCCCGGTCGAGCCGCTGGTCGGGCTTCTCGTGGAGACGGGGATCATGATGCCGGTGGCGCTGGCCTACGTGCTGTGGCTGCAGGCCACGGGCACCGGGTCGTTCGGCCTGGACTGGGGCACCGACGCGCTGCTGATCCTCGGCGGGGCGGTCACCATGGCCCCGATGATCATGTTCAACGCGGCGGCGCGGCGGCTGCGCTACGCCACCCTGGGCGTGCTCCAGTACCTGGCGCCCAGCCTGCATTTCATACTCGCCGTGCAGCTCTACGGCGAGCCGCTGACGGCGGCCCATCTGGTGACCTTCGCCTGCATCTGGACGGGCGTCGCCCTGTTCGCCGGCGACGCCGTCCGCGCCGGCCGGTCGCGGCGTCTGTCGCGGGCGGTCAGCGGAGAGTGACGAGGCGCGGGTCGTCGGCGTGGTCGACGACGATGCGCCGCACCCGGTCCTGCCACAGCCGGCCGAATTCGAGGCGTTCCGCCTCGCCCGCCATGCCGACCAGCACCGCCTGCATCAGCTCGCGCATGCGGGCGTCGGCGGGCACGATCTCGCCGTGGAAGGCGGCCTCGACGCGGGCGCCGTTGTCGGTGCGCTCGAACGCCATCTCGCCGTCGCAGTCGGCGTCGAAGACGAGCAGGCGGCGGCGGTCGAAGCGGCCGGCGATGCCCTTGAAGCCGTCCTCCTGCGTGGCGCCGGTGAGCAGGCGGGCGACCCCGGCCATGACGCCGGTGACGCCATCGGTCTGGCCGTCGCGGAACGACACCCTGACCGCGCCGCGTTCCGGCGGCCGATCGCCGTAGAGCCGGCACAGGGCGCGCAGGGTCACGAGATAGGCGCCGGCCACGGTGGGGCAGGAATGGCCGGCCAGCTTGACCGCGTCGGCATAGCCGTATTCGATCAGCCCACCCTCGGCGGCGCCCAGGAACTCGGCCAGCGGGTCGTACATGACGACGCGCGGGGCGTCGGCGAAAAAGGCGGGAAGGGTCATCGGCGGTCCTGTCGTCTGCTGAACGTTCGAAAGGCGCCAGCCTAGCGGTCGGCAAGCCGAGGTTCTTTGCGCTGCCGCAACCGGCGAGCATTGCCGAAGGCATCCGCCGACGCCATTTCAGGGAAAGCCCTTCATCGAAAAGACCCGGCCATGCCACCGACCCTGTTCGTCTCGCACGGCGCCCCCGACCTGGCACTCGAGGCCGGTCCGGCGCACGACTTCCTGCGCGCCTTCGGGCGCAAGCTGCCGCGGCCGAAGGCGGTGCTCGCCGTCTCCGCCCATTGGGAGACCGACCGGCCCACCGTGGGCACGTCGGCGCGCCCCGAGACCATCCACGACTATCACGGCTTTCCGCAGCCCCTTTATAATCTGCTCTATCCGGCCCCCGGCGCGCCGGAGATGGCGGAAAGGGCCGCAGGCTTGCTCGAGGGGGCGGGAATCGCCTGCGCCCGCGATCCGGCGCGCGGGCTGGACCACGGCGCCTGGGTGCCGCTCATCCTGATGTGGCCCGAGGCCGACGTGCCGGTGGCCCAGTTGTCGATCTCGCCCGGCCGCGGGCCGCAGGCGCATCTGGCGCTGGGGCGCGCTTTGGCCCCCTTGCGCGAGGAGGACGTGCTGGTGATCGGCACGGGCGGCGTGGTGCACAATCTCGGCCGGCTCGACTGGTCGGGCGCGGCGCCGGCCGAGGAGTGGGCGCTGGCCTTCGACGGCTGGGTGGCGGAGATGGTGGCGGCCGGGCGCGCCGACGACCTCGCGGACTTCCGCCGGCAGGCCCCGCACGCCGACCTCGCGCAACCCTCCGACGACCACTTCCTGCCGCTGCTCGTCGCCATGGGGGCGGCCGGCCCGGGCGCCGTGGGCCGCCGCCTGCACGCCAGCTACACCTACGGCAACCTGGCGATGACGGTGTTCGCCTTCGGCGAATAAAGTTTGGCCACTACTGCTCGGGCGTGGCCTCGGCGGCGAAGCCGCGCGCCCCGGCGAAGGCGTCGTCCCGGAGCAGGAGCGGGCTGTGGCGGCGGGCCGTCTCCAGGATTTCCTCGTAGGGCACGTCGGCATAGGTCCCGCGGTCGAGCACATACTCCATGTGCCGGCGGCCGGACACGTCGTAGGGATGGAAGATCGAGTCCTCGCGGCCGTCGAACTCCAGCGGCTTGACGCCGAAGCGCTCGCACAGGCCGAGATTGAAGGCCGGCGTCGCCTTGACCCACTTGCCGTCGAGGAAGAGGTCGGTGTAGGCGTGCCAGCGCAGGATGTCGCTGCCGTTGACCTCGAGCAGACGCGGCGTGACCAGGTGGTTGCGCACGTCGGCAAAGCCGAGGCGCGCCGGGATGCCGCTGGATCGCGCCAGCGCCGCCAGCAGCGCCGCCTTGGGCACGCAGAAGCCGCGGCCGGTGGCCAGGCAGTGCCGCGCCGAATAGCTCTCGGGCCGGGCGAAAGGCACGTACGGGTCGTACAGGATGCCGTCGCGCACCGCCATGTACAGGCGCACCGCGCGGTCGACGTCGCCGGCAGCCTCCGCCCCCGCCAGCGTCTGGCGCGCGAAGGCGACGATCGTCTCGTCCTCGCTCTCGATGAACCGCCCCGGTTGCAGATAGACCGCCTCGACCATTCGACTTCCTTCTTTCCGTGCATATGCGCCCCGATACCCTATGGGGAGTGGCGCCCGACAGGCAAGCGATAGCGGCGAGGGGCAGGGATGCGCGCGCCTCAGGCCCTAATGGACACCGCGACCGGGTGGTCGCGTATCACTGAAATCTCAACCGCCCTCGGTACCGCAGGAACAGCTCGCCTCGCGCTGGGCATCCGGGCAGGGCACGTCGCCATAGGCGCAGAACACGCAGCATCCACCTTGCGGCGGATGCATGGCATGGCCGCAGGCCGCACACTCCAGCGCCCACAGCCGCCCCGGCATGGCCTCGACCTGGGCGTGTCCGCATCGCGGGCAGGTGACGGTGCAGTCGGTGAAGAAGGTCATGGGGAAAATATGGGAGCCCGAGGCATGGGTGACAGATCGTACCGGAAACATCGGCTACGCGCTCCCCGGCAACCAGGCGGTGGGGTCTCGTGGGCTTACCTCTGCTGCCGCCCCGCCAGACCCGCTTGTGCCTGGCGCCATCCACCGGGGGCGGCGAGCGCGGCATGCCCGTCGCTCCCGCCGCCCCCGAAAAACTGGTCGGGTCAGTTGGCCAGAAAGAGGACACCGCTGACCGCGACTGCGCCCCCCGCCGAACGGACGCCCCAGGCCGATGCCATCGCCCAGACCCGTGGGCGAGACGACAGCCACGCAAGCGCGATACCGGAAGCATGGAGCAATCCGGTGGCGCCGACGAACCCGAGCGCGTAAAGGAGCGGCGAGGCGGCTTCCGGCATTTCGGCTCCGTGCGCATGCCCGTGGAAGACCGCGAACAGACCGACGGTGGCGATGCCGAACCAGATGCCGGGCTTCACCGCAAAGGCCACCAGAGAGCCGAGCACGATAAGAGATGCCACGATGCCGAGTTCCACGCCCGGCAGCGCGACCCCCTCTAGACCGAGAAGGCCGCCCACCACCATCGTCGCCATGAAGGTCAGCGGGACCATCCATAGGGCGCGGCCACCAACCTGAACCGCCCAGAGCCCAACGGCGACCATGGCCAGCAGGTGGTCAAGACCGCCCAACGGATGGCCAAAGCCAGCGGCAAGGCCGGCCCCTCCCGCACCGAGAGTATGTGCCCAAGCGGGTGCGGAAAGAAGGAAGGCCATGGTTCCGGCCGACAAGGCCAGCGAGCGGTTCGTAAACGGATGCATGAAAGTCCCTTCCGTATAGATATTCATCCGACGCTTTGCGCACCCAGCCCATGGAGCCGTGCGGACAAGACTGCGGCGATGTTCTCCGCGAGGGAGTTCAGCTCAATGCCGCGGCGCAAACCGTCAATCAGCACTGGGGCGGCGTCCCTGACTTCGGCATGAGGCCCGGTCAAGGCCACCAGAATTGTCTGTTCCACTTCCCCCACGGCGATTCGGACCCCATCCTTGTGATGGCGTCCGTGGCCCTTTTGATAGCGCACGACATAGGGCGTCGCCGCGGCGGGGGACAGGGCGGTGATCGCTTCGACCATGCAGTCTTTGAGTTCGGCGCCGGTGCCACCCGTGGACACGACGATGCCGAAGCCTCTGCCGATGGCATCGCTCAGCGCAGCGATGGCAATGTCGATATCGTCATCGACAACCGATCCGGCTTTCGCCTGGTAGCCATTGGCGGCGAACAAATCCACGAGAAACGGCGTGTTCGTGTCCGTCACGTTTCCGGCCATGATTTCGCGACCAGTGGGAAGGACCAGGACTTTCCTTGCCATGGTCTTGCGGAGCTGGGCACCGAAATCGGATACCTCCGCCGGAAGGGTGGCCGATCGCCCGGCTGACAGATTGATCACCCCCAATATTCCTTCGGAATGGATTTCGGCTTCGGCGCCCACTGACAGGCCGGGAATGCGCGACAGAGATTCGAGCAGAGCCCGCCTCTTCCCCGCCAGTCGGCTGATGTCGTCCGGGTCGCTCAGGATATCGAGGGTGAGATGATCCGGATGCGCGTCGACGACCAGCACATCCCTGGGCGACAGCGCAAGGACATCGGCGACCGCCGCCGACACCCGATCGAGGTCGACGTCCTCCAACCTCAAACCAGTGATGCTGAGTTCCCGCTTGTTGAACAGATGCACCGTCATCGCATGCTCTCCATCAATGCTCGAGGCGCGAACGAAAATCCGCGACCGTCGCCCGCAAGGACTGGGCGATTAGCGCCATGACGGCGACAGTGAAATAGCGAACCCCGAGGCGGCGCAAGGGCTCCACTTGCGCCAAATCCGTGACATGGACGCCGCATGCCTTGCCGGACGCGGCGATCATGGGGATGAGGTCTTCAAGCAAGCTGACCATTCGTTGATCGGCTGGCGAAGGGAAGCCGTAGTCCAGCGACAGATCGTTCGTCCCCAGAAAGACGGCATCCACTCCGTCGACGGCCAGAATGCGGACAAGCTCCTCGACCCCTCGACGACTTTCCACCTGGACGGCGACGACGGTCTCGGCGTGCGCCTCACCGACCACGTCGGATCGCTGACGAAAGCCGTAGCCGGCGGCCATTGTGGTTGAACCGAAGCCTCGGCGTCCGCTGGGCGGAAAATGACTGGCGAGGACGATCGCACCCGCCTCGTCCGCGGTCACGACGGAGGGAATCTGAACTCCGGTTGCGCCCGAGTCGAGGGCGGCCTGAATTCGTGTCGGATCGGCATCGGCGGTGCGCACGATTGCCGGAGTGCCCAACGATCGAGCGGCACGGACACACTCCTCCATTCCCGGTCGGGAGAAGGCCCCATGCTCCTCATCGAGAATGATGAAGTCGAAACCCGCCCGTGCGGCCATCTCGACCATCGGCGGCGACGCAAGGCCGACAAACGCTCCCATCAGCGGCGCGCCGGAGGAAGCTGTTAGAGCCTTCTTCAAGGTCATCGGCGGCTACACCAGATAGTCTTCGCGAACTGGACTGAAGACGTCGAGGTTGAGGATCGGCGTGTCTCCGAGGGGACGCAAGCCGTGCTTGACGTTGGGAGGGACGAGAACGACATCGCCCTTCCCCATCCGAATCGTCTCCTCACCCAAAATGAATTCGCACTCGCCTTCGAGAATATAGGTGATCTGCTCGTGGGGGTGGCTGTGGATGGCCGGGCTCGCCGACGTCTGGATCTCGTTCATCACCATCGTGCTGTTCTCGCCGGAAAAAACCCGCCGGTCGACGCCCTCACGGGCGATGACCCGCCGGATGTTGTCAAAATTAGCCGCCTTAACCATGCCATCTCCATCGTTGCACCTCCGGTTGCCGCAAAAGGGCGGCGGTCGGGAGGGGGGCGTTACGGTTCGGGGAGTATGCCCCAGATCACACATGAAATATCATATATAATGTTGACGGGGAACCTATATCATATATGATCTGGGTCGCCCGGAAAGAGAGGTGGGATTGTGGAGCAGATCATCCGCTTCGACACCAAATCACGTATCGCCTATGGAATGATAAAGAACGCCATCGCCGATGGGCGTTACCTGCCTGGCGAAAAGATTGGCATCTCGCAGATCGCCAGAGAGCTCAGCACCAGCGACATCCCGGTCCGCGAGGCCATGCAGCGGTTGGAGGCGGAGGGCCTGCTGGAATACACGCCGCATGTCGGCTTCCGGGTGACGCGCCCCGATTTCGGACATTACGTGCAGATGTTCGAGGTGCGCCAACTGCTCGAGAGCGAGGCGGCCAAGCGCGCAGCCACGCGGATTTCGGCCAGTGCGTTGGCGGAACTCAAGCGACTGCATTCGGAAATGGCGGTCGCCATGCAGGAGGGCGCCATGCAGGCCTTCTCGCAGCTGAACCGCCAGTTCCATGCCGTGCTGTTCGAGGCGAGCGACAACCCTGTCCTGGTCCGGGAGATCGAACACGTCGGGTCGATCTATCCCCGGACACATGCGATTTTCGTGATGTTCCCTCAGCGCACCCAATCGGCCATGCGCGAGCATGCCGTCATCATCCGGTGCCTGGAGCGGCGCGACGCCGCTGCCGCCAAGCGGGCCTATCTCGCCCACATGGCCGCCGGAT
Organism: Rhodospirillales bacterium; assembly: GCA_019455065.1. GTDB lineage: Bacteria > Pseudomonadota > Alphaproteobacteria > Rhodospirillales > Magnetospirillaceae > JACFNC01. The sequence goes on from JACFNC010000006.1 coordinate 191,819, forward strand.
ACCGCATGCTGCTCAAGTATCGCGGCGAGACGACGGGCCAGACGTGGCCCGCCGGCACGAATGACCCGGCCGTTGTTCCAGGGGGGTATGACGATGTCATCGGTTAGGCGTGTGGCCGTAATCGAGGACGCGCTTTGCACGGCATGTCCGGTTTGCATCAGGGAGTGCCCGACCGAAGCCATTTGGCGGGAAGTGATCGGCAAGAAGCACGTCATCCACGTGGACGCCAGCAAATGCCTGGACTGCACCATCTGCTTCACGCGTTGCCCGCAACATGCCATCAGCATGCAGCCCCGGAACGATTCCCTGCAGTTCGGCCTCGACTGGACCAAGGCCGATGCAGCCGAAGTCAAGCGGATCTGTCACGTCGCACACATGCATGAAGAACAGGTGATCTGTTTCTGCAGGCAGACCCAAGCGCGGGAAGTGGCCGCCGCCATCCTTCTCGGACACGACACCCCCGAGAGTCTCGCTCTCGCCACGGGTATCCGCACAGGCTGTGGCGTGCTGTGCATCACCGCGGTGCTGAGGCTGCTGAAAGCCGCCGGTATCGACGTCGGCAAGGCACCGGGGTGGCAGTGGTACGGCAGTTACATCACAATCTGGGACATTCCACCGGAAGTACGCAAGAAATATCCTGAGTATTTCGTCGAGGAAGATTACCAGCTAGCGCTTAAATTTTATCCGAGCGAGGCCGAATGATGCCCGCGTCCACTTTGCGACCCGTCGATCCCCGAGTTTCGTACTATAACGTAGCGCCCACCGACTTGAAGATGCGAGCGGTGGAGTTGCCCGGTTTGACGTCGGTTCACGTCAAGGACCTGTTCCCGATCCCCGAGTCGCCGATCACCGCCGCATCACCCGACGCGATGCGCGAGATCATTCGCGCCAAGACCGTCGAGACGCTGGCCCGGGTCAATCTCGATCGCGTGCGGCCGAACGATTCGATCAACATCCTGACCTCCCACCATGGATACTCGATCTACGGCGGCCATGCCTATGCGGAGATGATTCGCACCCTCCGCGACGAGATCGAGCGCCGCACCGGGGCCAAGAACATTCGGCTGCGGGCCGGAGTCGGATTGCGTTTTCGCGAGACCGAGGAATACATCGAGAAATTTGGGTTGAACGAGTATTTCCACGGTAAGGCCGAGGGCATCGCGCCCGTCGATCGCGGCGTTGCCATCGAAACCGAGATCGGCAGGCTCTATGGCATCGCCAAGGCCTACGACGCCCGGTGGGTCGTCCACGCACACAATAACGACATCAGGGAACTGCACTACCACCGCCAGCTCGGGCGTCTGTTCAAGCCGTTCGCCATGTCCTACGCGACCATCGAGACCCGCTCCTCCTATCATCAGAGCACCGGTCCCCGCATGGCCAACCTGTTGCCGCGGCTCATCTGGGAATCGGAGTATGTGCAAAAACGCTATCTCTTCGGCTGTATGTTGCAGGTCGGCCCGGAAGGCATCATGGGGGTCGACGCCAATGCCGACCTCGTGGCCCAGGACAAGGAGTTCTGCAAGCTGAACCTGCGTTGGTACGGCAAGCTGCTCACCCTTCTGGGGGCCATCGACCAGGCGATCATCATCCTCGATTACCCAGGCCCGATTCCGTACACGACCGCGGGCGGCATCCTTTTTGGAAACTTCCTGAACGCCAATGTCGACGAGTTCGACCTCAGGAAGGTGACCCCGTTCACGCGCTACACCGATATGTTGTATCCCGACGTAAAGCCGTTGGTTTCCGACGTACTCACCCCTCCGAACCCGGCCATCAAGGCGGTAGTGCTGAATTACTGCTCGAAGGGCTATCCGGGAACGTTCTTTCCCAAGCAGATGCCGGTTCTGGCTGTAGGCGCGCAAGCGAAGCTCTTGGCCGAAGACGAACAAAACGGCGAGTTCATGAACTACGCCGTCGAAATCGACAGCCTGCCGAAGGCTGTGAACTTCTGCCGCAACTTCGCCAAGACCGACAACATCCTGGTGTTCGACGGCGCGGTTGGCGGCTTCAACGTCAGCGAACCGTTGGCGGAGCTGATGCATCGCCTTGCGCCAGAGATTTCGACGACCGTGGATGAAGAATTGATGCCCATGTGGCTCAAACAGCGGGGCATCGCACACTAATAAAAATATTCGTGAAGGCGCGACGAATAACTGTCGAGCAAAGCGTTGTGAGAACAATAAGGCTGCGGCATTTCCCATTGTAGCCGCTGCGCATTTCACCTCGGTGCGGAATCGCCCCGAGGCGATTTCACCATATCTGAAGGAGAAGTCAGATGTTGAAGACGGGAGTGAAGCGAACTCTAAGAAACATATGCGTGTCGATGGCGGGCTTCGGGTTGGCTCTGCTGGTCGCCGCGCCGCCTTCGCAAGCGGCCGACCAGAAAATCCTCTCGATCGCGACCGGCGGCAGCGGCGGCACCTACTTCGCCATCGGGGGCGGCATGGCGGCCCTGGTTTCCAAGTACATGCCCGGCTACAAGCTGGTCGTGCAGTCGACCGCGGCGAGCATCGAGAACATCCACCTGGTCGCCAACAAGAAGGTGGACTTCGCCATCGTCATGCCCGATTCGGCCTACTTCGCGACCACTGGTGGGCGGGAATTCAGCGGCAAGGCGAAGTATGACAATCTGCGCGCGGTGACGGCCGGCCATGCCTCCCTTCTCCAGGCCGCCTCCCTGCAATCCTCCAAAATCAAGAGCTTCGCCGACCTCAAGGGGAAAAAGGTCGCCCTGAGCGCCCCGGGCAGCCCGTCGAAGTTTCTCACCATGGCCGCACTGGAGGCCTACGACTTGAAGGCCGGCGATTACCAGGACGCCTACCTCACCTATGCCGAGATGGTCGAGGGATTGAAAGACGGGAATATCGATGCGTCGGCCGTCTTTGCCGGCATTCCGACCTCCTCGATGCTCGACCTTGCCACCACCACGAAGATCAATTTCCTGCCGGTGGAGGAGAGCAAATTCGCCTTCATCAAGAAAAACTACCCCTACTACTCGAAGGCGGTCATCCCGGCCAAGACGTATCCGGGACTGGACGAGCCTATGACGACCCTCGCGGCGCCCTCCATCTTGATTACCCATAGCGACGTGCCGGACGAAGTCGTCTACCAGTTGGCCAAGGCCATCCTCGAACATACCGAAGAACTGGCCGGCATCCACGCCGCCGGCGCCGAATGGAATTTGAAGACGGCCACCGACGGCATCGCCATCCCGTTCCATCCCGGCGCGAAGAAATATCTGAAGGAAAAGAACAAGCTTGACTGAACGCAGCTGAGCGACCCGTCCACCAAGGCGTCCTGAGTCGCCAGTCTGGACGATGGGGGGGCAATGAACTGCCACTCAGGCAATAAGTGCTCTATTGGATACGCCTCCGGGTGGCTGGCGTATCGAAGAGAAAAGTTCGTTGCCCCCCTTAACTTTGAGTCGATCAATGTTTGCTGACTTGAATTACCTACAGCTGATGATTGCCATTACAGCGCTGTTTCTTGGAGGTTTTTCCAAGGGGGTAACTGGTATTGGCCTACCCATGATCATTACTCCAAGTTTGGCATATATCTACGGAATTCAAGTGGCTGTGCCGGTCGTCGCGATTTCCACGGTTACCACCAACATACTCGTTATCGGAAAGTACCGGCGGGTTTGGCGGGAAGTATTATTGATTTGGCCTATGTTGATTTCGGGGTTGGCAACAACCGTATTGGGCGTTTTCGCATTACGATACAGTGATCCGAAAATTCTTGCCATCACTCTCGCAGTCATGGCGATAGGCTATGTGATTTTGAATTTCTCGGGAAACCAGATCAGGATCCCTTCCCATCGGCTAAAAGTATTTGCTCCTGTGATGGGCGGTTTGGCCGGGTTCTTCCAAGGCACCACAGGGGTTTGCGGCCCCCTTGTCGTCGCCTATCTTTCCGGTTTCAAAGACTTTTCCCGGGAAGCCTACTTCTACGCCTTGAGCTTGGTTTTCCTGCTTTTTTCAATGAACCAGGTTTCCGGATACTTTGTCTCCGGCATCTACTCCAGCGAGATCGCCTGGATGGGTGTTCTGTTATCGCTGCCGGTTATTTGCAGCTTCTACATCGGAATTCGGTTACAAGAAAGGCTCGATATTGAGAAAGTAAGGTTCGTTACATTACTGATCATCCTGACAAGCGGCATCAATCTCTTGGTAGCCAATGTTTAGAGAGCAGAAAGACGTAGAATACTAAAAGAAGTTTCGTCTTTCGAGGCCAACGAGTGTGACACGAAGAAGAGGGAGGAAACCATGAAGAGAGTCCTGTGGAAGATTTCCACGTTATTTGCAATATTTGCCCTTCCGTTGAGCGTGGCGCATGCCGCGGATCCCGGAAAAACCAATTATGTATCCATCATCGGCGGGTCATCCGGGGGTTCGTGGTACCTGGTCGCCGCTGGCCAGGCCAATGTCATCAAGAAACACGTCCCCGGGGTGGATGCGACCGCTCAGCCGGGAGGGGGCGCCGAGAACATCATCCGCGTCGCCAAGAAGGAGGTGGTTTTCGGCATGACCATGTCGGACAACGCCTTTTTCGCCGACAAGGGGGCCCGGGAGTACAGAAAGAAGTATCCCGAAATCCGGGCGATCATGGGTGGGCATGACAATCCCATGAAACTGATCGTGCGCACGGATTCGGGAATCAATTCGGTGGCCGATCTCAAAGGGAAGAAAGTCGGGATGGGCTATCCCGGGTCCGCCCAGGCGATTACCACCGCGGACCTGATGGAGAGCATGGGCCTGAGGCCTGACCAAGACTTCAAGGCCCAGTGGCTGACGCCGAAAGAAGTGGCCGAGGCGCTCCAGGACGGGACCATTGACGCCGGATTCATCTATATCGCCGATCCGACCGGTCTGATCATCGAACTCGCCAGCAGGACGCCCATCAAGTTCATCCCGCTGGACCTGGGCAAGGCCCTCGCCGGCAAGCCGTATTGGTATAAGACGAAGGTTCCCGGGGGGACCTACAAGGGCATCGATGAGGATTACGTCACGCAAGGCGCAAACGTCATTCTGATCACCCATAAGGACACCGATCCGGAACTGGTCTACCAGGTGACGAAGGCCCTGTTCGAGCACGTCGACGAAGTCGGGGAAACCCATCCTGCCGGGAAGGAATGGAACCTGCAGAACGCCACCAGGGGAGTAACCATTCCCTTCCATCCTGGCGCCGAAAGATACCTGAAAGAAAAAGGCGTCCGATGATTTCCGGCAAGCCGTCTCCGGGCGCCGACCTGCGCCCTGATTGCTAGCCAGGAAGGGCGAGAGAGACATCGAGCGGCTCTCGCCCTTCTTTCCTCCCGCGAGGAGAAACGGAAATGGCATTCGCTTCCGCAGGACAACTTGACGTCACCAGCCGAATGGCGAAGAGCAAGCTGGCCATCATCGTTTCCGTGCTGGCGATCACGCTCTCGCTGTTCCATCTCTACACCAGCTATTTCGGCGCATTTGGCGCCCTGAAACAGCGCAGTATTCATCTTGGGCTGGTGCTGGTTATGGTTTTTCTGCTGTATCCTTGCAGCAAGAAAGGGCACGTCCTTACGCGAATTCTGGACCTGATGTTCGCCCTCGCAGGTGCCGGGGTCTGCGCCTACATCTTTTTCCAGGCCAATCAGTTCACCCTGATGGCCCTTGACCTGCAACCCATAGACATCGCCGTCGGCATCGTCGGCGTATTGCTGGTACTGGAGGCGACCCGCCGCGTAATGGGGTGGATCATGCCCATGATCGCCAGCGTTTTTCTCGCCTACGTCTTTCTTGGTCCCTATATGCCCGACCTTGTGGCCCATGTGGGTTTCACCCCGGAGCGGGTGGCTTACCACATGTTCTTCACCATGGAGGGGATATTCGGTTCCGCCCTCGGCGTCTCGGCGGGACTGGTTGCCATCTTCGTCCTGTTCAGCGCCTTCATTGCCAAGAGCGGCGCCGGCAATTTTTTCATGGATATTTCGTTTGCCCTCTTTGGCCGCTTTCGCGGCGGCTCTGCCAAGGTGGCGGTGGTTTCCAGTTCTCTCTTTGGTTCGATTTCGGGCAGCGCCGTGGCCAACGTGGTCGGTACCGGCAACCTCACCATTCCAATGATGCGCAAGGCCGGGTACCCCGGACATTTCGCCGCGGCGGTGGAAGCCGTGGCATCGACTGGTGGCCAGCTCACCCCGCCAATGCTCGGCGCGGCGGCTTTCCTGATCGTCGAGTTCCTCGGGGTTTCCTTCACCCAGGTCATGCAGGCGGCAATAGTGCCCGCCGCCCTCTACTACCTCAGTGTCTTCCTGATGGTCGACATGCAGGCCGCCAAGCAGGGGCTTCGGGGGCTTCCGAAGGACCAACTGCCGCCGGCGGGACGCGTTCTGAAGCGCGGCTGGATCTTTCTCAGCCCCATAGCGGTGGTCGTCTATCTCATCGGCGTCGAGAATACCTCCCCGATGCTTGCCTGCTTTTGGGCGATCGTGCTGACCGCAATCATCGGCATTTTCCATCCGGACGGCGAAATCAAAAGCTTCAAGGCGTTTCTTGAATGCCTGTCCAAAGGGGGAAAAGGGGTCATCGAGGTTGCCGCCGCCTGTGCCACCGCCGGGATCATCATCGGGGTCATCACCCTCACCGGCATGGGGCTGAAACTGGCGACGACGCTGGTGGCCATTGCCGGCGGCAGCATGCTGGTGCTGCTACTGCTGACCGCCTTGGTCTGCCTGATACTGGGAATGGGGGTGCCCACCACGGCGGCCTATCTGATCGTCGCATCCCTGGTGGCGCCGGCGCTGATCAAGATAGGGATCTCGCCGATGGCGGCCCATTTCTTCGTCTTCTACTACGCGGTGGTCTCGATGATCACCCCTCCGGTCGCCCTTGCCGCGTTCGCCGCGGCCGGTATCGCCGATGCCGACTGCAACAAGACCGGTTTCACGGCGTTCCGCCTCGGGCTGACCGCCCTCATCGTGCCGTTCATGATCGTTTACGGACCGGAACTGATTCTCGAGGGCACCTGGCAGGACGTCGTTCCTGCGACCTTCACGGCGGCGGCGGGGACCTACTTCCTGGCCACGGGGCTGCAGGGGTGGTGCCGGGGACCGCTTCCCATGGTTTCCAGGGCTTTTTTCGTGGCGGCCGCCTTGCTGCTGATCAATCCCGGACTGGCAACCGACGTCATTGGAGGGGCCCTGGCAGGCACCGGTTTTCTGCTCAGCAGGCTCGGCCGCCGTTCCGGCAGCAAGGTTCAGCTGCAAGTGGAGAATAGTTGATCTCACGACCATCAAAAGGACTCGAAGGGGATGCGTAACAAAGACATGCATGATTTCATTGAACATCTTGAGAAGGATGTTCCCGGCAGTGTTCTGAGGATCAGCAAAGAGGTTAGTTACGAATTCGAGATCCCGGCTATTCTCCAGCATGTGGAATCCCAGAAGAAAAATCCGGTACTTATCTTCGAAAAAGTCCGGGCACCCAACGGGGAGATTTCCAAGCTGCCGGTGGTGGTCAATCTCTTCGGCTCGAGGGCGCGCCTGGCGGACGCCCTGGATACCGACATCCACCAATTGCCCTTCGAGTACATCCGACGGGAAAAGCCGGTGGCGCCGGTCATGCTCGACCGGAAAGACGCCCGGGTGAAGGACATCGTTGAAACCGGAGACGCGATCGACCTCCACAAACTGCCCATCGTGACCCATCACGAAATGGACATGGGGCCCTACATCACCGCTGGCAGCGCCTGGGTGAAGGACCCTGAGACCGGGATGACCAATTGCGCCATCATCCGCATCATGGTCGCCGGGCCGAAGAAGCTGGTTGTCAACTTCAATGCCGCCCGCCACACCAACTATGTCTTCCAGAAGTACAAGAAAATGGGGAAATCGGTGCCGATGCTGATCGTCGTCGGCCACCATCCCTCTTTCTACCTGGGGGCGCAGACCAAGATGCTGGTGGACGAACCCCAGATCATTGGTGGCGTCATGGGACAGCCGCTGGAGATGGCTGCGTCCGAAACGTGGGGGATCGATATGCCCGTGCCTGCCCAGGCCGATCTCGTCATCGAAACGGAGTTGTCCACCTCCGAACTGGAAATCGAGGCCCCGTTCGGAGAATTCACCCAGTATTACGGCGGACAGCGCCTGAATCCGGTCGCGCACATCACCGCCGTCAACCAGAGGAGCGATGCCTATTACCTGGACATCATGCCCGGGCATGCCGATCACCTACTGTTGGATGCGCCGATGATCGAGGCCTATCTCTTCAATCGGATCAAAGAGGTGGTTCCCGGCATCAGGGGGGTCCATATGCCGGTGTCCGGCACGGCCCGACTGCATGCCTATGTGCAGTTGAAGAAAGCCAATGACGGTGAACCAAAAACCGCCATCGCCGCCGCCCTGAGTTCGGACTACCGACTCAAGCATGTCATCGTGGTGGACGAGGACGTCAACATTTACGATGACGAGGAAGTCCTTTGGGCCGTTGCCACCCGGTCCCAGTGGGATAAGGACCTGGTCGTCATCCAGAATATGATGGGCACCAGGCTTGATCCGTCCGCCAACGGCATACTGAACACCAAGGGCGGCATCGATGCGACGACCCCGTGCGACGGCGCCTTCGCCCAGAGAATCGCCATTCCGGAAGCGGTCATGCGGCGAATCAAACTGGACGACTATCTTTAAACGAATCGGAGGAGAACGTTGTCATGGCTGTTGTCCATTTCGTCGATTGCCCGTCCTGCGGAAAGGAATATTACCTTGAGACCAACCTATTCCACACGGTGAGAGCCGATCCTGGAAAACACAAACTGAAGTGCCCCTTCTGCAAGAGCGAGTTCAACCTGCAGGGCGGCAAGGGGGATGCGTCGGTAGAAACCGGCGCCTCTTCAGGCTGCCAGTGAGGTCGAATCGCAGTCCTCGCGAATGAAGAAGTTAGGAATTTCAGGCTGGGTGATACTGTGCCTGACGTCGATCATGATTGCGGTTTACATGCTCTCCCCTGTTGCACGGGCGCAGTTGATTTTCTTTGCCGACGATGGGGAACACTCGACGATTCTTCCCGTTTCGGTCGGGGGCAAGGTCGCTATCGGCTTCAGGCACTCGCTGTACCACGTCGAGCAGACGGAGTACTACGCCGTCCAGGATCGTTCATTTCTGCTCGAGTCGGTCTACTTCGGCTCTTTCGATGCGCTCAACTACTACGACCCGACGGGGGAGTGGCCGCGCCAGCCAAAAGGAGCCGGCTATGAGATCTTCCCGTCTTCCAAGTTGGAGGAAGTCAATTTCGCCATAGCCCGGAGCACCCCGGTCTGGCTGCTCGTTGCAGATGAGCCTCCGATCTTTCTGACAAACATTCCCGTGGATTTCACCCGGTTTTCCCTTCGCGTGATTCGAAGGCCGAGGGTCCAGCTTCTGTTGGGGGACTTACGCCCATGACGCCGTTCAACCGCATCTTCCAAACGACCACCGCCCAAGTCACGGCGCTGGTCTGCGTCCTGTTCGGTCTTTTTCATCTCTATACCGCCGGCAGGGGGCCTTTCAGCGCCATGGACCAGAGGGTGATCCATCTCACCTTCGGCCTCGTCCTTGTCTTCCTCAACAAGCCGATCCACAGCGGCGTCGAAGGGGTTTGGCGACTTTTCGACGTCCTGCTGGCTCTTGTGGCACTGGCGGTCGGCGGCTACCTGTACCTGTACTCGGCCGATATCGCCTTTCGCCTGGGGATCGCCAGCACGGCCGACCTGGTCGCTGGCGCCGCCCTCATCCTCCTGCTGCTCGAGGCGACCCGTCGGGTCCTGGGTTGGCCCCTCCCGCTCATCGCGGGCATTGCCATTCTCTACGGGTTTTTCGGCGACAAACTACCCGGCATCCTGGCGCACAGCGGATTTGGGGCAGATCGCCTGATCAGCCACCTGTCCCTCACCACCGAGGGAATCTTCACTGTGCCGCTCGGCGTGTCCGCGACGGTCGTCGTCATCTTCATCATCTTCGCCACCTTTCTGAATGCCACCGGCGCCGGCCAGTATTTCATCGATCTGGTGATGAGCTACTTTGGCCGCAGCAAGGGGGCGCCGGCGAAGTCGGCGGTCGTGGGGAGCGCCATGATGGGGACCCTCAGCGGCAGCGTCATCGCCAACGTGATGGGAACCGGCAGCTTCACCATCCCGCTGATGAAGCGTTCGGGGTACCGGCCGACGGTCGCCGCGGCGGTGGAAGCCTGCACGTCCACTGGCGGGCAGATCATGCCGCCGGTCATGGGAGCGGCCGCCTTCATCATCGCCGAGTTCCTGCGCGTCCCCTACCTCGACGTGATCAAGGCGGCCATCATTCCAGCCGTCCTCTTCTACGTCGCTCTCTTCGCCTACGTGCATCTGGAAGCGGCTCGGAGCGGTCTGAAGGGATTGCCCGAGGAAGAAATCCGCGAGTACCGGGATCGCCGGCAGGGCAAGCACTACCTGATCACCCCACTCCTCGCCCTGGTGGGAATGATGACCCTTCTCAACTGGTCGCCGACCCGCTCGGCGTTCTTCGCCATTCTCCTCACCCTCGCCATCGGCTTCATCCAGAAGACGGGACGAATTTCCCTCACCAAGCTCATCGACATCTTCCGGCAAGCGGGGATGACCATGCTGGAGGTGGTCACCGCCTGCGCCACCGCAGGCATCATCATCGGAGTCCTTTCCCTCACCGGCCTCGGCCTGCAGCTGTCGAGCGTTCTCACCAGCCTGGCCGGCGGAAGTTTGCCGATCCTGCTCGTTCTCACGATGATCGTTTCCCTGGTCCTCGGGATGGGGCTGACCACCACCGCCTGCTACGTCATCCTCGCGGTGCTCGTCGCCCCGGCCATGATCAAGATGGGAATCGATCCGATGGCGGCGCACATGTTCGTGTTCTTCTTCGGCATGTACTCCTTCATCACTCCCCCCGTCTCCCTGGGCGCCTTCGCCGCCGCCGGCATAGCCGGCTCGTCCCCCATGGCCACCGGCTACCTCGCCTGGAAGATCGCCCTCCCGGGCTTCATACTTCCCTTCATTTTCGTGTTCTATCCGGCGATGCTGATGAAGGGGTCCTGGCCGGAAATCCTCTCGGTCGCCGCGACCGGGCTGGTGGGCGTGTTGTTCGCCTCGACGGCGCTCGTCGGCTTTCTAAGGCGAAATCTCAATCTGCTGGAACGGGGAGCGTTGATCACCGCCGGGATCCTGCTCATTCACGGCGGCCTGGTGACCGACGTGCTCGGCATGGTGCTGGGGGGCGCTACGGCGCTCAACTGTTATCTCCGCGCCCCGCGCACCAATAAGACCGACGCCCTTGACCCCACGATCGGCGCCGATACGCCGCCGGTTCGCAGCCAATTTTAAACGTGGTTCGGCTAGCTGGACATGTTTAAGAAAGGGGTCTCGATAGTTCGGATCAGCGTGCCGACCAGCGGTGCATCGGCATCGCTGGTTTCGGCATCGACAACTGCCAAGGGGCGGCTTGCGCGGCCACCTGGATCGTGAGGTTGCAATGTTCGCGAAAGTCATGGAACCCCAACCCGACTCTCCCGAAGGCGGCGGCCCGCCGAGCGTCCACGGCCACGGGCATGTCCACCACCATGAGCATCCCGGTTCCCACCACCATCACCATGACCCGCGGGATGCGGGCGATCCCGAACACGCGCCGATCGCGGGAGGTGTGGTGGTGATCCGTCCAGCGAGCGGCCTGTCCGGCGATATGCTGGTGGCCGGATTGGCCCGGCTCGCCTGCGTGGGAACCGAGGAACTGGCGGCCTTGGCCATCGGCATCGGATTGCCCGAGGGCTGCGTCGGACTCGAAAGACGGGCCGTCAACCAGGTTTTTGGCTGGGGCTGCCGGGTAAACCTGCCCCCCGAACATCACCATCGCACCTTGGACGACATCCGCCGGATCATCACTGCCGCCAAGACCATGTCGCCCAGGGCCCGGCAACTGGCGGAGACGAGCTTCACCCTCCTGGCCGAAGCCGAGGGGCGGGTCCATGACATACCCACCGAAGCTGTCACTTTCCACGAGGTGGGGGCGCTGGATAGCATTCTCGACATGTGTCTGGCCTGCATCCTCTTCGACCGCTTGGACCCCCGGGAACTCGTCTGCGGCCCTCTACCGTTGTGCGATGGGACCGTCTGGTGCAGCCATGGTAAATTGCCGGCGCCGGCACCGGCCGTGCTGGATTTGATGGCGGGCGTGCCGGTCACCGGAATCCCGTCTGAAGGGGAAACCGTCACTCCCACCGCCATCGCCCTGCTCAAAGGCCTTGGCGCCAGGTTCGGCCCGTGGCCATCCATGACCGTTTCACGTACCGCCCTCGTCTTCGGGTCGAGGGTCCTGCCGGGCGTTGCCAACGGTGCCCTGTTCGCCCTCGGTGACGGTCCAACGCGAACGCGCCTGCCCGACCCCACCGGCGAGGCCCCGCAGGGTGGGCGTTGCCCCGGTTGAGGGCTGGTACCGGTTCAACGAAGAGAGTGGCCATGTCCCCCGAGGAAATTTTCGCCAACCTGATCGAGGCGCTCCGCCGCCATCCGAGCTTGACGATTGCGGTGAGTGGCGGCATCGACAGCATGACCCTGGCATTCGTCGCCCATAGGATGGCTGATGGAGCCGTAACCATGGTTCATGCGGTTTCTCCGGCCGTGCCGCCTCTGGCGACCGAGCGGGTCCGGCAGTACGCCAATCGGGAAAACTGGCGCCTTACCGTCGTCGACGCCGGGGAATTCGGCGACGCCTCCTACCGCGCCAATCCGATCGACCGCTGCTATTACTGCAAGACTCACCTATACGACCGCATCCGGGCTTTGTCGCCGGGGATCGTCGCCTCGGGCACCAACCTGGACGACCTGGGCGATTTTCGCCCCGGGTTGAAGGCGGCGGCGGAGCGCCATGTCGTCCATCCCTTCGTCGAGGCCGGTATTGGCAAGGATGGTATCCGCAGCCTCGCTCTCTGGCTCGGCTTGACCGATATCGCCGAATTGCCGGCCCAGCCCTGCCTCGCCAGCCGGGTGGAGACGGGGATCGCCATCGATCCCACGGACCTCGCCTTCATCGACGTCGTCGAACAGGCGGTGCGCAGCCAGGTGGCTCCGACCGCGACCGTCCGCTGCCGTATCACGCAGGCCGGGGTAGTGATGGAAGTGGGCGGTGTCGATCAGTCCGCGTTCTCCCGCATTGCCGAGGTGGTGGCCCCCTTGTGTGCTGATGGGGACCGTCCATTCGCTGGAATCAAGGCCTATCGGCAGGGCTCCGCCTTCCTCCAGCCCAGTGATCCCCTTCGATGACCGGACCGGAGGGCGGCACGAAAGGCGTTCTGTTCGACTATCACCGGGTCGCCCGGATTGGCTTGCCCGAAGCGGTGTTCTGCGAAGGCAAGCCGGACGCCGCGCTACGCGACCTGCTTGCCCGGTTCAGGCGCGGAAGCGGCCATCCGGTGCTGTTCACCCGTCTGTCCCCCGAGGTTGTGGCGTCCCTGCCCGAGACGGTCCGCGGCGAGATCGACTACCACCCGCTGTCACGGACGGCCTTCGGCGATACGCTGCCACCGCGGCCGAGAGGCCGTATCGCGGTGGTGTCCGCGGGCACGGCCGATGGCGCCGTTGCATGGGAGGCGGCCCGGACGCTGCGCTATCTGGGCATCGGCCATTCGGTGTTCGAAGACTGCGGCGTCGCCGGCCTGTGGCGCCTCCAGGAGCGCCTGCCCGAGATCAACCAACATGATGCGGTCATCGTGGTGGCCGGGTTGGACGCGGCCCTGGCCTCGGTGCTCGGCGGGCTCAGCCCCAGGCCCATGGTGGCCGTACCGACCTCGGTCGGGTACGGAGTGGCGCAGAATGGTGCGGCGGCGCTACAGAGCATGCTGGTGAGTTGCGCCCCGGGCGTGGCGGTAATGAACATCGATAACGGTTACGGCGCCGCGTGCGCGGCGGCCAGGGTGGTGAACCTCCTGTGCGCCGACCACCGTCTCCCTCTCGAAGCCTCGGGGGATTCGGACCGCGCGAACCGCGATGAGTAGATAGGCTCCCATGGCGCGCTTGCTGACAGTCGGCGGGACCTTCAATCCGGTTCACATCGGCCATCTGCGACTGGCGATCGAAACACGCGAGATCCTTGGCTTTGACCGGGTTGAATGGCTTCCCTGCTATGCGCCTCGCCACAAGAGCGGGACCGGCCTATTGCCCTTTTCGCTGCGCCTTCAGTTGTTGCGGGCGGCAATCGCCGACCAGATCGACGATTTCGTCAATGACGTGGAATGCCGCTTGCCCACGCCATCGTACACCTATCAAACCCTGGCGGCGCTGGCGGAATCCGGTGACGGAGCCGAACGATCATTCGTGCTCGGCGCCACGGAATTCGCCCAACTGCACAAATGGCATCGAGGCCGCGAGGTGCTGTCCCACTGCGATGTGATCGTCGGGATTCGTGGCGGCGAAGTGGATCTCGACGCGTTCGGCGCGGCCGTTGCCGCGGCATGGACGGAGAGCCGGGCCGTGGCGGCGCCGGCGGGAGCACTGGCGGCCTACGAACTGATCGCCGGCCGCCAGGCCATTCTGCTGCCGCTGCCCAAGCTGGAGGTCAGCGCCTCGCTCGTGCGCCAGCGGTGGCTGGAGCGACGGTCCCTGGCCCATCTGCTGCCGCCCAGCGTGATCGACCTGTTGGAGGCCCACCACGATCTGGCCGCCCAGGCTTGGGCGGCGCCCCGCCCTTGTCCTGAAATACCATGAGGCATCGAACGTGACCTACGACCTGCGCGACACCATCTTCGCATCACTTGGCGGGAGGCTATTCGTCGCCCGGGTGCGGGTGACCACTGAGGGTTTCGTGTGCGGCGTCGAGCTGGCCGCGCGCAAAGTGGAGGAATTGGGTTGTGAAGTACTGCACTGCACGGCCGACGGCAGCATTGCCGGTGCCGAGCAGCCCGTTCTCGTCCTGCGAGGCACTGCCAAGGCGGTCGCCATCGCCGAGGATTGCGTTCCCGGCGCCATCGCCAAGCCGTCCGGGATCGCCCGCGCTTCCCGCCGCGCCCAGGAGTTGGCGGGCGACCGGGTGCGGGTGGTGTCCGGGGCCGCCAAGAAGATGCCGGTCGAGATCAAGTCGCAGGTCCGCCGCGCCATCCACTGCGGCGGCGGCAGCGGTCGCATCGCCGACGGACCGTTCCTCTATCTCGACAAGAATTACGTACGCATGTTCGGCGGTGTGCGGCGCACCCTCGAGGCGGTGGCCGGCATGAAGGGCTTCGTGCGCGCCATTCAGTTGCGCGGTGAAGTCGAGGACATCGCGGACGAGACCGTGGCCGCGCTGGATTTGGGCGCCGAAATCCTAATGGTCGACACCGGACGCCTGGAGGACCTTGACCTGGTGGCGCGGCTGGTGCGGGAACGCGGGCGCAGGGATCAGACCACCCTCGCGTTCGCAGGCGATATCGAGATGCACGACATCCCGCGCATTGCCGCCCACGACGTCGACATCCTCGATGTGGGCCGGGCGGTCATCGACGCGCCGATGGTCGACGTCAAATTCGACGTCATTTCCGCCGAGGCGCTCTAAGAGCCCCAGCGTCTATGGTGGGCATAGCCCTCGCTGCCCTCATGGCCGTCACCGTTCGGTAACGCCCCTCCCCCGGGCGGGCGAAATTACCCCTGTGATTCGAATGGGTTCGGGCCGCCGTTACCATATTGCCTCGATGTTACCCCACGGTAACGCCCAGCCGACCTCCGAAGCCCCCGCCTTTCCTTGATTCCCGCATTTTCCGGCGTTCTTCGGGTGTGGCACGCGTAATGCACTATTTCCTGACAACCCGAGCGGCCGCGTCCGCAGAAGATCTCATAGGGAGGGGGTTCATGGCGATTGGAATACAGGCGCCACCATCGGCCGGCGTGCCCGGCAAGAAGCGTTGGGCCATGGTCATCGACCTGCGCCGATGCATCGGCTGCATGGCCTGCGTCGCCGCCTGCAAGGCGGAGTACGACGTGCCGCTGGGCGTGTGGCGGACGACCGTCAAGGTCAAGGACACGGGGACGTTCCCCAATACGAAGCGGCATTTCATGCCGCGGCTGTGCAACCACTGCGACAACCCGCCCTGCGTGCGCAACTGCCCCACGGAAGCGACCTACAAGCACGAGGAGGGCTACGTGCTGCAGCGCTACGAACGCTGCATCGCCTGCCGCACCTGCATCGCCGCCTGCCCCTACAACGCCCGGCACGTGCTGCCCGGCAACCGCACCCGGGTAAAGGTCGGCGGGGTGGTCGACAAATGCACCTTCTGCGAGCATCGGGTCTCCAACGACCAGCTGCCGGCCTGCGTGCAGACCTGCCTCGGCCGCTCGCGCATCTTCGGCGACCTCAACGATCCCAAGAGCGAGGTGCACCGCCTCGTGGCGACCATGGGCACGGTGACGCTCAAGCCCGAAAAAGGGACGCGGCCGCAGGTCTATTACATCAAGCCCGATCGCCTGAGCATGAACCAGGGCGACGCGGCCCCTGTGTCGGCGGCGGCCCGCTCCGATGCCGAGGCCTTCTACCGTCACAACAAAGGCAGCCGGTTCTTCGGCGGCGTGCTCTAAGGGGGAGGCCAAGATGTTCGAATACTCCTGGTTCCACATCGCGCCGTGGGGCGCGGAATTGTCGATCTATTTCTTCCTTGTCGGCATGGCCGGCATGGCCTTCGTGCTGGCCAGCGCCCCCGAGGTGTTCGGCTCTCCGGCGGCGATGCGCCTGAAGCCGGTGCAGATGCCGGCCCTTCTGGTGGCCCTGGTCCTGCTGATCCTATGCGGCCCGCTGCTGATCCTCGACCTCGGCCAACCCGGCCGCTTCCTGTACCCCATCCTCTATTTCCACTGGACCTCGCCGCTGTCGTGGGGCTCGGTCTTCCTCCTGATGTTCGGCGCCTGCGTCGTGATCTTCGGGTTCGGCCTTGTAACCAACCGGGCGGCGCTGCTCCGCCCGGTCGGCATCATCGGCTCGCTGCTCGGGCTCAGCATGCCGCTCTATACCGGTCTTGACCTGATGGTGAACACCACCCGCGACCTGTGGAACTCGCCGTGGATGCCGGTGCTGTTCACTGTGCTGGCGGTCACTTCGGGCACCGGCCTTGTTGCCCTCATCGCGATGCTGCGCAGGGCCGACGATGCGATGCCCGTGCTGCGCCAGATCATGGGCTGGTCGGTCGGCGTGACGCTGTTCCTGTTCCTCGGGCTTTGGGTGATGTTCCTATACGGCGGCGAGGAACTGCAGCAGGGCTGGGTGCTGCTGAATACCGAGTTCGGGACCCAGCTCTGGGTCGTCACCTTCCTGATCGGGATCCTTGTCCCGCTCGTTCTGCTGGTGCTGCCGCTGGCGAACCAGCCCGCGGTGGTCGTGCTTGCGGGCCTCGGCGCCATGGTCGGCGCCTACAGCTTCCGCGACATGATCCTTATCGCCGGCCAGATGCCGCAGCTCTTCTATTGACCCTCGGCAAGGAGTCATTTCCATGACCAAGCATTTCAACGTCAGCCGCCGCGGGTTTTTGAAACTCGGCGGCACCACCGCCGCGATCGCCGGAGCGGTCGGCGGCAGCCGCCTGCACGCCATGGAGCAGAAGCTGGGCGGCGAGGACTTCTCGCCCGTCACCGGCAAGCCCCGGCAGGCGGTCCCGTACACCTGCATGGTGTGCAACATCGAGGACGGCGGCATCGCCTATGTCGAGGACGGGCGGGTGGTCAAGCTCGAAGGCAATCCGGACCATCCCGGCAACCGCGGCAAGCTGTGCGCCAAGGGCAATTCTGGCTTCCAGCACGTCTACGATCCCGACCGCATCATGACGCCCTTGATGCGCGCCGGCGCGCGCGGCGAAGGCAAGTGGAAGCGCATCTCCTACGACGAGGCGACCAGCATCCTCGCGACCAAGCTGCGCGAGGTTATCCAGCGTTCGGAAAAGGCCGGCGATCCCGCCATCCGCAACGAGATCGTCTTCAAGTGGGGGCGCAACCGCACCGGCGGCGCGGTCCATCGCTTCATGCACGCGATGGGCTCGAACGCGATGGTCAACCACACCAACATCTGCGAATCGTCGAAGAAGGTCGGCCTTGAGCCATCGTGGGGACCGGACATCGAGTCCGTCGACTACACCAACACGAAATACGTCCTGAATTTCGGCTCGAACGTCATGGAGACGGCGTATTTCCACAATCCCAACGCCCAGCGCCTGGTCGACGGCATGGTCGCCAACAAGGCCAAGCTGGTGACCTTCGATCCGCGGCTGTCGAACACCGCCGGGCGGTCGGACGAGTGGTTCGCGCCGTTCCCCGGCACCGACGGCGCCATCGCCCTGGCCATGGCCCAGGTCATCATGACCGAGAAGCTGTACGACGACGCCTTCATCCGCAACTGGACGAACGTGACGCCAGAGCGGCTCATCGCCCATCTCGCGCCTTACACGCCGGAATTCGCCGAGAAGGAATCGGGCATTGCGGCGCGCGATATCCGCCGCATCGCCCGCGAGTTCGCGACGACCAAGCCGGCCGCCACCTTCTCCTATCGCGGCCCCTGCAAGCACGTCTACGGCTCCTATCAGGAGGCCGCCATCCACATGCTCAACGTCATCACGGGCAACGTCGAGAAGCGCGGCGGCTACTGCCTGCCGCGCGGCATGGGCTGGCCGCAGCCCGAGCCGAAGCCGCCGGCCGGAAAGGTGCCGAGCGTGCTGGCGGCGCCGCCGCTCTATCCGCTCGCCTCGCACGCCGTCTCCACGCACATGCCGTACATGATCATGAAGGGCGACGCGAAGGTGTCGGTGTACATGCACTACTACGACAACCCCGCCTACGCCTATCCGTCGAGCCATGTGTGGATCGACCTGCTGAAGAACGAAAAGCTGCTGCCGTTCGTGGTCTCGTTCAGCTGCTACATGTCCGAGACGACCGAACTGGCGGACCTCATCATTCCCGACGTCACCTATCTGGAACGCCACGATCCCGAATCGATGCCCAGCGACCTGCGGCCGTGGCTGGGAATCAGGCAGCCGGTCATCAAGCCCCTGGGAAACACCCAGGAGTTCCGCGAAACGTTGATTCAGGTGGCCCACAAGATCGACTCCGACGGCACCCTTGGGGTGAAGAAGTACTTCGCCTTCAAGAACTCAGAGGAATGGATGCGGGCCCATTTCGACAACATCCCCGGCCTCAAGGAGGACGGCGGCTACGACTATCTCAAGAAGAACGGTGTCTGGCCCAAATACGGCAAGGTCGACCCCGAGACCGCCAAGATCGTCGACAAGAACGGCAACGAGGTGCAGCCCGAATTCGGCCTGTATCTCAAGGAATTGTCGGCGACCGACATGGCCGGAGCGGAGGTCAAGCCGGACGGCACCATCGTCAAGAACGGCAAGACCATCGGCTGCCAGGTGAACGGGCGCAACCACGTCGGCTTCGGCACGCCGTCGGCGCGCATCGAGCTGTACAAGGAGAGCTACAAGAAGTACGGATTCAACCCGCTGCCCGTCTACAAGCGGCTGCCGTCGCGGGACAAGAAGGCCGACGAGTTGGTGCTGACCACCTACAAGGTCAACGTCCACACGCAGAGCCGCACCGCCAGCCTCAAATACCTGGCCGAGCTGTATCACAAGAACCCGGCCTGGATGAACCCGAAGACGGCGGCGGCCAAGGGCATCGCCGACGGCGATCTGATCCGCGTCACATCGCCGCTCGGCTACCTCGTCACCAAGGTCCACGTCACCGAGGGCATTCATCCCGACGTCGTCGCGGTGTCGACGGCCTGCGGTCACTCCGCCTATGGCCGGCTGGCCCAGCTCAAGCACCGCGACAAGGACGCCGAATGGGCGTTGGGCGGCGACCCCGACATCACCCACAACGTCTGGTGGGACGACAAGGGGGTCCATCCCAATCCCATCGTGCGCCTGGCGGTCGATCCCATCGGCGGCTCGCAGGGCTGGTACGATACCGTGGTGACGGTGAGCAAGGCGCAGCCCGGCGACAAGTACGGCGACGTCAAGGTCAGCGTCGAGCAGTCCATGAAGGACTACGAAGAGACGCTGCGTTACGCCTACACCGGCGACATCCATCGCGCCAATCACAAGGAGGTCGACGTCGATTGGGATCACCTGCCCAAGCCGCAGGCAGGTGCGGGCCATTGAGGCCTCCCACTGGGGAATGGCGGTGTTCCACCACCGCCATTCCCTTCTTCTTTCGTGAAGGAGTGGTCGCATGACCGAATGCCCGACTCTCACGCAGTTCGACGCCGGTGAGGAATGTGGCGCCCAGGCGGGCCTGTTTGCGCTGTTGGGGCGTTGCCTGGAAGCAGAGATCGACGAGCGATTGCTGACGGCGCTGCGCGGCGAACTCCGCGAACCGCTCGCGGAGGCGGGCGTCGACTCCGCTTGCCTGGACGGCGACATTGACCGCGTGCTCGGCGACGCCGCCGTCGAGTTCGCGGCGTTGTTCGTGGTGCCCGGGGCGGCATCTCCCTATGCGTCCACCTTCCAGACCGGGGCGTTGTTCCAGGAGCCGGCCGACCGGGTCGCCCGCTGGTATGCGGACAACGGGTTCGCCTTCCGCAACGCCCATAGCGGCGAGTTTCCCGACCATGTCGGCACCATGCTTGCCTTCGTCGGCAAGCTTTACGAGGTTGAGGCGACGGCGCTCGCCGAGAGCCGAGTCGAGGCTGCCCGCGAGGTGCGCGAGCGCCGCGGACGGTTCGTGGTCGAGGAACTCGGCTCGTGGGCCCCCGGATGGTGCCGGGTCGCCGCCGCCGTCGCCGAACACCCCTTCTACCGCCAGGTGCTCGCCTTGACCGAGCGGGTGCTGTGGGAGGAGTTGTCCAACCTGGTGTCGGCGCGCCGGCTGCGCGAACTGAGTGCGGCGAACGCGCGCGGGCCGGCCCGCATGCCGTTGAACCCGGACTACCGCAAGGCATCCGGCCTATAGGTGGAACATGGCGAAGGGCAGGCGCATATTGCTGGTCGAGGGGTCGGGAAGGGGCTTCCTGTGCCATTACGCCCATGCGCTTGCGCTTGGTCTGCATGAAGGCGGCCACAGCGTGCTGCTGGCCACGGGCCGGCGCGACGAACTGTCGAACTGGTCGGGGCCCTTCGCCAAGGAAGCCTGCCTCGGCGACGGCTGGTCGGGTTGGGGCTGCCTCGCCCGCCGGGTGCTCGCCTTCCGGCCCGACGTCGTGCATTTCCAGTGGATCGGCCAGCCGATCGCCGCCGTGGCGTTCGCCAGTTGGCTGCGGCGCCGGGGAATCGGTGTCGTCTATACCCCACACAACCTTCTGCCGCACCGCCGCCGCTGGCTCTCGGCTCCGGCTTTCCGGCTGTTCTACGGCTGCGTCGATCGCGTGGTAGCGCGCGACGCGCACATTGCCTGGGGATTGGAGGAGATGCTGGGAGTGGGCGACGACCGCATCGTCAACATCCCGGGAAGCCCCAACCTCATGGCGCATCCGGCGCTGCCGCCGCGCCCCGCGCCCGAAGTGCCGCCGCGGACGGCGGGCGAGACGCGGCTTCTCTATTTCGGTCATGGTTCCGCGCGCAAGGGCCTGGGGGGGCTGCTGCGGGTGCTGGCCGCTCGCGGCTGGCCCGGCCGCCCGCATCTCGTGATCGCCGGCGAGGGGGTACTCGCCGGCGCGGATCCCGAGCTGCTGGCGGCCGTGCGCGCGCGGATGCCGGTGACGGTGGTCGATCGCTATGTGGAACCGGCCGAGGTCGCCCACCTCTTCGCCGGCGTCGACCTGCTGACCATGCCCTATGCGAAACACTGCAAGAGCCCGCTGACCGATCTCGCGGCCGCCTTCCGGCTGCCGGTATTGCGCACCGACCGGGTGGCCGCCGGCCGGTTCGTCGAGGGCGTCCACGGGATCACTGTGGCGCATGGCGCCGCCGCCGCCTTGGCGTCGGCCCTGGAGGCCTGTCTCGTCGGCGGGACCCTGCCGGCCTTGCGGGCGGCCTTGGAGGGCGAGGAAACGGTGGTCGCCGCCACCCGCCGCCTTGCCGACAGCCACACCCGTCTCTACCAAACCTTGCCGCCGGTAGCGGCGGTCACGACGGCAAGAGGAGTGAAAATGACGGCCGGCCATGCCTGACGTCCGGACCTTGCTACTCATCGCCCACGAACGAACCACCCCGCAGCTGCTCAAGCTGATGCGGCGCGAGCGGGCCGTGTTCGCGGAATACCGCCTGCTGGCCACCAAGGAAACGGGCGAGGCCATCGCCAATGATCTCGGCCTCGAGGTCACGCATCTCTTCTCCGGCCGCAAGGGCGGCGAGATCCAGCTCTGCGGCCTCGTCTGCACCAACACCGTGGCCGCCGTCTATTTCCTGCGCGATCCCGTCAATCCCGCCCCCGACGAGCCCGACATAACGCCGTTCTACCGGGCATGCGATCTCAACAACGTTCCGCTGGCCAGCAATCTCCTTACCGCGGTGGCCCTTACCCATTGGCTGGGCCGAAAGCTGAGGGAAGAGGAGGCGGGCGAATGAACGTCGACAGCCTCGGGCGCGCCATCGCCGTTTTCCGCAATGACGATCTCGTGATCGACGAGGATTTCT
Organism: Rhodospirillales bacterium; assembly: GCA_019455065.1. Lineage (GTDB taxonomy): Bacteria > Pseudomonadota > Alphaproteobacteria > Rhodospirillales > Magnetospirillaceae > JACFNC01. The sequence goes on from JACFNC010000006.1 coordinate 214,345, forward strand.
GTCTGAACGATCGCGCGCGCCGCGAGGTGTGTCGCGATTGCGCCGCCGCCTGTCCGCCGGCGGCCATCCGGCCCGGCGTCGGAACGATCGAGCTCGACGAGGACGCCTGCACCGGCTGTGGCGCGTGCGTGCCGGCCTGCCGGGCCGGCGCGCTGCGCCTCGTCGTGTTCGATCCCGCCCGCTTCCTGGCCTCCCTGGATGGCCATCCGGTGGCACACGTCCATTGCGCAGAGAGTCGGGACGGCGGCGGCGGCGTGGTGCTGCCCTGCCACGCCATGATCGACGCCCGCCTGGCGGCGGCGGCGGCCGCCGCCGGAACCGCGGAGCTGGTGCTGCATGGCATCGACGGATGCGCGGCGTGCAAGCGCGGCGACGCGACCGGGCCGCTAGTCGAGACGCGCGGCGCTCTCCGGCGGTGGTTCGGCCATCGCGCACCGGTCCTGCGCGCGCCGGAAAAGAACGAACGCGGACAGGGGGCCCAACGCCACCATGACCAACGGCACGCCAACCGCCGCGGCTTCCTTGGGATAGCCGGACTGCGCGCCGTCGCCGCCGCCATCTGGCTGGTGCCGGTACCGGACAGGGGGCCCCAGCCGGCGCCGCCCGGCATCTGCCCGCCCGGTGTTTTCCGCCAGCGCGCCGCGTCGTATCAGGACCCGCTCGCGACCGCCGTCGACGCGCTGCCATGGTGTGACGGGCAAGCCTTGCCGTGGTATCCGCGCCATTTCACCGAGGCCTGCACCGTCTGTCAGGTTTGCGCCCTGCGCTGCCCCACGGGAGCCCTGGCGGCCGAGCAGTCGGCCGACCGGCGAGCCGTGACCTACGGGGCCGCGCTGTGCACCAATTGCGGCCTGTGCGGTCACGTCTGCCCGGAAAATGCGGTAAAGGCGGAATCCGCGATGACCGCGGAGGCGGTAGCGACCCCGCGGCGCGTGCTGGCTGCGGTCACCCTGTCGCGCTGCGGCACCTGCGGCCACAGCTTCGCGGGCGACGGGACGCTCTGTCCCGAATGTTCCAACGAGAACGCAATGGACGACGAATGGCTGGCGATGCTGGGTGGCTAGCTTGGTGCGCCGGAGATGGCTGGCGGCGATGCTGGTCGCCGGCGGGGCGTGGCTGTGGTGGTCGAGCTTGCCGCGCACGGCGGAGGAGCTTTTCCGGGACCGCTGTCGCCGCTGCCACAACCTGCCCGACATGTCGCGCTACCGCAGCGACGAAATGGCCGGGATCGTCCGCATGATGCGGGAGCGTAACGGGGCCGACGGCGTCATCGACGAGACCGAAGCCAAAAACATCGTCGAGTATCTGGAAGGGCTTGAGAGCCGATGAATGCCGAATCCATCGAAGACCGGGTCCGCCGCACCCTCGATCGGGTGACCGTGGGACCGAACGGCCCCAGCATCATGGCCGCCGGCCTGGTCCACGACGTCGTGGCCACCGGCGGTGCGGTGCGGGTGCTGCTCGACCTCGACTGCATTCCGGACGGCGAGGCCGATCCTTTGGTCGATATGCTCACGCCGCTGGTCCGAGGCCTGCCCGGCGTCGAACGGGCGGTCATCAAGCCGCGTCCGCGGCGTCTCGGCACGAGCCGGCTCCCCGGCATCGGCTGCGTGCTGGGGGTGCACAGCGGCAAGGGCGGCGTCGGCAAGTCGACGATCGCCGCCAATCTGGCGGTGGCCCTGGCGCGGCGCGGCGCCCGCGCGGGACTTCTCGACGCCGACGTCTACGGCCCCTCGGCGCCGACGCTGCTGGGCATCGCAGGCCGGGCCACGGAAAGTGCCGACGGGCGGCGAATCGAGCCCCGCGAGGCGCACGGCGTCAAGGTCATGTCGCTGGGGTTCCTGATGGCCGCCGAGAAGGCCCTGATCTGGCGCGGCTCCCTGGTCGACGAGGGGTTGGGGCAGTTGTTCCGCGACGTCGCCTGGGGTGACCTCGACGTCCTCGTCGTCGACCTGCCGCCGGGAACGTCGGACGTCCACCTCGCCACGGCACGCGACTCCGCCCTCGATGCCGTGCTCACGGTGACCGCTCCGGGCGCCGTGTCGGTGCAGGACGTGCGGCGCGGCATGGAGATGTTCGCCGATCTGGCAGTCCCCTGTCTGGGGATCGTCGAGAACATGGCCGGCGTGGTCTGCCGGAGCTGCGGGCACGTCGCGCAGGTATTCGGCAGCGGCGGCGGACCGAAGCTGGCGCAGGAGACCGGGTTACCCCTGCTGGCCAGCATACCCTTCGAGCCCGAGGTGGCCGCCGCCTGCGACGGAGGCACCCCGGTCGTCGTCGCCGCCCAGGGCAGCCTCGTCGGCCAGGCGCTGGAAGGGTTGGCGACGGAACTCGGAGCGGGTCTCGCAAGGTTGCGGATACGCGTGGAGGGGCACTTATGAGCGGTTGCGCGACGCCGGCGAACGACGCCAGGCCCATCATCCTTCCCTCCGTGCGCGACGTCGTTCTGGTGGCCAGCGGCAAGGGGGGCGTGGGCAAGTCGACGATCACCGTGAACCTGGCCGCCGCCCTGAGCGAACGAGGATTGCGGGTCGGCGTGCTCGATGCCGACGTCACCGGGCCGTCGGTCGCCCTCCTGTTGGGCAGCGGCGAGGGGATCGACCTCGAAGAGGACGGGCGGGCGCAGCCGGCCGTCACCCATGGCATGCCGTCGATATCCGTGGGCAACCTGTTGCCGCCGGAGGCCGCGCTGACGTGGAAGGGGCCGCTCATCGCGCAGGCCGTCGAGCAACTGTTCACCGAGATGGCGTGGCCGGACCTCGACGTGCTGCTGGTGGATTTGCCGCCGGGCACCGGGGATGTGCATCTGACCATCCTCGAACGCGTCGCGGTGTCCGGCGCGGTAATCGTCACCACGCCGCAGCGGCTGGCGACCGTGGATGCGGAACGCGGCATTGCCATGTTCCACGAGCTCGACATACCCGTATTCGGGATCGTCGAGAACATGGCCGGCTACGCGTGTCCGTGCTGCGGCGAGGTTCAGGCCCTCTTCCCCGGGGGCACCGCCACCTCGCTGGCCGCCCGCCGGCATGTGGCCCATCTGGGCGCGGTTCCAGTGGATCCCGCGGCCCAAGCCGCGGCCGATGCCGGCACCCCGCTGGTTCTGGCCAGTCCCGGCAGTCCGGCTGCGAGCGCGTTGCGGACCGTTGCGGAACGCGTAATCGAGGCTCTCGAGCGCGAACGCGCCGCCCGGCGGCGGGCGGGGGCGGCGAGGCCCGACGCTTCCTTCGACGATTTCTGGAAAGGACTGACGGACCCATGACCTCTCGGACCAGACTGCTGGTTGAACACCCGCGCACCTGCGACTGGGCCGGCGCCGGTGGCGCCGTCATGCCCGGCGCCGATTTCTCCGAAGACGTTGTCGCGGCCGGCGCCTTGGTGGCGCTTACCGGCGATCCGGCCGCCGCGCCGCAGGGCCAGCGGCCCGACGTCGTCTGGATCGCCGACGGTTTGGCCGAGACGCATCGCATGCGCAGCCTCTGGCCGGGGCTGCGCTGGATCCCGCGGGTGCGGTGCGCTCGGGCGACCACCCGCTACACCTGCGGCGACGCCTATCTGGGGGGCGGCTTCCGCGTGTTCCAGCCGGACACCGCCGCCCTCCGCGGCTGGCGGGTCTCCGACAACGACATGCTGCTTGACGACTGGCTGGCCGAGGCGACGGCCCTTGGCCATGCCACCGTGTGGCTGGTGGCGGCCGACGCCGAGGCACGCGCGACCGGCCTTGATCTCGAGATGCTTGAACGCGCGCGGGGACGGTATCGCGGGCGGATATGGCTGTCGGGCGGTGCCCGTGAGCCGCGCCACCTGGCGAATCTGGCGGCGGAAGGCGGGGCCGACGCGATCATCGTGCCCGACGCCCTGGTCGCCGGGCACGGAGGGGCGGCGCTGCTCGCTGCGCTCGGCGCCGCGCCCGACGGGGGCGCCCAGTCCGACCCGCCGGGAGAGGCGGCCTGAGGGCCCGCCTCGCGGCCGTCCTCGCGCTCTTCCTCGTCCCCTTGGGAGGGGCGGCGATGGCGGAAGGCGACCTCCCACGCATGAGCCCCGAAAAACTGGCCGCGACCCTCGAGACGCCGTTCCCGCCCCCGATCCTCGACGTCAGGGGCGGCGCGGCCTATGCGGCGGGGTCGGTTCCCGGTGCGATCAACGCGGGGCGCCAGCCCGAGGGCTTCCTGCCCGATCCGCGCGTCCGGCGCGTGGTCCTCATCCTGCCGCCCGAGGCCGATGCGGCCGTGGCCGCGGCCTGGGCCGCGCGGATCGGGCCCGATACCGAGGTCGTGATCCTTGATGGCGGCTTCGAGGGCTGGCTGGCCCGGGGCGGTACCATCGAGCGGCCTGGCGGCCCTTACGTCCGTCCCGGCACCATCCCGTTCACCATTCCCCGGGGTCTGTGCGAGATGAACGATCCGGCGCAGGAATTCCGCTGATGCGCTGGTGGCGGATGCCGCTGCTGCTGCTGACGCTGGCGGCGACGCCCGCGGTTGCTGAGGAGTGCGCCGCGTGCCATCCTCGCGAAGCCGCCGCCTTCGCCGCGTCGGCGATGGCCACCGCCGCCGCCAGCCCGGCCTTTCGCGACGAATGGACGCACAACGGCCGCAACCCAGCCTGCCTCGGTTGCCACGCGCCGAGCGGGGGGGCCGGCGTTATCTGCCGGGATTGCCATGATGCCGACCATCATCCCGTGGCTCGCCTGCCGGTCGTGGCCACGTGCGCGCGGTGCCATGACGCGCCAGGCGAGGTCGCGGTCCGCAGCTTCCTTGCCGGTCCGGCGGCCGGGCAAGGCCGGCAATGCCTGGATTGCCACGCCTCGGGCGACGGCGGCCACGGCTTCGCGGGCCCGTCGCGGCCCGGCTTCCTCGACGGCATCGCCCGTGTGACCCTGAACGCCCGGCGCGCGGGGGACGGCTGGACGCTGGTCGCCACCATCGCCCACACCGCCGGCCACGACGTGCCCGGAGGAACCACCGGACGGTCCGTGTGGCTGGAGGTGGTGGGCTATGATGGCGCCGGGAAGGTGCGATTCCGAGACCATGCGCGGTTCGGATGGGTGAGGACCCCCGACGGTGAGTGGAAAGACCTTCTCCTGCGTGTGGGAAAAATTGCTATAGTCGAGGTTGCGGATGCTGGCCGCATGGGCGTGCGTCGGATCGAGGCCGCACTGCTTTACCTCCGGGACGCGGGCCACGTGGACGGCATGTCCAACCAACGAAAAGTTTTGCTCGACAAGGCGGGATTGAACCTGCCGGACGAGTAGCGAGGGAGGACGACGACGATCATTTCACGCCGGACGATGCTGGCGGCCACCCTGGCGGGGCTGGCCGCGATGCCTCTGCCGGCCATCGGCCGGGAGGGGGTCCAGTTCGGCCTGACTGCGGTGGTGGTGCGCGAGAACATCGCCTTCTTCGAACGCTGGGGCAGGTATCTGTCCGAGCGTCTGGGCCGACCGGTGATTTTCGTGCGCAGGCGCTCCTATCGCGAGATCATGGAATTGCTGGAGACCGGCGAGCTCGATTTCGCCTGGATCTGCGGCTATCCCTTCGTCCGTCGGCGGGAACCCGAATATCTCGATCTGGTCGCGGTGCCGATCTTCGAGGGCGCGCCCCTCTACCGCTCCTACGTAATCGTTCACCGCGACAGCACGATCCGCTCGCTGGAGGACCTCAAGGGCAAGGTTTTCGCCTACTCCGATCCGGACTCCAATTCAGGCTACCTGGTTCCGCGGGCGACGCTGGCTCGCATCAGGCTGTCGCCGGACGCCTTGTTCCGGATCAGCTTCTTCACCTACAACCATGCCGAAACCGTCGAGGCGGTGGCGAACCGGGTGGCCGACGCCGGGGCGGTCGATTCCTATGTCTGGGAGTACCTGCATCGTACCAATCCGGCCCTTACCGCGCGCACCCGCATACTCCATCGCTCGGAAACATTCGGATTTCCCCCGATCGTGGGACGCCGCGGCGGGGACAAGGGAATCAACGCGGCCATGCGCGCGGCATTGCTGACCATGCACGAGGACGCCGACGGCAAATCGCTGCTGGCCCAACTCGCCCTGGACGGATTCGGCGCCTACGAGCCGTCGCTGTTTGACGAAATCCGCCAGTTGGCCAGGCGCCTCAGCGATCCGGCGGTGCGATGAGGCTGCTCTCTCCGCGCGGCTGGAGCCTATCCCTCAAACTGCCGGTGACAATCACTGCGGTGGTGGCGGGGGTCGCCCTCACCATCGGCCTCGCCGTGCTAGTCCAGGAGCGCGCCCGCATCCGCGCGGAACTGGAGGAACGCGCCCTGCTCACGGCCCGCGCGGTGGCGGCGACAGCGGTCGAACCGATGCTCCGCAGCGACTACTGGACCCTTTATAAATCGCTTGTCTCGATGGCCTCGGGCGGCGAAGCCTCGGGGGAAGACCTGGTCGTCACCGGCATGGTTCTCGACTCTGCCGGCCGCGTCCTGGCCCATCTCGATCCCGCGGCGAACCCCCTGGGGCTGCCGCTCTCCCTGGCCGAACCGGAGGACCGGCTGTGGCTGGCGGCGGTGCTGCGGCAGGACCGTCCGGCCATCAGTCCGGGACGGCGCGGCAAGAGCGACTATGTCGAGGCGTTGGCCCCGGTGCTGGCCAACGATGCGCCACTCGGACTGGTGATCCTGCGCCTGTCGACCCAAGATCTCCAGGCCCGCACGGTCGCCGCCGGCCTGACCATCCTCGGCCTCACCGCGGCTTTGGCCGCCATCGGAAGCGGACTCGGCACCCTCATATCGGGGCGCATGGTCCGGCCGCTGCGCGAGCTGGCAGCGGGCATGGAGTCGGTGGGGCGCGGCGAGCTACACGGCCTGCCGCCGCTCACCGCCCACGACCGTGACGAGATCGGCCAAGTGATCGACACCTTCAACCGCATGGCCGCTGAACTGGCCGAGAAAAAAAAGCTCGAGCAGGCGCTGGCCACCAGCGAAAAGCTCGCCGCGTTGGGCCGCATCGCCGCCGGCGTCGCCCATGAGGTGAACAATCCGCTGGCCGGCATGCTGAACTGCCTCGACACCCTGAAGAAGCGGCCGGACGACGCCAGCCTGCATGGCCGCTATTTGCCGTTAATCGAACGCGGGTTGAACCGCATTCAGGCGATCGTCCACGCGCTGCTGGTCGAGCTTCGCACCGAGGGCGACGAGAGTTGGGATACGGGCGCCTGCCTGGACGACGTGCGCGATCTGCTCCAGTCGGAGATCGGCGCGCGCCCGATCCGGCTCATCTGGGACAACGCGATCGGCCCTGACCTCTGCATTCCATGCCGGCGGGTTCAGCAGGTGGTGCTCAACCTGCTCAAGAACGCCATTCAGGCTATCCCGGATTCCGGGATGGTGATCTTCCGGGCCTACGGGGGTGCAGGCCGAGAGGTCGTCCTGGAGGTCGAGGACGACGGCGTCGGCATCGCCGCCGACGCCCTGACGCACCTGTTCGATCCCTTCTACACCAGCCGGCCGACCGGTACCGGGCTGGGCCTATGGATCACCTACCGTCTCGTCGAAAGCATGCGCGGCGTCATCGAGGTCGAAAGCGAGCCGGAAAAGGGCAGCTTGTTCCGGGTTCGTCTGCCCGCGTACGCGACTGCGCCCGCAACGGCATGGGGAGCAGCCTGATGGAAACAACCACCGTTTCGTTGGATGCCATGAGCGTGCTGCTCATCGAGGACGACGACATCATGCGTCTGTCGCTCGAGGACCGGTTGCGGATGGAACACATATCGACCGTTTCCGCCGCCACCCTGGCCGAGGCCCGCCGGTGCCTTGCCCGCGGGCACGTAGACCTGGTGGTCACCGACGTCCGGCTTCCCGATGGCACCGGACGCGACCTGTTCCATGAGATTTCGGCCAGCCAACCTGGGCTGCCGGTGATCCTGATGACGGCCTACGGCTCAATTCCCGACGCCGTGGACCTCGTCAAAGCGGGGGCCTACGACTACCTGACCAAACCTTTCAAGGTTGACCACTTCGTCGAGACGGTGCGCGGCATCCTCGCCAGGTTGCAGGGTGAACGCCACGCCGCTGCCCTCTTGGCTCCGGATGGCACCTCGTTCGCCGCGGGCAGCGGGCTGCTCGGACCCAGCGCGGCGATGCGGCAGGTCGAGCACTTGATCTCGCGCGTGGCGCCGCTCGACAGCTCTGTCCTTATCACCGGCGAATCCGGGGTGGGCAAGGAGGTGGTGGCGAACATGATCCATCACAACAGCCGCCGCGCCCAGGGTCCCTTTGTCAAAGTCAACTGCGCCGCCATCCCCCTCAATCTGGTCGAGAGCGAGCTTTTCGGCCACGAAAAGGGCGCGTTCACCGGCGCCGACCGCCGTCGGGCCGGTCGCTTCGAGCAGGCGCAAGGGGGCACCATCTTCCTCGACGAAATCGCCGAAATCCCGCCCGAGATTCAGGTCAAGCTGCTGCGGGTGCTGCAGGAGCACCTGGTGGAACGGGTCGGCGGCAGCCAGCCGATCACGCTCGACGTGCGGGTGTTGGCCGCAACCCAGGTCGACCTTCCGGACGCCATCGAGCACGGCCGGTTCCGCGCCGATCTCTATTGGCGCCTCAACGTCATCCGCATCGGGGTCGCCCCGCTGCGCGAACGCCGCGAGGACATCCTCTATCTCGCCCGACAATTCGTCGCCCAACATGCCAGCGCAATGGACAAGCGAGTGCGTGGGATGTCGCCCGACGCCGAGCGACACCTCCTCAACCTTGGCTACCCGGGCAATGTGCGCGAGTTGAAAAATCTGCTGGAGAGAGCTACGGCCCTGTGCGACGGCGGGCGGATCGAATTGCACGACCTGGCTCCGCTCCAGGGAGCGGGCGCATCGGTGGATCCGTCCCATGCGTCCGCAATCTCACTCAGGGCAGCCGTCGAGGAGGCGGAACAGGATTCCATCCGGCGGGCTCTTGAATCATGCGACTGGGCGATCTCGCAGGCGGCGGACCGATTGGGCATCTCGCGGAAGAGTCTGTGGGAAAAGATGCGACGCTACCGCATTGAAAAATGAGACTTTCCATTGCGCGAATGGAGCGCGAGCCTTCAGGCGCTGCCCCGGTCGCGCCCGTCCCCGCAGCCGGGCCATCTTTGTGGTCGTCGCGCTCTCGTCAATGAAGACCAACCGATGCGGTTCAAGACGCATCCTCGGCTGACGCTTTTGCTCGCCAGACGAGACGATCCCGGGCCACGTGATCGCGACCGGCCTCGGTTGCCAGAGTTTCTTTTCGATGCTGAATCCCTGCTTGATCAGGAACTTCGACAACGAGGCGGGATGAGCCACGACGCCGTCCTCGGCAGCGAGCTTGGCTGCCGATCGGAGGCGAGGAAGAGGATTGCGTCGGCGACCTCTGTGAAAAGCCACTTAGGATCCGACTGAACCCCGCACAGAACCTTCAGAGCCATGAACCATCCCCGTAGCCGTCCCGCCAAGCCAGCCCGGGCATGGGCGGGCGAACGGGACGAGGTCTCGGTCAACCACTCGTCGCACAGCCGGCCATAAACGCCTTCCCTGCCCCGGGAACCATTGGATACCTCCGGGTGACTAAGCTCTATCAGTCGCCCCTGGCATGGCTGGCGGCTTTGCCTCGTAACGTCGAGATGTCGTCCTATGCGCGTAATGAACCTGGACCAGATCCGCGCTTTTCTGGCGGTATGTCGCACTGGAGGCGTCCAGAGGGCTGCGCAGTATCTGAACCTGACCCAGCCGGCAGTCACCACTCGTATCAAGAAACTCGAAGACAGCCTCGGTGTCGCCCTTTTCGAGCGTCAAGCCTCAGGCATGCGAATGACGAAGCGTGGAGAACTGCTGCTGCAATACGCCGAGCAGTTCGAACGCCTTGCCGATCGGGTCGAGGAAGTCGTCGTCGCCCCCGGGGGAATTGACCGCCGCCTGCGGATCGGCGCATCCGAAACGGTCGCCCAATGCTGGCTACCGGACTTCGTTTCTGCCCTGCATGTCAAATATCCCCGGACGGAGGTGGAAATCAACGTCGACATCTCGGTCAATCTGCGCGCCGCACTTTTGACCCGGAAGATCGATCTTGCCATCCTGCTGGGACCGATCTCCGAGTACTCCGTCGACAACGTCATCTTGCCAGGGGTCGAACTCGCGTGGTTCGTGGCCGCCAACGTTCCCGATCCCGAAGGCTGCGCACACAAACTGCTGGAGGAAAAGCCGGTCATCACCTACGCCCGCAACACGCGGCCATGGCGCGAGCTGAAGGCCCTGTTGTTCAACCACGTGGGAGCGGACATTTCGCTGTTTCCATCGTCATCGCTGTCAGCCTGTTTCCGCCTGGTGGAGGCAGGCTTGGGGGTGGCCGCCCTGCCGAGGGTCTTGGGCAGCCGCCTTCTGGCGGAAGGCTGCATCCGCGAGTTCGATCCAGGCTGGAAGCCGGGCGACTTGAGGTTCTCCGTCTCCTATCTCGGCGATCCCCGAGACCATCTGGTCGAAGCCGCGGCGGAACTCGCAAAGTTGACCGCCGAAACGTGGCATGCGGACAATTGATCCACAACCCGAAGATGACGCCGTAAGCAAAGTATAAATTATTTTTATATTTAGAGCCAAAAACAATCAATTTGAGTTTATGAGATACATGATCGACGCTTGCTCAAGGACGAGATTGGCAAGCGTGATGACGAGCTATCAATCATTCCGCCGCGAGATCGAGGCACTGAGGCAGGCGATCCGCCGCGGCGAATACACCTCTCACACCGCAGGACTGGCAAGAGGCTATCTGCAGGCGAACATCGTGATCGCATCGGTTGAGTTCGCGCTGGATTTCATGCGCTACTGCCAGCGCAATCCGAAGCCGTGTCCGCTGATCGGGGTTTCCGACACGGGCAATCCGAAAATGTGGACGCTGGGCGCGGACATCGACATTCGGACGGACATCCCCTCCTACAATATCTTCCGTGACGGAGAATTGGCCGGGACGGCGACCGATATCGCCGACCTCTGGGCCGACGACCTCGTCGCCTTTGCCCTCGGCTGCTCGTTCACCTTCGAGCACGCACTTTTAGAGGCCGGCATCGACGTCTCGCATATTACCAACGATACGACGGTGCCCATGTTCCGAACGAACATACCCACCGTCCCCGCCGGTCCGTTCCGTGGCGACATGGTGGTTTCCATGCGCATGATCCCCAGCCAACGTGTGGGCGAGGCGATCGCCATTTCACGCCGCTACCCCCTTGCCCACGGTTCGCCGGTCCATGTGGGAAACCCCGAAGCTATCGGCATCGTCGACGTCAGGCGGCCGGACTGGGGCGATCCGGTGCCAGTGCCGCCCGCGCACACGCCGGTTTTCTGGGCTTGTGGCGTGACGCCGCAAGCCGTCATCCGGAACGCCCGGCTTCCGATGTGCATAACCCATAAGCCAGGGCACATGCTGATCACTGAAGTCCCGGACGATGCCGAAGTGCCCGTCGTCCTCAAGAACAAGCAGGGAGAGCTGAGATGAAAAAACTGTTTATTGCATTTGCCGCGGCCGCGGCATTCACGCCGCCCGCCGCCGCGGAAACCCTTTCGGTGGTCGGCAGCTGGTCGGGTCTGCCGCTGCACAAGCAGTATGAGAAGCCGTTCTGGGAGGAGACGCTTCCGAAGGCGGCCGGGGGCAAGCTGACGGTCACCATGACGACGCACGACCAGATGGGGATGGGCGTCGGCGACGTCTACCGCCTGCTGGGCAGAGGCGTCTACGACGTGGCGATGACCGTCGCCGACTATGCCGTGGCCGATGCGCCGGAACTGGAGGGACTGGACGTTCCGTTGATTGCCCTCACCGCCGACAAGGAAAGGGCCGCCGTCGAAGCCGCGCGCCCGATGGTGGCGGACATCTACAAGACCCGCTTCAATTCCCATGTGTTGGCTATCGTCCCCTATCCGCCTCAGGTGGTTTTCTGCAACAAGAAGATCGCGAGCCTCCGCGATCTCAAGGGCCTGAAAATCCGCGCATCGGGCCGCATGACCGCCAAGTTCCTGGACGCCCTCGGTGCCGAAGGCGTAAACGTCGCCTTTTCCGAGGTGACCGGCGCCCTGCAGAAGGGCGTCGTCGACTGCGCGGTGACAGGTGCCGGCTCGGGCTACAGCGCCGGCTGGTGGGAAGTGTCGACGCATCTGCTCACGCTGCCGCTGGGCGGCTGGGATCCGGTCGTCGTAGCCATCAACGCCGATAAATGGAAGCGCCTCGACCCGGCCGTGCAACGACTGCTCGCGACCGAGATAAAAACGACCTTCGAGGACGCGGTCTGGGCGGCCGCCGAGGGCGCGCTGCGGAACGACGCGGCCTGCCTCACCGGCAGCGGGCATTGCGCCTCGGGGCCTTCGCGCTCGATGGTTCTCGTCCAGGCGACGGACGCGGACATGGCCGAAGCCAGAACGATCCTCGAAACGAAAGTTCTGCCCGACTGGGCCTCGCGCGCCGGCAAGGAATGGGCGGAGCGCTGGAACAATACCGTCGGCACAGTCGTCGGCGTGTCCATCCCCACCAACTGACGCAGGTCCGCGCCGGAGGACGCTGATGGCTCGCAAGATTCTGTACATGCTGCGCCGGACCAACCGGGTCCTGGCGATCCTGATCGGGATGGTGCTTCTGTTGTGCGCCGGCGCGGTATTGCTTGATATCGTCTTGCGGCGGTTGGGGTCCTCCTTCGGCGGAACCGACGAGATCGCGGGCTACGTGATGGCGGTCGTCAGTGCCTGGGGCATGGGTTTCGCGATGTTGGAACTCGCCCATGTGCGCATCGACGTGCTGCGCAGTCGGGCAACCCCGATCGGCCGCAGCCTCTTGGATTTGACGGCCATGTTCGCGCTGTCCAGCACGATCACCGTCATTGCCATCTATTGCTGGCCCGTCGTCGAGACCTCCATCGCGAATTCCTCGCGGGCGAACACCCCCCTCGAGACCGACTTGATCCTTGTCCAGATCCCCTGGTTCGCCGGCTGGCTCTGGTTCGTGGCGATGGCATGGCTCACGTTCGCCGCCGCCCTGGCTTTGGTTCTGCAGGGCCGATACGCGGAGTCTGAAAGTGTGATCGGCGCGTTTGCCGAGCTGGAATCCGCACCATGATCGGCTACGTCTCCATTGGCCTTTTGGGGCTTCTCTGCCTGTCGATCCCGGTCGGGATCGTTCTGTTCATCCTCGGTTTCGGGATCGATGTCGTTTTCAGTCCGTTTCCACTCACCCGTGGTTTGGGCCAACTCGTGTGGTCGTCCTCGAACAGTTCGACGCTGATCGCGATCCCCTTCTTCGTCTTGCTTGGAGAGATTCTAGTTTCCAGCGGTCTCGCCGCCCGCACCTATAAGGCACTGGACCGCTGGGTGTCGTGGCTGCCGGGCGGCCTGGTCCATGCGAACATCGCTACCTCGACCATGTTCGCAGCGACCTCCGGATCGTCGGTCGCCACGGCGGCGACTGTCGCCACCGTGGCGATGCCGCAGGCCGACAAGTTGGGGTACGATCCCAAGCTGTTCTCGGGAGCGATCGCCGCCGGAGGCACTCTCGGCATCATGATTCCGCCGTCGATCAACCTGATCGTCTATGGATTCCTCACCCAGACGTCCATTCCGCAGCTGTTCGTCGCCGGCCTGTTGCCCGGCCTCATGCTGGCCTTCGGCTTCGTCATGGTCACAACGATCATCTGCATGGTTCGGCCCGGTCTGGGCGGCGAGCGCCGCGTCTTTCCCCTCGGCGAGATGCTTCGCGCGCTCAGCGACCTTCTGCCCATTATCCTCCTGTTCACGGTCATCATCGGTTCGATCTACAAGGGCTGGGCGACGCCCACCGAGGCGGCAGCGGTCGGTGTCGGCGGCGCGATCGTGATCGCGGCCCTGTTCGGCGCGCTCAGCACGCGGATGATTACCGATGCTTTGGTGGGGACCATCAAGATCACGTCCATGATCATGTTGGTCGTGATCGGCGCTTCCTTTCTCAATTTCACCCTGTCGGCGGCCGGCATGGGTCAGGAGTTGCGCGGCTTTCTCGAGGGCTTGGGGCTGGGCCCGCTCATGACCATCCTGGTCATCGTCGCGATGTACATCGTGCTCGGGCTGTTCATCGAGACCCTCTCCCTGATGGTCGTGACCATCCCGATCGTCGTTCCGCTGGTGGTGCATCTGGGCTTCGATCCGGTCTGGTTCGGCATCTTGATGATCGTGCTGATCGAGATGGCTCTTATCACCCCGCCCGTTGGCCTCAACCTCTATGTGGTCCAGGGGGCCCGCAAGAGTGGCAGGATGAGCGAAGTGATGTTGGGGTCGATCCCGTATGTCTTGGTCATGACGATGATGATCGTCGCGCTCATAACCCTTCCGGAGATCGCGCTCTATCTGCCACGCGCCTTGGAATAGGCAGCCTCCACCGAAGCCATACGACGAGAAACACGCGGCGGGCTCGCCCGCCGTCAAGGGAGCCATTACGCCATGTCGAGAACGTCCGAGAGCTCTGGAAAATGGGAGTTTTGGGTCGACCGCGGGGGCACCTTTACCGACATTGTCGCCCGGACGCCGGAAGGCGGGTTCAAGCCGTACAAGCTCCTGTCCGAAAACCCCGAAGCTTATTCCGACGCCGCCATCCAGGGGATCCGCAATCTGATGGGTCTCACGCCCGGCGAGCGCATCCCGGCGGAACGGATCGCCGCGGTGAAGATGGGGACGACCGTGGCAACGAACGCCCTGCTGGAGCGCAAGGGCGACCGGGTGCTGCTTGTCACCAACAAGGGCTTCGCCGACGCGCTGGCGATCGGTTACCAATCGCGCCCACGCCTGTTCGACCGTGAGATCAAGAAGCCGGAGCTGCTGTATGAGCGCGTGGCCGAGGTCGGCGGGCGCTTCCTCGACGACGGAACCGAAGAGGAACCCCTCGACGAACCCGCGGCAAGAGAGGTTCTCCAGGCCGCCTATGACGACGGCATCCGGTCGGTCGCGGTCGTGTTCATTCACAGTTACAAGTACCGGGATCACGAAAGGCGCGTCGCCGACATGGCGCGCGACATCGGATTCCTGCAGGTTTCGCCCAGCCATGAAGTCTCGGGCTTGATCAAGTTCGTGGGTCGAGGCGATACCGCCGTGGTGGACGCCTATCTTTCGCCGATCCTGCGCCGCTACGTCGACCAGGTGGCCGGCGAACTCGATGCCCTGCGCTCCGGTCTAAAGTTGCTGTTCATGATGTCGTCGGGCGGTCTGACGGCGGCCCACCTGTTCCATGGCCGTGACGCCATCCTGTCGGGTCCGGCCGGCGGCATCGTCGGAGCGGTTCAGACCAGCCGCATCGCGGGGTACGACCGGATCATCAGCTTCGATATGGGGGGTACCTCGACCGACGTGGCGCACTATGCCGGCGAGATCGAGAACGACTTCGAGACGGAGGTGGCCGGCGTTCGCCTGCGCGCCCCCATGATGAAAATCCATACCGTCGCCGCCGGAGGCGGGTCGATCCTGACTTACGATGGGTCGCGCTTCCGTGTCGGACCGGAATCCGCTGGGGCAAATCCAGGGCCGGCGAGCTACCGGCGTGGCGGGCCGCTCGCGGTGACCGACGCCAACGTCATGCTCGGCAAGCTGATGCCGAAGCATTTTCCCGCCGTGTTCGGCCCGCACCAGAACCAGCCGCTGGATGCCGACGTGGTGCGTGAGAAGTTCGGCGAGATAGCCCGATCGTCCGGTGCGGGATCGCCCGAGGCGGTGGCCGAGGGGTACATAAAGATCGCCGTCGAGAACATGGCGAACGCCGTCAAGAGAATCTCCGTTCAGCGCGGTTACGACGTCACCCGTTATGCCTTGGCCTGCTTTGGCGGCGCCGGCGGACAGCATGCCTGCCTTGTCGCCGACGTCCTGGGTATCAAGACCATCGTGATCCACCCGTTCGCGGGCATCCTCTCGGCCTACGGCATGGGTCTGGCCGACCTCAAGGCCGGACGGCAGGCGAGTATCGAGCTGCCGCTCACGCACGAGGTTCACGAAGTACTCGATGCCTCGGCGAGACGAACCACTTCCGAATTAGTGGGGAACCTCGCCGAAGAGGGGGTGCCTGGGGAGAACGTGAGAAGCCGCACCCATCTGCACCTGCGTTATCAGGGAACGGATACGGCCATCAAAGTGCCGTTCCGCGCCCTCGAAGAGATGAGAGCCCACTTCGAGCGGGTTCATCGCGAACAGTTCGGCTTCCTGATGCCGGACACGCCGCTGATCGTCGAGATGATCGATATCGAGGCAGGCGGCGGCGGCGCAGGCGCGGTGGAAACCGCGATGCCGATGGTGACGGACGCACCCCAACCCTTTGAACACACCCGCTTCTTTTCCGGCGGCCAATGGCGGCATGCACGGGTATTCCGGCGCGACCATCTGAAGCCGGGCCACAAGCTCGGCGGGCCGGCAATCATCGTCGAAGACATCGGTACGATCGTCGTGGAGCCGGGATGGCAGGCAAAGGTGAACGCCCATGCCCACATCGTCCTGACGCGCGACGAACGGACCGGGCATTCCGAGGTCGTTTCGCGGCACGCCGACCCGGTCATGCTTGAGGTCTTCAACAACCTCTTCATGTCCATCGCCGAACAGATGGGCCTAAGCCTGCAAAAGACCGCCCGCTCGACGAACATCAAGGAGCGGCTCGATTTTTCGTGCGCGGTATTCGACGGCGATGGCGAGTTGATCGCCAACGCGCCGCACACGCCGGTCCACCTTGGCTCGATGGACCGCTCGGTGAAAAGCGTGATGGCCGCCCATCCGGACATGAAACCCGGCGACGTCTTCGTGACCAACAGCCCCTACAACGGAGGAACCCATCTGCCCGACATCACCGTGGTGACGCCGGTCTTCGGCAATGGTGGCCGCCCCTTGTTCTATGTGGCCTCCCGCGGGCACCACGCCGATGTCGGCGGAATCGCGCCGGGCTCGATGACCCCGCTCGCGACGACCATTGATGAGGAAGGGGTCATCATCGACAACGTCAGACTGGTCGAAGGCGGGCGGTTCCTGGACACGGAAATCCGCGCGATCCTGGACGGCGGAGCCTATCCCTGCCGCAACACCGACCAGAACGTCGCCGACCTGAAGGCGCAGGTTGCCGCCAACGAAAAGGGCGTGAGAGAGCTTCTGTCGATGGTCGACTCCTTCGGGCTTGATGTCGTCCAGGCCTACATGGGCCACGTGCGCGACTATGCCGAGGAATGCGTCAGACGCCTGATCGGCAGGCTCAAGGACGGATCCGCCGAGGTCTATTTCGACCAGGGCTGCCGGATCGCGGCGACCATCTCCGTCGACCGTGTTAGCCGTTCGGCCACGATCGACTTCGCCGGCACCAGCGGCCAGCAGCCGGACAATTTCAACGCGCCCGAACCGGTGACGCGGGCGGCCGTGCTGTATGTCTTCCGCTGCATGGTCGACGACGACATTCCCTTGAACGCCGGCTGCATGCGCCCCCTGGAAATCAAGGTGCCGCCCAAATCGATGCTCAGCCCGGAATACCCGGCCGCGGTCGTGGCCGGCAATGTGGAAGTCAGCCAGGCAATCACCGACTGCCTTTTCGCCGCGCTTGGCGCCCTCGCCGGCGCGCAGGGAACGATGAACAACTTCAACTTCGGCGACGAGCGGCACCAATACTACGAAACCATCTGCGGCGGCGCCGGCGCCGGGCCGGGGTTTCACGGAGCCCATGCGGTCCACACCCACATGACCAACACCCGATTGACCGATCCAGAGGTGCTGGAGCAGCGCTATCCGGTGGTGCTCGAGAAATTTCAGATCCGCCGCGGGACGGGTGGAAAGGGCAGATGGACCGGCGGCGACGGGGTGATCCGCGCCATCCGCTTCCTGAAATCGATGGACGTGTCGTTCCTCTGCGGCCGCCGCGAGGTGCCGCCCCGGGGACTGGCCGGCGGTGGCGACGGTGCGGTCGGACGCAACCTCAAGCGCGATCGCGCGGGCAGGGTCGAGCCATTGCCGGGGCGAACGCAGATCACCTGCGCCGCCGGCGAGGCCGTCATCATCGAAACGCCTTCCGGCGGCGGGTTCGGCAAGGGGGCAGACTGACATGCAAGGCTTCCATTCCCGCTTGCCGGCAGATCTCCCGCTTGGCGAAAGCGCCCCCATGAACACGCCGCGGTCCAGCTTTTTGCAGTCCGTCAATCGGCACTTCACCCATGCGATGGGGTTCCTCGATCTTCCCGAAGGGTTGGCCGAACGAATCATTCAATGCAATTCGACCTATACGGTGCACTTCGGGGTCCGTCTGCGTGGGCGCATGTACTCGTTCACCGGCTGGCGGTCGGTCCATAGCGAGCATCGCGAACCGGTCAAGGGCGGCATCCGGTTCACCCCCCATGCGGATGCGGAAGAGGTCGAGGCGTTGGCCGCGCTGATGACGCTCAAGTGCTCGCTGACCGACCTGCCGTTCGGCGGCTCGAAGGGGGCGCTCAAAATCGATCCGGCCCAATGGACGCAGCCCGAACTGGAACGAATAACCCGCCGCTTCACCCAGGAACTGACCAAGCGGGGACTGATAGGTCCGGGCCTCAACGTGCCGGCCCCCGACATGGGTACGGGCGAACGCGAGATGGCATGGATGGCCGACGAATTCCGCCGCGCCAACCCCGCCGACGCCATCCATGCGCGCGCCTGCGTCACGGGAAAGCCGCTGTCCAAGGGAGGGATCGCCGGACGCACCGAAGCGACGGGCCGCGGCGTCCAATACGCCGTACACAGCTATTTGCAGGACGCCCGGACGCCCGGCGTCGGTGGTCGCCGCGACCCGGAGAACCTGCGGATCGTGGTGCAGGGGTTCGGCAACGTCGGATACCACGCGGCCAAATTCCTGTCCGAGGAGGACGGCGCCCTAATCACGGTCGTCGCGGAACGCGACGGCCAGGTCGTCAATCCCCAAGGCTTGGCCATCGAGGAACTGAAACGCCACCATTTGAAGACCGGCAGCATCCTCGGATTCGAAGGCGGCGAAAGCGTCGCCGGCGGTTCCGGCGGTCTCGAGCAGCCCTGCGACATCCTGATTCCGGCGGCGATGGAGAACGCCATAAGCGAAGAGAACGCCGCCAGAACCAAGGCCGCCTTGATCGTCGAAGCCGCCAACGGCCCCCTCACCTTCGAGGCCGATCGCATACTGCGCCAGCGCGGCGTGATCGTGCTGCCCGATCTGTACGTCAATGCCGGCGGCGTCGTGGTGAGCTACTTCGAGTGGGTCAAAAACCTCACCCACATTCCGTTCGGCCTGATGGAACGCCGCCGCCGGGAGCGTCGGAACCACGCCATCGCAGAGGCTCTGGAGCAGATGACGGGCAATACGTTTCCGGCCGGCATGCGCGACGGATTTCTGGAGGGCGGCCGGGAGATCGACCTGGTGCGGTCGGGTCTGGAGGACGTGATGCGCAGCACCTGGTCCCGCATCGCCGACCTTCTCGAAAGCAGGCCGGAACTCGGCGACTATCGGACGGCGGCATACGTCGCGGCCATCGGCGAGATTGCTGCCGCCTATGAGGCGATTGGAATTTGAACCGGTCTCCGTGCAGCCGACAGCGCGCACCCACGTCCCGCAATAAAGAAAAATGATCGTAGTGTATAAATAATGTCAATTTGCCGCGCCTGCCCCATCTGGCGATGATGCTGGGCGCCAAACAAGTAAATCAACAAATGCCCGTTCATTTGCCTGACTTGTTTACGGGGATGACCACATGGGCTTTACGCCATTAGGCCAATACCCACTGCCGACCGGCGTGCAAACCGCATCTGGCGTCGGCGGCAGCAAGCTCGGGGAGAGTGCCGCTCCCCGGGACGTGACGGCTTCGCAGGACAAGCTGAAATTCGCACTGGTCGACAGCGGAATGGGCGGCGGCATGACGGCGGCGTTCCTCAAGGGCGAGGTTCGCCAGCTCGGCTCCTACTTCTGCCTTCCGATCGGCGACAAGCAGCCGGCCGTGGCCGAGGCCTACACCGCGGCGATGGCGCTCTGGCCGCTCATCATGCCGCTTGCCGACGACTCCGGGGCGACCGATGGACGCGTGGCCGAGAACGTCATCATCGCCTGCAACTCGGCCTCGGTGCGCAAGGAAGGCGCGGTCGCGCTGATGGTGGACTTCGTGTTGAACGCGAAGAAAAACGAATTCAACGAAATCGACGTCGGCGGAGAACGCCTGAAAATTCCGGAGTCGGTGAAGAACGGGCTGACAGCCCTTTACGCTGCGGTTCAGGAAAAGCATTCAGACGTTTCGGAAAAGGTGCTAACCGATCACTTCGATGAACACGTAAAGGAGATCGTCTCGATAACGGCCCAGAAAGGCGCCCAGGACGCCGTCGGCCTCCTCAGTGCGCGGGGGGCCGGAGACGACCCGCTGCTGGTTCGCATCGATTCCACCAACGGCACCGCCGGCTCGCGATCCTATCCGGAGAAAATGCTGGCGGCCCTGAGAAACGAGTTGGGTAAGGAGAACGCGGCGCGCCTCGCGACCATGCGCACGGCCACCGCCGGCGAACCGAGCTACACGATCACGCACGATGTGATCGCATTGACCATAAAGGGGGTGGAAAGGACGCTCGTCATCGAGGGGCGTGGAAACCCGCCATGGGTGGGCGCCATCGAAGCGGGTGAAAAGGACAAAAAACCGCTTGTAGAGGAATCCAACGCCAAGAGCGTAGAGGCCCTTGAGAACGCGATCAACAATGTGACCCTTCAGGATGGGAACGGCGAGACCGCCAAAAAAGCCCTGACGGCCCTGCAATCCAGGGAGCGTAAAGCCCCCGATCTGACCATGCTCTGCTGCACGCACTACCCGGCGATGACGGCGGCGATGAAGGAAAGCTATGGAGCGGATGCCAGGTTCCTCAACCAGGCGACGGTCGTTGAAGAGATTGTGGATCAACTCGGAGCCAAGAATTCCGGCCCCCTCCGCCTCGTGCTGACCGTCGGCAGCATGAACTACGGCGGCGCCGCAGGCACGATTCGGCCGTCCATCGCCGACGGGGATGCAACGGCCGAGGCGCTCGGAAAGGTGTTGGAACAGACGATGAATTCCCAGGGGTCGAACGTCGAGCGAAGTCTCGGCTCGGTCAAGGTGTTCGCGCAGGGCGGCCCACGCGGCGCGACGCAGCCGGAAATCGATGCCTACGACAATCTCGACACGCACCAGCGCAGCTTCGAACTTCTCCATCGGATGATGGTGACCGCCGAAAAGGCTCGGTCGACGTTCTACGCGGACCAGAACCTGAAGGCTAACCCGTCATTCACACCCGGTTCCGACGAGCCCCCCTTCCTGTTCGCGGCCAACGAACGGCGGAAAGAACCTGTTCGGCCCGACCTGAGCAGACTGTCACCACGCGCCCAGGAGATCAGGAAGACACTCACGGACAATCTGGGTCAGAAGCTCGAGCGGCTCGGCGTCCTCATGACGCTGGGCGAGACGCGCGGCATAGACCGGATCGCGCCGCTGAATGACCAGGGCGCGCAACTCACGGCGGCGACAGCCCATCTCATGGACGTCATCAAGTCGAACGAGGAGAAGGAGGAAGGTGCGAAACAACGAGTCGGCATCCTGACCGGCTTCACCGTCGTCAATGCCGACCGCAAGCGCGTCCAGGGTGAGAACGACGGCCCGCCCGGCGCCGTCATCATGGGCAAGGCCATCGCGGAACAGGGCTCCCCCGTCGTGTTCGTCACCGACCGCTCGGCCGAGGCGTCGCTGGTGTGTTCGCTCGTGGGCGGAGGACTTGCGGAAATCAAGCCGGGCTCAATTAATAAGCTATGGCGAGATCTCACGGCGGAGGATGTTGAACCCGTAGAAGGGGTGCCCATCCAGATCCTGATTGCGGATGTGCAGGTTCCCGCAGAGCCGCCGAAAGCGCTTTCCACCGACAATCCTGGTGAGCGTGCAAGAACGATCAGCAAACGGCATGAGGAAACCCGCGGCAAGGTTCTTGAATTGGTCGGGAAGCTCCAGACCGCCAATGTCGGCACGATGATCAGCATCGAGCGGCCCAGCGTGACCCAGCTCGACGGCGGAATCTACAGCATGATCGGCGTCGACGTGGCCCCCTACAACCCCGATCTGAGCCCCGCCCTTGGATTCTTCGACAAGGAGGATTTCAAGGAGGGCCCCGCCCCTGATTTCAGGCCCTTCACGATCGGCATCGGGGACGGCGGCAACGAACTGGGGACAGGCGGCATCCAGTTCATGACCGCGGAGGGACGGGACCATAAGTTGCTACCGTTCGTCCACGGCGGCTCGGTGATCGGCGCCAGCACAAGCCGCAGCACCGACGTCATGCTGCTCAGCAGCGTTTCGAACAACGGCGGCGTGGCCGTCGCCATGGCGCTGCAAGCGGGGCTCGCGGGCGAGAAGAACAGAGACCTCGAAACCAAGCTGACAGACACTATCATCGGCTATAATGAGATCATCGTAAAATTACATGAAAACGGCATGTCGATCGATGGCGTGAACAAGAAAAATCTCCTGACGGTGGACGGACGCGCCCTGGGCGAATGGGAGGATCCTCGGCAGCCCGGGAATAAGACGGCGCCCGTCCCGCCCGGCGTGGAGCCGTCGCCCGGCGCCGTCGCGGACGGCAAGCCGAAAGACGGGGAACACACGCACAACGACACGTTCCTGAAATTCTGGAATGCGCTACGTGAGACGCCTGCGGGGAGGCAGCTATGACCGTGCCAGGGGTACTCGTTGACTTCGCGGTCGCGTGCGGCGCGCGCTTCGGCGCCGACGCGGCGGGCCACAACGACGACGCAGCTTTCGTCAGGGTCGGCGACCGCACCATCCACGTCAATCTCGACCTGAACGCCAATCGCGCCGTGGTTTGGACCGAACTGACGCGGCCTCCGCATGCCGCGATCGAGGCGCTGGAGCGGGCGGCGATGAACTACACCGACCGCGCACTGCTCGAAAAGGGACTCGTCCTTGGCGTAAACCGAGCCGCCGATCTGCTTCTCCTCGGCCGCAGCATCGAACAGGACGCGCTGTACAAGGAGGCCGGCCTCGACGCCGTCGCCGAGGTCGCGGCGGAAGCGCAGTCGGCGGCCGGGGCGCTTGCCCGAGCATCGGATCGGGCGAACGGGGCGACACGGACATAAGGAACGCAATATCATGCCGAACGCCCATACCCGGTTCGCCGACTATATCGGTGCGTGCTGCAAGACCTTGGAGCTGCCGCCGCCGAATGTCGACGGCGACAATTACATCTTCAAGGTGGGCGACCGGTGGGTCGAGTTGAAACGTAACGACCGCGGCGATCGGCTCACGTTTGTCTCGCTCGTCTACATGGCGCCGCCGGAGACGGCGATGCGGGCCGATCTGATCGCCTCCTTCAACCTCCACTATCTCTTCAACGGCGGGTTCACTCTGATCACGGATGCGGAGCAAAGCCGGCTCTACCTGTGCCGCCCGCACCGCCTCGATGCCTTGGACGCACGCCATATCCGAGAGGAACTTCGCGCCTTCGCCGAAGCCGCGGCCATGGCCGGCACATGGTACATCCGCACCAGCGAGGAGCCGCTGACGCCGCCTCCGGCCGGCGACACCGGCATCTTCCTGAAGGTATGAATGCCGTCGCGGCGTATCGCCCCAGGCCCGGGAATCTCGGGTCACACGACCAATCCCTGACCGGATTCGAGTAATGCCCGATCATTTGGTGGACAATCTTCTGCCCGTCATCGGCAACGACCCCCGCGTCGAGGCGGCCGCCGCCGATGCCGATGGCCTGATCCTTCGCATCGGCGGCGAGTTATTGCGCATGGCAGCCGATCCGGAGCATGGCCGGACGGTCTGCTGGGCCGAGGTTTGCAGGCTCCTGCCGGGGGATGCGGCCGCAGGAGCGGCCGCGGCGCGACGATACAACGGCACTCTCAGAACTGAAACGGGCCTGACCATGGGCCTCAACGCTTCGCGCCACGCGCTCATTCTGGGTCAAAGCATGGACGTGAGAGAGATCGACGCCGTTGCCGCCGTCCAAGCCGGGCAAAAGGTGCGCGAGGCGTTGGATGGCGCGCGAGTGCTGCTCGACAGGGTTCTGGAAGAGGCGCGCGTTACGGGTGGCCCGCAAATCCAGGCTTTTGGACAGGTTTCTCTGGTTCGCGTATAGGCCCCACTCGCCCCGCCGGGAGGACCTCTTGACCAACGACGATTTTCAGGCGCTCCTCCGCGGCTATCTGGTGAGCCGGGGCATGGATCCATCCGACGTCGTGGCCGCCGACGACTACCTTCTCAATGCCGGCGGCCGCGTTGTCCAGCTACGGGTGGGAGACGGCGACACGATGCGGCTGTCCACGATGGTTTTCCACAACGAGGGGATGGCGGACCGTGTGCTTGCGGCGCCGATTGCCGAGTTCAACGCTTTTCACCTGTTCGCCGGAGGATACTGCCTGCTCGTCGACGAGCCGAGCGGCTCGCTTTACGTCGAGCAGGAGTTGGCCATCCGACGGTTCGACGCTGTCGGATTACGACGGCATCTCGAAGATTTCTCCACCCGCGCCACGAGTTGCGCGCGCTGGTACCTCGAAGAACTGACGAGGCATGAGAAAGGGACCATCACCTGATCGGGAAAACAGCCGAAAACGACGAATGAGACCGGGCGACGCCGGAGGGGGGACCAGTCCGTGTGCAATTTGAACGGTGTGAGCGGGCAGCAGAGCGGAATTGTGTCGTCCTCGGACCAGCCAGGCAACGAGGTCTCAGCCAGCGTTGAAATCGGCATCGACGCCAATGCGGCGCCGATTTCACCGGTTGAGATACGGCACTCGCCGACCACCGTCGGAAACGCGATGAGCCCGGCGGGCCCTCCCCTCGCGGACCCCGTATCGGCCGCGACGGAAACCGTCGTTCCGATTCCCGTGCCCCATGACGGGCCCGCACCACCCGAGCACCGTGGGCCCGGCGGCTGCTGCTCCTGCTGGACGCGCACAGCCCACATGATCACGGCGGGCTTGGTGCAGGCGGTTTCGACCGCGTTGACGTTCGGAACCAAACCCTTGATCGAGGCTGCCGTTCAGACCGCGCTGGGCACGGTGTCCGTGCCTCCCATCTACGCCCAGGTGACCGCCTCCGTCGTGGGCGGCATCTATGTCGGGCTCATACATACGACCGTATCGAGTCTGGTTTCCGGCATCATGAACTCGGCGGTGGGGATGCACACCTATCAGCCCAAAGAAAATGAATTCTTGGGGGAATTCTTGACGATCGACCTGCCCGTCGGAGGGGCGTTCGTTGGGGGCTACGCTCTCCGCAGTTCGGTCATGGACTGGAACACCAATATCTGGCTCGACGCGCTCTCCAAAACGGTCACATCGACGGCGGCCGGCTTCGTGCAGGGCGCGGTCACCGATGCACTCCGTCAGACGATGGCCGCCTATGAAGCCTTTTACTCGGAGAAGCCGGCCCGAAATATCTCGGGCGAAAGGTTGCAGTTCTTCAAGGACACCCTGGCGAAGACTCTCGATATCAAGACCATGAGCGGCAAGGACCTCGGTCACAACATTCTCGGAAAGACCGTCGGGTCCACGCTGGGCATGTTGCTTACGCAAATTTGGAAACACGTGGAGCTCCCTCCCATCGCGTCCGGCGCCCTGGGCATGACGACCTACCTAGCAAGCTGGTTCACGGGAATCCACCTCCTGTCGGCCGTCCTCGGCGAGCTTGCGCCCTCGGAATCCGAACGCCGATTGGAGAGCGTCGTCATTGGTGAAAATGGTCCGCCGCAGCCTCACTCGTCCGTAGCGGATTCCGTCGAGATCGCGGTATCGGAGCATCCGCGGGAATAAGGTGTTTGGCGCCTAGGTGTTTTAGCCTGCCGCCTTAGCCGGAACACCACCGCACGTGCCCCGTAGTTCAGCGGATCGGCCGCCTCGAGGCGCTCTTCTGCCCCGGCGATCCATTCGCCCAAGCTGTGATCCCCGACCCTTTCACTCTGATCCATCTCCGCCTGCTTCAGGAACCCCGATCGCTTTGGTGCATGCGCCGGTCGGATGCCGAGAACGCCGCAGGGTCGAGCAGCTTCTTCCTCCAAGGATCCCGATCCCTTCGCGCTTCCTGTTGCCGACGCTCGTAGTCCGCAAGCCACCCGGCGATGACCGGATGTGGGCGTAGTCAAGCGACGACGGCTGACTGCAGGCGTCGACGGTCGCGCTCATTGGCGAAGGTGGCGGCTTCCATATCGGGACCGGAATCTGAGAGGTAGGCTGGCAGCCGATCAGCGCCGCCTGCACGTTGGGCGCGAGGCCGGTGACCATCAGGGCGACGACACCGCCGCGGCGCAACGGCATGGGAGGGCCGGGCCGATTCACGCAAAGGTGGCAGGGTTTTTCCGTAGATTTTCCGTACGGCTTAGACGGCGCGCGAGGAGTGCGCGCCAAGCCCCTGTGTCCGTTCTGCGACATAGGTGACACAACGTTCCGGAGACATGGGTGACACTTCC
>JACFNC010000021.1 GCA_019455065.1 Rhodospirillales bacterium
CGCTGCTCGATGATGAAGCATTCCGGCGCCTTGATGTCCTCGAGGTTGATGCCGCCGAAGCTGGGGCCGAGAAAGCGAACGCAATTGACGAATTCGTCGACGTCATGGGTGTCGACCTCGAGGTCGATGGCATCGACGTCGGCGAAGCGCTTGAACAGCACCGCCTTGCCCTCCATCACCGGCTTGCTGGCGAGCGCGCCGAGGTCGCCCAGCCCCAGCACCGCGGTGCCGTTCGAGATCACCGCCACCAGGTTCCCCTTGGCGGTGTAGTCATAGGCCAGCGTCGGGTCGCGGGCGATGTGCAGGCAGGGCGCGGCGACGCCCGGCGAATAGGCGAGCGACAGGTCGCGCTGCGTGGTCAGCGGCTTGGTGGCGATGATCTCGATCTTGCCGGGGCGCCCGGAAGCGTGCATCAGCAGGGCTTCCCGCTCGAGATTGAGAATGTTGTTTTGGCTCATTCCAGTCTTCTTTTCGGGCAAGGGGCGGGCGGCGGGGGCCCGCCGTCAGTCGCGTCGTTCGTGGATATGGATGTTGGTGGCGCCGGCCTCGCGCAGAACCGCCTTGGCCTTCTCTTCCTTCAGGGCGTCGGCGGCGGCCGCCCACAGGATGACGCTGCCGGCCTCCAGCGCTCGGGCGAAGTCCTCGGAATGCGGCCGCGCCGTCACCTCGTCGAGCAGTTCCTTGGCGGCGGCCCCGCCGACGCCGGCGGCGACCAGCGAGGCGATGGTGGCGCCCACCGGCCCGGCGGCCAGCGCGATCAGCCCGGCTGCCACCAGCGGCCCCTCGTATTTGAGATCGCCGAGCAGGGCGATCAGCACGTCGCGCCACGGTTTGCCCTCGCGTCCCGCCGCCTCGATCGATTCGTGTGAGCTCAGCACCGACAGGTCGCTGTGTTCGAAGCCCTGGCGCAAGAGCTTGTCCACCGCCCATTCGAAGGCGGCGCGTTCGGCCAGGATGCCGACGACTTCACGGATGGGGGGACGGGCGTTGGGCACGGACGAGCCTCGGGCCGGTTGCGATCGAATCGTATCTTGACGCAGCGCAGCGCGGATTCCTAGCCCCCGCCGGCCCTTGTCCGTTCGCCGGCCTGTGTTATGGTGGCCCCGCAGCCCGACCACCAGCCCCGCGACGCCGTGCCCGCCGACCTTTCCGCCAGCCAGGACGCGCCCGACGCCGGCACGCCGACTCCGCTTCCCGCCGACGCCACGCCGATGATGGCGCAGTATCTCGCCATCAAGGCCGCCCATCCCGACAGCCTGTTGTTCTACCGCATGGGCGACTTCTACGAGCTGTTCTTCGACGACGCCGTCGCCGCCTCCGCCGCCCTCGACATCGCGCTGACCAAGCGCGGCCGCCATCTGGGCGAGGAGATCCCGATGTGCGGGGTGCCGGTGCATTCGCACGAGGCCTATCTGCTGCGCCTGATCCGCAAGGGGTTCAAGGTGGCGGTATGCGAGCAGATGGAGGACCCGGCCGAGGCCCGGAAGCGCGGGTCCAAATCGGTGGTCGAGCGCGCCGTGGTGCGCCTGGTGACCCCCGGCACCATCACCGAGGACTCCCTGCTCGACGCCCGCGCCCACAACTACCTGGCGGCGGTGGCCGAGGCCGGCGGCGGTCTCGGGCTGGCCTGGCTCGACATGTCGACCGGCGACTTCCAGATCCAGCCGGCGACGCCCGCCGACCTCGGCGCCGTCCTGGCCCGCCTGTCGCCCGGCGAACTCCTGGCCTCGGAGCGGCTGCTCCAGCAGCCGGCGCTGTACGAGGTGTTCGCCGAATGGAAGGCGGCTCTGACGCCGCTGCCGGCGGCGCGATTCGATTCCGAGAACGCCCGGCGGCGGTTGCAGGCGCTGTACGGGGTCGCCGCCCTCGATGCCTTCGGCGCCTTCACGCGGGCCGAGCTGGCGGCGGGCGGGGCGCTGGTCGACTACGTCGAGCTGACCCAGAAGGGCCGGCTGCCGCGTCTCGGCACGCCGCACCGCCTTGCTGAAGGCGCGGTCATGGAGATCGACGCCGCCACCCGACGCAATCTCGAGCTCACCGTCACCCTGTCCGGCGAACGGCGGGGCAGCCTGCTCGCCACCATCGACCGCACGGTGACCAGCCCAGGGGCGCGCCTGCTGGCCCAGTATCTGGCGGCGCCCCTGACCGACCCCGCGGCCATCGCGCGCCGCCTCGACATGGTGCAGTTCTTCGCCGATTCACACTCCCTGCGCGGCGAGGTGCGCGACCGCCTGCGCCGCTGCCCCGACGTCGAGCGCGCCCTGTCGCGGCTGTCGCTGGGGCGCGGCGGACCGCGCGACCTGGCGGCGGTGCGCGACGCCCTGGCCGAGGGGCCGGGCCTGTGCCGCCTGCTCGCCGGCTCCGGCCTGACGGCGCCGCCCGAGGGCGTGCAGGCCTGCGCGCGCGGGCTCGGGCATCACGAGGCGCTGGTCGATCGGATGCGCCGGGCCCTCGCCGCCGACCTGCCGCTGCTGGCGCGCGACGGCGGCTTCGTGGCCCCCGGCTTCCATCCCGGCCTCGACGAGCTGCGCACGCTGCGCGACGAGAGCCGCCGCCACATCGCCGGCCTGCAGGCGCGCTACGCCGCCGAGACCGGCGTCGCCTCGCTGAAGGTGCGCCACAACAACGTGCTCGGCTATTACGTCGAGGTGCCGCCCAAGCAGGCCGACCGTCTGGCCGGGTCCGACTTCATCCACCGCCAGACCATCGCCAGCGCGGTGCGCTTCACCACCGTCGAGCTGGGCGAGCTGGAGGGACGCATCCGCGGCGCCGCCGACAAGGCGCTGGCGGTCGAGCTGGCGCTGTTCGACGACCTGGTGGGCGAGGTGACGGGCCGCGCGGAAGAGATCGCCGAGGCGGCGCGCGCTTTGGCGGCGCTCGACGCCGCCGCCGCCCTGGCCGAGCTGGCGGCGGAGCGGCGCTTCGTGCGCCCCGTGGTCGAGGACGGCGCCGCCTTCGAGATCACGGGCGGTCGCCATCCGGTGGTCGAGGCCGCCCTCGACGGCGGCGCCTTCGTCGCCAACGACTGCGACCTCACCCCCGAGCAACGGCTGTGGCTGGTGACCGGCCCCAACATGGCCGGCAAGAGCACCTTCCTGCGCCAGAACGCCCTGATCGCCGTGCTCGCCCAGATGGGCTCCTTCGTGCCCGCCGAGGCGGCGCGCATCGGCGTCGTCGACCGCCTGTTCAGCCGCGTCGGCGCCGCCGACGACCTGGCGCGCGGGCGCTCGACCTTCATGGTCGAGATGGTCGAGACCGCCACCATCCTCAACCAGGCCGGGCCGCGCGCCCTGGTCATCCTCGACGAGATCGGCCGCGGCACCGCCACCTTCGACGGGCTGTCGATCGCCTGGGCGGTGGTCGAGCACCTGCACGAGGTCAACCGCTGCCGCGCCCTGTTCGCCACCCACTACCACGAGCTGACGGCGCTGGCCGCCAAGCTGCCGGCCCTGGCCTGCCACGCCATGCGGGTGAAGGAGTGGCAGGGCGAGGTGGTGTTCCTGCACGAGGTCGGCCCCGGCGCCGCCGACCGTTCCTACGGCATCCACGTCGCCCGCCTCGCCGGCCTGCCGGCCGCCGTGATCGCCCGCGCCGAGCGGGTGCTGGAGACGCTGGAGAAGGGCGAGCAGTCCTCGGCGGTGACCAAGCTGGCCGACGACCTCCCGTTGTTCGCCGCCCGCCCCCGCCCGGCTCCCGCCGAACCGCCCAAGACCTCGGCGCTGACGGCGACGCTGACGGCGGTCAATCCCGACGAGCTGACGCCGAGGGAGGCGCTGGAGCTTCTGTACCGCCTGCGGGGGATGGTGTAGGACGCCTGTTTTTGGCGTTCCCGGACTTGCTCTTCGGCGGTGGCGCGCATATTTTGTCCCTTGACGAGGGCAATCCATGGGGCAGGTAATGGCGCTTCAGAATTTTCTCGGCGACGTGATGGCGGCCGACGGCGTGGTGGCGTTGGATCGGCTGGTCGCGGAACTGCGCGTCACCAAGGCCGAGATGGCCGTCGCCGCCGGGCTGTCGCGCGATTCCCTGGCCAAGACGGCGCGGCTGCGGTCGCGGGCGACGCAGGCGCGCCTGCGCGACGTCGTCGAGATCATCAACCGCGTCCTGCCCTGGGCCGGTTCGGTCCAGCAGGCCTTCGCCTGGTACCGGGCGCAGCCCCTGCCCTCCTTCGGGGACCAGACCGCCGAGGACCTGGTGAAGGAGGGACGGGCCGAGGCGGTGAAGCGCTATCTCAGCCGCATCGCGCTCGGCGGCCACGCGTGAGGCTGGCCTGCCTGGCCTACCGCGCCCACCATCCGCGCTGGGCGTTCTCCCCCGTCTCGGGCGAGGGGGCGGCGCTGCACGGCGGGCGGTTCAACCGCAGGGGGACGCCTGCGCTCTACACCTCGTTGCGCCTGGAAACCGCATGGCTGGAGGCGCAGCAGGGGTTCCCGTTCAAGGCCCAGCCGATGACGATGTGCGCGTATGCGGTGGACTGCCAGGACGTCGTGGACCTGACCGACGCCGCGGTCATGGCTGAACTGGGCATGGACGGAAGGGATTTGGGTTGCCCGTGGGAGGCTCTCGCCGATCGCGGCGCGGTTCCGCCCAGTTGGGCGCTCGCCGACCGATTGATGGCCGCCGGCCATGCCGGCATCGTGGTGCCGAGCTTCGCGCCGGGCGCCACGGCATTGGACCGCAACGCCGTCTTCTGGCGGTGGGCCGACGTGCCGCCGCATATGGTGCGCATCATAGACGACGAGGGGCGGCTGCCAAAGGACGACGCGTCCTGGCACTGAACCCGCCCCGACCCCTCGACTCCCTCCGTCCCGCCCCTATAATGAGTCTTTCCCACGCCCGGCCCTCGGAGCGGCCATTTGCACAAGGTTCGCAGACCCCGCGACATCGTCGACCGCAAGGTGCTGATCGGCCGGCTCGAGGCGGTGCTCGCCGAGGACGTGCCGAAATACAAGCGGCGCGGGCGCGTGCTCGAGGTGTTCAAGGCGGCGCTGGCCGATGGCCGGGCCGAGGTGCGGCGGCGCTTCGAGGAGCGTAACCTGGGCACCGAGACGGTGCGCGAGAACTGCTTCCTGATCGACCAGTTGGTGCGCACCATCTACGACTTCGCGGTCACCCACGTGCTGGATCGGGGCGTGCGCACCACCGGCGAGCTGCTCAGCGTGGTCGCAGTCGGCGGCTACGGGCGGGGTGAGCTGTCGCCGCATTCCGACATCGACCTGCTGTTCCTGCTGCCCTACAAGAAGACCCCCTATTCCGAGCAGGTGGTCGAGTACGTCCTCTACATGCTGTGGGACATGGGGCTGAAGGTCGGCCATTCGACGCGCTCGATCGACGAATGCATGCGCCAGGCCAAGGCCGACATGACCATCCGCACCGCCCTGCTCGAGGCGCGCTGGGTGTGGGGCGACAAGGATCTGTACGAACAGCTGCGCCAGCGCTACCGCGCCGAGGTGGTGACGGGCAGCGGCGAGGCGTTCGTCGAGGCCAAGCTGGCCGAGCGCGACCAGCGCCACGACCGGCTGGGCGATTCGCGCTACGTGCTCGAACCCAACATCAAGGAGGGCAAGGGCGGGCTGCGCGACCTCCACACGCTGTACTGGATCGCCAAGTACCTCTACGGCGTCGAGGAGGTGGGCCAGCTTGCCGACCTCGGGCTCATCACCCGCCAGGCGGCCAGCCGCTTCGCCAAGGCCCAGACCTTCCTGTGGACCCTGCGCTGCCACCTCCACTATCTGACCGACCGGCCCGAAGAACGGCTGACCTTCGACCTTCAGCCGACCATCGGCCGGCTGATGGGCTACACCGACCACGCCGGCACCCGCGGCGTCGAGCGGTTCATGAAGCACTACTTCCTGATCGCCAAGGACGTCGGCGACCTCACGCGCATCTTCTGCGCGGTGCTGGAGGAGCAGAACAAGCGTCGGCCGAAGCTGAGTCTGTCCAAGCTGTTGTTCATGCGGCGCAACAACATCGAGGGCTTCCGGCTCGACGGCAACCGCCTGACCGTGCGCGGCGATGACGACTTCGCGCGCGATCCGGTGAAGATGATCCGGCTGTTCCACACGGCGCTGGCGAACGACCTCGACATCCATCCGCATGCCTTGTGGCTGATCCGGCAGAAGCTGCGCCTGATCGACAAGCGGCTGCGCGAAGACCCCGAGGCCAACCGGCTGTTCGTCGAAATGCTGACCTCGCGGGCCGATCCCGAGGTGGCCTTGCGGCACATGAACGAGGCCGGCGTGCTGGGGCGCTTCGTGCCCGACTTCGGCCGGGTCGTGGCGCAGATGCAGTACGACATGTACCACGTGTTCACGGTCGACGAGCACACCATCCAGGCGGTCGGCATCCTGCACCGCATCGAGGCCGGCGACCTTGCCGGCGACCACCCCACGGCCACCGAGGTCGTCCATCAGGTGCAGTCGCGCCGCGCCCTCTATCTCGCGGTGTTCCTGCACGACATCGCCAAGGGGCGGGGCGGCGATCACTCGGTCCTTGGGGCTCAGGTCGCCACCCGGCTGGGGCCGCGTCTCGGGCTGACCGGCGAGGAGACCGAGACGGCGGCCTGGCTGGTGGCCAACCACCTGATGATGAGCCGCACCGCCTTCAAGCGCGACATCGACGACCCCAAGACCCTGGCCGATTTCGTCTCGATGGTGCAGTCGCGCGAGCGGCTGCGGCTGCTCCTGGTGCTGACCGTGGCCGACGTGCGCGCCGTCGGCCCCGGCGTCTGGAACAACTGGAAGGCCGGGCTCCTGCGCGAGCTGTTCCAGCGCGCCGACGAACTGCTGTCCGGCGGCATGGCGCTGGAGCGGCGCGAGGCGCGGGTCGAGGCGGCGCAGGCGGCCCTGCGCGGCGAACTGGCGGCTTCGGGCTGGACCGCGGACGAGGTCGACGCTTATCTCGGCCTCGGCTATCCCTCCTACTGGGTCGCGTTCGACACCGCCACCCACGCGCGCCACGCGCGCCTGACGCGCGAGGCCGGCCTTACCGAAGCGCCGCTTACCGTCGACACACGGGTCGACACGGCGCGCGCGGTGACCGAGGTCACCGTCTACACCGGCGATCATCCCGGCCTGTTCTCGCAGATCGCGGGCGCCATGGCGGTAAGCGGGGCATCGATCGTCGACGCCAAGATCGTCACCATGACCAACGGCATGGCGCTCGACACCTTCTGGATCCAGGACTCCGAGGGCGGCCCCTTCGACAGCCCGAGCAAGCTGGCCAAGCTGTCGGCGGCGATCGAGAAGGCGCTGTCGGGGCGCATCCGCCTCGACAAGGAACTGGCGGCGCGGCGACCGGCGCTGCCCAGCCGCACGCGCGTCTTCACGGTGCCGCCGCGCGTGCTCATCGACAACAAGGCCAGCGCGACGCACACCGTGATCGAGGTCAACGGGCGCGACCGCCCCGGACTTCTCTACGACGTCACCGCGGCGATGACCGAACTCGGCCTGCAGATCGCCAGCGCCCACATCTCCACCTACGGCGAGCGGGTGGTCGACGTGTTCTACGTCAAGGACGTGTTCGGCCTGAAGGTCGAGCACGAAAACAAACTGAAACAGGTGCGCGCCCGCCTCACCGCGGCCCTCGAGGATCGCACCGCCGACGCGGCCGAGCCGCGGCCGGCCGCCGATGCCACGGCGGCCGAATGACACGCCGCGGCGCCGCGCGCCCGGTTGTCCCGCGTTCACCATTTTCGTGGTAAAGCCTGGGGCATGAGCCTGCTGCGCGCCATCGCCACCATCGGCAGTTTCACCATGCTCAGCCGGATCACCGGCTTCGCGCGGGACATCCTGATCGCCGGGCTGGTCGGGGCCGGTACGGTGGCGGACGCGTTTTTCGTCGCCTTCAAGTTTCCCAACCTCTTCCGCCGCCTGTTCGCCGAGGGCGCGTTCAGCGCCGCCTTCGTGCCCCTCTTCGCGGGGCTCCATGAAAAGGAGGGCCCGGAGGCGGCGCGGCGATTCGCGGAACAGGCGATGGCGGTTCTGGCCTGGACGCTGCTGTTCCTGGTGGCGGCCATGGAGGTCGCCATGCCGTGGGCGATGCACCTCTTCGCGCCCGGCTTCGCCGCGGTCCCCGGCAAGATGGAGCTGACCACCGAGCTGACGCGCATCACCTTCCCCTATCTGTTGCTGGTGTCCCTGGTGTCGCTGCAGGGGGGCGTGCTGAACTCGCTGGGCAGGTTCGCCGCCGCCGCCGCCGCTCCCGTGATCCTCAATCTCGCCCTGATCGCGGCGCTGCTCGGCCTTACCCCGCTGGTGCCGTCGCCCGGTCACGCCCTGGCCTGGGGCACCTCGCTGGCCGGCGTGATCCAGTTCCTCTGGCTGCTGGCGGCGCTGCGCCGCGAGGGGGTGAGCCTGCGGCCGGTGTGGCCGCGGCTGACCGCGCCGGTGCGCCTGCTGATGCGCCGCATCGTGCCCGGCGCCGTGGGGGCCGGGGTCTACCAGATCAACCTGCTGGTCGACACCGTCATCGCCTCGCTGGTCGCCGAGGGCGCGGTCTCCTTCCTCTACTACGCCGACCGCATCAACCAGCTGCCGCTCGGCGTCGTCGGCATCGCCGTGGGCACCGCCCTGCTGCCGGCGCTCAGCCGCGACTTGCGCGGCGGCCGCACCGAGGCGGCGATGCACAGCCAGAACCGCGCCCTCGAGTTCGCCCTGCTGCTCACCCTGCCCGCGGCCGCCGCGATGATGGCGCTGGCCCATCCCATCGTCAGCGTGCTGTTCGAGCGCGGCCGGTTCGGCGGCGCCGAGGCGGCGGCAACGGCGGCGGCGCTAATCGCCTTCTCGTCCGGGCTTCCCGCCTATGTCCTTATCAAGGTGCTGGCGCCGGCCTTCTTCGCCCGCGAGGACACGGCCACCCCGGTGAAGGTGGCGGCGCTCGCCCTGGTCGCCAACGTCGCCCTCAACCTGCTGCTGATGAAACCGCTGGGCCATGTCGGCATCGCGCTGGCCACCGCCCTGTCGGCGTGGATCAATTGCGCGGTTCTGGCGGGGCTGCTGCGCCGGCGGGGCGGGCTGGTGCTGGACGCGCGGCTGCGCCGGCGCCTGCCCCGCATCCTGCTCGCCAGTGTCGTCCTGGCGGGGCTGCTGGCGGCCGCCGACGCCGGGCTGGCCCCGTTGTGGGCCGATCCCTCGCTCGCCGTGCGGGCCGGACTGCTGGCCGCCCTGGTGGTCGGCGGGCTGCTGGCCTTCGCCCTGCTGGCCCAGATTACCGGCGCGGCGACGCTGGGCGAGCTCAAGCGCGCGGCGCGGCGCGGCGCAGCTTGACCGGCAGGGGGATATACGCTACCTCCGCCCGCGTCGCCACCAGGAGCCAGAGCACATGAACCGCATCTTTTCGGGCGTCCAGCCGACCGGCAACCTGCATCTCGGCAACTATCTCGGCGCCATCCGCAACTGGGTGCGGCTGCAGCGCGACTTCGAATGCATCTTCTGCATCGTCGACATGCACGCCATCACCGTGTGGCAGGATCCCAAGGAATTGCGCGCCCACACCCGCGAGGTCGCGGCCGGGATGCTGGCGGCGGGCGTCGATCCCCAGGCCAACATCGTGTTCAACCAGAGCCAGGTGCCGGCCCATGCCGAGCTGGCCTGGATCTTCAACTGCGTCGCCCGCCTGGGGTGGCTCAACCGCATGACCCAGTTCAAGGAGAAGGCCGGCAAGCATCGCGAGAATGCGTCGGTCGGCCTGTACGCCTATCCCAACCTGATGGCCGCCGACATCCTGGCCTACAAGGCGACCCACGTGCCGGTCGGCGAGGACCAGAAGCAGCATCTGGAACTGACCCGCGACGTCGCCCAGAAGTTCAACAACGACTTCGGCGTCGACTTCTTCCCGTTGGTCGAGCCGCTGATCTTCGGCGCCGCCACCCGCGTGATGAGCCTGCGCGACGGCACGAAAAAGATGAGCAAGTCCGACGAATCGGACTACTCGCGCATCAACATGACCGACGACGCCGATACCATCGCGCTCAAGGTGCGCAAGGCCAGGACCGATCCCGAGCCGCTCCCCGACACCGTCGAGGATCTCGACAAGCGCCCCGAGGCGTCCAACCTCGTCGGCATCTACGCGGCGTTGCGCGACCTCGACAAGGTCGAGGCCCTGCGCCAGGTGGCGGGGCGCAACTTTGCCGATTTCAAGAAGGACCTGACCGACGTGGCGGTGTCGGTCCTGGGGCCCATCAACGACGAGATGCAGCGCCTGCTCGAAGACCCCGGCCATGTCGACGCCGTGCTGGCCGAGGGAGCCCGCCGGGCGCGCGCCATCGCCGAGCCGATCATGCGCGACGTCTACGACATCGTCGGCTTCCTGCAGGCGACGGAACGGTGATGGTCGGGCGGGACGGCAGCGGTTCCACGGCCTGGTGGCGGCTGTTCGGCTGGTGGCGCCCGCTGGCCGGAATCGCGGCGGCGATTCTGCTGCTCTACTATCCCATCGGCATGGCATGGGTGCACACCGTCGACGACGACCCGGCCTTCGCGCCGCAAGAGGTGCCGGCCGGAGGTTCACGCGCCGTGGCCACGGCGGCGGCGCTCATCGACCGAGAAACCAACCAGCATCGCTGGACCGCCAACGACCCCTTCTTCCTTCCCGCGGCGGCCCTCGACAACATGCCGAACTTCCAGCAGGGCATCATCGGCGCCCTGTCGCGCTTCGCCGTCGAGATGGGCGACCAGATCGGCCGCACGCGCGGCTCCAGCGCCATCGACCCCGACCTCGACAAGGCGGCCGGACTGCTCAAGTACCCGGGCGACGTCTGGGTGTTCGACCCCTCGACGTCATGGGTGCCGACGGCGTCCTCGGAAAAGCAGTATCGTGCCGCGGAACGGGCGCTGATATCGTACAACGAGCGACTGGCGGCGGGCAACGCGGTGTTCGAGCGGCGCGCCGACAACCTGCTCGCCACCCTCGACCGCATCGGCAAGGACCTGGGCTCGATGTCGGCCGTCGTCGACCAGCACATCGCCGAAGGGCGCATCGCCCTGTTCGACGGCCGGGCCGACGACATCTTCTACGCCAACAAGGGTCGCCTTTACGCCTATCTGCTTCTGCTGCGCGCGCTTGGCGAGGACTTCGCCAACGTGGTGGCGGAGCGCGACCTCGGCCCCGCCTGGCAGCAGATGCTGCAATCCCTCGACGCCGCGGTCGGCCTCGACCCCTTGGTGGTGATGAACGGGGCGCCCGATGCGCAGGTGGTGCCCAGTCATCTGGCGGCACAAGGTTTCTATCTTCTGCGGGCGCGGACCCAGATCGGCGAGATCGGCAATATTCTGTTGAAATGAGCGGCGAGGGACCGGGAGCTTATTAGAAAAACGCGATGATCATGTAATTCTTCTTGCAATCGCCGACGCTCCGCGCGATACCACCGCAAACGCACGAAAGCCAACAATAATCGAGACCGTCCGCGGGGGGCCATGCAGATTTACCTGCCCATCGCCGAGATGTCCGTCAACGTGTTCCTCATTCTGGGGATGGGGGGCATGGTCGGGTTCATGTCCGGGTTGTTCGGAGTCGGCGGGGGCTTCCTGATGACCCCGCTGCTGATGTTCATCGGCGTGCCGCCGGCGGTGGCGGTCGGCACCGAAGCCAATCAGATCGTCGCCTCGTCGGTGTCCGGCGTTCTCGCCCACTGGAGGCGTGGTAACGTCGACCTCAAGATGGGCGCCATCCTCACCATCGGCGGCTTTTTGGGCTCGTCCTTTGGCGTCTGGCTGTTCAAGTTTCTGCGCGGCCTCGGGCAGATCGACCTGGTCATCAGCCTGTCCTACGTCATCTTCCTCGGCATCATCGGCACCCTGATGCTGATCGAAAGCCTGCAGGCCCTGCGACAAAGCAAGCGTCAGGCGGCGGGAACGATGCCGCGGCGCAAGCTCCACCAGCATACCTGGATCCATGGCCTGCCGCTGAAGATGCGGTTCCGCCGCTCCAAGCTCTACATCAGCGCCATCCTGCCGGCGGCCATCGGTTTTTTCGTCGGCGTGCTGGCGGCCATCATGGGCGTCGGCGGCGGCTTCGTGATGGTGCCGGCGATGATCTATCTGCTGGGGATGCCGACGGCGGTCGTGGTGGGCACGTCGCTGTTCCAGATAATCTTCGTCACCGCCAACACCACCTTCCTGCAGGCGACCATGAACCAGACCGTCGACGTGGTTCTGGCGCTGTTGCTGTTGTTCGGCGGGGTCATCGGAGCCCAGTTCGGCGCCAAGGCCGGCACCAAGCTCAAGGGCGAGCAGTTGCGCAGCCTGCTGGCGCTGATGGTGCTGGCGGTGTGCGCAAAACTGCTGTTCGATCTGGTGGCGACGCCGTCCGACCTGTTCTCGCTGGGCGCGGGGGGCAAGCACTGATGCGTCGCGGGCCTTTCCTCGTCGCCCTGCTCGCCGCGCTCGCTGCCGTCATCCTGCCGGCGAAGGCGCAGGAGCCCTTGGTTGCCGATCTGTCGAAGCATCTGGTGGCCATCACCACCGGCTTCGCGGGAACCGACGTGCTGCTGTTCGGTGCCGTCGACGAGCCCGGCGACGTGGTCGTCGTCGTGCGCGGGCCGGCCCGCGCGGAGATCGTCCGGCGCAAGGAACGCGCCGGCGGCATCTGGGTCAACACCGGCAGCGCCACCGTCGAGAACGCGCCGATGTTCTACGGGCTGGCGGCGACGCGGCCCCTCGACGAGATCGCCTCGCCGGCGGTGCTCGACCGCCATCAGATCGGCTTCAGGCATCTCGACCTGCGCATCGTCTCGGAAGACCAGGTTTCCAAGAGCGACTATCGCGACGCCCTGATCCGCCTGAAGAAGCGGCGCAGCCTGTACAGCGACGTCGTCTTGCCCATCAATTTCCTCGGGCAGCGGCTGTTCCGCACCGAGATGCACTTTCCGTCCAACGTGCCCGTCGGCACCTACAGCGTCGAGGTCTACCTGTTCAAGAACGGCGAGGTGGTCAGCGCCCAGACCACGCCGCTGATCATCAGCAAGATCGGAGTGGGCGCCGAGGTATTCGACTTCGCTCACCAGCAGGGGCCCATTTACGGTATCATCGCCATCATCTTGGCGGTAAGTGCCGGCTGGCTCGCGGCGACCGCCTTCAGGAAGGGGTAGCCGATGAGCGAGACGGCGAAAAGCAACCGCGTCTTTCTGGTGGTCGTCGACGATAGCGAAGAGATGCGTGCCGCCCTGCGCTTCGCCTGCCGGCGGGCCCGGAGCACCGGCGGCCGGGTGGCACTGCTGCGGGTCATCGAGCCGGTGGAGTTCCAGCATTTCGCCTCGGTCGGAAATCTGATGCGCGAGGAGGCCCGCCAGGATGCCGAGCAACTCCTCCAGCGGATGGCCACCGAGGTCAACGTGTGTTCCGGCGAGATGCCGGTGCTCTATGTCCGCGAGGGCGAGGCGCGGGACGAGTTGCTGCGCCTGATCGAAGAGGAACCTTCGATCTCGATTCTGGTGCTGGCGGCGGGAACCGGGCCCGAGGGTCCGGGCCCCTTGATCTCGTCCCTGATCGGAAAGTATTCCGGCCGGCTGCGGGTTCCGGTTACCATCGTGCCGGGAACGCTGACCGACGAGGCGATCGCCAGCCTCGCGTGAACCCGTTCCGCCGATGATGGCGGTCTTGACCCGGTCGCGCATCTGCCCCATCTAGCCCTTTTGGGAAGTCTCGCGGCGAGGCCGCGGATAAAGGAAGGAAAGCATGTTCATCCAGACCGAACCGACGCCGAACCCCGCCACCCTCAAATTCCTGCCCGGCCGCCAGGTGATGTCTCGCGGCACCGCGGACTTCGCCTCCGCGGAGGCGGCGCGGCGGTCGCCCCTGGCCCAGCGCCTGTTCGAGGTCGACGGCGTCTGCGGCGTCTTCCTGGGTTCCGACTTCGTGACCGTGGCCAAGACCGACGATCAGGAATGGGCCATTCTCAAGCCCCAGATCCTCGGCGTGATCATGGAACATTTCACGTCCGGCCAGCCGCTGCTGACCGAAGACGAGGAGGTCGCGGACACCGGCGAGGACAGCGAGGTGGTCATGCAGATCAAGGAGCTGCTGGACACGCGCGTTCGCCCCGCCGTGGCCCAGGATGGCGGCGACATCATCTTCCGTGGCTTCGAGGGCGGCGTCGTCTATCTGCACATGCAGGGTTCCTGCTCGGGTTGTCCCAGCTCGACGGCGACCTTGAAGCACGGCATCGAGAACATGCTGCGCTACTACATCCCCGAGGTGGCGGCGGTCCAGGCCGTCGATTGATCGCCCGCCCCGGCGCGGCTTGCCGGGCGCCGTCCGCGTGGCTATCTTCGCTCCCCCCGAAGGAGTGACCGGCCCATCCCGTCGGGATGGGCCGCGGCGAACGCAGGGACGATGACTGAAACGAGCAAGCCGCATGGCGGATTCGAAAAGGCCGGTATAGGCGTCCTGTGCGTGGCCGTCGCGACGCTTTACCTGCTGGCCGCGTTCGCCCCGGCCGCCCCGCGCCTTCCGGCACGGCAGGGGTCGGACGCCACGCCTGTCGCGCTGGTCATGCCCGGGGGTGACGGCGGCGTCGGCTACAGCGCCCAACTGTTGCACGACGCCTTCGACCGCATCGGCTACCGTCTGGCCGCGGTCGGCGCCGATGGCGAACCCGTCCCCCGCATACTGCTCGCCAAGATGCCCCGCGACCTCGCCGAGTTTGGCACCGTGGACATGCGAAAGCGCATTTTCCTGCGCATCATGCTGCCGCTGGTGCTCGAGGTGAACAGCGCCATCCTGCGCGAGCGCAAGAAGTTGTTGGATCTGAAGGCGCGGGCCGAGTACGGGGGCCTGGGGGCCGCCGACCGCGATTGGCTCGACCGGTTGGCCGACAACTACGGCCTTGCCGATCCCGACATTGCCGTGTTGCTGAACCGGGTCGACGTGGTGCCGGTCTCGCTCGCCCTGGCCCAGGCCGCCGAGGAGAGCGGCTGGGGCACCTCGCGCTTCACCCGCGAGGGAAACGCGCTGTTCGGGCAGTGGACGTTCTCGGGCAGCGGTCTGGTTCCGCGCCGGGCCGAGGACGCGCCGTATCGGGTGCGCGCTTTTTCCACCCTGGCCGAGGCTGTGCGTGCCTACAGCCACAATCTGAACACTCACCGCGCCTATGACGAGTTCCGCCGCAAGCGCGCGGCCATGCGCGCCGCCGCCGTGCCGTTGGACGGCTACGCGCTGGCGGGAACGCTGCGCCAGTACTCCGAGCGCCGCGAGGAATACGTCCGGTCCCTGCGCAGCATCATCGTCGCCAATGACCTGCAGGCCCTGGACATGGCCCGGCTGGCCGGGCAGGACGCCGGCTACGGGACGAAGTACTGATAGCCGAACCAGCGCCAACCCTGCCGGTCGGGGAGCGTGCAGTTGATGCGGCCGCGCCCCGGCGGGAAGGGCAGCGAC
Organism: Rhodospirillales bacterium; assembly: GCA_019455065.1. Lineage (GTDB taxonomy): Bacteria > Pseudomonadota > Alphaproteobacteria > Rhodospirillales > Magnetospirillaceae > JACFNC01. The sequence continues at coordinate 15,375 of JACFNC010000021.1, forward strand.
GTGCGCGCCTCGATCCGCCGGCCCAGGCGCTGGACCTGCATGCGCCCCGTATGGGAGGCGAAGCAGGAGATGCGGTCGAGATTCTCGATCCCCGGCAGCACCGTGAACCCGAAGGGCGGAGGATTGACGGTCAGGCGGGGATCGGCGGGCGTAAGGTCGGCGACCGGCAGCGGCAGCGCCCGGGCCACCGTCCGGAAGCGCTCCAGGTCGCCATAGGTTTCGTTCAATGGGAAGCGCGGCAGATAACGCAAGTCGGCGCCGGCGAACATGACTCCGGAATGCTGGCCGAAGGCGACCTCGATGCCGGTCTGGCGCGCCTCGTCCATGGCCTGGAGGCTGGCCTCGCCATAGGGCCAGGCGAACATCGTTGGCAATTCGCCCAGCTCCTCGTAAAGCCGCCGCGCGGAGCGCTCGAGGTCGGCGGCGACGGCCGCCGGACTGGCCGCCGCCATGTGCAGATGGGCCCCGCCCTGGCTGGCGATGGTCACTCCGGCCGCCGCGAGCTCGCGAATCTCGTCCCAGGTCATGTGGTCGGGCAGGCGCTGATCGATCTCGTCGGTCGACACAAACAGGGTGAAGGGAAGCCCCGCCGACCGCAGGCGCGGCCACGCCTCGCGATAGACCGACTTCCACGCGTCGTCGATGGTGATCGCCACGGTCCGCTCCGGCAACGACCGGCCCGAGCGCAGCGCGGCGACGATCTCGGGCAGCGGCAGAACCACGTAGTCGCCGCCGGTCAGCTCGGCGATATGGGCCTCGAACTGGTCGAGCCGGATGTTGGTCGACGGATGGGCGTTTTCGCCGAAACGATGATACATCACGGCCACCGCCGCATCGGCCGCCACCGCGGCCGTGGCCCAGGCGATCAGGACCACGACGGCCGCCAAGGCCTGTCTCAGAAACGCGATCAAGTTCCTCCCCCTTGCGCACCCGCCCGGTCGTTCGACGCGCCCATCATGCGGCCGCCGGTGGCGTCGTCGTCGAGCACCGGATAGCGGCGCGGCTCGAACATCTGGTAATGCCACCATTCATTGCGGTAGAAATCCCAGCCTGCGGCCGTCATGAGGCCGAGCAGGAGCAGCCGGTTGCGCTGCGCGGTGGGCGGAATGTCCGTATTCCCGTGATGGGATAGCGGCGTGAAGGCGTCGAAGGCCGTACCCATGTCGAGCGGCCGGCCGTCGGAGCCGGTCAGCGTCAGGTCGACCGCCACCCCCCGGGAGTGGGGCGAGCCGCGCCGGGGGTCGGCGAGGAACTCGGGGTCGGGCGTGTGAGCCCACAAGGCCCATTGCGCCTCGCTCGGCCGGAAGGCGTCGTAGACGCACAGGCGCAGGCCGAGGGGGCGCGCCAGTTCGGCGGCCCGGTCCAGCAGTCGCGCGGCATCGGCGTGCAGGAAGCAGAGCGGCCGGCGATACACCGGCTGCCCGGTGAAATTGTCGGAGGTGGCGTAGGCGAGCGCGATGTCCACGTCGAATTCGGAAACGGTGATCGGAACCAGACCCATGTGTGGAAGCGCCTGTCGTCTGTCGGTTTGCCGCCAGTATAGCGGGGCGCTCGTCAAGGCGACAGGGTGGGCGCCATGATCGTCCTCGGCATCGACAGCAGCACGTCGGGATGCTCCGCGGCGTTGTGGGCCGGCGGTCGAGTTCTGGCGCGGCGCCTCGAACTGATGGCCCGCGGGCAGGCCGAAGCGCTGATGCCGATGATCGCGGCCGTGATGGACGAGGCCAAGCTTTCCTATCGCGAGTTGGCCCTCATCGCGGTGACGGTGGGACCGGGGACGTTCACCGGCATCCGCATCGGCCTGGCGGCGGCTCGCGGTATCGGGCTCGCGGCCCGACTGCCGGTGGCGGGCGTCGTTACGACCGAGGCGCTGGCCCATGCCGTGCCGGCCGCGGAACGGACCGGCCGAACCGTCCTCGCCGCCGTCGACGCGAAACGCGCCGAACTGTTCGCCCAGATATTCGGACCAAGCCTCGAGGCGCTGGGGCCGCCGGCGGCCCGCCTGCCCGAAACGATCGCCGCCGCTGTTCCTCAGGCGCTGACCATCGTGGGCGACGGAGGCGCGCGGCTGGCGCCCCTGCTCCCGGGGGCCGTTCTCTCGTCGGCGCCGCCGGTGCCGGATGCCGCGGTGGTGGCGGCGCTGGCGGCCGCGCGGTGGCGTGACGGGACGGCTTTGCCCCCTGCACCCCTTTACCTTCGGGCTCCGGACGTCACGCTGCCGGCGACCGGGGCGCCCGCGTGACGGTGACGCTGGCGCCCGTCTCGGCGGCGCATGCCGGGCTTCTCGCCGCGCTCCACGCGCGATGTTTCCGGGAGGCGTGGAGCGAAGGGGCGATGGCCGGCCTGTTATCCCTGCCGACGACCTTCGGCTTCGTCGCGGTTCGCGCCGACGAGCCTTGCGGTTTCGTCCTCGCCAGCCTGGCCGGCGGGGAGTCCGAGATCCTCAGCATCGCCGTCGTGCCGGCGCGGCGTGGGAGCGGCATCGGCACCGTGCTGCTGGCCGCGGCCGTGGAAACGGCGCGGGCAGCCGGTGCCGACCGCATGTTCCTGGAGGTGGCGGCCGACGATCCGGCCGCGCTGGCCCTGTACCGAGCCGGAGGTTTCGCCCCGGCGGGGCGGCGGGCGAATTACTATGGGAGCGGCGTCGACGCCCTGCTCATGAGCCGGCGCCTGGAGGCCTAGGCCTTGCGGAGGCGCAGCCGGTGGACACCGTCCTCCGGTTGGCCCGGTTCGGGCTGCAAGCTGAGGACGAGGTGGCCAAGCTCGCGCACCGATCGCGGCACGTTGGCGAGAGGCTCCGCACCGCGCAGACGTACTTCGCAGACTTCCCCCGAGGCCATCTTTTCAATCAGCAACTTGGTCTTGACGAAGGTGAGAGGGCAAACCTCGCCTGTGATATCGAGGTAGTAGTTTGCGTCGTCAGTCAATGCGCTCGTCGTCATTTGTTTTTCCGGAATGGTTATTGCTAACAGCCTTCGAACAAATTATATAGCGCCTAGCCGTTGTAATGGAGGATGGAGTTTTGATGTCGGAGCAATCAAACCCGAATGAACTGCTGGCGCTGACCACCGAGATCGTTGCCGCGCATGTGGGCAACAATACGGTCGCGGTCAATGATTTGCCGCAGCTCATTCAGGACGTGTTCAGGACGCTGGCCAGCGTCGGCGCCGCTCCCGCCCCGACCGACCGCCCCCAACCGGCCGTTCCGGTCAAGAAATCGGTCAACCCCGACTACATCATCTGCCTCGAGGACGGCAAGAAGCTGAAAATGCTGAAGCGGCATCTGAAGACGGCGTACAACATGACGCCCGAGGAGTACCGCGAGCGGTGGTCGCTGCCCGCCGACTATCCGATGGTGGCCCCCAATTACGCAAAGCATCGCAGCTCGCTGGCCAAGAAGATCGGCCTCGGCACCAAGCCGCGCAAGCGCCGGCGGGCCGCCCAGTAGGCGGCGCGTCGCCCGTCGAAGGCGTCGCGAGCAGCGCGCTTGCGGCGCCTTTTCATTTGTTGGTAAGGTTATCAGTAAAGATTATCGGTCGTGAAAGCCATGCCGTCTCGGATAGAACAGCGATGTATTGAAAAGGGCATGAAGATGACGGAGCAGCGCCGCGTCATCGCCCGTGTCCTGTCCGACGCCCAGGATCACCCGGACGTCGAGGAGGTTTATCGCCGCGCAACCGCGGTTGATCCTCGCATCAGCATCGCCACGGTTTATCGCACCGTGCGGCTCTTCGAAGAGGCCGATATCCTGGAGCGTCACGATTTCGGCGACGGCAGGGCGCGCTACGAGGAGGCGCCGAGCAACCATCACGACCATCTCATCGACGTGAACTCGGGCAAGGTCATCGAGTTTCAAAGCGACGAGATCGAGGCGCTGCAGCGCGAGATCGCGCGCCGCTACGGCTATCGCCTGATCGGCCACAGGCTGGAACTCTACGGCGTACCCCTGCAGCAGGACGACGCGGGCAAGGCCTCCAAGTAGGGGCCTCCGGTTCATTCGCCTCCGCACGACGGCCGCCGCGCCGGCGCATCGGGCTCCGCCCCGGCGGTCCCGGAACCCGATGAGGAACCCGCCGTCCGGTAACTTGACTTTGAGGGGGCGGGTGTTAGTTTCCTTAGTACTGCGGGGTGCTGACCCCTCGGGGCGCGCGAGTCGGCCGCCGCGTCGCGCTCCGCTTCGGTGAACCTGGATTGGCAAGAAAGCTCTTCATAAAGACCTACGGCTGCCAGATGAACGTCTACGACTCCGCCCGCATGGCGGACGTCTTGGCGCCTCTCGGCTATGTTCCGGCCTCCGATGCCGACGACGCCGACATGGTCATTCTCAACACCTGCCACATTCGCGAGAAGGCCGCCGAAAAGGTATTCTCCGAGCTCGGGCGGCTGCGGCCGCTGAAGCAGGCCAAGGCGGCCGCCGGCGGGTCGATGATCCTGGCCGTGGCCGGGTGCGTGGCGCAGGCCGAGGGCGAGGAACTGCTGGCGCGCGCCCCCTATGTCGACATCGTGCTGGGGCCGCAGACCTATCACAACCTGCCGGAGATGGTGGCGCGCGCCGAGCGCAGCCGCGGCCGCGGCATTCTGGCCACCGATTTTCCCGCCGAAGCGAAATTCGATCATCTGCCCGAGGCCACCGCGTCGGGCCCGTCCGCCTTTCTCAGTATTCAGGAAGGCTGCGACAAGTTCTGCACCTTCTGCGTCGTGCCCTACACCCGGGGCGCCGAGTATTCCCGCCCGGCGGCCGCGGTGCTGGCCGAGGCCCGCCGGCTGGTGGACCAGGGGGTGCGCGAGATCACGCTGCTTGGCCAGAACGTGAACGCCTATCACGGCGCCGCGTCCGACGGCGGCACTTGGGGGCTGGGCCGCCTGCTGCGCGCGTTGGCGGAGATTCCCGGCCTCGAGCGGCTGCGCTACACGACCTCGCATCCGCGCGACGTCGACGACGAACTGGTGGCGGCGCATCGCGACGTTCCCCAGCTCATGCCCTTCCTCCACCTGCCGGTGCAGGCCGGGTCGGACCGGATTCTGGCGGCGATGAACCGCAGGCACACGGCCGACGACTACCGCCGCACCGTCGAGCGGCTGCGGTCGACGCGTCCCGACCTCGCGCTTTCCTCGGACTTCATCGTGGGTTTTCCCGGCGAGAGTGATCGGGATTTCGACGCCACCATGGCGCTGGTGCGCGAAATCGGCTTCATCCAGACCTATTCCTTCAAATACAGCCCCCGCCCGGGCACGCCGGCCTCGGTGATGGAGCGGCAGGTCCCGGAAGCGGTGAAAAGCGAACGGCTCGCTGCCCTCCAGGAGCTTTTGAACGAGCAGACCGCGGCCTTCAACGCCGCTTGCGTCGGCCGCGTGATGAGCGTCCTGCTCGACCGGCAGGGGCGGCATGCGGGTCAGCTTCTCGGGCGCAGCCCGTACATGCAGCCGGTGCACGTCGCGGCCGCCGCCGCGTGTCTCGGCGAGGTCGTCGCGCTGCGGATCGTCGAAGCGCTGCCGAACAGTCTGGCGGCGGAACTGGCGAGCGCTCGCGACAGGGAAGCCGAAAGGGCATGCGCGTGAGCCAGCGCTCCTCACAAGCGCGGGTGACCCGGGAATTCGACGACAATACGCTCGTCCACATGCTGTTCGGGCCCCACAACGCCAATCTCGACCGCATCGAGCGGCAGCTTGGGGTGGCCATGCATTCCCGTGGCAACTCGGTCACCATCTCGGGCAGTTCGGGGCGGGTCGAAGAGGCGCAGACGGTGCTGGAGACGCTGTACGGCATGCTGCGGCGCGGCCAGATGGTCGAGGCCGGCGACGTCGACGCCGCGCTTCGGATGACCCAACACGGCACGGAGGCCAACGAGGACTTGGCCATCCACACCCGCAAGCGCCTGATCGGCCCGCGCTCGCCGACCCAGGCGACCTACTTGCGGACGATGGACAGCCACGAACTCGTCTTCGCCTTGGGGCCGGCCGGCACCGGCAAGACTTATCTCGCGGTCGCCAAGGCGGTGTCGATGATGCTCAAGGGCGAGGTCGACCGCCTCATATTGTCGCGGCCGGCGGTCGAGGCCGGCGAAAGGCTCGGGTTCCTGCCGGGCGACCTGAGGGAAAAGGTCGATCCCTATCTCCGGCCTCTCTACGACGCGCTCTATGACATGCTGCCCGGCGATCAGGTGGTGAAGCGTCTGAGCTCGGGCGAAATCGAGGTGGCGCCGCTGGCGTTCATGCGCGGCCGGACGCTCGCCAACGCGTTCGTCATTCTCGACGAGGCGCAGAACACGTCGCCGGTGCAGATGAAGATGTTCCTGACCAGGCTGGGCGAGCGCTCGCGGATGGTGGTCACCGGCGACATGACGCAGGTGGACCTGCCGGCCGGCACCCGCTCCGGCCTGCGCGACGCGCTGGACACCCTGGCCGGGGTGGAGGGCGTCGGCTTCGTGAACTTCACCGACCGCGACGTCGTGCGGCACGAGCTGGTGACCCGCATCGTGCGCGCCTATGATGCCCGCGAGAAGCGCCGCCCGACGGGCAAGGGGGCCTCGTGAGCGACCGCCCACCCGGACCGGTGATAGCCGTCGAGCTGGCCGCCGAAGCCTGGCGGCAGGCGGTGCCGGATGTCGAGGATATCGTCTCGAAGGTGGGCGCCATGGCCCTCGGCGCCGGTTCCGCGGCCACGTCGCTGGCGGACCAGGTGGCGCGCATGGAGGTCAGCGTGCTGTTGACCGACGACGCCACCGTGCACGGCCTCAATCGTCAGTACCGTGGCCAGGACAAGCCGACCAACGTGCTGTCCTTCGCCGCGCTGGACGCGTCGCCGCCGCCGCCCGCATACGGGCCGCTGCTTCTCGGCGACGTCGTGATCGCCTATGAAACCACCGCCGCCGAGGCCGCCCGCGACGGCAAGACCATTCCTCAACACCTGAGTCACCTCGTGGTGCATGGCGTGCTGCACCTCCTCGGCCACGAGCACGAGAACGATGCCGAGGCAGAAGCGATGGAGGCCCTGGAGACCGCCTTGCTGGCGACTCTCGGCATCGCCGACCCCTATGCTTCGCCGGTGACCGACCACGGCGACCTGCAATGAACGATACCTCTGGCAGTAGACAGCCCCGCGAAGGCGGGGCGGAAGACAGTCAATCCCTTCTGGACGGCTTGCGCACCTGGCTCCGCCTCCTGCGACGGGGGCGAAACGGGGAATCGGTTCGGGATACCCTCGAGGAACTGATCGAGGAACGCGAAGAAGCCGAGATTCCGATCGACGATCACGAGCGCTTGCTGCTCGGCAACGTTCTGCACTTGCGCGACGTAACCGCCAGCGACGTCATGGTGCCGCGCGCCGACATCGTGGCGGTCGAGGCGCGGACCACGCTGCCCGAGCTGGTCGAAACCTTCACCCGGGCCGGGCACTCCCGGCTGCCCGTCTATCGTGGCACCCTCGACGACGTGGTCGGCATGGTCCATATCAAGGACCTGCTGGCGGCCAGCCACAACGGCAAGCCGTTCGCCCTGCCGCGCCTGCTGCGCAAGGTGCTGTTCGTCTCGCCGTCGATCCGGGTGCTCGACCTGCTGCTGGAGATGCGGCTGAAGCGCACCCACATGGCGCTGGTCGTCGACGAGTATGGGGGCATCGACGGGCTGGTCACGATCGAAGACCTGGTCGAGCAAATCGTGGGCGAGATCGAGGACGAACACGACCGCGCCGCCGAGCCGGACATGGTGCTGCGCGAAGACGGCGTGATGGAGGCCGACGCCCGTACGCCGGTCGAGGAGTTCGAGGAAAAGGTGGGGCCGGTGCTGACCGAGGAGGAACGCGAGGACGTCGACACCCTGGGCGGGCTGGTGTTCTTCATCGCCGGCCGGGTGCCCAGCCGCGGCGAACTGATCACCCATCCCTCGGGCATGGAGTTCGAAGTGGTCGACGCCGACCCGCGGCGGGTGAAGCGCGTGCGCATCCGCAACCTGCCCTCCTCCAAAGTGCAAGCGACGGCGTGAGCGGGCGGCCGGCGCCGGGCGCATCCGTCGCCGCCCTGGCCGCGGCGATCCGCGGCCTCGGGGGGTGGCGGCGCCGGCTGCTCGCGATCGCCTTGGGGGCGGCGGCGGCGCTGGCCCTGCCGCCGCTCCATTGGGTGCCCGTGCTGTGGCTGGCCTTTCCGGGCCTGGTGTGGCTCGCCGACGGCGGCACCGGCCGGCGCGGCGCCTTCGGGGCGGGCTGGTGGTTCGGTTTCGGCCATTTCTCGGCCGGCCTCTACTGGGTGTCCCACGCCCTGCTGACCGACCCGGCACGGTTCGGCTGGATGATTCCCTTCGCGGTGTTCGGGCTGGGGGGCGTGCTGGCGGTGTTCCCGGCGCTGGCGGTGCTGGCGATGCGCCTGTCGGGTGCCCGGGGGGCGGGTCGCGTGTCCGTGCTGGCGGGCGCCTGGACGATCGGCGAATGGCTGCGCTCCTGGATGTTCACCGGCTTTCCCTGGAACCTGACGGGAACGGTGTGGATGCCCTCCGACGCCATGCTGCAGTTCGCGGCGCTGACCGGGGCCTACGGCCTCAGCCTGGTGACGGTGCTGGCGGCGGCGCTGCCGGCGGTGCTCGGCGATCCCTGGCCGGCGGCCCGGCAATGGGGAGCGGCGGCGGCGGGAATCGCCCTCCTGGCGGTGGTATGGGCCGGCGGAGCGCTGCGGCTGGCCACCGCCGATTCCGGCTATGTCGATGGCGTCCGCCTGCGGCTGGTGCAGGCCAACATCGCGCAAAACCACAAATGGCGCGACGACCTGCGGCGGCGCAATCTGGCCGATCACGTGGCGCTCAGCCGCGCCCCCGGATTCGAGGGGGCGACTCATGTCGTATGGCCTGAAACCGCGGCCCCCTATTTCCTGACGACCGACGCCGGCGCGCGGCAGGCGGTGGCCTCGGCCGCCCCGCCCGGCGGCGCGGTGCTGACCGGGGCGCCCCGCGCCACGCCGCCAGGCGAGGCGCCCTTTCAGGTGTGGAACAGCCTGATCGCGGTCGACCCGAGCGGTGCCGTGACCGGCGTCTACGACAAGGCCCATCTGGTCCCCTTCGGCGAGTACGTGCCGCTGCGCGGACTTCTGCCCATCGCCAAGATCACCCACGGCGGCACCGATTTCTCCGCCGGTCCGGGGCCGCGCACGATGGCCGTCCCCGGTCTGCCGCCGTTCAGCCCGCTGATCTGCTACGAGGGGATATTTCCTGCGGCGGTGGTCGGCGACGGCGCGCGGCCGGCGTGGTTGCTCAACGTCACCAACGATGCGTGGTTCGGTTTCAGCGCCGGGCCGTATCAGCACCTCGCCGCCGCGCGGATGCGCGCGATCGAGGAGGGCCTACCCCTGGTGCGCGCCGCCAACACCGGCATATCGGTGGTCACCGACGCCTACGGCCGCGTCGTGGCGGGGATTGGGCTTGGAAAACGGGGGGTTGTCGACAGCGGTCTGCCCGCCCCGCTCGTTGGTCTTACCCCCTTTGCGTGGCTTGGCGTCGCGGTGCCGCTTTTGTTGTCTCTTGCGTTCGGTTTAGTGGGGATGATCGGCGACAAGTTTTCGCTGATGAAAGCGAGTCTCAAGCCATGACTGATACAAATATGCATGTTGACTTGCATTCATTCAGACGACTAATGTGAGGCCGACACCCGGTACGTTAGACTCACCCAAACGTGTAAGCTTCTTGCGGATAAACACATGGTTTCTGCCGTTCAGACCAAAGACAAGACCGCTCCCGTGCGCCGTTCCGGTCGTGGGCGGACGCCCTCGGGCAAACCCAATCCCATCGACGTCCACGTCGGCAGCCGCGTGCGCCTGCGTCGGACGCTTCTCGGGATGAGCCAGGAAAAGCTGGGCGAGGCGATCGGGTTGACCTTCCAGCAGGTTCAGAAGTACGAGCGCGGCGCCAACCGCATCGGAGCAAGCCGCCTGTTCGACCTGAGCCGCGTCCTCGACGTGCCGGTTTCGTTCTTCTTCGACGACATGTCGGACGAGACGTCGGCCCAGAGCCCGCGCCTCATCTCCGGCCTCTCCGAGGAACCGGCGCCGTTCGAGGCCGATCCGATGACCAAGCGCGAAACCCTCGAGCTGGTGCGCGCCTACTATCGGATCACCGACGCCAACGTTCGCAAACGCATCTTCGAGTTGGCCAAGGCCCTCGCCAACGCCAGCGAGGCGGTACCCGAAGTCAAGTGATCGGGCCGAGCCCGCGGCCCCGGTCCGTGCCCGGTCTTGGCGCGGGCCGGGCCGAATGACCTTGACGGCAATCCCAAAGCCTGCAAGAAAATGTCGGCTCCGCTGAGCGGGGCTCGGCAAAGGCGGCTCGCTGTCCAGGGCGAGTATTCGTTCGCCGACGGGCGCATCTCTCGGTTCGTTCCATTGATGCCCTAGTCTCCAATAGTCATTACCAATCGGCCGGGAGGGTGATAAATGTCGAAATCCGATTACTACTTCACAAGCGAGTCGGTCTCCGAAGGGCATCCGGACAAGCTGTGTGACCGCGTCTCGGACGCCATCGTCGACACCTATCTGGCCGCCGATCCTTACTCGCGGGTCGCCGTCGAAACCCTGGCGACCACGAACCGCATCGTCCTGGCCGGCGAGGTGCGCTGCGCCGGGAACGTCAGCAAGTCGGATCTGGTCGAGGTGGCGCGGCATTGCGTGAAGGACATCGGATACGAGCAGGAAGGCTTTCACTGGAAGAACGCCGAGGTCGAGGTCTACGTCCATTCCCAGTCGGGCGACATCGCCATGGGCGTCGACGCCGCCGGCGAGAAGGATGAGGGCGCCGGCGACCAGGGAATCATGTTCGGCTATGCGGTCAACGAGACCGAGGAACTGATGCCTGCCCCGATCCATTACGCCCACGCCATCCTGCGATCGCTCGCCGAGGCCCGGCATTCGGGCTCCGCCCCCCTCCTCGGCCCCGATTCCAAGAGCCAGGTCACCCTGCAGTACGTCAACGGCAAGCCGGTGCGCGCCTCGTCGATCGTCGTTTCCACGCAGCACGACATCTCGATCGATCAGGCCGAAGTGCGCGAGATCGTGCGCCCGCATGTCGTCAACTGCCTGCCCGAGGGCTGGATGTGCGACGAGGCGCAATTCTACGTCAACCCGACCGGGCGTTTCGTGGTCGGCGGGCCGGACGGCGACTGCGGCCTGACCGGCCGCAAGATCATCGTCGATACCTATGGCGGCGCCGCTCCCCACGGCGGCGGCGCGTTCTCGGGCAAGGATCCGACCAAGGTCGACCGCTCGGCGGCCTATGCCGCCCGCTACCTGGCGAAGAACGTCGTCGCGGCGGGCCTTGCCGACCGCTGCCTGATCCAGCTCTCCTATGCCATCGGGGTGGCCAAGCCGCTGTCGATCTACATCGACACCCACGGCACCGGCCGGGTCGACGAGGATCGTCTGGGCAACGTGCTGATGGAGATCATGAACCTCAGCCCGCGCGGCATCCGTACCCATCTCGGGCTGAACAAGCCGATCTACGCGCGCACCGCGGCCTACGGCCATTTCGGACGGGCGCCGGAACCGGATGGCGGCTTCTCGTGGGAGCGTATCGATCTTGTCGACCAGCTCCGCTCCGCGTTCTCCTGAGGACAAGGACGGGTATTCCTCCCGGCCGGCATTCTACGGGCGGCGCCGCGGCAAGACGCTGCGGCGCACCCCGCGCGCCCTGCTCGACACGCTCCTGCCGCGGCTGGTCATCCCATGCCCGGCCGAAGGCGAGCTTCTCGATCCGCGCGCCTTGTTCCCCGGGCCCGTGCGTGCCGTCTGGCTCGAAATCGGATTCGGCGGGGGCGAGCATCTGGCGGACCAGGCGCTGGCGCATCCGGACGTCGGGATCATCGGCTGCGAGGTCTTTCTGAACGGGATCGCCTCGCTGCTGGGCCACGTCGAGGCCAAGGCCATCGACAACGTCCGCATCTTTCCCGACGACGCGCGGCGCCTATTTCCCGCACTGCCGCCGGCCAGCATGGAAAAGGTGTTCCTGCTGTTTCCCGATCCCTGGCCGAAGAAGCGCCACGCGGAACGGCGCTTCATCAGCCCCGCCAATCTGGACGAGATCGCCCGCCTGCTGGTCGATGGCGGCGAGTTGCGGGTCGCCAGCGACGATTCGGGCTACGTGGAGTGGACGTTGCGCCATGTGGGGGCGCATGCATGCTTTGCCGGCCCCGACGGCGACCCCGCCTCATGGCGCGAGCGGCCGGCCGACTGGCCGCCCACGCGGTACGAGGCCAAGGCTCTGGGCCAGGGTCGCACGCCCGGCTTCCTGCTCTACCACCGGCGGCCACGCACCCGTTAAAGGACTAAAAACGCTTGTAACGGTGCGCCGGATCACTATAGTAACCGCGACACATTCTTGTGGTCCTGCCGCGGGGCAGGGTTGTAAGGGTGGGCCGTTGGCCCACTTTTTTGTTTTTAGAGGCTAGTGATAGAGTCGCAGGTCGTCAGCATGGACCGGCAGGACCGTATCGAACGGCTGGTCGTGCCCTCGCTCGAGGCCATGGGTTACGAGTTGGTGCGGATTCAGATGCAGGGCCGGCAGCGGCCGACCTTGCAGGTGATGGCGGAACGGCGTGACCGGCGGCCGATGACGGTCGAGGACTGTGCCGACATAAGCCGCGCGCTGTCGGCCATCCTTGACGTCGAGGACCCCATCCAGGGTGCCTATGTGCTCGAGGTCAGCTCGCCCGGCATCGACCGGCCACTGGTGCGGCCCGACGACTACGCGCGGTTCGCCGGGTTCGAGGCGCGCGTCGAGACGGGGCAGCCGGTGGACGGGCGCAAGCGGTTTCGCGGGCAGTTGCTCGGCCTCGATCCGGCGGGCAATGTCCGTCTGGCGGTCGAGACCGGCGAGGTGTCCGTGCCGTTTGCGCACATACAACGCGCCAAGCTGGTGCTGACCGATGCACTCATCGCGGCCACGACAAAGGGACAGGAAGTCTAGCGTCATATGGACAGAACATCTGCTGCTCTCCCCCGGCCCGAGCTTCTCCAGGTGGCCGACAGCGTCGCCCGCGACAAAGGCATCGAGCGCGACGAAGTGCTGGAAGCCATGGAACAGGCCATTCAAAAGGCCGGGCGCTCGAAATACGGCCACGAGCACGACATTCGCGCCACCATCGACCGCAAGACCGGCGAAATTCGTCTCATGCGCTATCTGCAGGTCGCCGACCCGGTGGAGAACGAGGCGACCGAAATCAGCCTGGCGCGGGCGCGCCGCCGCCAGTCCGACATCGAGGTCGGGGACTACCTGATCGATCCGCTGCCGCCCATCGATTTTGGCCGCATCGCCGCCCAGACCGCCAAGCAGGTGATCGTCCAGAAGGTGCGCGACGCCGAGCGTTTGCGCCAGTACGAGGAATACAAGGACCGTGCCGGCGAGATCGTCAACGGGCTGGTCAAGCGGGTCGAATTCGGCAACGTCATGGTCGATCTGGGCCGCGCTGAGTCGCTGTTGCGGCGCGACGAACTGATCCCGCGCGAGATGTTCCGCACCGGCGACCGCGTGCGCGCCTATATCTACGACGTGCGGCAGGAGCCGCGCGGCCCGCAGATCTTCCTGTCGCGCACCCATCCGCAGTTCATGGCCAAGCTGTTCGCCCAGGAGGTGCCGGAAATCTACGACGGCATCATCGAGATCAAGGCGGTTGCCCGCGACCCCGGCAGCCGCGCCAAGATCGCCGTCATCTCCAACGATTCGAGCATCGATCCGGTGGGCGCCTGCGTCGGCATGCGCGGCAGCCGCGTCCAGGCGGTGGTCGCGGAGCTGCAGGGCGAGAAGATCGACATCATCCCGTGGTCCCAGGACCCGGCCACCTTCGTCGTCAACGCCCTGGCACCCGCCGAGGTGGCCAAGGTGGTGCTCGACGAGGAGGCCAACCGCATCGAGGTGGTGGTGCCCGACGACCAGCTTTCCCTGGCCATCGGCCGGCGCGGCCAGAATGTGCGCCTCGCCTCGCAGCTCACCGGCTGGGACATCGACATCATGACCGAGGCCGAGGAATCGGAGCGCCGCACCGAAGAGTTCCGCACGCGCTCGCGGATGTTCATCGAGGCCCTGGACGTCGACGACGTGATTGCCCATTTGCTGGTTACCGAAGGCTTCTCCTCGGTCGAGGAGGTGGCGTTCGTGCCGATCGAGGACCTCACCGACATCGAGGGCTTCGACGAGGACGTCGCCAACGAACTGCAGGAGCGGGCCCGCGCCTTCCTCGCCGAACAGGACGAGAAGCACACCGAGCGCCGCCGCACCCTCGGGGTCGCCGACGACCTCGCCGAGATTCGCGGCCTGACGCCGGCCATGCTGGTGGCGCTGGGCGAGGCGGGAGTGAAAACCCTCGACGATCTCGGCGACCTGGCGAGCGACGAATTGCTCGACGTCGTCGGCCGCGAGGCGATGAGCGAGAGCGACGCCAACGAGGTGATCATGGCCGCCCGCGCCCATTGGTTCGAAGGCGGGGAAAAGGCGGCGGAGAGCTGACCGGGGGCGGCGTGCCATGCGTCGGGCCGACACTGGCGATGGGTCGTCGCGGCGTTGCGTCGTCACCGGCGCGGTGCGCCCGATCGAGGAGATGGTCCGCTTTGTCGAGTCGCCCGGCGGCGAGGTGGTGCCCGATCTCGAGCGGATCCTGCCCGGCCGGGGAATCTGGTTGAGCGCGTCACGGGATGTGCTAAATACGGCCGTGGCGAAGGGCCTGTTCTCGAAGGCGGCGCGCAAACGCCTGACGGCGCCCCCCGACCTCGCCGACCGGGTGGAGCGCCTGCTGGCCAAGCGATGCTTCGACCTTCTGGGATTGGCGCGCCGCGCCGGCCAGGTGGCGGCGGGGTTCGAGCAGGTGCGATCGGAAGCGCGGTCCGGTCGTGGTGCCGTACTGCTGGAGGCGCACGACGCGTCGCTCGCGGGCCGCGCCAAGGTTGGCGCCCTGGCCTCGGGTTTGCCGGTGGTCGATCTTTTTTCCAGCCTCGAGCTGGGCGCCGCGCTGGGCCGGGATGCGACCATGCATGTGCTGGTCGGACGTGGCAGGCTTGCCGCGCGGTTGTTGACAGAAACACGGCGTCTGGCCGGTTTTCGGCAGGGCGGGTAACCGCAGGAACGAGAGTAAGATAAAGAGTATGACGAATTCCCACGACCAGGACCGGAAGCCGTTGCGTCTGTCGCAGCCGGGGCGGCTCGAGCTGAAAAAGACGGTGGAGACCGGGCAGGTCCGCCAGAGTTTCTCGCATGGTCGCTCCAAGGTCGTGACCGTCGAGGTGCGCAAGAAGCGGACCTTCACCGCCGAGGGCGGCACGATGCACGAGGTTCACGATCGCGGCGACGAGGGCCAGGCCGGGAGTGCCGAGGCGTTGTTCCGCTCGACCGGTGACCTGACCCGCGACGAGAAGGCCGCCCGCGCCCGCGCCCTGCAGGATGCGCGCCGGGCCGACGAGGAGGCGCGGCGCATCGCCGCGCTGCGCGCCGAAGAGGATCGTCTGCGCGAGGAAGAGGCGCGCCGCCGCGCCGAGGAGGAGGCCCGGCAGGCCGAGGAGGAACGACGCCGTCGTGAGGCCGAAGCCGAGGCGCGGGCCGAGGTGGAAGCGGAGGCCGCACCCGCCGAGGCGGCACCGGCCGCCGCACCGGCCGCCGCCGAGAGCGTTGTTGCCAAAGAGCCCGAGGCAGCCAAGCCCGAGGCGGTCGTCGAGCGGCCCAAGCCGGCGGCGGTTCGTCCGACGGCCGAGGAAGAGGAAGAGGAAGAGCGCGCCAAGCGCCCGGGGCGGACGCCGGTGCACAAGCCCAGCACGCCCCCCGTCAAGCGCACCGAACCGCGCCGGCGTACCGGCAAGCTGACCATCACCGCCGCCCTCGACGACGACGATCGCGGCGAGCGCGGGCGCAGCTTGGCGGCCGTGCGCCGTGCCCGCGAGCGCGAGCGCCAGAAGCAGATGCAAAAGGCGGCCGAGAAGGTCGTGCGCGACGTCGTCGTCCCCGAAACCATCACGGTCCAGGAGTTGGCCAACCGCATGGCCGCGCGCGGCGCCGATGTCATCAAGGCGCTGATGCGCATGGGCGTGATGGCCAGCATCAACCAGGTCATCGACGCCGATACCGCGGAGCTGGTGGTCGCCGAGTTTGGCCACAACATCAAGCGCGTTTCCGAATCGGACGTCGAGATCGGCCTGACGGGCGAGATCGACAGCGAGGCCAATCTCGAGGCGCGGCCGCCGGTGGTCACCGTCATGGGTCACGTCGACCACGGCAAGACCTCGCTGCTCGACGCGCTGCGTCAGACCGACGTGGTGTCGGGCGAGGCGGGAGGCATAACCCAGCACATCGGCGCCTACCAGGTGACGATGGGCAGCGGCGAAAAGATCACCTTCATCGACACCCCCGGCCATGAGGCGTTCACCGCCATGCGTGCCCGCGGCGCCAGCGTCACCGACATCGTGGTGCTGGTGGTGGCCGCCGACGACGGCATCAAGCCGCAGACGGTCGAGGCCATCCGTCACGCCCGCGCCGCCCAGGTGCCGGTGGTGGTGGCCATCAACAAGATGGACAAACCCGACGCCAATCCCGAACGGGTGCGCCAGGAACTCCTACAGCACGAACTGGTCGTCGAGGAGATGGGCGGCGACGTGCTGGCGGTGGAAGTTTCGGCCAAGCAGAAGACCAACCTCGACAAGCTCGAGGAGGCCATTCTGCTGCAGTCCGAGATTATCGATCTGAGGGCCAATCCCAACCGTGCCGGGCAGGGTGTCGTGGTCGAGGCCAAGGTCGAGCGGGGCCGCGGCAACGTGGCCACCGTGCTCGTCCAGAAGGGCACCCTGCGCGTGGGCGACGTGTTCGTCGCCGGCAGCGAATGGGGCCGCGTGCGCGCCCTGATCGACGACCGTGGCAACAAGGTCGAATCCGCCGGGCCGTCGACGCCGGTCGAGGTGCTCGGCCTGCAAGGAACGCCGTCGGCCGGCGACGACTTCATCTGCGTCGATACCGAGGCTCGGGCGCGCGAGGTGGCGGGCTACCGCCAGCGCAAGGATCGCGAGGCGAAGGCGGCGGCGGGGGCGCGCGGCACGCTGGAGCAGATGTTCTCGCGCATCGCCGCCGGCGAGGCGAAGGAACTGCCGGTCGTCATCAAGGGCGACGTGCAAGGCTCGGTGGAGGCCATCGCCGCCACGCTCGAGAAGCTCGGCACCGATGAGGTCAAGGTGCGCGTGCTGCACTCGGCCGTGGGCGGAATCAACGAATCCGACGTCACCCTGGCCAAGGCCTCGGAAGCCCTGGTCATCGGCTTCAACGTGCGCGCCAATCCTCAGGCCCGCGATCTGGCGCGTCGTGACAATGTCGAGATCCGTTACTACTCGATCATCTACGACGTCTCCGACGACGTGAAGAAGGCCCTGTCGGGCATGCTGTCGCCGACGCTGCGCGAGCGCTTCCTGGGCTACGCCCAGATTCGCGAGGTGTTCGACATCACCAAGGTCGGCAAGGTCGCCGGGTGCATGGTCACCGAAGGCGTGGTCAAGCGCGGCGCCAAAGTGCGCCTGCTGCGCGACAACGTCGTCATCCACACCGGCGCCCTGGGGCAGCTCAGGCGCTTCAAGGAGGATGTGCGCGAGGTTCGCGAGGGCTACGAATGCGGAATGGCGTTCGAGAACTACCACGACATCCAGGTCGGCGACATGATCGAGTGCTTCGAGATCGAGGAGGTCGCCGCCACGCTGTAGCGTGGGGGCAGCCGGAGGGCCGATGACCAGGGACGGAGGCCGCGCGCCGAGCCAGCGCCAGTTGCGGGTGGGCGAGGAGATTCGCCACGCTCTCGCCCATGTTCTCGAGCGGGGCGAGGTACGCGATCCCGATGTCGCCGGCCGGTCGATCACCGTGACCGAGGTCCGCCTCAGCCCCGATCTCCGGAACGCCACCGTCTTCTTCACGCCACTGGGGGGCGGCGAGGTGGCGACGGTGCTGGCGGGGCTCAAGCGGGTGCGCCCCTTCCTGCGCCACGCGGTGGCCCAGTTGGTCCAGCTTCGCTACGTTCCGGACCTGCGCTTCCAGGTCGACACCTCGTTCGAAACGGCCGGCCGCATCGAAGCGGTTTTGCGCAGCGCGGAGGTGCGCCACGACCTCGAGGGTGATCCCGCCGACGATGTCCGTTACGACGGGGGCGACCAGGAAGGTCGCGACGATGGGGCGTAGGCGCGGCGGTCGTCCGATCGACGGCTGGCTGGCGATCGACAAGCCGTCCGGCATGACTTCGGCGGCGGTCGTCGGCAAAGTGCGCCGGCTTCTCGATGCGGCCAAGGTGGGGCATGGCGGCACCCTCGACCCGCTGGCCACGGGCGTGCTCCCCATCGCCCTGGGCGAGGCGACCAAGACGGTCGCCTATGTCATGGATGGGGCGAAGACCTACCATTTCCGGGTTCGCTGGGGCGAGGAGCGGAGCACCGACGACGGCGAGGGCGAGGTGACCGCGACCAGAGCGTCCCGTCCGACCGCCGATGCCATCGCGGCGGCGCTGCCCTGCTTCACAGGCGCCATCGAACAGGTGCCTCCGGCGTTCTCGGCGATCAAGGTCGGCGGCCGGCGCGCCTACGACCTGGCCCGCGCCGAGCGCCCGGTGAGCCTCGCGCCGCGCCAGGTGCGCGTCGAGACCTTCAGGCTCATCGGCATCCCCGATGCGGACCATGCGGACTTCGAGGTGCGCTGCGGCAAGGGCACCTATGTGCGCTCGCTCGCCCGGGATCTCGCCCGGACCCTGGACACGGTGGGACACGTCGCGCTGCTGCGGCGGATTTCCTGCGGTCCTTTTCACGAATCCGTTGCGATTTCCCTGGATAAGCTGGGTGATCTTGGGCATATTGCCGCGTCTGCTGAAATTGTGCTGCCGATCGAGACCGCGCTGGACGACATCCCGGCGCTGGCCGTCACGGAAGCCGAAGCCCGACGCCTGCAGAACGGGCAGGCCTTGCCGCTGTCGCGCATGGCCGCCCCGAGCTTCCCTGCTGTTTCGTCCGCCGGCATGCCGGTGCGGGTGATGGCGGCGGGGCGGCTGGTGGCGTTGGCCCGCATCGAGGGCGGCGAAATCCGCCCCGTGCGCGTGATCAACCCTAATACATCAGGAGTGACCGATGTCGATTACCGCTGAGCGGAAGCAGGAGCTCATTGGGGAATACGCGACCACCGAGGGCGATACCGGGTCGCCGGAAGTTCAGATCGCCATTCTGTCGGAGCGTATCCGCAACCTTACCGAACACCTGAAAGAACACAAGAAGGACTTCCACTCGCGGCGCGGGCTGCTGGTCATGGTCGGCCAGCGGCGTCGGATGTTGGATTACGTGAAGCGCAAAGACGCCGCCCGGTACGAGAGTTTGATCTCGCGCCTGGGACTACGCAAGTAACTCGGAGAGGCGGCGGAATGCCGCCCCCCTTCCCGAGGGAATCGTGGTGCTGACGAGTTGGCCGCGCGGAAGCGATTCCGCGCGGCGTTGGCACATCGGCGCGGCGGCTGCCGCGCCGAATGCGCCCCGGACGCCGGGGGCGACGGCTGTGCGACGCCCAGGATGACGGCAATCCGGCCGCCATCCTATGCAAAAGGATGAAATTGTATGTCGATGTTCAAAGTCTATCGCAAGGAATTGATGTGGGGCGGACGCAAGCTGGTCCTGGAGACCGGCAAGATCGCCCGCCAGGCCGATGGCGCCGTCATGGCGACCTACGGCGAGACCACCGTGCTGTGCACCGTGGTCGCCCAGAAATCGGTGAAGCCGGGCGTGGATTTCTTTCCGCTCACCGTGAACTACCAGGAGAAAACCTTCGCCGCCGGCAAGATTCCGGGCGGTTTCTTCAAGCGCGAAGGTCGGCCGAGCGAGAAGGAGACCCTGGTCTCCCGCCTCATCGACCGCCCGATCCGCCCCCTGTTCGCCAGCGGCTTCCGCAACGAGACGCAGGTCATCTGCACGGTGCTCAGCCATGACATGGAGAACGACCCCGATATCGTCGCCATGGTGGGCGCGTCGGCGGCCCTCACCATTTCCGGCGTGCCCTTCATGGGCCCGATCGGGGCGGCGCGCGTGGCGTATGTCGACGGCGAGTACGTGCTCAACCCTCGGCGCGACCAGATGGCCGGCAGCCAGCTCGACTTGGTGGTCGCCGGAACCGTCGAGGGCGTGCTGATGGTCGAATCCGAGGCCAAGGAGCTGTCCGAGGACGTGATGCTGGGAGCCGTCACCTTCGGCCATAGCGGGTTCCAGCCGGTGATCGATGCCATCATCGGCCTTGCCGAGCAGTGCGCCAAGGAACCTTGGACGCTGCCCGAGCCCTCGCCCGAGGCCGCATCGGTGGGCAAGCGGCTGAAGGAAGTGGCGAGCGACGATCTGCGCGCCGCCTACACCGAGACGGTCAAGCAGCTCCGTCACGAGAAGATTTCCGCCGTCAAACAGGCGTCGATGGCGAAGCTCGCCGAAGAGGGTCTGAACGTCGATTTGGCGGTCGGCTTGTTCAAGGAGCTCGAGAGCGACATCGTGCGCGGCAGCATCCTGAGCACCGGGCGCCGCATCGACGGCCGCGACACCCGCACCGTTCGCCCGATCGAGGCCGAGGTGGGCATGCTTCCCCGCGCCCACGGGTCCGCCGTGTTCACCCGCGGCGAGACGCAGGCCCTGGTGGTCGCCACCCTGGGCACCGGCCAGGACGAGCAGATCATCGACGCCCTCGAGGGCGAGTACCGCGAAAGCTTCATGCTGCATTACAACTTCCCGCCCTATTCGGTGGGCGAGGCGGGGCGCATGGGCACGCCGGGGCGCCGCGAGATCGGCCACGGCAAACTGGCGTGGCGGGCCATCCATCCGGTGCTGCCGGCCAAGGACGCCTTCCCGTACACCGTGCGCGTCGTGTCCGAGGTGACCGAATCGAACGGTTCGTCGTCGATGGCCAGCGTCTGCGGTTCGTCGCTGGCGCTGATGGACGCGGGCGTTCCGCTGCCGCGGCCGGTGGCGGGGATCGCCATGGGCCTGATCAAGGAACAGGACGGCTTCGCCGTGCTGTCCGACATCCTGGGCGACGAGGACCATCTGGGGGACATGGACTTCAAGGTTGCGGGCACCGAAAACGGGGTCACCGCGCTGCAGATGGACATCAAGATCACCTCGATCACCGAGGAGATCATGCGCATCGCACTGGATCAGGCCCGTGACGGCCGGCTGCACATCCTGGCCGCCATGTCGCGCGCCTTGACCACGGCCCGCGAGGACGTCTCGGCGACCGCACCGCGCATCACCACCTTCAACATTCCGAAGGACAAGATCCGCGAGGTCATCGGCACCGGCGGCAAGGTGATCCGCGAGATCACCGAGACCACCGGAGCCAAGATCGACATCGGCGACGACGGCACGATCAAGGTCGCCTCGTCGGACGCGTCCGCGTCGCAGCGCGCCATCGATTGGATCAAGGGTATCGTCGCCGAGCCCGAGGTCGGGGTGATCTACAACGGCAAGGTCGTGAAGACGGTGGACTTCGGCGCCTTCGTCAACTTCCTGGGCAGCCGCGACGGCCTCGTGCACATCAGCGAACTGGCCCCGCAGCGCGTGGGCAAGGTCGTCGACGTGGTCAAGGTGGGCGACGTGGTGAAGGTCAAGGTTCTCGGCTTCGACGACCGCGGCAAGATCAAGCTGAGCATGAAGCAGGTCGATCAGGCCACGGGCGAGGATCTGTCGAAGAAGGAGGAAAAGGCGGGCGCCGAAGGCTGAGCCGGTCGCCGCATGGTGCGTCCGCCGAAGGTGATCGGTCATCGGGGTGCCGCCGGGTCGGCCCCCGAGAACACCCTGGCGGGCTTCCGGCGCGCCGCCGCGCTGGGCGCCCCCTGGGTGGAGTTCGACGCCCGGCTCACAGCCGACGGCCAGGCGGTGGTCTTTCACGACGACCGCCTGGAACGCACCACCAACGGCCGCGGCCGCCTCGCCACGACGCCCGTGGCGGAACTGCGCCGCCTCGACGCCGGGGCCTGGTTCGGAGCGGCCTTCGCCGGCGAGCGGGTGCCGACCGTCGGCGAAGCGCTGGCCCTGATCGCCGCGTTGGGCATGGGCGCCAACATGGAGATCAAGCCCGATCCCGGACGGGACGGCAAGGTGGCGCGGGCGGCGATGGAGGCGGCGTTGGCCGCATGGCCGGAGGGGCGCGAGCCGCCACTGGTGTCGAGCTTCTCGTCGGCGGCCCTGGTCGTCGCGCGCGAGGTGGCGCCGGATTGGCCGCGCGGGTTGTTGGTCGACCGGTTGCCGTCGGACTGGCGCGACATTACTGTTAGGTTGGATTGCGCCACGCTTCATTGCGGCCATCGTGGCCTGGATGCCCGTGGCGTGGCGGCGGTTCGGGACGCCGGACTCGAGGTTCTGGCTTTCACGGTCAACGAGCCGGACCGGGCCCGTCGGCTGTGGGACTGGGGAGTGGCGGGGGTCTTCACGGATTTTCCCGAGCGGCTGCTGGCCGCGTTGTAACGGTGGCCCGCCGAGCGGGCCAGGAATTGGCGATGCGGAACGCCCGGTGGCGTCTCCGGTCATGATTGGAGAAGTGGGGTAGTGAGAGCGCTGAAGCCGTTGTTGATTTCCGGCCGCGAGGTGTTGCCTCTGGTCGAGGGGGGCAAGGGGATTTCGGTATCGAACGGCGAAAGCTCGGGCGCCTGGGCCGCGGCCGTCGGGGTCGGCACGTTCTCCGGCGTGAACGCCGACACCTATGACGAAGAGGGTCAGCGCATCCCCTTCGTCTATCACGGCAAGACGCGCCGCGAACGGCAGCAGGAACTCGTCGCCTCCTCGATCGAGGGGGGGATTACCCAGGCCCGGATCGCCTACGAAACCTCGAACGGCGAGGGGCGCATCCACATGAACGTGCTGTGGGAGATGGGCGGCGCCGAGCATGTGCTCCACGGAGTGCTGGAGGGCGCCAAGGGCCTGATCCACGGCGTCACCTGCGGCGCCGGCATGCCCTACCGGGTGGCCGAGATCGCGGCCCGCTACGGCGTCTACTACTATCCCATCGTATCGTCGGCGCGCGCCTTCCGGGCCCTGTGGAAGCGCGCCTATCACAAACATGCGTCGCTGCTGGGCGGGGTGGTGTACGAGGACCCCTGGCTGGCCGGGGGTCACAACGGCCTGTCGAACAGCGAGGATCCGGCCACCCCCGAGGATCCCTACGGCCGCGTGCGTGAGTTGCGCACGGTGATGAACGAGTTCGGGCTGACGCAGGTGCCGGTGATCATGGCCGGCGGCGTCTGGTATCTGCGGGAGTGGGAGCATTGGCTCGACAATCCCGAAATCGGCCCGGTCGCCTTCCAGTACGGGACCCGACCGCTGCTCACCGTCGAGAGCCCGATCTCCGACGCCTGGAAGCGGCGCCTGCTCACCCTCAAGTCGGGAGACGTGCTGCTGCATCGCTTCAGCCCGACCGGCTTCTACTCGTCGGCGGTCAAGAACGGCTTCATCGCCGAGTTGTGCGAACGACTCGAACATCAGGTGGCGTATACGACCGAGCCGGTCGGCGAACACGTCGCCCAATTGCCGATCGGCGCGCGCAACCGCGTGGTCTACGTGACGCCCAGCGACAAGGCCAGCGCGCAGTCGTGGATCGCCGCCGGCTTCAGCGAGGCGCTGCGAACTCCCGACTCCACGATCATCTTCGTCGCCCCGGAAAGGGCCGAGGCCATCCGCCGCGACCAGATGGACTGCATGGGCTGCCTGTCGGCATGCATCTTCAGCAACTGGGCGGAGAACGAGGCCGGAACCACGGGCAAGAAGTCCGACCCGCGCTCGTTCTGCATTCAGAAGACGTTGCAGAACATCGCCCATGGCGACGACGTCGAGAACGAGCTGATGTTCGCCGGGCACAACGCCTATCGCTTCGCCAGCGATCCCTTCTACGCGGGCGGGTTCATTCCGACCGTGCGCCAGTTGGTGGAGCGCATCGCGACCGGAGATTGATTTCAACCTTCAATCCGCCCTCCGCCCACCCATATGCCGGATGTTGCCGGCATGACGGATGGAGGTCGCGATGCCCGAACCCCTCGCCCAGGAGCCCCGCATCAGAGAAGCGGTCGGGGCCTTCCGCGACGTGCCGAGCCTCGAAAAGACCTTCGACGACCTGCTGACCGCGGGGTTCGCGCACAGCGACATCAGCCTTCTGGCCAGTGACGACACCGTCAAGCGCAAGCTGGGCCGCTTCTATGTCGACGTGCGCGAGGCCGCCGACGATCCCCAGGCGCCGCGGCGGGATTTTCCGAGCGTCCAGGCGCGGACCGAGGGCAAGGGCGCTCTGACCAGCATGCTCGGCTATATCGGGGCGCTGACCGCCGGGGGAGTCACCATCGCCACGGGCGGCGCGGCGGGAGCGGTCATTGCCGCCGGCGTGCTCGGCGGCGGGGCGCTGGCGGCCCTCGGAGCAGCCCTGGGCAGGGCGGTCGACAGCCAATTCACCGATGACCTTCAGCGCCAGGTCGAGCGGGGCGGAATCATCCTGTGGGTGAAGGTCGCCGACGCGGATCAGGAGCGGCGCGCTCAGGAAGTGTTGCGGCGCCACGGGGCCGAGGGCGTTCATGTGCACAGCCTGCGCGCGACGAATTCCTGAATCTTTTTCTATTCCAAAACCGCCAACAAGATCTTAGAATGCTTTTCAATCAGACTTCTGTTTCCACGGGATTCGGCCGATGACCGCTCGCCCTTTCAGCCACCTTCTCGAACGCCTGCGCAGCGCGGGTCTTCGGCCCACGCGTCAACGCCTAGCCCTGGCCAAGCTGCTGTTCGAGGGCGGCGACCGCCACATCACCGCCGAGCAACTGCACGGTGACGCCCTCAACCACAACATCCGCGTCTCGCTGGCCACCGTCTACAACACGCTGCACCAGTTCACCGACGCCGGATTGCTGCGCGAGATCGTGGTCGATGCGGGACGGTCCTATTTCGATACCAACACCAGCGACCACCACCACTTCTTCTTCGAACGCAGCGGCAAGCTCGAAGACATTCCCGGCGACACCCTCACGGTGTCGCGGGTGCCGCAGGCTCCGGCCGGCACCAACATCACCAGGGTCGACGTGGTGGTGCGCCTGACCGGCTGATCGCCTCTTCCAAAAGGCTAGAATTGTTCTAATAAAATTGACAAGGTCTTTCCAGGCCGTCATGATCTGACGAACCGCTGCTTGCGAGCGGGCGGGGCAGCGACCACATCTTCGTCAGGCAATGGAGGAGACCATGTCAACCCTCAAGGGATCACAGACCGAAGCCAATCTGAAGGCCGCGTTCGCCGGCGAATCGCAGGCCAATCGCCGCTATCTCTACTTCGCCCAGAAGGCCGACATCGAGGGCCATAACGACGTTTCGGCGCTGTTCCGCTCCACCGCCGAGGGCGAGACCGGCCACGCCTTCGGCCATCTCGAATATCTCGAGGAGGTCGGCGACCCCGCCACCGGCGAGCCGATCGGTGACACCGTCGAGAACCTGCGCGCCGCCGTGGCCGGCGAAACCCACGAATACACGGACATGTATCCCGGAATGGCGCGCACCGCGCGCGATGAGGGTTTCGACGAGATCGCCGACTGGTTCGAGACCTTGGCCAAGGCCGAGCGCTCCCACGCCGGCCGCTTCCAGAAAGCCATCGACACCCTGGGCTGAATGCCGCCACCGTTCGCCCCGCGCCGGTCGTGGGGCGAACGGGTCGTTTGGAGATTCCCATGCGCGAAGGCAGCCTCGAGGCGCCGGTCCGCCACCCGTTGGACTGGCGTAACCCCGACTTCTACGATCCGGC
Source organism: Rhodospirillales bacterium (assembly GCA_019455065.1). Taxonomy (GTDB): domain Bacteria; phylum Pseudomonadota; class Alphaproteobacteria; order Rhodospirillales; family Magnetospirillaceae; genus JACFNC01. The sequence continues at coordinate 41,121 of JACFNC010000021.1, forward strand.
GAAGATCGACGCCGAACTGCGGCGCGTCTTCGAGATCTGTCATGGCTGCCGGCGCTGCTTCAACCTCTGCGACAGCTTTCCCAGGCTGTTCGACCTCATCGACGCCGCCGGCGACGCCGAGGTTGCCGGCGTGCGCAGCGAGGACTTCGCGGGCGTCGTCGACGCCTGCACCCTGTGCGACATGTGCTTCATGACGAAGTGCCCCTACGTCCCGCCGCACGAGTTCAACCTCGACTTCCCCCACCTCATGCTGAGGGTGCGGGCCGCCGAACTGCGCGCCGGCAAGGGCGGCTTCGTCGACCGTCAGCTCACCGAGACCGACCGCAATGGCCGGCTGGCGGCGAAGGTTGCCGGGCTCGCCAACTGGGCCACCGAGACAGGCAACCGGGTCACCCGGCCGATTCTCGAGAAGGTGGCGCGCATCCACCGCCAGGCCCCGCTCCCGCGCTATCACGGCAGGACTTTCGCCGTGCAGAGCCAGGCGAAACCGCCGGCCCGCGACGCCACCGCGCCCGCGCGCGACCGCAAGGCCGTCCTCTACGCCACCTGCTTCGCCAACTACAACGCCCCCGGCATCGGGCTTGCCGCCCGCGCCGTCCTGGCCCGCAACGGAGTCGCCACCGAGGTCGTCTATCCGCAGTGCTGCGGGATGCCCCAACTCGAGCGCGGCGACATCCCGCGCGTCGCGGCGGCGGCGGAAAAGGTGGCGGCGGAGCTCGGCCGCTGGATCGCCGACGGATACGACGTCGTCACCCTGGTTTCGTCCTGCGCGCTGATGATGAAGTTCGAATGGCCCCTGATCCTGCCGGAAAATCAGGCGGTGAAGACGCTGTCGGAAAACACCTACGACATCGCCGAGTACGTGGTCGACATCGCGCGCAAGGAAGGTCTGGCCGACGGCATGCGCCCCCTCGGCGGCGGCATCACCGTGCACCTCGCCTGCCACGCGCGCGCCCAGAACGTCGGCGCGAAGGGTGCCGAGCTTCTGCGGCTCATACCCGACGCCGAGGTCGCCGTGGTGGAACGCTGTTCGGGCCATGGCGGCTCGTGGGGCATCCGCACGGAAAATTACGAGGTGGCGCATCGCGTCGGGAAAGCGGCCGTGCGCCAGATCGCCCGCCAGCAGAAGCCCTATCTCGTCTCGGAATGCCCGCTCGCGGCGATGCATCTGGTCGATGGACTGGGGCGGATCGACGGCGAGCGGCCCGCGGTGGCCCACGCCTACCACCCAATCGAACTGGTCGCCTTGGCCTACGGAATGTGAGACTTGCGATGACCGGTGCAGCGATCACCCGCGACGACATCATGCCTATTGAAGACTATGTGCGCCGGCGCAAGGACTATCGCCGCCGCCTCATCGACCTGAAGCGGCACCGGCGCGTCGAGGTCGGCCCATACGCGACGTTCTATTTCGAAAACCGCGTGACGATCCTCGGCCAGATTCAAGAGATGCTGTACATCGAACGGGGCGGCGAGGAGCAGATCGCGGGCGAACTCGAAGCCTATGCCCCCCTGGTTCCCAACGGGCGCGAGCTGGTCGCCACGCTGATGCTGGAGATTCCCGAGGAGCGCCGTCGACGGCAGGTGCTGGCGGGGCTGGGGGGCATCGAGGACACCGTGACCATGGGCGTCGAGGGCCTGGTCATTCAGGCGGTGGCGGAACGCGACGTCGAGCGCACGACGGCGGACGGCAAGACCTCGTCGGTGCATTTCCTCCACTTCCCCTTCACCGACGAGCATGTGGCGCTGTTTCGCCGGCCAGGAGCGGCCGTCGTGCTCGGCATCGCGCATCCGGCCTATGGCCACATGGCGATTCTGCCGGACACCGTGAAGACGGTTCTGGCCGGGGACTTCGCCTAGTCCACAGCCTCGTTCTCGTAGAGGCCCCAGATCTCGTCGCGGCGCAGCCACCCGCGCAGGCCGCCGAGATCGACGCGGCAGTAGACCGTCCCGAGGGGGCATTGCGACAGCCGTCCGATGACGCCGGGCTCGACGAGGGCCAGGATCGTGGAGCGATCGTCGGCGCTGGCGCGCAGGGCGCGCGTCTGGCCGACCACGAGGGCGGTCCGTTGGCCGGACAGCAGGCTCTGGTGCACCCATCCCTCGGTGCCTGTCCAGTCCCTTATCTTGCGCCACGTGTCGAATTCCGCCACCACCTCGACCGGCAGGTGGCGGCGCGTGTAGACCCACGCCACCGGATAGCGTTCGCCCGGACCCGTTCGCAGGTTGACCTCCTCGGACCGCAGCGACACGAAGCGCGGCAACGGCAGCCCCGTTGAATCGGCGGCGGCCGCAACGGGCTGCAGCAGGGCCAGCAGCGTGAACAGGCGCACCAACAAGTGCATGAATCTGGCCGGAATAGTGGCTTCCCCCCGACGGGCTGGGCATTATAGGCCCCGATATGAATCCGCGGTCAAGGTGCCCCGGCCCGTCCGCGTCAACTTCTCTGGACAATAAGGAGCCGTCTTGCTATGGGCAAGCCGGCAGCATCGTGGGAGGAGAACAGGCAATGGCACCAAAAAAGCCGGTCGTGATCGTCACGCGAAAGCTGCCGGACGCCATCGAGACCCGCATGATGGAGCTGTTCGACGCGCGGCTGAACGTCGACGACCGGCCGATGAGCAAGCTCGAGCTGGTGGAGGCGGTGAAGACGGCCGACGTGCTCGTACCCACGGTGACCGACCGTATCGACGCCACCCTGCTTTCGCAGGCCGGCCCCAACCTGCGGCTGATCGCCAACTTCGGCAACGGCGTCGATCACATCGACCTCGCCACCGCGCGCAGCCGCGGCGTCATCGTCACCAACACCCCCGGCGTTCTCACCGAGGACACCGCCGACATGACCATGGCGATGATCCTGGCGGTGCCGCGCCGGCTCGCCGAGGGCGAGCGGCTGGTGCGCGCCAACAAGTGGGGCGGCTGGGGGCCGACCTTCATGCTCGGCCACCGCATCTGGGGCAAGCGGCTGGGCATCATCGGCATGGGCCGCATCGGCCAGGCGGTGGCGCGCCGTGCGCGCGGCTTCGGCCTGTCGATCCACTATCACAACCGCAAGCGCGTCCATCCCGACCTCGAAGCCGAACTCGAGGCCACCTATTGGGAGAGCCTGGACCAGATGCTGGCGCGCATGGACATCATCTCCGTCCACTGCCCCCACACCCCGGCCACTTATCACCTGCTGTCGGCGCGCCGCCTCAAGCTGCTGCAGCCCCACGCCTACGTCGTCAATACGGCGCGCGGCGAGGTCATCGACGAGAACGCGCTGACCCGCATGCTGACCCGCGGCGAACTGGCGGGCGCCGCGCTCGACGTGTTCGAACACGAGCCCGCCATCAATCCCAAGCTGCTGGCCCTCGACAACGTCCTGCTGCTGCCCCATCTCGGATCGGCCACCATCGAGGGCCGCGTCGACATGGGCGAGAAGGTCATCATCAACATCAAGACATTCGTCGACGGCCACAACCCGCCCGACCGCGTGCTGGCCAGCATGCTGTGACCGCGCGGCGGCCCCGCTACTGGGCCGCCCGCTGTCCGGTGTGGCGGCCTTCGGCGAACTCCTCGACCATCTTGGAACAGAAGGCCGGCAGGTCGTCCGGCTTGCGGCTGCTGACCAGGCCGCTGTCGACCACCACCTCCTGATCGACCCAGCGCGCGCCCGCGTTGCGCAGGTCGGTCTGCAGGGAGGGCCACGAGGTCATGGTCCGACCGCGCACGACGTCCGCCTCCACCAGGGTCCAGGGCCCGTGGCAGATCACCGCCACCGGCTTGCGGCCGTCGAAGAACGATCGGGCGAAGCGCACCGCCCGCTGGTCGACGCGAAGCTGGTCGGGATTTGCCACGCCGCCCGGCAGCACCAATCCGTCGTAGTCGTCGCCACGCGCCTCGTCGAGGGTGCGGTCGACCGGTACGGCGTCGCCCTTGTCGAAGTGCCTCATGCCCTGGATGGCGCCGGAATGCGGGGCCACGACCTCGACCTTGGCGCCGGCGTTGGACAGCGCCTTGCGCGGCTCCAGCAGTTCGCTCTGTTCGAAGCCATCCGTCGCCAGGATGGCGATCCGCTTTCCATCGAGCTTGCCGGCCATGTCGTCCTCCTTGCGTTCGGGTTCCGTCTACCCGAACACAGGTCTCGAGGCGCGGGTTCGGTGTCGCGATGCAGAAACTCGCCTCGGAGGAGGGGACGAGGTCAGACGAAAAGCATCGCCCCGTCCTTCGAGGCGTCGGCCAGGAAGGTGACGACGCCGCCCTTGGCGACGGGGACGTCGGGGCGCAGGTCGTCGGGGTCCATGCCGAGGGCGCGCAGCCCCATCTCGCAGACCATGACCCGCACCCCGAGCGCCGTGCAGGCCGACAGCAGCTCCTCGAAGGTGGCGACGCCGCGGCGGGCGAAGTCGGCGTCCATCTCGGCGGCCGAGCCCGCGCCCTCGCTGAGCGGCAGGCGATGCCAGGCCGGCGTGCCGTCGGCGTCAGGCTTGAGCAGGGCGCGCCCCGCCCACATGGTGAAGAACAGCGTTACCGGGGTGTTCGAGGCGATGGCGGCGGCGGCCATCACCAGCGCGTAGTGCACGCGGTCGAAATGCCCCGAGAACACCACGATCGATAGCCTGTCGGGGCCGGCCCTATCCGCAGACATCGGCCGTGCTTCCATGCGCCGACAAGTCCGTGATCGTCGGCTCGGCGCCGCACAGGGGACAGGCCGGGTCGGGCTTCACCCGTACCTTGCGGAAGGCGGTCGACAGCGCGTCGTAGATCAGCAGCCATCCCGCCATGCTCTCGCCGACGCCCAGCAGTTCCTTCAGCACCTCGGTCGCCTGCAGCGCACCCATGGTGCCGGCGATGGCCCCCAGCACCCCGGCCTCCGAGCAGGTTGGAATCTGGCCCGGCGGCGGCGGCTCGCGGAATAGGCACCGGTAGCAGGGCCCGCCCTGGCGCGGCTTGTAGGTGGCGAGCTGGCCGTCGAAACGCAGGATCGCCGCCGACACCAGCGGCTTGCCGGCGAAGAAGCAGGCGTCGTTGACCAGGAACCGGGTGGCGAAGTTGTCGCTGCCGTCGGCGACGATGTCGTAGCCGCCGATGATGTCCAGGGCGTTGCCGGGCTCCAGCCGGGTATGGTGGGCGACCAGCCGGACGTCCGGATTGATGTCGGCCACCGCCTGGGCCGCGCTCTCCACCTTGGGGGTGCCGATGCGGCTGGTGGTGTGCAGGACCTGGCGCTGGAGGTTGCTGAGGTCGACCTCGTCGTCATCCACGACGCCGATGGTGCCGACTCCGGCCGCCGCCAGATACAGGATGGCGGGCGAACCCAGCCCGCCGGCGCCGATCACCAGGACCTTGGAGGAGAGAAGGCGCGCCTGCCCGACGCCGCCGACCTCGGGAAGGATGATGTGGCGGGCGTAGCGACGGATCTGCTCCTCGCTGAAATCCATATCCTATGGCCTTTTTCGTCATTGCCGGGCTGGGCCCGGCAATCCATGGCCCCCCGGGCCCGGGGGTGACCGCAGTACACCCGGTTGCGATCCGCCCCTAGACCTGATCGAACAGGGCCGTGGACAGGTAGCGTTCGGCGAAGGACGGCAGGATGACCACGATCATCTTGCCCTCCATCTCCGGCCGCATGCCCACTTCGAGCGCCGCGGCCAGGGCGGCGCCCGACGAGATGCCCACCGGAACGCCTTCGAGGCGCGCCACCAGGCGGGCCGTCGAGAAGGCGGTCTCGTTGCTGATCTGCAGGGTCTCGTCGATCATGGAGCGGTCGAGCACGTCCGGGATGAAGCCGGCGCCGATGCCCTGGATCTTGTGCGGACCGGGCGCGCCCCCCGACAGCACGGCGCTGTCCTCGGGCTCGACCGCCACCATGCGCACGCCGGGCTTGCGCTGCTTCAACACCGAGCCGACGCCGGTCAGCGTGCCGCCGGTGCCGACGCCGCTCACCACGACGTCGACCCGCCCGCCGCTGTCGCGCCAGATTTCCTCGGCGGTGGTGCGGCGGTGGATGGCAGGGTTGGCCGGATTCTTGAACTGCTGCGGCATGAAGGCGCCGGGCGTCTCGCGCACCAGCTCCTCGGCCTTCTGCACCGCGCCCGACATTCCCTTCGCGGCCGGCGTGAGGACGATTTCCGCCCCCAGCAACTGCAACATCTTGCGGCGCTCGATCGACATGCTCTCGGGCATGGTCAGGACCAGCTTGTAACCCTTGGCGGCGCAGACGAAGGCCAGCGCGATGCCGGTGTTGCCCGAGGTCGGCTCGACCAGGGTGTCGCCCGGCTTGATCTTCCCCTCGGCCTCGGCCGCCTCGATCAGGCTGAGGCCGATGCGGTCCTTGACCGAGTGCATCGGATTGAAGAATTCGCACTTTCCGACGATCTCGGCCTTGCAGCCGGCCTCCGCCGCCAGCTTGGGCAGGCGCACGAGCGGCGTGGCGCCGATGGTCTCCACGATGCTGTCGTAGATGCGGCCGCGAAATTCCGGCCGGGGCTCCGAGGTCGGGTGCGTCATGTCAAATTTCCATCTTCGGAATGTGATACACGGTCGTTCTCCACCGGCGAATGTATATCGAATCGGTGGGCTATCTAAATGATAAAATCGAGCTTGCGCTGCGCTTCGCTCGGAATGTCGCTGCGATAGGCGCGCATGCACAGGTCGTCGATGGTGATCGCGTCGAGATTGCGCATGATCTCCTCCTGCATCTCGGCCCACATCGGCCGGATCACCTTCTTGCCCAGCTCCGACGCCGGCACGTCCTGGAAGGGATCCTCGGCCGTTTCCAGCGCCCGCACCACGCGCACGATCTCGCCCACGGAGATGCGCCGGCGCTCCCGCGCCAGCCGGTAGCCGCCGCGCGGGCCGCGCACGCCGGTCAGGATGCCGCTGCGCACCAGCTGTTGCAACGTCTGTTCGAGATAGCGCCGGGGAATGCCCTGGCGCCGCGTGATTTCGCGGCTCTGTACCGGCTCGCCGCCCGCGTGATAGGCGATGTCGAGCACGGCCTCGATGGCGAACAGCATTTTCTTGGAGGGTCGCAGCATCTTGTTCTTATTCTCCCTGAGTCAGACCCGTTGATCCGAACCCCCCGGCTCCCCGCGGGGTTTCCGGCAACTCCTGGCATTCCGCCCATGCAGCACGGCCGACGGCGGCAATGATCAATTGCGCGATCCGCATCCCGCGGCTGACGACAAAGGCCTCGTGGCCCAGATTGATCAGCAGCACGGCGATCTCGCCGCGATAGTCGGCATCCACCGTACCCGGCGCATTCAGTACCGTCACCCCATGGCGCGCCGCCAGTCCCGAACGCGGTCGCACCTGGGCCTCGTGGCCGGCCGGCAAGGCGATGGCGAGCCCCGTCGGCACCATGGCGCGATCGCCCGGACGCAGGATGATGTCGTCGGTCACCGCCGCAAGAAGGTCCATGCCGGCGGCCTGCGCCGTCTCGTAGCGCGGCAAAGGCAGATCGGCCGAATGCGGCAGGCGCCGTACCATCACCGCGACGGTCATCGGCGGGCCTCCAGCCGAAGGGCGATGCGCTCGGCCAAGCGCTCGGCGACGGCCTCCTTGGTCATCGGCGGCCACGCCTCCTCCTCGTCCGCCCCGATCAGGTGCACGGTGTTGTCGTCGCCGCCGAAGGTTCCGGTGCCGGTCGAGACGTCGTTGGCGACGATCCAGTCGCAACCCTTGCGCCGGCGCTTGGCACGCGCGTTGTCGAGGACGTTTTCCGTCTCGGCGGCGAAGCCGACGACCAGCGTCGGCCGTCCGGTCTCGAGGCGCGCGACGGTGGCCAGGATGTCGGGGTTGGGCGCCAGCGACAGCGTCGGCGGCGGCGCTCCCTCCTGCTTCTTGCGCTTCTGCGCGGCCGGCTCGGCCACCCGCCAATCGGCGACCGCGGCGGCGAAGACGGCCACGTCGGCCGGCAGCGCGGCCTGGCAGGCGGCCAGCATGTCCGTCGCCGATTCCACACGCACGGTGCGCACGCCCGGCGGGTCGGGGATGGCGACCGGGCCGCTGACCAGCGTCACCTCCGCCCCCAGGCGCGCCAGGGCCGCCGCGATGGCGTGGCCCTGCTTGCCCGAGGACCGGTTCGCGATGAAGCGCACCGGGTCGATGGGTTCGTGGGTGGGGCCGCTGGTGACGAGGGCGCGCCGGCCGGCGAGAAGCGCCTTGGCCGCCAGCATGTCGGCGATGGCGGCCAGGATGTCGGCCACTTCGGCCATGCGTCCGGCCCCGGTCTCGCCGCAGGCGAGATCGCCGGCGGCGGGCCCGACCCGGCGCACCCCGCGCGCCGCGAGCGTGGCCATGTTGGCGCGGGTGGCCGGATGCTCCCACATGCGCACGTTCATCGCCGGGGCCACCAGCACCGGCTTGTCGGTCGCCAGCAGCACCGTCGTCGCCAGATCGTCGGCGATGCCCGCCGCCATCCTGGCGAGCACGTTGGCGCTGGCCGGCGCCACCACCAGCAAATCGGCCTCGCGCGACAGTCGGATGTGCCCCATCTCGCTCTCGTCGGTGAGCGAGAAGATGTCCTGAAACACCTTTTCCTCGCTGAGGGCCGCCACGCTCAAGGGGGTCACGAACTGTTCCCCACCGCGGGTCAGGATGCAACGCACCCGGGCGCCCTGCTCCCGCAGCCGGCGGATCAATTCCAGGCTCTTGTACGCGGCTATGCCGCCAGTAATGATGAGCAGAACACGCCGGCCGACCAGCAAGGGCATTCCCCGGAAAAAACTACGTTGAGGATTTGTGGATAAGGTATCCGTCACACAAGCCGCGCGCAAGGGGCATCAACCGGCGGGCGGAAATCCACCTCTAGCGCAGCAGCAGCGCGGCGAGCAAAACGGCCGTGATGATCCAAGGAAGAATCGTGGCAAGCCCCGGCCGGCGCTGCTCGGCGGCCAGGTGCTTGACGCTGTCGGGATGCAGGCGCAGCCCGCCCTCGGCGATCCAGGTCAGTGCCTTTTCGCTTTCGGCAAGGACCCGGGGCAACCGCTCGAGAGTCTCCCCCAGCGTGCTCACCGCGTTGCGCACCCGCGCCTCCGGCCCCAGGTTCTCGCGCATCCACTGCTCGATCAGGGGCCGCGCAAGCTGCCACATGTTGACGTTGGGGTCGAGCCGCCGGCCGACCCCTTCGGCGACCAGCATGCTCTTCTGCAGCAGCAGGAGTTGCGGCTGCGTCTGCATGGCGAAGGTTTCGGTGACCTGGAACAGCTGGCCCAGCAGGCGGGCGACCGAAATCTCATGCAGCGGCCGGCCCATGATCGGCTCGCCGATCGAGCGGCAGGCCTGGGTGAAGGCGTCGACCGATTTGTCGGCGGGAACGTAGCCGGCCTCGAAATGCACCTCGGCGACGCGGCGGTAGTTGCCGGTCAGGAAACCCAGCAGCATCTCGCCCAGATATTGGCGGGTCTTGCGGTCGACGCGGCCGGTGATGCCGAAATCCACGGCGATCAGATTCCCGTGCTCGTCCACGAACAGGTTGCCGGGATGCATGTCGGCGTGGAAGAACCCGTCCCGAAAAACCTGGTTGAAGAAGGCGTCGGCCGCCTTTTCCAGAATGCGGTCGAGTTCGAGGCCGGCGGCCAGCAGGGCTTCGCGCTCGTCGATCGAAATGCCCTGGACGCGCTCGAGGGTGAGCACGCGCCGCGAGGTGCGCTGCCAGTCCACCGCCGGAACGCGGAAGGTGGGATCGCCGGCGAAGTTGTCGCTCATCTCGGCGGCGGCGGCGGCCTCGAAGCGGAGGTCCATCTCCATCCGGACCGAATCCTCGAAGGCGCGTACCGACTCGACGGGGCGCAGCCGGCGCAAGGCCGGCTGAGCCATCTCGACCAGTTCGGCCAGCCAGTAGAGCAGGTCGATGTCGCGGGCGAAGGCGTCCTCGATCGCCGGCCGCAGCACCTTGACGGCGACCTCGCGGCCGTCGGTGGTGCGGGCGAAATGCACCTGCGCGATCGATGCCGCGGCCACGGGCGCGTCCTCGAAACTCTCGAACAGGTCCTCGACCGGGCGGCCGAATTCGGCCTTCAGGGTGTGCCGCACCTCATGGGCCGGAAACGGGGCCAGCCGGTCCTGCAGTTCGGAGAGGTCGGCGGCGACCTCGTCGCCGACCAGGTCGGCTCGGGTCGACAGCGCCTGGCCGAACTTGATGAAGGTGGGGCCCAGCTCCTGCAACGCGGCGGCCAGGCGCTGCCCCGGACGGCCCAGCCCCGGGCGCGGCCGCGCCGCGAAACGCAGGAAGCCCGCCACCATGCGGGCGACGCTGATGCGCTCCATCAGGAACAGCGCATCGTAGCGCGCCAGCACGCGCGCGATGGTCAGCAGGCGCAGGAGGTTGCGGGCGGCGCGGACCATCGCCTAGAGGCGCCACGCCGAATGAATGGCGGCGATGCCGCCGGACAGGTTGCGCACCTTGACCTGCTCCAGGCCGGCGCCGACGATGCGCGCGGCAAGTTCCTCCTGGGCCGGGAACTGGCGGATGCTCTCGACCAGATATTGATAGGCCTCGCGGTTGCCGGCCACCATCTGGCCGATGGCCGGCAGCACCTTGAAGGAATACTGGTCGTAGACGGCCGCAAGCAGCGGCAGCACGACGCGGCTGAACTCCAGGCACAGGAAGCGGCCGCCCGGCCTGAGCACGCGGCGCGCCTCGGCCAGGGCGGCGTCGATGCGGGTGACGTTGCGCAGGCAGAAGGCGATGGTGTAGGCGTCGACGGAGCGGTCGGCGAGCGGCAGCCGTTCGGCGTCGCCGCATACCCAGTCGATGTCCGTCAGGATGCCGCGGTCGATGGCGCGGTCACGGCCGACCCGCAGCATCTCCTCGTTGATGTCGCAGACCACCACCGGGCCGCCGCCGCGTGCCCGAAACCGAAAGGCGATGTCGCCGGTGCCGCCGCCGACGTCGAGCAGCGTCATCCCCGGGCGCGGATGCAGCCAGTCGATGAACGAGTTCTTCCACAGGCGATGAACGCCCACGCTCATCAGGTCGTTCATCAGGTCGTAGCGGCTGGCCACGTCGTCGAACACGGCGCGGACGAGGGGCTCCTTTTCCTCCTCGGCGACGGTGCGGAACCCGAAATGGGTGGTGCGCGCGGAACGATCCTCTGTCATGGCGGGCAACATAGCGGAAGGGCGGCGCCCGCGCCACGCCCTTCGAGGGCGTTGAAGCGCGCCGCTTCCTCAGCCATCTTTGTCATCGGAGGGAGCAGTGGGGAGACGGCGGTGGCGTTTCGGTCGAACAAGGGCAACGGGAGCGTTCCGCCGCAGCGGGTGCCGCCCAGCATCGGCGACCTCGAGGCGATCGCCGCCGAGGCGTTCGCCACGATTCCCGAGGAACTGCGCCATCACGTGCGCGACGTGCCAATCCGGATCGAGGACTTTCCCGACGAGGAGACCGAGGCCGAAATGGAACTCGAGAGCCCGTTCGACCTGCTCGGGCTGTACCGGGGCATCTCGCTCGACCGCAAGAGCGTCCTCGACGTTCCCAACGACCTCGACGTGATCTTCCTCTACCGGCGTCCAATCCTCGACTACTGGTGCGAGACCGGCGAGGACTTGACCGACGTCGTGCGCCACGTCCTGATCCACGAGATCGGGCACCATTTCGGCCTCAGCGACGCCGACATGGAGCGCATCGAGAACGAAGACTGATCACCGCCGGCGCAGACGATAGAGCACATGCGGCAACCCGGCGTGGATGAAGTCCCGCTCGAAGGCGAAGCCGCATTTTTCCATGATGCGTCGCGACGCCCTGTTTAGCGGCAGCGTGAAGGCGACCATGTCGCCCAAGCCGGCCTCGGTGAAACCAGCCTCGAGCACCGCCCGCGCCATCTCGGTGGCCAGTCCCCTGTTCCAGTCATCGGCAGCGGCGGCGTAAAGCAGTTCGGTCTCGGCCGCGCCCCCGATAACGACCCGGCGCAGGCCGCAATACCCCACCGGGCGGCCCTCTTGCCGGAAGATCCACAACCCTGCTCCCGGCCCCGCCTCGCGCAGCATCCGGCGGAGGAAGCGCTGCGTCGTCGCGGCCGGAACCCGGCCGTCGGCCGACAGGGTTGCCGCGACGCGTCGGTCGCCGTGCAGGCTGCGCAGGAAGGAATAGTCGTCGCGCCCGGCGGGCAGACCGGTCAGGCGTGGCGTGATCAGGATGCGCATGGCAGCGGTGCGTTCATCGTTCCATCAAGAGTCGTCCCAAGGCTCCCGCCGAGTCAAAAAATGTGTTAGCCCTTTTCGTAACCTTCGAAAAATGGCGAGAGGTCGGCCGTCCATGACCCATGCGCCGCTGCCCGCGGAACTGCTTCATCGCCGCTGCGATCCGTCGCTTCTGCCCTTCGAGACCACCGCCGAGCTCGGCGACATCGCCGGCCCGGTCGGCCAGCAGCGGGCCGTCGAGGCCGTGCGGTTCGGCATCGGCATCCGCGCCGAGGGCTACAACCTGTTCGCCTTGGGCCCGACCGGCACCGGAAAGTCGAGCATCGTCCGCCACTTCCTCGCCCAGGCGGCGGAACGCCAGCCGGTGCCCGACGACTGGTGCTACGTCAACAATTTCGCCGAGGCCCATCGCCCCCGCGCGCTACGCCTTCCGGCCGGCCGCGCGCCCGCTTTCCGCAAGGACATGGAGCGCCTGGTCGAGGAACTGCGCATCGCCATTCCGGCCGCCTTCGAGGGCGACGAGTACCGCAACCGCCGCCAGGCCATCGAGGAGGGGTTCAAGAACCAGCAGGAGTCCTCCTTCGGCGACATCCAGCGCCGGGCCTCCGAACGCGACATCGCCCTCATACGCACGCCGCTCGGCCTGGCGCTCGCGCCGGTGAAGGATGGCGAGGTGGTCAGTCCCGAGGATTTCAAGAAGCTGCCGGAAGAGCGCCAGGGCGAGCTCAAGCATGCCATGGAGGAGCTGCAGAAGGAACTGGAGGCCACGATCAAGCTTGTGCCCCGGTGGGAGCGCGAGCATCGCGAGAAGATCCGCGCCCTCGACGAGGAGGTCACCAACGACGCCGTCGGCCATCTGGTCGACGAGTTGATGGAGCGCTACCGCGACTGCCCGGCGGTTGGCGGCTACCTGGAAGCCGTGCGCGCCGACGTTGCCGAGAACTACGGCGCCTTCCTGCCGCAGGGCGGGGAGGAGCGCCCGGCCATGCCGGCACGCATGGCGGCCGAGCCCGAGCGCGACTTCCGGCGCTACCGGGTCAACGTGCTGGTTTCCAACGGTGAAATGAAGGGGGCCCCGGTGGTCGGCGAAGACCACCCGACGCAGCCGAACCTCGTCGGCCGAATCGAGCACATCGCCCAGTATGGCGCCCTGGTCACCGACTTCAACCTGATCAAGGCCGGCTGCCTGCACCGGGCCAACGGCGGCTATCTCGTGCTCGACGCGCGCAAGCTGCTGATGCAGCCTTTTTCCTGGGAAGAGCTGAAGCGGACGCTTCAGGCCCGGGAAATCCGTATCGAGTCGCCGGCCCAGACGCTGGGCCTTCTCAGCACGGTGTCGCTGGAGCCCGAACCCATTCCCCTCGACGTCAAGGTCGTGCTGATCGGCGACCCGATGCTCTACTACCTGCTCAACGCCCACGACCCGGATTTCGCCGAGCTGTTCAAGGTGGCCGCCGATTTCGACTACCGCATGGACCGCGATGGCGACACCGTGCTCGACTATGCCCGGCTGATGGGGATGGTGGCGCGGCAGGAGGGGCTGCGCCCGCTGGCGCGCGACGCGGTGGCCCGGATGATCGAGCACGCCGCGCGGCTGGCCGAGGATGCCGAGAAGCTGACGACCCACATGGCCAGCATCACCGACCTCGTCCGCGAGGCCGACTACTGGGCGGCGCAGGCGCAGGCCCCGGTGATCGCCGGCGAGCACGTGCGGCGCGCCATCGACGCCCAGGTCTACCGCTCGGATCGCATCCGCCAGCACGTGCAGGAGGAAATCGCCCGCGGCACGCTCCTGATCGACACCGCCGGGGCCGTGGTGGGCCAGATCAACGCCTTGTCGGTGCTGCAGATCGGGCGCTTCGCCTTCGGCCGGCCCACGCGCGTCACCTGCCGGGTACGCATCGGCAAGGGCGAGGTCGTCGACATCGAGCGCGAGGTGCAACTGGGCGGACCGCTGCACAGCAAGGGGGTGATGATCCTCTCGTCCTTCCTGTCGTCCCGCTTCGCCGCCGAGGCCCCGCTGTCGCTGGCGGCCAGCCTGGTGTTCGAGCAATCCTATGGCGGCGTCGACGGCGACAGCGCCTCGTCCACCGAACTCTACGCGCTGCTCTCGGCGCTGGCCGAAGCGCCGATCCGCCAGTCGCTGGCGGTCACCGGCTCGGTCAACCAGCACGGCCGGGTGCAGGCGATCGGGGGCGTGAACGAGAAGATCGAGGGTTTCTTCGACGTCTGTCAGGCGCGCGGCCTGGACGGCAGCCACGGGGTCCTGATCCCGGCCTCGAACGTGAAACACCTGATGCTGCGTCCCGACGTGGTGGCGGCGGCGGAAAACGGTTTGTTCAAGATCTACGCCGTGGAAACCGTCGACCAGGGCATCGAGATTCTCACCGGCGTGCCGGCCGGAGAGAAGGACGAGCGCGGCGAGTATCCGGTGGGCAGCCTCAACCGCCGGGTCGCGGCCCGCCTCGCGGCGCTGGCGCGCAAGGCGCGCGCCCTCGCCGCCCAGACGAGGACCAATAACGGCAACGACCGATGAACGGCCCGCAAAGCCAGCGCCGCATCCTGGTCGCCGTCGACGCCTCGCCCCTCAGCCTGGCGGCGCTGGAGGCGGCGGCCGATCTCGCGCGGCGCTGGCAGGCGGAACTCGCGGCCCTGTTCGTCGAGGACGTCAATCTGCTGCGGCTGGCGACCCATCCCGGAATCGAGGTGCTGAGCCTGCTCTCGGCGCGCCGCCAGCCCGTCGACCGCGCCGCCTTCGAAGATATCCTGAGGGCGCAGCTTGCCCGCGCGCGGCGCGCCGTCGAGGCCGCGGCGCTCAGCCGGCAGGTGGCATTCACTTTCACGGTGCGGCGCGGCCGGGTCGAGGTCGAGGTGCTTGCCGCCGCCGAGGAGGCCGACCTGCTCATCGCCGGCTGGGGCGGGCGCGGTCTCGGCGGTGGCCTGGGCCCGCCCCTTCTGGGCTCCACAGCGCGCGCCCTGGCGGAGCGCGCGTCGCGGCCCCTGTTTCTGCTGCGCGAGCGGATGGGGCCGGTGCATGCGGTTCTGGTCGCCTATGACGGCTCGCCGGCGAGTGGGCGCGCGCTGGCGCTGGCCGCCGAGATCGCCCGTCGCGACGGCGGCGCGATCGACGTCCTGCTGCCGGCAAGGGCGCCGGCGGAACTCGAACCGGCCGCCCGCGCGGCGCTGGCCGGCGGCGGCCTCGAGATACGCTGCCATGCGCTCGATGCGTCCGGGCTGCGCGGCGCGGCGCGCAAGGCTCCCGGTTGCGTGCTTGTGGTGGCGGCGCCGGTCGGCGAGGACCTGGGCGAGCTGCCCTGCTCGGTGGTCGTGGTGCGGTAGCCCTCAGCCGTTCTCGGCCAGCACGGTGCCGGCGAGATAGAGTGAGCCGCAGATGAGGATGCGGCCGGGCGGATAGCGCCCGGAGACGAGGTCGGCCACCGCCGCCGCCACGTCGTCGGCGGGGGCGCAGTCATAGACGCCCTGGGCGCGCGCCGCCGCCGCCGCGTCGGCGGCGGTCAGCGAATTGGCCTCGCCCGGAATGGTCACCGCGCGCAGCGCCGCCAGGCGCGGCGCCAGCGGCTTGAGGAAGCCCTGCGGATCCTTGCTGTTGAGCATGCCGAACACGGCATAGAGCGGCGCCTCGCGCCACGCCCGTCCTTGCGCGGCGAGCGCCTTGCCGGCCGCCGGATTGTGGCCGCCGTCGAGCCACAGCTCCCAGCCCGCGGGCAGCGCCGCCGCCAGCGGGCCGCGCTGCAGGCGCTGCAGGCGGGCCGGCCACTGCACGGTGCGCATGCCGAGCGCAAGCGCGCTTGGCGGTACGGCAAAACCATCCAGCCGCTCGATACAGGCCAGCGCGAGGCCGGCGTTGCGCAGCTGATGCTGGCCGAGCAGGGCCGGCGTCGGCAGCGTCCAGGTCACGCCCTTGCTCTGGTAGACGAAGCCGTCGCCGGACGAGCGCACGAAGAAGTCGGCGCCTTCCTTCCACAGCGGCACCCCGTATTCCAGCGACCGCGCCTCGATGATCTTGTTGGCCTTGCGCTCCTGGTCGGCGACGACGCAGGCGACCCCGCGTTTCATGATGCCGGCCTTCTCGCCGGCGATGGCTTCGATGTGGCCGCCGAGATACTGCTGGTGGTCAAGCGAGATGGGGGTCAGCGCGGTCAGCGCCGGCTTGCGCACCACGTTGGTGGCGTCCAGGCTACCGCCCAATCCGGTCTCCAGGATGACCACGTCCGCCGTGGTGCGGGCGAAGGCCAGGAATGCGGCGGCGGTGGTGATCTCGAAAAAGGTGATGGGCTGGCCGGCGTTGGCCCGCTCGCATTCCTCGAGCACCGCCAGCAGCCGTTCGTCGGAAATGATCTCGCCGGCAATCCGGATGCGCTCGTTGAATCGAACCAGATGCGGCGAGGTGTAGGCATGGGCGCGCAGGCCGGCGGCCTCGAGGATGGCGCGCAGGAAGGCGACCACCGAGCCCTTGCCGTTGGTCCCGGCGATGTGGATGACCGGGGGCAGGCCCTCTTCCGGATTGCCAAGAGCGGCCAGCAGGCGCCGGACGCGGTCCAGCGACAGGTCGATGACCTTCGGGTGGAGGCCGAGCAGCCGCGCCAGGATGGCGTCAACCACGGACGGCGCTCTCCTCCCCGGTGTCGTCCGGCAGGTCGACGGGCAGCGCCACCACCTCGCCGGCCGGGCCGGGCAGGCGCAGCAGGCGCAGGATCTGGATCAGGGTGTCGCGCAGCCTGGTGCGCGGCACGACCATGTCGATCATGCCGTGATCCAGCAGGTATTCGGCGCGCTGGAAACCTTCCGGCAGCTTTTCGCGGATGGTCGTCTCGATGACCCGGGCGCCGGCGAAGCCGACGACGGCGCCGGGCTCGGCGATCTGGATGTCGCCCAGCATGGCGAACGAGGCCGAGACGCCCCCGGTGGTCGGGTCGGTCAGCAGCACGATGTAGGGCAGCCCCTTCTCCTTGACGCGGTCGATGGCCACCGTGGTGCGCGCCATCTGCATCAGCGACAGGATGCCTTCCTGCATGCGGGCGCCGCCCGAGGCCGGAACGGCGATCAGCGGCGCCTCCTGCAGCACCGCCAGTTCCGCGGCGGCGACCAGGCCCTCGCCCACGGCGATGCCCATCGACCCGCCCATGAAATCGAAGTTGAAGGCCGCCACCACGACGTTGACGCCGCCGATGCGCCCGTGGGCGACGATGATGGCGTCCTGCTCGCCGGTCTTCGACTGCGCGTCCTTGAGGCGGTCGGAATAACGCTTGCCGTCGCGGAAGCGCAACGGGTCGGCCACCGTCTTCGGCAGCTCGATGCGCTGGTAGTCGCCGCCGTCGAACAGCAGCTCCAGCCGCCGCTTGACGGGCAGCCGCATGTGGTGGCCGCAGTGCTGGCAGACCGAAAGGTTCTTCTCGAGGTCGCGGTGGAAGATCATGTGGCCGCAATGCGGGCATTTGTGCCACAGATTGTCCGGCACCTCCTTGGGACGCACCAGCTTCTGGATCTTCGGACGGACGAAGTTGGTCAGCCAGTTCATGGTCTTGTTCCCTTGAACGAGGTGCCGTCATTGCGAGCCGCAGGCGAGGCAATCCAGGTTCGCACCGCACGAAGCTGGATTGCTTCGTCGCTCCGCTCCTCGCAACGACGATACATCAGAATTCCCTCACCTCCGCGCCCCGCGCACGCCGGCGGCGAGGTCGCGCACCAGAGCCAGCACGGCGTCCACCGCGCCCGGTCGCGCCCGGCCTTCGGCGTCGAGGCCCGCCGCCAGTTTCTGCACCAAGGCCGAGCCGACAACGGCGGCGTCGGCCACCGTCGCCACCGCCGCGGCCTGTTCCGCGGTGCGGATGCCGAAGCCGACCGCCAGCGGCAGGCCGGTTTGGCGGCGCAGCCGGTCGACGGCGCCGGCGATGGCCTCCTGCGATGCCGACGCGGTGCCGGTGACGCCGGTGATCGACACGTAATAGACGAAGCCCGAGGCGCGCGCCAGCACCGCGGGCAGGCGTGCCTCGTCGGTGGTGGGTGCGGTCAGGAAGATGAAGTCCAGTCCCGCCCGGCGCAGCGGCGTCAGCAGCTCGTCGGCCTCCTCGGGCGGCAGGTCGACGACGATCAGGCCGTCGACGCCGGCCTCGGCCGCCGCCGCGACGAAGGCCTCCGGGCCCATGGCGTAGATGGGATTGTAATAGCCCATCAGGATGATCGGGGTGTCGGCGTCGGTCTCGCGGAAGGCGCGCACCTGGTCCAGGGTCCCGGCCATGGTGGCGCCGGCTTTCAGCGCCCGCTGGGCGGCGAGCTGGATGGCCGGGCCGTCGGCCATCGGGTCGGTGAACGGCATGCCGAGCTCGATGAGGTCGGCCCCGGCCGCCGGCAGGCCCAGCAGCAGCTCGCGGCCGGTCGCGGCGTCGGGGTCGCCGGCGGTCAGGAAGGTCACCAGGCCGGCGCGGCCCTCGGCCTTCAGCTTGGCGAAGCGGCGGGCGATGCGGCTCACAGGCTGTCCCCCAGCGCCTTGGCCACGGTGGCGACGTCCTTGTCGCCCCGGCCGCTGAGATTGACCACCATGAGGTGGTCGGCGGGCAGGGTGGCGGCAAGCCGGCCGGCATGGGCGATGGCGTGCGAGGATTCCAGCGCCGGGATGATGCCCTCCAGCCGGGTGCATTGCTGGAAGGCCTCGAGCGCCTCGTCGTCGGTGACCGAGACGTATTCGACCCGGCCGACGTCGCGCAGCCAAGCGTGTTCCGGGCCGATGCCGGGGTAGTCGAGGCCGGCCGAGATGGAATGCGCCTCGGCGATCTGGCCCTCGACGTCCTGCAACAGATAGGTGCGGTTGCCGTGCAGCACGCCAGGCCGGCCGGCGGTCAGGCTGGCGGCGTGGGCGCCGGTGGCGATGCCGTGGCCGGCCGCCTCGACGCCGACGATGCGCACCTCCTTGTCGTCGAGGAAGGGATGGAACAGGCCCAGCGCGTTGGAGCCGCCGCCGATGCAGGCGACCAGCGAATCCGGCAGGCGGCCCTCCTGCTCGACGATCTGGCGGCGCACCTCGCGGCCGATCACCGATTGGAGATCGCGCACCATCGCCGGATAGGGGTGGGGGCCGGCGGTGGTGCCGATCAGGTAGTAGGTGTCGGCGACGTTCGAGACCCAGTCGCGCAGCGCCTCGTTCATGGCGTCCTTGAGGGTGGCGGCGCCCGAGGTCACCGGCGCCACCTCGGCACCCAAGAGCTTCATGCGGTAGACGTTGGGCGCCTGCCGCTCGATGTCGGTGGCGCCCATGTAGATCGTGCAGGGCAGGCCGAACAGGGCGCAGACGGTGGCGGTGGCGACCCCGTGCTGGCCGGCCCCGGTCTCGGCGATGATGCGCCGCTTGCCCATGCGCCGCGCCAGCAGGATCTGGCCCATGCAGTTGTTGATCTTGTGGGCGCCGGTGTGGTTGAGGTCCTCGCGCTTGAGATAGACGCGCGCGCCCCCGAACGCCTCGGTCAGCCGCCGCGCGTGCCACAGCGGGCTGGGGCGGCCGACGTAGTGGGTGAGGTAGTGGGTCAGCTCGTCGGCGAAGGCGGGATCGGCCTGGGCGGCGCGCCAGGCGCGCTCGACCTCCAGGATCAGCGGCATCAGCGTCTCGGCCACGTAGCGGCCGCCGTAGATGCCGAAATGCCCGCGCTCGTCGGGGCCGGCGCGGTAGGTGTTGGGCGGTGGCTGCATGATCCTTTGCGGGTCGTACCGGTGATGGCCCGCTGTTATATACCAAGGCGGTTGCGCGGCACACGCGATTTCACGGGAGCGGGGCGATGGCGGACTTTGACGTGGTGGTGATCGGCGCCGGCATCGCCGGGGCGTCGGCGGCCTATGAACTGGCGGCGACGCGTCGCGTGCTGGTCGTCGAGCGCGAGAGCCAGCCCGGCTATCACGCCACCGGCCGTTCCGCCGCCGTCTTCGCCGAGAGCTACGGCAACCCCATCATCCGCGCGATCACCGCCGCCAGCCGCGCCTTCTACGAGGCGCCGCCGTCCGGCTTCGCCGACGCCCCCCTGTGGCGGCCGCGGGGCGCGCTGATCATCGGTCGCGCCGACCAGCGTCCGGCGCTGGAGCGGCTGCACGCGGAGGTGTCGGCTCTGGTGGCCGGGGCGCGGCTGGTGGATGCCGCCGAGGCGCTGCGGCTGGTGCCGATCCTGAAACCCGATTACGTCGCCGGCGGCATGCTCGATCCCGCGGCCATGGAGCTCGACGTGAACGCCATCCACCAGGGCTATCTGCGCGGCCTGCGGCGCCGCGGCGGCGCCGTCGTCCTCGACGCCGAGGTGCTGGGAATCGAGCGGTCCGGCGGACTGTGGCGGGTGACGACGCGCGCCGGCGCGTTCGCGGCGCCCGTGGTCGTGAACGCCACCGGCGCCTGGGCCGACGCGGTGGCGGAGATGGCCGGGGCCCGGCCGCTCGGCCTGCGCCCCCTGCGGCGCACGGCGGTGGTGTTCGACCCGCCGTTTGGAGTCGCCGTCGACGGCTGGCCGATGGTCATCGACGCCGACGAGGAATTCTATTTCAAGCCCGACGCCGGTCGCCTCCTGGCCTCGCCGGCCGACGAGACGCCGAGCGCGCCCTGCGACGCCCAGCCGGACGAGATCGACGTTGCCACCGCTTTGGCGCGTTTCGAGGAGGCGACGGGCGTGGAGGTGCGGCGCATCGGCCACAAATGGGCGGGCCTGCGTACTTTCATGCCCGACCGCAGCCCGGCGGTCGGTTTCGACCCGGCCGTCGAGGGCTTCTTCTGGCTCGCCGGCCAGGGCGGCTACGGAATCCAGACCGCCCCCGCCCTGGCCCGCATCGCCGCCGCACTGCTGCGCGGCGAAGCCCTGCCGCCCGACGTCGCCGCCCTGGGCGTGACCGCCGCCGACCTTGCGCCGCGGCGCGCCATGTGACTTGTCATCGTGTCATTGCGCGGAATGCCAATCGCGTAGGTGTCACTGCGAGGAAGCGTAGGTGTCATGTGTGGACGGCCCCTGCGGCGCAAGGGAAAAATGACTGACGAAGGTGGG
>JACFNC010000030.1 GCA_019455065.1 Rhodospirillales bacterium
CTATCTGGAGAGCATTCTCATGGCTGAGGTGGGGTGATTGGATTCGGGACCCTGCAAACCGCCCTGCGCAGGCTGGCACGGCATCGCCGCCCGAAAACCCCGTCATTGCGAACGCAGTGAAGCAACCTCGACCGCTCACACACAACATCGGGGTTGCTTCGTCGGCTGCGCCTCCTCGCAATGACGGAATATTCCGTTCGCCCGCTTGCCCTGCAGACGACCCGGCGCCTGCCTGCCGCCGCCGCGCAGGCTGCGGCGCAGGTTTGCGCGGCGTCACGATCGCAGGGCGACAGCGGACCTGCGCCTGCCCGGTCACGGCAAACCAACTTCGGCCCCGCTTGGGGCGAACCGGCGGTCGGGTGGATTGCTTCGTCGGCTGCGCCGCCTCGCAATGACGGCGGGGGTCGGCGGGCGAGGGTAAGCCGCTGGCCAGACGACCCCGCGCCTGCCAGCCGTCGCCCGGCAGATTTGCGCGGCGTCACGATCGCAGGGCGACGGCGGACCTGCGCCTGCCCGATCCCGGCAAACCAGCTTCGCCCCCCTTGGGGCGAACCGGCGGTCGGGTGGATTGCGCCACCGGCTGCGCCTCCTCGCAATGACGGTAGGGGTCTGAGGGCGAGGGTAAGCCGCTGGCCAGACAACCCGGCGCCTGCCCGCCGCCGCCGGGCAGATTTGCGCTGCGTCACGATGACAGGGCGACAGCGGACCTGCGCCTGCCCGGTCACGGCAAACCAGCTTCGCCCCCCCTCGGGTGCACCCGCCGGTCGGGCAGATCATGCCACCGGCTGCGCCTCCTCGCAATGACGGGGACAAAGGCGCGAAACCCGACGCTTCCCAGCCCCCCGCGCCCCCCTCTCGCCAAATCCGCCACGCATCGCTTGCATTCCGTGCGTCCGTGCACAAATAGGGGCGAACGGCCTTTTGCGGGAAGTTGAGGTTTCATGGCGGGACAGAACGGCGGCCCCTGGGGCGGCGGCAATCGCGGCGGTGATGGCGATGGCGGACGGGGTGGCGATGGGGATCGTCCGCCGCGTCGCCCCGGCGAGGGCACGCCCCTTCCCGAGATCGACCAGTTGGTGAACCGCGGCCGCGAGCAGTTGCGCGTCCTGATGGGCGGCGGCGGCGGGCGGCGTCCGGGCGGTCCCGGCGGCAGCGGGTCCGGCGGGCCGCAACTGACGCGCGGCACGCTGATCATCGCGGCGCTCGTCGTGATCGGCCTCTGGTCGCTGATGTCGGTCTATACCGTCAAGCCCGAGGAACGTTCGGTCGAGATGTTCCTAGGCTCGTTCTATTCCGAGGGCGATCCCGGCCTGAACTTCGCCCCCTGGCCCGTCGTGACCTACGAGGTCGTGAACGTGACCTCGGAGCGCACCGAATCCATCGGTTCCTCGGGCACCATGGGCGACAACGCCGGGCTGATGCTGACCACGGACGCCAACCTTGTCGACATCGGCTTTCAGGTGGTCTGGAACATCAACGATCCGGCGAAATACCTGTTCAACATCCGCGACCCCGAACTGACGGTGCGCGCCGCCGCCGAATCGGTCATGCGCGAGATCATCGCCTCGACCAGGCTGCAACCGATCCTGAACGTCGATCGCGGCGTGATCGCCGACCGCGCCCATGCAGGCACGCAAGAGGCGCTGGACGCCTACGAATCCGGCATCACCGTCGTGCGGGTGAACCTGCAGCGCGCCGACCCGCCTCTGGACGTGATCGACAGTTTCCGCGCCGTGCAGGCCGCCGAACAGGAACGCGACCGGCTGGAACGGCAGGCCGATGCCTATTCCAACCGGGTCGTCGCCGCCGCGCGCGGCCAGGCCGCGCAGGTCACCGAAGAGGCCGCCGCCTACCGCGCCCGCATCGTGAACGACGCGCTGGGTCAGGCCAGCCGCTTCACCTCGGTCTTGACCGAATACCTGCGCGCCCCCGAGGTGACCCGGCGGCGTCTCTATCTCGAAGCCATGGAGGACGTGCTGGGCGGCATCGACAAGATCGTCTTCGATCCGGCGGTCAGCGGCGGGGCCACAGGGGGCGGCGTCCTGCCGCTCCTGTCGCTGGACCAGTTGTCGCAGCGCAACGCAGGCAGCGGCGCCGCTGCGGAAACCACCACTTCCGGGACGGGGAACTGACCATGAAGCGCGCAACGATCGCCCTTGTCGCCCTCGCCGTCCTGCTGGTGGTGTTCCTGTCCTCGGTCTTCGTCGTCAACGAAAAGCAGAAGGCCCTCGTCCTGCAGTTCGGCCAGATCCGCCAGGTGATCGAGGACCCCGGCCTGCATTTCAAGGTGCCGGTCATCCAGGAGGTGGTCTATTACGAGGACCGGATCCTCGGCCTCGACACCGACACGATCGAGGTGACGCCCTCGGACAACCGCCGTCTGGTCGTCGATGCCTTCGCCCGCTACCGGATCGACGATCTGGTGCGCTTCCGCCAGGCCGTCGGCGTGGGCGGTGAACGCACCGCCGACGACCGGCTGTCGGCGATCCTGAACGCCAAGATCCGCGAGGTTCTGGGTGCGGAAAATGTGCGCTCCGACACGATCCTGTCGCCCAACCGCCGCGACCTGATGATGCGGATTCAGGCGCTGGCGCAGGCCGAGGCCGCCGATCTGGGCCTGCAGGTCGTCGATGTGCGGCTGAAGCAGACCAACCTGCCCGCGCAGAACCTCGAGGCGACCTTTGCGCGGATGCGGGCCGAACGCGAACGCGAGGCCGCCGACGAGATCGCGCGCGGCAACGAGGCCGCGCAGCGCGTGCGCGCGCTGGCCGACCGGATCGTCACCGAAACCGTCTCGGCTGCCGAACGCGCGGCGCAGGTGACGCGCGGCGGCGCCGATGCCGAGGCCAACCGCGTCTTCGCCGACGCCTACAGCGCCAATCCTGAATTCTTCGACTTCTACCGCTCGCTCGCGGCCTACCGGCAGGCGCTGGGTGGCGGCAATTCCAGCATGGTCCTGACGCCGGAATCGTCGTTCTTCGACTATCTGTTCAGCGAGGACGGCACCGGCGATGCGCCCCCCGAGGTCACGCAGGCGATGATCGAGGCCGCGCAGGCCGCCGTCGCATCGACGCGCCAGTCCGAGGAACGCGCCGAGGAAATGCGCCGCGAGGCAGTCGAACGTGCCAACGCCGTCGAGGAAGCCCGCCGCGAGGCCGAGAGCCGCGGCTTCGAGGGCGTGCTGGGTGAACCCGATCTCGACGACGCCGATCCGCTGGACGGGATCCTCGACGCCGCGCCCGATGCGGCCCTGCCCGGTGAAACGCCCCCGGACACGGCCCCCGCCGATGACGGCGTGGCGGCGGACGTGCTGCCCTGATGGCGCTCGCGGTTCTGGGGCTCGGGCTGGTCCTCGTGATCGAGGGGCTGGTCTGGGCGCTGGCGCCGCGGATGATCGAACAGATGCTTGCCGCGCTCGCGGCGCTGCCCGAACAGGGGCGGCGCCTCGCCGGTCTTGCGGCCCTTGCGCTCGGCGTCGCGCTGGTGGCGCTGGCCCGCGCGCTCGGCGCCTGACCCGGCCATCGCACGCCGCGCCATGCCCGCGCAGCTTCACGCCGTCTTGACGCGCTGCGATCCGGCTTGCGTTGCCAAGACGGCATCGCCCGTGAATGATGGCCGCGCACCGGGGCGGGGCGCGGGAACGCGCGGCCGCCCGACACAATCAAGGAGCACCCAGCGTGTCCGCCAAGCACTTTCCTTCCCTGCGCTCGCTGCCCGTTCGCCCGGCCCTGGCCGGGGTCGCCCTGCTGGCGCTTGCCTCGGCGCTTGCCCCCGGCCTGATGCCGGCCCAGGCGCAGGAGGGCGCGGCTGCCGCCTCGCTCGCCACACCCGAGGATGGCCGCCCGGTCAGCTTTGCCGAACTCGCCCGCGAGGTCAGCCCGGCGGTGGTGAACATCACCACATCCACCATCGTCACCCGGCCCGCCGGTCCGCGCGGGATGCTGCCCGAGGGGTCGCCCTTTGAAGACCTCTTCGACCGTTTCCGCGACCGGCAGCCGCAGCGCACCGGCGCGCTGGGGTCGGGCTTCGTCGTCTCGGCTGACGGCTATATCGTCACCAACAACCACGTCATCGACGGCGCCGACCAGATCGAGATCGAGTTCTTCTCGGGCGACCGCCTGCCTGCCACCGTGGTCGGCACCGACCCCAACACCGACATCGCGCTCCTGAAGGTCGAGGCCGACCACGACCTGCCCTTCGTCAAGTTCGGCGACAGCAGCGACGACATGGCCGAGGTCGGCGACTGGGTGATGGCGATGGGCAACCCGCTCGGCCAGGGCTTTTCGGTCAGCGCCGGGATCATCTCGGCGCGCAACCGCGCGCTCTCGGGCACCTTCGACGATTTCATCCAGACCGATGCGGCGATCAACCAGGGCAATTCCGGCGGCCCGCTGTTCAACATGCGCGGCGAGGTGATCGGGGTGAACACCTCGATCCTGTCGCCCGACGGCGGCTCGATCGGCATCGGTTTCTCGATGGCCTCGAACGTGGTGAAGGATGTCGTCGCGCAGCTCCAGCAGTTCGGGGAAACCCGGCGCGGCTATCTGGGCGTGCGCATCCAGGACATCATGCCCGACATGGTCGGCACCATCGCCGGTCTCGACAAGGCCGAGGGCGCGCTGGTCACCGACGTGCCCGAAGGCCCCGCCGCCGATGCCGGGATCAGGACCGGCGACGTGATCCTTGAATTCAACGGCTCGGAAGTGGTCGATACCCGCCAGCTCGTGCGCATGGTGGCGGCGGCGCCGGTGGGCGAGGCGGTCGATGTGGTCGTGCTGCGCAACGGCGCCGAGATGACGCTGGGCATCACGCTGGGGCGCCGCGAGACCCAGCTTGACGCGGGCGTCAGCACCGGCCCGAGCACCTCGGCCGAGCCGCATGTGGCGGAACTCTCGGGCCTGTCGGTGGCCACGATCACGCCGGAAATCGCGCAGGAAATGGGGCTGGGCAGTGATGCCGCAGGCGTGGTCATCACCGACATCGACCCGCTCTCGGACGCCGCTGCCAAGGGATTGCGCCCCGGCGACGTGATCGTCGAGGCCGGTCAGGCGCCGGTCGCCAGCGTCGATGACCTCAAGGAACGGGTCACCGAAGCCCGTGACGCCGGGCGGCGCTCGATCCTGCTGCTGCTGCGTCGCGGCGACGAGGCCATGTTCATGGCCATCGGCATCAACGAATGATCGGGCCGGGAGGGGGCCTGCGCCCCCTCCCGTCATTGCACCCCCGTCATTGCGAGGTGAAACTCCCTTCCGTCATTGCGAGGCGAAGCCGAAGCAACCCCGACCGCTCACACGCAACATCGAGGTTGCTTCGTCGGCTGACGCCTCCTCGCAATGACGGGTGCGCGACGTGCGCAACCCTTGCACCCCCGCCACCCTCGCCGGGGCAGGTCAGCCCATGTAGCCCGCCTCGGTCAGCACCTCGCGCACCCGTGCCTCGGGGGCGGTGGTGGTGATCTTCGCGCGGTGCGCGGCAAGGTCGGCGT
The DNA here is from genome assembly GCA_019455065.1 of Rhodospirillales bacterium. Lineage (GTDB taxonomy): Bacteria > Pseudomonadota > Alphaproteobacteria > Rhodospirillales > Magnetospirillaceae > JACFNC01. The sequence goes on from JACFNC010000030.1 coordinate 5,486, forward strand.
CCACCTTCGCCGCAGGGTCCAGCGCCTGCACCGCCGCCGTCACCCCGCGCACGCAGCCGCCGCAGGTCATTCCCGGCAGATCGAGTTCCAGCATCTTGCGCTCCTTTCGATGTTGCGCACCGGACATGCACCCTCCCGCAGGGTGAGGGTCAAGCCCCGCTGCCTTCATCCTTGCAAAAATACTCCGGGGGGCGGCGCGGAACGCGCCGGGGGGCAGCGCCCCCAAACGTCACCGGGCAGGCCGCTACAGCCGCACCCCGCGCCGGCCGGCGAGATCGGTGAAATACTGCCACGCCACCCGCCCGGAACGGCCGCCGCGCGTGGCCTGCCATTCGATGGCCTCGGCGCGCAGGGTCGCCTCGTCGATGTCGATGCGCCAGGCGTCGCAATAGCCGCGGATCATCGCCAGATAGTCGTCCTGCGAACAGGGATGGAAGCCCAGCCACAGGCCGAAGCGGTCCGAGAGCGAGACCTTTTCCTCGGTCGCCTCGGAGGGGGCGATGGCCGAGGACCGTTCGTTTTCGATCATGTCGCGCGGCATCAGGTGGCGGCGGTTCGATGTGGCATAGAGGATCACGTTCTCGGGCCGCCCCTCGATGCCGCCGTCCAGCACCGCCTTCAGGCTTTTGTAATGGGCGTCGTCATGGCCGAACGACAGGTCGTCGCAGAACAGCACGAACCGTTCGGGTGCGCCGCGCAGGATCGACAGGCAGCGGCCGATGGAGGGCAGGTCCTCGCGCAAGACCTCGACCAGCTTCAGCCCCGGATGACCCGCCGAAACCGCGCCGTGCACCGCCTTGACGAGGCTGGATTTCCCCATCCCGCGCGCGCCCCAGAGCAGGGCGTTGTTGGCCGGGAACCCTTCGGCAAACTGGCGGGTGTTGGCCAGGAGCACGTCGCGGGCGCGCCCGATCCCGACCAGCAGCCCGACATCCACCCGCGCCACGCGCGGCACCGGCACCAGCCGGTCGGGTTCGGTCTGCCAGACCCAGGCGGGGGCCAGCCCCAGATCGGGCGCGGGCGCAGGCGGCGGTGCGAGGCGTTCGAGCGCCTCGGCGATGCGGGTCAGGGCCTCGGTCATGCGTTCTCGGTCTCGTCCGCCGGGTCGTCGTAAAGGCTCTCGCCGTCGCCGATGATGCCTTCGGCGCGCGCCTGGGCGTCCTTCTGGCGCTCGATGCGGCGGACGAGGAAGATCGACACTTCGTAAAGCGGGTAGATGGCGCAGAACAGGATCACCTGGCTCATCATGTCCGGGGGGGTGGCGACGGCCGCGACCAGCAGGATCGCGACGATGGCGTAGCGGCGCACCCGCGACAGGCTGCGCGAAGTGATCAGCCCGGCCTTGCCCATCAGCGTGAGCAGCACCGGCAACTGGAAGCAGATGCCGAAGGCGAGGATGAACTTCATCGCCAGCGACAGATAGGCCTGCGCCGAGCCGTGGAAGACGATGCCGCCGCCCGACTGGTTGCGCATCTCCTCGGCGGCCCCCGCCACCGCGCTGGCGGTTTCCTGCTGGAACGTCAGGAAGAAATTGAACGCCAGCGGCACGACGACGTAATAGGCCACCGCCGCGCCGATGATGAACATGAAGGGCGAGGCGATGAGGAACGGCAGGAAGGCGTTCTTCTCGGTGCGATAGAGGCCGGGCGCCACGAAGCGCCACATCTGGTAGGCGATGACCGGGAAGGCCAGCACGAATCCCGCCGCCAGCGAGATGTTGAAGGCCATGAAGAAGCCTTCCTGCAGCGCGATATACTGCAGGTCGCAGTTCGGCGCGCCGTTGTTCAGCATCGCCGTGCACAGCGGCGCCTTCAGGAAGTTGAAGATCGGCTCCCAGACGAAGAAGCAGATGATGATCGCCACCACATAGGCGAGCAGCGACCACAGGATGCGGGTGCGCAGCTCGGTCAGGTGCTCGATCAGCGGCGCGGAGCTGTCGTCGATCTCGTCGGCGTCGGTGGCTTTGGTCATTCCTTGCTGTCCTCGTCGGCAGCGGGTGCGGCGGCGCCTGCCGCCTCGGCTTCGGCGGCGATTCCGGAGTCGGCGGCGGCCTCGTCGGGCGGCGGTTCGGCGGCTGCGGCGGTTGCCGTCGCGGTGGCGGCAGCGGCAGCGGCAGCCTTCGGCCCGGTCTTCAGCGTATCCTTGAGGTTCACCGCATCACGCATCGCGTTCGTGGCGGTGCGCATCGGGTTCGTCGCCGCGCGCAGGGTGCGGTCGATGTCCTTCACGCCAGCCTCGTCGGCGGCGGCGTTCATGGCGCGGCTGAAGTCGCGCGCCATGGCGCGGGCCTTGCCGGTGAACCGGCCCACCTCGCGGAACAGGCGCGGCAGGTCCTTGGGCCCGACCACGATCAGCGCGACGACACCGATGAGCAGCAGCTCACCCCAACCCAGATCGAACATCTTTCAGGCCCCCTGCCTGCCCTCATGCGCAAGCGTCAGGCGTGATCCTTTTCCTCGCTCGGGGTCACGTCGCGCGCGGCCTCGGCGGTCGAATCCTCGATTTCCTTCTTGCCGTCCTCGACGCCCTTCTTGAAGGCGGTGATGCCCTTGCCGACCTCGCCCATCATCGTCGAGATCTTGCCG
>JACFNC010000022.1 GCA_019455065.1 Rhodospirillales bacterium
GCGGCATCAACCTCGAGGACATCAAGGCGCCGGAATGCTTCATCATCGAGCAGCGCCTGCGCGAGATCATGGACGTGCCGGTGTTCCACGACGACCAGCACGGCACCGCCATCATCGCCGCCGCCGGCCTCATCAACGCCCTCGATCTCACCGGGCGCTCGCTGAAGCAGGCGCGCATCGTCGTCAACGGCGCCGGCGCCGCGGCCGTTGCCTGCGTCGAGCTGGTCAAGGCGATGGGCGTGCCGCACGGCAACGTGATCATGTGCGACACCAAGGGCGTCATCCACCAGGGCCGCAGCGAGGGCATGAACCAGTGGAAATCGGCCCACGCCGTGCCCACCGAGGCGCGCACTCTCGAGCAGGCGATGGAGGGCGCGGACGTGTTCTTCGGCCTGTCGGTGAAGGGGGCCGTGACGCCCGAGATGGTGGCGCGCATGGCCGACCGCCCGATCGTCTTCGCGATGGCCAATCCCGACCCCGAGATCACGCCCGAGGAGGTGCGCTCGGTGCGCGCCGACGCCATCATCGCCACCGGGCGCTCGGACTATCCCAACCAAATCAACAACGTGCTCGGCTTCCCCTATATCTTCCGCGGGGCGCTGGACGTGCGCGCCTCGACCATCAACGATGCCATGAAGATCGCCGCCGCCGAGGCCATCGCGGCGCTGGCGCGCGAGGACGTGCCCGACGAGGTCGACGCCGCCTATTCCGGCCAGCGCCTGCGCTACGGCCCGGAGTACATCATTCCGGTGCCCTTCGACCCCCGCCTGATCGCCGCCGTGCCGACGGCGGTGGCGCAGGCGGCGATGGACGGCGGCGTCGCCCGCAAGCCGATCATCGACATGGACGCCTATCGCCGCGCCCTGTCGGCCCGCCTCGACCCCACCGCCGCCAATTTGCAGGCGATCTTCGAGAAGGTGCGGCAGAATCCCCAGCGCGTGGTGTTCGCCGAGGGCGAAGAGGAGAAGTCGATCCGCGCCGCCGTCGCCTTCCGCAACGCCGGGTTCGGCACCCCGGTGCTGATCGGCCGCGAGGACCGCATCCGCGAGACCATGCGCACGGCCGGCCTGGGACCCGCCGCCGACGGGCTGGAGATCATCAACGCCAAGCTCAGCTCGCAGAACGGCGCCTACACCGACCTCCTGTACGGACGGCTGCAGCGCAAGGGTGCGCTCTATCGCGACGTCACGCGCATGGTCAACCAGGAGCGCAACATCTTCGGCGCCCTGATGGTCGCCGCCGGCGACGCCGACGCCATGGTCACCGGGCTGACCCGCAACTACTACGCCGCCTTCGACGAGGTGTGCCGGGTCATCGACCCCCATCCGGGCGAGCTGGTGTTCGCTGTCAGCATGCTGGTCGCCCGCGGACGGACCGTGCTGATCGCCGACACCCACGTCCATGAGACCCCGACTCCCGAGCAGCTCGCCGACATCGCGGTGCAGACCGCGGCCAAGGCGCGCCAGCTCGGCCACGAGCCGCGGGTCGCCCTGCTCAGCTACTCGAATTTCGGCAATCCCGCGTCAGGCAAGGCCGAGCGGGTGCGCGAGGCGGTTGGAATCCTGGACGGCCGCGGGGTCGAGTTCGAGTACGACGGCGAGATGGGCGCCGACGTCGCCCTCGACCCCCAGCTTCTCAAGCTGTACCCGTTTTGCCGCCTGTCGGGACCGGCCAACGTGCTGATCATGCCCGGGCTGTACAGCGCCAACATCTCCTGGAAGCTGCTGCAGAAGCTGGGCGGGGGCACGGTCATCGGGCCGATGCTCATGGGACTGTCGAAACCGGTGCAGATCACGTCGATGGACGCCACGGTTTCGGATATCGTGAACATGGCGGTGATGGCGGCGCACGACGCCGCCCGCTGAGCGAGGGTCCCCGATCCCCGGGGACCGGGAGGATCGGACGACCGGATGACGCGACCCGAGGTTCCGTTGGCCCGGCTGCTCGCCGTTGCCGCCGTGCTCGGCCTGCCGACGGTGCTGGCCGTTGCCTTGGCGATGGCGCTCGGCGCGGTCGGCATCGGCGGCGCCGTCCTCGTCGTGCTCGTCTCCGTCGCGCTGACGGCGGCACTGGCGCGGCCCTTTCTCGCCGACCATCTGGCGCTGACCGCCCACCTGCGCGCCCTGGCGCACGACGCCGACGCCCCGGCGCCGGCGGCGCGTGCGCCGCGCATCGCCGGCGAGCCATTCGCCGCCGTCGCCGAGCTGCGGCGCGCATGGCGACGGCGCGAGGACGAGAGCACCGCCGCCCTGGCGTCCTGGAACGTGGTCTTCGACAGCCTGCCGGACCCGGTGTTGATGCTCGACGCCCGGCGTCGCGTGACCCGCGCCAACGTCGCCGGCCGCCGGTTGTTCGGACGCGATCCGGCGGGCCACGACCTGGCGGCGGCGCTGCGCGAACCGAAGCTGCTCGAGGCCGCCGACGCGGTCATTGGCGGCAAAGCGGGCGCCACCGTCGCCGTCACCCTGCCGGGACCGGCCGAGCGCGACTTCCAGGCCGGACTGGAGCGGCTGCCGCGACCCGTCGCCGACGGCAGCGCCGCCATCCTCGCCCTGCACGACGTGACGGCGGCGCGGCGCATGGAGCGCATGCGCGCCGACTTCGTGGCCAACGCCAGCCACGAGCTGCGCACGCCGCTGTCGACGCTTCTGGGCTTCATCGAGACCCTGCGCGGCCCGGCGCGCGACGATGCCGAGGCGCGGGAGCGGTTCCTCGCCATCATGCACGAGCAGGCGGCCAGGATGGCGCGGCTGGTCGCCGACCTGTTGTCGCTGTCGCGCATCGAGCTCAACGAGCACACCGCGCCCGGCGGCCGGGTGGATCTCCGCCGCACGCTGACCGGCGTCGCCGAAACCCTCGAGATGCAGCTGCGCGAGCGGGACATGACGTTGCGCCTCGACATGCCCGATGACCTGCCGCCGGTGGCGGGCGACGCCGACGAACTGGCCCAGGTCTTCCAGAACCTGATCGACAACGCCCGCAAGTACGGGCGCGCCAACACCGCGATCGAGGTTTCCGCACGCCGCGTCGCGGCCGTGCCGGGGGCAGGCCCCGGGCGTCTGGAGGGTGGGGCGGTGTCGGTGGCGGTGCGCGACCACGGCGAGGGCATCGCGCGGGAGCACCTGCCGCGGCTCACCGAGCGCTTTTTCAGGGTCGACGACGCGCGCTCGCGCAAGCTGGGGGGTACGGGGCTTGGCCTTGCCATCGTCAAGCACGTGGTCAACCGCCACCGCGGCCTGCTCGCCATCGACAGCACCCCGGGCGAGGGCAGCGTGTTCACCGTCTATCTGCCGCCGGCTGACACAGAAGTTTAACAGCGCGGGCGTCGCCGCTGCGCTATACATGCCCGATCGGGCGGACAGGGCGCCCGGCCGCGGCGGGAGGAAAGCTGATGCCTTCGATCGGCGAGCACCAACACATCGTCAGGTCCTACGACAACGAGCTGCAGCGCCTGCTCGACGGAGTCGCCCGCATGGCCGGACTGGCCGAGAGCCAGCTCGCCGGCGCCATCCAGGCGATGGTCGAGCGCGACGGCGAGCTGGCGATGCGGGTGGCCGGTGGCGACGACGAGGTCGACAACCTCGACCACGCCATCAACGACATGACCGTGCGCCTGCTCGCCCTGCGCGCCCCGGTCGCCGACGACCTGCGGCTGGCGCTGACCACCCTGAAGATCTCGTCGGAGTTGGAGCGCGTCGCCGACCACGCCAAGAACGCCGCCAAGCGCACCCTGGTGCTCAACCAGATGCCGCCGGTGCCCTCGGTGCGCGCGGTGGCGCGCATGGGCTGGCTGGTGCTCGAATTGCTGAAGGAGGTGATGGACGCCTATCTGGCGCGCGACGCCGACCGCGCCGAGGCCGTGTGGCGGCGCGACCAGGAGGTCGACGACCTGCATTCCAGCCTGTTCCGCGAGCTGCTGACCTACATGATGGAGGACGCGCGGAACATCACGCCCTGTACCCATCTGCTGTTCATCGCCAAGAACATCGAGCGCATCGGCGACCACGCCACCAACATCGCCGAACTCACGCATTTCCTGGTGCGCGGCCGTTCGCTCACCGGCGAACGCCCCAAGCGGGATACCACCAGCGAGGCGATCCCCGAGGCGCCGCCTGGCGGCTGAAGCGGCTCACAAAAGATCCGTCGGATCGACGTAATCGTAGCCGAGTTCGCGCGCCACCGCCTCGCAGGTCACGGCACCCTTGAACACGTTGAGGCCGGCGCGCAGATGCGCGTCCTCGCGCAGGGCGCGGTTCCATCCCTTGTCGGCCAGCGCCAGCACGAAGGGCAGCGTGGCGTTGTTCAGCGCGAAGGCCGAGGTGCGCGCCACCGCGCCGGGCATGTTGGTGACGCAGTAATGCACCACCCCCTCCTCGACATAGGTCGGGTCGGCGTGGGTGGTGGGGCGGCTGGTCTCGCAGCAGCCGCCCTGGTCGATGGCGACGTCGACGATCACCGAGCCGCGGCGCATCCGCCGCACCATGTCGCGGGTGACGAGCCGGGGCGCCGCCGCGCCCGGCACCAGCACGGCGCCGATCACCAGGTCGGCCTCGACCACCGTTGTCTCGATGGAATCGAGGGTGGCGAAGATGGTGGTCAGGCGGTCGCCGGAAATCTCGTCGAGTTCGGCCAGACGGGCCAGCGAGCGGTCGAGCACCGCCACCCGCGCCCCCAGCCCGACGGCCATGCGTGCCGCGTTGGTGCCGACCACGCCGCCGCCGATCACCGCCACCCGCCCGGGCGGCACACCGGGCACCCCGCCCAGCAGCACGCCCGCCCCGCCCTGCTCCTTCTCCAGGCAGTGGGCGCCGACCTGCACCGCCATCCGCCCCGCCACCTCGCTCATCGGCGCCAGCAGCGGCAGCCGCCCGCTAGCGTCGGTCACCGTCTCGTAGGCGATGGCGATGCTGCCGGAGGCCACGAGGTCGGCGGTCTGGTCGGGATCGGGGGCCAGATGCAGATAGGTGAACAGCGCCTGCCCGGGGCGCAGCATGGCGCGCTCGGCGGGCTGGGGTTCCTTGACCTTGACGATCAGGTCGGCGGCGGCGAACACCTCTGCCGGAGTGCCCACCACCGTCGCCCCGGCTGCCCGGTAGGCGTCGTTGCCGCTGTTGATGCCGGCGCCGGCGCCGCTCTCGACGATCACCGCGTGGCCGTGATGGGCCAGTTCGCGGACGCTGGCCGGCGTCAGGCCGACCCGGTACTCGTGGCTCTTGATCTCCCTGGGAACGCCGATGCGCATGATTTCGTCCGTATGGCTGGGCTCGGGGTGTGGAGCGTGGGTGCCATTGTGACGCGGCCGGCGTCCGCAGTCATCCCCGCGAAAGCGGCGCGGCGGCGGGCAGGGCGACGGGGCGGGGCGGAAACCGCCGCATCATCCACAGCAGCAGCAGCAGGCCGGGCAGGGCCGCCACCGTGCTGAAGACGAAGAACTGCACCCAGCCGACGGCCTCGACCACGAAGCCGCCGGAGGCCGACAGCAGGGTGCGCCCGGACACCGCCAGCGACGACAGCAGGGCGTACTGGGTGCCGGTGTAGCTGACGTTGCACAGGGCCGAAATGTAGGCGACGAAGGCCGCCGAGCCCATGCCGCCCGACAGGTTCTCGACCGCGATGGTCAGGGTCAGGAAGCCGACGTCGTAGCCGATCGCGGCCTGCGCCGCGAACATCAGGTTGGACGCCATCTGCAGCGCCCCGCACAGCAGCAGCGCCCGCATGATGCCGGCCTTGGCGACGATCAGGCCGCCGAGAAAGGTGCCGAGGATGGTGGCGGCGAAGCCGAACAGCTTGCTCACCGAGGCGATCTCGGCCTTGCTGAAGCCCATCATCAGATAGAACGGGTTCGCCATCACCCCGGCCAGGGCGTCGCCCAGCTTGTAGAGGATCACGAAGGCGAGGATGGCGAGCACCGCCGCCCCGTTGCGGCGGATCATCTCGGCGAAGGGTTCGATCACCGCGTCGCGCAGCCAGGTCGCCGCCCGATGCGAAATTCCCCCCATCGCCGGGGCGGTTGTCGGAACCGGCGGGGCCGGCGGTTCGGGATTGAACAGCACGGTGAGCACGCCGATGCCGACCAGCCCCGCCATCGCCGCGTAGACCAGCGGCCAAGACACCGCCGTGGCGAGGAACAGGGCCCCCGCCCCCGACACCAGCATGGCGATGCGATAGCCGAACTGCACCATCGCCGCGCCGGCGCCGTACTGCTCCTCGTCGAGGATCTCGACGCGGTAGGCGTCGATGACGATGTCCTGGCTGGCCGAGCAGAACGCCACCGCCAGGGCGAACAGGGCGGTGCGCCACGGATCGGCGGCGGGATCGACGGCGCCCAGCGCCAGCAGGCTGGCGATCAGGGCGCCCTGCGTCGCCAGCATCCAGCCGCGTCGGCGGCCGAACAGGCGGGTCATCCCCGGAATCGGCAGGCGGTCGACCAGGGGCGCCCACAGAAACTTCACGGCGTAGGGCACGCCAACCAGGGCGAACAGGCCGATGTCGGCCAGCGACACCCCGCTTTCGGTCAGGCGCACCGCCAGCGTGGCGCCGGTCAGCGCCAGCGGCAGGCCGCTGGAGAAGCCGAGCAGCAGCACCGCCAGCACGCGGCGGTCGCGGTAGACGGAAACGGCGTGCCGCCAGGAGGTCATGGCGGGCAGCCTACACCGAACGGGTAAAGGAAAGAAGGCGACGAGGGCGGCGATGGATTGCTTCGCCTTCGGCTCGCAATGACGATCTTGGCGTCTTTGCGAGCCGAGCGGCGACGAAGCAGTCCAGCCCGCCTACCCCGCGTCCTTGAGGCGGCTGGCCTTCTTGCGGTCGTTGGGGTCGAGCAGGCGCTTGCGCAGGCGGATCGACTTCGGCGTCACCTCGACGAGTTCGTCGTCCTCGATGTAGGCGATGGCCTGTTCCAGGCTCATCCGGCGCGGCGGGGTCAGGCGCACCGCCTCGTCCTTGCCCGAGGCGCGGACGTTGGTCAACTGCTTGCCCTTCAGTGGATTGACGTCGAGGTCGTTGCCGCGCGAGTGCTCGCCGATGATCATGCCCTCGTAGACCTTGGTGCCGTGGCCGATGAACAGCGGGCCGCGCTCCTCCAGGTACCACAGCGCATAGGCCACCGCCTCGCCGGCGCCGTTGGCGATCAGCACGCCGTTGCGCCGCCCCTCGATCGGCCCCTTGTAGGGGGCGTAGCCGTGGAAGTTGCGGTTCATCATGCCGGTGCCGCGGGTGTCGGTGAGGAATTCGCCGTGATAGCCGATCAGGCCGCGCGACGGGGCGAGGAAGCTGACGCGCGTCTTGCCGCCGCCCGACGGCTTCATGCCGGTGAGCTCGGCCTTGCGCAGGCTCATCTTCTCGACCACGACGCCGGTGTACTCGTCGTCGACGTCGACCATCACCTCCTCGATCGGCTCCAGGCGCTGGCCGGTGTTCTCGTCGGTCTTGAACAGCACGCGCGGGCGGCTGATTGACAGCTCGAAGCCCTCGCGGCGCATCTGCTCGATCAGCACGCCGAGCTGCAACTCGCCGCGCCCGGCCACCTCGTAGGCGTCCTTGTCCTCGGTCTGGCGCACGCGGATAGCGACGTTGCTTTCGGCCTCGCGCATCAGCCGCGTACCGATGACCCGGCTGGTGACCTTGTCGCCCTCCTGGCCGGCCAGCGGCGAATCGTTGACCGAGAACGTCATCGCCAGGGTGGGCGGATCGACCGGAATGGCGGTCACCGGCTCCGTCACCTCGGGGGCGCAGATGGTGTCGGCGACGGTGGTCTTGGTCAGGCCGGCGACGGCGACGATGTCGCCGGCCTCGGCCTGCTCGACCGGCACCCGCTCGATGCCGCGGAAGGCCAGGAGCTTGGTCAGCCGGCCCTGTTCGAGCAGCGCGCCGTCGCGGCCCAGCGCCTTGACCGCCATGTTGAGGCGGGCGACGCCGGTGTGGATGCGCCCCGTCAGCACGCGCCCGAGATAGGGATCGGCCTCCAGCGTCGTCGCCAGCATCGCGAAGGGCGCGTCGAGCACGCCTTCGGGCGGCGGCACGTGGCGGACCACCAGCTCGAACAGGGGCGCCAGCGACTCGCGCGGCGCCTCCAGGCTGTCCGCCGCCCAGCCGTCGCGGCCCGAGGCGAACAGGGTGGGGAAGTCGAGCTGCTCGTCGGTGGCGTCGAGGGCGGCGAACAGGTCAAACACCTCGTCGTGCACCTCATGCGGCCGGGCGTCGGGGCGGTCGACCTTGTTGATCACGACGATCGGGCGCAGGCCCAGCGCCAGCGCCTTGCCGGTGACGAACTTGGTCTGCGGCAGAGGCCCCTCGGCGGCGTCGACCAGGACGACAACGCCGTCGACCATGCTGAGGATGCGCTCGACCTCGCCCCCGAAATCGGCGTGGCCGGGGGTGTCGACGATGTTGATGCGCACCTCGCCCCACGCCACCGAAGTGCACTTGGCCAGGATGGTGATGCCGCGCTCGCGCTCGAGCTCGTTGGAATCCATCACCCGTTCGGCGACCTGCTGGTTGTCGCGGAAGGTTCCGCTCTGGCGCAGCAGCGCATCGACCAGGGTCGTCTTGCCGTGGTCGACGTGGGCGATGATCGCGATATTTCTTAGGTTCATTTGGCCTTCGTTATGAATAAATCCCCGGCAAGCGTTGCCGGACGAGGTCGGCGAGCGGCGCTTCGGGCCGGGCGCCGACATGGCTGATCACCTCGGCCGCGGCGATGCCGCCGATGCGCGCGCAAATGGCGAGGTCGAGGCCACGTGTCAAGCCGTAGAGGAAGCCCGCCGCGTAGAGGTCGCCGGCGCCGGTGGTGTCGACGAGCTGGACGACCGGCTCGGCGCTGACCACTACAGTGCCACCATCGGCCACCACCACCGAGCCCTTCTCGCTGCGCGTCAGTGCCGCCACCCGGCAGTGCCCGCGCACCGCGCGCAGCGCCTCGGAGAAGTCCGAGGTCTGGTAGAGCGACGTGATCTCGGCCTCGTTGGCGAACAGGATGTCGACATGGCCGCTGACGAGGTCGAGGAAGGAGTCGCGATGGCGGTCGACGCAGAACGGATCGGACAGCGACAGCGCCACCTCGCGGCCCGCCGCGTGGGCGATCTCGGCGGCCTTGACGAACGCCTGCTTGGCGCGCGGCTGGTCCCACAGATAGCCTTCGAGATAGGTGACCTTCGCGGCCGAGATGACCGTGGGGTCGATGTCTTCCGGCCCCAGCGCGACGCAGGCGCCGAGGAAGGTCTGCATGGTGCGCTGGGCGTCGGGAGTGACCAGGACCAGGCAGCGCGCCGTCGACGAGCCGTCGACCGCGGGCGGGGTGTCGAAGGTGATGCCGGCGGCACGGATGTCGTGGCGGAAAACCTGGCCGAGCTGGTCGTCGCGCACCTTGCCGACATAGGCGCCGCGCCCACCGAGGGCGGCGAGGCCGGCGATGGTGTTGGCGGCCGAGCCGCCCGAGCATTCGATGCCCGGCGGCATCCGCGCGTAGATGCGTTCGGCCTGGTCGCCGTCGATAAGGGTCATGACGCCCTTGGCCACCCCCATCTCCGCCAGCAGGGCGTCGTCAGCATGGGCGAGCACGTCGACGATGGCGTTGCCGATGCCGACGACGTCGTATCTGATGTTCGTCATGGCGGTGTTGTCCTCCGCGGTAAGGGTCCGGGGGTGGGCGAATTGCGGCGCAGTATAGCGGCCCGCCGACCGGGAACAATGAAAAAGGGGGCCGGCCGGCTTGCCGCCCGCGGGGCGAGCGGCTAGTCTCGCCGCCACGCCAGATTCAGGGACGTCATCCGCCCGTGCTCTCCGCCGTCGCCAAGGCCGTCGCCGGCATCGCCGACCCGTCGCTGCGCCGCATACTGTGGCGCAGCCTGGGCCTGACCCTTCTACTCTACGTCGCCCTCTACGCCGCCTGCTGGTGGCTGCTGGCGTCCACTAGGCTGGCCGAGACCGTGTGGGTGGAGTGGCTGCTCGACGTGTTCGGCGGGCTGGCCGTGTTCGCCGCCACCCTGCTCCTGTTCCCGGCGGCGGTCACCGTGGTGGTCGGCTTCTTCCTGGAAGAGGTGGCCGCCGTCGTCGAGCGGCGGCACTACCCGGACCTGCCGCCGGCCCGCGCCGCGCCGCTGTCCGAGACGGTGGGCGGTGCCGCACGCTTTGCCGCCGTCGCCGTGGTTCTCAACCTGCTCGCCCTGCCGCTGTACTTCCTGCCGGGGACGTATTACGTCGTGAACGGCTATCTGCTCGGCCGCGAGTATTTCGAGATGGCGGCGGCCCGGCGGCTGCCGGCGCCCGAGATGCGGGCCCTGCGGCGCGAGGAACTGGGCCGCCTATGGCTGGCGGGCGCGGGGATTACCGTTCTGTTAAGCGTGCCGGTGCTAAACTTGGCGGCGCCGATCATCGCCACCGCCTTCATGATCCACGTGTTCGAGGCGTTGCGACGCCGCCGGGGGAACGTATAATCCGCCGCGGTTCGTGATCGCGGGATTCGGCGCCGTGCGACCAGGATTGGGTGAGCAGACAATGTTTCGGCGCAAGAAACCCGCCATCGACAAGCAACTGACGCCGTCGCTGGACGGCGATCCGGACCTGGGGCCGGACAATTCCGGCACGGCCCACCGGCCGCCGTACAGGGCGGGTTCGCCCGCCGTGGGCAAGCCGCCGTTCCCTCAGCCATCGCGCCCGGACGGCGCCGCGCGCCGGGTGCTCGACATCCCGAGCCCTCGGCGGCCGATCGGCGGAACCGACGGCGAGGGGAAGAAACTGATCGTCGGCCGCGACATCACCCTGTCGGGCAACATCAGCGCATGCGACAGACTGGTGGTCGAGGGCACCGTCGAGGCCAGTGTCGCCAATGCCGTCGTGCTCGAGATTCCCGAGGCGGGTCTGTTCCGTGGCGCCGCGGAAGTGGACGAGGCCGAGATCTCCGGTCGTTTCGAGGGCGAACTGACCGTGCGCAAGAAGCTGACCGTGCGGCCGACGGGGCGCATCGAGGGCCGGCTACGCTACGCCCGGCTGGTGGTCGAATCGGGCGGCCAGATCGTCGGCTCGGTGGAAGCCGCGGCCGGCGGCGCTCCGGTGGCGCAACTCGGACCGCCGTCGCCCGGGGGAGAGGAGGCGAAGTAGACGACTTGCCCGGCCGCGGTCCGCGCCCCTTCATTTCGAGCGCAACGGCGGCGTTTATCGCGCTGACGATGGCCGGCTGCGCGCCGGTCGCCAACCTCGCCTCGATGCTGCCGCCACCCGTGTCGCCGCCCGCCGTCGTCGGCGGCGGCATGGAAGCCGGCGCGGCGTTCGAGCCGTTTTTGCCGCCGGCAGCCGCGGCCCAGGAGGTCGTAGCCGTGCGGCCCGGTCGGCCGACCATCACCGCCTCCGCGCTGCGGGGCATGCCGGTCTCCGAGGTGAGCGCGCTGCTGGGGCCGCCCAGCTTCGTGCGACGCGATGCCAAGGCCGAGATTTGGCAGTATTTCGGGCCCGGCTGCGTGCTGGACCTGTTCGTCTATGACGAGGGCGGCGCCCGCCGGGTCCTCCACCACCACCTGCGCAGCCAGGTCCCGGGCAAGCCGGTCGAGGCGCGCTGCTTCGACGACATCGTGGCCGGCGGCCGGGGATCCCGGCCGAGCTGACGGCCGCGGGCTTCAGCCCTCGGCGGCGAGTTCCGCCGTCGTGGTCTTGGCCGGAAAGGCGCACAGCTCCCGCACGACGCAGCGCGGGCATTCCGGCCGCCGCGCCTTGCATACGTACCGCCCGTGCAGGATCAGCCAGTGGTGGGCGTCGTGCTTCCAGCGCGCGGGGGTGATCTGGTCCAGCTTCTGCTCGACCTCAAGCGGCGTCTCGCCCGGAGCCAGCCCGGTGCGGTTGGCGACTCGGAAGGCGTGGGTGTCGACGGCGATGACCGGTTCGCCGAAGGCGACGTTGAGCACCACGTTGGCGGTCTTGCGGCCGACCCCGGGGAGCGCCTCGAGGTCGGCACGGCTGTGCGGCACCTCGCCGCCGTGATGGTCGACCAGGATGCGCGACAGCGCGATGATGTTGCGGGCCTTGTTGTTGTAGAGCCCGATGCTGCTGATATGCCGCTTGAGTCCGTCCTCGCCCAGGGCCAGCATCCTGCCCGGGGAGTCGGCCACGGCGAACAGCCCGCGGGTGGCGCGGTTGACCCCGGCGTCGGTCGACTGGGCCGACAGCACGACGGCCACCAGCAGCGTGTAGGGGTTGTGAAACTCGAGTTCGCTGCGCGGATTGGGCATCGCCTCCGCGAGGCGGGCGTAGAATTGGTCGATCTGTTCAGGCGTCATGATGACCCTCAGCTTACACCGCCCCGCGCGCGGGTTAAAGTCGGCAAGAACCGGGTGGTTCGGGCAAGGACGCGGGGCTAGCGTCGGGCCGTCGGCAAAGGAGACGCGCCATGACGTATCGACCGTTGAATCCTGTGCTGTTACGCCGCCTCGCCCGCGCCGCGCGGGCCTGGCGCCGGCGGGCCGGGGACCGGCGCCTGCTGGCCACCTTCGACGAACGGATGCTGCACGACATCGGCCTGTGCGGCGACGCCGCGCGGACCGAGATTCGCAAGCCGCCGTGGCGCGACTGACGAGGGCGCGATGAGCAGGAACGGCCGCTGGGAACGCACCTACGACCGCATCGCGCGGGCCATCCGCTACATTGACGAGCGCCGGCTCGAGCAGCCGGACCTCGACGCCGTGGCCCGGCACGTCCACCTCAGTCCCTACCATTTCCAGCGGCTGTTCACCGACTGGGCCGGGGTAACGCCAAAGCGGTTCCTGGGATTTCTCACCGTCGCCCACGCCCGCCGGGCGCTGGCCGAATCGGCGAGCGTGCTGGATGCGGCGCTGGACGCCGGCCTCTCGGGACCGAGCCGGCTGCACGACCTGTTCGTCGCCCACGAGGCGGCGACGCCCGGCGAGGTCAAGGCGCGCGGCGCCGGCCTGGACATCGCCTGGGGCTTCCACGCCACGCCCTTCGGACGCTGCCTGCTGCTCGCCAGCCCGCGCGGCATTTGCGGCCTGAGCTTCCTCGATGAGGGCGAGAGCCGGGACGAGGCCCTCGCGCGCGCCATGGCGGACTGGCCGGCCGCCCGCTTCGTCGCCGACCCCGAGCGCACCGGCGATCTGGTCGCGCGGGCCTTCGGCGGCGGGGCGGACGTTCCCCTTCGCCTGCATCTCAGCGGAACCAATTTCCAGATAAAGGTGTGGGAGGCCTTGCTGCGGGTGCCGCCCGGGCGCCTGATCAGTTACGGCGCCCTGGCGCGGGCGGCGGGATGCCCGGGGGCGGCGCGGGCGGTCGGCAACGCCTTGGCCGCCAATCCGATCGCCGTACTCATTCCCTGCCACCGGGTGATCCGCGGCACCGGCGCCTTCGAGGGCTATCGCTGGGGGCCGGCGCGCCGGAAAGTGCTCGTCGGATGGGAGGCGGCGCGCATGTTGGGCGAAGAGCCCTCTCAGAGCCCCAGCACGTCGCGCATGGAGTAGAGGCCGGGCGGCTTGCCGTGGGCCCAGCGGGCGGCGCGCACCGCGCCCTTGGCGAAGACCTGGCGCGACGACGCCTTGTGGGTGATTTCGACCCGTTCGCCGTCGGCGGCGAACACCACCGTGTGGTCGCCGACCACGTCGCCGCCGCGCAGGGTGGCGAAGCCGATGTCGCCGCGCTTGCGCGCCCCCGTGTGGCCGTCGCGTACCTTCTGCCACACGTCCTCGAGCCGCACCCCGCGTCCGGCCGCCGCGGCTCTTCCCAGGCCGAGGGCGGTGCCCGAGGGGGCATCGACCTTGTGGCGGTGGTGCATCTCGACTATTTCGACGTCGTAGTCGGGATCGAGAGCCGCCGCCAGTCGCTCGACCATGGCGAACAGCACGTTGACGCCGACGCTCATGTTGGGCGCCCAGACCACCGGAGTGCGCGCCGCCGCCTCGCGTAGCGCCGCTTCCTGGTCAGGGCCGAGGCCGGTGGTGCCGACCACGTGAACGCAGCGCGCCGCGGCGGCCAGCGGCGCATGCCGGGCGGTGGCGTCAGGGCTGGTAAAGTCGATGACCGCGTCGGCGGCGTCGAACAAGAGCTTGGGATCGGCGCCGACCGGCAGGCCGAGAAAGCCGCGCCCGGCCAGTTCGCCGACGTCGCGACCGACCGCGTCGCCGCCCGGACGTTCGGTGCCGCCGGCCAGCGTGCAGCCCTCGCTGTCGAGCACCTCGCGCACCAGCATCTGGCCCATGCGCCCGGCGCAGCCGACGATTCCGATCTTCATGGCCGATCCTCCTGCAAACTTCCGTCTTGTTAGATCAGATCGCCCGCCGGCGGAAGCCCGTTTGCGGTTCCCGATGCCGGCGTGCAATCTAGAGGGGGGTCCGTTCGAGCGGAATCGCCATGCTTGTTCCTCATGGCCGGGTCAGTTCTTGGCGGCCATCCAGGGGACTGCGCGACGGGAGGGGGCTTTGGAGAGGAATCGAGACATGGGGGACCGGGCGGGCGACGAGATGACAACGGAGGACCGGTCCCACGCCCGCGTCTTCGCCGTCTTTTCCAACCGGCACGCGGTGAGCAACGGAATCACGGCCTTCCTGTTCGCCTCGACCGGTCCGCTCGCCATTCTCATCACGGTCGGGCGGGACGGCGGACTGACCGAGGCCGATCTCGCGTCGTGGATCTTCGGGGGCTACACCCTGGGCGGGCTCATGAGCCTGTATTTCTGCCTGCGCCATCGCCAGCCGCTGGGATTCGCCTGGACGATCCCGGGCGCACTGCTGCTTCCCACCGCCTTCGACCATCTGACCTTCGCCGAGATCGTGGGCGCCTATTGGGCGACGGGCGTCCTGATCGCCGTTCTCGGCTGGACCGGCCTGATCACCTGGGTGATGCGGCGGATACCCATGCCCATCGTGATGGGGATGGTGGCGGGCGTGTTTCTGCCCTTCGGCGTCAAGGTCGTGACCGCCTTCACCGAGACCGCCGCACTGGCCGCCACGGCCCTGGCCGTGTTCCTGCTGTTCACCCTGTCGCCCGCGCTCGGGCGGCGCCTGCCGCCCGTGCTGGCGGCCCTGCTGGCCGGCGGGGCGGTCGCATGGGGTACGGGCGCCGTGGCGCCGGTGGACATGGGCACGGTCGGGTTCGCCGATCCGCGGCTCTACGTGCCGCGCTTTTCGCCGCAGGCGATGATCGAGCTGGTCATCCCGCTCGCCATCACCGTGCTCGGCATCCAGAACGCGCAAGGGTTGGCGGTCCTCAAACACGCCGGGCACGAGGCGCCGGTCAAGGCGATCACCCTGGGCTCGGGCTTCGGGACGCTGCTCTTCGCCCTGGTGGGCTCGGTTCCCGCCTGTCTGACCGGCCCGGTCAACGCCATTCTCGTGACCAGCGGGGAAAAGCGGAGCCATTGGCAGGCGGGGATCGTGTTCGGGTTGGCCATGCTGTGCTTCGGTCTGCTCGCCCCGTCGGCGACCCGTCTGGCGCTCGCCCTGCCGCTGAGTCTGATCGGACTGATCGGCGGACTGGCCATGCTGCGGGTCCTGCAAGGGTCCTTCAAGACGGCGTTTTCCGGCGAGTGCTCCATCGGTGCCCTGGTGGCCTTCGTCGTCTCCATCGCCGGGGTGCCGATCTTCAACATCGGCGCCCCGTTCTGGGGCCTCGTGTTCGCGTTCGCCGCCTCGTGGCTGCTCGAGCGCGAGCAGCTTCGGCGGCTGACGGCCGGGACGGCCTGACGGTGGGCGCAACGAAAGTGTCATTTCGCCAAACGGCGAAATGTGTTAAGCGAAGTCCATGATCGAAACCTTCGAACTGGTCGCCAAGGCGACCGCCGATCCCAGCCGCGTGCGCATCCTCAAGCTGCTGGCGGCGGGCGAGCTGTGCGTGTGCCAGATCACCACGGTGCTCGCCCTGGCGCCGGCCACCGTGTCCAAGCATCTGGCGGCGCTGAAGGCGGCCGGGCTGGTGCAGCAGCGGCGCGACGGGCGCTGGGCCTATTACCGGCTGGCCGAGCGGCAACTCAACCCCTATGCGGCGCGATTCCTCGCCATGGTCGGCGACTGCCTGGGCGACGATCCCACCATCGCCGAGGACCGCCGGCTGCTGGCGCTGGTCCGCGCCGTTCCCTTGCAGGTCCTGTGCGCCCAGGGCAGGTCCGCCCTGTCGCCGGCCGCCACCCCTACTCTCCGGCAGGACGCGCCATGCCCGACCGAGTGAAGAACATCCTCGTGCTGTGCACCGGAAACTCGGCGCGCAGCGTGATGGCCGAGGTCCTGCTGAACGCCCTCGGCCAGGGTCGCATCCGCGCCTTCAGCGCCGGCAGCCGGCCGACCGGCGAGGTCAATCCGCTGACCATAGAAACCCTGCGCCGCATGGGCCATGCGGTCGACGGCCCGCGCTCGAAGAGCTGGGACGAGTTCGCCGGTCCGGGCGCCCCGGTCATGGACCTGGTGGTCACGGTCTGCGACAACGCCGCCGGCGAGGTCTGTCCGGTGTGGCCCGGCCATCCCGCCCGCCTCCATCTCGGCTTTCCCGACCCCGCCGCGGCCACCGGCAGCGAGGCCGAGCGCTTGGCCGAGTTCGCCCGCGTCTATCGCATGATCGAGGAGGCGGTGCGGCGCCTGGTCGCTTCCGAGATCGGAGACGGCCCATGACGGTGCAATGCGAGACCGTCGCCCGCCGGCAGGCGCGCGCCCCGATGGGCCTGTTCGAGCGCTGGCTGACCCTGTGGGTGGCCCTGTGCATCGTCGCCGGCGTCGCCGCCGGGCATCTGCTGCCGGGCCCGTTCCAGGCCATCGGCCGCGCCGAGATCGCCCAGGTCAACATTCCGGTGGCGGTGCTGATCTGGCTGATGATCGTGCCGATGCTGCTGAAGATCGACTTCGGGGCGCTGCACCGGGTCGGCGAGCACTGGAAGGGCATCGGCGTCACCCTGTTCGTCAACTGGGCGGTCAAGCCGTTCTCGATGGCGTTGCTGGCCTGGATCTTCATCGGCCACCTGTTCCGGCCGATGCTTCCCGAGGGCCAGATCGACAGCTATGTCGCCGGCCTGATTCTGCTGGCGGCGGCGCCCTGCACGGCGATGGTGTTCGTGTGGTCCAACCTGTCCGACGGCGAGCCGCATTTCACCCTGTCGCAGGTTGCGCTGAACGACCTCATCATGGTGTTCGCCTTCGCCCCCATCGTCGGCCTGCTGCTGGGACTGTCGTCGATTGTCGTCCCGTGGCAGACGCTGCTGCTGTCCGTGGTGCTGTACATCGTGGTGCCGGTGATCGCCGCGCAGGCGTGGCGGAGGGCCTTGCTCGCCCGCGGCGAGGCGGCGCTGCAGGCGACGCTGCGCATCCTGCAACCGATTTCGCTGGCCGCCCTGCTCGCCACCCTGGTCCTGCTGTTCGGCCTGCAGGGCGAACAGATCATCGCCCAGCCGCTGGTCATCCTGCTGCTGGCGGTGCCGATCACCATCCAGGTCTATTTCAACTCCGGTCTCGCCTATCTCCTCAATCGGCAACTCGGCGTCGCCCATTGCGTGGCCGGGCCCTCGGCCCTGATTGGCGCCAGCAACTTCTTCGAGCTGGCCGTCGCGGCCGCGATCAGCCTGTTCGGCTTCCAGTCGGGAGCGGCGCTGGCGACGGTGGTCGGCGTGCTGATCGAAGTGCCGGTGATGCTCTCGGTGGTGCGCATCGTCAACGCCAGCAAAGGCTGGTACGAGCGGCACGGCTGAGCATCATCCCAGGCGGAACACCCTTGTTGCCGGGCCGTCGGCCTCCCAGCCCTGGACGCGCAGCCGCCCGGCGGCGGCGTTGAGATAGGCGGCGAGGCGGCTGTCGGGATTGCGGATCGGCGGCTCCATCCACGCCAGGTCGTCGCCGCCGATCCCCGCCAGCTCCCGCATGCGCCGCAGGCGCAAAGGGCTCTGCCAGCCGCGCGGGCGGCCCTTGTCGGGCATGTCCAGCCAATGATTGGCGATGGCGGCCGGCGCCTCGTGCACCGCCGCCGCCGTCTCGGTGCGCTCGATGACGCAGCCCTCGCCGGCCGCCGTGCCGCTCAGGGTGTAGAGCACCGGCAGGCAGATCGGCGTCGCGACCAGCATCTCCCTGGCCTCGGTGTAGCCGGCGCAGGTTTCGAATGCCCGCCGCAGCAGATGGGCGGGGGTCTGCGCGCGGCTGCGCCACATGCGCGTCTTGTTGACGGCCCAGTCGAGCGGCGGAGTGAGGCCGTGCGCGCGCATCGGCGGCTGGTTGACGGCGGCCGCGAAGCGGCCCGGCGCCAGGGCCGTGAGCACACCGGTGAAGCCGGGCCAGGTCAGGTTCAGGAAGTCGCCCGCCGGCCCCTTCTGGCGCGCCACGACCAGATTGCGCCCGAGCCCCGGCATCGCCCAGTCGAGCACCCGCAGCAATCGGCTGCCGCCGGCCGGGTCGGCCGCGACGCCCGAGGTGCAGGCCCATTCGTAGCTGAGATTGAGCAGATAGGCGCCCGGCCGCCCAAGCGCCGCCGCCACCGCGCGCAGTTCGTCGAGATGGGTGTGGTCGACCCGTTCCAGCCAGCGCCGCGACACCGCGTCGCCCAGCGCGATGGCGGGGCGGGTGTAGGCGCGCTCGGCGGTGCGGATCAGATCGGCCAGCCGCTCGGGCTCGGCCCGCATGAGCTCGAGCGGACCGCCTTCGATCAGGGGTATCGCGGGCAGGTCGGGCATGACTTCACCTCGGTCGCCATCATCGCGACGCCTGCGGCTTGCCATGACGGCGGAGCTCAGTCCTTCAGGTCCTCCCAAAGCTCCTTCACCTTGGCGAAGAAGCCATGCGATTCCGGGCTCGTCTCCTTCTCGCCGCCGGCCTTCTCGAACTCCTTCAGCAGCTCCTGCTGCTTCTTGTTCAGGTTGACCGGGGTCTCGATCACCGCCTGGACGAACATGTCGCCCCGCGCCGGCGAGCGCAGCACGCTCATGCCCTTGCCGCGCAGGCGGAACTGATGGCCGGACTGGGTGCCGGCCGGAATGTTGAGGCGGGCGCGGCTGCCCTCGATGGTCGGCACCTCGATGGAGCCGCCCAGCGCCGCCGTGACCATCGGGATCGGCACCCGGCAATGGACGTTGGCGCCGTCGCGCTCGAATAGCCGGTGCGGCCGCACGCTGAGGAAGATGTAGAGGTCGCCGGGCTGGGCGCCGCGCATGCCCGCCTCGCCCTCGCCGGTCAACCGGATGCGGGTGCCGTCCTCGACGCCGGGCGGCACCGTGACCGACAGCGTCTTCTCCTTGCGCACGCGGCCGGCGCCGCCGCAGTTCTTGCACGGATCCTTGATGACGCGGCCAAGGCCGTGGCAGGTCGGACAGGAACGCTCGATGGTGAAGAAGCCTTGCTGGGCGCGCATCTTGCCCGAACCGTGGCAGGTCGGGCAGGTCACCGGGGCGCTGCCGCCGGCGCCGCCGCTGCCCTTGCACTCGTCGCAGGCGACCGAGGTGGGCACACGGATGGTGGCGTTCTTGCCGGCGAAGGCCTCCTCGAGGGTGATCTCCATGTTGTAGCGCAGGTCCGAGCCGCGCCCGGAGGCCGCGCCCCCGCGGCGGCCGCCCATGAACTCGCCGAACATCTCGTCGAAGATGTCGGCGAAGCCGCCGCCGAAATGGAAGTCCCCCGCCCCGGCGCGGCCCCCGCCCTGCTCGAAGGCGGCATGGCCGAAGCGGTCGTAGGCGGCGCGCTTCTGATCGTCCTTCAGGATCTCATAAGCTTCGGAGATCTCTTTGAACTTATGCTCGGCCTCGGCATTCCCCGGATTGCGGTCCGGGTGATGCTGCATGGCCAGCTTGCGGTAGGCCTTCTTGATCTCCTCGCCGCTGGCCGTCTTGGCCACGCCCAGAAGTTCGTAATAGTCCCTCTTGCTCATTCATCAGTCCCGCAACCGGCGGCAGCCCCGGGCGGGCCCGAGGCCCGCCGGGGCGCCACACCCCCTGGTCGCTGCCGGCCCGGGGCCTCAGCGGTCCTTCTTGTCGCCGTCGACTTCCTCGAAGTCGGCGTCGACGACGTTCTCGTCGCCACCGGCCGCCTGGCCGCCCGTCTCGCCGCCATCTGGCCCGCCGCCGCCGGCGGCGCCCTCCTGGCTGGCGCGGTACATGGCCTCGCCCAGCTTCATCGCCGACTGGGTCAGGGCGTCGGTGCGCGCCTTGATGGCGGCGGCGTCGTCACTCGCAATGGCGTCCTTGAGCGCCTGGATGTCGCTCTCGATGGCGGCCTTCTGATCGGCCGGCACCTTGTCGCCGAACTCCTGCAGGTTCTTCTCGGTCGAATGCAGCAGGGCATCGGCGTGGTTGCGGGCCTCGACCACCTCGCGGCGCTTCTTGTCGTCGGCGGCGTGGGCCTCGGCCTCCTTGACCATGCGATCGATGTCGGCGTCGTTGAGGCCGCCCGATGCCTGGATGCGGATCTGCTGCTCCTTGCCGGTGGCCTTGTCCTTGGCCGACACGTTGACGATGCCGTTGGCGTCGATGTCGAAGGTGACCTCGATCTGCGGCATGCCGCGCGGTGCCGGCGGCAGCCCCACGAGGTCGAACTGGCCGAGCAGCTTGTTGTCGGCCGCCATCTCGCGCTCGCCCTGGAACACACGGATGGTCACCGCGGTCTGGTTGTCCTCGGCGGTCGAGAAGATCTGGCTCTTGCGCGTCGGGATGGTGGTATTGCGGTCGATCAGACGGGTGAACACCCCGCCCAGCGTCTCGATGCCCAGCGACAGCGGGGTGACGTCGAGCAGGAGGACGTCCTTGACCTCGCCCTTGAGCACGCCGCCCTGGATGGCGGCGCCGACGGCGACCACCTCGTCCGGGTTGACACCCTTGTGCGGCTCGCGCCCGAAGAAGGTCTTCACCGCCTCCTGGATCTTCGGCATGCGGGTCATGCCACCGACCAGGATGACCTCGTCGATTTCGCTGGCCTTGAGGCCCGAATCGCGCAACGCGGCGCGGCAGGGCTCGATGGTCCGCTGCACGAGGTCGTCGACCAGGGCTTCCAGCTTGGCGCGGGTGAGCTTGATGTTGAGGTGCTTCGGTCCCGACTGGTCGGCGGTGATGAAGGGCAGGTTGACCTCGGTCTGCATCGACGAGGACAGCTCGATCTTGGCCTTCTCGGCGGCCTCCTTGAGGCGCTGCAGGGCCAGCCGATCCTTGCGCAGGTCGATGCCCTGCTCCTTTTTGAACTCGTCGGCGAGATAGTCGATGATGCGGGCGTCGAAGTCCTCGCCGCCCAGGAAGGTGTCGCCGTTGGTGGCCTTCACCTCGAACACGCCGTCGCCGATCTCGAGGATCGAGATGTCGAAGGTGCCGCCGCCGAGGTCGTAGACGGCGACAACCCCCGATCCCTTCTTCTCGAGCCCGTAGGCGAGCGCGGCGGCGGTCGGCTCGTTGATGATGCGCAGCACCTCGAGGCCGGCGATCTTGCCGGCGTCCTTGGTGGCCTGCCGCTGGGAATCGTTGAAATAGGCGGGAACGGTGATGACCGCCTGGGTGACCTTCTCGCCCAGATAGGCCTCGGCGTCCTCCTTCATCTTCTGCAGGATGAAGGCCGAAATCTGGCTCGGGCTGTATTTCTTGCCCTGCGCCTCGACCCAGGCGTCGCCGTTGTCGCCCTCGATGATGTGATAGGGCACCAGCCCCATGTCCTTCTTGGTCAGCGGATCCTCGAAGCGGCGGCCGATCAGACGCTTGATGGCGAAGAAGGTGTTGCTGGGGTTCGTCACCGCCTGCCGCTTCGCGGCCTGGCCGACCAGACGCTCGCCGGATTCGGTGAAGGCGACCATCGACGGCGTGGTGCGCGCCCCTTCGGCGTTCTCGATGACCTTGGCGTTCTTGCCTTCCATCACGGCCACGCACGAGTTGGTCGTGCCGAGGTCGATACCGATGACTTTGCTCATGTCTTCCTCTTCTCTTGCGGCAGGCCTCCGCGGTCCCGGTCAGCAACCACAGAAACCCCCTTCGGTTGACCCGAAAAAAATCCCTTCGGAACGCGGGTAGTATTCGACACGCGGTTATATAAGGCGGTACGCAAAGGCCTGCAACATGGCCGAACCTGCCCGGCCGCCGCGGATCCTAGCACCCGGCGCCGCCGAGTGCCAGAACGCCGGCCGCTGGCGGGTCAAAGGGGCGCCAGCGCATAGCCGTTGTCTTCCGCCGCCATCGCCGTCGCGAACCCGAAATCGGCCGAGAACGCGGCGTGGATGCGGTACAGGGGTTCGCCCTGCTCGACCGCGTCGCCGACCTTCTTGAACAGGTCGATCCCCGACCCCTTGTCGAGCGGCGCCCCGGCCAGGCGCGCCACGCGCGCGATGCGCCAGCAGTCGATGGCCGCCACGCGGCCGCTGGCCGGCGCCGTCACCTCGGCGATGAGCGGCGCCGGGGCGCAGACGACCGGCGGGCTGCCCTGGGCCTCGATGATGCGCTGCATGGCCGCCAGGGCCTGGCCGCTTTCCAGCAGCTCGCGCGCCCGCTCGTGGCCGCGTCCGCCGCGCAGCGCCGGGTCGAAGTCGAGGACCCGGCCGGCCAGCAGCAGCGACTTCTCGCGCAGGTCGGACGGGGCGCGCGGGTCGTTGGCCAACACCTGCATGACGTCGCGGGCCTCGAGCACCGGGCCGATGCCGCGGCCGATCGGCTGGCTGCCGTCGCTGACGATGACCTCGAGGGAAAGCCCGACCTGGTCGCCGACATGCTCGAACAGCTTGCGCAGGCGGATCGCCTCGGCGAGGGTCCGCACCTTGGCGGTGGGTCCGATCGGGATGTCGATGACCAGATGCGTGGATCCGGCAGCCAGCTTCTTGGCCAGGATCGAGGCCACCATCTGCTCGGCGGTGTCGATGGCCAGCGGGCGCTCGACCGAGATCAGCACGTCGTCGGCCGGCGCCAGATTCATGTGCCCGCCCCACACCAGACAGCCCTTTTCGCGTTCCACCACCTCGCGCATCTCGGTCACCCCGAGATCGACCCGGGCCAGCACCTCCATGGTGTCGGCGGTGCCGGCGGGCGAGGTGATGGCGCGCGACGACGTCTTGGGGATCGGCAATCCGTGCGCCGCGACGATGGGAACCACGACCATCGAGGTGCGATTGCCGGGAATGCCGCCGACGCAGTGCTTGTCGACGACCATGCGGTCCGGCCATTCGAGGCGGTTGCCGACGTCGGCCATGGCGCGGGTCATGGCCAGCACCTCGTCGGTGGTCATGAATCCCGCCGTCGAGACCAGGAACGCCGCCAGCTCCATTTTCGAATAGCGGTTGGCGGCGACGTCGGCGATGATGGCGCTGTAATCGGCCGCGCCCAACGGATGGCCGCGAATCTTCGCCCGCACGGCCTCGAGACTGACGGGCGGTGTGGCGTGGCAGATGCTCACCTCGCTGCCCTCGGGCAGCCCGAACAGGCGGAACGGCTGTTCCGACAGGCCCAGTTCGTCAGGCTTCACCAGCGCCGAGTTGTCGGCCAGGTTGAGGGTGGCGAGAAGGCGCCGGGCGCCGCTCTGCACCTCGATCTTGGCCAGCGCGCGGAACTCCTCGGCCCGATAGGCGGTGCAGGCGCGGCTGATGAAGGCGACGTTCTCGCGGTGGGTGTCGATGGGAATGCGTCGGAGCTTGAGCATGCGGCCTTCCTGCCAGTCGGGTGGCAAAGAGTGACCGCGTCGGCGGCAAGGATCAAGACGGCGATGACGTGACGGAGGACGGAATGCGCGACGGCCAACCAACGGGTGGCGAGGACAGGCGGCCGGTCTACCGCCTCATCAAGTCGGCGATGGCGGCCGACATGGCCCTCGGGCTCGGCCTGGCGGCGATCGGCGAGCCGCTGTTCGGCATGCCCTCGCTGGCGCTGGCGGGCGGATTGATCGCCGTCGCCGGCGGCGCCGGCTGGTGGTGGGCGAGCCGTCGCCTGGCGGTGCTGGAGGAAGGCGCCGGTCGCAGATGATCGTCTCGGCCAGCTACAGATCCGACATACCGGCCTTCTACGCGGAGTGGTTCCGCAACCGCTTTCGCGCCGGCCACTGCCGCGTCGTCAACCCCTATGGCGGCGGGGCCTACACGGTGTCCCTGCGGGACGGCGTCGATGGCTTCGTCTTCTGGACCCGCAACGCCGCGCCCTTCCGCGACGCCTTGCGCGAAGTGCGCGACGCCGGAATCCCCTTCGTCGTGCAGTACACCCTCACCGGATACCCGCACCCTCTGGACCCGTCCGTTCCGGATGCGCAACAAGCGCTGGCGACCATCCGCGCCCTGGCCGCCGAATACGGCCCGCGCGCCGTGGTGTGGCGCTACGATCCCATCGTCGTCACCGACCTCACGCCCGCCGGGCACCACCGGGTGACCTTCGCGCGCCTCGCCGAAGGGCTGGCCGGCGCCGTGGACGAAGTGGTGATCTCGTTCGCCAGCATCTATCGCAAGACCGCGCGCAATCTGGGGGCGGCCGCGCGGCGCCACGGATTCGCCTGGGCCGACCCCGAGGCCGGCGAGAAGCGCGCCCTGCTCACCGACCTTGCCGGCATCGCCGCGGCGCAGGGCATGGCCTGCACCCTGTGCTCGCAGCCCGACCTGCTGGTGGCGGGCGTCGACGGGGCGCGCTGCGTCGACGCCGCCCGCCTGTCGGCGGTGGCCGGCCGGCCGGTGGCGGCGCGCCCGAAGGGCAACCGCCCCGGCTGCCTGTGCCACGAGTCGCGCGACATCGGCGACTACGACAGCTGCCTGCACGGCTGCGTCTACTGCTATGCGGTGGCGGGACGCGCCGCCGCCCGGCGGCGCTGGCAGGCCCACGATCCCAATGGCGAGTTCCTGATCCCGCCGGCTCAGAAGTCGATGCAGCGGCCGTTGCGTTCCCAGTCGTCGTAGCGCGTCGGCTCAGGCCCCTTGGGGCCGCCGACCTCGGCCGGTTTGGCCGGCTTTTCCCGGCGCGGCGTCTCGGCCGCCTTGTCTTCGCCCTGCGGCTTGGGTTCGTCCGTCATCCGCTCCTCTGCACGCCCTTGAAGGAAAAGAAACTCATACTTATTCAGTACACGCCATTCAGCAATGCGGGACGAACGATGAACTACTTTCGCACGGCGATCCTGTTGGCGGGGCTTACCGCGCTGTTCCTGGCCATCGGCTATCTGATCGGCGGCACGACCGGGATGATCGTCGCCCTTGCCGTGGCGCTGGCGACCAACCTGTTCGCCTACTGGAACTCGGACAAGCTGGTGCTCCGCATGTACGGCGCGCAGGAGGTCGACCGCCGCACCGCGCCCGAGTTCCACGGACTGGTCGAGCAATTGGCGGCCCGCGCCGGCCTGCCCATGCCGCGCGTCTACGTCATCGACACCCCGCAGCCCAACGCCTTTGCCACCGGCCGCGACCCCGAGCACGCGGCGGTGGCCGCCACCACCGGCATCCTGCGCGCCCTGTCGACCGAGGAGCTGGCGGGCGTGATGGCCCATGAGCTGGCGCATGTGAAGAACCGCGACACCCTGATCATGACGATCACCGCCACCATCGCCGGCGCCATCGGCATGCTGGCCAACTTCGCCCTGTTCTTCGGCGCCGGACGCGGCAACGGGGAGGGCGGCAACCCCCTCGGCGCGGTGGGCGGCATCCTGATCGCCATTCTCGCCCCCATCGCCGCCATGCTGGTGCAGTTCGCGATCTCGCGATCGCGCGAGTACGAGGCCGACGCCGAGGGGGCGCGCATCTGCGGCCGGCCGCTGTGGCTGGCCTCGGCGCTCGGCAAGCTGGAGACCGCGGCGAAGCGCATTCCCAACGCCGCCGCCGAGCACAACCCGGC
This sequence comes from Rhodospirillales bacterium, assembly GCA_019455065.1. Taxonomy (GTDB): domain Bacteria; phylum Pseudomonadota; class Alphaproteobacteria; order Rhodospirillales; family Magnetospirillaceae; genus JACFNC01. Next base: position 25,706 of record JACFNC010000022.1, read on the forward strand.
CACCGCGCATCTGTTCATCGTCAATCCCCTGCACGGACACGGCGCGGACAACCTGTTCTCGACCCATCCCAGCATGGAGAACCGCATCCGCCGCCTGCGCGGGATGGCCGGCGTCGCCGGCCCTTGGGGCTGACCGGCGCAGGCGGGCGTGGCGTTCCGGCGGATTTTCGGGTAAGGCGTCGGGCCATGCCCGACGATCTCTCCTCCCGCCGCGTCGCCCTCGACCTTCTCACCGCGGTGCTGCGCCGCCGGCGTCCCCTCGACGAGGGCCTGGAGCAGGACCGCGCCTTCGCCGCCCTCGCGGAGCGGGACCGCGCCTTCGTCCGCCTGCTCGTGGTGACCGCGCTGCGTCGGCTCGGGCAGATCGACGCCCTGATCGCCGGCTGCCTGGACCGCCCCCTGCCGCGCAAGGCGGCGGCGGCACACGACATTCTGCGCCTCGGCGCGGCCCAGCTGCTGTTTCTCGGCACCCCGCCCCACGCCGCCGTCGCCACGTCCGTCGACCTCGCCAAGGCGGTCGGCGCCGACGCCCACAAGGCGCTGATCAACGCCGTGCTGCGCCGCCACGACCGCGAAGGACGCGAGATCGCGGCCGGCCAGGACGCCGCCCTTCTCAACACCCCCGACTGGCTGTGGCACTCCTGGACCGCGGCTTATGGCGAGGAAACCGCGCGCGCCGTCGCCCTGGCCCACCTGCGGGAGCCGCCCCTCGATCTCTCGGTGAAAGGCGACGCCACCGAATGGGCGGAGCGGCTGGGCGCCGCCCTGCTGCCGACCGGCAGTCTGCGCCTTTCCGCCGCCGGGCGGGTGACCGCGCTGCCCGGCTACGAGGAGGGGGCGTGGTGGGTCCAGGACGCTGCGGCGGCGTTGCCGGCGCGCCTGCTGGGCGACGTCGCCGGGAAGCGGGTCGGCGACCTGGGGGCGGCGCCGGGCGGCAAGACGGCGCAGCTGGCAGCCGCCGGGGCCCGGGTGACCGCCGTCGAGCGGTCGGAAAGGCGCCTCGAGCGCCTGCGCGGCAATCTGGGGCGGCTGCGGCTCGCGGCCGACCTGGTGGCCGCCGACGCCGCGCGCTGGCGCCCCGATGAACCCTTCGACGCCGTGCTGCTCGACGCGCCATGCAGCTCGACCGGTACGCTGCGCCGCCACCCCGACGTCGCCTGGCTGAAGACGCCCGATGACGTCGCCAAGCTGGCCGTCGCCCAGACGACCCTGCTCGCCGCCGCCGTCGACATGGTCGGGACGGGGGGCACCGTCGTCTATTGCGTCTGTTCCCTGCAGCCCGAAGAAGGGCCGCAACGAATCGACGCCCTGATCGCGACCGGCGCCCCGGTCCGGCGCGTGGCCATTGCCCCCGACGAGATCGGCGGCCTTGCCGAGGCGATCACGGCCGAGGGCGATTTGCGCACGCTGCCCTGCCATCTTGGCGACGCCGGGGGCATGGACGGATTCTACGCCGCCCGCCTCGTCCGGCTGTAACCCGTTTGCTGCATCGCGATCCGAATTCGGCTAGGGTGCATGGGCACGACACCCTCGGACACACCGTGAGACTACTGTTCATCACCGCCAACCGCATCGGCGACGCCGTCCTGTCGAGCGGCGTTCTCGGCGTTCTTCTCGAGCGCAACCCCGGCGCCCGCGTCACCATCGCCTGCGGACCGGCGGCGGCGCCGCTATTCGAGGAGGTGCCGGGGCTGGAGCGTCTCATCGTATTGCGCAAGCGGCGCTTCAGCGGCCACTGGCGCGCCCTGTGGTCGCAGACGGTGACGACCGTCTGGGACCTGGTCGTCGACCTGCGCGCCTCGGCCTTCGCCTGGACGGTGCCGGCCCGCGCCCGCCTGGTGTTCCGGCCGACGCGCGAGCCCGTGCACCGCGTGGTGCAGCTCGGCCGCCTGCTCGGCCTCGATCCGCCGCCGGCGCCGCGGCTGTGGATAGGCGCCCATCACCGGGCGTCGACCACTGAATTGATTCCGGCAGGACCGCCGATGCTGGCCGTCGGCCCGACCGCCAACTGGGGCGGCAAACAGTGGCCGGCGGAGCGCTTCGCCGCCGCCATCGCCCGCCTCACCGGACCCGGCGGCATGCTGCCGGGGGCGCGCGTCGCCGTGTTCGGCGCGGCCGGCGAGGTCGACGCCGCACGGCCGCTGATCGCCGCCATGGGTTCCGCGCGATGCATCGACCTGATGGGCAGGGTCGATTTGCTCACCGCCGCCGCGTGCCTCGAGCGCTGCGCCTTCTACCTGGGCAACGATTCGGGTCTGATGCACATTGCGGCCGCAACCGGCATTCCGACGCTGGGCCTGTTCGGCCCCAGCGACGCCACCTTCTACGCGCCTTGGGGCGAGCGCGCCGGGTGGGTGCGCAGCCAGCAGAGCTTCGCCGAGATCGTCGGTGCCGCCGACTACGACCACCGCAGCCACGAAAGCCGCATGCAGGGCTTGTCGGTGGACGCCGTCGTCGCGGCCGCCGAGAGGGTTTGGGATCGATGTCTGCAACCGGCATGAAGGTGAGCCCGCCGGTGGCGCTGGCGCCGCCGCGCCTGTCCGCCCTGGTCGTCGCCCATGACGAGGAGGAACAGCTCGAAGCCTGCCTGGAGCGCCTGGCGTTCGCCGACGAGATCGTGGTGGTCCTCGACAAGTGCACCGACGGCTCCAAGGCCATCGCCGAACGCCGCGCCCATCGCATCGTCGAGGGAAGCTGGACCCTGGAAGGGCCGCGCCGCAACGCCGGCCTGGACGCCTGCACCGGCGACTGGATTCTCGAGGTCGATGCCGACGAACGCGTGCCGGCGGCGCTGGGCGAGGAGATCCGGGCCGCCATCGGCGCCGCGCCGCCGGGCTATTTCCTGGTTCCCTTCGACAACTACGTCGGCGACCGGCTGGTGCGCCACGGCTGGGGCGGCTCGTGGGGCGTCTCGGCGGCGCCGCGGCTGTCGGCGCGCGGCTGCAAGCGCTGGGGCGACCAGCGCATCCACCCGTCGCTCGAGCTGAAGGGCCGGCGCGGCGTGTTGCGGACGCCCATCGACCATTACGTCGACCGCAACATCTCGGACATGATCGCGCGTCTCGACCGCTACACGACGGCGCGTGCCCGCGACCTGCGGGACCGCGGCGAGGTCGGCAACCTTGCCGATAACCTTCGCCGCTTGGTGTCGCGCTTCCTCAAATGCTATATCCGGCGCAAGGGTTACCGCGAGGGGGCCTACGGCCTCCTGATCGCCTTGTTCGCCGGCCTGTATCCGCTGCTGTCGCATCTGAAGGCGCGGCTGGAGGACGAGGGCGGCGGAAGCGGCGTGCCCACAACGACGCGGAAGGGCGAGACATGAAGGTACTGGTCACCGGCGCCGCCGGGTTCATCGGCATGCACACCAGCCAGCGCCTGCTCGAACGCGGCGACACCGTGGTGGGCGTGGACGACATGAACGACTACTACGACGTCGGCCTGAAACGGGCGCGCCTGGCGGTCCTGGAGCGGTACCCGAATTTCGCCTTCGTCCATGCCGACATCGCCAACCGCACGGCGATGGGCGAACTTGCGACGGCCCACCGCGACATCCGGCGGATCGTCAATCTGGCCGCCCAGGCCGGGGTGCGCTATTCGCTGGTCAACCCCTACGCCTACAGCAACGCCAATGTCGAGGGAATGCTCGTCATCCTCGAAATGGCACGCCATCTGGACCGCTGCGAACACCTGGTCTACGCGAGTTCGTCCTCGGTCTATGGCACCAACAAGAAGCTGCCGTTTTCGGTCGAGGACCGGGTGGACAACCCGATCTCGCTTTACGCCGCCACCAAGAAGGCCGGCGAGCTGATGGCCCATTGCTACAGCCATCTCTACCGCATCCCGACGACCGGCCTGCGGTTCTTCACCGTTTACGGCCCGTGGGGCCGCCCCGACATGGCGGCGTGGCTGTTCACCAAGGCGATCCTGGCGGGCGAGCCGATCCACGTCTTCAATCACGGCGACATGCGGCGTGATTTCACCTATATCGACGACATCGTGAACGGGGTGCTGGCGGTGCTCGACCATCCCCCGGCCGACGGCGGCGAGGGGCAGCCGCCCTATCGCCTGTACAACATCGGCAACCACCGGTCCGAGGCCCTGATGCACATGATCGGGCTGCTGGAACAGGCGCTGGGCCGCAAGGCGACGATGATCATGGAGCCGATGCAGCCCGGCGACGTGAAGGAGACCTACGCCGATATCGACGCCATCCAGGCCGACCTCGGCTTCGTTCCCGCCACGACCATCGAGGACGGCATCCCGCGCTTCGTGGACTGGTACAAGCGCTACCACGGCATCGGATGACCGCGGCCGCGCTGCTGAAACACCTGCTGTTCGGCGGCGCGCTCACCGCGCTGTCGGCCGCGGCGACGTGGCTGCTCCTGCGCCAGCGCCGCTTTCTCGACGCGCCCAACGAACGCTCGTCGCACGCCACCCCCATCCCGCGATCGGGCGGCCTGGCCATCACCCTGACCGCCGCGGTGGGCATCGCCGCGCTGTACGTGCTGATGGACGACTCGCCGATCGCCGAGCCCTATTTCATCGGCTTCATCGTGTGCAACGTGGTCATCGTCGGGGTGTCGCTGATCGACGATCTGCGCGAGCTGAGCTTCCGGGCCAAGCTGCTGGCGCAATGCGCCTGCGCGGCGGTGGTGCTGTCGTTCGGGCTGGTCATCGACACCCTGCCCGTGCCCTTGATCGGCTATCTCGACCTGGCCTGGGTGGGCTACGCGGTCACCCTGCTGTGGATCGTGGGCCTGACCAACGCCTTCAACTTCATGGACGGACTGGACGGACTGGCGGGCGGCACCGCGGTCATCGTCGGGGTGTTCTTCTCGCTGATCGCCTGGCTGGAGGGCAGCCTGTTCGTGTATCTGGCGAGCTATGTGGTGGTCGCCGCCGCGCTCGGCTTCCTGGCCTTCAACTTCCCCCCGGCGCGGATCTTCATGGGCGACGTGGGCAGCCAGTTCATCGGCTTTTTCTACGCCGTGCTGGCGGTGATCGCCGGCCGCTACGACGCCGCCCACACCTCGTTCCTGGTGATGCCGCTGCTGTTCTTCAATTTCATCTGGGACACCGCCTACACCGTGCTCAGCCGCTGGCGGGCCGGCGAGGACGTGACCAAGGGGCACCGGCGGCACCTCTACCAGCTTCTCAACCGCCTGGGGTACAGCCACCGACAGGTGACCCTGTACCACTACGCGGTGACCGTCGCGCAGGGGCTCGGGGCTTTGGCGATGATACGCATCGAAGGCGACTGGCGGCTGCTCGCCTTCTTGCCCTTCGTCCTGTGGCAGATCGCCTACACCCGCTTCGTGGCCGGCGCGGCGCGGCGCCAGGGGCTGATCGCGTGACCGCGGCGGCGCCCGACGGTTGCCTGCGGTCCGGCCGGCCGGCTAGTGTTGGCCCCCGGGGACACGATGCGGGGAGGGAGCGATGACCTTGGAGCGGCCCGCCGCCGAGACCCGTTTTCCATTCGGCGACAACTGGCGGCGCTTCCTCGCCGTGTTGGACGATCACCGCATTGCCGAGTCCGAGAAGGCGCTGGCCGCCATTCTGGGCACCGGCGATCTGCACGGCCGCAGCTTCCTCGACATCGGCTCGGGCAGCGGTTTGTCGAGCCTGGCGGCGCGGCGGCTGGGGGCGCGGGTGACGTCGTTCGACTACGACCCGCAGTCGGTGGCCTGTACGACGGAGCTGCGCCGCCGCTATTTCCCCGAGGACGACGACGCGTCCTGGCGGATCCTCCAGGGCTCGGTGCTCGACGCACCCTTCCTCGACTCGCTGGGAACGTTCGACGTCGTCTATTCCTGGGGGGTGCTGCATCATACCGGCGACATGGCGGCGGCGCTGGCCAACGCCGCGAAGCTTGTGGCGCCGGACGGGCTGCTGATGGTCGCCATCTACAACGACCAGGGCTGGCGCTCGCGGGCCTGGACCGTGATCAAGCGCTGGTACAACGAGCTGCCGCCGCCCTTGCGCTTCCTCATCCTGGGGCCGGCGCTGGTCCGCCTATGGGGTCCGGCCCTGGCGTTCGACCTCGTGCGCGGCCACGGCTTCCGCCGCTGGCGGGAGTACGGCGGCAAGCGCGGGATGTCGGCATGGCACGACGTCGTCGACTGGGTCGGGGGCTATCCGTTCGAGGTGGCCAAGCCCGAGGTCGTCTTCGACTTCTACAAGAAGCGCGGCTTCCGGCTCGAGCGCATGACGACCTGCGGGGGAAAGCTCGGCTGCAACGAGTTCGTCTTCGCCCGCGCGCACCCGTCGGATGAGTAGCCGCCGGTGCGGCCGGGCGGGCTGATCCCAGCGGTCGGGCGCCTGGGCGCCGGCCTCACCGGCACCGCCGCCACCGTGGCGGCGCTGACCGCCGTGGCGCGGCTGGTGTCGCTGGCGCGCGAGATCGCCGTCGCTGCCCGTTTCGGCGCCGCGCCCGAGGTCGACGCCTTCGTCGTCGCCTTCGCGGTGCCGTCCTTCCTGAGCGCGGCCCTGGTGGTGTCGATGGGCCCCGCCGTGGTGCCGGCCCTGGTCAGGGCGGGCCACGGCGACGGCGAGGCCGCCGTGCGCGCCTTGCTGGCGCGCCTGACCGGGGCGGCGACGGCCCTGCTGCTCGCCGCCGCCGCGCTCGCCGCGCTGGCGGCTCCGGTCTACCTGCCCCTCTTCGCCTTTCCCCCGGGCCAACAAGCGCTCGTCGTGACCCTCGCGCTGATTCTGGCGCTGGTGGTGCCGCTGCAGGGCATGGCGGCCTTGTGGACGGCCGCGCTGCACACGCGCGGCCGCTTCGCCCTGCCGGCCCTGACCCCGGCCTTGACGCCGCTGGCGGCGGTGGCGGCGCTGCTGGCCTTCGGCGACGAGTTCGGCATTGTCGCCCTGGCCGCCGGCATGGTCGCCGGGGGTTGCCTGGAGCTGGCGGTGCTGGCGGGGGCCCTGGCACGGCGCCGCCTGCTGGCCGCCCCGGCCTGGGGCGGGCGCCCCGCCGCCGGCGCCGCGGCGGCCGGCGCCAGCCATTTCGTCGCCGCCCTGGTGCTGGGCCTGATCCCGCTGGCCGATCAGTTGATGGCGGCGGCGGCGGGGACGGGCGGCGCCGCCACCTTCGCCTACGGCTCGCGGCTGACCAGCCTGATCTCGGGCATCGGCATGCTGGCGCTGGGGCAGGCGCTGCTGCCGCTGTTCGCGCAGGCCGCCGCGGCGGGCGACGGCGCGGCCCTGCGGCGCACCCTGCGCGAGGCGCTGGCGCTGATCCTGCTGCTGGCGGTGCCGGGGGCGGTGCTGGTGGCGCTGGCCAGCGACCCGATCATGACAGTCATGTACCAGCGCGGCAGCTTCGACGCGGCGGCGGCGGCGGCGGCGGCCGAGATGCAGCGCTGGTTCGTCCTGCAGGTACCCTTCTACCTGGCCTGGGTGGCGCTGACGCGCTTGCTCGTCGGCTTGCATCGGCAATATGTTGTGCTGGCGCTTTCGGGGCTCGCGGCAATGCTCAATTTCGGGCTCAATCTGGCCTTGCGCCCGCTTGCGGGCGTCGCCGGGATCGCCGCCGCCACCACCCTGACCTTCGTGGTTTCGGCCGCGGTCTGCGGGTTGGCGGCGTGGTGGGCCCTGCCCCGGGCGCGACCGGAAACGGAAGGCGGCGCATGGAAGTCGTAAGCGAGTGCAATTGTTGCGGCGGCAGGGATTTCGAGCCGCTCTACCGGCAGCCGGACGCCCTGTTCCATCCCCAGGAATGGTTCGACGTGGTGCGCTGCCGCGCCTGCGGTTTCGGCTTCGTCAATCCCCGCCCGGCGCCCGAGGAGATGGACCGCTACTACCCCTCGGTCTATTTCAGCCACTTCGCCGAACCCGAGCAGCAGGCCCGCTATGCCCGCGAGGCCGCGATCGTGCGCCGCGCGGTGGTGGCGCCGCGGCCCCGGCTGCTCGACGTCGGCTGCGCCCATGGCGACTTCCCGCGCCACATGCGCTCGCTCGGCTGGGAGGTCGAGGGGGTCGAGGTGTCGGCGGCGGCCGGCGAGCGCCACGACTTTCCCGTCTACCGCCAGCCCTTGGACCGCATCCCGGTGGCCGGGCCGCGCTACGACGCGGTGACCGCGTGGTCGGTGCTCGAGCATGTGCACCAGCCGATGGCCTATTTCCGCAAGGCGGCCGAGATCCTGAGGCCCGGAGGGGCGTTTGTGTTCCTGGTCACCAATCTCGACAGCCTGTCCAGCCGGGCCCTGTTCCGCGAGGACGTGCCGCGCCACCTGTCCTTCTTCACCGAGGCCTCGGTGCGGCGCTTCTGCGAGGCGGCGGGTCTGGAACTCGAACGGGTCGAGCATGATCGTTCCATCACCGAAATGAAACCGGCCAACATTCTCTACTACTGGCTCTACACCCGGTTCGCCGGGCGTCCGCCGCGCTGGGAGGACCTGCCGGCGCCGCGTTTCGTGGCCTTCCGCGGCCGACAGCCGGGCCGCTGGGAGGCGTTGGCCTATTTCCTGCGGCAGCCGCTGCTGGTCGCCGACCGTCTGGCCGCCCTGGCCTACGAGCGGTGGCAGATCAGACACCGCAGCTACGGCATCGTCATCTATACGGCCCGCAAGCCGGTCGCCGCGGCCGCAGCGCGGGCGGCGACGGGATGACATGACGGAAGCGCCGCTGACGGTCGTCCATCTCATCACCGGGCTGCGCGCCGGCGGCGCCGAGACCATGCTGTCCAAGGTGGTGATCGGCATGGACCGTGGGCTGTTCCGCAACGTCGTCGTGTCGATGACCGATCTCGGCAAGATCGGCGCGGTGCTGCGCGACGCCGGCATTCCGGTGAAGGCGCTGGGGATGCGGCGCGGCCTTCCCGACCCGCGCGGCCTGCCGCGCCTTCTGGGGCTGCTGCGCGGCGAGCGGCCGGCGGTGCTGCAGACCTGGCTGTACCACGCCGACCTGCTCGGGCTGGTGGCGGCCCGCCTCGGCGGGGCGCCGCGGGTGGCGTGGAACCTGCGCTGCTCCAACATGGAGATGCGGCACTATTCGCGGCTGTCGCAAATGCTGCCCAAGGCCCTGGCCTGGCTGTCGCCCTTGCCCGACGCCGTGGTCGTCAATTCGCTGGCCGGCCGCGCCTTCCACGAGGGGCTGGGGTATCGGCCGAAGCGGTGGGAATTCATCGGCAACGGCTTCGACCTCGAGCGCTTCCGCGCCGACGCGGGCGCCCGGGCGCGGCTGGGCCAGGCCCTCGACCTGCCCGCCGACGCCGTCGTCTTCGGCCATGTCGCGCGCTTCGACCCGATGAAGGACCATGCCGGGCTGCTGCGCGCCGCCGCCCGTCTGCTCGAGGCGCGGCCGCAGGCGCGGCTGGTGCTGGTCGGCGACGACGCCGACCCCGCCAACCCGGCGCTGGCGCGCGACGTGGCCGCTCTCGGCCTGACCGGCAAGGTCCATCTCCTCGGGCATCGCGACGACGTCGCCGCCGTCACCTCGGGTTTCGACGTCGCGGTGTCGTCGTCGCTGAGCGAGGGCTTTCCCAACGCGGTGGGCGAGGCGATGGCCTGCGGCGTGCCCTGCCTGGTCACCGACGTCGGCGATTGCGCCCTGGTGGTGGGCGACGGCGGCCGCGTGGTGCCGCCCGCCGACCCGGTGGCGTTGGCGGAAGCGGCGCGCGAGCTGATCGACCTTGGCGAGGCCGGCCGCCGGCGGCTGGGCGAGGCGGCGCGGCGCCGCATCGAGGCCGAATTCAGCCTGCCGGTGATCGTGCGCCGCTACGAGGATTTTTACCGCACCCTCGCCTGCGGCGCGGTCTGCGGGAGGACGCGGCCGTGTGCGGCCTGACCGGCTTCCTCGACGCCGCCGCCCGTAGCGACGAGACCGACCTGCGCCGCCTCGCCGCCGCCATGTCCGCCACCCTTAGCCATCGCGGCCCCGACGCCGGTGGCGCGTGGGTTGACGCCGAGGCCGGAATCGCGCTGGGGCACCGGCGGCTGTCGATCGTCGACCTTTCCCCCGCCGGGAACCAGCCGATGGGCTCGGCCGACGGCCGCTTCGTGATCGCCTACAACGGCGAGATCTATAACGCCGCCGAGTTGCGCGCCGACCTCACCCACGTCGCGTGGCGCGGCCATTCGGACACCGAGGCCCTGGTCGAGGGCTGCGCCGCCTGGGGCGTGGAGGCGACGGTGGCGCGGCTGATCGGCATGTTCGCCTTCGCCCTGTGGGACCGGCGCGAGCGCCGGCTGTGGCTGGCGCGCGACCGCCTGGGCATCAAGCCGCTGTACTGGGGGCGGTTCGGCAAGCTGTTCCTGTTCGGCTCGGAGCTGAAGGCGCTGCGGGCCCATCCCGGCTGGCCGGTGGAGGTCGACCGCGACGCCCTGGCCGCCTATCTGCGCCACAACTACGTGCCCGCCCCGGGCGGCATCTATCGCGGCGTGCGCAAGCTGCCGCCGGGCACGGTGCTGAGCGTGGCCGCCGGCGAGGAGCCGCGACTAACCCCCTATTGGACGATGGACGAGATCGCCCATGCCGGCGTCGCCGACCCCCTGGTCCTGTCCGATGCCGAGGCCGAGGAGCGGCTGGACGCCCTGCTGCGCGACGCCATCCGCCGGCGCATGGTGGCCGACGTGCCGCTCGGCGCGTTCCTGTCGGGCGGCATCGATTCGTCGACGGTGGTGGCCCTGATGCAGGCCGAGAGCGCCCGGCCGGTGAAGACCTTCACCATCGGCTTCCACGAACGCGGCTACGACGAGGCCCGGCACGCCAAGGCGGTGGCCGCCCATCTCGGCACCGACCACACCGAGCTGTACGTCGACCCCGCCCATGCGCTGGAGGTGATCCCCCGCCTGCCCGGCTGGTTCGACGAGCCCTTCGCCGATTCCTCGCAGATCCCCACCTTCCTGGTCAGCGCGATGACGCGCCGCCACGTCACCGTGGCGCTGTCGGGCGACGGCGGCGACGAGCTGTTCGCCGGCTATAACCGCTATTTCTGGGGCGAGCGGCTGTGGCGGCGCCTCGGCTGGCTGCCCCCGCAGCTGCGCGAAGCGCTTGCCGGACTGATGACGGCGCCCTCGCCCGCCGCCTGGGACCGGGCGTTCGCCGCCGTGCCCGCCTCGCTGCGCCCGCCGCAACCGGGCGACAAGGTGCACAAGCTTGCCGGACTGCTCGCCCTGCCCGATCAGACCGCCATCTACCGCCGGCTGGTGTCGCACTGGGAGGACCCGGCGGCGGTGGTGCCGGGCGCCACCGAGGCGGAAATCCCGTGGGCACTGATGGACGACCCGCGGCTGGCCGGGTTCGTGGCCCGCATGCAGCGCCTCGACACCGTGACCTACCTGCCCGACGACATCCTGACCAAGGTCGACCGCTGCAGCATGGCGGTGAGCCTGGAGGCGCGGGTGCCGCTGCTCGACCACCGCGTCGTCGCCTTCGCCTGGCGGCTGCCGATGGCCCAGAAGATCCGCGGCGGCGAGGGCAAATGGCTGTTGCGCCGGGTGCTCGGCCGCTACGTGCCCGACCGGTTGATCGACCGTCCCAAGATGGGCTTCGGCGTGCCCATCGACGTGTGGCTGCGCGGCCCCCTGCGCGACTGGGCCGAGGCGCTGCTCGATCCGGCGCGGCTGCGCGACGAGGGTTTCCTCGACCCCGCCCCCGTCCGGAGGCTGTGGGCCGAGCATCTGGGCGGGCGGCGCAACTGGCAATACCTGCTGTGGGACGTGCTGATGTTCCAGGCCTGGCGCGAGCGCTGGCTGGCCGCCGCCCCCGCCCCGGTCGGACTGCCCGCATGAGCCGCCCGACCGCGATCCTGTTCCTGGTAACCGAAGATTGGTATTTCTGGTCGCACCGGCTGAACCTGGCGCGGGCCTGCCGCGACCGCGGCTGGCGGGTCACCGTGGCGACTCGGGTCGACCGCCACGGCGAGGCCATCGTCGCCGAGGGCTTCGAACTGGTGCCGCTGGGCCTGCGCCGGCGCGGCCGCAATCCCGTCGGCGAGACGGCGGCCATTCTCGAGATCCTGCGCCTCTATCGCCGCGTCCGCCCCGACATCGTCCATCAGGTGGCGCTGAAGCCGGCGCTGTACGGCACCCTGGCGGCGCGGCTTGCGGGAGTGCCGGTGGTGGTCAACGCCCTGGCCGGCCTGGGCTACGTGTTCGCCTCGGACGAGGCCGCCGCGCGGCGCCTGCGGCCGGCCGTCACCGCCGCCTTCCGGCTGCTGCTCGACCGCCCCGGCCAGCACGTCATCGTCCAGAACCCCGACGACCGCCGCCTGCTGGTCGATGCCGGCACGGTCGGCGCCAAGCGCATCAGCATCATCCGCGGCTCCGGCGTCGATTGCGAGCACTTCCGGCCGACCCCGGAGCCGCCGGGTCCGCCGGTCGCCGCCCTGGTCGCGCGCATGCTGTGGGACAAGGGCGTCGGCGAGGCGGTCGAGGCGGCCGACATCCTGCGCCGGGACGGGGCCGGGGTGCGCGTCGTTCTCGTCGGCCGGCCCGACCCGGACAACCCCCGCGCCGTGCCCACCCAAACGTTGCGCCAGTGGAACGATGGGGGTCGCCTGGAGTGGTGGGGCCACCGCGACGACGTTGCCGCGGTGTGGGCCGAGGCCCACATGGCCATCCTGCCGACCACTTATGGCGAGGGACTGCCGAAATGCCTGCTCGAGGCGGCCGCCTGCGGACGGCCGCTGATCGCCACCGACGCGCCGGGCTGCCGCGAGCTGGTCGAGGACGGGGTCACCGGCCTGCTGGTGCCGCCCCGCGATCCCGCCGCGCTGGCCGCCGCCGTCCGCCGCCTGGCGGAGGACGCCGACCTGCGCCGGCAACTCGGCGCCGCGGCGCGCCGAGCGGTGGTCGAACGGTTCTCCGACGCCGTGATCGTCGGCGAGGTGATGGAGCTCTACGATCGCCTGCTGGCGGCGGCGGGACGGGTTCGGTGAGCCTGCGTGGCCGCGTGCCCTGGTGGCTGAAGATCGGCCTCAAGATGGCATGGTCGCGCCTGCCCTTGCCGCACCGCCTGTGGCACCGGCTGGGCGTGTTCCGCCACGGCGCCATGCAAAGCCCGGATTACGCCTTCGCGGTGGTCGCCCGCCATCTCGGTCTCGCCGGCCTGCGCCCGCCGCTCACCGGGATGACCGTGCTCGAGTTCGGTCCCGGCGATTCGCTGTTCGGCGCGGTCATCGCGCGGGGGCTGGGCGCCGAGCGGACGTGGCTGATCGATGCCGGGCCGTTCGCCGTCGAGGACCCCGCAGCCTACCGGGACATGGCGGCGTTCCTGGCCGCCAAGGGCTGGGCGCCCCCGGACCTCGGGACGGCGCGCGACCTCGAAGACGTGCTGAGGGCTTGCGGGGCCACCTATCTGACCGGCGGACTCGCGTCGCTGGCCCGCATTCCCGACGCCTCGGTCGATTTCGCGTGGTCCCAGGCGGTGCTGGAACATGTGCGCAAGGACGAGTTCGACGCGACCCTGCGCGAACTGCGCCGGGTCCTGAAGCCGGGCGGCGTCGCCTCGCATCGCGTCGATCTGCGCGACCATCTGGCCGACGCCCTCAATAGCCTGCGCTTTGCCGAGGCGCGCTGGGAATCGCCGCTTTTCGTCGACTCCGGCTTCTACACCAACCGCATCCGCCTTTCCGACATGCGCGTCGCCTTCGCCGCCGCCGGGTTCGCCGTGGAGGTCGCGGGGGTCGAGCGCTGGGACGCCTTGCCGACGCCACGCCGGGCCCTCGCCCCGCCGTTCCGCGACATGTCCGAGGACGACCTGCGGGTCCGGGGATTCGACGTGCTGCTGCGGCGGGAGGACGGCTGATGCGCATCCTCGTCACCGGCGCCAACGGCTTCGTCGGGCGCGCCCTGTGCGCGGTGCTCGCCGAGCGCGGCCATCTGGTGGTGGCCGTCGTCCGCCCCGGACGTGCGGCGCCGACGCGGACCGAGGCGGCCGTGGTCGGCGACCTCGACGGCGATACCGACTGGTCGAAGGCTCTGCACGGGGTGGACGCGGTCGTCCATCTGGCGGCCCGCGTTCACGTCATGCGGGACGAGGCCGACGACCCCCTGGCCGAGTTCCGCCGGGTGAACGTCGCCGGTACCCGCCGGCTGGCGGAGCAGGCGGCCGCCGCCGGGGTGCGGCGGCTGGTGTTCGTCAGCTCGGTCAAGGTCAACGGCGACAACAGCCCGGGCCGCCCGTTCACCGATGCCGACCCGCCGACGCCACCCGACGCCTATGGGCTGTCCAAGCACGAAGCCGAGATGGCATTGGCCGCCGTCGCCGCGGCCACCGGGCTGGAGACGGTGGTGGTGCGTCCGCCGCTGGTCTACGGACCCGGCGCGGCCGGCAATTTCCGGGTGCTGCTCGATGCCGTACGGCGCGGCCTGCCGCTGCCGCTGGCTACGGTGCGGAACCGTCGCAGCCTGGTCTTCGTCGGCAACCTCGTCGACGCCCTCGCGCTGTGCGCCGAGCACCCGGCGGCAGCCGGCCGAACCTTTTTCGTGCGCGACGGCGAGGACGTGTCGACCGCGCAACTCTTCCGGCTACTGGCCCGGGCGCTGGGTCGCCCCGCCAGGCTGTGGCCTTTGCCGCCCGCCCTGTTGCGCGCCGCCGCCACCCTTCTCGGGCGAACGGCGGCAGCGGACCGCGTGCTGGGCTCGCTGCAGGTCGACGACGGCGCGCTGCGCCTGTCCCTGGGCTGGCGGCCGCCGTTCACCCTGGCCGAGGGGCTGGCGTTGACGGTGAGCGGCCAACCAGCGCCAGATTCACCGCGGCCGCCAGCCACCCCGTCGCCAGCCACCAGTTCTGCCACACACCGTAGCTCATCAGGGCGATGAACAGGAAGGTGGCGAGGCTGGCGGCGAGAAACGCGCGGCGCACCGGATCGCCGGCGGTCGCCCGCCGCAGCGCCGTGACGACGCCGGTCAATATGAGGATCGCTCCGGCGAGACCGACCGCGCCGAGTTCCAGCCACACCTGGAGAACCAGGTTGTGGGGATGGAGCGGCATGGCGACCCACGGGAAATCGACGAGCTTGGGCTGTCCGGCGCCGATATGGCGGGCCGCCTCGAACCCCGCGCCGCGCAAGGGATGCTCCGCGATCAGGCTCGAGGTGAACTCCCAGATGCCGACCCGGTGCTTCCACGACATCGGCAGCGCCCCGTCGCGCACCATGTCGAGGGTGAGAAACTGCCCCGAGATCACCGGCGCGGCCAGGGCATAGGCCACGAAAGCCGCCAACAGCACCGTCGGGCCGCGCCGGGGAAAGGTTCGCACCACGGCCAGGACGAGGGCGCCCGCCACGAGGGCGACGAAGCTCGCGAACATCGGCAGGTAGAGAAGGACCCCCGCCGCCGCCGCCAGGAACAGGCCGGCGACGCGCCGGCCGTAGCGGACGCCGAGGCCGTAGGTGGCGGGCCAGACCAGGGGCGCGAAGATGGCCGAGGCGCGGTTGAGCGCGTCCAGGGTGGGCGCGGGGAAGTCCCGGACGTATTGCGACAGCCGGCCGCCGACGAGCGACTCGGCGACGAGCAGGGCAAGCATCGCACCGGCCATGAGAAGCGCCGCGCCGCCCACCCGGCGCCGGGCTTCGTCGGACAGGCCGGCGACCGCCGCCAGGACCAGGAGCCCCGCCGCCGTCAGCGCCGCCAGCCGCAGCGCCGGAACGAGCGCCGACCCCGGCGCCCAGGCGGCGCTGACCAGGGCCCAGGCCAGCAGCAGGGCCAGTCCGCCGGAGAAGGCCGGAGGAAGGCCGGCGAGCCGGGCGGCGAGCGCATGCCGGCCCGGCATCGCCAACAGGGCGGCGAGCCCGAGCACCACCACCGTACCGTTGCTGGCGAACACGGCAACCGGGGCCAGCAGCAGGAACCCCCCGGCAAGCACCCGGGTCTGCCGAGCGCCGTCGTATCCGGGGACTCCGAGCCGGCCGCCCGCCGGCGGAGTGAAGATGGCCATGTCGTCAGGGTGTCGCCGTTGAGGGTCGTCCTTTATCGACCATTCCGCCGGCCGCGGCAACGCTTCGCCTGAAACGCGAACTCGATCCGGCCTGCCTGCCAAAAAACCGTGGCACCCCTGCGCCGATTTGCTAAATAGGGCCCGTGCATTCCTTGGACCTCCGATGAAGCTCGGGCCATTGACCCTGTCGCGCGCCGCCGTGGTGTTCGTCCACGATGTGCTGATGGCGCCGCTTTCGTTCCTGTTGTCGCTGTATCTGCGGCTCGGCGGGCAGGCAGCGAGCTTTTTTCCGCCCGCCGATCTGGCGCTGATCCTCGCCCTGTTCGCGCTGCTCGCCGGACTCATTTTTCCGTGGCAGCGCCTCCACCGCATGGCGTGGCGGTTCACCTCGCTGGCCGATCTCACCGCGATCGTGCGCGCCGTCACGTTGCTGCTGCTGGTGTTCCTGCCGCTGATGTTCCTGCTGACCCGTCTGGAACTGATGCCGCGCTCGGTGCTGGTCATCAACTGGTTCACCATGGTCGCCCTGCTGGGGGGGCCGCGGGTCTTGTACCGCCTGGCCAAGGACCGCGACGCCGATCAGCGCATCCGGCACGAGACGCGGGAGCCGGTGCTGCTGGTCGGCCAGCGCGATGCCGCCGCGCTGTTCGTGCAGGCGGCGCGGCGGGGCGTCGCCGGACCCTACCGGGTGCTCGGGATTCTTTCCGATCATGCCTCGCATGTCGGCCGCGAGATCCAGGGGGTCGCGGTCCTGGGAACGGTCGCGGACCTGGACGCCGCGGTTTCGCGGCTGGCGGCGGCAGGCGAGCCGCCCCGTCATCTGGTGGCGGTGGGCGAGGGCGGCGACCTGCGCGCCCTGTTCGACGCCGCCGACCGGCTGGGCATGACGCTCCTGCGCATGCCGCGGCCCGTCGAGATCCAGCGCGGCGGCCGGCCCGACCCCCGGCCGATTCGCCTCGAGGACCTGCTGGGGCGGCCGCAGGCCAATCTCGACCGCGCCAGCATGCGGACCATGATCGAGGGGCGGCGCGTGCTGGTCACAGGGGCCGGCGGCAGCATCGGCTCGGAACTGGTGCGCCAGGTGGCGGATTTCGGCCCCGCCGAACTGGTGCTGACCGAAAACAGCGAATTCGCCCTCTACACCATCGACCGCGAGATGGCCGAGCGCTTTCCGCGGCAGGCTCGCCGCTCGCTGATCGCGGACGTCCGCGACGAGGTGCGCGTGCGGACGCTGTTCGATGAGGTCCGCCCCGATCTGGTGTTCCACGCCGCCGCGTTGAAACACGTCCCGATCGTCGAGGAGAACCCCCTGGAGGGCATCCTCACCAACGCCGTCGGCACCCGGATCGTCGCCGACGCCTGCCGGGCCAGCGGCGTTCAGGCGATGGTGCTGATCTCCACCGACAAGGTCGTCAACCCGACCAGCGTCATGGGCGCCACCAAGCGGGTCGCCGAAAGCTATTGCCAGGCGCTCGACCTCGCCACCCGCGCCGCCGGCGGCACCCGCTTCATCACCGTGCGCTTCGGCAACGTGCTCGGCTCCACCGGATCGGTGGTGCCCCTGTTCGAGCGCCAGTTGAAGGCGGGTGGGCCGCTGACCGTGACCCATCCCGACGTCGTGCGCTATTTCATGACCATCCACGAGGCGGTGGAGCTGGTCCTCCAGGCCTCGGCCATCGGCCTCGCCGACACCGGCTGGCTGGGCAAGATCTTCGTCCTCGACATGGGCGCGCCGGTGCGCATCGCCGACCTCGCCCGCCAGATGATCCGCCTCGCCGGCCTGCGCGTCGAGGACGTCGGCATCGAGTTCACCGGACTGCGGCCCGGCGAGAAGCTGTACGAGGAGATCTTCCACGGCGCCGAACCGCCGCTGCGCACCCGGCACGACGGGTTGCTCGTCGCCGCCCCGCGGCCGGTGGACGCCGGCTTCCTCGCGGACGCCTTCGACGATCTGATGGCGGCCGGCAAGGCGGGCGACGAGGCCGCCGCCCTGGCCGTGCTGCGCCGCCTCGTTCCCGAATACCAGCCACCCGGCCCGGCCAACGACGCCGCCGCGCCGGTCACCGCACCATGATTCCGATCGCACAGCAGAGAGAACAGCCATGCCCGCAGCCTCCCGCCCGATTCGCCGCGCCCTCGTCTCGGTATCCGACAAGACCGGCCTGATCGACTTCGCCCGCGCCCTGGCGGGCCACGGCGTCGAACTGCTGTCGACCGGCGGCTCGGCGAAGGCCATGCGCGACGCCGGCCTGGCCGTCAAGGAGGTTGCCGAACACACCGGCTTTCCGGAGATGCTGGACGGTCGCGTCAAGACCCTGCATCCGGCGATTCACGGCGGCATCCTGGGCATCCGCGGCAACGCCGAGCACGAGGCGGCGATGGCCGCGCACGGCATCGACCCGATCGACCTGGTGGTCGTCAACCTCTATCCCTTCGAGGCGACGGTCGCCAAGGGCGCCGATTTCGAGACCTGCATCGAGAACATCGACATCGGCGGTCCGGCCCTGATCCGCGCCGCCGCCAAGAACCACGACTCCGTCACGGTGGTCGTCGACCCCGCCGACTACGCAGGCGTTCTCGACGACATGAAGGCGAATGCCGGGGCCACCAGCATCGATCTGCGCCGCCGGCTGGCGGCCGCGGCCTATGCGCGCACCGGCGCCTACGACGCCGCCATCTCGGGGTGGTTCGCCGAACGCCTGGGCGAGCCCTTCCCCCGCCGCATCGCGGTCGGCGCCGAGCTCAAGCAGTCCCTGCGCTACGGCGAGAACCCGCATCAGCAAGCCGCCTTCTACGTCGGCGGGGCGCCCCGGCGGGGCGTGGCGACGGCGGTTCAGCACCAGGGCAAGGAGCTGTCCTACAACAACCTCAACGACACCGATGCCGCCTTCGAGCTGGCGGCCGAGTTCGACCAGCCGGCGGTGGCCATCATCAAGCACGCCAACCCTTGCGGGGTGGCGGCCGGCGGCAGCCTCAAAGACGCCTATCTGCGCGCCCTGGCCTGCGACCCGGTCAGCGCCTTCGGCGGCATCATCGCGGTCAACCGCCGCCTCGACGGCGCCGCCGCCGAGGAGATGGTGAAGATCTTCACCGAGGTGGTGATCGCGCCCGAGGTCGACGACGACGCCCTGGCCATCTTCGCCGCCAAGAAGAACCTGCGCCTGCTGACCACCGGCGGCATGCCCGACCCGGCGGCCCCCGGCATGACCCTGAAGTCGCTGGCCGGCGGCTTCCTGCTGCAGAGCCGCGACGCCGGCCGCGTGGCGATGGCCGACCTCAAGGTCGTCACCAAGCGGGCGCCGAGCCAGCGCGAGCTGGAGGACATGCTGTTCGCCTTCCGGGTCTGCAAGCACGTCAAGTCCAACGCCATCGTCTACGTCAAGGACGGCGCCACGGTGGGCGTCGGCGCCGGGCAGATGAGCCGCGTCGACTCCTCGCGCATCGCCTCGTGGAAGTCGGCCGAGGCGGCCAAGGCGGCGGGCCTGCCGCGGCCCGGCACCATCGGCTCGGTGGTCGCCTCCGACGCATTCTTCCCCTTCCCCGACGGCCTGCTGGCCGCCGCCGAGGCCGGCGCCACAGCGGTCATCCAGCCGGGCGGTTCGATGCGCGACGCCGAGGTCATCGCCGCCGCCGACGAGAAGGGCTTGGCCATGGTGTTCAGCGGCATGCGCCACTTCCGGCATTAGGTTGGAAAAAGGTCGACCACCAAGGCACCAGGAGCGCCAGAAAAATTCACCGAGTCACTTGCCGCGGCCCGGCACCTTTACCGGCAGCAGCAGCAGCAGGCCGGCCAGCAGGAAGGCGATGATCGTGGCCATGCCGGCGCGCTGGCTGTCGGCGGCCAGGGTGACCCAGCCCAGCACCGCCGGGCCGAGAAAGGCGGTGATCTTGCCGGACAGGGCGAACAGCCCGAACATCTCGGTGCGCAGCGCCTCGGGCGCCAGATGCGCCATCAGCGAGCGGCTGGCCGACTGCGCCGGGCCGACGAACAGGCCGAGCGGCAGACCGAGCAGCCAGAACCACAGCCGGCTCTCGACCACAAGCAGGGCCGAGCCGAAGACGATCAGCCCTACGAGAGCAATCACGATGGTCGGCTTGGCGCCGATGCGGTCGTCGACCCAGCCGAAGGCCGCCGCCCCCAGCCCGGCGGTGACGTTCATTGCGATTCCGAACTGAATGACCTCGGCCAAACTCATGCCGAAGGTGCCGGCGGCGTAGATGCCGCCGAAGGCGAACAGGGTGTTGAGGCCATCGATGAACAGCATGCGCGCCAGCAGGAAGTGCATGATGGTGCGGTAGCGCCGGATGTTGGCCAAGGTGGCGGCGAGGGCGCGCAGTCCGTTGGCGACGACGAGGCGGAACGGCAGGCCGGAGGGCGCGCGGTCGGGCGTGAACAGGAACAGGGGCAGGGCGAACAGGGCGAACCACGCGGCGACCAGCAGCGAGGTGGCGCGGACATGCTCGGCCTGATCGGGGTCAAGGCCGAAGGGCGGCGGCTTGGCCTGGACGAACACGAACAGCGAGATGGCGAGGCAGGTCAGCCCCCCGGCATAGCCGATGCCCCAGCCCCAGCCCGACCAGCGGCCGTAGTGGTCGCGGTCGGCGAGGTCGGGCAGCATGGCGTTGTAGAAGACGTTGCCGAGTTCCGCCCCCACCGAGGCGACGACCACCAGGGCCAGGGCCAGCGGCACCGCCGCCGGGTCGGGCACGACGAACCACAGCCCCGCGGTGCAGGCCACGCACAGCGCGGTGAAGGCGCCGAGCCACGGCTTTCGCCGCCCCCCCTGGTCGGCGGCGGCGCCGAGAACGGGGCTGGCGAGGGCGACGATCAGCCCCGCCATGGCCATCGCCTGCCCCCACAGCGCGGTGCCGAGCTCGGGCGTGGGCGCCACCGCCTTGGTGAAATAGGCGCCGAAGACGAAGGTGGTGATGACCGTGGGAAAGCCGGAATTGGCCCAGTCGAAGGCGGCCCACGCCCACAGGCCGCGGCGGTCGACGGTCGAAGCATGGCCGGTCATGGCGCCCCCCGCGGCCCGAAATCGCTGCCGACGAGGCTAAGGCCTGCGCGGACCGCCCTCAAGGGCCTTCAGGCATCGGCCAGACTGCGCAGCTGCCGGTTGGCGACGGTGAGAATCGCGAGATCGGCGGTGCCGACGGCGCGCAGCTCGGCAAGCAGCTGATCGGTGCGCTCGACCGCCGGACGGTTGGCCTCGATCCAGCCGGCGATGGCCGTCTGCGCGTCGTCGGCACCGCCGTCGGCCTGGGCGATGCGGATCGTGAGCTCGCGCTGCAGCGCGTGCAGGTCATCGATGACCGCGCCCACCGCCATCTTCAGCCAGTGCCCGTTGCCGGCGGCGACGCCGACGCGGTCGGCGGCGGTCCGTAACCATCCCAGCCCGAACCGCGCGCCGACGTCGAAATAAAGCTTGGCGGCCGGTTCGACGGCGAGCCCGGTGCGGGCGCCGATGCGGGCGATGTCGTTGGCGGCGGCGAGAACGATGGTGCGGGCGACGCGCCGCGCCAGATCCTCGGGCACGCCCTGGGCCTGCATCTCGGCGGCGTGCGCGGTGACGATGGCGGCCGTATCGGGCGGGACCACGCGGTCGAGGCCGTCACGCAATGCGGCGACTTGCGGTTCGAGCTCCGCCCGCGCCGTGCCGATGTCGAGGGGACGCGGCCCGTATCGCAGCAGCCACAGGGTGCAGCGGAAGACCAGGCGGTTGGCCTCCATCAGCATGGCCGTCTGCACCGCCGCCGGCACCTGGTTGTCGAGGACCTCGACCGCCTGCCACAGTTCGCGCAGCCCGAAGGCGTCGCGCACCACCAGATAGGCGCGGGCCACGTCGACCGGCGACGCCCCGGCCCGTTCCGCCAGCTCGCTGACGAAGGTTCCGCCGACGCGGTTGATCATGCTGTTCGTGGTCTGGGTGGCGACGATTTCGCGGCGCAGGCGATGCGCGGCCATGCCGGCTGCCTCGCCCTGCAGGGCGGAGGGGAAGTAGCGCACCAGCTCCTCGACCAGGAAGGGATGGTCGGGCAGGTCGCTGTTGAGCAGGTGATCGTAGAGCCAGATCTTGCCGTAGGCGAGAAGGACGGCGATCTCGGGGCGGGTGAGGCCGCGCTTGGCGGCGGCCCGCTCGGCCAGCGCCTCGTCGTCGGGCAGGTATTCGACGCTCCGGTTCAGTCCGCCGGTCTTTTCAAGAAGTCGCATCAAGCGGTCGTGATGGTCGAGCATGCTCGGCGCCTGCGCCTCGATCAGCGTTATCGCCTGGGTCTGCAGGTAGTTGTCGCGCAGAACCAGGGCCGCGACCTCATCGGTCATCGCGGTCAGCAACTCGTTGCGCTGCTTGGTCGTCATGTCGCCGTCGGCGACCTTGGCGTCGAGCAGGATCTTGATGTTGACCTCGTGGTCCGAGGTGTCGACGCCGGCCGAGTTGTCGATGGCGTCGCTGTTGATGCGGCCGCCGGCGAGGGCGTACTCGATGCGCCCGAGCTGGGTGACGGCGAGGTTGGCGCCCTCGCCCACCACCCGGCAGCGGAGTTGCGCGGCATCGACGCGCAGCAGGTCGTTGGCGCGGTCGCCCACCGCCGCCTGGGTCTCGTCGGCGGCCTTGACGTAGGTGCCGATGCCCCCGAACCATAACAGGTCGACCTCGGCGCGCAGCAGGGCGCGGACGAGTTCGTGCGGCTTGACCGTCTCCTGGGCGATGCCGAAACGGGCCCGCGCCTCGGGGCTGAGGGCGATCGATTTGGCGTCGCGCCGGTACACGCCGCCCCCCTTGGACAGCAGCGCCGGATCGTAGTCGGACCACTGCGAGCGGGGCAGCCCGAACAGGCGCCTGCGTTCGCCGAACGAAATCTCGGGATCTGGGTCGGGATCGACGAAAATGTGAAGATGGTTGAAGGCGCCGACGAGCCGGATGTGCGGCGACTGCAGCATGCCGTTGCCGAACACGTCGCCCGACATGTCGCCGACCCCGACCACGGTGAAGTCCTCGGCCTGGACGTCGCGCCCGATCTCGCGGAAGTGGCGCTTGACCGCCTCCCAAGCCCCGCGCGCGGTGATGCCCATCGCCTTGTGGTCGTAGCCCTGGCTGCCGCCCGAGGCAAAGGCGTCCCCCAACCAGAAGCCGTAGTCGAGCGATACCGCGTTGGCGATGTCCGAAAAACTCGCGGTGCCCTTGTCGGCGGCCACCACCAGATAGGGATCGTCCTCGTCGCGGCGCACCACATCGGGCGGCGGCATCATCGCGCCGGCGCGCAGATTGTCGGTGATGTCGAGCAGCCCGCGCATCATCATGCGGTAGCATTCGACCCCTTCGGCCAGCAGCGCCTCGCGCCCGCCGTCGGCGGGCGGCCGCTTGACGACGAAGCCGCCCTTCGCGCCGACCGGGATGATCACCGCGTTCTTCACCATCTGGGCCTTCATCAGCCCCAGGACCTCGGTGCGGAAGTCCTCGCGGCGGTCGGACCAGCGGATGCCGCCACGCGCGACCCGCCCGCCGCGCAGATGCACGGCCTCGACGCGGGGCGAGTAGACGAACGTCTCGACCCACGGCGTGGGCAGGGGAAGATCCTCGATGGCGCGGCTGTCGAGTTTCAGCGACAGATAGGGCTTGAAGCCTCCCTCGGCGTCGGTCTGGAAGAAATTGGTGCGCAGGGTGGCGACGATGAGGTTGAGGAATCGCCGCAGGATGCGGTCGTCGTCGGCGCTGGCCACGGCATCCAGGGCCTTGTCGATGGCGATTAGGGCGGCGGCCTCGGCATCGCGTTCGGCGCGCGGGTCGAACTGGGCGTGGAAGAGCCGGACGAGCAATTCGACGACCGCGGGGTTGTCGGCGCAGACCTGCTCCATGTAGCTCTGGCTGAACATGGTTCCGGTCTGCCGGAGGTATTTGGCATAGGCCCGGAGCACCATCACGTCACGCCAGCCAAGGCCGGCCAGCAACACCAGGCGATTGAAGCCGTCGTCCTCGGCCTCGCCGTGCCAGACGCGCAGGAACGCCTCCTGGAAGCGCTCGCGCAGCGCCGTGATGTCGGCGGGGGCGCCGGTGCGCGTCTGCATGCCGAAGTCGTGAATCCAGGCCGCCCCGTCATCCTCGATGCGCACCTGGTAGGGAACCTCGCCGACGACCCGGAATCCCATGTTCTCCAGAACCGGCAGCACGTCCGACAGGATCACCGGGCGATCGAAGTGATAGATCTTGAGCCGCGCCTCGTCCTCCGCCCCCTCGACCGGACGATAGAGGTTCATGGCCAAGTCCCCGCCGGTCGTCACCTCGGCCAGGCGGTCGATGTCGTAAACCGCCACCTGCGGGCTGTGACGGTCGGCGTAGAAGCCGGGAAAGCCCTTGCCGAAACGCCGGAACAGCGCCAGTCCCCTGTCCTCGCCGTGGGCCGCGACCAGGGCCTCCTGGAGACGGTCGGCCCAGGAGCGCGCGGCCTCGGCGAGGCGCGCCTCGATGTCGGCAATGGCGATCTCGGGCACCCGCCCCGGGGCGGTGCGGACGATGAAATGCAGGCGCGCCAGCGGCGAGTCCCCGACCTGGGTGTAATAGTTTGCCACCCGGCCGTCGAAGGCCTGTTCGAGAATGCCCTGCACCGCCAGCCGCAGACTGGTGTCATAGCGGTCGCGGGGCACGTAGACGAGGCAGGAGACGAAGCGCTCGAATTCGTCCTTGCGCACGAACAGGGCGATGCGCTGGCGCTCCTGAAGCCGCAGAATGCCAAGCGCGGTGTCGAAGAGCTCATCCTCGCCGATCTGGAACAGCTCGTCGCGGGGATAGGTCTCGAGGATGCTCAGCAGTGCCTTGCCGTCGTGACTCGACGGCCGGAAGCCGGCGCGGCGGATGACGTTCGCCACCTTGCGGCGCAGCACCGGAATCATCTTCGGGCTGCGGGTATAGGCCACCGACGCGAACAGGCCGACGAAGGCGTGCATGCCCGCCACCGCGCCGCCCTCGTCGAAGCGCTTGACGACGATGATCTCCATCGGCACCGGCCGATGGACCGTGGCCGCGCGGTCGGCCTTGGTAATCAGCAGGAGATTGGGCTGGCGCAGGAAGTCCTGGATTTCGGGCGGCATGGCGCCAAGGTCACGCCACTCGTCGAACACCCGAACATCGGGCGAGCGCAGGATGCCGAGCCCGCTGTCGCCGTCGACGGCGATGCCTTGCTGGCCGGCGAAGGTGAGGCTGCGATAGCCGAGGAACGTGAAATGATCGTCATTAAGCCACCGCAGGAAGTCGCGCACCTCGGCCGCCTCCTCGCCCGTGAGGCCGGGCGGCGGCGTCTCCAGGCCGGCGAGAATGGCCATCGCCCGGTCGCGCATGGCCTGCCAGTCTTCGACCGCGGCCCGGACGTCGGCCAGAACCGTTTCGATGCGTTCGACAACGCGGCCTTCGGCCCCGGCGTCGGACTGCCGGTCGATCTCGACATGCATCAGCGATTCCAGGGTCGCGCCCTCGCGCGCCGGATCGACGAGGTCTTGCAGGTCGCCCTCGGCGTCGCGCACCACGCCGACGATGGGATGGATGACGAGGTGCACCGCGATGTCCATCTGGTGCAAGGCGGCGGTCACCGAGTCGACCAGAAACGGCATGTCGTCATTGACGATCTCGACGACCGTATGCTCGGACTGCCAGCCATGTTCCTGCGGATTGGGGTTGTAGAGGCGCAGCCGAGGGGTTCCCGGCACGCGCCGGCGGGCCAGTGACAGCAGCGCCATGGCGGCGCCGTAGAGGCTTTCGGGATCGCGGTGGACGATGTCCTCGGGCGCCACGTTGGCGTAGAACTCGCGCATCAGCGTCTCGGCCATCGCCGCCTTGTCACGCTCGACACGCTCGCCGACCAGCCGGGTCAGCCGGCCGAGAAGTTCCGACTTGCGCAAATCCACCCGTTGGGTCATGGCGCTGTTCCCCGAAAGCGATGACACCCGCAAGGCTAACGCCGTGCGTAACGATTGCAAGCGCGGCGGATGGTCGCGGCGGCCATGATGAGGGTGGTAGAGCGACTGGCGGCCGCGGCCTTCCGAGGCTAAAGTGGGGGGACATGCGCGGGAGGCAAGAACGATGGACGACGGCCGGCCGGGGAAGCTAATCGAGACTTCGCTGTTGGCCCAGTTGCCGCCAGACGTGGTCGAGTCGTTCACTCCGGAACAGCGGGCCGCTTTGTGGGAGGCGTCGCACGCCCCCTCGTGGCAGCGCTACCCCGTGAACATCCGGCTCAGCCTGCCCTTCCTCGCGCACCGCTTCTTCGTCACCATCCTGGCCGGCGCCGACCGGCGCAGCGGCGACCGCGCGACCGTCGAGCGCCACATGAACCCTTTCCTGAGCGCCCCCAACCTGCTTTTCCTGGCCGCCATGGGCACGCTTCTCGCGGCCGCCGTGGCGGTGGTCCTACTGGTTCTCCAGTTTCTGGGCCAATGGATGGGCGGCGGCGGGCTTTAACCATTTGGCAACCCCGGACCGCAGGCGCTAAAGTCGATGCCGAGGTGGGTCACGCAAGGGGAGCGCCGGGGTGTCGGGCGAGAGCACGCTGCGCGAGATACGCCTGCAAGGGCTGCTGGCCCGGCTGCCGAAGCCGGTCGCAGAGGGCTTTACCGCGCGCCAGCGCGAAGCCCTGGCGGACATCGCCGACAGCCTCGCCTGGCGGGGTTATCCGGTCAACGTCCGCTTCCACCTGCGCTTGCTCGGCCGAACCCTGTTCGTCGCCGCCACCGCCGGGGCGGAACGGCGAGGTCCGGAGCGGGTGTACCGTGAGCGCCGGTTGCACCCCCTCGCCACGCTGGGCAACCTGCTGTTCCTCTTTGTCGCCTCGGTGGCCTTCTACGGCGTCACCGGGCTCGGCGTCATGGTGCTGTCGGGCATCGTCGAGTTCTGAGGGCCCGCGGCGGTGAACGCCGTATTCGTTACCCTGGTCTCCGTCGCCTTCGCCGTGGCCGGCTGGCGGCAGGTCGCGTGGCCGGGCGAGGGCACGGCGCCGATGCAGGCCCTGGCCGACGCCGCCCTGGCCGGCGCCGAGGCGGCGGTGCCGCTGGCCATCGGCCTGATCGGGGTGATGGCCCTGTTCCTCGGGCTGATGAAGGTGGGCGAGGCCGGCGGCCTGCTGGCCATCCTCGCCCGCGCCCTCGGGCCGCTGATGCGACGGCTGTTCCCCGAGGTGCCGCCCGACCACCCGGCGATGGGGGCGATGATCCTCAACCTGTCGGCCAACATGCTGGGCATGGGCAACGCGGCAACGCCGTTCGGCATCCGCGCCATGCAGGAACTCGACCGCCTCAACCCGCGCAAGGGGGTGGCAACCGACGCCATGGCGCTGTTCCTGGCCATCAACACCGCCGGGGTGACGCTGCTGCCGACCAAGGTGATCGCCCTGCGCGCGGCGTCGGGTTCGGCGGACGCCGCCGGCATCGTCGCCACCACCCTGTTCGCCACCGCCGTGTCGGCGGTCGTCGCCGTGGCCGCGGCGCGTCTGCTGCAGCGCGTCCGGCCGGCCTCGGTGGCGGACGCGGCAACCGAGGCCGCGCCCGACGAGCATCACGTGCCGGAAACCCCGGCCCCCGTCGGCGAGGCGATGCCGGCCATCGGCGCGGCCTATCCGGTGTGGGTGTCGGCCCTGCTGGTGGCCGGCCTGCTGGCGGCCATCCCGCTGATGGTGCTGTACGGCCGCGCCGTCTCGCCGTGGATCATCCCCGGGCTGATCGCCGGCCTGCTGCTGTTCGGCTGGGTGCGGGGCGTGGCCGTCTACGAGGTGTTCGTCGAGGGCGCGCGCGACGGCTTCACGGTGGCGGTGCGCATCATTCCCTATCTGGTCGCCATCCTGGTCGCCATCGGCATGCTGCGCGGCAGCGGCGCGCTCGATTTGCTCGTGGGGCCGGTGGGCGGGGTGACGGCGGCCGTCGGGCTGCCCGCCGAGGGGCTGGTGATGGCGGTGATGCGCTCGCTGTCGGGATCGGGCGCCTACGGCCTGCTGGCCGAGCTGCTGCGCGATCCGGCGGTGGGGCCGGACAGCTATCTCGGCTATCTGGCGAGCACCATCTACGGCTCGACCGAGACCACCTTCTACGTCATCGCGGTGTATTTCGGAGCGGTGCAGATCCGGCGCGTGCGCCACGCCCTGGCCGCCGGCCTGATCGCCGACGCCGCCGCCGTGGCGGCGGCGGTGGCGGTGTGTTCCTGGCTCTACGGTTGACGCCCGCGCCTCAGCGGGCGGCGGGCAGGCACTTGATCTTGCGCGGAAGGAGCCGGTCGCAGAACGCCTTGGCCTGCCCCTTGTCGGCGAAGCCTCCGGTATAGAGGCGGACGAACCGGCCCTTGCCGGGCACGTCCACCTCCTCGTAGGTCGGCGCCAGGCCGGCCACGAGATCCCCCGCCAATTTCTGCACCCGCTTCCACTCGTCCTCGGCCGCGGCGCGGGCGGGGAACGAGGCCAGATGGGCGCGGAAGGCGCCGGCCGGCGGCGGGGCCGCGGCCTTCACCGGGGATGCGGCGGCGGCAACGGCGGCGGGCGGCGGCGGGGCCGCGGCGGGGGAAGGAGCGGCGGGGGGCGACG
>JACFNC010000007.1 GCA_019455065.1 Rhodospirillales bacterium
TCCAAACTGGCGATCTCCGCCGCCTCCCTCGCCGTCATCGGAACCCGGTGACTGGGGGGCGATGGCGATGACGGCGTGAAGGACGGGGCGTGGGAGCGGAGGTGACGCCGCGTTGGGTGTGCGCAGTCGCATTGGCTGCCTTAATCGGAACCTCCGGTCTTGCGGACGCCGCCGCCGCGCAGTCGCGGCTGGAGCCGACCGCGTCGGACTACGGCGGGGTCGGCTTGATGCAGACGCGCACCGCCCGCTTTCACGACGACGGAGACCTGTCGGTCGGGTATTTCCACGGCTTCCCCTGGACGCGCTTCATGGTCAACTTCCAGGCGCTGCCGTGGCTGGAAGTGACGGCCCGCTACGGCGATTTCAACAGTGGCACGTCCAGCACCCTGGCCGACCGCGACCGCAGCGTCGACGCCAAGATATTGCTGTGGCCGGAAGGCGACCTGCTGCCTCAGGTGGCGGTCGGCTTTCAGGACTTCATGGGAACCGGGCACTACTCTGGCGAATATTTGGTCGCCAGCAAGCGCTGGTTCGATCTTGATTTCACGTTTGGCGTGGGGTGGGGGCGCCTCGGTTCCCGTGGGGACCTCGACAATCCCTTGTCGTTGCTCTCCAAACGCTTCGACCGTCGGAGCGATTCGGGTGGTGGCGGGGGACTGCTGTCGCTCGATTGGTTTCAGGGCCGCGACATCGCCATCTTCGGTGGGATTGAATACCACACGCCCATCGACGGGCTGAGCCTCAAGCTGGAGTTGAGCGGCGACGACATGCCGCTGGAACGGAACAATCCTGAGTTCAGGTTGGAAAGCCGCCTCAATGTGGGCGCCAGCTATCGCATTTCGGACTGGGCGGATCTGGGGGTTAGCTTCGAGAACGGCAATACGGTGATGCTGAGGGGGCTCGTGGGCCTCAACCTTGGCAAGAAGCCCATGCCGATCGTCATCGATCAGCCGCCGCCAGCCGTCAAGCCACGGGTCGAGCAGTCGGGGCCCCGCCCTATCGGCACGGTTCGAGCGGAAGCGCGGGCTGCTTCTGGCGCCTCGCAGCCTGCCGCGCCACCGCGCCACGAGGCGGACCGCGCCGATGAGCAGGCAGCCCTCGCCCTTATCGCCGCGTTGCGTGAGGCGCGCCTTCCGCCGCTGGCCGCCGAAGTCCGGACGCGGGAGGCGACCGCCATCGTGGCCCACGAACGCTATCGGCATCTGACCAAGCTCATCGGGCGGGTCGCGCGGGTCATGGCCACCGTTCTGCCGCCGACGGTCGAGCGCTTCACTATCGCTGTTTGGACAGGGGGGCTCGAGGTATCGCGGGTGGCTCTCTTCCGCGGTGACGTCGAACGGGCCGCCTCGTACAGCGGCAGCCCGGAAGAGACCTGGATGCACACCATGATCCTGTCGCCCGAAGGAAGTTTGCCGCCCTCCTTCGTCGATGCCGGCACCTACCCGCGGTTCACCTGGGGCCTGGAACCCAAGCTCAGGCAACAATTCATGGATCCGGCGGACGCGTTCCGATACCAGTTGTGGGCCGCGTTGTCGGGGCATGTCGAATTGTTCCGCGGTTTCAGCGTCACCGGCACGCTCGGGAAATCTGTCTACGGCAACCTGGACGAGATCAAGGCAGCGCCTGCGAGCGACCTTCCGCACGTGCGGACCGACATCGCCAAGTATCTCAAGGAAGGGAGCGAAAGCCTCGAGCGGCTTCAAGCCGATTATCTCTTCAATTTGGCGCCGGATTGGTACGGACGTGTTTCTGGAGGATTGTTCGAGCCGATGTTCGGGGGCATCGGCGGCGAGGTGCTCTATCGGCCGCAAGGTCGCCGATGGGCTTTGGGGCTGGAACTGAATCACGTCAGGCAGCGTGACTACAATCAGATGCTGGACTTCCGGGACTACGAGGTCACCACGGGCCACCTGAGCGCCTATTACGCGTTACCGTTTTACGACTTGAACGCGGCGGTCCATGCGGGCCGCTACCTGGCCGGCGACTGGGGCGCCACTTTCGAATTGTCGCGCAGGTTCCCGACCGGGGTCGAGGTCGGGGCCTTCGCAACGCTGACCAACGTGCCCTTCGAAAAATTCGGCGAGGGGAGCTTCGACAAGGGGGTGTTCATCAGCATCCCCCTCGATATGTTCCTGCCCTATCCGACCACTTCGGTCGGTTCGATCGTGCTGCACTCGCTTACCCGTGACGGCGGCCAACGATTGGCGATCGGCAACCGCCTCTACGGCGTCACGGAGGCGGGTAACAGCAGGTTGATCAAGGAAAGCTGGAACCGGATCTTCGAATAGAATGTATTTAAGCGTTCCTACGATACAGTGTATTCTAAATATTGGGGCGGAGCGGGACGAACGCCGAAACAGGTGACGTTCATGCGGTGGGGTTGGGAATGCCAGTGACGAGGATTTCCTGTTTCGTTGGCCGGATGGCGCAGCTTTCCCGCAATCAGAAAATAGTTCTTTTCGTTCTTTCCGACGTCATCTTTCTGATTTTCAATATCTACCTTGCCGCGGCTGCGCGGTCCGGCCGGTTGTGGCCGGACCATCTGTTCGCAGATGCCTTGTGGCTGGTGCCGGCGGGTTGCCTGATCACCATTCCCGTATTCCTGCGATTGGGTTTGTACAGGCACGTGCTTCGGCACGGCGGCATGTCCATACTCGCCATCGCCATGAAGGCGGTATCGCTGGCGGCCGTTCTGCTGCTGCTCGTCGCGATCAACCTTGCATCGCCCAGGTTCCCGTTCTCTCTGCTGGCCATCTGGTGGGGCGGGATGCTTCTGACCACGGGGGCCGGCCGGCTTCTGGTGCATTGGCTGTTGCGCGCCGCCATGCGCCGCCAAAGAACGGTCGAGAAGGTGGCTATATTTGGTGCCGGTCACGCCGGGGCGAGTCTGTACAACAGCCTGCGGTCCAATCCCGAGTATCGGGTCATCGCGTTTTTCGACGACAACCCGGCATTGCACGGGAGGCAAATCGACGGAATCACGATCCATAGTCCAACCAAGCTCGAAGGATTGATCCAGGACAAGGGTGTGCGCCGGCTGTTGCTGGCGATGCCGTCCGCGCCGATGTCACGTAGGCAGCAACTGATCGTGCGGCTCGCAAGGATGCCCGTGCAGGTTCAGACCGTTCCTCCGCTGAAGGAGATCCTCGGTGGCACCAGCATCGCGCAAACCCGAGACGTATCAGTCGAGGAGTTGCTGTGGCGGGATCCAGTCCGGCCGCTGCCCGACCTTCTTGACAGGGATGTCCGCGGAAAGAGCGTGCTGGTGACCGGCGGGGGCGGGTCCATTGGATCGGAACTGGCGCGGCAGATCGTCACCCTGGGGCCAAAGCGTCTCGTCGTGTTGGATCACGGGGAATTCGCCCTCTATCAGATCGAGACCGAATTGAGCGAAAAGAACGGCGCCGTCGCCGGGGGCGTGGATATGCGGTTCGTGCTCGGGTCGGTCTGCGATGCGGCTTCCATGTTGGACGCGATGCGCCGCTACGAGATCGATACGGTCTATCACGCGGCCGCTTACAAGCATGTCCCGATCGTCGAGGCCAACCCGCTGCGTGGTATCGTCAACAACGCGATCGGCACGCTACGCACGGCACAGGCAGCTATGAACGCGGGCGTCGAGAAATTTGTCCTTATCTCCACCGACAAGGCCGTGCGCCCGACCAACGTGATGGGCGCCACCAAACGCTTGGCCGAAACGATATTGCAGGCGCTGTCGGCCCAGGGCTCGGCCACGGTTTTCACGATGGTTCGGTTTGGCAACGTACTCAACTCGGCCGGATCCGTCGTGCCGAGGTTCCGGCGCCAGATTGCGGAAGGTGGACCGGTCACGGTCACGCATCGCAATATCGTGCGCTATTTCATGACCATCCCCGAGGCCGTGGGGCTGGTTCTTCAGGCCGGTGCGCTCGCCCGCGGGGGTGAGGTATTTGTTCTCGACATGGGCGAGCCCGTCCATATCTACGAACTGGCCAGGCGCCTCATTCATCTGAGCGGCTTCACGGTCAGGGACGAACACAATCCCGACGGAGAGATTCCCATCGTAATCACCGGACTGCGACCGGGCGAAAAGCTGTTCGAAGAGCTCTTGATCGGGACGGATGTCGACCAGACGCCGCACCCTCGCATTCTGAAGGCGCAGGAGAGTTTCCTTTCCTGGTCCGAGTTGGAACCCCTGCTACGGGAATTCGAGCGAGCGGCATCGCGCGAGGACGTGCCCGAGGCACTGGCCCTGTTGCGCGCCGCGGTTCCCGAATATCTTGCCAAGCTTGGGGTTCAGTCCTTCGCACCACGCTCTGACGTCGGGCGCGACGGCCGAGCGGCCCCGACCATCCGTCTGGCCAACCAGGCCTAACCGTTCATCGGTCGAGATATCCCGCGTCGCGCAACATGGCGACGACGCGGTCGGCCGCCGCCTCGGGCGCCGACGTGGCGGTGTCGAGAAGCATTTCGGCGGCTTCCGGAGGCTCGTAGGGGCTGTCGATGCCCGTGAAGTTGAGGATCTTCCCGGCACGCGCCTTCTGGTAAAGCCCCTTCGGGTCCCGCCGCTCGCATTCGGCAAGCGGCGCGTCGACGAAGATTTCGATGAATTCGCCGGGCTCCAGCAGGGCCCGTGCCATGCGCCGCTCGGCCCGGAAGGGCGAGATGAACGCGGCCATCACGATCAAGCCCGCGTCGACGAACAGCTTGGCCACCTCCGCGATCCGCCGGATGTTCTCGACGCGGTCGGCCTGGGTGAAGCCGAGGTCCTTGTTCAGCCCATGGCGCACGTTGTCGCCGTCGAGCAGATAGGTGTGGTGTCCGAGCGCGTGCAGACGCTTTTCGACGAGATTGGCAACTGTGGATTTGCCCGAGCCGGACAACCCGGTGAACCAAAGAACGCACGGCTTTTGCCCAAGCGACCGGGCCCGTGCCGCCTTGTCGACGTCCAGCGCGTGCCATGCCAGATTGGTGGCGCGCCGCAGCCCGAAGGCGATCATGCCGGCGCCGACGGTAGCGTTCGTGAAGCGGTCGATGACGATGAAGCCGCCCATGTCACGGTTCTCGTCATAAGCATCGAAGGTGATCGGGTGGTCGACCGCCAGATTGGCAAATCCAAGCTCATTGAGTTCGAGGGTCTTGCCGGCGGTGTGCTCGAGCGTATTCACGTTGATCTTGTATTTCAGCTCGGTGACCTCGCCCGGCAGTGTGACCCCGCCCACGCGCAGAAGGTACTTGCGGCCCGGCAGCATCGCATCGGGAGTCATCCACAGCAGGTGCGCGGCGAACTGGTCGGTGACCTGGGCTGGCCGGTCGGCGGCGGCGATCACGTCCCCGGCCGAAAGGTCGAGTTCGTCGGCGAGTACCAGGGTGACGGAGTCGCCGCGGACCGCTTCGCTCAAATCTCCGTCCATGGTGACGATGCGCGCCACCCGGCTTTCGCGCA
Organism: Rhodospirillales bacterium; assembly: GCA_019455065.1. Lineage (GTDB taxonomy): Bacteria > Pseudomonadota > Alphaproteobacteria > Rhodospirillales > Magnetospirillaceae > JACFNC01. Next base: position 5,426 of record JACFNC010000007.1, read on the forward strand.
TCGACGGCAATACCACGACCGGCTCACCCGGCCGTACCCGGCCGCCGAGAACGGTGCCCGAGTAACCGCGGAAATCCTGGTTGGGCCGGTTCACCCATTGCACCCGGAACCGGAATGGATCGCTCGCGTCGTCGGCGGCGACTTCAACGGTTTCGAGATGCTGCAGAAGGGTGGGGCCCTGGTACCAGGACATGTTCGCGGACGGCTCGACCAGGTTGTCGCCGAGCAAGGCCGAGACCGGGATGCACTGGACGTGCGGGATCCCCAGTTGGTTCGCGAAAGCTGCGAATTCCTCGGCGATCCGTTCGTACCGAGTCTGGTCGAAGGACACCAAGTCCATCTTGTTCACAGCCAATACGACGTGGCGGATTCCAAACCGCGCAACGATCGTGGCGTGTCGCCGGGTCTGGGTCAGAATGCCCTTGCGCGCGTCCACCAGAATGACAGCGAGTTGGGCCGTCGACGCTCCGGTGGCCATGTTGCGGGTGTATTGTTCGTGCCCCGGGGTGTCCGCGACCACGAACTTGCGGCGGGGGGTGGCGAAGAAACGATAGGCGACGTCGATGGTTATGCCCTGTTCGCGTTCCGCCTGCAAACCATCGACGAGCAGGGCGAAATCGATGCCGCCGCCCGTAGTCCCGACCCTCATGCTGTCGGTTTCCAGGCGCGCCAACTGGTCGTCCATGATCAGCTTGGAGTCGTACAACAGCCGCCCGATCAGCGTGCTCTTGCCGTCGTCCACGCTGCCGCAGGTAATGAACCGCAGCATGCCGCGGTCGGCCGCCTGGCCGGAAAGGTCGCCGGTGTCGGGTCGTGCCAGAACGCTCATCAGAAATACCCCTCGCGCTTCTTGCGCTCCATCGAACCTTCCTCGTCGTGGTCGATCAGGCGCCCCTGCCGTTCAGAGGACCGGGCCGCCGCCGTCTCGCGTATGATCGCATCCACGTCGGCGGCGTCGGATTCGAGGGCCGCCGTCAGCGGATAACAGCCGAGCGTGCGGAAGCGGACCTTTCGCGTCATCGGCCGCTCGCCCGGTGCGAGCGGCAGCCTGTCGTCGTCGACCATGATGAGCTTGTCTCCACGCATCACCACCTGACGGTCCGCCGCAAAGTATAGCGGCACCACGGGTATGTTCTCCGCGGCAATATACTGCCAGACGTCCACCTCGGTCCAATCGGATAGGGGAAACACGCGAACGCTCTCGCCTTCGGCGATGCGGCCGTTGTAAAGGCGCCACAGCTCCGGGCGCTGGTTGCGCGGGTCCCAGCGATGAGCGCGCGAGCGGAACGAAAACACCCGCTCCTTGGCGCGAGACGACTCCTCGTCGCGGCGGGCACCGCCAAAGGCGGCGTCGAATTTGTGAAGATCGAGGGCTTCGCGTAGCGCTTGGGTCTTCATCACGTCGGTGTAGAGCGACGAACCGTCGACGAAGGGATTGATGCGGCGCGACAGCCCGTCGCGGTTGGTGTGCACGATCAGGCGCATCCCCGTCTCCCGCGCCACGCGGTCCCTGAACTCGATCATCGCCTTGAACTTCCACGTCGTGTCGACGTGGAGTAGGGGAAAAGGCGGCGTCGAGGGGTAGAAAGCCTTGCGCGCGAGGTGCAGCATGACCGAGGAATCCTTGCCGATCGAATACAGCATCACCGGATTGCCCAGCTGGGCCGCGACCTCGCGGATGATGTAGATGCTTTCGGCCTCGAGCTGCCTGAGACGTGCCTGCATTGGTTTTCCTGTCGGAAGAACTGGTTGGGGCTAGATGCCGGAGCCGGCGAACGTGTGAATGCCGCATTCGGTCTTGGCGGAACCGGCCCAGCGCCCGGCGCGCGGGCTTTCCCCCGGTTCGGTCGGGCGGGTGCACGGCCAGCAGCCGATCGACCGGTAGCCGTTTGCGACCAACGGATGGCGAGGCAGGTTGCGATCATCGAAGGCGCGCTCGATGTCGAACTCCGTCCAACGGATGAGCGGGCTGATCTTGAACACCTCGCCGGCTCCCAGCGAGATGGTCGGCAGGCTGGCGCGGTCGCCGCCGTGGAAGGCCTTTCGACCGTCGATCAGCGCGGCGAATCCCTCGGTCGCCCGTTGCATCGGCAGAACCTTGCGCAGGTGGCAGCAGCGGTCGGGGGCGCGGTGCCAGAGCTCATCGCTCTCGCGGATGTCGCGCGGATGCGGACGGGCGATGCGAACGTCCATCAGGCCGAGGCGGCGGATCAGGCTATCCCGATAGGCCACGGTTTCATCGAACAGGGCGTCCGTGTCGAGGAAGATGACCGGCGTTGCCGGGTGCACTTCGGCCACGAGGTCGAGAAGGACGGCCGACTCCGCCCCGAACGACGACGTCACGGCGACACGCCCCGGAAATTCCCGCATGATCATCGCGTGCAGCAGGTCGAGCGTCCCGAGATGACCATAGTTCCGCAAAAGCCCATCAAGGCGCGCGACGGCGGACACCGTCGCTGGATGTGTGGTCGTCATGGTCTCACGCCGCCCGATTGCTTCGGCGCAGCGACCAGGCCGGCTGGCGCCCGTCGGCGGCGGTCTGGTAGACGGCCGGATACCGCGCGAGGGCGCGCCGGATCACGCGCAGGTCGGGACGCTCGCTCATGACGAAGGCATCGAAGCCGACGCGCGCGATCAGATGCAGTTGATCGAGCAGCACTTCGCCCACCGCCCAGAGGCGGGCGCGATAGCCGTGATGTTCGCGCAGCCGCCGGGCGATCGAGTATCCGCGACCATCGGTGAAGCTTGGAAAGCGGATGGCCACGATCCGGGGCAAGGGTCCGGCGAGGGCGCTGGAAGCCACGTCCGGATCGACGATCAATCCGGTTTCGGCATGCGCGAGAGGATCGGACAGCCATAGACCCGGGGGCCGAAGGCAGGGGCCGTCGACCGAAACCCCTTCGGTTTCGATGATTGGCCACGCCTCATGCACAAGCAGGTCCCCGTCAGGGGACAGTTCAACCATCCACATAAAGCGCCTCCTTGAAGGGTCCCAAGCCGATCCGCCGATACGTGTCGATGAACGTTTCGTCATCGATCCGCCGGGCGAGATAGACCGCCAGCACGGTTTCCACCGCGTCGGCGACGCCTTCGGCGGAAAAGCCGGGTCCAGTGATCTGGCCGATCGCGGCGTCGGTTTCGCCGGCGGATCCGCCTAGAACGAGCTGGTAGGCCTCGTCGCCGCGGCGGTCGACGCCCAGGATGCCGATGTTGCCGATGTGATGGTGGCCGCAAGCGTTGATGCAGCCCGAGATGTTCAGGCTGACCGGCCCGATTGCCTCCTGGCGGCGAGCACCGGCGAAACGGCGCGCCACGTCCTGGGCCACGGAAATCGAGCGGGCGTTTGCCAGCGCGCAGTAGTCGAGCCCCGGGCAGGCGATGACGTCGGACACCATGCCGCGGTTGGGAGCCGCCAAGTCGATCCGGGACAGGGCCCGCCAAAGCGCGGGCACCTGGTCCTGGCGCACATGCGGCAGAATGAGGTTCTGCTCCTTGGTCGCGCGCAATTCGCCGCAGCTGTAGCGGTCCGCGAGGTCCGCCAGAACCTCCATTCGCTCGGCCGACAGATCGCCCGGCACCTCACCGGGTGTCTTCAGCGACACGGTCGCCGCAACCCGACCGGGGACCTTGTGCGGGAAAAGGTTGTGGCGCGCCCAAAGGTCAAGTTCGCGATCTCCTTGTCGTGCCGCCGCAAGGATCGGGGAATTGTCCTCGGACGCCGCCAGCTGGGGCTGAGCGAAATAAGCGCGCACGCGGGCCACCTCGTCGGCCGGGATGTCCGCCGCCGTGCGGCGCGAGCGCTGCCACTCCGCCTCGACCGCGGCGGCGAACTTCTCGGCCCCCAACTCGTCGACCAGGATTTTGATGCGCGCCTTGAACTTGTTGTCGCGGCGGCCGTGCAGGTTGTAGACGCGAAGAATGGCTTCGAGATAGCCGATCAACTCCGTGGCCGGCAAAAAGTCCCTGACCAGCCGTGCCACGCGCGGCGTGCGGCCGAGGCCGCCCCCGACCCAGACCCGAAACCCCAGCGCCCCTTCGGGTCCGCGCACGATGCGCAGGCCGATGTCGTGGAAACGCACCGCGGCCCGGTCTTCGGCGGCGCCGGAAATGGCGATCTTGAACTTCCGCGGCAAGAACGTGAATTCGGGGTGAAGGGTTGACCACTGGCGGAGAATTTCAGCCCAAGGCCGCGGGTCGTCCACCTCGTCGCCGGCCACACCAGCAAACGGATCGGCGGTGATGTTGCGGATGCAGTTGCCGCTGGTTTGAATGGCGTGCATCTCGACGCTCGCCAATTCCTCGAGGATTGCCGGGATGTCGGTGAGTCGGGGCCAGTTGAACTGAATGTTCTGTCGTGTGGTAAAATGGCCGAAGCCACGGTCGTAGGTGCGGGCCACATGGGCCAGCTTGCGTAACTGGCGGCTGGTGAATTCGCCGTAGGGGATGGCCACCCGCAGCATGTAGGCGTGAAGCTGCAGGTAGACGCCGTTCATGAGGCGGAGGGGGCGAAACTGTTCCTCGGTAAGATCACCGGCGATGCGCCGGGCCACCTGGTCGCGGAACTCGTCGATCCGGGCCTGGACGATAGCGGCGTCAAATTCGTCAAAGCGGTACATGCGCCTCAATCCTCTTCGACCGGCGCGCGGCGGGTACGGACCGAGGGACCCGCGACACGGATCCGCTCGCGCACACGTTTCGGGAGGCCATCGGCGTCGATCTCGGTCGCGTAAGCCGCGATCACTTCGGTCCTCGGCCCCATGGAAACCAGTTCCAGGGCGGCCTCGGCCTCGGCGGGCGACAGAGCTTGCGCTTTGGCGACATCGGAACTCCAGCCCGCCCCGGTGAGGAAGACCACGCGCCCATCGCGCAGTCGATTGGCCGTCACAATGCGACGCAATCCGGCTGCGGAGGATGCGAGGGCGCCCGGCACAGGATCTGGTTTCCCGCTCATTGTCTTCCTCGGTAGGGGTGACGGAGAGCGGTTTAATACGGTTCAGAAGTGTGCGTCAACATAAAACTACACTATGAAGGTGCAGCGAAATGCAAAAACAACACCAACAAAATGTGGAACGTCCGCTATCATCAGGAGAATTCACATCTGTGAGAAAGTACAACAAAGCGCTACTACATTTCCCGTTGCGTTTTATTGGAGGCGCAGCGATCATGCCGGCGCGCGGTGGCGGAGCCGCCTAACGATGGGGACGCGAAGGTGAAGGTGCACACGAGCAAGCGACGATCCTTGGCCAAAACGGTCACCTGGCGCCTCACCGGGACTCTCGACACTTTGATCCTCAGTTGGGTCATCACCGGCAGCACGACGGTTGCCGGCGCCATCGCCTTGTCGGAAGTGGGTACGAAGATGCTGCTCTATTTTCTGCACGAGCGTGCTTGGGCTCATGTTCCTTGGGGAACGAGGAAACCCCGGCAGAGCGAGGGAGCGGCGGACATGTCTGGAATGGCGGCCCCCGCGGCAGCGGTTTCCGGACGGTCGGAGTGACGCCGGCGCCCGGCCTCGACCCTGTCAGAGAGCAGCGTCCTCGCGTGGCGAGATCTGGTGTTTCTCGAGCAGGCGATACAGTGTCACGCGCGAGATTCCAAGCTGTTCCGCAGTGCGTTTGACGTTGCTGCGGTTGGCCCGGAGGGCTTGGCGCAGCAAGGTCAATTCGGCCTGCTGGCGGGCGTCTTCGAGCGACCGGATGACCGTATCCTCGTTGCGTTCGTGTATACCGTCCGCAGGCAGGTCGAGGTCGGCAACTTCAATCTTTTCGCCGTCGGCCATCACCACCGCACGGCGCAACGCGGCCGCAAGTTCCCTGACGTTTCCTGGCCAGGAATAAGCCCGGATGGCTGTGAGCGCGTCGGTCGACAGGGCGCGATCCGGCCGGTTCATCTCTTGGGAAAAGCGGATCAGGAAATGCTTCGCCAACTCGTCGATGTCCCCTCCGCGCTCGCGCAACGGCGGCATTTCGAGCGTCAGCACGTTCAGACGATAGTACAGGTCTTCGCGGAACGCGCCACTCGCCACGGCCCGCCGAAGCGGCGCGTTCGTGGCCGCGACGACGCGCACATCGACCTTGATCGGATGGTGGCCGCCCACGCGGTCGATGGTGTTTTCCTGCAGGAAGCGCAGCAGATGCGCCTGCAGGTCGAGCGGCAGGTCTCCGATCTCGTCGAGGAACACGGTCCCGCCCTCGGCGCTCTGGATCCGGCCGGCACGCTTCTGGTTGGCGCCGGTGAACGAGCCTCGCTCATGGCCGAACAATTCGGCGGCGATCAGCGCGGGCGGCAGGGCGGCGCAATTGATGGGCACGAAGGGCCCGGCGGCGCGCGCCGAACCCTGGTGAATGGCGAGCGCGGCCAGTTCCTTTCCGGTCCCGCTCTCTCCGGTAATCAGCACGGGCGCCGCCGAGGCCGCGATCTTGCGCACCGCGCCGTGGACCCGCTGCATCGCCGGACTGGAGCCCACCATGCGCGGGCCCACGGCGATCGCCGGCCATGCCGCCATTCGCCCATTGCCAAACTTGTCGGCAGGCCGTCGCGCAAGGGCCGCGCCCCGCAACTCCTCGAGAAGTCCCGGATCGGCCGGGGCGCGCTTCAAGAGGAGGCGGGCGAGATAATCGGCTCCGAGATCGGCAAGCATCTGTCTAGTGAGCATCGAGCTGTTTGCAGACAACATATGGCACGACACGGGGTTAAGAATTGATGGACAAGTACTCGTCTTATGTCGACTTGGGGAAGTCTCATAAGGATAAGGTTTTATGCTCAGTATAAGTAAATGTATACGAACCATGGCGCCGCGATGCCACTGCGCAGATAGCCTAATACAGACAGAGAGGTTAGTTCAAAAGGCCGATGCTTAAGAGGCATGCCTTACGCGATGGGGCGGAGCGGTCGAAATCCTGGCCGTCCCTTATGAGAATAGGTTGATGGCGCGTACTGTAGACTCGTCTTCGGCGGCGGAAAAATTCCTTTTGTTCGAGCACCTTATTTAAACGCGGGGCGCGGCGGGATGACGGACGGCCTGACATTCGTGGTGCTCTCCGGACGGTTAGTGCGGTCAGCATAGAGAGTCCGTCTATCCGATGTGGCCTGCTGGAGCCTCCGGAAACCGCTGTCCTATGATCCCGACGATGGGAACGCGGGGCGTTCCCGGGCTTGAGGGAAAGGGTGGCGCATGAGCGGATGGGCTGAAGCGGGCGGGACGGCGGCGGTCGCCGGCCTCGCCGCTGCATGTTTGTTGGGGAGCGCCGCTGCGGCTGCGCCCATCGGAGAGGTGAGTGACGGGGTGGCCCCCGGGTCCGGTCTTTCGCCGGTCCAGCGAGCCTGGAATTCCCCTGGGATCGCTTCCGAAGTCGTTACGGACGGCGGCTGGTTCCTCGTCGCGTCCCATTCGATGGGGGGCGCGAGCGAAACACGGGCTTCCCGCGAAGACGCGTTTCAGGTGGCGCAGGCGAATTCCTCCGCGCGCTCGCAGGGCGCTGGCGCCGCTCGCGACGCCGAGGCAGAGGCGGCGGCCTCGGCCTGGTCGGCTCCGGAGCTGCGCACCGTGGTTCCGCGCGAGTACGGGGTTCTCACGCAGCGCGGCCGGCTGGTCCTCGAGCCTTCCCTCGAATATCAGCATACCGACATCAATCGATTCGTGGTCGGCGGCGTCGCCATTCTCGATACCGTGCTGGTTGGAGCCCTCGAAGCGACCGAGGCCGATCGCGACGCCGCCACCGCAGCGCTCACCGCCCGCTATGGCGTTACCGACCGGTTCGAGTTCGAAATCCGCGCGCCCTATGTCTATCGCGACGATTCGATCACCAACACGGTGGTTTCCACCAACACCACGGCGGCGCAGACCAATATCGACGAGCACGGGCTGGGCGATGTCGAGCTTGCCTGGCGATACCAGCTCAACACCGGCGCCGGCGGGTGGCCGTTCATGATCGCGAACCTGCGGGCGAAGGCGCCCACGGGCACCGGGCCGTTCGACGTTGCCCGAGACGCTGCCGGCATCGAGCAGGAACTTCCGACCGGCTCGGGGTTCTGGGCCGTCGAGCCGAGCCTGACGTTCATCGTGCCGTCCGACCCTGTCGTTTTCTTCGCCAACCTCGGCTATCAGTGGAACATCGAGAACGATGTGAGCGAATCGGTTGGCGGCAGCTTCATCAGCGACGTGGATCCCGGCGACGCGGTGCGCCTGAGCATCGGCCTCGGCGTCGCGCTCAATGAAAGAACCTCGATGTCGATCGGCTATTCGCAGGACTTCATTGGCGAGACTCAGACCACGATCAACGGCATCGACGTGGATACCGAAACCCTCAACGTCGGTTCGCTGACGATTGGCGCGAATTACGTGATCAACGAGCGCATGGCCGTGGACGTAAGCCTGAATGCGGGGCTGACCGAGGACGCGCCGGATATGCGTCTGATGGTCAAGTTGCCCATCTTCTTCGACGTTTTCCGATAAGACGCGAAGCGATCCGTCCCTGGGGACGGATCGCTTCCTCCGCCGCGGCAGGCGCCCTATGGACGCACGAGACCACCGAGCCCGGCATCGCGGGCGATCCGGGCGATACGGCTACGGGTCAGGAAGTTCTGCGTCACGACGTTGAATTGGGGAAGGGTGATGTCGAGGTTGACGTCGTGGCTGATCGTCACGCCGTCGGCGGTATTGGCGACGATCGCTTCGGCCCCGTTTTTGGTGATGCTGTGGACCATGCGCGTGATGTCTGGCCCCAGTGTCAGCTCGACGGCCTTGGGGGTGCCGGAGGTTTCGGCGGCAACCTCGGCGCTGCTCGCGCCCGACGGTCCGCTGGAGGCGACCTCGGTCCTGGCGCTCTGGAAGCCGTCGGCATGCTCGTTGAGGCGCAGGACCGTGCGCAACGCGATCAGTTCCTCCGCCTGCCGTAATACGGTTTCCAGCCGTACGGCGAAATCCAGCTTCAGGTTGCCAACCCACAATCCGGCCCGCATCTGGCCCAGTGTGCCGGCGTCCAATGGGGCGTAGCCGGCCAGTGGATCGACCGCCGCCGCCGCGCTTCGCGGCGCGGCTGGCCACGCGAGCGCCGCGCCGGCGATAGCGCATCCCGCCAGGACGAATACGCGCTTTTTCATAGTTTCCCTCATCATCTCTCCCCTTTAGAACTCGTTGCTTCCGGGCAGCAGGAGCGAGCCGAAGCCCATGCGGTTGACGGCGCTGTCGAGCGGCGCTCGACCGTGGTTTCTCCACTCGTCGGGTTGGTTGAAGGAGGCCTTCGCGATTTCGACCTCGTCGCGGACGACAAACAGCACGCGATCCCAGATCGCCTCGAACTCCGCACGTTCGAACACCTTGGATCCGGTCGCGGGGTCGCCGACCAGCACCCGGCCGTCGTGAAGTCCCTTGATCACCACGAAATGCTTGAAACCCTTCGTGTTGATCAGGGTGATGGCGGGGATGCCGACACCTGCCAGGTCGTCGAGCGTGATCTGGAAACCGTCCGCCCTGAGGCCGAGCTTGGCCAGATAGCGCTTCATGTCGAGAAGCGAGAAGCCGTAGCGCTGGATGGCCTTCTGGTCGCCGGCGGTGAACATGGCCTCGAAGGCCTGCTCCTCGTTGACCTTGCGTCCGTAGTGGTGGCTGAGCAGGGTGGCGATGGCGGCCGATCCGCAGCTGAAGTCGTAGCGCTGGCGGACGACCGAACTGAACTTCCTCTCCTTCATGCTGTCCACCGGCACCGAGAGCGAGCCCCCGGCGATTCCGACGGAGACCTCGCCCCCCGATGCCGCCGGGGCGACCCCTGAAAAGGCGATCGCCCCGGCGAGGGTTGCCGAAAGAAGGCGTGACATCATGTTCGCCTCCGCCGGCCGCTTATTTGAGATAGACGTTGACGTTCATGTTGTAACTCATGTTCACCAGATTGCCGGTGTTCTGCATGGCCGTGGCGATGCCACTGTTGCCCGTCAGGGTGGTAGTCCCGATGGCCCCGTTCTCCATGCGTGCCCCCGGCCCGCTGTTGGAGATCGCGTTGTCGTGGTTGGTGTTGTCCGAGTCGATGACGTTTCCTTGCGCCACACGCGAGACGTCGAAATAGTCGCTGCCGCCGCTCTGCGTGGCCAGGACCGTTTGATCGACGGCCTGCCAGGGAATGGCACTGGCCACCTCCTCGGCCATGGCCCCGCCGATGCCGACGAGCAAGGCCGTCGCTGCCGTGGCCGTCATGCGCACCATGCTGTGTCCTTTCCTGTTGCGGTCCAACCGTGAAAAGGGTGGTCGGCGGGCGGGCGCCCGCCGACCAGGTGGCCTAGAACGACCCGTGCGCGTTGATGTTGATCGACTGCAGCTGGTTGACGTTGAAGCCGGTGCTCACCAGGGCACCGACCAGGCCGCTGGCGTTGGACAGGCCCAGATAGCGGACTTCGCCGGTGTACATGATGGCGCCCACCGATCCGCCGTCGCCGCCATTGCCGCCCTCGCCGCCGGTTGCCCGGGTGTCCTGGGAGGCCGAAGCCAGCGCGGTGCCGTCACCGGCCGCGCCGCCCGAAGTGGTGGCCTCGGCGTTGCCGGCCTCGCCGCCCGTGGTCGACGCGGTGGCCTCGCCGCCGGCGCCGCCCGTCGTGGCCGCGTCCGCCGCGCCGCCGCCGCCGGCCGCCGCGTCGGCACCGCCGCCCTGCTCGTTCTCGGCTTCCGCCTCGGCGACGCCGATGCCAAGCAGCCCGCCGGCCGCCGCGCCCGCACCCGCCAGCCCGAGATTGGCCTGGAGGGCGCCGGCATTGCCGCCGTCGCCACCCGCGGCGCCGAGCTGCGCGGCGGCGGTATCGCCACCGGCGGCACCGAGCTGCGCGGCCGTGCTGTCGCCGCCTTCCGCCCCGACCTGGGCCGCCAAGGTGTCGCCGCCGGCGGCGAGGCTGGTGTTGTCGGCGAAGGCCGCGGCGCCGGCGTCGCCGCCGAACGACGAGCCGCCGACCGAGGCGCCGGCGATGTTGCTGATGCGCGTGGCCGCGTTGAAGGCGCTCAGGGTCTGGACGTTAACCTGCCTGACGTTGAACGAGTCGATGGCGTTCGACGTGCCCGCGGCCGACCTGCCGAATGTCGACTCGGCAATCGCCGAACTGTTGTTGGCGGCGTTGCGGCCGCGCACCGCGATCGAATCGTCGGTCGCGTTGTTGGAGACCCCCGAAGCGTCGACGGCATTGCCCTCGTCGGCGACCGCATCGCCGGCGACAGAACCATGATTGGCGGCGGACTCGCCCGCGATCTGGTTGTCCTTCACCTCAACGTCGAGGAACGACGCCGAAGCGACAGAGGGGACAGCGACCAGAAGAGCGAGAGCCGAGGCCCCGGCAAGAAATGTGGCTTTCATAAAAATCCCTCCGTGATGAATGTTCAGGCGTTGCTGATGGCTCGCCTGGCGCCGGTTTGAACCGGTGCCGACCACCCCAGGCCCATTGTGAGGAGCAAGGCCTGTGCCAAGATTGCTGGACCTCGATAAGTGACTGTTTTCGAACGATGTGTGCGGGGTTCGTGGGGCGGTGGGAACGAAGAAGGGAGGGGGCTTCCTGTCACGCCGCTGTGACACAGTGTTACTTGGGGTTGACATACGCACGCGTTCGAGTGCATAGGCGCATGACGGCCCGCATTCGGCGCCGTATGGGCGGCTCAATCGCAGAAAGGCTGATCTTCCCCGATTGACGCCGCTCTGAAAGCCGATTTAGACTGCTCCGTCTTTTGGGTCGCGGTCGGCCGAATAAGGTTGTTTTCTCAACAAGGGGGTCCAATGAACAAGAATGATCTCGTAGCGGTGGTGGCAGGCAGCACCGGTCTGTCGAAGACCGATGCCGCGAAGGCCGTCGACGGCGTCTTCCAGGCGATCACCGATGCACTGAAGAAGGGGGACGAAGTCCGCCTCGTCGGCTTCGGCACCTTCAACGTCGCCGCACGGGCGCAGTCTGAGGGACGCAACCCACGCACCGGCGAGAAGATTGCCATCCCCGCCTCGCGCCAGCCGAAGTTCAAGGCCGGCAAGGGACTGAAGGACGCCGTTCAGTAAATTACGCGTTTATGCGAACAATGCCGGCCGCGCCGCCGCGGCCGGCATTGTCTTTTCGGGCCAAGGCCTGATATAGCCTGGGCGAGGGCGATTAGCTCAGCGGTAGAGCATCTCGTTTACACCGAGAGGGTCGGCGGTTCGAGCCCGTCATCGCCCACCAGCGTCAATCGACCAGCGGCACCCGCGATTTCACGTTGATCTGTATCGTCCCGAGCGGGATGAAGTTCGCCACGCTCTCGAACTGATAGCTGTTGCAGCACTGGATGGTGATGAAATCCACCCCGCTGACGGTGTCGATCGTCGGCGTGGGGATGTCCGCCTCCGCTATCGGCAGCATCGACAGTTTGCCCAAGGCGAACGCCCGCACATCGGTCGGGGTGGCACTGGTGTTGGCCATCGCCCACCGGCCCGCCTCATCCATGGCGAACTGAATGGTATTGACGGTGAAGAAGTAGCGCGACACTTCGATCAGCCCGAAAAGCAAGGCGAGCAGAGCCGGAGCGATAAGGACGAACTCGACCGCCGCATGCCCGCGCGGGCAGGCCAGCAATCGTCGAATCAGTCGGGTTGTGCTGCGCGATCTCATCATTCCACGCGGATGGTGGTGCTCTGTGAGAGCGTGGTCGGCGACGGCAGCCATGGATAGCTCAGGATCGAGGTGACCGTCGTCGTCGCGGTGACGGTGACGTACTCGCCCGGGGCGAACCCGCTGGCACAGGTGGTGTCGCAGGCCGAGACCACGCCATCGCACTCGCAGAACTTGTCACTGACCGTAATGTCTGCGGGATCGATGGTGAGGGTGGTGGCATTCACCGCCACCGTCCGGATGCTGGTCTTGTCGTCCGGGTCCTGCATGGCGAACTGCGCGCCGGCGCGGACCGCACTGGAAAGCCGAACATTGTCGATCATCACCAGTCCAAGATCGACCACGGCAATGAGCATGAGCACCAGAACCGGCGCGATCAAGGCGAACTCCACCGCCGCCGATCCGTCGTCCCTGCCTTTCATGATTCTCCACCACCGCGCCATCGGACTTCCTGTATTTTACCCCTTATTCGTGCACAACGCATGAGCCCAGAATATTGAACTCCACCGCGGGTCGCCGGAAAGTGACCGCAGTCACCCCCGATGTTTCAGACGTTCGGTCTGTGACAGGCGTCACACCCGATGGGATGATTTCAATACATAATGGATGATATCTTAAGTGGGAGTGACCTCTGCCCATTTGGGCGCGGGTTTCGCCATGGGGGGTGCCATGGGCGCACGCAAAATTCTTTCTTGGAAGTTGCCGCTTTCCGGCGCGAGGCTGCGGCGCGACGAGCGCGGGGTGGTCGCCATCGTGGTGGCACTGTCGATGACCGTGTTGATCGGCCTTGTCGGCTTGGGCATCGAGGTTGCGGGCTGGTATGTCGCGAAGCGAAAGTTGCAGGCGGCTGCCGACTCGGCCGCCATTGCGGCAGCATCCGAAAACGCCAAGGGGAATTCGGCGGCGGTGACCGGCGCAGCCTATATCGAGGCCCAGCGTCAGGGGTATCAGGGGGCGACCTGCTCGTACATGGCGCAGACCTCGGACTGCACCGTCTATTCGCCGCCGACCAGCGGCGGGTACACTGGCGACGACACCGCTTTCGAAGTGGTGCTGACGGAATCGCTGAGCTTGGCCTTCACCAGCGTCTTCACCGACCAGCCGCCGGTCATCGGAGCGCGCGCTGTCGCCCATGCCGAGACGACCGAAACTCCGGGAACGGCCTGCGTTCTGGGGCTGGATACGGATGACAACAACAGCGTGTTCCTCGACAACAACGCCGGTATCCGTTGCGGCGTCGCCAGCAATTCGGACAGCGCCTCGTCGCTGCGCCTCGACAACAACGCTTTTGTCGAAAACGGCTACACGGTCGTGGGCGCCATCTCGCTGGGGAACAACGCCACGGTTGACGGCTCGCCGCAAAAGGCCGGTGCCGACCCGGTGGCCGATCCCTATGCCGATGTCGCTATGCCGGCATTGCCGTCTTGCACCGACCAGGACGGCGCGGGCAAGAACAACGTCACCCGCAACTTCACGGCACCGGGCGGCTATGTGCGCTTCTGCGATGGCTGGAGTTTCGAGAACAACGCCGTCCTCAACCTTGCCGCCGGCGTTTATATCATCGAAAGCCAACTGCACTTGAAGAACAACGTGACGGTGAACGCCACCGGCGGGGTCACCATCATCGTCAAGGGCGACTATGCAATAGACCTGAAAAACAACGCCGTCCTGAATATCACCGCGCCCACGTCGGGGGACTATGCCGGCGTGGCGATCATGGGCGATCGCGACGGGACCTCGAGCGTGACCCAGTTGTTCGACAACAACGCCGTCCTGCACGTGACCGGGGCAGTCTATTTTCCAAACCAGATCGTCATGCTCGAGAACAACGCGACGACTGGTTACTGCACGCAGCTGATCGGCCGTAACGTGCGGCTTTCGAACAATGCGGTGGTCGACAACGACGAACCCTGCGACGGCACGGGGGTCCGGCCGATCACGGTGGGGACCGAAGAAATCCGGATCAGACTGGTCGAATAACCAATCCCTCCTCCCTCTCTTCATTCGACTGGAACGGCCGTCGCTTCGTGCGGCGGCCGCATTTTTGTTGGATCACCCGAAGTCGCGCGGGCGGCGACCCGCCTCGGATATTGCGACCTGCCGCAATATTGTTTAGTAATCCAACAAAATCCCGGGACGCGCCTCGCAACCGCTTGAAGAGAGGGCTATTCGATGGGTGAGGGCATGAACGCGGCGACCGCCTTGCTGGCGCCGTCGCTGACGGCCGGGCGCGGCGGCGATCCGGCGATCCTCTTCGGCAAACGCACGATCACCTACGCGGAACTCGACCGGGAATCCAGCCGCTTCGGCAATGCCTTTCTGGCCGCCGGCCTGGAGCGGGGCGACCGGGTGTTGCTGATGGTCGGCGACAGGCCGGATTTCCTGTTTGCCTATCTGGGAGCGATGAAAGCCGGCGGCGTGGCGGTCGGCCTCAACGTGCGGCTGGCGGCCGACGATCTTGCGTTCGTCATCGACGACAGCGGGGCGCGCCTGCTGGTCATCGACGAGATGTTCCTGCCTCTGTACGAACAGGCGGCGGCCCGGACCGTGAACAAACCGCTGGTCGCGGTCGCCGATCGCCATTGCGCCGGATATCGCGGTCTTCAGGAGTTGCTGGTTGGACAACCGGACAACCTCGTCGCCGCCACGATGGACCCAGACGACATGGCCTTCTGGCTCTACACGTCGGGTACCACCGGCCGGCCCAAGGGTGCGGTTCATCGCCACCGTATGGTACTGGCCGCCGACCGGTTCCTTGGTGGCGTACTTGGTGTCGGACCCGGCGACCGGCTGTTCTGCTCGTCCAAGCTGTTCTTCGCATTCGCGCTCGGTCATTGCCTGATCGGCGCCCTTCGGCTGGGAGCGACGGTCATCCTCTACGAGGGATGGCCCTCGCCCGAGGCGATCGCCGAGGTGGTGGAGACCCATCGCCCCACGCTGCTGTTCAGCGTTCCAACCTTCTATCGCAACCTGCTGCGCGACGGCATCGCCGAAAGCCAGGCCTTTCGCGGGGTGCGCCATTTTGTTTCGGCCGGGGAGAAGCTTCCGGAAAGCATCTTCGAACGTTGGCTGATGGCCACCGACAAACCGATCATCGAGGGTATCGGCGCCACCGAGACGGTTTTCCTCTTCCTTGCCAACCGTCCGCACGACTATAGGCCGGGATCCTGCGGGCGCCCCACGCCGGGCACCGAAGTACAGCTTCGCGACGAGGAGGGGCGGGCCGTCAACGAGACCGGCGTTCCGGGCCTGCTGTGGGTGCGCATTGACAGCCTGGCTGCCCGCTACTGGCAACAGCCGGAACGCACGGAAGCCGCGTTCCATGACGGCTGGTATTGCACGGGGGACATATTCGTTCTCGACGAGGATGGGGTCTATCATCACCAAGGACGCGGCGACGACATGCTCAAGGTCTCGGGCCAGTGGGTGAGCCCCGCCGAGATCGAGGAGCAGGTGCTCCGCCATCCCGGCATCAGCGACGCCGCGGTGGTCGGCGTACCCAATGCCGACGGGCTGGTGCGGCTGACGCTGTTCGCGGTTCCCAACGACCCGCACGCCGATACCGAGGCTTTGACGGAGGACGTGCGCCAGTCTCTGATGGGCGCGTTGTCGATCTACAAATGCCCGCGCCGGATCGTCCTCATCGACCAGATGCCGCGCACGGCGACCGGGAAGATTCAGCGCTTCCTGCTGCGCCAGATGGTCGCCGACCAGATCGGGCATGTCGGCTGAGGGGACGATCAGGCGGCCAGTGCCTCGGCAACGGCCTTGGTCAGGTCCGCGTTGGTGAACGGCTTCGGCAGAATCGCGTTCGCACCGACGCTGCGCGCGTAACGCAGAAAATCCATGTTGCGCGTGCGCCCCCCACCCGAGATGGCGAGGATTCGCGCTTCCGGCCACCGATGCCGAATATCGATGATCGTCTCGATGCCGTCCTTGTCGGGCATGATCATGTCGACGATGACCAGGTCGAAAGAACGCCGGTCCATCAGCGCCAACCCTTCGACGCCCGTGGCCGTGGCCGTGACATTATGCTTTGCCCGCGCAAGCATTTGTTGTAACGTCGCCCTAATGATCTCTTCGTCTTCTATAATGAGAATTTCCGGCACGGTTGTTCCTTGAATTTTATCTAGAAGTTGATGTTTGTAAGAAAATAATTTGTTTTGTCCCGTTGCCGCAATATTTAAAGAGAAATAACCGTCATGGCGAAGAGCGGAGGGATCGCCCGGTTTTTGAAGCTGTTCGCCGGCATCGCCGCAGGCGAGAAGGTTGGGGAAACCGCGCCCAACCGAACCCCGGTCTCCTTCCAGCAACTCGAATTCGAAGACAAGCTGCGCCAACTCGTCCGGCGAAACGATTCGCTCATGACGGCCAACGTGCACGTGCTTGGTCTCAATCGCATCAAGCAACATTTCCAGGCGCGCTGGTCGCTCGTCGCCGATAGCGTCCATGCGATCGTGAGCAAGATCATCGAGAAGCATTTGGGCGATGAGGGCACCTATTATTGCTATCAAACCCTCACCTACATCATCGTCTTCGGGGGGAGCAGCAAGGAGGCGGGAAGGGTTCGCGTCGCCTTGATGGCCGAAGAGATTTCGCGTCGGCTGTTCGGTCAGCCCAATGATGGCTCGTTGATCGAGACCAAAGTGGCGGTCATCCACAAAGGAGCGAATATCGACTACGAGAACCTCGATGCGGCCGGTGTCGTCGCCCAGACCGTGGAACGCGAGATGGCCGGGCACGTGACCGAGGTGCGGGTGCCAGGAGATCACGCCGCGGAGGAGGGGAAGGCTGGCGGAGGCCTGACGGCCTCACCCTTGGCCGCGCGGGGCGCAGAGGCATCGCCGCCGCCCGACGGGCCGCACTGGGAAGAGATCCACTCTCGCGGCGCAGTCGGCCACGAGGATTTGGCGGCCGATGCGGAGTATTCAGCGCTGTCAGAGGAATCCGTTTCGGCAACGCACGAGCCGCCCCCCAACGATTGGGCGACGACCAGCCCATATGCGACGGGAACGGTCGAATTCGTGTTCCAGCCGATGTGGCTGGTGCGCCAGCACATGGTTTCCTCGCACCTCGCCGTGCCCGTTCGGGTCACCGCCACCGGCGGACTGCTGTTCGGACCCGACGCCATTCCCACGGGCGAGACCTCCTCGCTCAACACCGATCTCGATATCGACAGTCTGCGCCATGTTCTGCAAGCGCTGGCAAAGGCGGGCGATCGCACGCAACTCATATCTTCGGTTCATTTCGTAACGCTGACCGAACACCGCATTCGTTTCCTGGCCTTGACCCGGCAGATTCCGGCGAAACTGAAGGAGAGAATCGTTTTCGAACTTGTCGGTCTGCCCAAGCATATTCCGCAGACGCGGCTGTACGAGGTGGTCCCTCTCTTGCGCTCGACCAGTCCGACCGTGCTGCTCAGGCTATCGCCGGAGACCGCCGATTTCACGCAGTTCGCGGCCATGGGTTTTGCGGCCGTCGGTCTCGCCGGTCATTCATTGAGCGGCGCCGAGGGCGCCGTCATCAAGGCGATGGGGCGGTTCAACGAGGCCGCGCACAGGCAAGGGCTCCAGACCTATGTTCACGGGCTCAAATCTCGCAGTCTGGTAAGCGCGGCCGTCGCGGCCGGATTCAGCCTGATCGGGGGCGACCCGTTGGTCTCCGCAGGGGAACATAGCGAGCGCAGTTTCCCGTTCGACATCAAAGATTTGTATAACCCGCTCATAGACCAGGGCGGGCATTCCTGATCGCGCCCGCACTTCTCTTCAAGCCGTAACGCCGCCTGCGGCAAATGCCGCAACCAACCATGTGATATCGCATAATTCCGCCCGAGCTGCCTGACGGCCCCCCGCCGCGGGCCTGCGGATTGCAGGCGGCACGGCGATTGCGTAGGCGCGCGGGGGTGAGCTTGGATCGGCGCGTCGCGGGTGTACACGAACAATTCGAAATCCATCGCCGGCTGGACCGTAGCGGCGGTCCTGCTGCACGGCGCGGTGGCGGCCGCAATCTGGCGGCTGCCTTCCGTGCTCGTGAGTTCGGGGCGTGCGCTTCCGGTGTTCGAGATGGTCGACATCCCCGCGCCACGCAGTGCGCCGCCCCAGGACGATCCGCCACTTGCGCAGCCCGATCCCGCACCCCCGGCGCCGCGACCGCCCGAGCCGCCCGTCGCTGTGGCCCGGCCCGCAGCGCCGGCTCCGGAAGCGATTTCGGCGCCCCCGCCGCCGAAGCCGCCCGCACCGGAACGGCCCCCCGAGAGGTCGGCTCGGGCGCCGGCGCCGCCATCGCCGGAGGTTCGGAAGCCGGTGGAACCGGTCGCGGCGCCGCGCATGGCCGGGAGCGCGGCCGTCGCCCCGCCGTCCGTTCGGGCGGAGCCCATGGAACCGGTTTTCGTTCCCGCCGATGCGTCGGCGGCCTATCTGCGCAACCCCCCGCCGGTCTATCCGCTGGCGGCCCGCCGGCGTGGCCTGCAGGGGGTGGTGGTGCTGACCGTGGAGGTGGATGCCGAGGGGCGTCCCGGCCTGGTGACGGTGCGAAAGAGCGCGGGGCATGCGCTGCTCGATGGCAGCGCGGTGGCGGCCGTCCGCGGATGGCGCTTCGTTCCGGCCACCAGCGGCGGCCGGCCGGTGGCCTCGACCGTCGAGGTCCCGGTTCGATTCAAGTTGGGTGAGTGAGGAGGCACGCAGGGTGAGTTCGGTATGGTTCTCTTGGTGGACGGACGCCGATTGGGTGGTCCGCGGTGTTTTCGTCCTGCTGCTGGCCATGTCCGTGGCGAGTTGGGCGACGATCCTTCATAAGGCGTTCCAACTCGGCCGATACCGCGAGGTCGAGAGCCGATTGGCAAAAGCACTCGACGACGGGCAGGCCGATGGCCGGCTCAAAACGCACACCGGCCCGTCGCGCGACGCCATCGGACTTCTCGCTCAAGGGCTGCGCGGCGAGGTGCTGGACAGCAGGCTCGCCCACCATCTGCGTGAACAGCGCGTAAATCTCGAATCGGGCTTCGTGGTCTTGGCCTCGATCGCGAACACGGCCCCTTTTGTCGGCCTGCTGGGCACGGTTTGGGGCATCATGCATGCGCTCCAGGGGCTTGGGGAGTCGTCGTCGCTCACCCTGGCGATGGTCGGAGGGCCGGTGGCCGAAGCGCTGGTGGCGACCGCCGCCGGCCTGTTCGCCGCCATTCCGGCCGTCATTGGCTACAACCTCCTGCTCCGGCGTCTGGCCAGGCTCATGGTGATGCTCGAGGGCAACGCGCAGCGTTTGGCCGCGCTTCCGACCGCGTCGCCCGCGGCGCTGGTTGCCCTGCATTCCGGCGAGGCGGCCTGAATGGCGGGCGGCCCGGGATACGGCGCCGACGACCGCCCATTGTCGGAGATCAACGTTACGCCGCTGGTGGACGTGATGCTTGTCCTCCTCGTCATCTTCATCGTGACGGCGCCGCTGCTGGCCCAGGCTTTGCGGGTGGACCTGCCGCGCGCGAACGGGGTGGCGGGCAGCGAAACCAAGGTCGTGACAGTCACGCTGCTACCCGACCATACCTTGCTGCTCGACGATCATGAGGTGCCGATGCGAGCGCTCGCCGATCTGGTTCGGCAACGTCTCACGGCCGACCCGGACCTTGTCGCCCGCGTAGCCGCCGACGGGGGGATCGCCTATCAGGAAGTGGCCGAGGTCATCGGTCTGCTGCGCGAGGGCGGCGTCCATCGGCTAGCCTTCGCCACCCAGCAGCCTGCGACCGAGGGACACCCGATGTCGCGTGTGGGCCGATGATTGATACTTTGGTTGACTCCTTTGGCTCTTCGCATACCATCCGCCTGGTTGAGGGAGGGGGGATGTCATCAAGCCTGTTGATAAACGTGTTTCTCGTTGGCTTGGTCAGCACGCTTCACTGCTCGACGATGTGCGGCGGCATCATGGGCGCACTGAGCCTGAGCCTGCCGCGGGAAATAAAGGACCGCTCGGCGCGTTTCCTCAGCTTCATCGTTCTGTACAACCTCGGGCGCCTTTTCAGCTACGCCGCCATGGGCGCCTTGATCGGAGGCATCGGCGGGCGCTTCTACGGATTGGTGCCGCCGGAATACGCGCATCTGCTTTTCCAGGCCAGCATCGCCATCGTTTCGGTCGCAGTGGGCCTGCACCTGGTGGGCATGCTGCCGCGCCTGTCGGCCATCGAGGCGGTGGGCGCGCCGGTATGGCGGTGCGTCGAGCCTTTGGGGCGGCGCCTGCTTCCGGTGACCCGGCCGTATCAGGCGCTGCTGTACGGCGCCGTCTGGGGCTGGATGCCGTGCGGGCTGGTCTATGCGGTGCTGTTCCTCGCCCTGACCTCGGGCAGCGCCGAAATGGGCGGCATCGTCATGGCGGCGTTCTGGCTGGGCTCGCTGCCGACCTTGCTGGCCGCCGGCATGCTGGCGCGATCGTTGACCAGGATGGTCCGCATGCCGAAGCTGCGCTTCGGCCTTGGGCTGTGCCTGATCGGGTTGGGGTTCACCAGTGTTCTGGCAGGCTACGCCATGCCCAATGAAATCTGCTTCGTCTGCGTAGGGCCATGAGAATGACCATCCCCGAGCCGCCTATCGTCGGCACGTCGCCCGAATTCCAAAACGTCCTTCGCACCGCCCGCATGGTCGCTGCGCTCGATGTAACCGTGCTGCTTACCGGCGAGACGGGAACAGGTAAGGAGTTGCTGGCCCAGGCCATGCACGCGGCCAGCCGCCGCGCCGACAAGCCCTTTCTCGCGCTCAACTGCGCGGCCCTTCCCGAGCATCTGGTCGAAAGCGAGTTGTTTGGCTGCCGGCGCGGCGCGTTCACCGGGGCCGTCGCCGATCAGCCGGGCAAGATCGTCTCCGCGGATGGCGGCACTTTGCTTCTCGACGAGGTTGGCGAGCTGCCGCTGGCAGCCCAGGCCAAGTTGCTGCGGTTCCTCGAATGCGGTGAGGTCCATCCCGTCGGACAGGCGTTCCCGCGAAAGGTGCAGGTGCGCATTCTCGCCGCCACCAACCGCGATCTCCTGCGCGAGGTCGAGGCCGGCCGTTTTCGCGAGGATCTGTTCTACCGCCTCAACGTTGTGCCGATCGAACTGCCGCCGCTGCGCGAGCGGCGGGGCGACATCCCTGTGCTGATCGAGCACTTCATGGGCGAGTTCGGCCGAGCCCACGGGCTGCCGGCGGCGTCCTTCACTCGCGACGCCTTCGCGCGCCTCAAGGCCTATCGTTGGCCCGGGAACATCCGGGAACTGCGCAATCTGTGCGAGCGCGTGGCGATCCTGTTCGCCGGACGCACCGTCGGCGCCGACGTCCTTCCGCGCGAGATGCAGAACGAGGGCGAACGGAGTTTCGCCGCCACCGTGACCGAAGCGCTGGCGTTGCCGGAAGGTGGGATCGTACTCGACGATCTCGAACGCACCCTCATCGGTCAGGCCCTGGTGAAAACCGGCGGCAACCGGAGCAAAGCGGCGCGACTGCTCGGCCTGACCCGCGATACCCTGCTGTACCGGATGAAGAAGTACGAGCTGTAGGGGCCTAAGCGTTGCCCAATGTGGTGGCGAGCAAGCTGCATAGCTGCGGCGGCTGCACCGGCTTGTGAAGGATGCTCAGCCCGCTCGCCTCCGCCTCGCGCATCCGTTCCGGCGCGGTATCGCCGGTGATGATGATGCTTGGGATTGGGGCATGGAACAGGTCGCGGATATGCCGTATGGCGTCCGTACCGGTGCGTCCATCGCGCAACCGGTAGTCGGCGACGATGGCGTTGGGCTGGCGCTGATACCGGTTCAAGAGTTCCATCGCCTCGTCCTCCGAACTGGCCGCCAGCACCTCGAACCCCCAGTCCTCGAGAATTAGCCGAAGGCCTCGCAGCACAGACAGTTCGTCGTCAATGATCATGATGAGGCGGCCCGAAGCCACCTCGGCAGCCGTTCGTGCCACCGCTGGCGCAGGTTGCTTGACCCGCTTGTCGGCGAGCGGCACCTCGACGGCGAACACCGAACCCCTGTCGAGTTGTGAACGGGCATCGATATGCACGCCGAGCAGGCGGGCTAGGCGCTCGACGATGGCCAGCCCCAAACCCAAGCCCTGGGTACGGTCGCGCTCCTGGTTGCCGATCTGATAAAACTCCTGGAAGACATCCTTGAGTTGGGTCGCGGGGATGCCAATGCCGGTGTCCCACACCTCGATCCGCAATTGCCCGCCGCGCCGACGGCAGCCGACGAGCACCTTGCCGCGCTGCGTGTAACGAATGGCGTTGGCCACCAGGTTCTGCACGATACGGCTCAGCAGCGCCGGGTCGCTCCGAATGGCCAGGCTGCTCTGCACAACTCGCAGTTCCAGGTTTTTCTGCGCCGCGGCCGGTTCGAAGTCGGCCTCAATCCGTTCCAGAAGCGACGCGACGGCAAACTTCGTTTCCTTGGGCGTGACGATCCCGGCGTCGAGCTTCGAAATGTCGAGCAGCGAATCGAGCAAAATATTCAAGGAGTCGAGCGACCTCTCCAGGTCGTCCAAGACCTGCTTGGCGGGATTGGCACGCAATTTGTGGGCCAATGCCGAGGTGAAGAAGAACAGCGCCTGGACGGGCTGGCGCAGGTCGTGGCTGGCGGCGGCGAGGAATTTCGATTTGGCAAGGTTGGCCCGCTCCGCCTCTTCGCGCGCCCGATCCGCTTCCTCCTTGGCCCGCATCAGGTCGGCCTCGACCTTTCGCTGCTCGGACATGTCCCGCATGACTCTGACATAGCCCTGCAACGCACCGGCATCGTCCAGCAGAGGTGTCATTACGATATGAGCCCAGAAACGGCTGCCGTCTTTCCGCAGGCGCCATCCCTCGGCTTCGTGGCGTCCGGTCTCACGGACGGCCGCCAACGCCCTCCCTGGCAGGCCCTCGCTAACCGCTTCGGGGCTGAAGAAGCAGGAGAAGTCCTGGCCGACGATCTCGTCAGCGCTCCACCCGAACATGCGCTCGGCGCCGGTGTTCCAACTCGTCACCCGGCCCTCGATGTCGAGCGAGGTAATGGCGTAATCGCGCACGCTCTCGACCAGCAGCCGCAGCCGCTCCTCGCTGTTTCGCAAACGCTCCTCGGTGCGCTTGCGGTCGGTGATATCGCGAATGATGCCTGCGAAGATACGCCGCCCTCCGATGCGGCTTTCGCCGACCGCCAGGTCCATCGGGAAGGTACTGCCGTTCTTCCGCCGGCCCTGGACCTCGCGCCCGATGCCTATGATCTTGGCGTGGCCGGTGGAGAGGTAGTTTTGTAGATAGAGGTCGTGCGCGCTGTGGTAGGGCTCCGGCATGAGGAGAGAAACGTTGCGGCCGATCACCTCGTCGGCGGAATACCCGAAGATTCGCTCGGCGGCCTTGTTGAACGACTCCACCCGACCACGCACGTCTATGGTCACGATGCCGTCGACAGCCGCCTCCAGGATCGCCGAGGTCGTCGCCTCAGCCCGTCGCCATTGGTCCTCGGCCCGCCGCTGCAAGCTTGCGTCGTCGACGATCAGCAGGCTTCCGGGCTCGTCCGGATGCGGGGTCAAGGTCACCGTCACGAACGAGCGGGCGCTCCGCAAACCGGCGGATATCTCGCGAACGGCCCGGCGGCCGGCCCGCACCTCGGCCAACTCCTCTTCACGGACCGCCGGGCCCATGCGGCCCTCCACTTCGGCCGCCGGCCGCCCTATCAACTCGCTGGAGGCGACCTCCATCCACTCCTCGAATCGGCGATTGACGTGGCGGTATCCGCCCGTCGCGTCGATCAGCGCCGCGGGCAGCGGCAAGGCGTCGACCAGGGATGCCACATTGGCCCGTACGTTCCGAGCTTCGAGCATGGCGCTCCGTTCGGCCAGCGTGGCGGTGGTGGTCATGACGGCCCGGTAGGCGGCCCTGGCCCGTGCCAGCAGTACGATGGCGACGATCGCGACAAGAGCCAGCAGCAGCGCCGCCGCGGTCCAGGAAATTTCGGGTGGAATTTCCGGCATCCCCGTAACTAAGAACTATTCGCTTTAAACCGCGATGGACACGATATGGTGGCCGATCTCCGTAAGGGAAGGTGGCGAGTCGACGATCAGATGGTATCCCTAGGCGTTTGTCATACTTCCTTGTCGATCAACACCGTTGTTCCAGCGGCCGCGCGCCGCCTTATCGAAGGCTGGCCATGATCGTCGCTCACCTCACCGACATGCACATCGCGCCGCCGGGCGGGTTGGCTTACGGAGCGGTGGATACGGCGGGCTGCCTGGCGGCCTGTCTCGCCCACTTGCGTGGGCTCGATCCGTCGCCCGACGCGGTCGTTCTGACCGGTGACCTCGTCGAGCGCGGGACCGATGCTGAATACGAGCGCTGCCTCGGCCTGCTCTCCCAACTGGCCATGCCGGTCTACGCGATTCCCGGCAATCACGACGAGCGAGAGGCCTTCCGGCGCTCCTTCGCGTACGCCGGATATCTGCCGGCATCCGGTTATCTCCAATACGTGGTCGAGAACTGGCCGTTGCGCATCGTGGCCCTCGACACGGTGGTCGCCGGAGCGGTGGGCGGAGCCCTCGACGACGGACGACTTGAATGGCTCGATGCCCGCCTCGCCGAACGACCGGCCATGCCGACGCTGGTGATGATGCACCACCCGCCGTTCGTGACGGGGCTGACCTACATGGATGCTCAGGGGCTTGCCGGGATGAATGAATTCGCGACCGTGGTGGCGCGTCATCCCCAGGTGGAGAGAATCCTATGCGGGCATCTGCACCGCGCAATCGTCGCCCGGGTGGGCGGGACGGTCGCCGTGGTCGCCCCGAGCACGGCGTACCAGTTGGCCCTCGATCTGCGTGCCGAGGCGGCGGGCGCCTACGTGATGGAGCCCCCGGCCATATACCTCCACCAATGGCGGCACGGGCAGGGCATGGCCAGCCATCTGTCGCTGGTCGGGGACTTCGGGCCCGTGCGGTCCTTTACGGAGAGGCCTGGCCGCGCTCCTTGACGATGCCTCCAAGCGTGCGCTCGTCGACGGCCGGCCCCTCCCATTCCCGCGGCAGCGGAGGGAACTCGCGGGCCGGGGGAGGTATGGCCTGGATGGCCTGGTCCTGTTGGCGCCGGCGGAGGAGCGTGTCGTATTCTCGGACGATCATTCGGCGCTCGTAGTCGCCTTCGGCCGCGCGCAGCCGGTCGAGACGTTCGATTTTCTCCTTGCCGGTCAAGTCGGCTTGGCCCATCGAGCCGCCGGTCGCTGGAAGACAGCCGGCCAGGCCGAGGGCAACAAGCAATATGCAAGCGTTCGCGAAGGTGGCAACACATGACCTATTGCGGGTAGCCCCGCCACGCCGGGCCATCGCCGCCGCGGCCGGTTTGGGATATGATGGAACCATGCCAGACTACATCGGTACGAGAGCGGAAAACGCAAAGATCCTGGGTGCGGACGATCCGCAGCCGGTCACGGTTCTCGATGCTGTGGGCGAGGTTTCGGTGCTGCTGATTTGCGACCATGCCTCCAATCGCGTGCCGCGACGTCTTCGTGATCTCGGCCTGAGCGCCGATGTGCTCGATCGCCACATCGCCTGGGACGTAGGTGCGGCGGCGCTGACCCGGGAGCTTGCCGGCCGCCTTGGCGCGCCCGCTGTTCTTGCCGGCTATTCCCGGCTCGTCATCGACTGCAACCGGCAGCCGGGCGATCCCACCTCGATCCCCGAAACCAGTGACGACGTCGGCATTCCAGGCAACGCCGGTCTCTCCGACGGCGCGGCGGAAGCGCGGGCCGACGAGGTGTTCTGGCCATACCACCATGCGATCACCAGGGAACTCGCGCGCTTGTGGCGGCACGAACGCCCGCCGATCCTCATCGCCGTCCACAGCTTCACGCCCGTCATGAATGGACGTCCGCGGCCGTGGCAGGTGGGGGTCTTGTGGAACCGCGATCCGCGGCTGGCGGTGCCGCTGCTGGCGCGGCTGCGCAGGCACCCGGACCTCTGTGTTGGCGACAACGAACCGTATTCCGGTCGGGAACTGGGCTACACCATCGACACCCATGCGGCGGCGGCCGGCCTTCCCCATGTGTCGATCGAGGTCCGTCAGGATCTCATCGCCGCGGACGAGGGCGTCGCAACGTGGGGCGCCCTGCTCGGCGACGCGCTGGCCCCCTTGCTTGCCGATCCCAGCCTGCATCGGGCGGAACTTTATTGACCGCGGGAGGCGTTCGATTGAAAGACCCCTCCTTTTCCGTTGGCGTCGAAGAGGAGTACCTGCTGGTCGCGCGGGGCGATGGCGCCCTGGTGAGCGAGCCGCCCCCATCGATGCTCGCCGATTGCGAAGACCGGCTGGCGGGGCAGGTGAGCCCCGAACTTCTGCGTTCGCAGATCGAGGTGGGTACGCGCCCCTGCGAGACGATGGCCGAAACCCGTGCGGACCTCGCGCGGCTGCGGCGCACCGTGGCCGAGGTCGCGGCTGGCCACGGCCTGGGGGTGATCGCCTCGTCCACGCATCCCTTTGCCGAGTGGGACGAGCAGAAGCACACCGACAAGGAGCGCTACAGCGAACTCGCCCGCGACCTGCAGGCGGTGGGGCGCCGGCTGGTCATCTGCGGCATGCATGTCCATGTGGGCATCGAGGACGAGGAATTGAGGATCGACCTGATGAACCAGGTCGCCTATTTCCTGCCCCACCTGCTGGCGCTCAGCACCTCGTCGCCGTTCTGGCGCGGCCGCGACACCGGCCTGAAGTCGTACCGCATCAGCGTGTTCAACGAACTGCCGCGCACCGGCTTGCCCGAATACTTCGATTCCTGGGGCGAATACCAGCGTCACGTCCGGCGTCTCGTCGACGCCGGTCTGATCGAGGACGGCACCAAGCTTTGGTGGGACATCCGGCCCTCGGCCCGCTTCCCGACTCTGGAGATGCGCGTCACCGACGTCTGCGCCCGGCTCGACGACGCCATCGCCATCGCCGCCATCTACCGCTGCCTGCTGCGCATGCTCTACCGTCTGCGCCGCGCCAACCAGCGTTGGCGCATCTATGCCCGGATGCTGGTCAACGAGAACCGCTGGCGGGCGCAGCGTTACGGCCTGGACGAGGGGCTGGTGGACTTCGGCAAGGGTGCGGTGGTCGCCTATGCCGACCTGCTCGAGGAACTGCTGTCGCTGATCGCCCCCGACGCGGAATGGTTCGGCTGTACCCGCGAGGTGGCCTGGGCGCGTGAGATCGTCCGTCGGGGAACCAGCGCGCATGCCCAGCTTGCGGCATGGCGGATGGCGCTGGCCGGCGGGGCCGGGCCGCGCGATGCGGCGCGCGCCGTCGTCGACGCGCTGATGGCCGAAACCGTGCGCGATCTCTGATTCGCCCCGCGGCGCTTGCGCCGCACTGAGCCATTTGGCTATCCTCCCATCCAACCGGCGAGGGTCCGGCTCATCACCAGGGGTAGATCGCTTTCAGCCATGGACGACACCGCGAACAAGAACGACGTCGGCGGCATCGCCGCCGAGCAGCTGCGCCAGTACATCGAACGGATCGAGCGCCTGGCCGAGGAGATCAAGGCTCTGCAATCGGACCAGAAGGACGTGTACGCCGAGGCGAAGTCCGCCGGCTTCGATACCAAGATCATGCGCCAGATCATCCGCCTCCGCAAAATGGAGGAGCATGACCGCAGCGAGCAGGAGGAACTGCTCGACCTATACAAGCACGCGCTCGGGATGGAGTAAATTCGTCCCGTTTTTCGCCTGACCGGGGATTGGGGAGAACCAATGATCGATCTTTACTACTGGCCGACGCCGAACGGCCACAAGATCACCATGTTCCTCGAGGAAGCGGGCCTCGATTACCGCATCCTGCCGGTCAATATCAGCGCCGGCGAGCAGTTCAAGCCGGATTTCCTGCGCGTCTCGCCCAACAACCGCATGCCGGCCATCGTGGATCACGCCCCGGCCGACGGCGGAGAGCCGCTGTCGGTGTTCGAGTCGGGCGCCATCCTGCTCTATCTCGCCGAGAAGACCGGCCGCTTCCTGCCCGCCGACCTGCGCGGCCGCAAGACGGCGATGGAATGGCTGTTCTGGCAGGTCGGCGGCCTGGGACCGATGGCGGGGCAGAACCACCATTTCGGCATCTATGCGCCCGAAAAGATTCCCTACGCCATCGACCGCTATGTCCGCGAGACCAACCGGTTGTACGGCGTGCTTGACCGCCGGCTCGAGGACCGCGACTTCATCGCCGGCGACTATTCGATCGCCGACATCGCCTGCTATCCCTGGATCGTGCCGCACAAGCGCCAGCAGCAGAATCTAGAGGAGTTTCCCAACGTCAAGCGCTGGTTCGAGGCGATCCGCGAACGGCCGGCCACGGTGCGGGCCTACGACCGCGGAAAACCTTGGGCGACGCCGCCGGCGGTCACCGAGGAGGCTCGCAAGGTGCTGTTCGGGCAAACGGCTGTCTCGGTCGGTCAGCCGGGCTGACCGACGGGCTGACCGACGGGCCCACGGCGCTATCCATCCATCTTTTCGAATACGGCGCTTCTGGAGGATTCGGCGGAAGTATAACCTTCTTCCAGTCAATACAGGATAGTGCGTTTTATTATATTCTTATAGCGTTTACTTCATTTTTTTGCGCGGCGACTCGGTTCATGCTGCCGGTTCAAGGGAACTGGATCGAGCATGCGAAAAGCGTACGCGGCCGGAAACAGCCTGTTGCGCCGATTGGCCAGGGACACCGAGGGGGCAGTGATCCTGCTGTTCGCCTTCGCGCTGCCCGTGATGATCGGGGTCGTCGGCCTGTCGCTGGACCTCGGCCGGCTCGCCACGCTGAACACCGAGCTTCAGGACCTCGCGGATGCCGCCGCCCTGGCCGGAGCGGCCGAATTGGACGGCAGTGAAACCGCGATCGACCGCGCCACGCTGCGGGCGAAAACCCTGCTGGCCAACGACCCGCGTTTCGCGACCGACGAGTATGCGGGCGACGTCCACATCCTGGAGCCCGTATTCACCGAGACCCTTGACGGAGCGCCGGTCACCGACCCGACCAGGGCGCATTTCATCGAGGTGACGACGGTCAGCCGTTTCAGCAACAATCTGCTCATGCCGGTGTTGGGCGCCGCCGCGCAGTCCGATACCGCCGCGAGGGCGGTCGCCGGCGCGATCCAGGTGGCCTGCGACGTCACCCCGCTCATGCTGTGCAATCCGAACGATCCCGCTGATTTCGATCCCGATCGCGGCGACATGTTCCTGCTCAAGGGAGAGGGAGGGAACGTCAAGTACGGCCCCGGCACCTTCGGTTTGTTGGACCCGCCCGGCTACACCAGTTCGGGGGCCGATCTGACCCGCCGCCTGCTGGCCTCGACCGATCCCAATTTCTGTTTCGTCAATGGCGTGTCGGTGCGGACCGGCGGGGTGAGCGGCCCGGTGGACCAGGGATTGAACGTGCGCTTCGACATGTATCCGAACGGCAACGTCGATCCGGTCCTGCTGACGTTCCCACCGGCGCCCAACGTGACAAAGGGGCTGGTCTATTCCGCAACAGGGGTGAACTGCCAGTTCTCCGCCGACGCGAACGCCAAGCCATTGCCCCGGGACAACTGCTTCTACACCGGTTCCTGTCCGCAGGTGGGGGCTACGTACCAGGGCGATGGCGATTGGACCGCCAGGGCCGACGAATACTGGAACGCCAACCACGCGGGCAAGACGGTGAAACCGGCGGGCTACGGCGCGCCCGGCTTCACCCGCTTCGACATGTACCTGTGGGAACTGGGTATCTCCGACGAGACCGGGTCGCCGACCTACGCCAACATGCCTTCCGGGGGCGTCGAGAATCCTCGGCCGCAGTGTTATCAGAAGAAGAGCGGCTCGTCCGCGGTGGGCGGCGCCGACCGGCGCATCTTTCACGTCGCAGTGATCAACTGCAACGATTACGTCATCACGGGGAACTCGACCCCAAATATGCGTCCTGCGAAATTTGCCAAGTTCTTCCTGACCGAACCGGCGGAGAACGGCGAAATCCATGCCGAGTTCATCGAGATGCTCAAGCCCGAAAAGGACGAAGGCATTCTCCGAACCATCGTACAGCTCTATCGATGACTTCCATGCACCTTACCCGCCTCGCGCGATGTAGTGCCGGTGGCCCGTTGATCGAGTTCGCCCTGGCCCTTCCGCTGGCCCTGCTCCTGCTCGTCGGCGGTGTCGAACTGGGTCGCGGCATGATGCAGTACCTGACCGTGGACAAGACGATGCGGGATGCGACCCGTTACCTCGCCCGCGTTCCGGAGGCGGCGCTCGCCGGCTGGGGATTGGACAACGCCAGGAATCTGGCCTTGACGGGAACGATCGACGGGAGTGGCGGCTATCTGGTGTCGCACTGGACGAGCCCCCAGTCGGTCGTCCTTCAGCAATCCTCAGCGCCGGTCCTGCGGATCCGGCTGACGGCGAGCGTGCCCTTCCAGTTCGCCCTCCTGCCGATCATCGGCCTGCCCAAGCAAATGACTTTCACGGTGACCCATGAAGAGCGCCACATCGGCGAATAGGCTGTTGCAATGCACGGCTGGAGCCTCGGCGGTCGAACTCGCCCTCGTCGCTCCGATATTCCTGCTGCTTGTCCTGGGCGTCATCGACCTGGGCATACTGATGTGGCAATGGAACAGCGCCGCGAAGGCGACGCACTGGGGAGCGCGGACGGCCGTGGTCTCGACGCCGGTGGCGTCCGGAATCATCAGCCCCGGCTGGAATCACCTGCTGATCGGCGAGCCGTGCCTGGATGCGGCGACCGGGCTGCCCCTGAAGACGGGGACCGGAACGAATTACTGCCCAGCCGTCGATACGGTGTGCACCGCAGACTCCGCGCCCAGTACGTCGGGCACCTGCTCAAGCGGCTACGCGTTCGACAACGGCGCGTTCGAGGCGGTGTATGCCCGTATGCGGGCGATCTATCCCCAACTGGGGCGGCAGAACGTGCAGATCGCGTACAAGACGACCGGGCTGGGCTTCGTCGGCCGGCCGGGCGGGCTGCCCATGACCGTCGCGATCTCGGTCCGATGCATGACCTATGATCTCATCGTGCTTGACAGCCTGTTGGGCTGGCTGGTGCCGTCCAATCCCTGTGGGGGCGCTCCGCCCGGCTGGCCGATCCCGGAATCCCGGACGGTGCTGACCAGCGAGGCCCTGGGAACCAGTTGATACCGCCTGGGATAGAAGGTTCGGGCGCTATCCGATCAGGGGAAGTTGCAGGGCCAGCCAGCAACCCGCGGCCGCGATGGCGATACCATAGGGGATCCCGGCCTCCTTCTGCAGCACCTGGGGACGGGCGCCGGCCATCAGGAACAGCGCTTCGAGCGCCGGGTTGCGCGCCATAAGGATGAGCAGGGCGAGGACGCCGCCGAAGATCACCGTCAGCATGAGGAAGGGGAGCAGCAAATCCCAGCCCAGCCACAACGCCGTTACCGTAAGCAGCTTGGCATCGCCGCCGCCAATGATCCCGGCGGCGAACAGGGCGGCCATCGGCACGAACACGACGGCTCCGGCCGCCGCGTGCCACTGCCACTCGACAGGTTGGCCGGCGGCCAGTCCGGCCACGGGAAAGAGCGCCAGCATGGCGCCGGTAACGGCGTTGGGAATGCGGAAGCGCCAGAGGTCGAACGCGGCCCCGACGACCAGCGGGGCGACGAACAGGGCGAGGATCAGCTGATCGCCGACCGTGGCGGGCATCTCGGTCACTCCTTCCAAACGGCCGTATGCGCCGTCTTGGCGTCCCTCATCGCCTTGAGGCGAATCAGGTTTTCCGCGGCGATGCGATAGTAGCTTGGGCTGGCCTCGATGGCACGGGTGAAGTAGGCCTCCGCCACGGGCAGGTCGCCCTTCACCATCGCCACATAGCCCAGGTTGTTCAGCACCTCCGGCAATTGAGCCATGCCGACTCCGGCCAGGGCATCCACATAGCGGCCCTCCCAGGCCAGCGCGAGGCGGAGGTTGGCCTGGGCCGCCTTGAGGTCCGGCTGGCGCCGGAGCGCGGTAAGAAACGCGCGTGTCGCCTCTTCGATGCGTCCCTGCATCATGAACGAGAAGCCCAGATTGTTGTGGACCACGGGGGAATCCGGGACCACCGTCAACGCCTTTTCGTATGAGCCGCGCGAAGCGGTCCACGCGCGCTCGCCGTCCTGGATCTGGGCTAGTCCGTTCCAGGCGCGCCAAAGCGACGGATCCCGGCCGACCGCCTTGCGCAGATCGTCCTCGGCGGCCCGATGCTGGCCCAGCATCAACCGGGCAAGACCCCGCCCTTGCAGGGCGCGCGGCCCGTAGTCCGGATGGTCAACCAAGCCTTCGAAAAGCTCTTGCGCCCGGCTCGCGTCGCCTGCGGCCAGGCGGATTTCGGCCATGCCGAAACGCGCGGCGATGCTGGCGGGATCGATTGCGACGATGCGCTTGTAGTGGTGGCCAGCCTCGGCGTGGCGCCCGTCCGTGAGCGCCGCCTCCGCCTTGCGAACCAGGTCCGGCAGCATCTCCCGATCGGGGTCCCCGGTCGCCGTGGCGGGCGGTAGCGGGGCTGTGGAGGCGCAGCCGGCGAGCAGCGCGAGCAGCAGGGCGGTTGCGAGTGGTCGCGGGTCACGCCTCATGCGAATGCTCCTTGTCGACGAGTTCCTGATCCAGGGGAATGAGGTCGCGGCCGATGAGCAGCCGGATGTCGTTGCGTTGGTCTGGCGCCGCCTCGACGACGGCCGCGACCGGGAGCAACGCGGCTATCTCCAGCGCCCGCGCGGCGAAACCGGGGCGGTGATAGATGACCGTGCGTTCCGCGGAAAACGCCTCGGCGTTGCTCAGGCAGCCCACATCGACCCCGGATTCCTTGAGGTATCCCCGCATGCGTTTGGCCATGCGCGCTCGGCCCACGCCGTTCGAGACTTCCAGCCGGCAGGACGGCCGTTCGAGCGTCGGCGCCGGCCTGGGCGCGGCAACGGCTTGCGGCGGATCCTCCTGCAAAGGCTTGCGGGCCGGCGGCTGATCGGGGCCCACCAAAGCGAGCTTGGGGTCGACGCCGACTTTGCGGGCGGCGGCGAGGAATTCCGGTGCGGCCATGGTCAACGAGTGGACGCCCGGGCCGCTGCGTTCGACGACCATGCGCGGCCGAACCGGTTTGGGCAGGTTCGCGATCGTCGGCGCCGGCGTGCCCTGCGGCTGCGCGGCCGCCGCCAGAGCGCGTTGGACGGCCGCGAGGTTGCCGGCCACCACCGGATCGTCGGGAGCGCGCGTGCCAGCCGCGGTGAACAATCGCATCGCCTCCCGAAAATCCCCCCTCAGGAACCGGGAATAGCCGGCATTGTTCAAGGTCTGGGGGTCGTCCGGGGAGAGCGCGAGCGCCCGGGCGTAGTTGCGGTCGGCGAGGTCGTATCGCCCCATTTTATCGTAGGTGGCGGCCAGGGCGTTCAGGGCCTCGAGCGATTGCGGTTGCTGCGCGACCGCCCGCTGGAATGCGGTCACGGCCAATCCCAGATGGCCCCTCGCCAAGTGTGCCTTGCCTGCGTCGTAGGGCGGCCGGTCGGCTTGGTCCAACGCCTCTCCGTTGACCTCCCAGACCGAGCGGACCTCGGTCATTTCCGCGCAACCAGCCAGCAGGATCAGGCAGAGGGGAGCGAACCGCGCAACGCGAGGAATATGCATCAGGAGCCTCCTGAGCCTGCGAGTGTCGGCAAAAGGGTTCTGGCGATGTTGATGATGGCGGGAGTAGCCACCACCAGCATCAGCGCCGGCAGAATCATGAGGATGAGAGGAAAGGACAGTTTCACGCCGAGTTCCTGGGCCTTTTTTTCCGCGGCCAACATGCGCTTGGCGCGCATGTCGTCCGCGGCGGCGCGCAGGGTGTCGGCGATGCTCGAGCCCAATTGCTCCGATTGAATGAGCAGTGAGGCGAGCGCCATCACCTCGTCGATACCGATACGATCGGCGAAGTTGCGCAAGGCGTCCTCGCGGGTTTTGCCCGCCCGCAGCTCGAGGGCCATCAGCTTGAAATGATGCCCGACCAGGGGATGCGCTTCGCCGATCTCCTCGCCGACGCGGGCCACCGCCGCGTCGAGGCCGAGCCCCGCCTCGACGCAGACGAGCAAGAGATCGAGAGCGTCCGGAAAGCCCTCGCGAGCAAGGGTCTGGCGATGCCGGATCCGCCTGCTGACGTAGAAGGGTGGCAGCATGTAGCCGACCAGGGCGATGGCAAAGCCGGTGCCCACGATTCGCTCGGTGGTCCAGTGGCTGACCAACAGGGGCGCCGAGAGAATGAAGACCAGAGGGAGGCCGATGGCAAGGGCGAGGCGGCTCGCGAAGTATGTGGGGATCGCCGAGGGATCGAAGAATCCGGCCTGGATCATCCGACGCCGCACGACCGAGCGTTGGTCCCCTTGCGGAACGAGTTTGCTCTCGATCGGGCCCCGCAGCAGGCGCTGGAACCATCCGTCCCGGGTCTGTCGCACGCTCGCCGGGGCCGAAGCTCCCGCCGAGGCGCGCCCGACCAGGCGCTCGCGAAGGGACGGACCGGCGACCAAGGCGGCGACGCCGAGCACGAATAGGGTCACCGTCGCGAAGACGATGATGGCCAGGAGGTGTTGGGAGATCGGTGGGATGGTCACGTCTACACCTTCAGACCCTGAAGTTTACGAGGCGGTGCATGACGAAGATGCCGATCACCAAGCCCGTCAATCCCCCACCGATGAGGAAGGGGAAGGCCGGGTCACTCATTACCGACCGGTAGTAGTCGGGATTGAGATAGGCGATCAGGCCCGCCGTGAAAAACGGCAGGATCGTCAGGATGAGTGCGGAGAAACGCCCCTCGGCGGAGAGCGCGGTGATCTTGTGGTGCATGCGGGCCCGTTCGCGCATCACCCGCGACAACGATGAAAGCACCTCGGCCAGATTTCCGCCGGTCCCGTACTGGACGCGCACGGCCACGATCATGTAACGCAGGTCGGACACCGGCACCCGCGCGCCGAGATTGACAAGCGCCTCTCGCAGGTCCAGGCCATAGGTCATCTCGTCGAACACGAGACCGAACTCGCTGCCAACCGGGTCGGGCATCTCGCGGGCTACGGCGCCGATCGCGGTGCTGATCGGATGTCCCGCCCGGAGCGAACGCACGATCATGTCGATCGCTTCCGGCAGCTGTTGCTGGAACCTCACCAGTCGGCGTCGGCGCAGGCCGGCGATGCCGATGACGGGCACCAGCAGGCCGGCCACCAGGCCCAGCCCCACCGCCACCGCCCAGGGTACGGCGAACATCTTGGTGGCGACCGCTATGCCGATCACCGTCAGGGCGACCATCATCAGTGCCAACCGATACGTCGGGATCGCGATGCCGGCGGCGGCGATGGCATCATCGAGCTTCCGATAGGGTGACAGGCGGGCCAGCCACCGGGCCGGCCCCGACGTCTGCTCATCCGGCGATTTCCGACGGAGCTTGAGCATGGCCTCCTGACTGCCGGACGCCAGCAGGCGCAAGCGTCGGTTTACCGTGGCGGTTGGGCTGCCGCGCAGGTCGACGGTCAGGAAGTAGATGCCTTCGATCAGGAACAGCACGGCCACGAAGATGGCCACGTAGACCATTGTGATCGGATGTATCTCCACGACCGTCCTCCGTCAGCCGAGCGGCTTGTCGGGCGAGAACAGATTGGGTGGAAGTTGCACCCCTTTCGCCTGCAGGTCCGCGAAGAAACGGGGCCGGATGCCGGTCGCCCAGTAGTGGCCGTGCACCGTCCCGTCGGCATCGGTCGACTTCCGCTGGAAGCGGAAAATCTCATTCATCGTGATGATGTCGCCTTCCATGCCGGTCACCTCGTGGATGCTGATCAGGCGACGCTTCCCGTCGCTCGCTCGTTCAAGCTGCAACACCACGTTGATGGCCGACGCGATCTGACCGCGGATCGACCGGGTCGACATGTCGATTCCGGCCATGCCGATCATTTGCTCGAGGCGCGACAGCGCGTCGCGACAGGTGTTGGCGTGGATGGTCGACATTGACCCGTCATGGCCGGTGTTCATTGCCTGCAACATGTCGAACGCCTCGCCGGCGCGCACCTCGCCCAGGATGATGCGGTCGGGGCGCATGCGCAGGGCGTTTTTGACCAGATCGCGTTGGGTGATTTCGCCGCGGCCCTCGACATTGGCCGGCCGCGTCTCGAGCCGCGCGACGTGCGGCTGCTGAAGCTGCAATTCGGCCGCATCCTCGATGGTGACGATGCGCTCCCTCTGGTCGATGGCACGCGACATCGCGTTCAGCATCGTCGTCTTGCCGCTGCCGGTGCCGCCGGAGATCAGCGCGTTCAGCCGTCCTCGAACGATGGCTTCGAGAATGTTGGCCATCTCCGGTGACAGCGCTCCCACGTCCACCAGGCGCTGCATCGAGAACGGCATCTTGGCGAACTTGCGAATCGACAGCAGCGGCCCGTCGACGGCGATCGGCGGGATGACGGCGTTGACGCGTGAGCCGTCCGGCAACCTGGCATCGAC
Source organism: Rhodospirillales bacterium (assembly GCA_019455065.1). Classification (GTDB taxonomy): domain Bacteria; phylum Pseudomonadota; class Alphaproteobacteria; order Rhodospirillales; family Magnetospirillaceae; genus JACFNC01. Next base: position 42,442 of record JACFNC010000007.1, read on the forward strand.
CAGGGGCTGCGATTCGTCCACGCGGCGCCCCACGTCGGCGACGATCTTGTTGATGATGCGCAACAGATGACGGTCGTCCTTGAAGCGCACCGCGGTCGAAGCCAGTTGGCCAGCTCGTTCGACGAAGACCTGGCGATGCGTGTTGACCAGAATGTCGGAGACCGTGTGATCCTTGAGCAGGGGCTCGAGCGGCCCCAATCCCAAGAGTTCGTCCAGGATGTCGCCGACCAGGCGGCTCTTCTCCTTGGTGCTCAAGGGAACCTGCTCGGCGGCTAGCAGTTCGCGCACCATCTCGCCGATCTCGCGCCGGAACTCCTCGGGGGCCATCTTGTCGATGGCCGCAAGGTTCATCATGTCGAGCAATTGCTGGTGAACCCGCATCTTCAGTTCGAGATGAGCAACCGGGCTGTCCTCCGGCTCCTCCGCCGATACGGCGGCCGCGGCGGACGTAGCGGCCGCCGTGCGGGCGAAGCGGCTCGAGGATTCTGCGGTCGCGGGCTGGGAACGCCAGATCATCCTTGTCTCTCCTGGGCTTTCAATTGCGACGTATCGATGCGGGTACGGCCGTTTCGGCGGCCTGCAGGATGGATTTGATGGTTTTCGTGATGGTCTTGCCGGTGCCCCGGCCACCGCTGACGGCGGCGAGCGGTTGGCCAACATTGGTCGCCGTGGCCACCGCCTCGTCCAAGGGGATGACGTGATCGATCTTCCTGCCCAAGGCGCGCTCGGCGTCTCGCAGAGAGATGCCCTGGCCGAACAGACTTTTCCGCACGCAGTTGAGGGTGGTCTGGAACGGCACGCCGTCGAGATGTTCGTCGAGCAGGGTCTCGATCTGACGCCGGGCGTGCCGGATGGCCGGCACTGTCGGGTGCATGACCAGCATCATCGCGTCCGACGCCGCCAGCACGGCCCGCGACCACGCCGACCAGGTGATCGGCAGGTCGATGAAGATCGTCGCGTATTCCCGCCGTGCGGTGGCGATGAGACGTGTCGCGATCTCCGGATCGATGCCCTCCAGCGGGTGGATCTCCGGCGGGGCCGCCAGAACGTCGAGCCCCGCCGGATGGTGGGCGAGCGCGTCGCGCAGCATGTTGCCTTCGAGCTGCTCATGGGACGGCGCCAAGTCGAGCAGGCTGCATTTTTGGGGCAGATCCAGGTGTAGGGCGACGCTTCCGAATTGCAGGTCGAGGTCCAGCAGGCAGATCGAGGCGGGCGACTTCGGCCGTTCGGCGGCGAGTCCGAGGGCACCTTGGACGATCAGGCTGGTGGTGCCGACACCGCCGCTCGACTTGAGGAAGCTGATGACGCGCCCGGTCAGGCCATGAGATGAGCCGGTCCGCAAGTTGGCGGAAGTTATCGCCCCCTGCACGGCCTGGAGCAGTTCATGCGCCGACACCGGCTGCGGCACGACGTCCATGATCCCCAGCCGCATGAGGCGTCGCATGCCGTCGAGGGTGGGATGTGCCGCCGTAACAATGATCGGCGGCAGGGTGCCGTCCGAGGTTATCAAGGTCTCGAGGGCGGCGAGTTCTTGGGGGTCGGCCATGTCGATGTCGATCAGGGCCATGCTGGGGGCCCGGGCCAGCAGAATCCTGATCTCGTTTCCGCTCAGGTTGCCGAGCACCGCGCGCACCTTGGCCCCCGCCCCCGATAGGGCTTCGGCAACCTCCTTCTGGGTTTCGCTGCTGCGCAGCAGGGCCCCGATTTCCAGGCCTTGGACACTCACTCCCATACTTCGTCCTCTCTTACGCGTTGGATGGCCCGCTGCTGAGGGCTTCGCAGGTCACGGTGGCCGCGGAGCTCGGCATGGCAAAGCTGTCGGTCAGGTTGAGAAGGCTTCGGTCACGAGGGGCACCGCGGGGGACGGCCATTCATGTCAGTTCCCTTCGCTGGCCTTGATGTCCGAGGTGTTCAGGGGCTTCGGTTGGATCACCTTGCCCGATTGATAGCGTTCCATGGCGTCGGCGGCGCGGCGGCCGCTGGCTTCCGGAGCAGGTTCCTGGCCGGGATGCGGGTCGGGGTTGATGACCTGCATGGCGACGTTGTGGTTGACCGCGTCGCCGAAACCGGGCTCGGAAATCACCGAGCCTTGGCAAGCGGCGAGGGCCGGGGAGAGGGTGGCGAGGATGAGGAGGAGGAGCTTTCGCATGGCAGCCTCACTTGATGATGTGGCCGTAGGCACCGGCGATACCGCCCCCGGCTTGTGAACCCAGGACGGCGCGGGCTTGAGTTGGGGCGATGCCTGAACCGGGGGCCTCGGTGCGGCCGAACAGGAACAGGTCCGTATCCGAAGGAGGCACGAAGTAGTCGGTCGGAGAGCGCAGCGATCCAGCCGCCACGGGCTTGACCAGGCGCGGCGTGACGATGATTACCAGTTCGGTCTCGCGGCGCTGGAATTCGGTGCTGCGGAACAGGGCGCCCAGTACCGGCAACTGTCCCAGGCCTGGCAACTGGCGGACCTGGTCCTGGAAGTCGTTCTGCAGCAGGCCGGCAATGGCGAAGCTTTGACCGTCGCGCAGTTCAACCGTCGTCGTCGCCCGGCGGGTCGAAAGGCCCGGGATGCGGAAGCCGGACAGCACCACCGCGTTGGTGTCGTCGATCTGGCTAACCTCGGGGCTGACCACCAGATTGATAAGATCACCGTCCAGCACCGTCGGGGTGAAGGCCAGCCCTACGCCGAACTGCTTGAACTCGATCGTGATGGTGGTCCGGCCGCTGTCGCTGTCCTGCGCCACGGGCACCGGGAATTCGCCGCCGGCCAGGAAATTGGCGGTGTCGCCCGACAGCGCGATCAGGTTCGGCTCGGCGAGCACCTTGACCACGCCTTTTTGTTCCAGCGCGTCGATCAGCACGTCCAGGGTGACGAACCCGGTGGTCCATTCGGCGAGGCCGGCGCCAAAGCGCGTGATGTCCAGGCCGTCGAGGGTGGTGAAGCTGAAGCTGTCCTCGCGACCCAGGGTGAAATCGGGTTTGATTCCCAGTTCGCGAGCCGCCGTGCGCGCCACCTCGGCGATGCGTACGGCAAGCATCACCTGCTGGCTTCCGGCCACCCGCAGCAGGTTGGTCACCTTTCCCGGCGCATAGCGTTCGGCCACCGAAACGGCGCTGGCAAGGCGGTCGGGGTTCGACACGGTGCCGCTCAGGATCACCGAGTCCCCGGCCGGACGAACCTCGACCGATTCGGTGGGCAGGAGCTCGTTGAGCTTGTCCTTGAGACCTTGGACGTCGTGGGTGACGACGATGTCGACGACGGCGAGCAGTTGTTTGTTGCGGCCGTAGACGCTCAGGTTCGTGGTGCCGAGGGATTTGCCCAGCACGTAGACGGAGCGGTCGCTCAAGGCGACGACGTCGGCGATCTCGGCGTTGCCGATCGACAGGTCGGAGAACGGCCGTTCCAGCCGCAGCACCTCCGACTTGTTGAGTGGAACGACCATGTCGCCGGCCCGGACGTCGGCCATCGGGGTGATGGCAGTCGGCGGCGTCTGGGCGCCTGCGACCGGCGCGAAAGCCGTGACCGCGAGGGCGGTGATGGTCGCCGCGGCGGTGGTTCGGAGCGCGCGCGCCAGATGGTGGAAGGGCGAGGATTTGGGCATGGCTTTCGGTTTTCCCTACCTTCGGGTTTCTGGAGCCAGGTCAAAGGCCGGTCAGCGGGCGAATTCCCGTCGGACCTCGTAGTTGGAGGCCTCGGTCCCTCGGAGAATGCGTATCGACACCCCGGTCGGCGGCGCCGCCGCAACGGCGGGCTTGGCCTTTGGCGTTTCGGTTCCGAGGTCGCGCAAGCCAATCGTACGTGCCGGCGCCTCTTCGGCGTCGCTGAGGTTGCGCAGGGCGAGACTCAGGGTTCCGACCTGCGAGCCGAGAGTCAGTTTCTGGGCCTCGGCAGGTGTCACCTCGAGAGTGACCGCGCGCGCCACCGTCGGTTTGTCCTTGCGCTCGTTGGCATCCTGGTCGACCCCGAGAACGCGAATGTTCTGGAGAAGAATGTCGGTTACCGGGGCCCGCTGCTGCTGGTCGCGGGTCAACAGCACGTCGACCCGGTCGCCGGGCAATACGAAACCGGCCACACCCAACACATCGTTGACCCGTATGGTCACCGCGCGCTTCTCCATCGGCAGCACGGTCGACAGCGTTGCCCGGCCGTTGGCGCCCGAAACCTTGCTTGCGAGGATGGGTTCGTCGGGCTCGATCGTTCGCAAGGCGACTCGCTCGCCGTCCTTGCCGACGAGTTCATCGATGCTGGTGAAGGCCCCCACCGGCACCGTTCCGGCCGGCCAGTCCACGAGCCGGACCAGATCCTGGCGAATCCGCGTGCCGAAGGTCATCTGCGACCGCGCCACGACGACCTTGGTCACGGGAAGCGTGGCCTCGGGGGCCGGTGGCGGGGCTTGGCGGGCCAGCCAGTCCTGTACCAGGAACACGGACACCAGGCCGAGTACGATAGCAATGGCGAGCATCGCGAAGGCACGCTTCTTCATTTCCGCCTACTTCGTTGGAATGAGGAGGGATCTGGCCCGGGAAATCCCGGGCCAGAACTGCTCAGGTCGCGTTCGCCGCCTGCAACGCCGCGCCGATCTTGTCGAAAGTGACGTCCAGTTGGGTTCCGATCAGCTGGACGGCGGCGATGATGACGACCGAAATCAGGGCCGCCAGCAGGCCGTATTCGATTGCCGTCGCTCCGTTGTCGTCACGGCAGAGGTTTTTGAACATGTCGGTAAATTTTCTCATTAATTGGTCTCCAGCTTCTTGGTGGACCGATCAATTCCTCGAAAGACATCTCGTTCTTCCAAGGAGACCTACGGAGGATGAACCTCGCGTGGTCGGTAGATACTGCCGCGAAAGATGACGCAAACGAGATATGAATACGGAGTATAAATGTGAGAAAAAGCATTCTTTTAATACCCAGATAGAGAATTAATATCCTGTCGTGACTATATTTTTGTAATTATATTGTTATGACAAGAGTAAGCGCAGGACATTATTTTCGTCATATGCCCATGAACGCAGTTTCTGCCGAGGGAGATCTTGTCGCCGCAGCGGCTATATCGTTTCCCGGTAAGAGTCGGCCTATGGCGAGGGACACTTGCCCTCCGGGGCCCGACCAATGGTATGGTGTGGGCTCTTAGCTCAGCCGGAGGGTCGTAATGCTAGGTTGGAAGTGGTTGGCGGGCGCCGGAATGATGGTCGTGGCTCTTGGCATCGGCAGCGCCCTGACGGGCGGCACGGCCGCCGCCGACGAGGTCGTCGTTTACAAGTCGCCTTATTGCGGCTGCTGCGCCAAATGGGTCGATCACATGCGGGCCAACGGCTTTTCCGTGGCCGTGCGCGAGGTCGAGGATGTGGCGCCGGTCAAGGCGGCGCACGGCGTCGCACCCAGTCTGGAGTCGTGCCACACGGCGGTCGTCGATGGGTATGTGGTCGAAGGCCATGTGCCGGCGGGCGACGTGAAGCGTCTACTGGCGGAACGGCCGCGCGTGCGCGGCTTGGCCGTGCCCGGCATGCCCAGCGGCTCGCCGGGCATGGAGGGGCCGACGAAGGATTCCTACGACGTGGTGGCCTTCGACGGGGTCGGCCGCGTCTCGGTTTTCAACCGCTATCCGGCCCGCTGACTCACGCCTCGGGCGTCGTCAGCGATACGCCGAGCATCGCCCGCCGCTTCAGCCACGGGCTGGGGCGGTAGCGGGGGTCGCCGTAGAAGCGATGCATGGCCTCGAGAATGGTCAGCACGGTCGGCGCGCCAAGGCGGTCGCCCATCGCCAGTGGGCCTTCCGGGTAGCCGAGTCCGAGGGTGACCGCCCGGTCGATGTCCTCGGGCGTGGCGATACGCTGCTGGGCGATGTCGCAAGCCACGTTGACGATACTGGCGGCGATGCGCTGGGCGACGAAGCCCGGGCTGTCGTGTACGACCGACACCGCGACCCCGTCGGCGGCCAGCAGGCCCTGGGCCGCCTCTGAGGCGGTGGGACTCGTCACCGGCGTGGTCATCAACGTGCGGTGCTTGGCGAGACCGAAGAGCCGATCGAGCGCCACCGTGCGGGTGGGGTCGAGCCCCAGCGCGACGGCGGTGGTGGTGGCGTCCTCGCCGACCGGCGCGACGATGCACAGGCTGTCCGTGCCCGGCCGGGTGTTGCCGTCCCACGGGCAGCCGGCCAGGCCGGCCAGCTTCTCGATCACGGCGCGGGCCTCGCCCTGGGCGGCGGTCCAGACCGGGATCGGGGGAACGGCCGGGGGCGGTGGCGGCGCCGCCGGTGGCGGGGTGCCGTCATGGCGGTAGAAGCCACGCCCGCTCTTGCGCCCCAGCAGGCCGGCGGCAAGGCGCTGCGCGGTGATCGGCGAGGGGCGGAAGCGCGGCTCCTCGTAGAACTGGTGATAGATCGATTCCATCACCGGGTGGGACACGTCGAGGCCCGTGAGGTCGAAGAGTTCGAGCGGCCCCATGCGGAAGCCGGCGGCTTCGCGCATGACGCGGTCCACGGTGGCTTCGTCGGCGATGCCCTCGCCCAGGATGCGCAGGGCCTCGGTGCCGTAGCCGCGGCCGGCGTGGTTGACCAGGAAGCCGGGTGTGTCCTTGGCGCGTGCCGGGTGGTGCCCCATGCGGCGTGCCAGCGTGACCAGGGCGCCGGTTACCTCGGGCTCGGTCAGCAGGCCGGGGATGACCTCGACGACCCGCATCAGGGGCACGGGATTGAAGAAATGCAGTCCGGCGATGCGGCCCGGCCGGCGGGCGCCGGCGGCGATGGCCGTCACCGACAGCGACGAGGTGTTGGTGGCGAGGACGCAGTCGTCGCCCACGATCCCTTCGAGTTCGGCGAACAGGGCGCGCTTGGCATCGAGGTTCTCGACGATCGCCTCGACGACGACATGAGCGGCGGCCATGTCGGTCAGGCTGTCGGCGGCCCGCAGGCGCCCACCGGCCGCGGCGGCGGCCTCGGCGGTCAGCTTTCCCTTCTCGGCCAGCTTGCCGAACATCTGGACGACGCCCCGCCGCGCCGCCTCAGCGGCCTCGGGCCGGGTGTCGAACAGCGTCACCGAGGCGCCGGCGGCGGCGGCGATCTGGGCGATGCCCTGGCCCATGACCCCGGTCCCGACGATGCCGATGCACAGGTCCGGGCGGTTCGCGTCGAGCGCCATGTCTATTTCTCCGTCTCGTGATGCCGGGCCAGAGTACGCATTGCGCGCCGGAATGCAACGGGCCGGGCGCCGCCACCAACCCCATCATTGCGAGGAGGCGCAGCCGACGAAGCGATCCAGCTTGAACGAATCAATCCTCGAACAGGGTGTCGGCCAAGCCGGTAACCTCGGCTCCGCCGGCGATGCGGTCGGCGAGGTGGCGGGTTTCCGGCAGCATCCAGTTGCGCACGAAGGTGGCGACGGCGCGTGAGGCTTGCTACATCTGCCTCTCTACATAAGAATTACAGTCGGTCGACCAGGGAGCGTGGGATGCTTACGATCTTGAGTGAAATAGGCAAGCTAACGTCACCAGGGCTCTGGAAGGATCCGTTTAAGTCGTTTCAATGGGTGGGAAATCTAACATATTCGCCGTCGGATGGTTGTGATCTTGAAGTCTATACGGAAAATAATGATTTAGACATTTACCACCTATCTGGTGAATTTGAGTTAATAAAATGGAACGGATTTGATGGGGTTCCATGTACGATCATTGACGCTTTCTGTCAGAACAGCACAGAATTTCATAAGGGAGGCCAGCGCCGAACGATATTTGGGAACCATATGCTCTATGGCATCCATATCGACTCCAAAACTCAGCCGATAGCTCGGGGGCTGACATTTCGGTCGCCAGCGTTAGTAAGGTGGTCTCAGCCGAAAAATATAAGCGTTACGTGGAACGGCGCCAGTAATATAGTCGCCAATTACTCATCGCCTCCTCCTGTGGATTTCTGCTTGAAAGGTATAGCTGACGTTATAATGTGGTGGAGTGCCTCGGCAAAGGCATGTCCGATGAGCGATGGCGAGCACCGTATCGTAGAGCAATCCGCGATTCAATTCTCATTTCTTAATGAGAAGAGTTTTAATGAGTTGTTAGATATTATATCAGCTATGGAGTTTTATGCAAATTTTGCTTCTAACCTATTTGCCGGGCCGCCTGAATGCAATTTACTTATTAAACATGACGATATGACTGTGCCAAGAGTTCTGTTGCACAGAGGTTGGTATGGAAAGGAACACGACCACGATCCGCGCTCAGAATATTTTCGTTTTTGTGATGTTAAGGAAAATCTCTCGTATTCTCTATCGCTCTGGTTTGAATCGTACAAGAAACACAGGGATGCAGTTCAACTATATTCATTAATTAGAACAAGAAAATATGACATTCAAAGTGAACTTCTTTACCTCGCCCGATGTGTAGAGGCCCTCGCCCGGGACTTATTCCCGTGCGACGAGCCGAGCAAAGCAGAGGATAGAAAAATCGGCAAAGTGTTGAGAAAAGCCCTTCGCGAAAATTTTGATACCGCGTTTCAAGAGAAATTTAGAGATCGCATTTGCAGAAAACTCGTTGGGCTTGGAGGGACTTCTTTTCAAGACAGACTAATCGACCTCAATAAACATCTCTCTGGATCCATCAGAGAAGTATGTCCGAAGTTTGATTCGCTCGTCCCAATCGTTGCAAAATGGCGAAATGATCTTACACATTGCAATCCAAGAGAAATGTTAAATCAGGATATTTTCGATGAACTTTGTCTATGCCGCGATCTCCTGAAAATGTGCGTTGAAGCTATTTTTCTCCGGCTCATGTCGGTGTCGGACGATAGGGCTGCTAGGACTCTGAGCCATCATTATGCGTGGCAGTTCCGCAAGACGTTGCCAAAAGTCCTCGCGTCGCGCCTCTCCTAATCCTCGAACAGCGTGTCGGCCAAGCCGGTAACCTCGGCTCCGCCGGCGATGCGGTCGGCGAGGTGGCGGGTTTCCGGCAGCATCCAGTCGCGCACGAAGGTGGCGACGGCGCGGGTGCGGTCGGGGCGCGGCGAATGGTCGGCGGCGGCCTCGAGGCGGCTCCAGGCGGCGCCCAGGGCGACGAGGCCGGTCAGGCGCATGAAGCTGGTCGCCACCAGGCCGGGATTGGTCATCGCGGCGATGCGCTCGCCGGCCTGCCGCCAGTCGGCCAGCGCCTGATCCAGGCGGTCGGCCATGGCGGTGCGGCCGTCGGCGCGGGCGGCGGCGGCGACCTGGGCGGCGTCGTCGGCGAAGGCGGCGGCGCAGGCGCCGTTGTCGAGGCGTAGCAGGCGGCTGGCCAGGGTCATCGACTGGATGCCGTTGGTGCCCTCGTAGATGGCGGTTATACGGCCGTCGCGCACGATCTGCTCGACGCGATACTCGCGCAGGAAGCCATAGCCGCCGTGAACCTGGACGGCGAGGTTGCCGGCCTCCATGGCACCCTCGGTGGCGACGGCCTTGCAGACCGGCGTCATGAACTCGACCCAAGCGGGGCGCTCTCCCAGTTCCAATTCGACCAGGGCCCGATAGGCCATGGCGCGGCAGCCGCCGGCCAGCGCCATCTGGGTCATCAGCATGCGGCGCACGTCATCATGGCGGACGATGGCGTCCGGTCCGTCGCCGCGGCCGGCGCGACCCTGCCGCCGCTGGATCGCATAGGCGCGCGATCGCTGGCCGGCGACCTCGGTCAGCCCGACGCCCTGCATGGCCACGTCCAGGCGCGCGAAGTTCATCATCGTGAACATCCGCGCCAGACCTTCGCCGCGCCCGCCCATGATCTCGGCCACGGCACCGTCGAAGGCGACCTGGCAGGTGGGCGAGGAGTGGAGGCCCATCTTCTCCTCGATCCGCACCACCGACACGCCGTTGCGCCGCCCGTCGGGCAACACGGCGGGGCAGGTGAACAAGGCCAGACCCTTGACGCCGGGCGGTGCGTCGGGAGTGCGGGCCAAGACCAGATGGACGATGTCGTCGGTGAGGTCCTGGTCGGCTCCGGTGATGAAGATCTTGCCGCCGTTGATGCGCCAAGTGCCGTCGTCGGCCTGAGTCGCGGTGGTGCGGACCAGCGACAGGTCGGACCCTGCCTGCGGTTCGGTCAGGCACATGGTGGCCAGAATCTCGCCCGACGCCAGCCGGGGCAGATAGGTCGCCTTCTGCTCGTCGGTGCCATGTGAGGCGATGGTTCGGGCGGCGCCCTGGGCGAGTGCGATCTGGATCTGGAAATTGATCGACGCCCCCGACAGCATCTCGGAGATCACCGCCGCGAACACATGCGGCTGGCCTTGTCCGCCGAACTCCTCCGGCATCGACAGGCCCGACCAGCCGGCGTCGCGGTATTTGGCGTATGCGGCGGCGATCGCCGGGTGCAGGCGCACACGGCCGTCGACCAGCCGGGCCGGGGTTGCGTCAAGCTCGGGATCGAGCGGGGCGATTTCGGCGTCGATCAGCCGTGCCGCCTGGCCGATGATTTCCGACGCGATGGAATCGTCCCATTGCGGCAGTCGCTCGACCTCGGCCCCATGACGCAGGGTGAAAAGGATGTCTTCGACGGGGGTGCGGTAATCGATCATGTGTCTCGTGCCTACAAACGGATGACGTCGGGGTCGTTATCATCATAGAGCCGGGCGACCAGCGCGGCTCGGCGCAGCAGCACAGCGCGCTGGTTGATGTAGCCCTTGTCGGTAATTTCGTTGGCGTCGATGGACGGCGGCTCGTCCATCAACAGGGCCCGGGCGAAGCGGGTGGAACTGCCCGTCGATTCCTCGGCCAGCCGGCGCAGCGCCGCACGCACGGTTTCGCGGACCTCGTGCCGGGCGATCAGGGTGGCGAGCGGCGTGCCCGCCGGCAGATCGGGGCACAGGCCGGCGCAGCCGGCGGGATTGGCGAACATCAGGGCGCCAACCTCCTCGCGGTCGTGCCCGGTCACCACCAGATCCTGCACCACCGGCGCGGCGGCGGCGATGGCCTTGACCCGCAGGCCGCCGACATGCACCCAGGTTCCCGACATCAGCTTGAAGTCCTCGGCGATGCGGCCGTCGAACTCGATGCCCTTGGCCGGGTCTTCGGGGTCGGCGAGGCGGCCGGCGTCGCCGATCTTGTAGAAGCCGTCGTCGTCGAAAGCCGCCGAGGTCAAGTCCTCGCGGCGGAAATAGCCGGGCGTGACGTTGGGGCCGCGCACGCGAAGTTCGAACTTGCCGGCGTTGGGCACCATCTTGAGCTCGCAACCCGGTGCCGGCAGTCCGATGACTCCGGCGCGGTCGATGGGGAAGTGCACGGTCGTCACCATGGGCGCCGTCTCCGTCGCCCCCCAGGACGACACCATCGTCACCTTGTGCCCGCGCGCCGCGATCGACTGCGCCTCGAGCCGCGTCCACAGGTTCTGGGGCAGGGCGGCGGCGGCATAGAACACCATGTCGAGTTGGCGGAAGAAGGTGTCGCGCAGAGCCTCGTCGCGTTCGATGAAGGGCAGCAGGATATCGAAGCCGCGGGGCACGTTGAAGTATAAGGTCGGCGACACCTCCTTTAGGTTGGCGACCGTCTTTTCGATCAAGCCCGGCGCCGGCTTCCCCTCGTCGATATAGAGCGTCCCGCCGTGGCGCAGGATCATGTTGAAGTTGTGGTTGCCGCCGAATGTGTGATTCCACGGCAGCCAGTCAACGATCACCGGCGGCCGCTCGAACAGGAAGGGCCACACCTGGACGATGGCCTGCTGGTTCGAGCACATCATGCGCTGGGTGTTGATGACGCCCTTCGGCAGATCGGTGGAGCCCGAGGTGAACAGGATCTTCGCGATGGTGTCCGGCGTGACGCCCGCAAAAGCGCGGTCCACCGCCTCGGTGGCCACCGTCGCTTGGAGGTCGGCGAACATGGTTCCGGAATGGCCCGGCGGGGGGTTGGCGCCGAACACCAATTCGGCCTCCCCGCGGTCGATGGCCTCGAGCGCCGGCGCGAAGCGCCCTCCGTCGGCCGCGAAAATCAGCCCCGGGCGAAGCAGAGCCAGGATGTGCTTCAACTTGGCGAAATCCTTGGACATCAAGGAATAGGCCGGCGACACGGGCGCCACCGGCACGCCCACATGCATCGCACCAAGGGTCAGGAGCGCGTGATCCACGCCGTTGTCAGAGAGGATGACCACCGGGCGTTCCACCGACAGGCCGCGGTCGATCAGCGCTTGGCCGATGGCGCGCACCGCGGCCAACGTCTCGGCGTAGCTGACCCGGCGCCAACCATCGCCGGCGCGCTCGGCCAGGAAGGTGCGCTGCGGCGCCTCGCGCGCCCAATGCTCCAGCATGGCGCCCAGGCTTTGCGGATAGGGCCCCAGGTTCTGCCGCGACCGCAGAATCATTCCACCGTCCGCCAGCGGTGTGACGTCGATCGCGGCGGGGGCGAAGTTGAGCTGTCTCATGGCCGGTTCTCTCTCGCTCGATAATGGTCATCGCGAAGAGCGCAGCGACGATCCCTCTTTGTTGTACTCATAAGCCCAAATATGCCTGCCGCACGCCCTCGTCGCGCAGAAGTTCGGCGCCGGTTCCTGTCAGGACCACGCGGCCATTCTCCAGCACATAGGCGCGGTCGGCCATCTTGAGCGAGGCCGACACATTCTGTTCCACCAGGACCACGGTGATGCCGGCATCATGCAGGTCGCGGATGGTGCGGAAGACCTCCTGCACGATCGTGGGGGCCAGGCCCAGCGACGGCTCGTCGAACATCACCATCTCCGGCTGCCCCATCAGGCAGCGCCCGATCGCCAGCATCTGCTGCTCGCCGCCCGATAGCGTGCCGGCGGCCTGGTCGGCGCGCTCGCGCAGGCGAGGCAGCATGGCGAAGACCTTTTCCATGGTGCCGCGCTTGCCGGCCCGGGCGCGCTTGAGCACCGCGCCCATCTCCAGGTTCTCGCGCACCGTCATGTTGGGAAAGATCTGACGGCCCTCCGCCACTTGGGCGACGCCCAACTCGCAGACCTTGTGGCTGGGCTGGCCGGCGATGTCGACGCCCTTGTAGCGGATGCTGCCGCGGGCCGGCCGGCACATGCCCCCGATGGTGCGGATCAAGGATGTCTTGCCGGCGCCGTTGGCGCCGACGATGGCGACGATCTCGCGTTCGGCGATATCCAGCGACACGTCATCCAGGGCCTGAGCGTCGCCGTAATAGAGGTCGAGGTTGCGCACTTCCAGAATCACAACGCCTCATCCCCAAGATAGCATTCCAGGACACGCGGATCGGAGGTCACTTCTCCGGGCGTGCCCTCGCAGATCTTTTCGCCGTAGTTCAGCACCACCACCCAGTGGGACAGCGCCATCACGGCCCGCATCACGTGCTCGATGAGCAGGATGGTCATGCCGGTTTCCTCGTTGAGGCTGCGCAGGGTGGCGACCATGCGGTCGACCTCCATCGGCCGCAGGCCGGCCATCACCTCGTCCAGCAGCAACAGTTTGGGCTGCGTCGCCAGGGCGCGGGCCACCTCCAGCCGCTTGCGGTCGGGCAGGGTCAGGCTGTGCGCGGGCAGCCCCGCCTTGTCGTCCAGACCGAGCAGGGCCAGGATCTTCGCCGACTGCCGCCGGGCGGCGCCGACGTCATGGGTGCCCCGAAGAGCGCCGACGATGACGTTGTCCTCGACGCTCAACTCGCCGAACGGCTTGACCAGCTGGAAGGTTCGCCCGATGCCCGCGTGACAGATGCGGTCGGGGCGCAGGCCGGTGATGTCGCGACCCTCCAGGAACACCCGGCCGGTGTCGGGCCGCATCGCCCCGGCGATGAGATTGAAGGTGGTGGTCTTGCCGGCCCCGTTCGGTCCGATCAGCGCGACGATGCCCCGGCGCGGAACCTCGAACGACACCGCCTGTACGGCCTTCAGGCCGCGGAAGCTCTTGCCCACGCCGTCGACCCGCAGCATGGGCGCTGTCGCCGCCGCCAGGTCGCCGGTCATCGCGGCTTCTCCAGGCCGAGGCGGCGGCGCAGCCATGGCCACAGCCCGCCCGGCCGATAGACGATGATGACCAGCAGCGCGACGCCATACGACATCTGCTTGATGCCGTCCAGGCCCAAATCCTCGGTCAATCCGGTCAGCATTTCGCCCAGCGTGGTGAGGACGATGGCACCGAGGATGGGGCCGAACAGGGTGCCGATGCCGCCGATGATCACCCCCAGCATCAGCTCGATCGAACGATGCATCGAGAAGATCGTCTCGGGATACAGGTTGTTGTAGTAAAATGCGTAGAAGACGCCGCCGATGGCAGTCATCGCCGCCGACAGCATCACGGCGATCATCTTGTAACGGAAGACGTCGATGCCCAGCGTCTGCGCCGCCTCCTGGTCCTCGCGGATGGCCTGCCAGTAATAGCCGACGCGCCGCTGCAGCAGCCAGTGGCAGAGGATAAAGGCGCCGGCGGTCATCGCCAGGATCACGTAATAAAACATCGTCGCCGAACCGCGCAGCAGCCACAGGTCGTCTGTGTCGCGGTACTCGACGGGCAGGTACAGGCCGCTGGAGGCGCCAACCCAGCCCCAGTGGTCGAACAGGATTCGGGTGAATTCGGCGAAAGCGATGGTCAGCAGGGCGAAATACACGCCCTTGACGCCGAAGCGGAACCCCAACGCGCCGATCACCCCGCCCATCACGGCCGCCACCGCCGCTCCGACCACCATTCCGAACCAGGGCGGCAGGCCATAGTGGACGAACAACGCGCCGGCGGTATACCCGCCGAGACCGATATAGAGGGCGTGGCCCAGCGAGAACTGCCCGGCGAAGCCCATCATCACGTTCCACGCCAAGCCGAGATAGGCGTAGTATAGTACGAGGATCATCACGGAAAGCAGGTAGTCGCCGACCGTCGCCGGCGCGACGAGCAGCAGGGCGGCGAACAACCCCAGCAATATCAGGGCGCGCCGCGGCACGTCGGCGATCAAGCCTCCCCTGGCCGCTTCGCCCGTCGACGGGCTGCCGGCCAGCACGCGGTTCTCGGACACGCCGCTCATGCCTGCTTCCCCAGAAGCCCCTGTGGACGCAGCAGCAGCACGAGAATGAGAAGGCCAAAGCTGAACATGCTTTTCAGGCTGGGGGCGATGAGCGCTCCGGACAGGGCTTCCGACAGGCCCACCAGAACGCCGCCCAGCAAGGCCCCGCCCAGACTGCCCAGGCCACCCAGAATGACGATGATGAAGCCGAGCAGCGTGTAGTCCGTAGACAGATGCGGATGAACGTCGGTGATCAACAGCAGCAGTGTGCCGGCGACGCCCACGCAGGCGGCCCCGATTCCAAAAGTGACCGCGTAGAGGTGGTTCACATGAAGTCCCACCACCTGGGCGCCGGTGAAGTTGTCGGCACATGCTCTGATCGCCTTGCCGGTCACGGTAAAGCGGAAGAACGCGGCCAGCAGCAAGGCGGTCCCGCCGGCCACTCCGGCCGCGATCACGCGCACCTTGTCCACGATGAGCGGCCCCACGTTGTAGCTGTCGAAGGCATAGTCGAGCTGAACGTTGCGGGCGTCGGGCCCGAAGACCATCAGCGTGCCGTTGGTGATGACCATCGCCACGCCCAGCAGCAGCAGAAACTGCATGTGCTCGGTGGCGTTGATGAAGCGATTGACCAGCCCGCGTTGCAGGGCGAAGCCGAAGACGAACAGCCCCGCCGCGACCAGCGGCAGTGCCGCCACGGGCTCAAGGCCCGCCGCCGTGTACAGCGTGTAGGTGGCGTACATGGCGACGACCATCATGTCGCCATGGGCGAAGTTCACCACCTTCATGACGCCGAAGATCGCCGAAAGGCCCAGCGCCATCAGGCCGTAAACCAGCCCTGTCAGCAAACCGGCGACGAGAATGTTCAGCAGAAAGTCGATGGGCATGTCCTACCCGTTGCGTTGGGACGCTGCGGTGGCGGGCTCCTCTCCCGCTTGCGGGCGCCGCGAAACTCTGACCGGAAGTCCGAACATCGTCCTTCGTCATTCCCGCGAAAGCGGGAATCCATATAAGTCAACGTTATATGGACCCCCGCTTTCGCGGGGGTGACGCGAAAGCATTCAAAAATCGACCGTGTGCGCCGAGGTTCGTAGCGCTCCC
Source organism: Rhodospirillales bacterium (assembly GCA_019455065.1). GTDB lineage: Bacteria > Pseudomonadota > Alphaproteobacteria > Rhodospirillales > Magnetospirillaceae > JACFNC01. The sequence goes on from JACFNC010000007.1 coordinate 58,447, forward strand.
GTGAGCGGGAGAGGGAGTCATTCGCGGGCGATCAGCTGCGGGCCTTCCAGCCGGGCATCGGGAACACCGGCGCCATTTCCGCCGACTCCTTCGGCATGACCACGACGGGCTTGCCGCCTCGGTTCTGCACGGCGGCCGACTTCAGGTTTTTGTTCTGGCCCTTCTCGTCGAACTGGATCGGGCCTCCGATCATCACCCGCTTGGCGATGTTCGAAGCGCGCAGCGCTTCGGCCAACGCCTTGGAATCCGTCGAGCCGGCCCGCTTGTAGGCGTCGGCGGCGATCAGCACCGCCTCGAAGGTGAAGCCGATGTTGAGTTCATAGGACTGGTCGGGATAGGCCTTCTCGAACGCCGCGCCAAGGACCGAGGTCATCTCTTGCTTGGGATCGAACCACGGCACGTTGGTGATGCAATATTCAGAGTACTTGCCCAGCGCCTTGAAGAATTGCTTCTCGTACATGCCGGGGCTGCCGGGGCTGATGATGCCCATCGGCTCGTACTGCTGCTTGACCATCTCGCGCACCATCAGGATGGCGTCGTTGAGGCGCGAGACGACCATGTGCATGTCGGCGCCCGCGGCCTTGGCCTTGGCCACCTCGATCGACAGGTCACGCGCCTTGGGGTCGTAGGCGATGGTCTCGACGATCTTGAACGGCAGGTTGAGCTTGGGCGTCAGCGCCTGGATGCCCTTCAGCATCGACATGCCGAAGCTGTCGTTGACGTGCATCAGCACCGCCGTCTTCGGCGTCGTGCCGGTGGCGGCGAAGATGTCCTTGAAAAGGCTCATGCCGCCCATGCCCAGCATGGGGCTGGTGGGGAAGTTGCGGAAGGTGAACTTGTAGCCCTGCTCGGTGATCGCCGGGTCGGCCGCGATGTTGACGATGAAGGGAATGCCCTTCTGCTCGGCAACCTGGGCGATGGCGGCGGTGGCGTCCGACTGGAACGCACCCATCAACACGTGTGCGCCCTCGCGGATCAGCTTTTCGGCCTGGGTGCGCGCGACGTCGGGGCTGGACTCGATGTCGGCGTTCATCAGGGTGACGCTATGGCCCATGTCCGCCAGCAGCGGCACGGCAATGTCGGCGCCGCGCTGGCATTGCTGGCCGATCAGCGCGAGGTGGCCGGACCGCGGCAGCAGGACGCCGATCTTCAGCGGCGCCGCGGCGCGGGCGCGGCGGGTCGGCAAGCCGGTCGCCGCAAGGGCGGCCCCGGCGGCAATACCCCCCGTGAACAGGCGGCGGCTGATGGGTTTGGCGGAAAGGATTTCGCTCTTTTTGGACATGGCTCTCCCCTAACAACTTGGTGGCGGCCGGTCGGCCCACTCGCTCTGATGGCGAGACGTTACGCCGATATTGACGGCCCCGGATGTGGGCGTCAAGCGACGTGGTTGGTCCGAAAAACAGTTGTGAAGATCAACTATGCGAGAGCCGGCGCAGCAAGGCGATCAGGAGGCTCTTCTCGTCCGGAGAGAGCGAGCCGGTGACGGCATCGTCATGGGCGCGCACCGTCCGTTTCAGTTGAGCCAGGAGTGTTTCCCCTTCGGGAGTGAGGTGCACGGCGTGCGTTCGCCGGTCCACGGAGGACGGCCGGCGGACGGCCAGCCCGCGCGTTTCGAGCCAATCCAACAGCATGACAACGCCGGATCGGTCGATGTTGAGTGCACCGGACAGCGCGCGCTGGCTCAAACCCGGATTGGCGCCGATGACCACGAGGGCGGCGAATTGCGCGGGCCGGACATCGAGGGCGCCTGTGGCCCGCGCGAAATCCTGATAGACGGCGACCTGCGCCCGGCGCAGCAGGTAGCCGGTCAAGGTGGGCAGGATGTCGAGGTCGCAGCCGCATTCGGAGCTTGCGATCGAGGGCGCCTGCGTTCCTGCCTTTCGTTTTCCTGCCAACGAGCGAACTTCCCTTTCACATGCGACGTCGCGGTGCGACCGCGTATGCATGCTACGGCCCACTGTTGGCGATCTCAACAATTGTCGGATATGCGAAACGATTGGCGGCGAAGCGATCCGGAGCGCTCCGGATGCTTCGCCGCCTCCCTCACCAGGCCGGAAACGCCTACTGGCGCTGCGGCTCCTGCTGTTGCTGTTGCGGTTGTTCCTCCGGTTCCTTGTATTCCGGCGCGGCCGCGAGTTCCTCCTGGGTCATCTGGACGATCACCTCGTCTTCGGTCTGCGCCATGCGCAGCTTGTCCCATTCGATGGCGACGGGGCGCGCGCCGAGCCCGAGGAAACCACCGACGTCGACGACGACCGCCTGGGCCTTGCCGTCCGGCCCCAGCACGATGTCGCTAACGTCGCCCAAGTCCTCGCCGTTTGCTCCCCTGGCTGTCTTGCCGATGAGTTCGCTGGCCTGTTCGACATTCGGCGGCTGACCCGCGGCCTGCTGCTGCGCAGGCTGGTCAGTGGGCTGGGCCTGCGCCGGCTGCTCCTGTTGCTGCGCGGGCTGTTCGGCCGGCTGTTCCTGCTGGGCTTGCGCCTGCTGCTGGTCTCCGGCCTGCGACTGCTGGACCTCGACTTCCGGCTCTCCGGGCTGCTGAACCTGCACCTGCGGCTGGGCCTGCTGGACCTCCACCTCCGGCTTTGGCTGATCGACCGTCACCTGCGGCGGGGGCTGCTGCACCGTCACCTCGGGGGCGGGCTGCTGCACCGTCACCTCGGCCGGTTGCTCGCGCACGGTAATGTCGGCGCCCTGGCCTTGGTCGCCCGCGGCACCGGCCTGCGCCTGCTGTTGATCCGGCTGGGCGCTGGCCTGGCTCTCCTGGTCGACCTCCTGCAGCGAGTCCTGGACGTCGTTGAGGGCCTGGACCACCTGCTGTTGATTCTCCTGGCTCACCTGCCCCAGGGCCTGCTGGGCGTCCCGTACCTCCTGCTGGGCATTACGGATGGCCTGCTGCGCACCCTCGCCGGTTTGCTGCTGCTGCACCTGCTCCAGCGCCTGCTGGATCTGCTGCAAGGCCTGTTCGGCGTCGCTCCGCACCTGGCTGATCACCTGCTGGACGTTTTCGCCCTGGGCCTGTTCGAGTTGCTGGGTGGCTTGCTGCAAGTTGTCGCGCGCCTGCTGCAACTGCTGCTGAGCGCCCTGCTGCCCGGACGGTTCGGCGGCCTGCTGCTGTTGCTGCTGCTGCGGCTCCTGCTGTTGCTGGGCGAATGCACCGGCCGCCGGCCAGGCCAATGCTGCGGCGACCGCGGTCGTTGCGAGTAGCCTCAATCTCATCGCTGTCTCCCGATTTGAGCTTGCGGGGAAGGCGCCCGTCAGGGGCCGCCTCGTCACAAGGCGAACACGGGACGAGGAGAGTGGTTCCCCGCGCCTAGCCGGGCGGAAGCGCGCATATGAGACTTTCTGGCAATTGCGATGCCCCATTTGGGAGTGGTAGCGTTCCCAAAAACAACCAGTGAAATGGGGGAACTGCCAGCTTTGCCGTTGTCGCGCGGGGGAGTGAAGGCGTGTTCTTCCTGGCACCGTTGCCCTTCCGGAGAGAAGGGTCGGGCCCCAAAAAATAAGAACCAGAACAAAGGTTGAAGGTTTCCGCCACCAGGGAGAAGAACATGCAACGATCCCTCCACATCGATCCCAACAAGTGTACGGGATGTCGGCAGTGCGAGATGGCCTGCTCGTATGAGCAGGAGGGCATCTTCAATCCGTCGAAGTCCCGCATCCGCGTCTTCATGTTCGATGCCGAAGCCCGCTTCGTCCCTTACACCTGCACCCAGTGCGCCGAGGCGTGGTGCATGCTGGCCTGCCCTGTGGATGCCATCAAGGTCGACCTGAACACGGGCGCCAAGGTGGTCCACGAGAACCTGTGCGTCGGGTGCAAGGTCTGCACGATCGCCTGCCCCTTCGGCACCATCAACTACATGAGCGATCGCGGCAAGGTCATGAAGTGCGACCTGTGCGGCGGTGATCCGGCCTGCGCCAAGGCGTGCCCAACGCAAGCCATCACCTATATCGACGCCGATTGGACGGGCCTCGAGCGCATGCGCGTCTGGGCCAAGAAGACCGACGCCGGCGCCACGGCCACGCATTAAGGGAGGATCGCCATGAGTTGGGCTGGAAAAGTCCTGCGCGTCAACCTCACCAACGGGACGTGCAAATCCGAGCCACTCAACATGGAGTGGGCGCAACAGTATCTGGGCCAGCGTGGCCTCGCCAGCAAGTATCTGGCCGAGGAGGTGGACCCCAAGGTCGATCCGCTGTCGCCGGCCAACAAGTTGATCATGACCACGGGGCCGCTGACCGGCACCATGGCCTCGACCGGCGGCCGCTATTCGGTGGTCACCAAGGGGGCGCTAACCGGGGCCATAGCCTGCTCGAACTCCGGCGGGTATTTCGGCGCCGAAATGAAGAATGCCGGTTGGGACATGATCATCTTCGAGGGCCGCGCGCCGTCGCCGGTGTATCTCTACGTCGAGAACGACAAGGCGGAGATACGGTCCGCCGAGGGCATCTGGGGGCAGTCCGTGTGGAAGTCCGAAGAGATGATCCGGCATTTCCACCAGGACCCGCAGCTCCGCATCGCCGTCATCGGGCGGGCCGGCGAGGAAGGTGTCAAGTTCGCCTGTGTGGTCAATGACTCGCACCGCGCCGCCGGCCGCTCGGGCGTCGGCACGGTGATGGGCTCGAAGAACCTCAAGGCGGTGGCCGTCCGCGGCACCAAGGGTGTGAAGGTCAAGGACTTCAAGGCGTTCATGGAGGCCACCAACGCCGCCAAGGCGATCCTGGCCTCCAACCCGGTGACCGGCCAGGGCCTGCCGACCTATGGCACGCAGGTCCTGATGAACGTCATCAACGAGACCGGGGCTCTGCCGACCCGCAATCACCGGGACGTGCAGTTCGAAGGCGCGAGCAAGATCTCGGGCGAAGCCATGCACGAGAAGCGGCTGACCGACGGTAAGCCCAATCTGGTCAAGAACCAGGCCTGCTTCGGCTGCACCATTGCCTGCGGCCGGGTATCGATGCTCGACAAGACCCATTTCAGCGTCTCCAACCGCCCCGAGTACTGGGGCGCGTCCGGCGGACTGGAATATGAGAACGCCTGGGCGCTGGGCGCGTCCACCGGCGTGTCGGACCTTGAGGCGCTGACATTCTGTGGCTTCCTGTGCAACGAGCAGGGGATGGACCCGATCACCCTCGGCACCACCATCGGGGCCGCGATGGAGATGTTCGAGCAGGGCACCATCACCGAGAAGGAGACCGGCGGCATCAAGCTCACCTTCGGCAATGCCGAGGCGCTGTGCCAGGTGGTCGAGATGACCGGCAAGGGCGAGGGCTTCGGCCGTGAAATCGGTCTCGGCTCGAAGCGCCTGTGCGAGAAGTACGGCCATCCCGAGTTGTCGATGTCGGTCAAGGGACAGGAATTCCCTGCCTACGACTCGCGCGGCATCCAGGGAATGGGCCTGACCTACGCCACCTCGAACCGCGGTGCCTGTCACCTGCGCAGCTACACGGTGTCATCCGAAGTGCTGGGCGTTCCGGTCAAGACGGATCCGCACGTGACGGAAGGGAAGGCCGAACTCGTCAAGGCGTTCCAGGACGCCACCGCCGCAGTCGATTCGTCCGGCTTGTGCGTGTTCACCACCTTCGCCTGGGGCCTGCAGGACTTCGCCAGCATGCTGGATGCCGCCTGCGAAGGGGGCTGGACGATGGAGCGGCTGGCCGAGGTCGGCGAGCGGATCTGGAATCTCGAGCGGAAGTTCAACAATGCCGCCGGCTTTACGGCCGCCGACGACACCCTGCCGAAGCGGCTGCTGACCGAGGCCGCCAAGACCGGTCCGGCCAAAGGCTTGGTCAACAAACTGGGCGAGATGCTGCCTGAGTACTACAAGATCCGGGGCTGGACCCCGGACGGCATGCCGACCAACGAGACCCTGGCTCGTCTCGGCCTCTAGCGGCATCGGCCGCCCGCCGGGCTTTTACCGGCGGGCGGCCGGCCTTTTTGTTCAACCTCGTTGTCGAGGTCGACCATGAATTACCTGATTCTGGGGGCCGGTCCGGCCGGCGTCGTTGCCGCCGAGACCCTTCGCAATACCGATCCCGACGGCGCCATCACGCTCGTGGGCGCCGAGAACGAGCCTCCCTATTCCCGGATGGCCATTCCCTACCTGCTCACCGGCAGGATCGACGAGCGGGGAACGCATCTGCGCAAGGAACCTGGCTGGTACAAGGATCGCCGCATCGACGTAACCAGCCGACGTGCCACCGCCGTGCACCCGGGAAGCAAGACCGTCGCGTTCGCCGATGGCACCTCGGTGCCCTACGACCGGCTGCTGATCGCCACGGGCGCCCGGCCATTGCGGCCGGCCATTCCGGGCCTCGACCTGCCCGGCGTGCACACCTGCTGGACGCTGGACGACGCCCGATACATCATGGACAAGGCGCGGCCCGGGGCCCGGGTCGTGTTGATGGGCGCCGGCTTCATCGGCTCCATCGTCCTCGAGGCATTGGCCGAGCGGGGCGTAACGCTGACCGTCGTCGAGATGGGCGATCGCATGGTGCCGCGTATGATGAACCCGACCGCCGGCGGCATGATCAAGAACTGGTGCCGCTCGAAGGGCGTCGAGGTGCTCACTTCCACCCGCATTCTCGGCATCGAGGGTAACGGCGGCCAGGCCAAGGGCGGGTTTCTCGCCTCGCTGTTCCGGAGCAAGCCGGCCAATGGCGGAGGGGCTTTGACCGTGACCCTGGACAACGGGCACAAGCTCGAGGCCGATCTGGTGGTGATCTCGGCCGGCGTTCGGCCCAACATCGAGTTCCTCGCCGACAGCGGCATCGTGATGGACGTCGGCATCCAGGTTGACGAGCACATGCGCACCAGCGCGCCCGACGTCTACGCCGCCGGTGACGTCGCCCAGGGCAAGGATGTCTCGACCGGTCACAACAACATCCACGCGATCCAGCCGACAGCCACCGAACATGGACGCGTCTCCGCCCTCAACATGGCCGGGCGGCCGGCCGCCTACAAAGGCAGCTTGCAGATGAACGTGCTCGACACCCTCGGCCTGATCTCCAGTTCCTTCGGCCTGTGGATGGGCGTCGAGGGCGGGGAGGCGGCCGAGGTGATCGACACCGACAACTACAAATATCTCCGCCTCGAATTCGCGGACGATCGGATGGTCGGCGCGACGGCAATCGGGCTTACCCAGCATGTAGGGGTGCTGCGCGGGCTGATACAGACCGGTGTGCAACTCGGCCCTTGGAAGCAGCGGCTGATGGCCGATCCCCATCGCATAATGGAGGCGTATTTGGCGCGCACCCAGGCCTGAGGATGAAGATAAGGGTCAAGTTGTTCGCGATGCTGTCGTCCTATCTCCCGGATGGGGCGCAGGGGAACGAGGTCGATTACGAGGTCGATGACGGCGCCACCCCCGGGGCCGTCATCGACCGTCTGCACATGCCCCGGGCCAGCTGTCACCTGGTGCTGATCAACGGCTTTTACACCCAGCCCAGCCAACTCGACAGCACGCCCCTGCACGAGGGCGATGCGCTGGCCATCTGGCCGCCGATCGCGGGGGGATGAGCACCCGCGTCGTCAAAGAGATGGGCCTGCGGCCAGACGAGTTCTTCCACTGGCTGCCAGGCGCCGCGGGCGGCATGCCCTGGCGGCGAGTGAACGGCGGCGCCGTTCTCGGCGTCGCGGGCAGGGCCGTCACCATCAGCCTGGAGCCGCTTCCCGAGCGCAGGATCGCCAACGTAACAATGCCTGTGACCCGGGTGGTCCTCGATTTCGATGGCATGGACGCGGAGGAAACCGCCGCCTTCCTCATGCGCTTCGATCGCGCCTATCATCGCGGCGGCGGATAGGGTTCGCCCCTATCCGCAGAAAGCCAGCGTCGCAGCCAATCCCAGGGTTGGTCCCCGATACAGCCACGAGGCGCCCGCCAGGAGGGCGAGGAACAGCAGCAAGGTGGCGGCCCGGAGCGTCAGCGTCATGCGGGCGCCCTTGCGGCATCGAGGGGCTCCTCCCTGACCGGAAGGTTGACGAGCGCGGCGAACAGGCTGAGGCCGATGGCCAAGGCCCAAGCGAAGTCATAGGATCCCAGCCGGTCGTAGACCATACCTCCGACCCAGCCGCCGAGGAAGCCGCCGACTTGGTGGGCGAGGAAAACCACGCCGCCGAGCATCGACATGTTGGTCACCCCGAAGATTGCGGCGATCGTCCCGTTCGTCAAAGGCACCGTGGAGAGCCACAGCAAGCCCAGGGCGGCTCCGGCCAGATACGCACTCCATTCGCTCACCGGAGCCAGCGCGAAGTCGGCGATCACCACCGCGCGCAGCAGGTACAACCCGGCCAGCAGTCGCGGCTTGCTCATGCGGCCGCCCCACAGGCCGGCATAGTAGGTGCCGGCGATGTTGACCAGCCCGATCAGCGCCAGCACCGTGGAGCCGACCTCGGCCGAAAGCCCCTGGTCGGAGAGAAAGGCGGGCAGGTGGGTGGCGATGAACACCACCTGGAAGCCGCAGACGAAGAAGCCGAGGGCAAGCAGCCGGAAGCCGCGGTGGCCGAGGGCGGCGCGTATCGCGTGTTTCGCCGATATCCCCTGCGTCGCCCCTGATGCGAGGTCAGATCGCCGGCCGCGCTCGAACAGCGGCATGGCGAACGGAACCATGATGGCGGCGATCAGCGCCATCGCCACGAGTGCGCCCGACCACCCGAGGAAATCGATGCCGTAGAGGGCGGCGGGCAGCATGATGAATTGGCCGAACGCCGCGCCGCCCATGACGATGCCCATGGCCAGGCTGCGCCGCTCTGGCGCGGCGGCGCGGCTGACGGCGCCAAGAACCAGCGGGTAGGTCGTTCCGCTGAGCCCGATGCCGACCAGCACGCCGGCACCGAGTATGAAAACCGTCGGGCCTTCGGGCCAAGCCATGACCAGCAGCCCGGCGGCATAGAGGAAGGTGCCAGCGACGATCACCTTGCCGGCCCCGAATCGGTCGGCGAGGACGCCGGCGAAAGGTTGCGCGATGCCCCAAACCAGATTCTGCAAGGCGATGGCGAAGGCAAAAACCTCCCGGCCCCAGCCGCCGGCCATGGAGACCGGTTGGAGGAAAAGACCGAAGGCATGGCGCAGGCCCAGCGAGATGGCGAGGATGACCGCCCCGCCGACGAGCACCGCCACGGGTCCGGACCGCATCGTTGGCGCGCTCATGGCTTGCAGCCGCTCCGGGGAGAACAGGGCACGGCGTCGCGGCCAAGATCCAGTTGGCAATGCGTGCGCAGCCGTTCGCGAAGTGTTGCACGGGCGCGATGGAGCAGGACGCGTGCGTTGCCTTCCTCGATGCCCAGTATCTCCGCCACCTCCGCATGGCTTGCTTCGCCCATGTCGTGAAGGGCGAGGGCCTCGCGCTGGCGCTCGGGCAACGCCATCAGGTGCTCGACGATGCAGATGCCCATTTCCTGTCTCATCAGCGAAAGGACGAAGTCGCCGTCTTCCTCCGCCGGCAACTCGGCCAGAGCCGCCGCGTCGGCTTCGGTCTCGGTACGGGTGGCGGGGCGGCGGTAGTGGTCGCGGAGCACGTTGAGGGCGATCGCCGACAGCCAGGTTGCGGGCCGTGAGCGGCCGGAGAAGCCGGCCGCCGCCGTGATCGCCCGCAACAGGGTTTCCTGCACGATGTCCTCGGCAAGGGCCTCGTTGCCGACGATCCGCAGAACGAACCGCCGCAATCCGGCGCGCAGGGCGGCGAAGTCGACGGCGCTCATCGGACGATCTCGGCGCATGACCGCGCCAGCGGCGACCGTGGAATGGCTCTGTGCCCTTCGCACATGCTCTGCTCGCACCAGTCCCTCGCGAGCCGGTCGGGTTGGAACGTTGCCACCTCCATGGTGCAAGGGCGTCTTGAGACCACCGTTTCCTTTTCTTCCTTCGAACCCACCGTCTCCTCCATCCTGGGCGCGGGGAACACCCCGGTCCCGCATTGGACGGACGAGCGGACGAAAACGTTACAACCCCTCTCTGTCGCCGACCATCCCCAGTTCACCGGCGTGCGTGGTATCCTGCCAATTCGGCATCTGCTATGACGTGCTCATGAAGGTCTTCGGCATCGCGGGGTGGAGCGGCAGCGGCAAAACCACGCTCATCGTCAGGCTGCTGGCGGAGCTTCGCGGGCGGGGGCTCAGCGTATCGACCATCAAGCACACGCATCACCTTTTCCAGATCGACGCGAGCGACCACGAGAGTCGCGCGTTCCGCGATTGCGGAGCCTACGAGGCGATGGTCGTGTCGCCGCGCGGGTGGGCGCTGATCCACGAGTTGCGCGATGAGCAGGAACCCGATCTTCGGGCGATGATCGACACGCTGGCCGAAGTTGACCTGCTTCTCGTCGAGGGGTTCAAGTTCCACCCTCACGACAAGCTCGAGATCTATCGTGCGGCCGTCGGCAAGCCCCTGCTGTGCGTCAGCGATCCGCATGTCGTCGCCGTGGCCAGCGATGGGGCGGTCCCCGACGCGCGGGTGCCGGTCTTCCATCTGGACGACGTTGCCGGCATCGCCGATTTCATCCGACGGCATACCGGATTGTGAGCCGTCCGACTACCTGGGCACGCTTGCCGCAAGGTTGTTGGGATCGAGGCCGAGAGCCGAGGCGGTGACCGGGTTCAACACGCCGCTCGCCTCGAGACCGCGACTCTGCTGGAAACGCGCCACCGCCTCCTGGGTGTTGGGTCCCCAGATGCCATCCACGCCGCCGTCATAGAACCCGAGGCTGCGCAGCCGCCGCTGTATGCTCGCGACCACCTCCGGCTCCAGGGCATCGGCGGTGCCCATACCCTCCGGCGCGGCCGCGGCAGTCCTGAACTCGGCTGGATCGAGGCCCATCTCGGCCAATGTTGCACCGGTCACCTCGCCGATGTTCAAGCCGCGCTCGCGCTGGAAGCGTTCCAAAGCCACCTGGGTCTCCGGCCCCCATACCCCGTCCGCGGACCCGTCGTAGAAACCGAGTTGCCGCAAGCGGTTCTGCACGGCGCGCACGTCGGTTTCGTCCGACAGCCGCACGGCGGCCGGCGCCGACTCGATGCCCCGCAAGGTTGCCTCGTCGAGGCGCGCCGTGACGGGAAGTCCCTGGCTCCGCTGGAAACGGGCCACCGCGTCGCGGGTCTCCGGACCCCACAACCCGTCTACGGCGCCGTCATAGAAGCCAAGCCGTTGCAGGCGCTCCTGGGCGTCGCGCACCTCGGCCGAGGGCTGCGGTGCCGCGGGCAGGACGGTCGGCGGGGCAGAGGCCGCGGCAGGCGCGGCCGGCGCCGAAGTGCGGGTGTCGGCGCATGCGGCGAGAATCACGCTGGCGGCCAAGAGGAAAATGGGCTTCATGGCGGGCGGTCCTTCATCAGGTCACACGCCATAAACGCCTAAAACACGGGGATTGTTTCGCGGCGGATCCTCTCAGCCACGCTCCTCGTACAAGCGTTCCAGCCGCTCGCCGAAAACCTCCCGAATCTTGTGGCGCCGAATTTTCAGGGTCGGAGTCAGCATGTGGTTGACCACCGAGAACGCCTCGGCGGTCATGGCATACCGGCGCACTTTTTCGATCGGCGAAAGATCGCGGTTGACGCGATCGACGGCCGCGGCAATGGCGCGGCGGAAATCCGGATCGTCGATCAGCTTCTCGAGGTGATTGTCCTTGCCGGCGGCTTTTGCCCACTCCGCCGCCCACTCGGCGTCGGGTACGATCAGGGCGACCAGATGCGGGCGCCGGTCGCCGTAGGCCATGGCCTGGGCGATTTCCGGCTGGAGAGTGAGGAAGCCCTCCACCCGCTGCGGCGAAACGTTGTCGCCGCCGGAATTGACGATCAGGTCCTTCTTGCGGTCGGTGATCTGGATGCAGCCGTCTTCGTCCAGCAGCCCGATGTCGCCGGTGTGCAGCCAGCCGTCGCGGATGGCGTTGGCGGTGGCCTCGGGGTCCTGCCAGTAGCCCTGCATTACGAGTTCGCCGCGCACCAGAATCTCGCCATCCTCGGCGATCTTTACCTCCACCCCCGTGAGCGGCGGGCCGACGGTGCGGTGCTTGATGTTGGAGGGCCGGTTGGCGCTGATCACCGGCGCCGCCTCGGTCTGGCCGTAGCCCTGGAGGATGCGCACGCCAAGGGCGGTGAAGAACACCCCGACTTCGTAATTCAACGGCGCACCGCCTGAAACCATCGCCTTCAGCCGGCCGCCGAAGCGCGCGGCAACCTTCCTGCGCACGAGCCGGTCAAGAAGCTTGTCGAGAATGCGTTCCCCCAGCCGCAGGCTCGCCGGGTCCTCGTATCGCTTCGTGCCCAGTTCGAGCGCCTTGTAGAACATTCGCGCTTTGAAGCCGCCGGCACGGTCGACCCCGCGCAGGATGCGCATGCGCATCAGCTCGTAAAGCCGTGGCACCGCGGTCATGATGGTGGGCCGCGCTTCGGCCATGTTGTTGACCAGGGTGTCGACGCCCTCGGCGTAGTAGATCTGGGCGCCCACCGAGATCGGGAAGAACTGGCCGGCGCTGTGCTCGTAGGCGTGGGAGAGCGGCAGGAACGACAGGAACACCTCGTCGCCCAACCCCAGCTCCAGCAGCACGTCGTGGGCCCCCATGCAGTTGCACAGAATGGCGCCGTGGCTCAGCATCACGCCCTTCGGCGCGCCGCCGGTTCCCGAGGTGTAGATCAGGCAGCAGGTGTCCTCGCGGCGGGTCGCCTTGAGGATGTCCTGGACCGTGCCGGGGTTGACCGAGCCCATGTGAAGCGCCTGGTCCCACCCGAAAATCTGAAGATCGTTGTTCTGTCGGAGGGACAGTTGCTCGATGGAAATGACGATCGGTGGGTGGGCGGCCTGCCAGGCGGCCGCGACGACCCGCTCGGCGAGCTGGCGGGTGGATACGATCACCACCTTGGCGCAGGAATTGTTCAGGATGTGCAGGTGGTCGCTGACGGTGTTGGTGGTGTAGGCAGGCACCGAGACGGCGCCCGCCGACATGATCGCGATGTCGGCGATCAGCCACTCCGGCCGGTTCTCCGCCACGATCATCACGCGGTCCCCGGGCTCCACGCCGAGTTGCTGCAGGCCGCTTGCCAGTTCCAGGACGTCGGTTGCCACCTCGCGCCAGCTCAGCGGACGGTAGGCTCCCTCGCGCTTCGCCCACAGGAACGGCCGGTCGCCGAATCGCTCGACCTGCTCGAAGAACATCGCGGTCAAGCTGGTGCATGTCTGGTAATCTGTGACCATCGAGTCTCCCCCCCGGCGCCCCGCTTCGTCCGCAGCTTTTGTCATCGAGAGTTCGTTGCGGCCCCGAGTTTCATAACCATATCGCTGTCCTGCGCAAAGGAGAAACTGATGACCCATGCTGCCGCCCAGCCCGCTGCCGACCAGCCCGCCGACCTGCCTGAATGGGATCTTTCCGATCTCTACCGCTCCACCGATGATCCGGAACTCGCCACCGATCTGAAAACGGCCGAGGCCGAGGCCAAGGCCTTCGCCGGACGTCACCAGGGGCGTCTGGCGGGTATGGACGGCGACGCCGTCGGCGAGGCGGTGGCCGAGTACGAGCGCCTGAGCGAGCGGCTGGGACGGATCATGAGCTTTGCCCAACTGCACTATTCCGGAAACGTCGCCGATCCGGCGCGGGGCAGGTTCTACCAGTCGATGCAGGAGCGGGTGACCGACATCTCCACCCACACCCTGTTCTTCACGCTCGAGCTGAACCGGCTGTCTGATGACGTGCTGGCCGAAAAGCTGCGCTCACCGAAGCTGGCCCACTACCAGCCCTGGTTGCGGGATCTTCGGGTGTTCCGCGACCATCAGCTTTCCGACGATCTCGAGCACCTGCTGCATGAGAAGGAGGTCACCGGTCGAGCCTCTTGGACACGGCTGTTCGACGAGACCCTGGCCGATCTGCGGTTCCCGATCGACGGCAAGAGCCTGACCGTCACCGAGACGCTCAACCTTATGTCCGACAAGGACCGGGACAAGCGGCGAAAGGCGGGGCAGGCACTGGGTGCGGTGCTGGGCGACAACCTGCGCACCTTCGCCCTCGTCACCAACGTCCTGGCGAAGGACAAGGAAATCGAGGACAAGTGGCGGCGCTATCCGCATCCCGCTTCCGCGCGCAACCTCAGCAACCAGGTCGAGGACGAGGTTGTCGACGCCCTGGTCCAGGCGGTGAAGGGGGCCTACGACCAGTTGGCCCATCGCTACTACGCCCTCAAGGCCGGCTGGTTGGGGGTCGACGTTCTCGACTATTGGGACCGCAACGCGCCCCTGCCCGAGGACGCGGACCGGCGGTTCGCGTGGAGCGAGGCCCGCGACGTGGTGTTGAACGCCTACGCCAGCTTTTCCCCCGCCCTCGCGGACATCGGCCGGCGTTTCTTCGACAGCGCCTGGATCGACGCTCCGCCCCGGCCGGGCAAGGCGTCGGGGGCGTTCGCCCATCCCACCGTCCCTTCGGCCCATCCCTATCTGCTGCTCAATTACATGGGCAAGACGCGCGACGTCATGACGCTGGCCCACGAACTCGGCCACGGGGTCCATCAGGTGCTGGCGGCGGAGCAGGGGGCGTTGTTGGCCGACACCCCGCTCACGCTCGCCGAAACCGCCTCGGTCTTCGGCGAGATGATGACCTTCCGGGCGATGCTGGACGCCGAGGACGATCCCCGGCGGCGTCGGGTGATGCTGGCCTCGAAGGTCGAGGACATGTTGAACACGGTCGTGCGCCAGATCGCCTTCTACGACTTCGAGAGGCGGGTTCACGAGGAACGGCGGCAAGGGGAATTGGCCGCCGAGACCATCGGCGACATCTGGCTGGCGGTGCAGGGCGAAAGCCTGGGGCCGGCCATCCGCTTCCACGACGAATACCGCCATTTCTGGGCCTACATCCCCCACTTCGTGCATTCCCCCTTCTACGTCTATGCCTATGCGTTCGGGGATTGTCTGGTGAATTCGCTCTACGACGCCTACCGGAAGGGGCTGCCCGGATTCGAGGGGAAGTACCTGGACATGCTGCGCGCCGGCGGCACCCTGAGGCACAAGGAACTGCTCGCGCCCTTCGGGCTGGATGCCGGCGATCCGGCGTTCTGGCGGCGGGGCCTGGACGTCGTGGTCGGCTTCATCGATGAACTCGAACGAATGGCGTGATCCGCATGGCCGGGGCTGAAGACAACCGCATCGGCGGCCGCGTGCGCCGCTACGCCCAGGTTTCGGCCGCCGTTGGGGGGCTGGCGGCCCGCATGGCCGGCGAGCGGGTGTTCGGCATCCAGGGCGATCCGGCGCGACGCGCCGCCGAACTGAAGGCGGCGCTGGGTGGCCTCAAGGGGCCGCTGATGAAGGTGGCGCAGATCCTGTCGACGATCCCGGACGCGTTGCCCCGCGAATACGCCCTGGAACTTGCGCAACTGCAGTCCAACGCGCCGCATATGGGCTGGCCGTTCGTCAAGCGGCGCATGGCCTCGGAGCTGGGGCCGGAGTGGCAGAAGCGCTTTTCCTCGTTCGACCACGAGGCCTCGGCGGCCGCCTCGCTGGGCCAGGTTCACAAGGCCATTGGGCTCGACGGCCGGCGGCTCGCCTGCAAACTGCAATATCCCGACATGGCCTCGGTGGTCGAGGCGGACCTGCGCCAGCTCAAGGTGATCTTCGCGGTCTACCGCCAGTACGACCGCTCGATCGACCCCACCTACATCCATCAGGAGATCGCCGCCCGCCTGCGCGAGGAGCTGGACTACGCCCGCGAAGCGCGGCACATGCGCCTTTATGCCCACATGCTGCGTGACGAGGCCGGCGTGCACGTGCCCGAGGTCGTCGGCGAGTTGACCACCAATCGCCTCCTGACCATGACCTGGCTGGACGGCGACCGCATTCTGAAGTTCGTGGGCGAACACATCGACGACCGCAACGCGGTCGCCTACAACATGTTCCGGGCGTGGTACGTGCCGTTCTATTACTACGGCGTCATCCACGGCGACCCGCATCTCGGTAATTACACCGTGCGGTCGGACCGCTCGATCAATCTGCTCGATTTCGGCAGCATCCGCGTGTTCCCGGCCAGCTTCGTCAAGGGCGTGATCGACCTCTATCACGCCCTCGAGCGCAACGATCGCGACCTTGCCGTCCACGCTTATGAGACCTGGGGATTCAAGAACCTCGGCAAGCAGGCGATCGACGTGCTCAATCTGTGGGCCGCCTTCCTCTATGCGCCGCTGCTCGAGAACCGCCCGCGCCTGATCCAGGAAACGGAGGAGGCGGGCGTCTACGGCCGCGAGGTGGCCGAGAAGGTGCATGGTGAGCTGCGCCGCCTGGGCGGGGTGACGCCGCCGCGGGAATTCGTGCTGATGGACCGCGCCGCCATCGGCCTGGGCTCGGTGTTCCTGCATCTCAAGGCCGAGATCAACTGGCACCGCCTGTTCCACGACCTGATCGCCGATTTCGACGTCGCCGCCCTCGAACGCCGCCAGGCCGAGGCCCTGGCCGCCGTGGGCTTGGCACCCGGCGCGTAGGTCGCACACCAGCCCCCCTTTTTTTCGCTGTTTGGCGAGGACAGCTTCGCCGCGTGCCGATATAAGGAGGGAAGGGGAGTGTTGGAGGGGGAACATGAGACAAACCGTCACCTTGGGTGCCGCGGTCGCGTTCGCCGCCGCCCTGCTGGCCGCCACGCCCGCATCGGCCGATTCGCCGGCCGCCGGCGAATATCGCGGCACCATGGATGACCGGGGGCGGCCGGTCGCGGTGGCTCTGTCGCTGGAGGCGGGCCCGATGCCGGGCGGTCCAGGCGGCCGAATCCGCTTTTCCCAGCCCTGGATGTGTGGCTTCGAGCTTGAATATTCCGGACAGCAGGACAATGCGGCGATCTATTCCTTTCGTGGCTTCGGGGCCGGCGCCTGCTACCGCTATACGCAGGGCTATGCGCGCGTTATCCAGCCGGGCGGCGACAGGCTGTATCTGGAGCTTTTCGACGAGAAGATGGACGGACTTAATAAAGTTGGGCTTTGGGCGGTGCGCCCGTAAGGGTGGCGGGGCCGACCCGCTCTCATGCTCCGCCTTGCCGTCCTGATGGGAACGTCCCGCCACGCCCTGGCTCGGATCACCTCTCCATGAAACTGAACGCCGATTTCAAGCCGAGGTCCTGGCCGCCGTCGGCCTGTCGCCCGGCGCGTAGGTCGCACTCCAGCCCCCCTTTCCGCTGTTTGGTCAGGACAGCTTTGCCGCGTGCCGCTAAAAGGGAGGAAAGGGGAAATATTGGAGGGGGATATGAGACAGACCGTCATTTCAGGGGCGGCGGGCGCGTTCGCCGCCGCCCTGCTGGCCGCCGCGCCCGCATCGGCCGATTCGCCGGCGGCCGGCGAATTTCTCGGCACCCTGAATGACCGGGGGCGGCCGGTCCAGGTGGTACTGTTGTTGGAGCCGGGCCCGATGCGGGGCGGTCCAGGTGGCAGCATCCGCTTTCATGAGCCCTGGATGTGTGGCTTCGAGCTCGAATATTCCGGAGGACAGCCCGGTCGCGACCTCTATTCCTTCCGTGGCGACGGTGCCGGTCGCTGCGGACCCTATACGCAGGGCCTTGCGCGCGTCAGCCAGCAGGCCGGTGACTTTTTTCTGGAAGTCTTCGCCGCCAACTTCCGCCTGGAACTGGAGCTGCCGTTGGTGCGCCGGTGAGGGTGGCGGGGCGAACGCCCGCGCTCATGCCTCGCCCCGCATCGCCGCCTTGGCTCGGCTGTCACCTGCCGAGTGAAGCCATCGTGCGAAGATTGCCCGCCGCTCGAGGGTGTCGCTTCGCCGGGTGGTGACCCCTAATCCACCCCAATAGCCATCCGAGAGACACCGCTAGACCGATAAACCGATGCCACGGATAAGGCCTTCCGGCATAACTGGATGGCCCGAGCGGTCTCCGTGGATCGCGCATGACGAGATGGGGCGTGACGGTGCGGCAGCCGACCGGAATGGGGCGCGGCTTCCGCACATCGCCATTCTCCCTGATCGGCTGCGCCGACGGCGGAGCTGATCGGCTTTCTGCCTATGGACTGCGCACCCCCCGCATCGCGCCACGATCTATGCAATGGGAGAGGGCCAATGAACATGAGGCCACGGAACGCCATCGGGTTGGCGCTTGTCGTGTCGGCGCTGCTCGGGGTAACGCCGCGCGCGCAGGCGCAAGCGGTCAGCGAGGTGGAGCAGTTGCGGGCGCAGCTTCGGACGCTGGAGGAAAGGCTGCGGCAGCTCGAGGCGCGGCAGCTACAGGCGCCGCCGGCAGCGGCCGCTGCGGCTCCGGCGGAGCAAGCAGCGCCGAGAAGCGTCGAGCCCGGCACCGAGCGCGTTAACCTCGCCCTGTCCGGGCAGGTGAATCGCGGCGTTCTGTACGCTGACGACGGCACGGCGTCGGAAGTCTTTCACGTGGACAACGACAATTCCTCCACCCGCATCCGTCTCGACGGCGACGCGACGCTTTCCGAAGACGTGAGTGTCGGCGCGGTGATCGAGGTGCAGTTCGAGTCCAACTCCTCCTCGGCCGTCAGCCTGCAGCAGGACTCGCCAGTTGGTCCCAACAACTTCACCGAGCGCAAGCTGGAGGTCTTTGCCGACAGCAAGCGCCTCGGCCGCCTGTGGCTGGGGCAAGGCGACACCGCCTCGAACGGAAGCGCCGAGATGGACCTGTCGGGGACGTCGGTCGTCGCGTATTCGAGCATCAGCGACATGGCGGGCGGCATCGAGTTTCGCACCGCCGCAGGCGCCTTCGGCCCCAGCATCGGGGCTGTGTTCACCAATTTCGACGGACTCAGCCGCGACGATCGCATTCGCTACGACACGCCGAAATTCGGCGGCGTGCAGGCGTCGTTCTCGCATGTCGACGGCGGGTCCTGGGACGCGGCGTTGCGCTACTCGGGCAAGTTCGACGAAATCGCCGTCGCCGCCGCCATCGCCTACGCCGACGCCGCGTCGCGCCAGGGCTACTCGCAGCTCAGCGGGTCGGCGTCGGTCAAGCTGCCGATTGGCGTCAGTGTCACAGGTGCCATGGGCGGCCGCGACGACGTGGCGGGGCGCGATCCCTTCTTCTACTACGGAAAGCTGGCTTACACGATGGCACCGCTGCCCTGGGGCGAGACCTCGGTGGGCGTCGATTACACCATGGCGGAAGACGTCGCGGCGGCGGGCGACGAATTCACCTCATATGCCGTCTTCCTGGTGCAGTCCGTCGATCAGGTGGCCACCGATCTTTTCGTCGCTGCCCGCAACCATCAACTCGATCGGCCGGGCACGTCCTTCGACGACGTCTTCGCCGCTCTCGGCGGCGCGCGCGTGAAGTTTTGAGACGGGGCGTGATGAAGGCGAGGCTGCGACTCATACTGCTTGCGGCTGCTTGCGGCGCGATCGCGAGTTGTGCCCGAATGACGCCGCTGGACTACCGGGCAATCGACGAAATCAGGCCGGGCCCGGGCCTGCTGAGTGGCGCCGACGGTCGGTTCGTCATCTATCGCCACTAGCCAGCCGGAGTCGCCCGTCCTCCGACAAGGCGCGGCTTTCGGCCGCGCCCCCTACCGCTCGCCCTGCATCGCCGCCTTGGCGCGCCGGCGCAACTCCTCCTCCGGCACGTCCTCCACGTGGCTGGCGATGTGCCAAAGATGGCCGAACGGGTCGGCGAAGCTGCCCGTGCGGTCGCCGTAGAACTGGTCCTGCACAGGGCGAAGCTCGCGGGCGCCGGCCGCGACAGCCTGGGCCGCGAGGGCGTCGACGTCCTCGACATAGAGGTACAGGCTGACCGGCGAGCCGCCCAGCGAATCGGGCCCGCGCGCGCCCATCTCCGGCCATTCGTCGGTCAGCATGACGGCCGAATCGCCGATGCGCAGTTCTGCATGGTGAACCTTGCCCGTGGTTTCGTCCGCCATGCGGAAGGCCTCGGTCGCTCCGAAGGCCTTCGCGTAGAAGTCGATGGCCGCCGCGGCGTTGCGGATGACGAGATAGGGGGTGACGGTGTGGTAACCCGCGGGAACCTTGGCGCTCATCTTCCATCTCCCTGCGTCCTGATTACGCTCCTTAGGGAAGATGGGTGGTGGTCGGCCGTCCGCCAGGTCGGTATCCAAAGCGTCGCACCGGGTTCGCGACGTCCGCGCGGGGGTAATCCGAACCTCAGCGCGGCACGCAGCCTTCGGCCGGCGGGCAGGTCCGGACGGCGCGGATTACCAGGGCGACCCCCGCGATGCTTCCCTCGATGCGGACCGGCAGCCAGAGGTGCCGATCCAGGGTGATCTCGAATCTTCGTCCGCGCCACCTCTCCAGGTGCCTCTGCGAGAAACCCGCCAGCGGCATGACCCTCACCTGGATCCGGGGCAAATCCGTTGCAGGGCGGCGTAGCACATGCGCCTCCAGGTCATAGCGCCGACGGCCGTCGAACACGGCGATAGTGAATTCTCGAGCCCCCGCGGCGATGGCCAATTGGGTTTGCCGGCCGAGCGCCGCAAAGGCGGAAAGGGGGTCCAGGACGGAGCTGCGCATGGCGGCCGACAGGGGCTCGTCGTCTCGCGGAACCCACGGCCCACCTGGCAAATCGCGCTTCTCGGCAAGGACGGTTCGCCCCTGTCCCGTCGTCGGGTCGAACGTCACCATAACGCGCGTCTCTTCGTCGTGAGAGCGCGCCTGATAGCGATAGGCCGCCGGTTCCAGGCGCGGATTCTGCCGCCCCTCGCTTTCCGCGCTTAGTTCGAGGCCGAAGAACACATCCGTCAGTCCACGCGCCTGGAATCCGAGGCGCATGCGGTAGACGCCTTCGCGGTTGCTGGTGATGACCACCGTGTCGGCCATGTGCAGGCCGCCCCAGTAACCGACGTAGGACAGGCTGACGTCGCGGGTGGCGGGCGACGCCCCGCCCAGTGCGAACAGAAGAGTGAGGGTGACGAGCGGGCGGACGAGTGGAGACATGTGTTTCTAGGTCGTCCGCCCCGGCGCAAGGGCAAGGGCGACCGCCGGATGAGGAGCACCCGGCCTCTTACGGCCGGATGCCACTTGAAGTCGGGTAGGGGGCGGGGGTTGCCAAAACCGACCCGAAAGTGGTGTCCAAGCACTGATTTCTGATTTATTTTCGTAGATTCACGCGCTTGGCAAACGGGCATTCTCACGGCATGTTGTCGGCTCAAATAACGCCCGCGAAGAACAAGGGGGTATCTAAATGCTCATCGCCATACCGAAGGAGCGGCGGCCGGGGGAAGCCCGGGTGGCGGCCTCTCCCGATACGGTGAAGAAATACATCGGGCTCGGCTTGCAGGTCGTGGTCGAAACCGGGGCCGGTGACGGCAGCTCGATTCCCGACGCGCAGTACCAGGATGCCGGCGCCACCATCGCGTCCGACGCCGCCTCCGCGCTCAAGGACGCCGACGTCGTGCTCAAGGTGCAGCGGCCGATGACCGCCGCCGAAGGCAACGACGAGGTGGCCCTGATGAAAAAGGGCGCGGTGCTGATCGGCACGCTGGGCGCCTTGCAGAATCGCGACCAGGTCAAGGCCTATGCCGAGGCCGGCATCACCGCCTTCGCCATGGAGCTGGTGCCGCGCATCACGCGCGCCCAGAGCATGGACGTGCTGTCCTCGCAGTCCAATCTCGCCGGCTACAAGGCGGTGCTCGAGGCGGCCAACGAATACACCCGGGTCTTCCCGATGATGATGACCGCGGCCGGCACCGTGCCGCCGGCCAAGGTGCTGGTGATGGGCGCCGGCGTCGCCGGGTTGCAGGCCATCGCCACCGCCAAGCGCCTGGGCGCCGTGGTCACCGCCACCGACGTCCGCCCCGCCGTGCGAGAGCAGGTTGAAAGCCTGGGCGGCAAGTTCCTGTCGGTCGACCCCGAGGCGGAGAAGGAGGCCGAGACGGCGGGCGGCTACGCCAAGGAGATGAGCGACGAGTACAAGCAGAAACAGCGCGAGAAGGTGCATGAGGCGCTGAAGAAGACGGACATCGCCATCACCACCGCCCTGATTCCCGGGCGCCCGGCGCCGGTGCTGATCACCGAGGAGATGGTCAAGGACATGAAGCCGGGCTCGGTCATCGTCGATCTCGCGGTCGAGGCGGGCGGCAACTGCCCGCTGTCGAAGCTGGGCAAGGTGGTCACCAAGTACGGCGTCAAGATCGTCGGCTACGCCAACATGCCGAGCCGGCTGGCCACCGACGCCGGGGCGCTCTACGCCAAGAACCTGCTGAACTTCCTCACGCCCCTGGTCGACAAGGAGACCAAGGCGCTGAACATCAATTGGGAAGACGAGATCGTGAAAGGCACCTGCCTGACGCGCGACGGCAAGGTCGTCCACGCCGCGTTCGCCGGTGAAGGAGGACAGTGATGGATCCCCAGACCCTCATCGACAACGCCGCCCGGCTGGCGACCCAGGCCCAGGGCCTGGCCAAGGACGCCGCCGAACTGGCCAACCAGACCACCCAGGTCGCCGTTCCCGCGGCGGCCGCGGGCGGCGGCGAGTTCATGTTCTATCTCACCGTCTTCGCGCTGGCCTGCTTCGTCGGCTACTACGTGGTGTGGCGGGTGACGCCGGCCCTGCACTCGCCGCTGATGGCGGTGACCAACGCGATTTCGTCGGTGATCATCGTCGGCGCCCTGATCGCCGCCGGGCCCGCCGGCTTCACCGCCTCAAAGGTGCTCGGCTTCGTCGCCGTGGTGCTGGCCTCGGTCAACATCTTCGGCGGCTTCCTGGTGACCCAGCGCATGCTGGCCATGTTCAAGAAAAAGCAGAAGTAGGGGGCGGCCGTGATCGAGAACCTTACCGCATTCGCCTATCTCATCGCCTCCATCTGCTTCATCATGGCGCTGCGCGGCCTGTCGTCGCCGGAGACGTCGCGGGCGGGCAACTGGTACGGCATCGCCGGCATGGCGATCGCCATCGTCACCACCCTGCTCACCCCGGGCGTGGTCAGCTACACGATGATCGTGGTCGGCATCGTCATCGGCGGCGCCATCGGCACGGTGATCGCCCAGCGCATCCAGATGACGGCGTTGCCGCAGCTCGTCGCCGCCTTCCACAGCCTCGTCGGCCTCGCCGCCGTGTTCGTGGCCGGCGCCGCCCTGTTCAACCCGTCGGCCTACGGCATCGGCGCGGTCGGGCAGATCCATGCCGGCAGCCTGGTCGAGATGTCGCTCGGCACCGCCATCGGCGCCATCACCTTCACCGGCTCGCTGGTCGCCTTCGCCAAGCTTCAGGGCCTGGTCAGCGGCAAGCCGCTGGTGTTCCCGATGCAGCACCCCTTCAACGCCGCCCTCGGTGTGGTCACGGTGCTGCTCATCGTCTGGTTCGCGCAAAGCGAGTCCTATTCCGCCTTCTTCCTGCTCACGGCGGTGGCGCTGGCGCTCGGCTTCCTGCTGATCCTGCCGATCGGCGGCGCCGACATGCCGGTGGTGATCTCGATGCTCAACTCCTATTCGGGGTGGGCTGCGGCCGGCATCGGCTTCACGCTCGGCAACACGCTGCTGATCATCACCGGGGCGCTGGTGGGATCGTCGGGCGCCATCCTGTCCTACATCATGTGCAAGGGCATGAACCGCTCGATCTTCAACGTCATCCTCGGCGGCTTCGGGGGCGAGACGGCGGCCGCCGGCGGCCCGGCGGGCGGGGCCAAGGGGGCGGTGAAGGCGGGCAGCGCCGACGACGCCGCCTTCATCATGAAGAACGCCTCGAAGATCATCGTCGTGCCCGGCTACGGCATGGCGGTGGCGCAGGCCCAGCACGCCCTGCGCGAGATGGGCGACCTGTTGAAGGCCGAGGGCGTCGACGTGCGCTATGCCATCCATCCGGTGGCCGGGCGCATGCCGGGGCACATGAACGTGCTGCTGGCCGAGGCCAACGTGCCCTATGACGAGGTGTTCGAGCTGGAGGAGATCAATCACGAATTCTCCACCGCCGACGTCGCCTTCGTGATCGGCGCCAACGACGTCACCAACCCCGCCGCCAAGACCGACCCGGCCAGCCCGATCTACGGCATGCCGGTACTCGACGTCGAGAAGGCCAAGACGGTGCTGTTCATCAAGCGCTCGATGGCGTCGGGCTACGCCGGCGTCGACAACGAGCTGTTCTTCCGCGACAACACCATGATGCTGTTCGGCGACGCCAAGAAGGTCACCGAGGAGATCGTGCAGGCCTTGGGGCACTGAGCCTCACCCCCCCAACCCCTCTCCCAAGGGAGAGGGGAGGGACCCCGGCCGCAAGGCGGGGTAGGGTAAGGCTGCTTACCGCTTGACGTTAAACGTTTAACAGAATAATTTCGTTCGCTGCGGCCCCGGCCCGATCCGAAGGCAACTAGGGGCCGTGGATGATCAAGAATTTCCGAGACAAGGCAACGGCAAGGCTCTATCGAGGCGACACGGTCAAGCAATTCGGCAAGTTCGGCCAGGCGGCCCTGCGGAAGCTTGACATGTTGGATGCGGCGCAGACTCTGGAGGATCTGCGGTCCCCGCCCGGCAACCGCTTGGAGGCCCTGCGCGGCGTGCGGGACGGCCAGTACAGCATCCGCATCAATAGCCAGTGGCGGATCTGCTTCCGTTGGGAAGATGGTGCCGCCCATGACGTGGAGATCGTCGATTATCACTGATTCGAAGCCAAGGAGCGCGTCATGCGGATCAAGACCCATCCCGGTGAAGTGTTGCGCGAGGAGTTCATGGTGCCGCTGGGCCTTTCGGCCAATGGCCTTGCGCTGGCGTTGCGGGTGCCGGTGACGCGCATTTCGGAACTCGTCCATGAGCGCCGCTCGGTCTCGGCCGACACCGCCTTGCGTCTGGCTCGCTATTTCGGCACGACGCCGGAGTTCTGGATGAACCTGCAGCAAGGTTACGACCTGTCCGTCACGGCGAACGAACGCGGCGCAGAAATCGAGCGGGACGTCAACCCTCGGGCGGCGTAATCCAGGCCGGCTAAATTAGATCCAGGCCGGATAAATTAGATCGTCATGCCCGGGCTTGGCCCCGGGCATCCACATCTCCCCTCAGATCAATATCTTGGTTCCGGCCCGGTGGCGTGGGTGGCCGGGCCAAGCCCGGCCATGACGATGATGGGTGGGGGCGGCGGTGCCGCCGCCCCTTGCGTGGGCCGCCCCTTGTCTCAGTGGGCGATCGGCTTCCAGCCGGGATGGTCGAAATGCTTGCCGTAGGCGTCCAGCGCCATCACCACCTTGACGGCGCCGTCCATGGCGTGCTGGCCGCCCTTCATGGCGTCGACGCCCTCGAACACCTGTTCGAGCACGATGTGCAACTGCTCGTCGACCTCCGGCGCCAGCTTGCAGTTTTCGACCATGTAGTGGATCGAGCCTTCGAGCTTGCCGGCCAGCGCCTTGTAGCCGTCGGGCGTCATCTTGCCGTGGTGGATGGCGTCGAGCGAGCCGGCCAGGGCGTTGCGGATGTCGGTCATTCCCTTGCGGGCGGGCTCGTCGGTCTGCCACTTCTTGCCTTGGTCGAGCTTGAGCGTCGCGGCGTGGCCGCCGCCGTGCGAGTGGCCCTCGGCGGCCATGGCGCCGCCGGCAAGCCCGAACGCCAGGCCCGCCGCCAACAGGGTGCGCGTGAGTTTGTTCATGTCCTTCCTCTCTCCGATTTCGCCGGCGGCACGATCCGCCGCTTGCATGGTCGGGAGAATGGAAGCGCCAGCTTAAACGGCCCTTAAGGCCACCGAAACGGCGAGGCCGCGGCCGCCCGGACCGGCCTCCAGGGTCAGGGTGCCGCCATGAAGCTCCGCGATGCGGGCGACGATGGAAAGGCCCAGCCCACTGCCGGATTCGCCGGTGCCGAGCGCCCGATAGAAGCGATCGAGGGCGCGCGCCCGGTCGGCTTCGGGAATGCCCGGCCCGTCGTCGGCCACGGTCAGGGTGACGGCGTCGCCCTCGCGGCGCACCGCCACGTCCACGGTTCCGCCCGGCGGGGTGTAGCGGACCGCGTTGTCGATGAGGTTGCGCAACAGGATGCCGAGCAGGCCGGCGTCGCCCCCGACCATGCAGCCTTCGGCCGGCCCGGTCATCCCCAGCTCGATGCCCTTGCGCGCCGCCATCGGCGCCGCTTCCGACACCCCTTGCGCCGCCAGGGCGGCGAGTGACTGCGGGGCGAACGCGAAGGCCGCGTGCCCCGGCTCGAGCCGCGCCAGGGTGAGCATCTGTTCGACCAGACGTGCCGCCCGGTCGGTGCCGTCGATCACCTTCGCAAGGCTGCGCCGGCGCTCGTCCTCACCGGCGGCGGCCAGGGCGACCTGGGCATGCGTCTTGATGGCCGCGAGCGGCGTGCGCAATTCGTGCGCGGCGTCGGCGGTGAATCGGCGTTCCTTCTCGATCGAGGAATCGACGCGCGCGAACAGACCATTCAGGGCGTCGACCAGCGGCCGCGCCTCGTCCGGCACGCCCTTGGCGGCCAACGGTTCGAGACTGCCGGGATCGCGGCGCCCGACTTCGGCGGCGAGAAGGCGCAGGGGCGTCAGCCCCCAGCTTACCGAGAGCCAGATGAGGACCCCGAGGACCGGAATGGCGATGATGACCGGGTGGAGGAGGTGGCTGGCGACGCTCTCGGCGACCTGATCGCGAAGTCCTTCGTCGAGGAGCTCGGCCACGCTTCGCCGCGCGTCAACATACGAGAACAATGCCGTGGCCAGCCAGGCGATCAGGATGGTGGCCGACAGAATGGCCAGCAGGCGGCCGCGCAGCGAGCTCATGCCGGCTCCCTTGGAATCAGATAGCCGACTCCCCGCACGGTCCGAATGAGATCGGGAAAGAGCTTGCGGCGAAGATGATGGACGTAGACCTCGACCGCATTGCTCTCGATCTCCTCGCCCCAACCGTAAAGCTTGTCCTCGATCTGCGCCTTTGAGAGCACACGTCCGGCGTTCATCAGCAGGGCCTGGAGCGTGGCGAACTCGCGCGCGGACAGCTCGACCGCCTGGCCGTCGAGCGTGACCGACCGGGCCGCCGGGTCGAGCGCGACGCGGCCGTGGCGAACGACGGGGTCGGCGCGATGGCTGGCCCGGCGCAGCAAGGCGCGCAGGCGCGCCTGCAACTCGGTGAGGTCGAAGGGTTTGATCAGGTAGTCGTCGGCGCCCGCGTCCAGCCCCTTGACCCTGTCGCCGATGGCGTCGCGGGCGGTCAGGATGAGAACGGGAACGGGCTGGTTGCCCTCGCGAATACGGCGCAGCACCGAAAGCCCGTCCACTCTCGGCAGGCCGAGATCGAGGACCACCGCGTCATAACTCTGGCTTTGCGCGGCCAGCAGCGCCTCCTCGCCATCGATCGCGAGGTCGACCGCGAATCCGGCTTGCGCCAGGCCGGCGCGCACGCCGTCGGCGAGCAGGCTGTCGTCCTCGACCAGCAGAATGCGCACCATGCCCTCCCTTGTCGCGGCCACTATCCCGTGAGCCGTCCCGAATTGTAAAGACCGCCGCCGGGGGGCCGCGCGGATTGCGGAGATTGCCTTTTCCCCCGCCACCACCTATTCCTCGCGGGGCAGGTTGCGCAAAGAGGGAGGGGTGACGTGGCGTGGATCGCCTTGTTTTTCGCGGGTTTGTTCGAGGTGGCCTGGGCCGTGGGGCTGAAATACACCGCCGGATTCACACGCCTCTATCCGACGGTGTTCACCCTCGTCGCGATGGCGGCCAGTCTGGGTCTTCTCGGCTTGGCCCTGCGCACGCTGCCGCTGGGCACGGCCTATGCGATCTGGACCGGAATCGGTACGGTCGGAACGGCGGCCCTGGGCATCGTGGTGTTCGGCGAGCCGTCCGACGCCCTGCGCATTCTATGCATCGGCCTGATCCTGGCCGGCATCGTGGGACTCAAGCTGGTCACCGCCGAGTGAGGCGGATGCCCACTCGGATACAGGAAACATCACCGAAGGCGGATTCCCGCTTTCGCGGGAATGACGAAGCGGATTGCAGTCGGAACTGGCTCTAGAAGCCTTCGCGCTCGAGGCGCTTGCGCTCCAGCTTGCGCGCGCGTCGGACGGCTTCGGCGCGCTCGCGGGCCTTGCGTTCGGACGGCTTTTCGTAATTGCGGCGGAGCTTCATCTCACGGAAGACACCCTCGCGCTGCATCTTCTTCTTCAGCGCCTTGAGGGCCTGGTCGACATTGTTGTCGCGAACGAGAACCTGCACGTTGCGTCACTGCTCCTCTACGAAGACGACAAAACACGACGGGCGATGGTACGCCACCGCCCGAGGCCCGCTAGATAGCACACCCGACCTGGGATGTGAAGGGGGTCTGGAGGTTTCGGACGCGGTAGCCAGCCGGGCGAGGCTTTCCTTCGGCGCCCTATTTACCCGCCTCTGGGGTAGGCCCATACTAACGGGATGGCAATTCTGAAGATCGCCCGCATGGGTCACCCCGTGCTTCGCCGCCCGGCCGAACCCGTGGCCGACCCTGGATCTCCCGAGATCGCGCGGCTGGTCGCCGACATGATCGAGACGATGGCCGACGCGGGCGGTGTCGGGCTGGCCGCTCCGCAGGTCCATGTGCCGCTGCGGGTTGTCGTCTACCATGTGCCGGCGGCGCGCGATACCGATGGCGAAGGGCATCCTCTTACCGTGCTCGTCAATCCCGTCTTGGATCTTCTCGGGGATGACGTGGATGTCGCGTTCGAGGCCTGCCTGTCGCTTCCCGGCCTGGCCGGTGCGGTGCCGCGTTACCGGAGGGTCGGCTACCGGGCGATCGGTGTCGATGGCAGGCCGATCGAGGGCGAGGCGGCCGGTTTCCACGCCCGCGTTCTGCAGCATGAGTGCGACCATCTGGACGGCCGGCTGTATCCGACGCGCATGGCCGATTTGACCAGTTTCGGGTTTGCCGAAGAGCTGCGAAAACCCGAGTGAAAGGCCGCGAGATGGACCTGCGCAGGACCCGCGATTCCCTGGTACAGCATATGTTGCCGCACGTTCCGTTCGACGGCTGGTCCGTTCGTGCCATGCGGATGGCCAGTACCGACGCCGGCCATGACCGCACGATGGCCGAGCGCTGCTTCCCGGGCGGCCCGGTCGAGGCGGTGGAGCATTTCTCCGACTTTGCCGACCGCCTGCTTGTCGAGGAGATGGCGGGTGCGGACCTCCAGGCGCTTCGGATGCGTCAGCGCGTCGCGTTCCTGGTGAGGCGGCGCATCGAGCCGTGGGGGGGGCATCGCGAGGCGGTGCGGCGCGCGATGTCGCTGCTCGCCCTGCCACCCAACGGCTTGGTCGCCTTGCGCGCCACCTACCGCACGGTGGACACCATCTGGCACCTGGCCGGCGACAGCGCGACCGATTTCAGCTTCTATACCAAGCGCGCCACGCTGGCCGCGGTCCATACCGCGACCGTGCTCTATTGGCTCGATGACATGTCGGAGGACGCGGCCGACACCTGGGGCTTTCTCGATCGGCGGATCGGCGATGTCATGCAGATCCCGAAGCTGCGCGCCCGCCTGGACGATCTTCCCGGGCTGGGCCTGCTGTCGAAGTCCGGCCGGCGACGCCGCTTTGGCGTGCGCGCCACCTCGTCCTGACGCCCAAGCCTCCGGTAGTGGCCGGCGGCGTAGGTGTTTGGCGGGCACTGCGGTTGGCCCGATTGATTTAGTCCGCCGGTGTCGTGGGCGCAGGCTCTTTGGCGGCCTCGCCGGTCCCCTGGGTATCCGCCAGCCGGCGCAGTTGGCGGCGATTGCGCAGCCAGGTGAAGAGGCCGATCCCCGCGGCAATCGCCACGAACGCCCCGAGCGCGTGAAACTTGTATTCGCCCAGATAGCTTTCCAGGGCGTGGCCAAGGAAATAGCCGCCGAACGAAAACGAAGCCGCCCAGATGGTGGCGGCGATGAGGTTGAGGATCGCAAAGCGCAGCCGCGGCACGCCGCTGATCCCGATGACGAAGGGGCTGACGTTGCGGATTCCGTAGATGAAGCGGAACGACAGGATGAAGGCCGTTTCGTATCGGCGCAGAAGCCGAAACGCCCAGTCGATCCTGTGGCGCATGGTTGGCCAACGGTCGAGCAACGGCGTGCCGTATTTCCGTCCGATGTAATAGTAGAGTTGGTCGCCGCAGAAGCTGCCGATAAGGCCGCTCAGCATCACCAGCCAGGGGTTCATCAGCCCATGGCTGGCCAACACTCCGGAGACGATGACGACGGTTTCTCCTTCGAGGAAGGTCCAGGCGATGATGCCCAGGTACCCCCAGGTACTGAGAAACTCCTCGACGCCCACCAGCTGTCTTTCCTGTCCCAACCGCCCGGCTCAATGTCCTGAAAGAAGCCGGTGCCGTCAATCGTCAAATGACCGCCCTGGGTCCTTTCGGTCGGATGCGCGTCACATGTCCCATCTTGCGGCCGGGGCGGGCCTCGGTTTTCCCGTAGAGATGGAGTTTGGCGGCGGGGTCAAGGAGGATTTGGTGCCAATCTTCGAAGTCGTCGCCGATCAGGTTTCTCATCTCCGCATCCGAGTGACGCTCCGGCGAGCCCAACGGCAGGCCGCAAACCGCTCGCACGAATTGCTCGAACTGGTCGGTGACGCAAGCGTCGATTGTCCAGTGACCGGAATTGTGCGGCCGTGGGGCCATCTCGTTCACCAGCAAGCCGCCCTCGCGGGTGACGAACATCTCGACCGCCAGCAATCCCACGAGATCGAGCGCCTCCGCGGCGCGGTGCGCGATGGCGACCGCCGCCTCGGCCAAGCGGGCGGGGATCGGGGCCGGGGCGATGGTGGTGTCGAGGATGTGGCGGACGTGCCGATTCTCCACCGGATCGAAACATGCCCATGCGCCATCGAGACCGCGCGCCACGATGACGGAGATTTCCATGGCGAAGTCGACGAATCCCTCGAGCACGCCGACGCTGGCACCCATCCGGCGCCATGCGTCGTCAATGTCGGTGTCGGCGGTGATCTTCACCTGGCCCTTGCCGTCATAGCCCAGCCGCGTGGTCTTCAGGATGCATGGGCGCCCGAAATCGGCCACCGCCTCGGCAAGGCCGGACGCACCGGTGATCTCGCGCCAGGGGGCGGTGGCGATGCCCAGGTCGTTGAAGAAGCGCTTCTCGTCCAGGCGATCCTGGGCGATGCGCAGGACGTTCCAGGACGGCCTGACGGGAACCCGCTGCGCCAGCAGGCGCACGCTCTCGTCGGGAACATTCTCGAACTCGAAGGTTACCACCTGCACCGCGTCGGCGAAAACGGCCAGCGCGACGGCGTCGTCATAGGCGGCGACGGTGGTGCGATCGGCCACCTGGGAGGCTGGCGAGTCGTCCTCGGGCGTGTAGATGTGGCAACGATAGCCCAGGCGCGCGGCCGCAATAGCCGTCATACGCCCGAGTTGGCCGCCGCCGACGATGCCGATGGTGCTGCCCGGCGGCAGCGCCATGCGAGATGCGTCAGTGTTCAGGGGACGGCTCGTCACGATCTTCAGGCTGCTCCTGCACGGCCGCGGTCTGGTTGGCGCGCCATTCGTCCAGTCGACGCGCCGTCTCGGGATCGCCCAGGGCCACCACGGCGGCGGCCAGCAGGGCGGCGTTAACGGCCCCGGCGCGGCCGATGGCCAGGGTGCCGACGGGTATCCCGGCCGGCATCTGCACGATCGACAACAGGCTGTCCATGCCTTTCAGCGCCTTGCTCTCGACCGGGACGCCGAATACCGGAAGCGGGGTCATCGCCGCCGCCATTCCCGGAAGATGGGCGGCGCCGCCGGCGCCCGCAACGATCACCTTGAGGCCGCGGTCGCGCGCCGTCGCTGCGTATTCATACAGCCGTTGCGGAGTGCGGTGAGCCGAAACGATGCGGCATTCATGCGGGACGCGGAGCGTCGACAGCGTGCTCGCGGCGTGCTGCATGGTCGCCCAGTCGGACTGGCTGCCCATGATGATGCCGACGACGGCTTTTGCCATGCTTTATCCCCGCGATTCTGCTGGCGGAAAGAAAGCCCGCCATTATAGGGATCGCGCGAGTCGGCGCAAGCGCGGCAAGCGGGTCTGAATTCGCCCGGGGGATCGGCTGACCTTTTCTGGGGCCGGGCCCTCATGCCTCGCCACGCAGCAGGGCGGCCGCTTCCGCCTCGACGTCCGCGAGATCCATGGATTCCCAGGCACGATGCCGGTCCGCGGCATAGGCCAGCGCGTTGCGATGGTAGATCAGAGCGTTGACCACGTTGGCCAGCGACATGTCGGCGGTGCGCACGACCTTGCCCGGCGTTCCCATGACGATCGAGTCCGGCGGGATCACCGTGTTCTCCCTGAGGAAGGAATGTCCGGCGACGATCGAGTTCTCGCCGATCACGCAGCCGTCCATGATCGTGACGCCGATGCCGATGAGACAGCGGTCGCCGATTGTGCACCCGTGCAGCGTGGTGTGATGTGTGACGGAACAGTGATCGCCGATCGTGACTCCGTGGTCGTAGCCGACATGGATCATCACGAAGTCCTGAATGTTCGAGCAACGGCCGATACGTACGGCGTTGCGCTCGGCGCGGATGACGGAATACGGCCACAGGCTGCTCTGGGGGCCGATGTCGACACGGCCGTACACAAGGGCGGTCGGATGGATGAAAGCCGGTCGGGCTTGCTGATCGGTCATGATGTTTCCTTCGCGCGGTCAGAGGCCGCGATGGATGAGCGAGACCCCGGTCAGGGCAAGCATGACCAGGACCATCTTGCGAAAGGTTTCCTGCGGGATTCTATCGCGCAAAATCTGGCCCGCGGCGAGGCCCGCCAGCAGCGGTACCAGTCCCCATAGCGACAGCGCGACGTTGGTCCGCGTGTACAGGCCGAGGGCGCTCATGCTGTAGGCGAGGCTGCCGCTGCCGACCAGGAACATTACGTTGGTGGACAAGGCGAACTCGGTACGGTTGAGTTTCATGCCGACCAGCATTTGCACGGAGGGAAAGCTGTAGAACGAGGTGACGCCGCCGAAAACGCCGCTGAGCACCCCGCCGGCCGCCAGCACCAGCCCCCGGTGGCGGCGCGGCGGGGCGCTGCGCATGCCGATCCACTGCACCGCCACCAACACCTCGATGAATACGCCGATGGCGAGATTGAGAGTGGTCGGGTCCACGGTTCCGGCCGCGAGCGCCGCCACGGGGATTGTCGCGCCGATCGGCAGGATGAGCGGCCAGACCTGCCGTAGAATTGGATAGGCCCGCCGGCACAGATACGCCTGGACGACGCTGGAGACCAGCACCGACACCAGCGTCAGCGTGATGGCCACGGGTACCGGGAAAATTTGTGACAGCAGCGGCACCGTGACCAGCGGCAGGCCAAAGGAGATCACGCCCTTGACGAAGCCGCCGAGCAGGAACACCGCGGTCAGATACGCGAGTTCGACACCGCCCACGCCGAACATGGCGGGCTCAGAGCATCGAGGACAGCGCGCGCCGGCCGTCCTCCAGGGCGGGCAGCAGCTGTTCCACCATCTGCGCCGGCGTCATCCGCGCGGCCTGCAGGCTCACGCTCATGGCCAGCATCACCTGCCCACGCGGGTTGGCGACCGGCAGGGCGATTGACCGCAACCCGATCTCCAGTTCCTCGTCGCTGATGGCATAGCCGTCGACACGTGCTTTCATGATCTCTTGAAACAGTTCGTCGCGTTCGACCTTCGTCCTGGGCGTGAGTCGGCGGAATTCGCGATCGTGAAGGAATTGGCGGATGTCGGCGTCGGCCAGGCTGGCCAGCAGCACCCGGCCCATCGCCGTGCAGTAGGCCGGCATGCGCGTTCCTACCCCCGTATTGGCGGAAATGATGCGACGGCTTGCCGAATGGGCCAGGAAAACCACCGAGGCGCCATCAAGGATGGCGATCGACGCTACCTCCTGCGTGCGCTCGCCGATGCCGTCGAGGATCGGTTGCGCCAGCCGCGGCAAGGGTGTCGTCGCGAGGTAGGCATAGCCCAGCCGCAGCACCCGTGGGGCGAGCCAGAACAGCTTGCCGTCGCTCTCGGCATAACCCAGGCGAACAAGCGACAGCAGGTAGCGCCGCGCCGCCGCGCGGCTCAAGCCGGTGCGGCGGGCCACCTCGCTCAGGGTCATCCTCGAGTTGGTCCGGTCGAAGGACTCGATGACGAGCAACCCCTTTTCCAAAGCGCCGACGAAATCGCGATCGCTCGCGGTCATGCTTCTCGTCCTACATGATGTGCGGAATACGCACAAAGGAAATAGCCAATTGACAAGAGTAAAGCGGCTATTCTAGCCTCATGTCAATAATCAATGTTCGGAATGCGCACAACAAGGCGGGGCGCGGAGCCCCGGAATGCGAGGGGCAAATGGCGACACCAAAGGATCTGAGGAGTTTTCTCGAAGCCATCGAAGCGTCGGGCGACTTGGTAACCGTCACCGACGAGATCGACTGGGACCAGGAACTGTCGGGCATCGGCCGGCTGGCGTGCGAGCGCAACGGGCCCGCCTTCATGTTCACCAACGTCAAGGATTACGCTCCCGACTGGCGGGTGACGACCAACCCCATCGCCACATGGCGGCGCATGGCCGTGGCCCTCGGCCTGCCCGCCGATACGCCGGTGCGCGAACTCTACGCCGTCTATGCCGAGCGCGAGCAGAACTCGATCCCGCCGCTGCTGGTCAACGACGCGCCCTGCAAGGAGGTCGTGATCCCCGCCGACAAAGTCGATCTGTTCGACTTGCCGGTGCCGATGGTCCATGACGGCGACGGCGGCCGTTATCTCGGCACCTGGGACCTGGTGGTGTCGAAGGACGCCGACACCGGCTGGGTCAACTGGGGCATGTACCGCTTCATGGTGCATAACGAGCGCTACCTGACCGGCTATCCCCGCCCCACCAGTCACCTCGGCAAGATGCTGCTCGAGGGCTACGTGCCGAGCGACAAACCCATGCCGATCGCCATCGTGATCGGCGCCGACGTTCCCAGCCATCTCGCCGCCGCGGCGACTTTTCAACTGAACGGCGACGAGGCCAATCTCGCCGGCGGACTCGGCGAGCGGGCGGTCGAACTGGTCAAGTGCGAGACGTCCGATCTCTACGTCCCGGCCAATGCCGAAATCGTCATCGAGGCCGAGGTGCTGCCCAACGGCATCGCCCAGGAGGGGCCCTACGGGGAATACCCCGGCTATCGCAGCGGCGAGATGGGCGACGCGCTGTGCGCGCGGGTGACCGCGATCACCCACCGCCGCGATCCCATCCACACCCTCGATACCACCGGCTTCATGGATTCGAGCGCCACCACGACTTCGATCTCCGGTGCCATCGCCATCCGGCGGCGGCTCGAGAAGCACGGCGTGCCGGTGGTCGACGTCTACGTTCCGCCCGAGGGCGGCGTCCATCTCGCCATCGTTTCGGTAAGCCGCGGCGGCGCCGCGGTGGCGAAGAAGGTGGTCGAGGTGCTGACGGCGCGGCGCGCCCTGATGTCGAAGATCATCGTCGTCGACGACGACGTCGACGTCTTCAACATTCCGCAGGTGCTGCACGCCTTCGCCACCAAATGCCATCCCGAGCGGGGCACCCACATCCACACCTACACCGGGCGCGCCAACGCCCTGACGCCGGCCTACAGCCAGCAGGAGCGGGCGGCCCGCCTCGGCGCCAGCGTCGCCTTCGACGTGACGTGGCCGCCGGAATGGCCGCGCGAGGTGACCCCCGTTAGGGCCACCCTCGATCAGATGTATACGAAGGACGTGCAGGACCGGGTCCTGGCACGCTGGAAAGCGCTAGGGCTGTGAGGCGGGAGAGCAAGAAATGACAAAGGAATACGAAACCTTCGTGCGCGATCGGGCTCATGTGGTGAGCGGTCGCGAGGTGGTCCTGACGCTGCGCGACCTGACCCCCGGCCGCAAGAAGTACCGCGGGCTCAACGTGCGCGCCGTGGTGTCGCAGCCGCCGCGGCCGGGCGAGCCGCTGCTCTGGCTGCGCTCGGTCGTCGGGGTGCGGGAAAAGACACCGTGCAGCGTGCGTATCGTCGAGGACTTGCCCGACGTCTTCGAAGGCCGGCCCTATACGGACTTCTTCGCCGCCATGGCAAGGGCCGAGCGGCGATAGTCAATAGGGCCCTCGCGTGAGCGGGGGCCCTTGCCGAAAGTCGATGTGATGAAGCCCCCCGCGACCGTGGGGGGCTTTGTCGTGTCGGCGATCAGTCTTCGCGCAGCATCTTCGAGCCGAAGAAGATCTTGGGCAGGGCGCGGACGATATCGAGGGAATCGGCGGCCGCGAAATCCTCGAGGCGAAGGTGGGTGTTGTGCGGGCGTATGCGCTCGAGGGCGGCGTGCGCCTCGGCGTCGGCCGGCGGCGGGCGGGTGGCGTCGATCATGATCTTCGAGCCGAAGCGCTGCCACAGATTGGTTCCCGGCGCCCCGAGTTCGGTCAGGCAGGCGTCCATGGCATGGTTATGGGTGCCCGGGATGATGACCACGTCGCGCGCCGGGTCGACGCGGGTGTTGATGGCCCAAAGCAATTCCGCCGGATTGAAGATGTCGACGTCGGGGTCGACGGCGATGGCGACCTTGGGGTGCTGGTATTCCGAAGACAGCGCCGCCATCAGCAGGGTCTTCGCCTCGCCGTAGGCGCGCGGAGTCATCTGCACCACGACGCCGAACACCCCTGGAAGCACCATCACGTTGTGCAGGTTCGGTCCGCCGCCGACGTCCTTGAGGCGGCGGTAGATGGCGGCGCTCATCGGTACCTTGTGGAAGACGCAGCCCTCCATCTCCGAGCCGTTCTGGAGATTCTTGAAGATGGCATCACGTCGCGTGGTCATGCAGGTGTATTCGACCACCGGGTTCTTGCCGGTACCGGTGACGTAGTAGTCCTGGAACTCCGAGAACGGCCCCTCCTCCTCTCGGTAGTGCGGGGGGATGTAGCCCTCGAGAACGACCTCGGCGTCGGCTGGAACCTCGAGGTCCACGGTCTCGCACTTCACCAGACGCACCGCTTCCCCGAGATAGCCGCCGGCGATTTCGAACTCGTCGAGGCCGTATGCGGCGGTGGTTGCCGCGGCGGCGTAGTAGAGCGGGTGGTGGCCGATGAAGATGGCCACCGGCATCGGCTCGTTGCGCGCCTGGTACTTCGCGTAGTTCTTCCAGCTGTGGCGCGGGTAAAGCAGGATGCCGGACTTGTCCGGCCCCTTGATTTGCAGGCGGTGGAAGCTGACGTTGCGCTGGCCGGTGTCGGGGTCCTTGCTGACCACGAGGCCCGATCCGATCACCGGGCCGGCGTCCTGGCGCCCGGCGACGTGCACCGGCAAGTGCGTGAGGTCGAACTCGCCGCGCTTGAAAATCCGGTCCTTGACCGGTGCGTCATTCACCATCACCGGCGGAACCAATGTCCCCATGCGACGCGCCACCATGGGAACCAGTTCGTCCTCCGTGGTGCCGAAGGCGAGGGCCGCGTGGCGAACGTTGGCCGGCGCCTGCCCGAGCGAGCGCCAGCCGTGCGGCAGGTTTTCGAAGAGCAGGGCCTTCTCGCGCGACTGATACAGCAGCGAGCCCATCTGCGTCAGGGGATCGACCGGCTTGTCTATCCGGACGAGTTCGCCGGCTTCTTTCAGCGTGGCGATCCAGCTGCGCATGTCCTTGGGCTGGGATGTGGTCATGTGGCGCGGTCTCCTCTCCGAGGGCGGGCATTCACCCAGCCCGGGTTCCATACAACGGAATGGCGTTCTACAAAGAATTATCATCAGGCTTTTCGCCGCGTCAATCGGACTTCACGACAAGCCTTTGCCGATTTCACCAAAAGGCGGTTGACGCCGGGAAAGGCCGACAGGTACTTTTACACAGAACGCGGTTCTATCCAGAAGAACGAGTATGCCCGAGGCCCACCCGTTGACGATCACGCCGCCGAGCTTCGCCGACCGCGGAGAATTGGCTGCGTTCCAGGCATCGGCGCTCCGTCGTCTAATTGCCCGCACTTGGCAGCGAATCCCCTTCTATCGCCGGATGTGGCGGGAGGCGGGGGTCGATCCCGACAGCATCAAGGGGATAGCGGATCTGGCGCGGCTGCCCGTGGTGCGCAAGCAGGACCTCGAGAACGATCTGCGCGCCCATCCGCCGTTCGGCTCGTTCCAGGGGGATTTTCCGTCAGTCCGGCTGCAGGCGAGTTCGGGCAGCACCGGCAAGCCCAAACCGGTGCTCCACACGCGGACCGATTGGGAAAACATCGCCACGTTGTGGGCCCGGCGGCTGGCGGCTCAGGGGGTTGGGCCGACCGACCGCGTGCAGGTGGCTTTCGCCTTCGCCTTGTTCATTCCCAGTTTCACGTCCGCCGAAGGGGCGATGAAGCTGGGGGCGCTGGTCATTCCCACCAGCAGCGGCGCCATTACGCCGTCGGCGCGGCAACTCGAATTGGCCCGCGACTGGGGAACCACGGTCGTCGGCACCACGGGCGGGTATGCACTGCATCTGGCGTCGGTGGCCCGCGAACAGGGGCTCGACCCGAAGCGCGATTTCAACATCCGCGCCATGTACCACACCGGAGAGCCCCTGGTCGAAGAGACGCGGC
Organism: Rhodospirillales bacterium; assembly: GCA_019455065.1. Taxonomy (GTDB): domain Bacteria; phylum Pseudomonadota; class Alphaproteobacteria; order Rhodospirillales; family Magnetospirillaceae; genus JACFNC01. Next base: position 96,773 of record JACFNC010000007.1, read on the forward strand.
GGCGCATCGAGGAGGCGTGGGGCTGCAAGTCCTACAATAATTACGGCAGCGTCGAGACCGGGGCGCCGGCCTGGGAATGCGCGCGCCAGAACGGCCTGCACATCAACGAGGACGCCTATCTCTTCGAGGTGGTCGACCCCGATACGCTGGCGCCGGTGCCGGACGGCGAGGAGGGGGCTCTGGTCATCACCTCGCTGTTCAAGGAGGCCGCGCCGGTCATCCGCTACATGATCGGCGACATTGCCGCCATCTGGTCGGAGCCTTGCGGCTGCGGCTGCGGTTTCCGTCGCCTCAGCCCGATCCGCGGACGGATCGACGACATGCTCAAGATTCAGGGCGCGCCGGTCTATCCAACCGCCATAGAAGCGACGCTGCGCCAGTTCCAACAGCTCGGGCCCGAGTTCCGCATCGTCGTCGAGCGTGACAACGGCGTAGACCGCCTGGAAATCCGCGCCGAATGCGGCCACGGGCATGGCGTGCCGGATGCCGAACTCGCGGATCAGGTGAAGCGCGCCATCAAAGAGCGCGTCGGCTGCACCGCTTCCGTCGCCCTGCACCCGTTCGGCAGCCTTACCCTGCCGGAGGAAGTCGCCAAGCGTACCAAGAACCGGTACGTCCTCGATCTCAGGCCGAAAGGCTGAGAACGACAGAATTGCAGATTCGCTTGGAGGGGGTTCGCGGTAAGCTAAACGAAAAAAGCAGATAATGAGAGGGAGGATAGAATGACAGCATTGGTTAGGATCCGTCCGCAGGGACGCGCCGGGTTGTGTGCGCTGCTGTTGACCGCCGGGATGGCCTGCGCCTCCGCGGCCATTGCCGCCGACATGACCACCGTGCGGGTGGGTATCGCCCAGGCAGCGAGCGACGCGCCCTTTTTCATCGCCGAAAAGAAGGGCTACTTCGCCGAGGAGGGGATCAAGGTCACCTTCACGTCGCTTACCAACATGGTCCCGCCGCTCGCCACCGGACAACTCGACGTCGGGGGCACCTCGACCTCGGCGGGCTTGTACAACGCCGCCGCGCGCGGCATGAACGTCAAGATCGTCGCCGATAAGGGCTCCACCCCGGCCAACTACGACTATCAGCCGATTCTGGTACGCAAGGACTTGATCGACAGCGGCAAGGTCAAGAACTGGGGCGACTTCAAGGGGCTGAAGGTGGCGGGCTTCAACAACGGCAGCGCGTCGCTGTCGACGCTGAACGACGCGCTGGCGCTGGGCGGGCTCAAACTGAGCGACATCAATCTCGTCTTCATGCCGTTTCCCGAGCATGTCTTGGCCCTGAGCAACGGCGCCATCGACGCCAGCATCACCACCGAGCCGTCGGCCACCACCGCCGAGGAGAAGGGGGTGGCGGTGCGCTTCACGGACAAGAAGGGCGTCTATCCCGATCACCAACTCGCCGTGCTGCTCTACGGGCCCGATTTCATCAAGAATAATCCCGAGGTCGCCAAGAAGTTCATGCGCGCCTACATGCGCGCGGCGCGGGACTACAACGACGCCCTGAAGGACGGCAAGATCGCGGGGCCGAACGCCGACGAGGTTATCGGCATTCTTACCGAATCGACGAAGATCAAGAACGCAGCGGTCTATCGGAAGATCACGCCCAACGGCATCAACCCGGACGGCTACGCCAATCTGCCCAGCATGAAGAAGGACTTGGCGTTCTATAAAACCCAGGGCCTTATCGAGGGCAACGTCGAGGTCGAGGATGTGTTGGACAATTCCTTCGTCGACGCCGCTCTCAAGGACTTGGGGCCGTACAAACGCGCCCAGTGAGGCGGCATGAAGCCGTCCGCCTCTTCCGCGCACCAGCGCGGCGGTGTCGTGGCCCTGCCCAACGGCAGGGCCGAGACATCCAAGATTCGCATCGAGAACCTCAGCAAGGAATTCAAGCTCCGCGGCAAGGCTTTCAAGGCTCTCGACACCATCAATCTCGATATCGCCTCGGGAACGTTCTTCGTCATCGTCGGACCGAGCGGCTGCGGCAAGACCACGCTGCTGCGGGTGCTGGCGGGGCTCGAGGAGCCCACCGAGGGCACCGTGACGGTTAACCGCACCGAGCTTCACCGGCCGTCGAACGCGATGGTCTTCCAGGGCGACTCGATCTTTCCCTGGATGACGGTTTGGGAGAACGCCGCCTATGGCCTGCGCATGCGCAAGGTTCCCAAGGCCGAGATCAGGGACATCGTCGACCATTACCTGGACTGCACGAGATTGACCAAGTTCGCCCACTCCTTTCCGCACCAGTTGTCAGGAGGGATGCGGCAGCGGGTATCCATCGCGCGCGCGTTCGCCACCGATCCCGAGGTGCTGCTCATGGACGAGCCGTTCTCGGCGCTGGACGAACAAAACCGCACATTGCTGCATCAAGAGCTTCTGCGTATATGGGAGCAGCACAAGAAGACCGTGGTGTTCATCACCCACAGCGTCGACGAGGCGGTGATCCTTGGCGACCGTATCATGGTGATGACCGCCCATCCGGGCCGCGCCAAGGTCACCGTCGACGTGCCATTCGAGCGGCCGCGCAGCGTGCTCGAGTTGCGCGCGACGCCGGAATACGGCGAGTTGGTATACCGGATTTGGGGATATCTCCGTGAAGAGGTTCAGTCGGCCGCAGAGGAAGCCGAAGGAGGGCGGAAATGAGCGCCAGATCGCGATGGAACGAGCGGGCCGCCGTCACCGATTCCTGGGGTATCACCTTGCGGCGGGTCGCCAACATCAACATCACGCCGGCGGTGCGTGACCGTCTGATCAGCATTCTTTCGCCGTTCGTGCTTCTCGCCAGCTGGGAAGCCTGTGCCGTCGGCGGCCTGCTCGACACGCGGTTTTTTCCCGCTCCGTCCACCGTGTTCAGCACGCTGGTCAAGCTGATCGAGACCGGCGTCCTCTGGGACAACACCTGGGCGAGCATGACGCGGCTGTTCTGGGGCTTCCTGCTGGGAGCAATTCCCGCTCTGGCGGTCGGCATCGCGATGGGCCTCTATCGGCCGCTGCGCGCCGCCATCGATCCGCTGATCGCCCTCACCTATCCCATTCCGAAGAGCGCGATCCTGCCGCTGCTCCTCCTCATCTTCGGGCTCGGCGAGGCGTCTAAGATCGTGATGGTGGCGATCGGCGTATTCTATCCGATCTGCATCAATGCCGTGGCCGGGGTGCTCGAAATCAACAAGATCTATCTCGACGTCGGAAAGAACTTCCAGGCCAGCCGCTGGAACGTTTTCCGCACGATCGCCCTTCCCGGCGCCCTTCCGTTCATCATGTCGGGGGTCAAGCTGGGGATCGGGATGGGATTGATCCTCATCGTGCTTGCCGAGATGGTCGGGGCCAAGAGCGGGCTCGGCTACATGATCTGGCACGCGTGGGAAATCTTGGCCGTCGAGATGATGTACATCGGCCTGATGACCGTCGCGGTGATCGGCTACGCGCTCAGCGTGCTGTCCAACGAACTGGAGCGGTGGATCCTGCCCTGGAAGGTCGACCGCTGAGGAGGGGGCGGCGTCGCCGCCCCCTTCAATCAGGCCTCGGCCGTTTCGGCAAGGGCGCGCAGGAAGGGGCGCGCATCGCCGCCGAGCACCTGCGTCAGATGCGCCGACTGGTCGAGCAACAGACGGGTCATCTCCCCGATAGCCGCGTCGGTGAACCGGGACTCGGGCCCCGACAGCAAAAGAACCCCTGCCAACCGTTTCTCGAGTTGAAAGACTGGGGACAGCACGGCCGCGGCACCGGCGATGCGCCGGCTCTGCTTCGTTGCCACCACGATGTCTTCGGCGCGCATCTCGGGGGACGGGCAGGGTTTTCCGCCGAGCGATGACAGCATCAGCGAACACGCGCTGTCGTCGATCGGGAAGCGGTCGCCCTCGGCAACGCCGGCATCGCGGATGGGATGAGGCGAGTCGATGCGGTACAGACACACGTCGCTCTCGCCATCTCTCACATAGAAGGACGCGCTTTCGCCCGTCTTGGAGACGAGGTGGCGCAGCACCGGCACGACCGCGTCACCAAGCTTGAACGACCGCTGATAGATGCGGCCCAATTGGAAGACGGCCGGTCCGACGTGATAGCGACCGTCGTCGAGGCGATGCAGGAAGCCGCACCGCAGCAGCGACGCGCACAATCTGAGAATGGTGCTCTTGTAGAGCCCCGTCAGCTGCGACAACTCGGCCAGCGACAGCGGATTGCCCGCGTGCGTGAAAGCCTCGAGAATGGACAGTCCGCGCTCGAGCGCGGCCACACCTACCTTTTCCTGAGACGGCTGATTCAATATATGCTCACTCCTTCGCACCACCCGCCGACCCGTCGGCGGCGGGTATCTATCAGGTGAAAATAGAACGACGTTTTGTCAAGAGAAATGTAAATCTGGGGTCGTGCGGCCGGCCAGCGCATTTTTCATCCGCGATCCGTCTTGCGGTCGCCTCCCGGCGTCTCGGCCGGATGAAGAACCTCCATGGTCTTTATGCGAACCCATCCGGCCTCGGTCGCCCGCACCTCGGGCAGCATGTCGCAGGTCAGAAACAGCAGGGTGTATTTCGGATCGGCATGGCGGTAGCCGCTGGCGCGCAAGGACGAGGCAAAGGCCCGCGCCGCGTCCGCACCGGCCGCAAAACTCCCCGTCGCGTGGATTCCGGCCATCGGGAAGCCGAATTCACACCACTCCCGGCCGGCTGAGCGCAGTACGGTGCCGCCGCCCAGCCGCTTCAGCCGCGCCAACGCCTCCGCCATGGCCTCCGGCGAGCGTCCAAGCAACAGGACGCCGGCGCTGGTCGTATAGGTCGTGGCCAGAGCCTCCAGGTCGGACGCCATGTCGAGGACGACGCCGCGCGTGATCCAATGCCCGCCGCGGTCGGTCGCAGCCAGGACGAGCGCCTCCGGCGATGTCGGCCAGAGTCCGCCGCCCTTCGCCTCGAGCCTCTCCGGCGTTTCCCGCGTGATCGCCGCGCTCTCCAGCCTGCCGGCCGGAAAGGGGTTCGCGGCGGTGGCAGGCAGGAGGAACATGTCGGCGCCCCAGTCCGGGATCTCCGGCCGGCTGCCGGCATAGGCCTCGGCCCACCGGAATGTGGCGCTGGGCTCTGCGACGGTGAGCGAGCCGTCGCGTGCGACGAGACGGCCGCGGCACACGACCGCCAGCGGCTTGGGACGGTCGAGATCGGACAGCAGATTCACGTCGGCGACGCGGCCGGGGGCCACCGCCCCCAGATCGTCGCCCAGGCCCAGGAAATTGGCGGGGTTGAGGGTGGCCATGCGATACGCGACGTTGGCGGCCACCCCGGCGTCGAGGGCGATGGCGACGAGATGATCTATGAACCCATGGTCGGCCAGATGCGGTTCGCTGGCGCCGTCCGTGGTGAAGGCGAGGCGGTCGTGGAAAGCGGTGGCGTCGAGGCAGGGCAGGAGGGCCGCCAAGTCCTCGCGCAGGCTGGAGTTGCGCAGCAGCACCCACAGCCCCTGGCGCAGCCGCCCGAGGGCCTCTTCGGCGTTGATGGCCTCGTGACAGGATCGGATGCCGGTGGTCGCCAGGGCGGCCAGCCGGCGCGGACTGGCGCCCGCCATGTGGCCGTCGTTGATCTTGCCGAGGCGCCGCGCGTCCTCGATCACGGCGAGCAGGGGAAGCGCACGTTCGGGATCGAGCAGATCCGACCACCGCGTCATCTCGGCGGTTCCGAGATATTCGGCGGCGCCGAGCTGGCGCCGAATGACGTCGGGCGCGAAGAGGCGGGCCTCGTCGGCGAAACGGGACTGCGACGCGATGCGGGCGAGCCAATAGACATGGGGCAGGGCGGCCGCCGACAGCGTCCGCGTCACCCGGGCCAGGGACGTCTCCCCCATGGCCAGATACATCATGAGTTGGTCGTAGACGAGGCAGGTGGTGCCCCGTGAGACGGCCGCCTCGGCAAGGCTGAGCGGGTTGGCGAACGGCCACGGGTGCGTGTGCGGCTCGATGTAGCCTGGGACCAGAACGCGGTCCGTGGCGTCGATCACCTGCGTCGCTTCGCCGCAGGGCCCACGCCACTCGCCGACTTTCGCGATGCGGTCGCCGCAGATGACGACGTCGGCGGCTGTGACCTCGCCGGTGAAGGCGTTCCATACCCGGCCGCCGCGGATGACGATATCGGGTGCAACCGCCTCCTGGGCGGCGGCGATCAGACGAAGGCGAAGGGCGGGATCGCAAATGAGCGTCATCTTAGCGTACTCAGTATGAATATCTCGGCCATGAGGACGGCGAAGGCCAGCAGCGTGTACGAGCCGTTCCACCGCCACGCCACCGTCGTCGACGGCTTGGCTATCAAATCGGCCGCCAGCATGGAGGACGCGGTGCTCGGCGAACCGCAGATCGCCAGGCTCCATCCTCCCATCAGCGCCAGGGCCACAACCTCCGGTGCCACCGGAAGGTCGGGCAGACTGCGCAGGGTCGGCGCCAGGATGGTGAGGGTGACGATCGGATTGATCCCGAACATCGAGAGGGCAAGTATGATCAGAGACGCAAGCGGCGCCAGGAGAAGCGGCGGCAGCCAGCCGGTGGTCAGGAGGTGCGCCAAGGCCTCCGGTGGCACCGCGGCGGCGACTACGGTACCGATGAAGGCGGCGCCCGCCAGCACCGCGATTTCCGTTCGCACCGCGGGCAAGGCCCGCCGCGACCGGCGGGCGAGCCGGCGCGCGGTCAGCCGCGGCGCGCGGGCGATGCCGAAGCGGGCGTGCTGCACCGTCAGCCAGACGCCGCCGATGATGGGGAGCGAGACGAGGACCGCTTGGCTGAGGCGAACGCCACGAGCCTCCTCGATGAAGATCGCGAGGAAAAGCACGCAGAGGACAATGGCCACGAGGCCCAACAGCGGCCGCAAGTCGCGTTCGGGAACCACCGGGGGCACCTTCGGCGCCAGCATGGCGACCTGGCGCCGCACGGTCAGACGGTCCACAAGCCAGCCGACGCCCAAGAACGCCAGGCTGGTAAGCGCGCCCAGCCCGAGCATTTTCGGCCAATTCAAGCCGGGCATCGCGGTGAGCAGTACGGCGTAACCCAGCGACAGGGGCGAGGCCAGCGGCGTGATGGCGAAGCCGCGCAGCACCGCCAGCATCATGCGCTTCTCGCGGAGGGCGCGTACCGCCTCGATGCCGCCGGCCTGAGCCAGCGTGTTGCGGCGGCGCACCATGGTGCCCAGCAGGGTGATAACGCCCATGTTCAGGATCATGCCGATCAGATAGCTGCCGACGGTGAGCAGCAGATATCGCCGGCCGGGTCGCTGGTTCACGAAAAAGACGCCGCAGCGGTGGATCAGCGACGAGGTTCGCGCCGCCTCGGCCAGAAAGAACAGGCTTGCGAAGAAGGTGGCGAAGAACGCGCCGCGGTCGAGCCCCTGGGCCAGTGCGGATTGCCCCGCCCACCATCCGGCCATCACCGGCGCCACCAGCAACCCGCCAAGCGCCAAGAGTATTCGGGAATGGAGCGGCAGGCGCGGCCATTCGAGCGCCAGATAGCCAAGCAGCAATATCCATGAAGCCACCCGCAGCGCCTCCTGCGGCCATAGCACGTTCGTCAGCACGCACACGATGAGCAGCGCCATGGTGCCGGCGCTGCGCGAAGAGACGAAAACCGGCGAATGAACGCGAAGGGTGACGGACATGGGTGTCTACGTATGAAAAGGCCGAGGCGTGAACTCGACGGTGAATACGGCTGGCCGTGCGGGCAGGCAAGGGCATTCGGCCCCCCTACCGGCAAAAGGGGCGGTCAACGCGCCTTCTCGGCCAGCAGTTCGCGTGCGATGACGAGCTGCTGGATCTGGCTCGTTCCCTCGTAGAGACGAAGCAGCCGGACGTCGCGATAGAGCCGTTCGATCGGGAAATCCTTGAGGTAGCCATAGCCGCCGTGAAGCTGCAGCACGCGGTCGGCGATGCGTCCCGCGGCCTCGGTGGCGAAATACTTGCAGCAGGCGGCTTGCTTGGTGACGGGCTCGCCCTGATCCTTGGCTCGGGCCGCCGCCTCCACCATCGCGCGCGCGGCGAAGCATTCGGCTTCCGAGTCGGCCAGCATCGCCTGGATCAACTGGAACTGGGCGATCGCCCGGCCGAATTGCTTGCGACCGAGAGCATGGCGGACCCCCTCGTCGATCAGGCGCGTACACAGCCCGACCGAAATTGCCGCCATGTGGATGCGCGCGTGATCCAGGCATCTCATGGCGGTCTTGAACCCCACCCCTTCCTTGCCGCCGAGCAATGTGGCGGCCGGGACGCGGCATTCGTCGAACCGCACGTCGGCGCTTTGCGAACCGCGGAACCCCATCTTGCGATCCAGGGGGCCGATTTCGATGCCGGCCCGCTCCCGGTCGACGAGAAAAGTGGAAATGCCGGCAATTCCGGCGTCCTTGTCGGCGGTGCGGGCGAACACGGTGAACAGGCCTGCCTGGGGCGCATTCGTCACGAACCGTTTGGTGCCTGAGATCACGTAGTCGTCGCCGTCGCGCCGCGCGCGGGTGGTGATGGCCGCGGCGTCCGATCCGGCGTCGGGTTCGGTCAGGCAGAACGCAGCCATGATCGCGCCCTTCGCGATTCGCGGCAGGTAGCGTCTTTTCTGCTCGTCGGTGCCGTCGAGGAGTATCCCCAGGGTGCCGACCCCGTTGCTGGTGCCGAAATAGGAACGGAAGGCGGGGGCCGCGTAGCCGATCTCGAATGCCACCCGCGCTTCCGCAAGCATGCACAGGCCCAGGCCGCCATAGGCTTCCGGAATTGTCATGCCGAACAGGCCGAAGGACCGCAGTTGTTCCACGATGGCGGCGGGGATTGCGTCGTTCTCCTCGACCGCCGGTTCGGCAGGAACAAGAACCTCGCGTACGAACCGGCGGACGGCCGTCGTGAGATCGCCGACGTCTTGGCCTTCGACTCTCACGCGGCCGCCCCGGCATGGCAATGACGTGGCGCGATCATGCGGTGATCCTCGAACGAGCCGATCCTGACGGAGTGAAACGCTCCGCAGCCGAACGGAACCGCCCTCCAGTCGCACCCGGGCTTGCTTGTCCGGGAGCATTCCCAGGAGATGGCCGGGCCAGGCCCGGCCATGACGGTGAGGAGGGCGGTTCCATCGGCACGGACCGTGCTAGCCGATTGCTATTTCGGCGCAACGGTCTGAGGGTCGAGCTTGCTGTAGACCTGTTCCCACAGCACCTCCGCCATCTTGGCCGGGTCGCTGCCGATTTCCTGGCTCAATTTTTCCCATTTAACCAGAGCCTTCTCATGGCTCGCCCAAAGCTCGCCGAAATTGGGGACGCCGCGCTTTTCGGCGTCGCTGACGACGATCTCCCTCTCGCGGGCGCGGATGCCCGCCACCACCTTGACGAACTCGGCGTCGGGCTTGATGAACTTGATGCCTTTCCGCTCGGCCGCCGCTTCGGCCTCGGACTGCTCGAACAAATAGCCGGCGATGACGGAATCGGCGACCAGCCGGGGAAGGTTCTTGAAGATCGCCTGTCGCTGTTCGGGCGACAGCTTGCTCCACGCGGCCTTGCTCATGGTGAACATGTCGTTGCCGCGGGCATACCCGAGGGGATGGGTGATGATGACCTTGGCGCTTTCCTGGAGGCTGAACTGGGTGAGCCAGGGCAGGGGGGACACGGCGCAGTCGATCTGGCCCCTGTTCATCGCTTCCATCACCTCCGGCGGTGGAACGACGACGCGGGTGGCGCCGAGGTCCGCCAGCAATTCTTTCTGGGCGCCGCCGACGATACGCATCTTGCGCCCCTTGAGCGACGCCGAGTTCGGCACGTCGGTGGTGCAACTCATGTAGTAGGCGGAGGTGGCCACGGGGGCCATGGGCATCGCCCCGGCCGCCGCCAGTTCCGCCCGGCAGTCCGGGCAGTTCAACATCACCGTTTCGGCGGTTGCGCCGGTGATGGCCACCGCATTGGCGCCGGCGAACAGGGTTTGCATCAAGGCGTTGAGGGTCTTGATCTCGCTGGGCACGAAGATCGGTATGACGAATCCGGCGTCGGCGGTGCCGTCGCGCAGGGACGAGATCGACGTTTTGGCGTTCGCGAGCTGATTGCCAGGGAAGGTCTGGATCGTGACCGTTCCCCCCGTATCCTTGGCCACCCGTTCGACGAAGGGCAGGACCGAGCGCCTGAAGGTCGAGTTGATGCTGGGCTGCGACGTGGCGTAGCGCAGTTCGATCTTGTCCGCCGCCACGGCGGGTGGACTCGCGAGTACGGCCAATGCCGGAAGGGCGAGCAGAAGGCGTGCCGACTTGAACATGTTTCCTCCTATCGTATTGAAGCCAGACTTGGCAGGAACAGGCTTATTTCGGGCCAAGTGACCAGACAGGCCACGATCACGACCTCGCACAGGAGGAACCATCCGACCCCTTTGAAGATGGTCTCCAGTGGAACGTCCACGACGCATCTGACGGCATAGACGTTCAGACCCACCGGGGGCGTGAGCAGGCCGATCTCCAGGAACTTGACGACCAGCACGCCCATCCAGATGCCGTCCATTCCGAACGTCTTGAACAGCGGCAGCAGCAACGGCAGCGTCAGCAGCATGATACCGACGGGATCGAGAAACGTGCCCAGGACAAGGTAGATGACGGTGGCGAAGGCCAGCACCGCCAACTGGCTCTGTGCGTGGGTGCTCACGAAGTCCGAGAGGGCGCCGGGCAGGCCGGTCAGCATCAGGAACCGCGTCAGCAGAATGGCACCCGCGGCGATGAAGAAGATGTTTGCGGTGGTCAACACCGCCTCGCGAACCGCCGCATGCATGCTGCCGAGGCTGCACTTGCCCATCGCCATGGCGATGACGAAGGCCATCATGGCGCCGAAGGCGCCGGCTTCGGTAACGGTGGTCAGGCCCGAGTAGATGCCGCCGATCACGCATGCGATCAGCAGCGGCAGCGGCCAGACGCTGCGCAGCGCGGCGAAGCGCTCGTACCAACCGACCTTCTCGTGGATCGGGGGGGCCAGTCGCGGGCTTGCCCAGCATCGCGTCACGATCATGACGGTATAGACCGCCGCCGTCAGAACGCCCGGCAGGATGCCCGCGATCAGCAGGGCGGAAACGGACTCCTCGGCGAAGATGCCATACAACACGAACAGAACGCTGGGCGGGATGAGCGAGCCCAGTGTGCCTCCGGCCGCCACCACTCCCGTGGCGAGGCCCGGATCGTAGCGATAGCGCAGCATTTCGGGGGTGGCGATCTTGGCCATCGCCGAAGCGGTGGCAAGACTTGACCCCGAGGCGGCGGCGAATCCCGCGCAGGTGAAGTTGCTCGCCACGGCCAAGCCGCCGGGAAGGCCGGCAAGCCACAGTCGCGCGGCGCGGAACAGCGAGGTGGTCAACCCCGAATGGTAGACGACCGCCCCCATGAGCAGGAACATCGGCACCGCCGACAGCGTCCAGTGCGCAATGAAATCGTAGGGCAGTACCGCGATGGCGCCGGCGGCCGTATTCAGGCTGGTGATCTGCCATATGCCAAGAAATGAGACGACCGACAGCGCCAAGCCCACGGGCACCCGCAGGGCAATCAGCACCAGGATCGCGACGAGGCCCAGAATCCCGGTCTCAAGCGGCGGCATCGAGACCTCCCTCCGACGCCGCTTCCTCCTCGACGGCGTTCGTGGCGCAGCGCCGCCACGCCACGAGCAGGCAGTACGTTCCGGCTATGCCCATGGCTGCCGGTAGAATCCATCGGGTCGGCCAGATCCTGAGAATGTCGACAGTCGTGTCGACGAACTCTCCAAGGCCCGTCTTGTGTACGGCGAGCTTGGCGGTGTACCAGGTACACAGCAGAAACCAGGCCGCCAGCAGTAGATCGGAGGAAACGTCCAGGACGCGCGAAACCCGCGCGCTGAACAACGCCGAGAACAACTCGACTTGGATCATCGATCGGGAGCGGCGCAGGTGAAGCAGTGGCAGGAAGGCGATGCCGACCATGTAGTAGTAGCTGACGACCTCGGTGGTGGCTTCGAGTGATTGGCGAAAGACCAGCCGCGAGCCGATGTCGGCGACGACATGCACGGTCATCAGGACCATGAAGGCGCACGCCACGGCGACGAGCAGGTTGTCGAGTACGGCGAAGAACCGCTCCGGGAACGCGCGCATGGCTTTCATCGCCCTGCGGCCGGGCCGATAGCGCCGTATCGATGCGCGCAGTCGCGCCCCGGTGACGGGACGCCGCTAAAGACTTTCATCATTCCTCCCCTCTTCGCTCTTGTTCTTATTTTTGTTGGCGGATGCCTGTTCGGCCTGCCGTCTTCAAGGCGGGACCAGCACCTCGCGGTCCGGGAATGCCGGCTCCCGACCAATTTCCGGCGGGCCACTGACCGCTTCGATTTCGGCCACCAGCACCGCGGCCTGGCCGGCTCGCACCGCCGCCAGGCAGCGGGTCAGGGCCGCTGGCAGAGCCTCAGGGTCGGAGACCCGCTCGCCGTGAGCGCCGGCCGCCGCCGTCACAACGTCCCAGCGCGGGCCGTCGAGGGCGGCGCAGAACATCTCCTCGGTGGCCGCCGCGCCGTCGGGATAGACCGCCAGCGTGGCGCGCTTGACCGCCGCCCAGCCCCGATTGTCGAGGACGACGGTCAGGAAGGGCAGGCGTTGGCGCGCCGCCACGGCGAGGACCGCCTCGGGGGCGGAGAAACCGAAGCTGGCGTCGCCGGTCACCGCGACCACGAGGCGCCCGGGATGGGCCAGTTTGACCCCGAGAGCCACGCCGCCGGCGAACCCCAGGCCGCCACCGCCGTTTGACAGGAAGGTGCCGGGCCGCGTGCGCGGCACGCGCGTGAGCACTGCAAGCACGTTGGTGATAGCCTCGTTGACGATGATCGTGTCGTCGTCCACGCACTTGGCGAGTTCATCACAGACGAACCCTGCGGATAGCGCACCGCTCCGGCCGGGTGCGGCGGGCGGTGGCGCCTCGCGGCGGGCCAGTGCCTCGAGACGGCGGCGGGCGGCCGACCGCCAGTCCTCGCCGGCCCGGGTCTCGAGAATGTCGGCCAGCCGCGTCAGCGTGCTGGCGCTGTCGGCCTGCACACGAAGATGGCTTGGGAAGGGCCATGTCGGCAGGTCGCGTTTCAACGGGTCGACGTCAATCTGGGCCCAGAACGTGCCGGGTCTCTCGGTGCCGGCAAGCGGTATCCAGGGCACGTCCACATCTACGAGCAGGCCGAAATCGGCGTCCGGGCAGCCGGCGCCGTACAGGAATCCCGCGAAGCAGGGCGCCGTGCGCGAGATGTTCAGGTGGGTCGGATTGGCCTCGTACACACGCATGCCGGCTAGGCGCCCCAGGCGCTCGATCGCCGCGGGGGCGGCCGGATTGCGGCCGGCGTACTGGGTGATGAGAATCGGGTCGCGCGCCGCAAGCAGGCGCGTGGCAATGCGTCCGATGGCGTCGTCGTCGGCGCCGCCGACCGCCACTGGCCCGTAGGCGTCGGCGGGATAGCTTCGCACGGCGTGGTCGTCGACGCCCTGCGCCAGCACCTCGCGGGCGACCGTGAGGAAGACGGGGCCTTTGGGGTCGCTGTGCATGACCGTGTGGGCGCGCCGCAATACCTCCTTGACGATCGTTCCCGAGGGAAGATCGTAATTCCACGTCACGTAGGGGCGCACCAGCGAGGCCAGGTCGAACGGCTCCTGGACGAAGTTCACCAAGGTGTCCCGCGATCCCGGAAGTTCGCCGCGCGAGGTGAACGGTGCCTTGCCGGCCAGCAGCAGGAGCGGCACCCGCGAGCGGAAGAAATTGTGTAGCCCCATGGCGGCATTCGCGGTGCCCACGTCGACGTGGGCGAGCACGGCCTGGCCGCGTCCGGTGGCCATGGCGTAGCCGCCGGCCATGTGCACGGCCACCGTCTCATGCGGACAAAGAATGACCTCGGGCGGTCGCCGGCCGCGCCGTTTCCACGCCGCCAGTTCCTCGATGATCGGCACATGATCGGTGCCGAGGTTGCAGAACAGGAATTCGACGCCGGTTTCGCACAGCGCTTCGAGAAGGTAGTGGGCTGTCGAATGGCTGGTCATCGATGCTCCATCCTCCGCCCGTCCCGCCGTGCCCTAGCCGCGATGCCGTTGCCGGGGAACGATCAAGGGCCGGTAGACGCCGGCCCGCACGGTGGACAGTTTCATGAAGAAGTCGCCGGCCGCCGAGGTCAGTCCGACCAGCGCCATGATCACGGGATAGTTTCCGCCCGCCGCGCCGAGGGCGAGCGGCACGCCGAGGCCGATCGCCAGCGTTCCTCCATAGAAGATCGCGGCCAGTCGGCCCGCCAGGATGTCGTGCACCGACCGGCGGGCGGCGACGTCGGATCCGGCCGCGGCGCCCTGTAGCTCCAGCGCGAAGAGAAGGGCGACCAGCCCGGTCACCACCAGCCACAACGGCATCAGCGCGGCGCCGCTGGCGTGTCCGAATGCGGCGAGGACCAGCAGCATGGCCACGCCTCCGCGCACGGCATAGGCGATGTACAGAACCGGATGCAGGGGCGAGTTCCAGAACGGCACGCCCTTCGAGGCCGTGTAGGTGAAACCCATATAGCCGATGATTGTCAGGGTGCCGGCCAAGGCCGCCAGGCCCGCGATCAACGCCGCCAAACCTCCCGGTGCCGCCAGCTCGAACGCGAGATGCAGGCATCCCCCCGCAAGGAACAGGGTGAGTCCGACGAAGCCCCGCGATATCCACGAGGTGCGCCAGTGCCGGACCATCTTGAACGCCCGTTCCGGACGGCCGAGAAAAGCGAGGTGGCCCAGTCCCCCCAATCCCCCGAGGAGCACGGCCGTCATCAGTCCGGCGGTAATGCCGAACCACCACGACAGCAGCCAGGTTCCGCCGGCAATGCCGACCAGGAAATGTCCGACGACGAGGAGCACACCGCGGCCTTCGCCCCATTCGCGTTGGGGCCGATAGTCGGCCCTCAGGTCGGCAAGCAATTGTTGGTAGCGCTGGCCGCTCATGTCCGCCTCACGGTGGAAGGTAGTAGACGTTGGGTCCGGTGCCGGCTTCCGGGTGCAGGGTGAAGCCGCCGCGTTCCTTGATCAGGGTCGAAACCTGGCTATTGGGATCGTCGAGGTCGCCGAAATATCGGGCGGTGGACGCGCAGTTGGCGACACAGGCCGGGAGCTTGCCCTCCGCCAGTCGATCGCGGCAGAAGTTGCATTTCATCACCACGCCTTCGGGATGGCGCAGCGTGCGCGCCGTCTCGTAGACGGTGGGGCCGGCGCCCGGATAGTAGTCGCGCCGCTCGCCGTTGAAGTAGCGGTTGCCGTAGGGACAGGCCATCATGCAGGCGCGGCAGCCGACGCACTTGTCCTGGTCGATGTCGACGATGCCATGCTCGGCGTAATGGCTGGCCTCGGTGGGACAGACTTCGACGCATGGGGCATCGTCGCAGTGGTTGCACAGCACCGGCAGGAAGAGATGCCGGACCGTCGGATATCGCCCCTCCTCGGACTTCAGCACCCGCGCGAAGAAAACCCCCGGCGGGGTTCCGTGTTCGGCCTTGCAGGACAACTGACACCCGTAGCAGCCGATGCAGCGCCTGAGGTCGATGACCATGCCCAGTCTCACGGCCGCTCGCCTCCCCGGCGGTTCCGGTCGCGGCGGCCGCTTGCGGAGACGGCGCGTCCGCCCGCATCGGCGAAAGACGTCATTTCCCTCTTCCGTTCTGTGTGGTGGAACGATATTCTAAATTCAAGAAAAGGTACCATCATCGGCTTCGTTCCGTCAATTGACCGGAATCCCTTGGGCTCATGGCACTCATCCGCCCTCCTGGCAGGACAGAAGAATCATTTCGACCGTTGCGGCGCCGGCCAGCGGCGCCACGGGGTCGCGCAGCGAGCGAATCAGCCGTCCATTCACCGAAATGCGGCAGTAGCTCGCCTCCTTGTCCGCGGCGCGCATGATCTCCGCTTGGAACTCCTGGCCGTAGCGGTCGCTGAGGGCGGCGATGACCTGGGCCACCGTCGCTCCGGCGGGCAGGTGAACGGTGGCGGCGCGCTCCCCCGTCAGGCTCGCCATCATGCCGAAGAAGGCCACTCGAACCTCGCCGGTCGTCTCGGCGGCACCACGCGGCACGGGCGGCGCGGCGATCATTCGGCCGCCCTCGTGACCTTTACCTTTACGCACAGGTCCAGGTTCAGATTGACGGGGCTGGTGCGTTTCCAGTCGAGTTCGAGAAGGTCGTTGAAGAAGACCCCCTTGCCCATCGCGGTCGGCAGACCCTTCGCCCAGTGATTGGCCAGAGCGGCGATGCCCAGTCCCTCGGGATGGATGCATTCGGTCAGGCGCAGGCGGCCGGTGATCTTGCGGCCGGTGTCGGACTCGATTTCCACGAGATCCCCGTTGGCCAAGCCCCGAGCGCGAGCGACCTCGGCGTTGATCGCCACGTTGTAGGAGAAGGGGTCGAGCTGCGCCGCCTCGTCGAGCCAGGCGTTCTCCATCGTGTAGCTGTTGGTGTGCAGGGTGTCTCGGTAGTAGAAGGCGAAGAAGTCGAAACCGGGCTTCTCGACCTCGTGCGAATGGCAGGGCAGCCAGTCCGGCAGCGGCCGGTAGTATTCGAGCGGCATCTCGAGGCCCCGCGGATCGGCAAGCGCCGCCGCCTTCTCGCCGATGTCGGGCATCCATTCCCAGTAGATCGGCACCCGCACGTCGAGGAACGGCCGCCAGTAGACCTCCTGCGGCTTCTTCTTCCACCTGATGACGCCGTTCTCGCGGAACCATTCCAGGCCGCGCTCGGGGCCGAAATTATGCTTCAGTTCGGCGTCGCAAATCTCCTCGTAGGTGTAGCGGCGCCCGCCGTCCAGGCGGTAGGGCGGCTCGAGTTCGAGGATGGCGTTGAAAGCGGCGATCATGTCCGGGAGGAAGCCCGTGCGCTCCGCCAGCTCGAGCAGCACATCGGCGAACCGGCGTTGCTCGCCGTCCGGCGGCAGCACCGGCTGGCGGATCGGCCAGCTCCAGTCGCCCATGCCCGCGGGATGGCTGAAAATGGTCGGGAAATTGGACCGCGAATCCACCGATTGGAGGTAGCTGCAGTCAGGCAGCACGATGTCGACGAAATCCGAGGTCTCGGTCAGGAACAGGTCGATCGAGACGATGAATTCATATTTGGCGAGCGATGCCGCCATGGTGTCCTTGTTTGCGATGCTCATCAGCAGGTTGGCCCCGAAATTGATCAGCATTTCGGGGCGATACTCGATGCCGAAGCGCTCCCACCAGTGCTCGCGGTCGGGTGCGTCGAGGAAGGGCGACACCATTCCCATTGGAAACAGGCCTTGTAGGCCGAGCGTCTTCGGCAGTTTCGGGTCCTCGACCGGATAGGGATGATGCCAGCCCATCCATTGGCCGACCTCCATCAGGCCGTCCGGGGTGGCGACCGGCACGTAATGCGGCCGGCCGCTATCGGGATGGCCGTCCACCACCGGCGGAAAGCCGAGGCACGACCCGACGACGTCGGCGGCGCCGACGAGATGGTTCAGCAGGTCGACCGCCAGGAAGTTGTAGACCGAGTTGCGGTGGCCCTGGTTGCCCCGGAAGGCGATGGCCGCCACCGGCCGGTAGGGCAGGGTCACCCCCTCGATGACGATGGTGCTGCCGATGCGGGCTTCGCGCGCAAACTCCTCGGCGATGCGCCGTAGGTTGGCTGCCGGAATCGTCGTGATCTTCTCCGCCCACTCCGGCGTGTATTGCCGCAGATGCTCCTTGAGCAGGGCGAACGAGGGGCGGCAGGTCACGCCGTCGACTTCGAACGATCCTTCCAGCGCCATGTCGTCGGCGGCGGCGCCGTCGAAGGGGCGGGCGGCGCCGGCCATGAGATCCCACACGAGCGGCTTGCCGTCCTTGTCGCGGACATAGCGGCCGTCGGGACCGATCAGATAGGGGCCGTTCGTCTTCCCCTTGAGATAGGGCGCGTCAATCGCGCCAAGGTCGTTGGCGATGACGTTGCCGATCGCCAGCGCCGCCGCGGCGTCGGTGCCGACGCGCAGGGGCACCCACTCGGTGGCCTTGGCGGCGGCGAAATTGCACATGGGATCGAACACCACCAGCTTCATGCCGCGTGCCCGGGCATCCGCCGCCATCCCCATGTTCGAGGTCGAGGCATGGCCCGCCGAGTGGCCCTTCGACGCCCCGAAATACATGGCGTAGTTGCAGTACTGGAAGTCCGGCAGGATGCCCCACGAGGCGTGCATGATGCCGCTGATGAGATGGGCGCCGTTGCCGCAATGCAGCCCGCCGCCGGCCACCGAGAGGTTTGGCGTGCCGAAGCCGAAGGCGAAGGCCTGGAAGGGGTTCTTGTTGGCGGTGACGGTGGTCGTGCGCTGGATCACCAGCTTGCGCGGGTCCTCCGCGCGGATGCGCTTGAGGTGGCCGACGATCTCGGTCAGCGCCTCCTCCCAGCTGATTTCCTTCCAGCCGGGATCGACCCCGATTTCCTTGACGGGATTGGTGCGGCGCAGCGGCTTGGTCAGGCGATTGGGATCGTAGTGGACCATCAGGCCGCTGACACCCTTGGCGCACAGCCGCCCCTTTCCGACCGCGCTCTCCGGGTTGCCTTCGATCTTGATGGCGACGCCGTTCACACGGTGCACCTGGATCGAACAGGATCCGTAGCACAGGGCGCAGGCCGACGGGATCCAGACGTCGTCCCCTGCGCGCGGTTCGGATGACAGTCGCTGCTGATGCTCGCACTCGGCGGCGGTCATGAAGCCTCTCTCGACGTTCTGCGGTAAAGAACGGCATTCTATAAAAGATGCTGACATGGCGGTTGGGGCGTTGTCAATCGGCTTCGGCCGCATTGACGGGGAAACGCGCCTGTGCAAATCTCCATGGTGCAGAACGACGTTCTGTAGAAAGGAACGATAGAAGGCGAGGCGAGCATGTTCGAGGCGAACCTTCTGATTGGCGGGGACGACGTCCGGGCTTGCGACGGCGCCACCTTCGAACGCCGGAACCCGCTCGGCGGCGCGATCGCGACCCGTGCGGCTGCGGCCACGGTGGCCGATGCAGGCGCCGCCGCCGATGCGGCCGGCGCCGCCTTTCCCGGTTGGGCGGCGACGGGCCCCAAGGACCGGCGGGCCAAGCTGACGGCCGCCGCCGACCTGATCGAGAAGCGCGCCGCCGACTTCGTTGCCATGATGATGGACGAACTCGGGGCGACCCGGGCTTATGCTCTCTTCAACGTGCGTCAGGGCGTCGATACCCTCCGCGAGGCGGCGGCGATGACGACCCAGGTCTGCGGGGAAGTCATTCCGTCGGACGTGCCGGGGCGCCTGGCGATGACGGTGCGTCGTCCGGCGGGCGTGGTCCTGGGCATCGCGCCATGGAACGCCCCCCTTATCCTCGGTCTGCGGGCGGTCGCGATGCCGTTGGCCTGCGGCAATACGACCGTGCTCAAGTCGTCGGAGTTGTCGCCGGGCACGCATCGGCTCATCGGCGACGCCTTCCGCGATGCGGGACTGCCGCCTGGAACCATCAACGTGGTGAGCAACGCGCCGGCCGACGGGCCGGCGGTCGTCGAGGCGCTCATCGCCCATCCGGCGGTCCGGCGCGTCAACTTCACCGGGTCGACCCGCATCGGCCGCATCATCGGCGAAAAGGCGGCGCGGCATCTCAAGCCGGCGCTGCTGGAACTGGGAGGCAAGGCGCCCCTGGTGGTGCTGGAAGACGCCGACCTGGATGCGGCGGTCGCCGCCACCGCCTTTGGCGCCTACATCAACCAGGGCCAAATCTGCATGTCGACGGAGCTGGCGGTGGTCGATGATTCTGTCGCCGATGCGTACGTGGCCAAACTTGCGCACAAGGCCGCTTCGCTGCCGGCGGGAGATCCGTCCTGCGGCGATGTCGTGCTCGGCGCCATGATTGATCGCGAGGCCGCGCAGCGGGTCGCCGCGCTCGTCGACGACGCTGTCGGCAAGGGGGCGGTCGTCGCGGCCGGCGGCACGGTCGAGGGTCCGGTCATGGCCGCCACGGTTCTCGATCGGGTGACCGCCGACATGCGCATTTTCCATGAAGAGAGCTTCGGACCGGTGGTGTCCGTGGTGCGCGCGGCCGGGCCAGACGAGGCGGTGCGCTTCGCCAACTCGGGCGAGTACGGCCTTGCGGCGGCCGTTTTTGGACGAGACGTCGGCCAAGCCCTGGCGGTGGCGATGCGGATCGAATCCGGGATCTGCCACGTCAACGGCGCCACCGTCCATGCCGAACCGCAGGTTCCTTTCGGCGGGGTCAAGGCGAGCGGCTACGGCCGGTTCGGCGGCAAGGCGGGGATCGAGGCATTCACCGAGTTGAGGTGGCTGAGCATCGCCACCGAGGCCGCGCGCTTTCCGTTCTAGGGAGCCGCATTCACTCGCAATGGAGCCTCCACTTGGCAATATGGCCGGGCGTGGTCAGGCTCTGTTCGACCTTCGCCTGGGAATGAAGTTCTCGTCGTCGTAAATGAAAAGCCCCCTCCAACCAGGGAGGGGGCTTCGCAGGATCAACGGTGGCAGATCAGTGCTTCTGGCCGCCGTAGTGCTTCTCGACCAGGTCGACGTGCGGGCGCTTGAAGCAGGTCCACACGCCGGTCTCGGTGTCGATCTTCGAATTGACGAAGCACTTCCAGTTGGCCTCGTCGAGGTTCGGGAAGTCGGCGCGGTAGAAGAACCCCGGATAGCGGGTTTCCTCGCGGAACTGGATGTGCCGCAGATGCGCCTCGGCAGTGACGATGCGGTGGTAGTTCTCCCAGGCGCGCATCAGCTCGTGCAGGTCCTTGGCGCGCATCTTCTTGCTGTCTTCCTTCAGCATGGTCAGCAGATGCAGGCCCTGTTCGAGCAGCTTGGCGTTGGTCTGGTAGTAGGTCGACACGCCCGCCACATACTCGTCCATCAGCTTCTGCAGGCGCTGCTGCAGCGAGCGGGGCAGGATGTAGTAAGGGTTGACGTCCTCGGCCGTGGTCTTGTCCTTGTGCTCGATGTAGTTGCGCACCGGCAGGTAGATTTCCTCGGCGATGGCGTTGATGTCGCCCTTCAGGGCCGGGTTGTAGCCCGGATGATTCTGAACGAAGCGCACCATCTCCTTGCCGGCGATGCGGCCTTCGGTGTGCGATCCCGACGAGAACTTGTGGCCCGACGCGCCGACGCCGTCGCCGGCGGTGAACAGGCCGGTGACCGTGGTCATGCGGTTGTAGCCCCACTTCCAGTCGGCCGGGCTGTTGAGGTCCTCAGGCCCCGACACCCAGATGCCGCAGCAGCCGGAGTGGCTGCCCAGCAGGTAGGGCTCGGTCGGCATCAGCTCCGACGGGGTCTGCTCGGGGCGGATGTTCATGCCGGCCCACACGCCGGCCTGGCCGATGCACATGTCGAGGAAGTCTTCCCAGGCCTCGGCCTCGAGATGCTTGATCTCCTTCGGCGTCATCGTTTCGGCCAGCTTGGCCATCGCCGCCGGGGTCTGCATCAGGATCGGGCCGCGGCCCTCCTTCATTTCCTTCAGCATGGCGTGGTTGCGCAGGCAGGTCGGCACCACCGCCGCCTTGTCGTAGGGGGCGAAGTCGGCCAGCATGTCCGCGTTCTTCACCACGTAGTCCTCGCCGAAGCCGTTGGTGGCCTTCGACTTGAACAGCAGGAACCAGGCGCCGACCGGGCCGTAGCCGTCCTTGAAGCGGGCGGGGACGAAGCGGTTTTCCATCATCGTCAGCTCGGCGCCGACCTCGGCCGCCATGGCATAGGTCGAACCGGCGTTCCACACCGGATACCAGGTGCGGCCGTTGCCCTCGCCGGTCGAGCGCGGACGGAACACGTTCACCGCGCCGCCGGCCACCAGCAGGATGGCGTTGGCCTTGAAGACGTAAAGCTTGTGCTCGCGCACGCTCAGGCCGACCGCGCCGGCGATGCGGTTCGGCTCGTTCTGGTCGAGGAGCAGCTTCACGATGAAGCAGCGTTCGATGATGTTCTCGATGCCCAGCGACTTCTTGGCGGCTTCCGCGACGATGGTCTTGTAGCCTTCGCCGTTGATCATGATCTGCCACTTGCCCGAGCGCACAGGCTTGCCGCCGTCCTTCAGCGGCACGCCCTCGGTCTCCTTGGTCTTCCAGATCGGAAGGCCCCATTCCTCGAACAGATGCACGGTGTCGTCGACGTGACGGCCGACGTCGAACACCAGGTCGTCGCGGGTGATGCCCATCAGGTCCGCGCTGACCATGCGGCAGTAGTCTTCCGGCTTCTGCTCGCCGAGATAGGTGTTGATGGCCGAGAGGCCCATGGCGACGGCGCCCGAGCGGTCGAGGGCGGCCTTGTCGACCAGGGTGATCTTGACGTTGTCGCCGGCCCAGCGCTTGGCCTCGAAGGCGGCGCCGCAGGCGGCCATGCCGCCGCCGATGATGAGAATGTCGGTCTTGACCTCGACAATCTCGGGATTACCGAAACTGGCTTCGCTCATTACTTCTGTTCCTTCCCTCAATGCCTTTCATCGCGCCGCAGCGGGGCGCGGTAGGTGGTGGACGCGTCAGATGGTCGGCAGGGTCTTGCCGGCTTCGGTGAACAGGAGCGGGCTCTTCAGGTCGCCCGCCTCCGGCTTGCCGGCATAGGGGTCGATCGAGCCGACCGGCGTCGTGCGCACCGGGAACTTGAACCGCTTCACCTCGCCGTCACGGAACTTGATGGTCCACATGATCGCGCTGTCGGTGCGCATCGGAATGACGGCGCCGCCCATCGGCACGAAGTCCTGATAGGCGCGGACCTCGATGGCCTGCTGCGGGCACGCCTTGACGCAGCACTGGCATTCCCAGCACTGGTCGGGCTCCTGGTTGTAGGCCTTCATCCGCGTCGTATCGAGCTTCATCAGGTCATTGGGGCAAATGTACATGCAGGCGGTCACCGAACCGCCCTTGCAGCCATCGCACTTGTCGGTATGCACGAAAGTGGGCATCGCACCTCTCTCCTATGTCTCACACGATTTCAGCTAGTCCGGCGGCAGCGATGCCGACCCGGGCACGCAGCGCCGCCCGGCCCCGCGTGGATTTGTTTCGCGCCGTCTGCCCCAGAAGGAAAAAACGAACAAACTGGCGGCGATTATTATAAAAGGGTAATCTAAATACCCATGATAAATGTGTCAAATCCAATCGCGACGGAAATCCCGACATGACCGACAGGCTCTCGCACCTAACCCGGCGGCTGGTCGCGTTCCGTGACGCGCGGGATTGGTCGCAGTTCCATTCCCTCAAGAACTTGATGCTGTCTCTTAACCTCGAGGCCTCGGAACTGCTCGAGCTGGCGCAATGGAAGTCCGACGCCGAGGTCGACGCTTCACTTGCGGATCCCGCGTTCAAGGAGAGGCTGGCCGAGGAATGCGCCGACATCCTCAATTACCTTCTGCTCATTTGCGAGCGAGCGGGGATCGACTTGGCCGAGGCGGCAGACGCAAAGATCAGCCGCAACGACGCCAAGTACCCGGTCGCCAAGGCGCGCGGCTCCGCCAAGAAATACACGGAGCTGTGATCGTACCAAGACCCTCTCCCACGGGAGAGGGAGGATGCTGGGGACATCCCTCTCACCGTCACTCCGCGGGCACCAGGCTGCGGTAGTAGTCCTGCAGGATGCGCACGACCTCGGGCCGGCTGAATTCCGGCGGGATGTCCAGCCCCTGCGACAGCATCTCGCGTTGCTTGGTGCCCGAGATGTTGACCCGGTCCTCGTTGCCGTGGGGGCAGGTGCGGGCCGTCGCCATGCCGTAGCATTTCTTGCAATAGAAGGTGATGTCGATCTTCAATGCCTGGGTGACCAGGGCGCCGTCCCACAGCGTGTCGAAGATGTGCTGGGCGTCGAATGGCCCGTAATAGTCGCCGACGCCGGCATGGTCGCGGCCTACGATCAGGTGCGAGCAGCCGAAGTTCTGGCGGATGGTGGCGTGCAGCAGAGCTTCGCGCGGGCCGGCATAGCGCATTTCGATGGGATAGCCGGCCTGAATGGCGGTGCCGGGAACAAAGTAGTTGTCGACCATGGCTTGGATGGCCTTGGTGCGGGTCTCGGCCGGAATGTCGCCGGCCTTCAACTTCCCCAAGACCTGATGGATGAACACGCCGTCCGTGACCTCGATGGCGATCTTGGCGAGATGCTCATGCGAGCGGTGCATCGGATTGCGCGTCTGGAAGGCGGCTACCCGCGACCAGCCCTTCTCGGCAAACAGCGCCCGCGATTCGGCGGGGCGCAGATACAGGCCGGGATACTTGGCCGGGTATTCGCCCTCGGACAGGCACATGACGCGGCCGGCCAGATTGATAGCGCCCTGCGTCATCACCTTCTGCACCCCGGGATGGGCGCCGTCGGTGGTGCGGTAGACGTGCTGGCATTCGAAGGCGCGGTCGATCTCGTACTTCTCGGCGACCTCCATGATGGCCATGATCTCGCCGGTTTCGGCGTCGACCAGCGCCACCTCTTCCTCGATGCCGATGGAGCCGGCCAGCGCCTTGTCAGCCGACAAAGTGATGGGGATGGGCCAGAACAGGCCGCCAGAGGTCTTCATGTGGGCGCAGACGCCCTGCCAGTCGGCCTTGCCCATGAACCCGTCGAGGGGGGTGTAGGCGCCCATGGCGAACATGATGACGTCCGACGTCTCGCGGCTCGTCATCGGCACTTTCTTGAGCTTCGCGGCGCGCTTGATTTCCTCGGCGCGTTCGACTTCGGGCAACAGCAGCGGCTTCAACTCGCCGCCGCCATGAGGCGGGACCAGCTTGGACATGTCTTCTTCCCTCTCGGGTTGATACTCGTTCGGGACTTGCCGCCCGATTCCTCCACCCTGTCGGCGGATGCGGTTTTTATAATATAATATACCATCAAAATCTAATGGAAAATCCACACTCCGCGACGGGTTCTTGCGGGGTACTTCGGCGGGCAGTTATAATATTGAGAATTATTAGCAGAACAGGGCCATCATTCGAGGAGGAGCGAAAACAATCCAACCGCTAGGATTGCTTCGCCTGCGGCCCGCAATAATTTTGCAGAGGCGCCGCGGCGCCTACTTCGCCATTCCCTTCAGCTTGTCGGCGGGGATGATCTGCTGATTGAGCGCGGCGTCCTTGTTCGGATCCATCCCGTAGGCCACGGCCATCAACTGGCTGTAGAAGACCACCGGGATATTGAAGTTGGTGCCGTATTTCTGATTGATCTGCTGCTGGTACATCTCGACATTGGTCTGGCACAGCGGGCAGGGCGTCGAGATGACGTCGGCTTCTTTCGCCTGCGCCTCGTCGAGGATCTTCTTCATCAGGTGCAGCGTCTTGTCCGGGCTCATCACCGACACCGAGCCGCCGCAGCACGAGGTGGCGTTCTCGAAGTCCAGGGCCTCGGCGCCGACCGCACGGGTGAAGTCGTCGAGGAACTTCGGCCGGTCGTATTCGTCGAAATGGTTGCCGCGGTCGGTGTTGGCGAAGGGGCGCACCGTCTGGCAGCCGACATAGCCGGCCACCTTCAGTCCGGCCAGCGGGTTGACGACCTGGGCCGCGACCTTGTCCATGCCGACGTCGGTGACCAGCACCTCGCAGGCGTGGCGTACGTGCAGCGAGCCGTCATAGGACTTGCCGGCCACCGCCAGCGCCTCGTTCAGCTTGCCCTTGAACCCCTCGTCGTTGCGGATGCGCTCGTTGGTGGCGTGGGTGTTGAGATAGCACGCGGCGCATGGGGTCATGACGTCCTGCGGCCCCTGCGTCTGGGCCTGCGCCAGATTGCGCGCCGACAGCGCCGACTGCGGGATGAAGCCGCCCTCGATGTGGCCGACCGAGGCGCCGCAGCAGTTCCAGTCGTCGATGTCCTCGATCTGGACCTCGAGCTTCGGCAGCACGGCGCGCAGCGACCGGTCGAGATGGGCGGCGCTGCCCTGCGAGCTGCAGCCGGGATAGAAGGTGTATTTCTTGCTCATGTCCCGCTCCCGTCGACAGACATCCTTCGAGACGGGCCTGCGGCCCTCCTCAGGATGAGGTCCTCATGCTGAGGAGGCCGCGGCGCGGCCGTCTCGAAGCATGTCATTGACCGTTGTTGCCCCGCTCTTCGATCTCGTGGGCCTTGGCGAGGATCGCCTGCAGCTCCTTGGTCCCCTTGACCTTGTGCGGCATGGTCAGGTGCATGCGCTTGGTCTTGACCATCGCCATGGCGATCTTCTGGTTGGCCATGCCCTTCTTGATGCCGTCGCCGATGCCGGTCGAGAAGTAGTACTTCATCGTGACCAGACGCTCGTCGGTACGCCCCCATTTCTGGGCGCTCCACCAGAAGGCCTTGGCGAAGCGGGCGTTGTCGGCGGTCTTCGCCTCGGCGTAGCCTTCCTTGACGGCCAGTGCGGCGAGGTCGTGGAGAATGTAGGTGACCGGCACCTGGCGCGGGCAGCGGACAACGCAGTTGTAGCAGGACACGCAGTTCCAGATGGTGTTCGACGTCAGCACCGCTTCCTTCATGCCGGCGCGGATCATCATGAACAGCTTGCGCGGACCGTAGTCCATCTGATCGCCGATCGGGCACGATCCCGAGCAGGTGCCGCACTGCATGCACTTCGCCATGCGGTCGCCGCCATCGACGTTCTCGTAGACCCAGCGGGCGAAGTTCAGATCGTACTTCTTGCGGGGCGTGGGCGAGGTGGCGGTCATGGCTTAGAACCCCTTCAGCGGGCTGAGGCCGATGCGGTCGATGGTCGCCATGTAGTCGTCGATCATCGGGCCGATCTTGTGCGATTCGGCGATCGACACCTCCATCTGCGCCACGCGCTCGGTCTCCAGGGCCATGCTCTTCAGCGTGTCGGCGATCTTGCCCATGCGCTCCTTCGCCATGGCGCTGCCCTTGACGAAGTGGCACTGGTAGTCGTCGCCGGGCTTGCAGCCCATCAGCACGATGCCGTCATAGCCGGATTCCAAAGCCGTCGAGATCCATACCAGGCTGACCGAGCCGAGGCAGCGCACCGGGATGACGCGCACGTGCGGGCTGTAGGTGTGGCGGTTGATGCCCGCCATGTCGAGGGCCGGGTAGGCGTCGTTCTCGCAGGCGAGGATCAGCACGCGGGGCTTCTCCTCGAATTCGTCGGGCACCTCGACCGCCTTGATCATCGAACTGATCATCTCGACGCTGTAGTTGTCGAAACTGATCGTGCGCACCGGACAGGCGCCCATGCAGGTGCCGCAGCGCCGGCAGCGCGTCGGGTTGACGACCGGGTATTCCTTCTCGTCCTCGTCGATCGCCCCGAACGGGCATTCCACAGTACAGCGCCGGCATTTGGTGCACGTGTTGTAGCCGATGCGCGGGAACGACAGATCGCCCGAACGCGGATGCACCGAGGCGCCCTTGGCGGCGTTGCGCACCACCTGGACCGCCTTCATCACCGCGCCGGCGGCGTCCTCGGCGGCCTCGCCCATGTCCATCGGGCGCCGCACCGGGCCGCAGGTGTAGATGCCGGTGCGCCGCGTCTCGTAGGGGAAGCAGATGTAGTGCGAATCCGAGAAGCCGTCCGCCAGCATCGGAATGTGCGGGCCCTGACGGTATTGCAGGTTGAGGATGGGCGCGCCGGGCGGCGGGTTGTCGGCGGGGCGGGGCAGGGGCGCCGGCGCCTCCCCCTGATAGCCGGCGACCGGAATGGGCGACAGCGGGTTGATGTCCGCCTGCAACTGGGCGGCGGCGTATTCGCTGTTTTCGTAGGGCAGGTCGGGGATGGTGGTGTTGGGCACCATGCCGGTGGCGAGAACCACCATGTCCAGGCCCTCCAGCGGCACCTCCTCGCCGATCAGCGCGTCGTCGACGACGACGGTGAGATTGGCGCCCACCGACTTGACCTTGCCTTTCAGGAAGATCACGCCCTTGGCCTGGGCGGAGCGGTAGAACTCCTCGGCGACGCCGGGGGTGCGCAGCTCGTCGTAGACGATGTAGGTGCTGCATTCCGGGTCGGCCTCGACCAGTTGCAGCGCCTGCTTGATCGACGAGGCGCAACACACCGACGAACAGTAGGGCAGGTGGTCGGGGTCGCGCGAGCCGGCGCACTGGATGAAGGCGACGGCCTTCGGCGCCTGCCCGTTCGACGGGCGCTTCGGCTGGCCGGCCGCCAAAATCTTCTCGAGCTCGACGTTGGTCACCACATCGGGCGAGACGCCATAGCCGAGATGGCCCAGCTTGCTCGGGTCGTAGGGACGCCAGCCGGTGGCGACGACGATGGCCCCCACGGTTTCATTCGAGGGGCCGGCGCCGTTCGCCAGTTCCACCTGGAACTTGCCGGGCATGCCCGAGGTCTTGGTGACGTGGCAGTTGGTCTTGACGGTGATGAGCGGGTCGTTCTCGACCGCAGCGATCAACGCCTCGATGTCGTTCGGCTGCGGGTCGCGATAGGGCGGGCGATGAGGAATGACCTTGGCGTAACCGCGGGCGTGGCCGCCCAGCCGGTCGCTGCGCTCCACCAGCAGCACCTCATGGCCGGCTTCGGCCGCCTCGCGCGCCGCCATCAGGCCGGTGGAACCGCCGCCGACCACCATGATGCGCTGGCTGTATTCGCCCTCGATCCAGGGTTCCGGCGCGGTGGTCTTGGAAGCCTGGGTGATCGCCATGCGGACGTAGTCGGCCGCCGCCGCCTGGGTGTCCTCGTCCCCGGGGGCATGGCTCCAACTCACCAGCTCGCGCAGATTGGCGCGGATCACCTGGGCGTTGTCGAACTGGAAGCGGTCGGTCATCACGCGCGGCGAGCAGGCGCCGATCACCAACTGGTTGACCTTGCCCTCCGCGAGGTCGGCGCGGATCGTCTCGACCCCTTCCTCGCCGCACAGCATGGCGTGCTGGGCGCAGTGCGGGGCCTTGAATTCCTTGACCGCCACGGTTTCGAGTTCATCCATGGCGACGGCCTCGCCGATGCCGCAGCCGCTGCACAGATAAACGCCGGTCTTTCTCTCGGACATTGGGAATTCCTCCGCTGGCGGTTACGGACGGGCGCGTCCGGAAACCGCCTGAATCGCCTTCAGGGCGGCGGCCGTGGCCGATTGCACGGACATGGACACGTCGAGCGGCCCGGATGCGACGCCCGCCGACATCAGGCCGCCGTCGCTGCCTTCCGGAACGATGAAGCCGTATTCGTCCATGGGCACGTCCATTGCTGGCCGGCCCGCCGCGGTCGAGGGCTGCATGCCGACGGCCAGGACCACCATGTCGTAGGGCGTGCGGTAGATCTCGCGCGTCAGCGTGTTCTCGCCGCAAACCAGCGGCACGCCGTCCGGGCCGGGCACGATCGACGCCGGCTTCGACTTGATCCAGCGCACCTGCGGGTCATTCCTGAGCTTCTTGTAGAAGTTCTCGAGTTTGTCGTGGGCACGGATGTCGATGTAGTAGATGTCCACCTCGACGTCGGCATACTGCTCGCGCAGATACGCGGCGTGCTTCATCGACGCCAGGCAGCAGATGCGCGAGCAATAGGGCAGATGGTTGTAGTCGCGCGATCCAGCGCACTGGATCAGGGCCACCCGCTTCGGCGGCTCTCCGGTCGACGGCCGCAGAATCTTGCCCTTGGTGGGGCCGTCGTGGGCAGCCAGGCGCTCCATCTCGACGTTGGTGACGATGTCCGGGCTCTCGTCGTAGTGATAGGGGGTGATGCGGCCCGCGTCGTAGGGCTGCCAGCCGGTGGCCCAGACGATGGCGCCGGCCTTGAGCTCGAAGCTGCTCTCCTGCTCGTCGAGGTCGATGGCGTCGTATTTGCAGGCGGCCTTGATCCTCTCGCCTTCGGGCGTGCCGATCACCTGCGGGGCCACGACATAGCGCATCGGGAACGCCATCTCATGCGGCAGATAGGCCGCCTTCAACTGGTCGAGGCCGTAGTTGAAGGGATTGGCGACGGTCGTCTCGGCCGCCGCGGCGCAGTCGCCGCAGGCGGTGCAGGTGGTCTTCACATGCCGCGGGCTCAACGTGACGGTCAGGGTGAAATCGCCGCGGCTGCCGGCGACGTTGGCCACCGTCGCCATGGTGTAGACCTTGATGCGGCGGTTCTTCTTGATGCGCTGGTAGTTGATCTCCAGGCCGCAGGTGGGGTGGCACAGCTTGGGGAAGTAGCGGTTGAGCTGGGCGACGCGCCCGCCGAGGCTGGGGCTGCGCTCGAGCAGCACCACGTCGTAACCCGCCTCCGCCGCCTCCAGCGCCGTCGTGATGCCGCTGATGCCGCCGCCGACGACGGCAATGGTCTGACTGCTGAGCCCTTGGTGCGACATTTGTTTCACCCCCTCGGCGCCGAGAAACGACGTTTCGCCGGCCTTTCGCCGCGCGGCGCGCTTTGATGCGAACCAGCGTATATTAGCGTAACTTGATTTCCCTAGAGGTTTAATCGCGAAGCCGCGATCCTTGCAAGGAAAAAACAGCGCGCATGTGGGGAATTGCGGGGCGCGAATGCGACGCATGCGCGATAAATGCCAGGTGCCACGGCGGTTGGAGAATAATACAAAAGTAATATGGAAATATTCAAAGCTACCCGCCCGCAGCGCTTCGCGCCCACCTCATCAGGCAGCTAGTAAATCGCGACGCCGCTCATCATCGTATGAGCGGAGGATGAATCTCGAGAAAGTAACGAGGGAGGACAACATGACCCTGCGCTCGCTCCTGGCCAGCAGCAACTACGAGGTCAAGACCATCGGTCCCAAGATCCGGGTCGAGACCGCCTGCGCGCTCCTCGATCGAAACCGCATCGGTGCCTTGCCGGTGGTTGACGGTGACGGCGCCCTTCTGGGCATCGTCTCCGAGCGCGACGTGGTGCGCGTCATCGCGGCGCGCGGCACCGCTGGGCTGTTGATGCCGGTGGATGAGGTGATGACGCGACACGTCATCACGGTGACCAGCGACGCCTCGGTCAAGGAGGCCATGCAGATGATGGATTCACGCCGCATCCGCCACCTGCCGATCATGGACGGCGACCGCCTTGTGGCGATCATCTCGGTTCGCGACGTCATCAAGTACCGGCTGCAGGAAACCGAGATGGAGAAGAACGTCCTGAGGGACTTCGCGGTCGCCCAGATGCACTGAACCGAAAAGGTCTGCGGGCAGTCGGGCGAACCGCGCCTAGTGTCTGGTTCGCGACAGGTGCCAGGTCTTGAGGGTCGCTTCGTCAAGTCCGGCGAACATCTCGGCGTCTATGTTCATCAATCCGCATAGCCAGTCCTTGAGGGCGGCGGGCAGACGGGCGAGGGGCTCGAACACTCCCCGCTCGTATTCCTCCATTATGTCGCGCACCTCGTCGAGCAGGCGATAGTGCTCGTCGCGGCAGTACTGGTAGCGGCTGTGCCGTAGCGCCTGCATGATCCGCTCCTCGAGCGCGAAATGGGCGGTCGCCAGGGCGTGAAATTCGGCAAGGTTGGCGGCGATGCTTTGGGCGGATGCCCCGTCAGCAATCAGGAGGTCGAGGTTGTTGACGAGGTCGACGAGGCGGCGATGCTCGTAGTCGATCGAGGGAATCCCGGTAGCGAACCGCTCGTCGCAGTCGAGATAGGCCATGGCGTCCTCCCTGTTCTTCAAGTTGGACCTTCCCGCCAGAGCGATTGTGCACCGATCGGCGCGCGGAATCCACAAGGCACTTGTCCGCCGCCCCGGCCGCGAGGGCGGGCTTATATGATCTTTCGATCATAAAAAGTACAATGCTACTACCCACGTCTCTTTGGCTTCGGGTTTCCTTCGCTGATCGCGGGACGGCAAGCGTAGGCAGTGTCTGGGCTTCGCCGCCTGCCAAACAAGGAGAGTGGGAGGAACAACATGCGCAAGGCTCTGTGCGGGGCGCTCGCCGCCCTGCTGTTGTCCACTGCCGTGCCGTTGTCGGCCGGCGCGGCCGAGATCGGCGTGCTCGCCAAGGGCGGCCAGCCGGAATACCTGTTCATCGACAAGGTGCCCGCCGCCCAGGCCAAGACGACGGCGGAAATGATCAGCACCGCCTTCATCGTGGGCCGGGTCGTGGTTTTCAATCACATGCCGCTGATCACCAATGCCGAGCTCGGCGACAAGGGATTCACCGGCCAGTTCTTCAAGAAAAAATGGCTCGATGAACCGGCGATGCAGCTCGTCAACCTCACGCCGGAGATGAAGCCCATCTATGAAAAGCTGGTCTGGGCCGGCACCACCGCCATCGACAACAACCAGGACCGTTTCAACGTCAAAGGCGTGAAGTGGAAGGGCTTCCTGCCGGCGCGCTGGGCGCGTGAGGCCGGGGAGTTGCTGAACTCGCGCACCGGCATCCTGATCAAGCAGCCCTCGATCGCCTACCGCGCTCTTGGCAACGCGCCGGACCCCGTGGAAAAGGCGGTGCTCACGAAGTTCGTCGATCCCAAGCATGATGGCGAGCCCCACGGCGAATTCGCCATGATGGGCAAGCAGAAGGTCTATCGCTACTTCGAGCCCATCCGGCTGGAGAAGCCCTGCCTCGGCTGCCACGGCAAGCCCAAGGGTGAGCTGGACATGCTGGGATACGAGAAGGACGGTCTCGATGCCGGCGACGTTTTCGGCATGATGAGCGTGACCATCCCGGTCAGCGACTGAGCGGAAACACGCGGAAGGTGGCCGGGGGATAGCCGCGGCCATCACCCGGGCCGCCGAACACCGTGCCTACCCGGAGGTCTTTGGGCTAAGGTGATCGGCGAGGTAGTCGAGCACTTTCTCGCGGGTTTCCGCGTCGAGTTCCGGCATGCCCTGCTCGGCCACCATCCAGTCCAGCAACTCGTCCCAGCGGTCGCGCGACAGACGCTGCTGGGTGACCATGCGGATGGAATGGCAGGCCGAGCAGATGCCCTCGACCTCGTCGCGGCCCTCGCCGGGCGGCAGGGCGGCCGACTGCTCGGGCATCCCGGCGCCGGGCCGGGTCAGGAATGGGCTGGGCGCGTCCGCAGCCCAGGCAGGCCCGCCGGCCAGCAGACCCGCCATGAGGAGAATCCGTAGCCTCACTCCTTGCCGCCTTGCGACTTCGCCTCCTTTTCCGTTTCCGCCACTTGCGGTTGGCCGAGGCCGGGAACGCGTATGGCCACGCGGTGCATGGCGTTGTTGAGATAGCCGCGCGGGTTCCAGGCCACGGCGAAGGGCTGCATGGCGCCTGCGTCGTCGGTGGCGCGCGCCCATACCTCGTAGTAGCCGCGACCCGGAAGCTCGACGCGAGCCCGCCACTGCTGCCAGGCATACGGGTTGACCGGCGGCGCAAGCTCCGCTTCGACCCAGTTGGCCCCGAAGTCGTAGGAGATGTGCATCTGGCGCACGGCGCGATCGCCGGCCCAGGCGTGCCCGCGCACCTCGATCATGCGGTTGTCCGCGGGCACCTCGAAGCCGCTTTTCGGCCAGGTGATCACCGACTTCACCGGCATCGACTGGATGATGACGAAATCCTCATCGGGCACGTTGGCCCCGGGCTCCACCGGATAGGCCGGCACGCGATAGGATTTGCCGGTCATCTTGGCGCCGTCATGGACCTGATCGCGAACCCAGATGCGCTCCAGCCACTTCTGCGACGTCGAGCCGGCCCAGCCGGGCGCCACGATGCGGACCGGGAAGCCGTGCAGTGCCGGGATGGGTTGTCCGTTCATTTCGAAGGCGACCAGGGTGTGCGGGTCCATAGCCTTCCAGATCGGCAGCCCGCGCGAGAGTGGGTCCTTCTGGGGATCGCCCGACAGGTGCGGGTCCATGCCGTAATGGCCGGTATATACGGCGTTCTCCTTGACACCGGCGGCGTTCAGGACGTCGCGCAGCGGTACCCCGGTCCACACCGCGTTTCCCACTGCGCCCACCGTCCACTGGTTGCCGCTGGCGGGTGGATTGAAGCCGGCCCGGCCGTTGCCGCCGCATTCGAGCTGCAGGGCGAGGTTCACCGGTCGAAATTTGGTCTTCAAATCGTCGAGCGTGAGGGTGAGCGGCCGGTCGACCTCGCCGTCGACGGTCAGTTTCCAGCCCGCGGCGTCCCCCTTCGTCGCCATCTCCGGCACGAGGCCGTTGTTGCGCACGAAATGGCGGTCGGCGGGGGTGATGGCGTCGTCCAGCAAGTGCGCCGGGGTTTCGGCGTTGAGGGGGCGGTCGTTGAGGACCACCAGCCCCTCCTTGCCCTCGATGCGGAACGCCTCCTTTTCCTCCGCCAGGGCGGCGGGAATCAGGCCGGCCGGCATGTCGCGGTGGAACGGAATCGCGCCGCCGACGATGGCGCCCATCGCCGCCAGCCCGGCGCCTTTGAGAAAACCGCGGCGGTCGGCCTCGGGCAGGCGACCGAACACCAGACGGTCGGCCCGTTCCGGGTCCGACTGATAGAGTTCGCAGATGCCGCGCTCACGTCTGGCCATGGCGTTTCTCCCTTGCTCGTGTCCTGCCCATTCTGAAGATGGGCAGGACAAGCAAGCTTGGCGAGAGCGCGATTGGTTCTATTTCACAAGTAGGCCGGGTGTGCCCTACTGGATGAGCCGATACACCGTCCAATAGGTCGAACCGGAGACCATGTGCGGCTCGACGCGCTTTGCGAAGTCGGCGTGCTCGGGCATCTGGGCCAGCTTCTCGAAAAACGCGTTCAACTCGCTCAGATCGCGTATTTCGACTTCGCTCTCGATGTCCGCTTCGCGCCCGCCCACCGAGCCGGTAAGGATCCGAAACCGGTCGGCCTCCAGGCCAGCCTTGGCGCCGATTTCACGATCCCAGGTCTTCAGCAGTTCGATCAGCGCCTGCTTGTGCCCGAACTTCGCTTGGATATGCCACCGCGCCACCATCATGACCGCCTCCAAGGAGAGGTGAGCAGATTAGGCGCATTCTAACTGGTTCGGACCGCCGGCGGTTCGGCGAAAGGGAAATATCCACCATCTGCGGCAGCGCCGTTTCGGGTTGGGTACAGAAGCCTAGGCCCCGCAGCACTTCTTGTATTTCCTGCCCGATCCGCAGGGGCAGGGGTCGTTGCGGCCGACCTTGGCGACATGGCGGGTTTGCGGTTTCGGCCCGATCACCCCATCGACGTACAGCCACCGGCCGTCCTCGTGGCGGAAGCGCGATAGCTCATGATGAACGTAGTCCTTACCTTGCAGGCGATAGCGGGCGACGAACTCGACCGTGCCCGTCTCGTCTCCGGCGCCGCCGCCCTCGGTAGCCAGGATCTTCAGGCCCTGCCACTGCGCCTCGCCCGCCCACAGCGTGGTTTCGGCGTCGTCGTAGTCGACCAGAGCTTCGGGGGCCAGGGTGGCGCGCAGATAATCGGTATTGCGGGTGGTGAAGGCGGTGTAGCGTGACCGCATCAGGGCTTCGGCAGTGGGGGCGGCCGTACCGGCCAAGAAGGGGCCGCAGCACTGATCGAGTTCGCGGCCGGAGCCGCAGGCGCAGGTCGGCATCGGAATTCCGTGGATAGAGAACGGGTGGAAGAGGATGCCGCCCCGTTCGCCGGTGTGCAACCCCAGAGGACCGCCGCTCAGCCGGCGGCCCGCTTTGCCTCGGGCATGCTGGATACCGCCTCTTTGGTTTTTGGCACCACCACGGTAAAAGCCGAGCCGCGGCCGGCGAGCGACCGCACCTCGACTCCGTGCCCGAGTAGCGAGGCAAGCTTGCTGACGATGGACAGGCCGAGCCCGAGCCCGAGCGCGCGGTCCCGCGACGGGTTGTCGATCTGGTAGAACTCCTGGAAGATGTAGGGGAGTTCGGAGTCGGGAATGCCCCTGCCGCTGTCCGCGACCACGATACCCAACCATTCGCCGCGCCGCCGGCAGCCGAGGATAATGCGGCCTCCCTCGTCCGTATAGCGCACCGCGTTGGACAGCAGGTTGCGTAACACGTTGCCGAGCAGCTTGCGGTCCGACCGCACGGTCGCGCCGCACGGCACGACCGTCAGGCCCAAGGATTTCTCGGCGATGAGGGGCTCGAATTCCTGCACGATCTCGGCTGTCAACTCGGCGACGGGGAAACTCTCGACTGCGGGAACGACCAGGCCGGCGTCGATCTTCGAAATGTCGAGGAGCGAGCCCAGGATGTTGCCCATCGCGGACAACGCCACGTCGATCTTGTCGCCGAGCGCGACGCGCCGCTGCTCGTCGCGGGTCGTCTTCAGCGCGGCGAGGAGCAGGTTGAGCGCCTGGAGCGGTTGCCGCAGGTCGTGGCTGGCCGCCGCGAGGAAACGCGTCTTGGCGGCGTTGGCGAATTCCGCCTCGCGAACCGCCTGATCGACCCTTGCCTTGGCCTGCCGGAGTTCGCGCAGGGACTGCAACAGGTCGTCCTCGTATCTCTTGCGTTCGAGTTCGGCGCTCACCCGCGCGGCGAACTGACGCAAGAGGCTCAGGGCGGGGTCCCTGGCGGCGATGGGCACGGATGACAACAAGGCCATGACCGCGAACGGGCGCCCCTTGGAGTCGGAGAGCGCCAGGGCGATGCCGCCGTCGGCTCCCCATTCCCGCAGCAGGCGGTCCTCGGGGAAAGCGCTGGTGGCGGACGACAGGACCGCGACCTGCCCCTGGCAAACCGCCGCCTCGCATAGCGTGCCCGGGCGGGGAACGACGAAGCCACGAACGCCGACACCGCCACGCCTCGCCGCCACCACCGTCACCCTGTCATCGTCGACGGTCGCGATCAGAGCGCCGTCGACGCGCAGGGTTCGGCAAAGGTACTGAAGCACCGATTCAAAATAGACCGGTCCCAAACCTTCGCTGGCCTGAAGGCGTTCCACCTCGACCGCGTTCTCGCGGAAGACGAGGACCGACCGCGCCATCTCGCCGATCTCGTCACGGCGTTCGCACGCCGGAACGTCGACGCGCGTCTCACCGGCCGCCAATCTGTTCATGCTCGCGGTGAGGGCGACGATCGGGCGAGCCAGGGCACGCGAGGCGAGGATACCGATAAGCCCGACCCCCACCAGCGCGAACAGGGCGACGACCACCATGATGTCGCGGAGGTCGGAAATGCTTCCGAACGCCTCGTCCCGATCGAGCTCGACGAGCATCGCCCACGTCACGGCGCCGATTGTCACCGGAGTGTAGGCAGACAGGACCGCCTTGCCCCTGTAGTCGGTACCCAGGCGAGTGCCCGCCCGGCCGGACAGGGCGTCGCGCGCCATCGCGGTGTCGACTTGCGCAGCCTGGGGATCGGTGAGCGCCCCGACGACGGAGTGTCGGGCCGGGTCGAGCCGCGAGGTCGAGCGCATCAGGAGATCCGGCCCCACGAGATAGGCTTCGCCCGTGGTGCCGAGTCCCGAACTCGGCGCCATGCGTTCTTCGATTACGTCGACCGGCAGTTCGAGGGCGGCGATGAGCGCGACCTCGCCGTCTTGGAGCAGAGGACGGGCCGCGATGGCCGTCGGCACGCCGTCTTCGGCGAAAGCCATGTCGGCGAAAGCGAACGCCTTGGTCTTGCCGACCTGGCGCAGCAAGCTCTCGAGGCGCCGGTTCGGCTTGTCCGTCGCCGCGCCCGCGCTGAGAAGGGGCCTTCCCCATTTGTCGCTGAGGTAGATCGCCCGGTAGCCCTGAGGTTCCAGCGATGGCTCGATCACCCGCACGAAGTCGAGGACGTTCGCCGAATGCCGCTCGAGGTCCAGGGCGTCGGCGAACGTAAGGGTGGTCGCTAGGTCGGCCTGCCAGCCCGAAACCATGCGTTCCAAGGCCGCCTTCTTGGTTTCCCGGATGCTTTCGAGATGGCTGAAGGCCTCTCGGGACAGCGCGGCGGCGGCACGGTCGAGGGCCACCACGCCGATCAACGCCGCCGGGATCAGGCCGAGGGCCAGCAGGGCCGCCGTGAGCTTATGGGTGATCCGGAAGGGGGGCAAGGCAACCTGTCCGATTGGCGCAAGACAGAACTGGTAAATCCCCAATGCCCGAAAGGTCAAACACGAATTTAGAACCGCTAAAAGTGATCGCTTGAACCGTAGGCGGGATTGGCCGCGCCGAAGATCGCGCCAAGGAACATTAGCCAAATATATTACAGGGAGTCCCTCGCACATTCGTCTATCCCGAATGGCATGGCCGCGGAGTGGCGGGCGGGTAGCCGGGGGAACTTCGTGCCGACCGGGGTGTTTGGCAACGACAATGGGATTGCTTGCGATGGAGGTTAGCATGCGCCGGCTTGTGATCGTTCCTGCCTTCGGCCTCGCCGCCGTCTTGGCGGCCTGCGGCCAGACCACCGAGCAGAAGGCGGCAACCGGGGGGCTCGGCGGAATGGCTGCGGGAGCCGCGGTCGGTGGGCCCGTCGGCGCCGCCGTGGGCGCCGGCGTGGGCGCCGCGGGCGGCGCCTATGGCGAGCAGGCCGTGGAGGAGGCGCGCGAGGCGACCCAATCGCAGACGCAGATGGAGCAGAGCGCCGCCGCCCAACCTGCGCGGATGTCGCGCGAGGAAATCCGCCAGGCGCAGCGGGTGCTGCAGGAGCGCGGCTATTATCGCGGCCAGATCGACGGCATCATCGGGCCGCGGACGCGCGAGGCCGTGGCGCAGTATCAGCGCCGCCAGGGCCTGCCGCAAACCGCTCAGCTCGACGGGCGGACCGTCGACAGCCTGATGCAGGAGCAGGCGGGCCTGCCCGAAGAGGGGGGCGCACAGCGTCAACAGCGCTGACCGGCTGAATTGCCTTACGCCGCCGGAGGTTCCACGTGTCCTGACGGGGCGGGCTACGCGGCCCGCCTTGCCGTCAGGAGCCAGCCGACATGAATCACGAGACCGACCTCGCAACGGCGGAACCGGCCTTCAGCCCCGCCGACATCAGCGCGCTTTCACATCTCTACCGCGGCGAGTTGTACCGCAGCACCATCTGGCGAACCCGCCTCGACGCCACCACCAACTGGGCGGTGGTCACCACCGGGCTTGCCCTTTCGCTGACGTTCGCCGACGAACGCGCCTCGGCGTTGCCTCTGGTGCTGGTCGGTTTGCTGGTGGCGGTGTTCCTCTACATCGAGGCGCGCCGCTATCGCTTCTTCGATTTCTGGCGCATCCGCGCGCACGTGCTCGAGGTGTATTTCTTCGGTCCCATCCTGCGCGGCCACGGCGTGAGCTTCGAGCGGCGCTGGAACGAGATCCTGTATCGCGACTACGTGGCGCCCGGGCTGCACATCACCTTCTGGGAGGCGGCGGGGCGACGGCTGCGCCGCAACTACGGCTACATCTTCGGCATTCAGGTGGTGGCCTATCTGGGCAAGCTGCTGATCCATCCCGCGCCGGTCGCCACGCTCGCCGAGTTCCTGGACCGTGCCGCCATCGGCCCCTTGCCCGGCGCCCTGGTGCTGCTGGGGGGCGTGATCTTCCACGGCGCCTGGATCATCATCGCCTTCGCCACTTACCGCAGCCGCCGGGGTGCCGACCGGCCACGGCCCAAGCGTCCGCCGAGCGACGATCTGCTCGACCTGGCGCGCGGCGGGTGAAGACAGCATCGGTCATCGCGCGGAGGCGAGGCCGACGAAGCGATCACCCTCGCGTCGATCTGGATCGCTTCGCCAGGGGGTCGCAATGACCGCTGAATTGGCGGGTCAGCCGTCGACGCGGACGACCACGTCGACTCGCGAGATCGAGGTGCCGGGCGGCGGCTCGGGCAGGCGGGCCACGGTGATCATGTCCTCGGGAATGTCCTCGATGCGGCCGGTCTTCTCGTAGAAGAAGTGATGGTGCTCGTGGGTCTGCGTGCAAAAGAACGAGCGCGCCGGATCGACCACCACCTGCCGCAGGAGGCCGGCGGCGGTGAACTGGTTGAGGGCGTTGTAGACGGTGGCCAGCGACAGGCGGACGTTGCCGGACAGGGCCTCGCCGTGAATCTGCTCGGCGGTGATGTGCCGCGCGCCCTTGCCGAACATCAGCTTGGCCAGCGCGATGCGCTGCCGCGTCGGCCGCAAACCGGCCTTCCGCAGCTTGGCGACGACGTCGTGGTCCATGCCTTTCCTCCCAAGATTGGACTTGTTTGAATCTAGACTAGCGGAAAGACGGGGCGGCGCTCCTTGACTTTGGATAAGTCTAAAACCAGCGGGTGGGGTGGGGCCTACCCTTGCCCGCGTCCCACCCGGCCTTGCAGGGAAGCCATGCGTCCGCGGCCGCATCCTTGCCCTTTTCAGGCGGGCACGGCGGCGGCATCATGGCCGGCCCGCGTACCAGCTGCCGAGGCGTTGAGCAGATAATGACCGTTTCCGCCAGTCCTCCCAAGGCGCCCGTGGCCGGCGCGCCGCCCCGACTGCTGACCTGGGTGCTGATCGGCAACGTCTCCATCGGCCTGCTGGCGATGACGGCCTGCCTGTCGGCGATGGCGGGTTGGGGGGCCGAGTTCGGCGCCGGACGGGCCGCCGTGCAGGCCACCTACGGCACCTTCCTGATCACCTTCGCCCTCGGCCAGCTGGTGATGGGGCCGATTTCCGACCGCGCCGGCCGGCGGCCGGTGCTGCTGGGCGGCCTCGCTTTGTTCGTCGCCGCCAGCCTCGGCCTCGCCTTCGCCGGCAGCATCGAGACCCTGATCCTGGGGCGCGCGGTCCAGGGCGCCGGGGCCTGCGCCACCATCGTCGCCGCCCGCGCCCTGGTGCAGGACGTGTTCGAGGGCCCCGAGCGCACGCGCGTGCTGGCCTTCACCGGCATCGCCATGGGGGTGACGGGGCCGTCGGGGGCGGTGGCGGGCGGCTACGTTCAGGCCGCCTTCGGCTGGCCCGCCACCTTCCTGCTCGTCGCCGCGCTGGGCGCGGTGCTGCTGGCGGCGACGGCGCGGGCGGTGCCCCCGAGCGGACGCGCGCCGGGCGCGCGGCTATCGTTCGAGGGCGTGTTCTCGGGTTATGCGCGGCTCCTGCGCCTGCCCGAGTTCATGGCCTATGTGCTGCTGGCGGCCGGCTGTACCGCCGCCTTCTACGCCTTCGTCGGCGGCGTGCCGACGGTGCTGGTGGACCTCGGGGTTCCGGCGCGGGACATCGGCTGGTTCCTGTTCTTCTGCAGCGGCGCCTTCATCCTCGGCAACTGGCTGACCAGCCGGCTGGCGCGCAGCCTGGGCGATCTGCGCCTGATGGTGCTGGGCAACGTGGCGACGGTGGCCGGCGGGCTGGCGGTGCTGGCGGTGGCGCTGGGCGGCAACACGGCGGCCCTCGTCTTCGTCGCCCCGGTGTTGCTGATGGGCCTCGGCCACGGCCTGATCCAGCCGCCGGCGATCAAGGGCGCGACCAGCATCAGCGCCGGCGACGCCGGCGCCGGCGCCGCCTTCTCGGGCGCGGTGATGCAGGGCGGCGGCGCGCTCGCCGGCTACGCCCTCGGCCTGGTGCCGGTGCTCGACCAGACCAGCATGGCCCTGACCATGCTGGTGCCCACCCTGATCGCCGCCGTCGCCCTGCTGCCGCTGCTGTGGCGGCGGGCGGCGGCGGCGGGGTAGGGAACCGCCCAAAAGACGTGCTTCCACGGCGCGTTTGCCGCCTTCGGCGCGGCGGTCTAGTCTCGTCGGCGGTTCACCACCGAGGGGAGGAAGCCATGAGACTGATGCGCGTCGCGGTCCCGGTTCTGCTGCTCATCGGCGCCGCCGCCCAGGCGCAGAGCGCCGACATGTCGTTCTTCGTCACCAGCGCGGGGCCGGGCAAGGGCGCCGATCTCGGCGGACTGGCCGGCGCCGACCGCCACTGCCAGGCCCTGGCCGAGGCCGCCGGCGCCGGCGGCAAGACCTGGCGGGCCTATCTCAGCACCCAGGCCGCCGACGGCCGGCCGGCGGTCGACGCCCGCGACCGCATCGGCAAGGGGCCGTGGCGCAACGCCAAGGGCGTGGTGATCGCCAACGACGTCGCCGGGCTGCACGGCGACAACAACCTGACCAAGGAGACCGCCCTCGACGAGCGGGGCCGGGTGGTCGCCGGCCGCAGCGACAGCCCCAACCGCCACGACATCCTCACCGGCTCGCAGGCCGACGGCACCGCCTTCGCCGGACCCGAGGACCGCACCTGCGGCAACTGGACCGGAAGCGGCGCCGAGGGCGCGGCGATGGTCGGCCACCACGACCGCCGCGGCCTCGACGAGTCGGCGCCGGCCAAGTCGTGGAACGCCTCGCACCCGTCGCGCGGCTGCAGCCAGGAGGCCCTGCGCGGCACCGGCGGCGACGGCCTGTTCTACTGCTTCGCCGCCGAGTGAGGGGCGAGGGCACGAGCGCCCTGT
Organism: Rhodospirillales bacterium; assembly: GCA_019455065.1. GTDB lineage: Bacteria > Pseudomonadota > Alphaproteobacteria > Rhodospirillales > Magnetospirillaceae > JACFNC01. Next base: position 138,741 of record JACFNC010000007.1, read on the forward strand.
CGCCGTCATCGCGAGGAGCCTTGGCGACGAAGCGATCCATGGCCTGGATTGCCTCGCCTGCGGCTCGCGATGACGGTTTTCCCTGCCGCGGCTTGGGAGCGTCCATAAGGCACGCCGCCAGAGATCGAGCGGCCACCCGGTTCCTCTTGCGCCATGCCGTTGCAGGGCGCATCTAATGCTGCCATTGTATACATCCGCATCGAAGGAGGCGCCAAATGCCGGCTACCGTTCCTGTCACCGTCCGCATCCCGGTGGAGGTCAACGAGCGGCTGGAGCGGCTGGCCGAGGCCACCTCGCGCAGCAAGTCGTGGCTGGCGGCCGAGGCCATCGGCGCCTTCGTGCGCTCGGAGGGCCAGTTCCTCGATGCCGTCGAGGAGGGCCGGCAGGCCGCCCGCGAGGGCCGCACCGTCGCGCACGAGGAGGTGCGCAAGTGGCTCGATAGCTGGGGTGGCGACCACGAACTGCCGCCGCCCGCTGAATGATCCGCCATCGCGTCCGCTGGACCGCGCCCGCCATCCGCGATCTCGTCGGCATCCGCGCCTGGATCGCCATGAGCGATCCTACCACCGCCCAGCGGGTCGCCGTCACCATCAAGGAGGCGGTGGACAAGCTGGAGACCATGCCCAACCGGGGCCGCCCAGGCCGTGTCGCCGGTACCCGTGAACTGATCCTCGGCGGCTGGCCGTGGATGGCGATCTACGAGGTCACCGAGGGCCAAGTGGTGGTGCTCCGCGTTCTGCACGGGGCGGCGGCGCGGTAGTCGAAGGCGGGGCTCTAGGGAATGGTGGTCGTTTCCCCATCCGGAGAACGGGCTCGACTTACGGTGACAGTGCCAAAGCCAAACGAATTTCGGTGACAGAATTTCGGTGACAGTGCACAAAACTAAAGCAGCATCGCCTGCTTGGGATTGTCTCCAGATTTCGGCTTCGGCCCGCGCTTCGCGGGTCTGAGGGGGCGTTGGCACAGCGCCTCCAGTTCGCCGAGGAACGCCTCGCTGCCGACCGGGCGGCCGATGGTTTCGGCGCGGCGCAGGCGCTGCAGCAGGGCCGCATCCGGCTCCGTCGCAAGGAACGCCGCGAAAACGGGGAAGCGGGAGAGGATCGGGGCGACGGCGGTGAGGCCGTCGTCTTGGCCGGCGAGGTGGGCGTGGACGCTCGACCAGCGCCACTCCTGCGGGCGCGCGGCCAGGCCGGCGCGCACCGGGTTGAGGGCGACGTAGCGCACGGCCGCCGCCAGATGCGGCTCGTCCATGACCACGGCGCCGAACCGGCCCTGCCAGAAATGGCCGGTGCGCCCGAGGCGGGCATGGACATGGCCGGCGTAGCGACGATGCACCGGCGCCAGGGCGCGGCGCAGCCCGTCGGGGTCGGCGGGCGTCAGGATGAGATGAACATGGTTGGGCATCAGCACCCAGGCCCACACCGCGACCCCGGCGGCCCGGCAGGATTCCGCCAGCAGGGCGCGATAAAGGGCAAAGTCGTCGTCGCCGAAAAACACCCGCGCACGGCCATTGCCGCGCTGGGTGACGTGGTGCGGCAGCCCGGGAACGACGAGGCGCGGAAGACGGCTCATGCCCGATCATTTACACGATGGCAGGGGTTCGTCAATTAGTGCACTGTCACCGTAATCAATTAGTGCACTGTCACCGTAATCGTCACCGTAATCCTGTCACCGTAATCCGTCACCGTAATCCAAGTCCTTGTGGCAGAGCGAAGAAGACATCTATCGCCTTGTTGGGCGATTACTCTACCCAGGTGCAGGCTTTCCCGTCAAAGCGGTTGCCGGATTCGCAGTTGAAGCGGGGGTTGTGGTGTTTGTGTTGCCATCGGCGGCGAACGGGCACGACTTTGGACACGCTCTGGGCTATGCTCCCATATGCGATGAAACCAGCGGGCCAATCGAATAGGCTGCAGCGATGCGCGCGCAACCCAACTCAGCCGGTGTCCCACCGGAGTTGCTTAAGCCCCTGGTGGCCTATTTCAACCCGCGTCGGGTGATTCTGTTCGGCTCGCAGGCGCGCGGCGAGGCGGGCCCGGACAGCGACTACGACCTCCTGGTCGTGGTCGATGACGACACCCCGCCCGAGCGGCTGTCGTGGGAGGCGAAGTACGAGGCGCGCAAGACCTACCATCGCGCCGTCGACATCGTGACCTGCCGGGCTTCGGTGTACGACCGCAAGCGGTCGATTGTCGGCACCTTGTCCCATACGGCGGACGAGGAAGGCGTGGTCGTGTATGAGCGCCCCTGATCCTGCGCGCGAGGAAGCCGGGCGCTGGTATGCGATCGCCTCGGAAGACCTGCGTGTGGCCAAGACCTGCCTGACGTTATCGCCGCCGGCGCTCGGAAATGGGGCCTATCACTGCCAGCAGGCCGCCGAGAAAATGATGAAGGGGCTGCTGGTCTTCGCCGGCACGGGCTTTCGCAAGGTGCACGACCTGGATGAATTGGCTGACCTGACCTCTCCGCTCTATCCTGGGCTTGCCGCCGACCTGGACCTCTGCCGGCGCTACTCGTCCTGGGCGATCGAATGCCGCTACCCGCCGGAAGACGACGCCCCGCCACCCTCGGAAAAATCCATCGGCGCCGCCGTGACGGTGCTGGAACGCCTCCTTGCCGCGATCCGCCGATTGGCGTGACGGGTGTGGCCAGCCCGTCTTTCCTCACTTTGCTTGATGATTGCGTATAGATCACGGTATCGCCGGAACGGAACGAATTAGTGCACTGTCACCGTAATGCTGTCACCGTAATGTCACCGTAACGTGTCACCGTAATCGCCGCCGCGTGGTTCACCGGACGGTTACAAACCTTCTATCCAACCTTGATACGCCAGCGGTTTGAACGCTTATACCTCTGAAGTACTCCTTTCAAGTCAAGGTTGGAAAGCCAAGCTTCGAGAACGGATGTCCCGCTTGAGCATCCATATTTCTTGTTAAATGCATCGAGAAATTCAGCCTGCATTATCTCGCCAGCGCCGCGATACTGTTCAATAAATTCCGAAAAAACGGAAAGTTCTTCGGCGGACTTTAGCTTCTGACTAACTTCAGTCAATAATCTGGAATCAAGCGGAATTTTCGAAGAGATAAGGGCGCTGCTGAGTTGTTGGAGTTTTGTAGGCGCACCTTCTATCAGATAGTAATCGGATAACATCAATACGTTTCCCCAATAAAAATCACCAGTGTACCGATAGTCATCTAGAAATACGACGTTGTCCTCTAAATCCAGCTCCGCGTCAGTTGCCGATGACAGCCACTCATCTCTATCGGCCGCAACGATAAATCCAAGCTTTACAGCCTCGTCCCGCAAAGCCGTCAACGCCTCGTCACGCAACCGAATTGCATTAATGATGATGTCGAGAACCTTTTGGGAGGTCTCCTCATCTTCGATATCATGAAATCTCTCAAGCCTCTTGCCGAGTCGCTTTAGAGATTTGGCTGTTGATTGATTTTCAAACCAGAAATCTAGATCATAAAGATCAAGGGCGGACTCAGCTTGAATATCGTCCGTGACTTCGACGATCGACTCCTCGCCTTTATGAGAGCGCAGGTCATCTGCAGCAGCTGTAAAGATATTGGCAATGTCTTCAAAAGACAGTTTCAAGGCGAACAAAATGCGGACGGTAGAGCCAATTACTTCAGCTACAACAGTGGGGTCGCCAATCTCGAGGCTTAGATCAAATTCATAATCTACGGCACCCTCCTTTGCCCATAGGCTGCCCATAGGCGGTGCGCAGCGACGGTTAACCTGTTCGCCGCAAGTCCCCTCAACTACACCCGCTCGTCGCCCCGCAGGTATTGCACTTCAAACACGTCCCGTTCCTTACCAGCGTGAAGTTTCCGCACTCCCCACAGGCGTCGCCCTCATAGCCCTTCAGCCGCGCCTCGCGGATCGCCTCGGCGCGGGCGTCGAATTCGCGGATCATCTCGGCGGCGTCGCCCAGCACGGTGGTGGCGGCGGCGGCGAGGCCGGTGGCGGAGCCGGTGGCGCTGGCGCCGGCGTGGCCGCCATTGCCGTTACCGTTGCCGTTGCCGCCCTTCACCACCAGGAAGTTGCCGCGCACATAGCCCTTCGACGTGATCTTCTGCACCACCGCGCCCAGGGCCGGGGCCTGGCCCTGGCCTTCCGCCACGCCCTTGCCGATGGCGTCGGGGGTGAGGTCGGCGGGGCCGACATGGGCGAGGTCGTGGCGGCCCAGATAGCTGATCGCCAGCTCGCGGAAGATGTAGTCGAGAATCGAGGTCGCCATCTTGATGGTGTCGTTGCCCTCCACCATGCCCGAGGGCTCGAAGCGGGTGAAGGTGAAGCAGTCGACGAACTCCTCCAGCGGCACCCCGTATTGCAGGCCGATCGAGATGGCGATGGCGAAGTTGTTCATCATGGCGCGGAAGGCGGCGCCTTCCTTGTGCATGTCGATGAAGATCTCGCCGACCTTGCCGTCGTCGTACTCGCCGGTGCGCAGGTAGACCTTGTGGCCGCCGACGATGGCCTTCTGGGTGTAGCCCTTGCGGCGCTGCGGCAGGCGGCGGCGGCTGGCCTGGATGACGCGCTCGACGACGCGCTCGGCGACGATCTCGGCGCGCGCCGCCAGCGGCGCCTCGGCCAGGTCCTCGGCCATCTCCTCGGCGTCGTCGATGAGCGCCGCCGAGAGGGGCTGCGATAGCTTGGAGCCGTCGCGGTACAGCGCGTTGGCCTTCACGCCCAGGCGCCACGACAAGAGATAGGCCGCCTTGCAGTCCTCGACGGTGGCCGAGTTCGGCATGTTGATGGTCTTCGAGATGGCGCCGGTGATGAACGACTGCGCCGCCGCCATCATGCGGATGTGGGCCTCGACCGAGAGATAGCGCCGGCCGGTGCGCCCGCACGGATTGGCGCAGTCGAACACCGGCAGGTGCTCGGCCTTGAGCAAGGGCGCGCCCTCGAGCGTCATGGCGCCGCTGCAATACGTGTTGGCGGCGTCGATCTCGGCGCGGGTGAAGCCCAGGGCCTCCAGCATGTCGAAGGCGGGATCGTCGAGTTGCGCCCTGTCGAAGCCCAGGGTCTCGGTGCAGAACGCCTCGCCCAGGGTGTATCTGTTGAAGGCGAATTTGAGGTCGAAGGCGTTGGCGGCGGCGGTCTCGGCCTTGGCCAGCGCCTCGTCGTCGAAGCCCCGGGCGCGCAGGGACTCGTGGTTGACGCCGGGGGCGCCCCTGAGCGTGCCGTGGCCCACCGCATAGGCGGTGATGGCGGCGATGTCGCCCTCGCCGTAGCCGAGCGCGCGCAGGGCGTCGGGCACCATGCGGTTGATGATGCGGAAATAGCCGCCGCCGGCCAGCTTCTTGAACTTCACCAGGGCGAAGTCGGGCTCGATGCCGGTGGTGTCGCAGTCCATCACCAGGCCGATGGTGCCGGTGGGCGCGATCACCGTGGTCTGCGCGTTGCGGAAGCCGTTGCGCTCGCCCAGCGCCAGCGCCTCGTCCCAGGCCTCGCGGGCGGCGCCGGCCAGGGCGCGGTCGGGGCAGTTCTCGGCGTCCAGCGGCACCGGCGGCACCGACAGGCCCTCATAGCCCGCGGTCTCGCCGTGGGCGGCGCGGCGGTGGTTGCGGATCACCCGCAGCATCGCCTCGCGGTTCGGCGCGTAGCCGGGGAAGGGGCCGAGCTGCCCGGCCATCTCGGCCGAGGTCAGATAGGCCTCGCCGGTCATCAGCGCGGTGATGGCGGCGCACAGCGCGCGGCCGGCGTCGGAATCGTAGGGCAGGCCGCAGGCCATCAGAAGGCCGCCGATGTTGGCGTAGCCCAGGCCCAGGGTGCGGTAGCGGTAGGACAGTTCGGCGATGCGCGGGGCCGGGAACTGCGCCATCAGCACGCTGATCTCCAGCACCACCGTCCACAGCCGCACGGCGTGGCGGAAGCCGTCGACGTCGAAGCCGCCGTCCGGCCAGCGGAACTCCATCAGGTTCAACGACGCCAGATTGCACGCCGTATCGTCCAGGAACATGTATTCCGAGCACGGATTCGAGGCGTTGATGCGGCCCGATTCGGGGCAGGTGTGCCACTCGTTGATGGTGGTGTCGAATTGCAGGCCGGGATCGGCGCAGGCCCACGCCGCCTCGGCGATGTTCTCCCACAGGGCGCGGGCCCTGACCGTCTTCGCCACCTTGCCGGTGGTGCGGCTGATCAGCGGCCAGTCGGCGTCGGCGTCCACCGCCTTCAGGAAGTCGTTGGTGACGCGCACGCTGTTGTTGGAGTTCTGGCCGGCCACCGTCAGATAGGACTCGCCGTCCCAGTCCGTGTCGAACACCGGGAACTCGATGTCGGAATAACCCTGCTTGGCGAACTGGATCACGCGCTGGACGTAGTTCTCGGGAATCATCGCCTTGCGGGCGCCGATGATGGCCTTCTTCAGCGCGCGGTTGATCTTGGGGTCGAAGCGATCGGTCGAATCGGCGGCGCCGTCCCAGGCGTTGCAGGCGGCCATCACCTCCTTGAGGTGGCGGTTGGCGAGCTTCGAGCCGGCGACCAGGGCGGCCACCTTCTGCTCCTCGACCACCTTCCAGTTGATGAAGGTCTCGATGTCGGGGTGGTCGACGTCGACGATCACCATCTTGGCGGCGCGCCGCGTGGTGCCGCCCGACTTGATGGCGCCGGCGGCGCGGTCGCCGATCTTGAGGAAGCTCATCAGCCCCGACGAGCGGCCGCCCCCCGACAGCCGTTCGCCCTCGCCGCGCAGATTGGAGAAGTTGGTGCCGGTGCCCGAGCCGTATTTGAACAGGCGCGCCTCGCGCACCCACAGATCCATGATGCCGCCCTCGTTGACCAGGTCGTCGCTGATCGACTGGATGAAGCAGGCGTGCGGCTGCGGATGTTCGTAGGCGGACTCCGACTTCACCAGTTCGCCGCTGACGTGGTCGACGTAGAAATGGCCCTGGCTCGGGCCGTCGATCCCATACGCCCAGTGCAGGCCGGTGTTGAACCATTGCGGCGAGTTGGGGGCGCCCATCTGCCGGCACAGCATGTAGCGCATCTCGTCGTAGAAGGCGCGGGCGTCCGCCTCGGCGTCGAAATAGCCGCCCTTCCAGCCCCAATAGGTCCACGCCCCGGCCAGGCGGTCGAACACCTGGGTGGCGCTGGTCTCGCCCGTGCGCGGGGCCTCCGCATCGACCTGCTCGCGGCGCCACAGCCATTCCGGCATGCCGTCCTCGGGCACGCCGCGCAGATTGTCGGGGGTCGGCACGCCGGCCTTGCGGAAATACTTCTGGGCCAGCACGTCGCACGCCACCTGCGACCACTCGGCCGGCACTTCGATGTCGGACTGGCTGAACACCACCGATCCGTCGGGGTTGCGAATCTCGCTGGTTGCCTTGCGGAATTCGATGGCGGCGTAGGGCGACTCGTCGACGGCCGTGAAGTGGCGCTGGATGCGCATGGATTCGTTCTCCCCCGGTGCATTCATTGGGGCCGCCGCCGAGTCGGATCGCCGCGAACGATCAACATCTAGTGGCTCGGTTAGGGCCGGGACACAGCCTATGTCAGGGTTAAGAATGCTTCAACAAGATTTCGCACCGTTCCACATCCGAAACACATGATGTTGTGAGCGACGCGGCTAGGTTGGCGGCGGGTAGGGCCGAGCGCCCGTAATCCCGCCATGATCCTGGGCAAGGATGCCCTTTCCGGGGACGGCGGACCTTGCCGGGTGCCTTCGCTTTTGCCATAGTCGCGCCCGCGTTTAGCCCACACCCGGAGAACCTGAGACATGACCGCAGGAACCCGCCTTTGCACCTGGTTGAACGGCAAGTTGGTCGGGACCGACGAGTTCGGGAACCGCTACTACACCGAACGTCGCGAGCCGGTCGGGCGGAAGGCGCGCCGCTGGGTGATCTATCAGGGCGAGGCCGAGGCCTCGAAGGTGCCGGCCGAGTGGCACGCCTGGCTGCACTACACCACCGAGCAGCCCATCGCCGCCGACGTCCAGGGGGCGAAGCCGTGGATGCGCCCGCACGTCCCCAACCTGACCGGAACCGCCGACGCCTATCTGCCGCCCGGCGACGACCGCCGCGGCGGCCGCCGCGAGCGGTCGGCCTCGGACTACGAGAGCTGGCGTCCCTGATGTCCCGCGAGGCGCCGCGGTGAACGGACCGTTCCGCGACAGCGCCATCGGCGCGGCGGTCGTGCTGGTCGTCGCGGCGGCGATCTTCTACGTTTTCTTCGGCGAGGGTCGCAACCAGCTGCCCGGCTACGACCTGACCGCGGAGTTCCGGCGCATCGACGGCCTGACCGTGGGGGGCGAGGTACGGATGGCCGGCGTCGTCGTCGGCCAGGTCGCCGCCGCCGACCTGTCGGCGGGGTATCGCCCGCTGGTCAGGCTGCGCATACAGCCGGGCATCGAGATCCCGGCCGACTCCGCGGCGCTCATTCACACCGACGGCCTGCTGGGGGCGAAATACGTCGAGCTGCAGCCGGGCGGCGACCTGGACAATCTCAAACCCGGCGACCGCTTCGCCTATACCCAGGACGCGGTGGTTCTTCAGGACCTTCTGGAAACCATCGTGGCCGAGGTCAAGATGCGAAACGGCACGCCAGGGACGGAGGAGCCGGCGCGCTAGCGCCGGGAGCGACATGGGCAAGAACGCCATCGAAACCATCATGGGCACGGTCGTACTGCTGGTCGCCGGGCTGTTCCTGGGCTTCGCCTATTCCCGCGCCGACCTTCGCCCGCCACAGGGATACGAGCTGAAGGCGTCGTTCGCCAGCATCGGCGGCCTGGAAATGGGCAGCGCGGTGCAGATCAACGGCATCAAGGTCGGCACGGTGGTCGGCCAGCGGCTCGACAACCAGACCTTCGAGGCCATCGTGGTCATGAGCATCGACCCCGGGGTGCGGCTTCCCGTCGACAGCGTCGCCTCGGTGGCCAGCGAGGGCCTGCTGGGCGGCAAGCACATCCGCATCGAGCCGGGCAAGAGCCAGGAGACGCTGGCGGCGGGGGGCACCATCGACAATACCCGCGACTACAAGTCCCTGGAAGAGATGGTGGGCGAGATCATCTTCACCGCCACCGGCGGCAAGGGGCAGTGAGGGTGTCTGGACCGCGTTCCGCCTGGCTTCCCCTTCGCCCGCCTGCGGGAGTAGCCCTGACACTCGTCCTTGCACTCGTCGCCGCTCCCGCCGCGGCCGAGGAAATGTCTTTCGAGGTCGCCGTGCTGCAAGGGCTCGACAAGGTGGTCGGGCGCGTGATGACCATCGAGGCGCCCGTCGGCACGCCGGTTCACTTCGGGACGCTGGAGATCGTCGCCCGCACCTGCCGCAAGCGGCCGCCCGAGGAGCCCCCCGAGAGCGCCGCCTACCTCGAGATTTTCGAGAAGAGGCAGGGCGAGGAGCCGGAAGCCCGTTTCCGCGGCTGGATGTTCGCGTCCAGTCCCGCGCTGGCGGCCATGGAGCACCCGGTCTACGACGTCTGGGTGCTGGACTGCCGAAGCGCTGCCGCACCGCGGTGACCGCCGGCCGCCCTGCGCTCCCAGTTACCGCTTTCCCAAGGCCATTTCCAGCGGCACGTCCAGCTCGCGGCGGAAGGTAGCGCGCCGCTCGATGGCGGTGGCCAGCCGGCGCAGGTATTCCTGGCGGGGGATCTCGACGGCGCCGAAACGTTGCAGGTGGTCGGTGACGAACTGGGTGTCGAGCAGGCAGTAGCCGCCCCGCCGGAGACGGGCGACAAGATGCACCAGTGCCACCTTGCTGGCGTCGGTGGTGCGCGAGAACATGCTTTCGCCGAAGAACGCGGCGCCCAGCGACAAGCCGTACACCCCGCCGACGAGCCGGTCGTGGCGCCAGGTCTCGACGCTGTGGGCGAGGCCGAGGTCGTGCAACTCAACGAAAAGGCGGACGATCTCCTCGTTGATCCAGGTGTCGGGGCGGTCGGCGGTGGGTTCGGCGCAGCCGCGGATGACGCCCTCGAAGGCGGTGTCGCAGCGGACCTCGAAATCGCCGCGCCGCAACCGCTTCCACAGGCTGTGCGAAACGTGGAATTCGTCCAGCGGCAGAATGCCGCGCAGGTCGGGGTCGATCCAATAGAGCTTGGCGTCGCGGCGGTGGCGGGCCATCGGGAAGATACCGGTGGCGTAGGCGCGAAGCAGCATTTCGGAGGTCAGCGGGAACACGGCCGACCTCCGCCCAGTACTATTCCGTTCGTTGCGCCACGAACTTCTCCAGCCAATGGATGTCGTAGTCCCCGTTGATGAAATCCGGCTCGTTGACGATGCGGGCATGCAGAGGGATCGTCGTCTGCACGCCTTCGACGACGAACTCGCCCAGCGCGCGGCGCAGCCGCATCAGGCATTCGTTGCGGCTGGTCCCATGCACGATCAGTTTGGCGATCATGCTGTCGTAATGCGATGGCACGCGGTAGCCCGCATAAAGCCCGGAATCGACCCGCACGCCCAGGCCACCCGGCGCGTGGTAGCCGCCGATGCGCCCCGGCGACGGTGCGAAGGTCTCGGGGTTCTCCGCATTGATCCGGCACTCGACGGCATGGCCCGAGAAGCGGATGTCGGCCTGTCCGTAGCCCAGCGGCGCACCGGTGGCGACGCGGAGCTGTTCGCGTACCAGGTCGATGCCGCTGATCATCTCGGTCACCGGATGCTCAACCTGCAAACGGGTGTTCATCTCGATGAAGTAGAACTCGCCGTTCTCATAAAGGAATTCAAGGGTTCCGGCGTTGCGGTAGCCGAGCTTGGCGATGGCCTCGCAGGCGATGCGCCCGATGCGCGCCCGCTGATCGGCGTTGAGGGCGGGCGAGGGGGCTTCCTCGAGCAGCTTCTGGTGCTTGCGCTGCAGCGAGCAGTCGCGCTCGCCGAGATGGACGACGTTGCCGTGGTTGTCGGCGAGAATCTGAATTTCGATATGGCGCGGCCGACCCAGATACTTCTCCATGTAGACGTCCGGATTGCCGAACGCCGCCTTGGCCTCGCTGCGCGCCAGGCGGAACGCCTCGCGCAACGCCTCGGGACTGTCGGCCACCTTCATCCCCTTGCCGCCGCCGCCGGCGGTCGCCTTGATCAGCACCGGGTAGCCGATACCTTCCGCAACGGTCAGCGCCTCGTCCTCGCTGGCGATCGACCCTTCCGAGCCTGGCACCACCGGCAGCCCCGCCTGCTTGGCGGCCTGCTTGGCGGTGATCTTGTCGCCCATCATGCGGATGTGGTCGGGCGAGGGGCCGATGAAGGTGAAGCCGTGTTCCTCGACCATCGAGGCGAAGTCGGCGTTCTCGGACAAGAACCCGTAGCCGGGGTGGATGGCGTCGGCATTGGTGATGGTGGCCGCCGACAGGATCGCGGCCTTGTTGAGATAGCTGTCGCGGGCCGGGGCGGGTCCGATGCACACCGATTCGTCGGCCAGGCGCACGTGCATCGCCTCGGCGTCGGCGGTGGAATGCACGGCGACCGTCCGGATGCCCATCTCCCGGCAGGCCCGGTGTATGCGCAGCGCGATCTCGCCGCGATTGGCGATGAGCACCTTGTCGAACATGGCCTACTCGATGACGAGCAGCGGCTCGCCGAACTCCACCGGCGTGCCGTCGGCGACCAATATCCGGGTGACCTTGCCGCCGCGCGGAGCGCGGATGGGGTTGAAGGTCTTCATCGCCTCGATGAGCAGCAGGGTCTGTCCCTCGAACACGACGTCGCCGACCTTGATGAAGGCCGCGGCGCCCGGCTCCGGCGCCATGTAGACCACGCCGACCATCGGCGAGGTCAGGGCGCCCGGATGCGGGGCGTGATCTTCGGCGGCGGGCGCGGGCGCGGCAGCGGGGGGCTGGGCCGGGGCTTGGGTGACGACGGTGCCGGCGGGGGCTGAACGCGCCACGCGAATCCGCAGGCCGCCGGTGTCATACTCGATTTCGGTCAAACCGGTCTCGTCGAGAAGGCCCGCCAGGGTACGGACCAGATCACTGTCGATGGATTTCGTTGCCATTATGCCTCGTCGTTTCCGGCCGGCCCGATCAGCCGTGCCATGGCATCCAGCGCCAGGAGATAGCCGTGGGCACCGAAGCCGCAGATCATGCCGCGCGCCGCCTTCGACACATAGGAGTGGTGGCGGAACGCCTCGCGCTGATGGATGTTTGACAGATGGACCTCGATGACCGGCAATTCCGAAGCCAGCAAGGCGTCCAGAATCGCCACCGAGGTGTGGGTGTAGCCCGCCGCGTTGATCACGATGCCGGCGTGGCGCGTGCGGGCTTCCTGGATCCAATCCACCAGGACGCCCTCATGGTTGCTCTGCCGGAAATCGACCGCCATGCCCATGCGGCCGGCGTGCCCGCGGCAGGCGGCCTCGATGTCGGCTAGGGTGTCGCTCCCATAGACGGCCGGTTCGCGGACGCCCAACAAATTGAGGTTGGGGCCGTTGAGGATCAGGACCGTCGGCGTCACGACCGAGCACCCGTTGACAGCGTTTTCGCCATAGCGGGTCGTTATAACACGCGCGCATCGCCGCGCAATGGCGAGTTTGCACGGCGCGGCAAGCGGGTTCGCGGCAGTTGAATCCGCATCCGCGCCGCCCCATACTGCGCCACGACTTTGATACCACGCCTCTCGTTAATCATCGGAATCCATCATGCGCGTAATCATCAACGGCGAGGAGCGCAGCTTCACCGCCCCGCATACCCTGCACTCGCTTCTGGCCGAACTGGGCGTCGATCCCGGCAAGGTCGCGGTCGAGCGCAATCTGGAAATCGTTCCGCGGTCGAACTACGGAGCGGTTCCCGTCAACGAAGGCGATCGCCTCGAGATCGTCCATTTCATCGGTGGCGGGGCCGGCGATGAAGACGGATGGGAGGTCGCCGGCCGCACCTTTCACTCACGCCTGCTGGTGGGAACCGGAAAGTACAAGGACTTCGAAGAGACCGCGCGGGCAATCGAGGCGTCGGGGGCGGAGATCGTCACCGTGGCGGTACGGCGGGTGAACATCTCCGACCCGTCGCAGCCCATGCTGGTCGATTATGTCAGCCCGAAGCGCTACACCTTCCTTCCCAACACCGCCGGCTGCTACACCGCCGAGGAGGCGGTCCGCACCCTGCGTCTCGCCCGCGAGGCGGGCGGCTGGGATCTCGTGAAGCTCGAAGTGCTGGGCGACCAGAAGACGCTGTACCCGAACATGCCGGAAACGCTGAAGGCCGCCGAGGCCCTTATTGGCGACGGTTTTAGGGTAATGGTCTACTGTTCGGACGACCCCATCCAGGCCAAGATTCTCGAAGACATGGGCTGCGTGGCCATCATGCCCTTGGGATCGCTCATCGGTTCGGGCCTGGGCATCCTCAATCCGATCAACATTCGCCTCATCAAGGAGAGCGTGGCCGTGCCGGTGCTGGTCGACGCCGGCGTCGGAACGGCGTCGGATGCGGCGGTCGCGATGGAGCTTGGCTGCGACGGGGTGCTGATGAACACCGCCATCGCTCAGGCGAAAGACCCGATCCGCATGGCGCGGGCGATGCGGCTCGCCGTCGAGGCGGGACGGCTCGCCTACCTTGCGGGCCGCATGCCCCGCAAGCAATACGCCGATCCGTCCTCGCCCCTGGCCGGGCTCATTTGATCGAATTCTTAATAATCGGTGAAGACTCCGCGGTGAGAACATTGCCGCGGAGCCCCAGCCAGAACTTTTTCCAATCCCTAAGACTTTGAAATGGAACGGAAGCGAGGTCCATTGCCAGGCACCAGGTGCGTGCGATGATTTTTCCTCTTTTCATTGCCGAGGAAAGGCGTATATAGCGGCGCTAGACGCATATGCGCACGTGCCTCTGGCCCCTTGGATTGGTTAAGCAACGACGTCAAGCGTTCTTCTGAGACTCGCCGGTTCGTCCCGGCATTCGGAGGAAATGGCATGTTCGTTGTGCTTCCCGGCGCCGTGGCGCCCCAGACCAGCAAAGCCCTTGCTCGACGCCCGCATTACGTCCGTTTGCTCGGGCGGGAGAATCCGCTCTCGAGTCTAGGGGCAAAATTCTAGGCGCGCCTGGGCCTGGATAGGCCTATTGCCGAATTTCACCAGATAACTGCTTCGTATGCGCATAGGTGTACGCAGTGAACGAGAAGATTTCGCGTTTTCTCGCTGAACGACAGCCCGAGACCCCGTGTCTCGTCGTCGACCTCGATGTCATCGCCGAGAATTACCGCGCGTTGCGGCATTACTTGCCGCTGGCTGAAGTATTCTACGCGGTAAAGGCCAATCCGGCGGCAGAAGTGGTGTCGCTCCTGGTCGGTCTGGGATCGAACTTCGACGCCGCCAGCGTGCCGGAGATCGACTTGGTGCTGGGTCTGGGCGCGTCGCCGGATCGCATCTCGTTCGGCAACACGATCAAGAAGCAGCGCGACATCGCCTGGGCGTTCGAGCGCGGGGTGAGGCTGTTCGCCTTCGACAGCGAGGCGGAGCTGCACAAGCTCGCCGAGGCGGCGCCGGGGGCGAAGGTGTTCTGCCGCATTCTGATGACCTGCGACGGCGCCGACTGGCCGCTCTCGCGGAAATTCGGCTGCGACCTCGAAATGGCCAAGGATCTTTTGATTCAAGCGCGGACCCTCGGTCTCGACCCGCATGGCGTCTCTTTCCACGTCGGCTCGCAGCAGACCGACCTGTCGCAGTGGGACATCGCCGTGGGCAAGACGGCGATGCTGTTCACCGCGCTCAACGAGGCGGGGATCGAGCTCAAGATGGTCAACATCGGCGGCGGCTTCCCCGCCCGCTACCGCAGCGAAGTGTCGCCGGTCAACGCCTATGCGGACGCGGTGATGCACGCCATGACCAGCCATTTCGGCAATCGGCTTCCGGCGATGATCATCGAACCGGGCCGCAGCCTGGTCGGCGACTCGGGCGTTCTCCAGACCGAGATCGTGCTGATCTCGGTTAAGAGCTACGAAGACAACGTGCGCTGGGTCTATCTCGATGTCGGCAAGTTCGGCGGCCTTGCCGAAACGATGGACGAGGCGATCAAGTACCGTATTCGGACGCAGTATGCCGAAGGCGCATGCGGGCCGGTCGTCATCGCCGGGCCGACCTGTGACAGCGCCGATATCCTCTATGAGAAGGCGGGCTACGAAATGCCGCTCGATCTCAAGGTCGGCGACAGGATCGAGATTTTGAGCACCGGCGCGTATACGACGACTTATTCGTCGGTCGGGTTCAACGGATTCAAGCCGCTCACCGCTTACTACATCTGATCGACGGGACGTAATTTCCCCCTATCGGACGGGCCCGGCAAATGTTGCCGGGCCCGTCGCCGCTTCAACCGTGAGAAAAGCCCGGTCTTCAGCCGGTTCCGGCTGGCACGGATCCTGCTACGCGATCCTGCATCGTGGGAGGAAGCTATGGGCATTTGGGGCGCGTTCACCAACAGCACGACGGCGATGATCGCCCAGAACAACGCACTCAACACGATCAGCCAAAACCTCACCAACGCCAATACGACCGGGTACAAGCGGACCGATACGCTGTTCGCGACGATGCTGTCGCAGACCCAGGGCTCTGGGCAGGACATTTTTGGGGTGCGCAGCGCGGCCGTCACGCGGATCAGCAGTCCGGGGCAGATCGCTGCCACGACCAACCCTTATGATCTCGCGATCAGGGGAGAGGGGTTCTTCGTCCTCAACACCATGGTCGATGGGCGAGGCGAGACGATGTTCTCCCGGGACGGCTCGTTCCTCAAGGAAGCGGTGGACGGGGGGGCCTATCTCGTCGACCGAAACGGCTATTTCCTTCAGGGTTGGGCGGTAGCGCGCGACGGCGAAGTCAACACCTCGTCTCTGACGGCGATACAAGTTCCCGAAACCACGGTCGCGGACGGAGTTGCCACGACGGAAGTGACCCTGAGCGCCAACATCCCCACCGGTGCCGGCAGTCCGCAGACCATGGCTGTCGGCATCTATGACGGGGATTTCACCGAGCGCAATCTGTCGATGACCTGGACGCCGGCGGGCGTCAATGCCTGGAGCGTGAGTTGCACGGTTGATGGCGGCACGGTCACCCCGCCCGCCATTGACGTCGCTTTTGACGGCCAGGGAAAGATCGTTTCGCCTCTGGCCAGCGACCTGGCGGTCGCATGGGACGCCGGCGGCACCTCTACGATTGCCCTTGATCTCTCAGCCACCACCCAGTTCGCGGGAAATTTGACTTTTTCCAGCGAGCAGGATGGGCTGCCCAGTGGCACACTGTTAAGTACCGCTTTCAACGGCAGCGGCACCCTGGTGGGCGAATTCAGCAACGGGCGCACGCTTTCGCTGTTCCAACTGCCGTTGGCACGGTTTCGGGCGCCGGACGCTATGGAGGCGAGAGCGGGGAACGTGTTCGCCTCGACGGAGTCCGCCGGGGACTACGAGTTCGTCGCCGCCACCGGTGATTCGACGTTTGCGCCCTCCGCCCTGGAATCATCCAACGTCGACATGACCGAGGAGTTCACCAGGATGATCATGACCCAGAAAGCTTACTCGTCCGCGGCGACAGTATTTCGCACTGTCGACGAGATGACCGTATTGTTGCGCGATCTGAAGCGCTGATTTCTCCCGGCGCCACCGCCCACCCCTAACGGTCGGGCGCATCCCGGCGCGGCCTCACGATAAGACAACGCGCCTATTCGGCGGGGGTAGGAACTCCGCGCGCGTACCCGTATGCCCCTTCGCGATCCGCGCGTAGCGGTGGCTATCCTCGTCATCGATCCTCTTCCAACCAACCCGGCAGGAGGCCTCGATGGATGAGCGCCGGCTGATTGTTGCACTCCTTCGGCCGGCCGCCGCGGTCACGGTCCTGGCGGCTGTAACCGCCGCCAACTCCCCGGCCTTGGCGGACTGGCAGAACCTTTTCAATCAAGGCGTCCGAGTCTGGCAGGAAATCGATCGCGAGCAGGCGCGGGAACAGCAGCGACAGATACAGAACGAGCGACAACGGATGGAGCTCGAGCGACGCCGCATCGAGCTGGAACGCCGCAGGATCGAAAGTGAGCGGCGGCGGGCCGAGCAGCGTGAACTCAGTGGTCAACGAGACACCGGTCCCCGGCAGCCGGCTACGCAGGCCGCCCTGTCGCCGTCCGAATTGCGCGAGCTGCAAACGTTGCTTTCGTCCGCCGGCTATTACCGCGGCGCGGTCGACGGCCTTTACGGACCCGGTACCGCTGCAGCGATACGTGCCTTCGAGGCTGATGCCGGCTTATCCGTGACGGGCCAACCCACAGCCGTCGTTCTCGAAGAGTTGCGCCGAAACGACAGCGTCGCGGCGGTCGCTGAGGGAAGGCAAGCGGATTCCCCACATGGCAGCGGCGATGGATCCAGCCCCCTTGCCGGGGCAGCCCAGGTTGCCGCAAGCTTCGGCGCAAGGATCGTCAACGGACGGATTTTGGTCGAGCACGACGAGCGCCATTTCACCTCAGATCAACGGGCCGCCCTCCAACGGTTCTTCGACTTCGTCGAATTGAGCCTGGATCCAACGCTTCTCGATTCTCCCGCTCCGTGCTGGGCCGTCGAGTATTTCCCCCAGTCGGTCACGACCCGTTATGTGAGGACGGCGCCGCTCGGCCGGAATGAGTATCACAAGCTGCACGGCAAGTTCGGTCGTCAGGGCAATTGGCATGGAACGAACGAGTTCGAGGTCGCGCGGTCGCGGGAGGCGTTCGTCAAGGAGCAACGGCAGAATCTGTTGGAGAGGGCGATCGCACCTGACTTCGAATTGGTCTTCGTCAGCCCGTTCCATTTTGGCGAGTACGATTCCCAACGGGGTGGCTTCAGGCTCAATCCAGGGCAACGGGTAATCAAAGCGACGCTGCCGACCAAATGCGCCGGCCGATCGTTTAGCTACAGCATGCCCAGCTTCGTCATTCCCGAGCTGTGGCAGGTTGATCGGCAGGCCGCCGAGGCGGCACTGCGCCGCGTCTCGAACCGACGCGCCTATCTCGCGGTCGGGGTCGCCCTTCGTCCGCTCGAAACCGACCCGCAGGGCCAGCGGCAAGGGGTGTGGGCCGGCATCACGTCGATGACGATCTACGCCGACCCGGACTTGCGGGACTCATTGGCGGAACTGCCGCTTGTAACCGCCGCAACGCCGGCCGTACTGACCGGGCAGGCCGACAGCGCACCGCGCCTTGCAAAAGTCACTCTCGATGCCGAGGCCATCGCCCTGAGGCTGCTGCTGGAGCAACCCGATGCGCTGGACGATCGGGCTTGGCTCGGCCTCGCCGAACGCCAATGGCGACGGGATGCCGCGTACTACAAAGGAGACATCGTCAGCGTCGGCGGCCAGGAAGCGGAACGGCAGAGTCGCACACCCACCCGCGACCCCGATTATGTGCCGTTCTTCCCCAACGATCAAAACTGGGGGCGGTTACAAGACCTCCCTCCCGAACGAATGGTGGCGTTCAAGGAGTGGGCGCTGGCGCGGGCTAGAAAATTGCCCGACACCCTTGTCTTCCCCGTGAAATGGAAGACCCACCCGTCAAGCGCGGTGGTGTTCGAGCCGGTGTCGGAACAAGATGATGCGCCGGTCGTCGCCGCGTTGCTGGCGGAGGGGTTGTCGCGGCGGCAAATGGTCCGGCTCCCTGAGACATCTTCCGGTGACCAGCATCTCCTGGGCGGTGGCTCGCGGCGTTCGATCGTTCTCACCCTGCCGCAGTTGGTCGATTCCTACATTCCCGAATTCTCCGAGAAGGACGCGGTGGCGCAACGGGGCATCCAGATACCGCGGCCGCAATACCACGTGCGCATCAATTCCACGCGCCTTTTGCGCCTGCCGGACGGGTCCGAGGCGATCGTGGTGCAGGCGGTGCCCGAACGTCTGGAAATCTGGAACGGCCAACTCACCGACGTCATTTACGAACGCCGTTTCGACGCGGTCGCTCTCGATCCGAAGCGTCTCGACCATGCGGAACTGACAGTGGCGCCACCCAATCGCGAGCGATTGGCGCTGACGGCCGAGACGATGGACCTGCTCATCGCCCGGCACGCGCCCGAGCGTCTTACCGACCTGGAACTCGAGCGCATGATGATCGCCCGCTGGGCCTATGAAACCTCCAAGCGTGCGAACCCGGCGCCGGACTGGGGGCGGTTTTTCGTCCCTGGCAAGCCGGCTCCCGGGGCTGCGGAGCGGGCGAATCTGCTGCCACGGTTCCGCGAATGGACGACGCGGCGTGCCGCAGCGCTGCCCGGTCGGTTCACGCTCACTCTGGATAGCGCGCAGATTGGTGACGACGGCCGCGTTCAGCCCAATGAGCCATGGGACATGTTTGAGAAAAGGAGGTCGATGGGCGCGGAGATCGTCAACTGCACGGCGCAGGCGGGGTCGATGCCGGCTTTGACGGCCGGTTGCAGCTATCTGCGCGAGGCGCTGGACAACGAACCGCGCGTTTACCCGTTCGGAAGCGGCACGTATCCGGCCGGGCCACGCTTCCGCTGTGGCACCGATGCCTACTGCCAGACTGGTCTTAAAGCCTATGCCGAGCATCTCGACGGCCGCGCCGGCCTTCCCGCGCGCCGCGTAAGGGGAAACGCCATCGAATACGATTTTCGCGACGTCGTGATACTCGATCGTGAGGCTTTCCTCCCGTCCAATCAGGCAAAGGCGAGGAATACCGGAAGCTTCAAAGTCGAGGTCGACGTCGAGATCAAGGACCTTCAGGTGGCCGATGCGCCCCCGCCGCACCCCTTGTCGGAGGCGGAAAAGCGCTACCAGGAATTTCGCGAGGCAATCAGCGGGCAGCAGCGAGCAACTCAGCCAGCGGCAAGGCGGGCAGCGGGGCCATATCATGTCATCAGCGCCCATGTCATCGCGGCACGCCTCGTGAACGGCGACAAGGTCCTTGCGGATCTCGACCTTCGCAAGCCGCGTTCCTTTGACGTGGCGAAGTTGTCGGTGGAGCAGGCGGTTGCGCCCCCGGCCGCCCAGGGCCCTTACGGCCCGGACATCGTCGGGTTGCGGCTGGGCATGAGCTTCGCCGATGCCGAGGCGATAATCCGCAAGCATATGGTCGTCGAGCGCGTGCTGAAGCGGGACCGTGCCAACCAAGCCACTGCGGCCACGGGCAATTTCGAGCGATTCTCTTCAGCTACGATGTTTGTCGCGGAGGGCGGGAAGGAATTCATCATTCTCTACGACGAGCCCCCCGCCGCCGAACAGGTCGTCGTCGGGATAACGCGCCAACTCGCTCTTTCGGCCGGCCAACTCAATGCCGCATCCGCATTGGCGCTCATGCGCGAGAAGTACGGCAGGGAGACTTGGTCAAGCCCGCGGGGCATCGTCGGTTGGGGGGAAAGTCTCCGGCAGGCCGGAAATGCGCTGGACAACAAATGTATTCCGGGGCTCCGTTCGGCCCCCGTCGGCGAGTGGGCAGAAAGCGATGGCTCGCCGACCAAGTGGAAGCCGATGGGCCGGGGGGCGCTAGGAGCGGTATCCGTCATGAACGTCTACAACCATGCGCGCGGTCAGTTGTGCGGCGCGGTTGTGAGCATGGAGTTCACCCCCGGCCGGCAGGCTGGTGAGGACGATCGGCTGGTCGTTCAGGTGGGCGACCTCGGCCGCTACGAGCCGCTCTTCCAGGCAAGCAAGGAGCAGATCGCGTCCGGGGCGGCCTCGTACGGGTCCACGGAACAGGCGAAGGACTTGAAACTATGAGCCCGTGGGGCTCCGCCGGGTCCCGAGGGTTGGTGAAGGGCGATCAGCCCTTCTCCTTGTCCTTCTGCTTCCGGGTCTGCTCGATCAAGTGCTTGAGCGTGCTCTTGTCGAGGGCGCCCGGGATGATGCGGTCGCCGATCACGAAGGCCGGGGTTCCGTTGATGTCGAGGGCGCGCGCCAGGTCTATGTTGCGCTTGAGTATCTCGCCGATCTGCGGTGAGGCCATGTCCTTCTTCAGGCGCTCGGCATTCAGGCCCACATCGGCCGCCGCCTTCATCACCGCCTTTTCGTTCAGGGGCGTGCGCAGGCGCATCAAGGCGCCGTGGAACTCGGCGTACTTGTTCTGGGCGCGCGCTGCCAAGGCCGCGCGAGCGGCGTAGTTCGACTCGGGACCGAGGATCGGGAATTCCTTGAAAATCAGGCGCACCTTGCCGTCGGCCTCCACGACGCTCAGCAGGTCTTCGTAGACCGACTTGCAATAGGTGCAGCGATAGTCGAAGAACTCGACCAGTGTCACGTCCCCTTCGCGGTTGCCCGCTACGGGGGAATCAGGGTCGTTCAGGATTTCGTTGCGCCGTTCGACGAGCGCCTTGCGGGCCTCAGCCTCGGCCGCGAGGCGCTGTTTCTCGCGTAGGGCCTCGATGGCCTCGGCGATGATCTCAGGGTTCTCCATGATGTACTGACGGACGAGCTTGCGCACCGCTTCGGTCTGCGCGGGCGAAAGCGGCTGCTGGTCCTGTGCCGTTGCCTGCGCGGGAGCGTACGCCAGAAAGGCCGCCATGGCGGCAAACAGAACTTTCCTGAAAATCATAACGACCTCTATTGGTGTGCCCGAGGCTCTTTCGGGTGGCGCGCATCATGCTTCATCGCGGACGCGGGAGCAAGGCGGGCGGTCTCGCCTCTAACGCTTTCTCTCCTCGCGCAAACGCATGGCCTGCGCCTTCACGTCCTGTACCCTCAGCCAAGACGGCGATCCGCGCGGCAGGAGTTTCTCAGCCCGCGTCGCATGGTGGAGCGCCTCGGCGATCTGGCCCCCGAGCATGGCATATTCCGCCATGGCGAAGGCGGCCTCGCCCTCGTTGCCCCGGCGCCCCTGGGCGATGGCCAAAAGCCTCCAGGCAAAGCCGTTGTCAGCCTCTTCGGTCAAGGCAAAATTGAGGTGGCCCACGGCGTCTTCCAGCAGCGGCGGCTGATTCAGCTCGATCTCCACTTGCGCCAGGCTGATGCGCAACAGGGGCGAGTTCGGCAGCAGGCGCACGGCCTCCTGATAGGCCGCCAACGCATCGGGCGCGCGGCCGTTCTCGAACAAAATTTGCCCCTTCAGCTCTTGGAAATAGGGATCGGCCGGGCGCTCGGCGAGCAGGTCCTCGACGAGGGGCAGGGCCCTGGCGAGGTCGGGTTTGCGGTAGTGTGCGATGGCGCGTGCGTAGCGGGATTCGAGGCTCTCGTCCTCCTCCCTGTAGCGCTGCAGCGTGCGCGCCGGCAGCTCGAGAAACGAAAACAGCTTCGCCCGCATTCGGCGATGCATCTCGGCATACTCCGGCGGAGCCTGGACGCCGGTGAAGTGCGACTCGTTCGCGTGATTGCGCAGGAAGGAGATGCGTTCGCTGGTGATGGGGTGGGTCCGCACGTAGGGATCCTGCCGCTCGGTCACCAGAAGTTCCTGGTCGCCCAGAATCTCCATGAATTCCAGCAGCCCCTTCGAGGACTGGCCGGTGGCGTCGAGCAGGGATACGGCGGCCTGGTCGGCGGCGGTTTCCTGGGTGCGGGTGAAGCTGAGCAGTGAGCGTTCCGCGACGCTGCTGCCGCCCATCAGGATCGCGCTGCCCACGTCGGCCCGGCCGCTGGCCGCGGCCGCCGCGCCGGCCAGCACCATGGCGATCAGCGCCTCGGTCGAGGCGTTCTTCAGGGCTTCGTCCATCCGTGCCAGATGGCCGCCGGCAATGTGGCCGGTTTCGTGGGCAATCACGCCGATCAACTGGCTCACGTTTTCGGTGCGTACCAGCAGTCCGGTATTGAGGAAGAGGTTCTGGCCGGCGGCCACGAAGGCGTTCAGCGTATTGTCCTTGACGAGGTGGATGCGCACCGCTCCGGGGTTCAGCCCGGCGGCCACGAAGAGTGGCGTCGCCCACACCCGGATGCTATTTTCGATCTCCGCATCGCGGATGAAGGACGGGCGGTCCGCGCTCCTTGCCGGTGCGCCAAGCAGGACTAGGATGGCCAGGGCCAGAACGGAAATGCGCTTGTACAAGGAGACCTGCTTGCTGCCGTGCCCCAAAATTAGTCGGCGGGTCCTGTCGCGTCAACGAATAGCGCCGTCGGCGGTATAATGGCTCTGAAGGTGGCGAAACGAGGGCTCGTGCCGCCCTTCATCGTCATGGACGTCATGCGGGCCGCGGCGGAGCGCGCGGCTGCCGGCGACGACGTACTGCACCTCGAGGTCGGGCAGCCGTCGACGGGCGCCCCGCAGGCCGTGCTCGAGGCCGCAAAGGCCGCCCTCGATGCGGACCCCATCGGCTACACGCTTGCGCTGGGGATAGAGCCGCTGCGGGCGCGGATCGCTCGGCACTATGCCGACGAGTACGGCGTCGCCATCCCGGAAGAGCGGATCGTGGTGACCACAGGGTCGTCGGGCGCTTTTTTGCTCGCCTTTCTGGCCGCCTTCGAACCCGGGGACAGGGTCGGTCTGGCGGCGCCCGGCTATCCGGCTTATCGGAACATCCTGACCGCCCTCGGGATAACGCCGGTCCTCCTGCCCGTCGGCGCCCAATCCCACTTCCAACCCAGTAGCGCCATCCTGGAAGCGGTGGGCGAAAGCTTGGACGGGCTCATCGTCGCAAGTCCGTCGAACCCCACCGGCAGCATGTTGGGTGCGGCGGAGTTGGGCGACCTCGCGCGCTACTGCCACGACCAGGGTATCCGATTGGTTTCGGACGAGATTTACCACGGCATCACCTACGGCGAACGGGCTGTCACGGCAGCCGCCCAGTCGACGGAAGCGATCGTCGTGAACAGCTTCTCCAAGTATTATTCGATGACCGGCTGGCGGCTCGGCTGGATGGTCGTGCCTCCCGACCTATTGCGGGCCGTCGAATGCCTGGCGCAGAACTTCTTCATCTCGCCGCCGACACTCTCGCAGCGTGCGGCTCTCGCCGTGTTCGATTGCCGCGAGGAACTCGATCGCAATGTGGCGCGCTACGCCCGGAACCGTGCGTTGCTGCTGGAGGAACTGCCCAAGGCGGGCTTCCATCGGCTGGCCCCTGCCGACGGGGCCTTCTACCTTTACGCAGACATTGCGCACCTCAGCAACGACAGTCAGGAATTCTGCCGGCGCATGCTGACGGAGACCGGGGTCGCGGCGACGCCCGGGGTCGATTTCGATCCCGAACAGGGACACCGCGCTATGCGCTTTTCCTTCGCCGGTTCGACCGAGGATATGGCTGAGGCCGCTGGACGATTGCGGCGTTGGCTGTCGCGCTAAGGATTTTGGTTTGAAAAATAGATAGGGGCGCGGCAGGTCCCGCGCCCCTATCCCATTTGCCCGCGTCAGCCGGCAGGGCGACGCCACCAGCCGCGGCGCGGCGATGCGGGCGGCTCTTCGGGAACCTGCCCGGTGACCGCGGGCGCCGTTTCCTCGACCGCAACGGCCGCGACGGGGGCGGGGGCCTCCGCTGCGTCCGGACGCTCCTCGGCGGGAAGGGGCTCGACCAGCGTCTCGGCGTGCTCGGCGGCGGGAACCGCCTCGACCTGCGCCTCCGCGGGCGCGGCGGCCGCCGGAGCCTCACCCTTTTCGATCGCCGTCTTGCGGCGGCGCGGAGCTGCCTTCTTCTTGGTCTCAGCCTTGGCCGGGGCAGGCGGCGGCGCTTCTTCGGCCGCGGCGGCGGCCTTGCGCCTCGGAGCGCGCTTGGGTCGCGCCGGTTTCTCGGCCACGGCGGCTGCGGTTTCCTCGGCAGTCGCGGCCGTCTCGGCCGCGGCCGAGACGGGAACGGGCTCCGCCTCTGGTTCGACTGCCGGCTCAGCGGCTGCTTGCGCTGCTTGTTCGGTATGGGCCTCGGTGGCCGCGACTTCCACCTCTTCCGCGGCCTCTACGGCCTCCACGCCCTCCACGGGCGCGAGCGGCGTCTCGGCTATGGCAGCGGGCTCCTCGACACGGCGCCGCCGCTTTCCTCCCCGACGGCCCCGACGGCGGCCCTTGCGGGATTCGCCCTCTTCGGAACCGGCCTCCGTGACGCCATCGCCGCTCGACTCCGCGACAACCTCCTCTTCCGCCTCGCCAATTTCGGCGGGCGCTTCGGCGGCGGCTTCTGCCGCTTCCCCGATCGCCGGCTGCCGGGCTTCGTCGCCGGGCCGACGGCTGCGCCGCTTGCGCCGCTTGCGCCGCTTGCGGGCGCCTTCCTCATCGGTGGCCGTCGCGCCCTCCGGTGCGGTGGCCGCGACCTCCGACTCTTCCTCGGCGCGTTCCTCGGCTTCCTCCTCCTCTGAGGGGGCGACCTGTTCGATCTGGGGCCGCGTCACCTCTTCAATCCGAGCCTCCGCCTTCACCCGCTCCATTCGGTGGTTCGGCGGCACCAGGCTGTCGTCTCCATTGATGAAGACCGAGAAGGCGTAGCGGTTCTCGATCTCGGCCAGGGCGGTCCGTTTCTGGTTGAGAATGTACAAAGCGACCGCTGTCGGCGCGGTGACCATCACCTCGCTGGAGCGGCGGCGGATGCCCTCCTCCTCGATCGCCCGCAACAGATAGACCGAGGCCGATTCGACGGACCGCACGACACCGGTCCCACTGCAATGGGTGCAGGGCTGGAAGGACGTCTCCATCAAGCTCGGCCGCAGCCGCTGGCGGGACAACTCCAGCAGCCCAAAGGGGCTGATGCGGCCAAGCTGGATGCGGGCACGGTCGAAGCGCATCGCCTCCTTCAGCCGACGTTCCACCGCATGATTGTTGCGGTTTTCCTCCATGTCGATGAAGTCGATCACGATCAGCCCCGCGAGGTCGCGCAGGCGCAACTGCCGGGCAATCTCGTCGGACGCCTCGAGATTTGTCTTGAGGGCGGTCTCCTCGATGTGCCGTTCCTTGGTCGAGCGGCCGGAATTGACGTCGATCGACACCAGGGCCTCGGTGGGACTGATGACGATGTAGCCGCCCGACTTGAGTTGCACGATCGGGCTGTGCATGGCGTCGAGCTGGCTTTCCACCTGGAACCGGTAGAACAGCGGCATCGCCTGGTCGCGATAGGGCTGCACCCGCCGGGCGTGGCTGGGCGTCAACATCCGCATGAAGTCTTTGGCCAGCCGGTATCCCTCATCGCCCTCGACCAGGATTTCCTCGATGTCGCGGGAATAGAGGTCGCGGATCGACCGCTTGATGAGGTTCGCCTCCTCATAAACCAGAGCGGGCGCGGTCGACTTCAGCGTCAACTCGCGAATGTTGTCCCACAGACGCAGCAGGTATTCGTAGTCACGCTTGATTTCGGCCTTGCTGCGTTCCGATCCGGCGGTACGTACGATCACCGCCATTCCATCGGGAATGTCGAGTTCGTTGGTGATGGACTTGAGGCGGCGCCGATCGGTCGCGCTGGTGATCTTTCGCGACACGCCGCCGCCGCGCCCGGTGTTGGGCATGAGCACGCAATAGCGGCCCGCGAGCGAAAGGTAGGTCGTGAGCGCCGCGCCCTTATTGCCGCGCTCCTCTTTGACCACCTGCACCAAGACGACCTGGCGCCGCTTGATGACTTCCTGGATCTTGTAGTTCCGCAGGTTGCGGGGGCGGCGGCGCTCGACGTCCTCGACGTCGTCGCCGCCGACCATCTCGACCGCGTCCTCAGCGCCATGGGCACCGTCGGCGGCGGCCGCTTCGCCTTCATGGCCGGCCGCCCCATTCCCACCCGTTGTCTCCGACTCGTGATGTTCGGCAAGCAGCGCCTGCCGGTCCGCCACCGGAATCTGGTAATAGTCGGGGTGTATTTCGCTGAATGCTAGGAAACCATGCCGGTTACCGCCATAATCGACGAATGCGGCCTGAAGCGAAGGCTCCACCCGGACGATCTTCGCCAGGTAGATATTTCCTTTTAATTGCTTCTTTGTGCTGGTTTCTACATCAAGTTCTTCGAGACGTGTTCCGCTTACTACGACGACCCGAGTTTCTTCCGGGTGCGTCGCGTCGATGAGCATGCGCTTCGCCATTAAATTCAAAACTCCAAGAGGCCGCCCGGCCGCGCGCGTTGGGCGCGAATGGGCTGGCAACTGACCCGTTGAAGCCGGCGCAGCTCTCGCTCGATTCCACGGTCGCTGTCTCAGGGGAGGCAAGGACGAAGGTCATGGCGGGAAATCCACGGGCCGCGTGCCCGGCTTCGAAATTCGATCAACACACCCGCCGGCGGCTTGCGCCCTACATCGCTCTCCACGAGCCCAGAGGGGCGGGAAAGGTTCGCACGGCTGGCCCTTGGGCCGTCCGCCTGCGGCATTCGCAAACAAAATAGCGATGACGCAATGGTTCCACAACGATCTTGTTTGGCAGCCTCCACCCGACCCGACGCCGGCCCCGGAGAGAGGGGCGTTGGACATTCCTTCCATCGAATCAATGGCTTTTAAGTTGATCTTTATGTTGTGTTGTTGGTATACGTATCGAAGATCTATTTGGCGGTCGGCGGAAAGGACATCGTTTGGCGCGTCTGGGTAAAGCGGCGGCGGTTGTTGCGGCGGTACTGACGGCGGTACTCGCGGTCTCTTGGACCGCTTCGGCCAAGCCGGCGGTGACTGGCGTTCGCGCCTACGATCACGGGACCAAGACCCGCTTTGTGCTGGATTTGAACGAATCGGTTCCTTTCCGGGTGTTCACGCTTGCGGACCCTTATCGCGTCGTCGTCGACCTGCCGGAATTGGACTGGACCGCAGCGCAAGCGGGGCTGCGCAAGGCCATCGGTCCCATCCGCGATTTCCGCTACGGACTTTTCAAACCCGGTAACGCTCGGCTGGTGCTCGATCTGGCGGATGCGACGTCGGTGAAGAAGGCGTTCGTCCTTCCGCCGGGCGAGGGCGCCGGGTGGCGGTTCGTGCTCGATCTCGTCGGAACCAGCCGCGACGCCTTCCTGCGCGAACAGGGGCTGCCCCCGGACCTCGTGCCGCAGCCGAAGCCGGTGCCGACCGCGGCCATTCCGGTTTCGATGACGTTGCCGGACCGCAATCCGCGCGCCGTCAGGGGCAAGGCGGTGATCATCATCGATCCGGGTCATGGCGGGGTCGATCCCGGCGCCATCGGGGTCAGTGGTGAATACGAAAAGAACATCACCCTGGCGATGGCGCGTGAACTCAAGCAGGCGCTCGACTCCAGCGGTCGCTACAAGGTCGTCCTGACCCGGAACTCGGACGTGTTCCTGGCGCTGCGCGACCGCGTCGCCAAGGCGCGTGCGGTGGGGGCGGATCTGTTCGTGTCCCTTCATGCCGACACCGTGCGCAGCCCGTCGGTGCGCGGCCTCTCGGTCTACACCTTGTCCGAACGGGCGTCCGACGCCGAATCGGCCGCTCTGGCCGAGAAGGAGAACAAGGCCGACCTCATCGCCGGCCTCGATCTCTCGCATGAGTCGCCCGAAGTCACCAACATCCTCATCGACCTCGCCCAGCGCGAGTCGATGAACCTGTCGGCCGCCTTCGCCGGCGACCTGGTACAGGAACTGGGTCGCGAAACGGCCCTGCTCGGCAACACCCACCGGTTCGCGGGCTTCGCCGTGCTCAAGGCGCCCGACATTCCGTCCGTGCTCGTCGAACTCGGCTATCTCTCCAACCCCCAAGAGGAGCGGCTATTGCGCCGGCGCGACCACCGCGCCAAATTGGCTTCAGCGCTGACGCGCTCCATCGATCGTTATTTCGCCAACATCCAACGGGCAAGCCGGCCATAAGGCTGCCATATTCAAGGGCTAACGGGTTCGCTGCGGCAGGCCGCGAAGTCTCGGTGCACGGAAGCCACACTCTCATCCGATGCTTAAATACCTGGTCATCATTATCAGCAGTGTGTTCCTGCTCACGGTCGCCGCGACCGTGGGGGTGCTGGGGGTGTTCTGGCATTATGGTCGTGGCCTTCCGGACTACCAGCAACTGGCCCACTACGAGCCGTCGGTCACCACGCGTGTCTATGCCGGCGACGGTCGGCTGATTGCCGAATACGCCACCGAGAAGCGCAGCTTCGTCCCGCTGTCGGCAATGCCGCAGCGGGTCATCAAGGCGTTCCTGTCGGCCGAGGACAAGACCTTCTACAGCCACCCCGGCATCGACGTATGGGGCGTCATGCGGGCCGTCGTCATCAACGCGCGCAATCTGGGAGGCGACCGGCGCCCGGTGGGCGCCTCGACGATCACGCAGCAGGTGGCGAAGAACTTCCTGCTGACCAACGAGGTATCGCTCGAACGCAAGATCAAGGAGGTAATGCTTGCCTTCCGCATCGAGCGGGCGTTCAGCAAGGATCACATCCTCGAACTGTACCTCAACGAGATCTATCTCGGCTTCAGCTCCTACGGCGTCGCGGCCGCGGCGATGAACTACTTCAACAAAAGCCTCGACGAGCTCACCGTCGCCGAAGCGGCCTTTCTCGCCGCGCTTCCAAAGGCGCCCAACAACTACAATCCTCGGCGGCATCCGGTGGCCGCCAAGCAGCGCCGCGACTGGGTGATCGGGCGCATGCTCGAAGATGGGCACATCACCCCGGGTGAAGCGATGGCCGCGCAGAACGAGCCGCTGACGGTCGGCTACCGGACCGACACCGCGCTGGTCGGCGGCGCCGGTTTCTTCGGCGAGGAGGTGCGCCGCGAATTGGCCGCGCGCTATGGCGAGTCGGCGCTGTATCAGGGCGGTTTGCAAGTCCGCTCGACGCTCGATCCGACCCTGCAATCGATCGCCAATCGTGCCTTGCGGGAAGGGCTCGTCGCCTACGACCGTCGCCATGGGTGGCGGGGTCCGATGGGGCGCATACAGGTCGAGGCGCGGTGGCAAGAAAGGCTGGCATCGCTTCTGCCGATCCCAGGATTGGAGCCGTGGCAGCTCGCGGTCGTCCTGGAAACCGGCGGCGAGGATGCGCGCATCGGCCTGGTCGACGGGACGCTGGGATCCATTCCCTTCGCGGAGATGCGTTGGGCTCGGCCCTGGCTGCCCGCCCAAAAGGTGGGACCGTCGCCGAGCCGGCCGGCCGATGCGTTGCGGGTGGGCGACGTGGTGCCGGTTGAGCCGGTCAAGGCCGACGGCGAGGGGCGTGCCTATCCGCCGGGCACCTATGCGCTCCGCCAGTTGCCCAAGGTCGATGGGGCCCTGGTGGCGATGGACCCGCATACCGGGCGCGTCCTTGCGATGGCCGGCGGCTTCGCCTATGGCCGCAGTCAGTTCAACCGCGCCACCCAAGCCCAGCGGCAGCCCGGCTCCGCGTTCAAGCCTTTCGTCTACCTGGCTGCCCTCAACAACGGATTCACCCCGTCCTCGCTGATTCTGGATGCGCCCGTGGTGATCGATCAGGGCCCTGGCCTGCCGCTTTGGAAGCCCTCGAACTACTCGGACGACTTTCTGGGGCCGACGACGCTTCGCGTGGGCGTCGAGCGATCACGCAACCTGATGACCGTGCGTCTCGCCCAGGCTGTCGGGATGGAGCAGATCGTCGACTACGCCGAGCGGTTTGGCATTTCGGACAACCTCACGCCGACGCTGGCGATGGCGTTGGGTGCCGGTGAGACCACGGCGCTGCGCCTGACCGCCGGCTATGCGATGCTGGTAAATGGGGGCAAGCGCATCACGCCGACCATCGTCGATCGCGTCCAGGATCGTACCGGTCGCACGATCTATCGCCACGACGCCCGGCCATGCCCCAATTGCGCCGGCGAATATGTTCCTGAGGAGCCGATGCCGCAGGTTCCCGACACCCGCGAGGTGGTGACCGACCCGGCCAGCGCCTACCAGATGGTGTCGATCCTGCAGGGTGTGGTCGAACGTGGGACGGGCAGGCGCGTCAGCGCCATCGGCAAGCCGCTTGCCGGCAAGACGGGCACCAGCAACGACAGTGTCGATGCCTGGTTCGTCGGTTTTTCGCCCGACCTCGCAGTCGGGGTCTTCGTGGGGTTCGACGAGCCGCATAGCCTGGGCGACAAGGAAACGGGGTCCAGTGTCGCGGCACCCATCTTCAAGGATTTCATGGCCGCCGCGCTCGCCGACAAGCCGGCCGTCCCGTTCCGGGTGCCCCCCGGCATACGCCTTGTGCGGGTCAACCCGGCGACCGGCAGGCTTGCGGGGCCGCATGACCGGGTGGTGATCCTCGAGGCCTTCAAGCCGGAAACGGTGCCAACGGGTGAGGTGGAAGAGGTGTTGGGGGGCGGTGAGGTCGATGCCGTTGGCGCCTTCCGCTTCGGGGCCGGAGCCAATCCGGCCGGCGTTTCCCCCCTAGCTCCGCCGGCCGGCGGGGTAGCGCCGGACATGGGCGGTCTTTACTGACGACACCTTGCTCCCAGCGCTCAATTCGCTTAGATAACGGGCCTTCGCAATACCGATAGACCAGGGGTGCAAGCGAACATGCGTGCCGAAACCGAGGCAAAGACGGATGAGATCAAGCAGTCGATCGCGCTGCTGAGGAGGCATCTTTGACTGGGAGAATGCCCTTCGTCGACTCGACGAACTGAACGCCCGGTCGGAAGATCCCAACCTTTGGAACGACGCCGACGAGGCGCAAAAGGTCATGCGCGAGCGCAACGCGCTCGACGCCGGGATTTCCAATTGCCGCCGGCTGGAAAACGAACTCGCCGACGCGGTCGGGCTAATCGAGCTGGCCGAGGCCGAGGGCGACGCGGACATGGTCGCCGACGGCGAGGCGACGATCGACGAACTGCGTGATCGTGCGGGCAAGATGGAGCTTGAAACGCTCCTCTCGGGCGAGGCCGACGCCAACGACTGCTACCTCGAAGTCCACGCCGGCGCCGGCGGCACCGAGGCCCAGGACTGGGCCGAAATGCTGTTGCGAATGTACACCCGGTGGGCCGAGCAGCACGGCTTCAAGGTGGAGTGGCTGGAGGAAAGTCCCGGCGAAGAAGCGGGCATCAAATCGGCTACCATCCGGGTCACCGGCCGCAATGCCTATGGGTGGCTGAAGACCGAATCGGGAGTCCACCGCCTCGTCCGCATCTCGCCCTACGATTCGGCCGCGCGGCGCCACACCAGCTTCGCCTCGGTCTGGGTCTTTCCGGTGATCGACGACAGCATCGAAATCGAGATCAACGAGAAGGATTGCCGGATCGATACCTATCGCGCCTCGGGGGCTGGCGGGCAGCACGTCAACAAGACCGACAGCGCCATCCGCATCACGCACCTGCCCACCAACATCGTCGTGTCCTGTCAGACCGATCGTTCGCAGCATCGCAACCGTGCCGCCGCATGGGAGATGCTGCGCGCGCGGCTCTACGAGGCCGAGTTGCAGAAACGCGAGGCGGCGGCGAAAGCCGAAGAGGACAACAAGAGCGACATCGGCTGGGGCCACCAGATCCGTTCCTATGTGCTGCAGCCCTACCAGATGGTGAAGGACCTGCGCACGGGCGTCGAGACGAGCAACACGCAGGGCGTTCTCGACGGCGACCTCGACGCTTTCATGGCCGCTTCGCTCGCCTCGCGCGTCAAAGGTGGGACGGAGTCGGTCGACGCCGTCTGAGATCCGGTCCTGCGGCGGCGATGGCGCGAGGCCTTGTTCGATGCCACAATACGCCGGGGCGCGGCGGCCGCCCTTGCCTGAGGAGGAGACCGAATGGAACTGAAGGATATCTTCGTTCACCTGGATGGGAGCGAACGTAGCCACGCGCGCCTCGACATTGCCGTGGCGCTGGCGAAGCGGCATCAGGCGAGGTTGACCGGCCATTTCGCGAAGGCGAGCGCCGAGACCGTCGGGGTTCTTGGTCCACGCCGAAGTGCTTTGGACAAGAGCACGGCCGAGGCCAGCCGGGAGCTTTTCGAAAAGGCCGCCGGCGCGGCCGGCCTTGTGGCGACTTGGCGGGTAACTCCCTCGGGCGAGTATAACTTCGTCATCGCCGACGTGGTGAACGCGGCCCGCAACCATGACCTCGCGGTTCTGGGCCAGCACGACTATACCCGCGCCGACGAGACCGTGCCGCCGGAACTGGTCGAACAGGTGCTGGTCGCCTCGGGGCGGCCCGCCCTCGTCATTCCGTTCGCCGGGGAATTCGCCAATATCGGCACTCGTGTGCTTGTTGCCTGGAATGGCGGTCGCGAGGCGGTACGGGCGATCAACGACGCGCTGCCCCTGATGATGGCGGCGAAGGAAGTGCGGGTGGTGGTGGTCAATCCCCCCGACCGTGCCCTCGACGGCGAAGCCATGGTGGGGCACCTTGCCTGCCACGGCATCAATGCGGTGGCCGATACCCTGGTCGTCGAGGGGATCGGAATCATGGACATGCTCTTGTCGCGCGCCGCGGATTTCGGCTCCAACCTGCTGGTGATGGGCGCGCACGGCCATTATGGCTTCCCGTGGCTCAATCGCGGCGCCGGCACCCGCCACATTTTGCGCCACATGACTTTGCCGGTGCTGATGTCGCACTGAGCGGGCCGTTCGGATGGCTGGTTCCTGGCGTCAGGGCTGGCTGGAGGTCGACGGTGTGCGCCTCGAGTACGCCCGCTGCGGAGTGTCGAACGACGGCGCCCCAACCCTGGTCTTCCTCCACGAGGGTCTGGGCTGCGTCGCGTTGTGGAAGGACTTCCCGGAGCGGTTGGCCCAAGCCACCGGCTGCGGCGCCTTCGTCTACAGCCGCGCCGGCTATGGACGCTCCGATCCTGCGCCGCTGCCGCGTCCGGTGCGTTTCATGCACGAGGAAGGACTGGCGGTGCTGCCGCGCGTCCTCGAGGCGGCAGGCATCGACCGCTTCGTCCTCGTCGGGCACAGCGACGGCGCGTCGATTTCGATCATATATGCGGGTTCGGGTGCCGCCCGCGGCCTCGAGGGCCTAATTCTGGAGGCGCCGCACGTCTTCAACGAGGATATTTCCCAACAGGGCATCCAGGCGGCCAAGGTCGCCTACGAGACAACCGAGCTTCGGCGGCGGTTGCAGCGCTATCACGGTGACAACGTGGACTGCGCGTTCTGGGGATGGAACGACGTGTGGCTCGATCCCGACTTCCGCGCTTGGAACATCGAGGAATTTCTGCCGGGAATAACCGTGCCGACGCTGGTGATCCAAGGCGAGGCCGACAACTATGGCACGTTGGAGCAGGTGCGGGCGGTCGAGCGTCAGGCCGGGGCGGCGGTGGAAAGCCGTATCCTGCCAGGATGCGGGCATTCACCGCATGCCGAGATGCCGTCGGAAGCGCTGGCTGCGATGATCGCCTTTCTCGAAAGCTGGAACCTGACCGCCGGAGGTAGAGTTCCACCCGCCACATGACCCATTGGGCTAATTCCGCCCTGGGCCAGCCTATGCCATCCTGATCACGCCGCAGACGGCCAACGACAAGGAAAGGGCGGGTGGACGTCGCAATATCCCTGACCGATGCGAGGCACCTCGACCGGCTTTGGCCGGAGGGGCGACAAATGACCGCGGCCGAGGCATGCGCCGCGACCGGATGGCATGCTGCGCCCGTCGCAGGTGTGGCCGATCGGATCGTCGGGCGCCTCCACTTCGGAAACGAGTTCTGCGAGACGCTCGTCCCCACGGCGTCCACCCTCGATCGGGCGGTTGACCGGGCCGAGCGCGCGGGCGTGCGGATATCGCTGCTGACTTCGATGGTCTCGGACCATGGGATCGCGGCCTTGCGTCGGCTGTTTCCGCGCCTGCCCGCCGGCAGCGAGGTGATCGTCAACGACTGGGGCCTGATGGTGGCGTTGGAAGAATTTCCCGATTTGGCCCCGGTCGCCGGACGGCTGCTCTGCAAGATGATCAAAGACCCGCGCCTTCCCTCGGCGGAATGGGCGCGACTTTATCCCCACGGCGTTTTTACCCCGGCCTTCCGCGGCATTCTCGATCGCTTCGGCGTGCGGAGGATCGAGCTCGACGTGCCACCCTTTGCCGATGTCACCGATTTTCGCTGCGATGGGTTGGAGGTTTCGGTGCACCTGCCGTTCGGCTACTCGGTGAAAGGGCGCGCCTGCAAGATTGGATCGTTGCATCTGGCCGACTCGGAGAAGTTCGCGACCGGTCACGCCTGCCGCAAGGAGTGCTTGTCCTATGTCGGCAGCCTGTCGCGGCCAGCCGACATGGCGGCCAATGACTTGCCCACCTTTCAGCGGGGCAACACGGTATTTTATCGGCATTCGTCCGATATGGGCGAAGCGGTGATGGCGGCGGTCGGCGATGGCTGGATCGATCGGGTCGTCTTGTCCGGAGACTGGAATGAAGATCACGGCGCCAATCAGTCGAATTGACGAGATCAGGCCCCTGGCGGCCGCCGGCGCCGACGAGTTCTACTGCGGCGTGGTGCCGCGGGAATGGGTGGACCGGTTCCGCACCTCGGCAACCAACCGCCGCATCTTCGGCAACCTGCAAAGCTTCGACGATCTTTCCGAGGCGGTCGAGACGGCGCATGAATGCGGCAGCAAGATGTTCCTCGTCCTCAACGCCCAGCATTACGCCGGCGAACAGCTCGATGCCCTGCTGGACTTGGCGGGGCGTTTCGACGCCATGGGGGGCGATGCCGTCATCGTGGGCGACGTCTCTCTGCTCGGTCTGCTGGCAGCCGGCGGATATCGGTTCGGAATTCACGTCAGTTCGATTCTGTCCTGCCGAAACGCCGCCGCCGCGGCGTTCTACGAGCGGCTGGGCGCCACCCGGATCATCTTTCCGCGGGACGTCACGTTGAGCGAGATCGAGCAGGTGGTGCGCGCAGTGCCGGGGATGGAGTTCGAGGCCTTCGTGCTCAACGACGGCTGCGTGTTCGAGGAGGGCACCTGCCACACCATCCATCTCCCAGGGCGTCTGGGCGGGCCGATTTGCCTGGACAAGTGGGAGGGAAAGTATACGCGGACCGACGGCAAGCCGGTCGACACCGCGGCGATCGAGCGAAACGAAGAGGGCTACCGGCGGTGGCTATGGTACCGCTTCGGCTGTGGCTTCTCGGTGACGGAGGAGGGGTATCCGTTCGGGCCATGCGGCGTATGCGCCATGCCGCGCCTGGCCGCCGCCGGCCTTCATTCGGTCAAGATCGCCGGGCGCGAGGCGGCGACGCCGCGCAAGCTGAAGAGCGTGGAACTGGTGCGGTCGGTGCGCGATCGGATGCGTGCGGCAGGCGGCGACGAGTTGCGGACGATGGCCTTCGCCCAGGGCTTGCGCAAGCGGCCGGATCTCTGCGGCAGCGGCTACATGTGCTATTACCGCGAAGTGCTGAGCACTCTCAGTCCCGCAACCGAGGAGAGATCGATGCTGGCTGCCGGGGGTGCCCAGGCATAGGCTCGAGGAAACGCCCGAACCGCGAAAACAAGACGGCGGGCACGGAAGCAAGAGGGAGGGGTTTCGGTCCGGCCATGCACAGATTCTTGATCGCCGACGATCATCCGCTTTTTCGCGAGGCGCTGATCCACGTATTGGGGAAGATGTTCACCGACCTCGCCTGCACGGAAGTGTGCAGCGTAGAGGAAGCCCTAGCCGCCGTCTCGGACGACGACTACGCGCTCATCCTTCTTGACCTCTATCTTCCTGGGGTCGAGGGCTTTTCCGGCCTGGTTTCCCTTCGCAACCGGACGCCCGCGACGCCGATTGTCGTCGTCTCCGCCTTCGACAGCGCGGAATCGGTGCGTCAGGCGATGCGGCTGGGGGCGGCGGGGTTCCTTCCCAAGTCCTCGCCCAAGGAGATCATGGCCAGCGCCATCCGCCTCATTTTGTCCGGCGGCACTTATCTGCCGCCGGAGGTCTTATCGGACGCCCAACCCCATCCCCGGGCCGATCAGCCCGACGACGACTTCTGCTGTCTGACGCGGCGCCAGATGATGGTCCTCGAGCTTCTGGCCGAGGGCAAATCGAACAAGGAGATCGCCCGCGAATTGGACATCAGCCAGATCACCGCCAAGGCGCACATCTCGGCCATTCTGCGGAAGTTGAGGGTTTCAAGTCGGGCGCAGGCGATCGTCGCTGCCAACCGGATGAAGCCGTCCGGGATGATGTGAAGGCGGTCCTGATACCAATGGACTAGGCGAATCGCGAACCACCGAGCCGTAATGCCAATTTTCAATCGGCCAAAGAATAGGGAAGCATTAGGAGGTCGGATCGCGTTCCGTCATTTATTAGTTGATAAAATTATAAACGGGTTCGAGCTGTCAAAGCCACGCGCCACTGACCACTGCGAAATCGGCTCCGGGCGCTGACCATAAGGGTGCCGTGCTGCGGCACGCGGGCGACCACGGATCCTGGAGGGAGGAATGTCATGCTGAAGCTGGATTGGGGTCTTCGCGCCCTTGCCGGGGCTGGCCTGTTGCTGTGGGGCTCGCTGGCGGCCGGGGGCGCCGCCGCCCAGGATGCCGAGGCGGTGCTGAAGGCGCGGTGCGCGGAATGCCACGAGCGCCTTCCGGACGGCGGCCTGAACCGTATCACCAATATGCGGAAAACCCCGGAAGGCTGGCACATGACGATCGTACGCATGGACATCATGCACGGCGTCAAGACGTCTCCGGAAGAACAGAGGGCGCTGGTCAAATTTCTTGCCGATCGCCAGGGTCTGGCTCCGGAGGAGACGGCGTCCTACCGCTACATCCTCGAGCGCACCCCCAATATCGTCGAAGACATTCCCGCGGACGGCGACGTCGGCACGTTGTGCGCGCGGTGCCACAGCTTCGCGCGAATCGCCCTGCAACGGCGCGAAGCCAACGAGTGGCTCAAGCTGGCGCATTTCCATCTCGGCCAATGGCCGACGGCGGAATATCAGGCGATGTCGCGCGACCGTCGCTGGTGGGAGATCGTTTCGACCGAAACTCCGAAGCAGTTGGGTCAGATGTTCCCGCTGAAAACCAAGGCATGGGGCGATTGGCTCAAGCAGCCCAAGGCTCCGCTTGACGGAACCTGGCGTGTCGCCGGACATCGTCCCGGGGTTGGCTCCTACGGTGGGACGATGGTGGTGAAGAAGACGGGGCAGGACACCTACGCCGTCTCTTATGACCTGATGACCGCCGACGGCAAGCCGCTCAAGGGTGCCGGGGAGTCGATCGTCTATACCGGCTACGAGTGGCGCGGCACCGCCAAGCTCGGCAACGAAGAGGTCAGCGAGGTCTTCGCCGTGTCCAAGGACGGCAAGTCGATGCGCGGCCGGTGGTTCCTGGACGTCAGCGAGATCGGCGGCACGATGACGGCGGTGCGCGACGGCTCCACGGCCGTGCTCGGCATGAGCCGCCCCTACGTCAAGGCGGGCGAAACGGCGCGTGTCACGGTCTGGGGCGCCGGCCTCGGCCCATCGATCGACCTTGGGCGTGGCGTGACGGCGCAGGTGGTGGCCAAGGGCGCCGATCACGTGGTGGTCGACGTCAAGGCCGCGCCCGACGCCGCCCCGGGGCTGCGCGACGTGACCAGCGGCCAGGCCAAGGGCAAGGGCATCTTCGCGGTCTACCGGTCGGTGGATACCGTTCGGGTCGAGCCCGCGTTCGCGATCGCGCGCGTCGGCGGCAACGGCGGCAAGACCCCGAAAATTCCGGCGCAATTCGAGGCGGTCGGCTACATCAACGGTCCGGACGGCAAGCCGGGAACGGACGATGACGTCCGTATCGGCCCGATGCCGGCTTCCTGGTCGTTCGACAACAACGGCGAGGTCGCACAACAGATGGAGGATGCCAAATTCGCCGGCGCGATGGAGGCCAACGGCCTGTTCATGCCGGCCGGCGCGGGTCCCAATCCGCAGCGCGCCTATGGCACCAACAACGTCGGCGACCTTCTCATCAAGGCGGCGGTCAAGGACGGGGGCGCCACCGTCGAAGGGGAGGGGCGCCTGATCGTGACGGTACAGCGCTGGAACGACCCGCCGATCCGTTGACGGAGAGAGCCGACAGGAGGCCGTCATGACCACGCTTCGACTGGTTAGGGAAGACGTCCGCAATTTCAGCGTCGAGGCGCGGCGGGTCCTGTTCCACGTTCCCACGAGCAGCCTGTTCGAGTTGGACGGGCTGGGCGCCGAAATCCTCGACCTGTTCGAGAACAGGGACGAGGTGAGTGAGGGCGATATCCGGGCGCGTTTCGACGGTCGCCACGAGCCGGCCACGGTCGTCGAGACGCTCCAGGAATTGCTCAACCTGCGCATAATCGGCGAGGGCCATGGCCGGCTTCCGGTCCAACCCGTGCGGATCAATGAGTTTCCGCTCAGCACCGTCGTCCTCAACGTCAACACAGGCTGCAATCTCAGTTGCACCTATTGCTACAAGGAGGACCTGGCGAGTCCGGCGCAAGGCGAACGCATGTCGTTGGACACGGCGATCCGGGCCGTCGAGTTGCTGCTGGCGGAGGCGGCCGACCGCCGAAGCGTGAACGTGGTCTTCTTCGGCGGCGAGCCGCTGACCCACATGCCGCTCATCCGGGACGTCGTGGACTATGCCGAGGTTCGGGGGCGGGAACAGGGCAAGCGGA
This sequence comes from Rhodospirillales bacterium, assembly GCA_019455065.1. GTDB lineage: Bacteria > Pseudomonadota > Alphaproteobacteria > Rhodospirillales > Magnetospirillaceae > JACFNC01. Next base: position 177,884 of record JACFNC010000007.1, read on the forward strand.
TCGACTTCTCGCTCACCACCAACGCGGTGATGCTCACCCCCGAGCTGATCGACTATTTCGACGCCCATCGGTTCGGGCTCACGGTCAGCATCGACGGCCCGCGCGAACTTCACGACCGTAACCGCCGCACGGTGGGCGGCAAGGGCACCTATGACGTGGTCGCCGAGAAGGCCCGCATGCTGCTCGCGCGGTACCGTTCCCGTCCGGTCGGGGCGCGGGTCACGCTCACCGCCGGCGTAACCGACATCGTCGGGATCCACCGTCACGTGGTGGAGGAGCTCGGCTTCTTCGAGGTGGGATTTGCGCCGGTCACGGCGGGGGCGATGTCGGCGTTCAACCTCAGCGGCGACGAACTGGAATCCGTCTTCGTCGGCATGAAGGCACTGGGGCGCCGCTATCTCGAAGCGGCGCTGCGGGACGAAAACATCGGCTTCGGCAACATGCACCAACTGATCACCGACCTGAGCGAGGGCACCAGCAAGACGCTTCCCTGCGGGGCGGGGCTTGGCATGGTGGCGGTGGACAAGGCGGGCGGAGTCAATCTCTGCCATCGCTTCACCGGCACTGACGTTCCGACGTTCGGCAACGTCGAGACCGGCTGGGACAAGGGCAGCCTTGCCAATTTTCTCGAGGGCGCCGCCAACCGCAGCGGGACGGTCTGCGACACCTGCTGGATCCGCCGCCTGTGCGCTGGCGGCTGCTATCACGAGGCCTATTCGAAATACAGCGACCCCATGCATCCCAACGACCACTACTGCAACCTGATGCGGGATTGGGTGGAATTCGGGATCGGGATCTATTCCGAAATCATGCGCGGCAATCCCGCGTTCATCACGCGACACGTTGCTCCGAGGAGGGGAAACCGATGAAGCACCTCAAGCCCTTGAACAAGAAGGCCGGACTGGTCGAGGAAGCGGTCGACGGCGGCAAGCTCGAGGAGGTGGCGGCCATGCAGACCATCGTCGGCTGCACGGCGACGCTGGACCCGGGCTGGGAAGTGGACCCCTTCGGCAGCGTGGCCGCCCTCTGCGCCCCGATGGAGGCCGACCTGTACGGCTGCTCGGATCCCTGCTGGTGGCCCGCCCAGGTGCCGGACACCATCAACACCTATCCCGACTGGAACGCCAACGCGCCCTCGGCCGCCCGCGACTGGCGGGTGTTGGACGCCGTGTTCCCGAAGAAATGACCGCAAAAAGAATTCGAGAGGGAGGGGTTATGAAACGCTCCATCATCGGCCTGATGGCCGCGACGCTGGCGGTGGCCGGAGCCACGTCGGCGGACGCCAAGGATTACATCCTCACCGGAACCAAGGGCAACAAGCTGTTTCTCGTCGACCCGGGCGCCCGCAAGGTCGAGCGCGTGTACGACGTGCCCGGCTCGGGGGGGATCGTGCAGACCGTGCCTTCGCCGGACGGCAAGATCGCCTATCTGATGACCAATCAATGGGGGGGCGTCGTCGGCCTTGATCTCGAATCCGGAAAGCCGGTGTTCAGCACCGACTTTTCCACGAGCCGTCAGGTACGCACCAAGAGTGTCCTGTCCATGGACATCAGCCCCGACGGCAAGGAGCTCTTCGTCCATCAGACCTCGGTCAAGTTGGGCCTCGGCGAGTACGAGGTCCTGCCCACCCAGATCGCCGTCTATGACACGGCGTCGGGGATGGACGCCAAGCCCGTGCGGACTTTCCCGGCGCCCCGGCGGGTCAACATGCTGGCCATGTCGAAGGACGGCCAGACCCTCTACGCGATGAGCTGGGACTTCTACATGATCGATCCCAAGACCGGGAAGATCAAAGGCGAGCACAAGATCCAGGGTTGGGATCGCGCCAACGCGTCGCCCCCCGACATCCTCGACTTCTGGCCGCTGTTCGAGCAGACCAACGTCTTCTCGACGCCGTATTTCTACGCCCGCACCGACAAGGATCCGATGGCCGATCCCGAGGCCTTCAAGACCGGCATCCTGACGCTGGATCTCAAGACCGGCGAGTATGTCATGGACGACTTCGAGAACACATCGGCGATCATCTTCTCGTCCGTCGTGAGTCCCAATCGCAAGGAGGCATTCGGGGTCTACACGCAGCTTTCCAAGATCGATCTGGAAAAGGACGAACTGGTCAAGCGCATCGAGTTGCCGCATACCTATTACGCGGTGAACATCTCGAGCGACGGCAAGGAGGTCTATGTCGGCGGCACGATGTGCGACATCGGCGTGCATTCGGCGGAGACCCTGGATCGTCTGGCGACGATCGAGTTGCCCGGCTGCTACGACATGGGGGCCGGTGGTCTGCGCATGATTCAGCGCTGAGCGCGATGGGGCGGCGCCTCCACGGGCGACCGCCCTTCGTGGCACCGAGCCCCGCCCGCGCGGGAGCGGCAGCAGTCGGCATGGCGGAGCGGACATGATCGCGGCAGGGAAGCCGCCGACAATCGAGGACAAGCAGTCCACCGGCTGGGTGCTCGGATTCGTGTGGCCTCGCTGGCCGCGCCTTCTCGTGGCGCTCCTGCTGTCCCTCATCGGGGTCGCGTTCAGCCTGATCCAGCCCTACGTGACCAAGATGCTCGTCGATGACGGGCTGATCGCCGGCGACGCTAACCTGCTGGTGTGGCTGTCCGTGGCAATGGTCGCCGCGGGGCTTCTGAGCGCCGGATTCGGTGCCTGGAATCGCCTGTATTATGTGCGGGTTTCGGCCGACATCCTGTTCGACATGCGGGAAAGCGTCTACCGCCACCTGCAGCGGCTGTCGCCCGCCTTCTACGCCCGGCGCAGCGCCGGCGACATCATCAGCCGCCTCGACGGCGACGTCGGCGAGATCCAGCGCTTTGCGGTGGACGGGCCTTTGAGCGCGGTCAACGCCATGATCATGCTGGCCGGGGCCCTGGCCATCATGTTGCAACTCAGCCCGCAGCTTTCGCTGCTCGCCTTCGTGCTGTTGCCGGCCCAGTACCTGTTCCTGCGCCGGATGCGGCCGGTCGTGGAACGATCCGCCATCGCCCTTCGCGAGCGGGCCGGAGGAATCTCCTCGTTCCTCGTCCACACCATCACGGGCATGAAACTCGTCCAGTCGGCGGCCGCGGAAGACCGCGAGTCGCGGCGGCTCGCCGGGCTCAACGCGGACTATCTCCGTGACCTGCTGCGCGCGCAGATCGTCAATTTCGCGGCGGCGAGCGGGCCAGGCTTGATGACCTCGGTCAGCACTGCTGCCGTTTTCGTGGTTGGTGGGCTGATGGTCATCGACGGCGCCTTCTCGATCGGCAGCCTCATTGCCTTCACCATCTACCTCAGCCGTGCCACCGGGCCGTTGCAGACGCTGCTGGGCCTCTACGTCGGCGCGCAGCGCGCCAGGGCCAGCCTGCGCCGAGTGGCCGAGCTTCTGGAGGAACGGCCGTCGGTGGCGGCGCCGGCGGCACCGCGTGAATTGCCGGCCGAGGCGCGTGGGGAGGTCAGGATCGAGGGGCTGAGCTTCGCCTATCCGGACCGCGAGGGACAGATTCTCTCGGACGCGACGCTGATCGTGCCGGCGGGCGGCAAGGTTTGCATCGTTGGGGCTTCGGGGACCGGGAAGTCGACCCTGGTGGACCTCTTGCATCGTCACTATGACCCCCAGCACGGGCGGATATTGCTCGACGGGGTCGATCTCAAGGAACTCTCGATCGCCGACGTCCGCCGGCGCGTGGCCGTTCTTGGCCAAGACGCGCCCGTGATGCCGGGCACGATCGCCGAGAACATCGTCTACGGCCTCGATGGTGTAGGGTCGGAGCGGCTGCGCGCGGCGGCGGCCGTGGCGCAGGTCGACGCGTTCGTGTCTGCTCTGCCGCAGGGCTACGATACGCCGGTGGGGGAACGCGGTACGGCTCTGTCGGGCGGACAGCGCCAGCGCATCGCGCTGGCGCGGGCGCTCCTGGCCGATCCCCTCGTGCTCATCCTGGACGAACCGGTGACGGGGATCGACGCCAAGGCGGCGGTCCGGCTCAACGCCGAGGTGGACGGACTGTTCGCCGACCGAACCAGGATCGTGGTCAGCCACAGGCCGGAGGTGCTGGCGGGTGCCGACAGGGTGGTGGAACTGCGCGACGGCCGGCTGGTGGAGGTCGCTCAGGCGGGATGGGCGGACACCGGCACATGACCTTGGTAAAGGTGGGTATTCTCGACAGCGGGCTCGCCGGCGCGGTCGCCGCGCGGGCCGTCGCATCGGCGGCCTTCACCCTCGGGCCCGAGGGCGAAATAGAACGCGGGGCGGCCGAACCCGACCTGATCGGCCATGGCACCGCGATCGCCCGCCTCGTGCTCGAAGCGGCCCCCGAAGTCGAGGTGGTCAACGCGCAAATCTTCAGCGGCGGGGCGACGACCACGGCGGCGGCCGCCGCCGCCGGTCTCGACTGGTTACGTATCGAAGGCGCGCGACTGGTGAGCATGAGCTTTGGGTTGCGCGGCGACAGGGGCGTCCTGCGCTACGCCTGCGAAGAGGCCGCGCGCGCCGGAATCATCCTGGTTGGGGCGGCACCGGCCCGCGGAGCGCCCGTCTTTCCGTCCAGCTATACTGAGGTCATCGCCGTGACCGGAGACGCCCGCTGCGGTCTCGGACAGATTTCCACCCTTTACAACCGGGTTGCCGAATTCGGCGCCTGCCCCAGGCCGCCGGCGAACTTGGGCGACCGCCCGATCGGCGGGGCCAGCTTCGCCGTCGGGCATGCGTGTGGCATTCTGGCCCGCGCCCTGGTCGACGGGCGCATCGCCTCGGCGTCGGCGGCGCGCGGTTTTCTCGACGGAATGGCCCACTATCGCGGACGCGAGTGCAAAGGCGCCGAAATTGGCTAGTTCCGTGATCGTCTGGGCCCTCGCCGTGCCGTTGACGGCGGCTTTCGTCGCTTTCGGTCAGGGCATCGAGCGTTGGGCCGTGCTGGCGGCGATCGGTCTCATGGCAGCGGCGCTGGCCGCAGGGCAAGGGCGCCGCCTTGCCCTGCGGGCGGGCGCGGCGGTGCTTGTCGCCGCGACGCTGGCGCTCGTGCTCCATTTCTTCCTCGACCATTTCGCCTATCGCTACGTCTGGCTCTACAGTGCGCCGCCGCTGCCCTGGTATCTAAAGCTGGCCGGACTGTGGAGCGGCGACGAGGGGGCGCTGCTGCTCATGGCGGCGCTGGCCGCTCTGGGCGCCACGGGATTGGCGCGCCGCCGCGGCTGGGCGGGTCCGGGAGCGATCGCGGTGGCGGCCGCACTGGCCTGCGGCGCAGTGATCTGGAGCCCGTTCGTCCAGACCGGACCGGACGAACTGGCCAAGGCCGCGAGCATGGGGATGAACGCCCATCTCATGCGGGTGTGGATGGCCTTTCACCCGCCGGCCATCTTCCTTGCATACGGCTGTTTCCTGCTGCCGGTCGGAGCCGCGCTGGAGGCGCTGGCGAAGGGGGGCGGCGAGTGGCGCGAGATCGCCGCACGCTGGAGCCGGATCGGCTGGCTCGCACTGTCGCTGGGCCTCGCGACCGGAATGTGGTGGTCGTACGAGGACCTGACCTTCGGGCAGTTCTGGCACTGGGATCCGGTGCAGACCAGCATCTTCCTGGTGTGGGCGGCGGCGACGGCGCATCTGCACACGCTGCGCCGCTATCACGCCAGCGGCTACTTTCCACGCCTGCATCCCGTGCTGGGAATGGTGGCGGCGATCCTGTCGCTGGTTTCGATGGCGGTGGCGCGGAGCCCGACCCTCGCGTCGTCGCACCGCTATGTCGGCGATACGTCCCAGCCTCTGCTCATCGCGGGCGCGGTGGTCCTGGTTCTCGCGCTGCTGGGCGCGCTGATGGCGGGGCGACGGCGGCCCCGGGCGGGCGCGACCTACGATTCCGGAACCAGGATGGTCTATTTCGCCGCGCTGCTGCTGGCGGCCACCGGGGCCGTGGCCGGGTATCATCTGCTCGAGGCCTATGTCAGCAGCTATCTCGGCCTGCCGCGCCCGGCCGAACTGAAGCCCTTCTTCGAGACGCTGGTGCGCTGGGCGCCGGGCGAGGAAATCGCCGAGCTTCGGCGGGCCTATGCGCAGTGGGACGTGAACAACTTTTCCGTCAACCGCTGGATGGCGCCAATGGGCATAGCCATCGGCTTCGTCGGGGGACATTTCTTTTTGCCGATTGCGAGCCGCCGCTGGCGGTGGGCCGCGACGGCCGGGTCCGCTGCGATCGTTCTGGCCTTGGCGCTCGTGTTCAAGCCCTTTGCCGGCCTGTATTCGGGCGACGGCATGACATCGGGCAAGACGGTCGCCATCCTGCCCTGGTTGGACGCTCTGATCGGCGCCATGACGTTCCTGGCCGTCGCAGCCATGGCATGGGCCGTTTGGCGGGTGCAGACCAAGGGCCTGCGCCGCCAGGCCGTGGCCTACTATCTGCCGCTCGCGGTCCTGCATCTGGGTGCGGTGGTGGCCCTCGTCGCGTTCCTGGCGGCCACCGTGAACGATACCTACGCCCAGAAAATGATCCGTTATCCGGATGATTTCGGGCGGACCATCCGTTTCCCGGACGGCATTTCCGTCGCCGTTGCCCTGGCTGACGAAGAAACGGTCTCGGACGGTGGTCCGGGCCCTGCGTTCGTGGCGCGGACAAGCGTCCACTTCTCGGTGACCGAGGGGGGCAGGGTGGTGAGCGAGGGCACCGGCCACACGGTTTATCGCGACGCCGTGCCGCCGGGGGTTGAAGGACAGGGGTCGGTGCGGGTTATGTGCGAGATGATCGATTATCGCTATGCGCGGTTTGCCGGTGGCAAGGCGCGGATGATGCATCCGGTCATCCATCGCGGCCTGTGGCGTGACCTCCAGGTTTGGTTTCCGGCCGTCGAGTACCTGGAGGCACCGGCGGGACAACCGGGGGACGGGCTGCGCCAAACCACCGAGGTGCCGCTGGTGGTCAAGACATTCCCGCTGGTGACGTGGCTGTGGGTCGGCTTGTCGGCGCTTATCCTGGGCGCTCTCGTGGTCACGGTCGCGGAGTGGCGCCGCTCCCGTCGCTGATTACGGCGGCGGACTCAACAGATAGGTCATCATCGAGCGCAGTTGCGCGGGCTTGACCGGCTTGCGCATCACGCGGAAGGGTCGCCCTTCGACCCGGTCGAAGATGGGCGCGTCGTAATAGCTGGTGATCAATATGCTCTTCAGGTCTTCGCCGTAGGCGGCCTGGAAGGTGTCGATGACCGCGGTGCCGTAAAGGTCGTCGCCCAGATGGTAGTCGGCCATGACGAGATCGGGCCGGCGTTCGAGGACGGCCAGCTTCTCCAGTACCTCGGCCGTGTCGGTCCCCAGAACCGTCGTGCAGCCCCAAGTCGCAAGAAGTACGCCCATCGCATCGAGAATGTCGGGGTCGTCGTCGACCACGATGATGACTTTTCCGTCCAGGACTCCCTGGTCGTCCTTGGGGCGCGGGTCGTCGGCTGGCTCTTCGCCGCCAGGCGTCGTGCCGTATGGAACGAGGATGCGGAACGCCGATCCCTTGCCAAGTCGCGACTTCACCTCCACGGTGAGGCCCAGCATGCGCGCGATGCGATCGACGATCGCCAATCCGAGACCGGCGCCGCGGCCGCGTGCGGCGGGCAGGTTCCGCAACTGGTGGAATTCCTGGAAAATTTCCGAAAGCTTGTCCTCAGGAATGCCCACCCCGGTATCCCAGACCTCGATCCACAGGCCGTCGCCGCCATGCCGGCAACCCAAGAGGATCGTTCCTTCGGCGGTGTAGCGGACGGCGTTGCTCAGGAAATTTCTCAGCACGCGCTGCAGGAGGCGGCGGTCGGTGCATACGGTGCGCGACGTCGGTACGTAGCGCAGTTCGATCCCGCACGCCGCCGCCTGCGGCATGTATTCGGCCGCGAGTTGGGTGAGAAGGCCGTCGAGCGGGAAGGTGGAGCGCTCGACAGGCATCGCCCCCGCGTCAAGACGCGAGATGTCGAGCAGCGCGCCAAGCAAATCGTCGGCCGTCTTGAGCGACTCCTCGATCCGCTCGACGAGCATCGCGTTCTCCTCGGACGTCTCGTTCTCGGCGATGGTGCCCAGAAAAAGCCGCGCCGCGTTGAGCGGCTGCTGGAGATCGTGGCTGATGGCGGCCAGGAAGCGCGACTTGCTGTGGTTCGCCTGCTCGGCCTGATGCTTGGCGATGCGCAAAGCCTCCTCCATCTCCCGTCGCCTCGCCAGTTCCCGGGTCAGATGCTTGTTGAGGATGGTCAGTTCGGTGGTCCGCTTGCGGATGATGTCTTCCATGATGATGGCGTTTTGGAACAGCGAATAGGTATCGCCGCGCAGGTCGATGTTTCGCTCCAGGCGTTCCATGAGAACGCGCACCATCTTGTTCGCGTTGTCGACTTCGATCGCATCGCCGAGCGGGTATTCGTTGGCTTCGTCGCTCGCCGGTAAAGGCGGCGGCTGAAGGGCGAAGCTGTTCCAGGGCGACCCTGGTCCCGAGGACAGGACGCTGCTCAGGCTTTGCCGCTCCGCGCCGAACGCCACACCGGTGAACGAATGATTGATGTGCATCGCGTTGAACTGTTCGCCGAAGCTGCAAAACCCGATCACGCCATTCGCCGCGAACAGCCTGGAGACCGGGTCCCATAGCCCCTTTTCGGCGACTTCCAGTTTGCGGTGGGCGCAGTCGAACGCCGCGATTAGACGTGGTTTTCCGATTTGATCCTCGAGCGTGGCGAACAGGTCGACCAGATTGGCCACGAGGTCGGTGCCCTGGGCGATGTTCAGGATGACGCCTTGGTCGATCGCGCAGGCGAAGGTCAGGCTGCCGTCGTCATTGACCATTTCGACGCCCCGCGTGTAGGAGGCTCCGCCGACCTTGACCGCAAGAGGTCCGCGGGCCATCGACGCGATGTCGAGCTTTCTGGCGGGAATTCCGAGATAGCGTGCATATTCCTGCGCCGCCGGCCGCCCATTGAGTTCGGTGACCACCCGGCGCGCCGAGTCCGCTCCGGTGACGACCACCCGGCGGTCGGTGCCGACGAAGTGCTGGGTAGTGAACACCCGGAAGGGCAGGCGGGTATGCACCAGGGTCAGGACCGCCGACCGCCTGTGGAATCCGCCGTCGTGGAAGAGCAGGGTCTCCTTGAACAAAAGGTCGTCGGCCGCGGAACCGCCGCACAGCGGAATGTCGCCAAGCGCCGGGCCGATGGCGCTGACCACGCGCTCTTCGCTCATGCTGAGGCCGTCGATGAGCAACAGCGCAAAGGTATTCTGCGCCGTGGCGGCCGGGGCGGCCTTTTCCAGCTTCCAAAGCAGGGACTGCGTGGCGCTGTAGCCATCCATGAGGGAGAATGACTCGAGGTTGTCGATGCGCCGCGATACGGCCACGAACTCATCCGCCGACAGGCTGAAACCGGTGACGACGCCGTCGAGATATCCCTCGGGCGTTATCTCGCCTGCCGACGTGCAGCCGATCAGATGAATGCCCGCGAAACGTTCGCGCAAGGCGCGCTCGAGCGCAGCGGTTCCGTGCCTCGGAGAGCAGAACACGACGGCCAGGGAGGCGTTGGGCTGGAAAATCTGCGCGAAGAGTTCTTCGACGGCGTCATCCGTGTTCTCGGCGCGTGAGACGCCGCGCCGGACACCTGTCAATTCCCGAGTCGCCGTCATTGGCGCCCCCCAGTCTGATAGAGTCACAGGTTACGAGAGGGACAGCCGGGCAACAAGACGAAACGCGGCGGGGCACCGCCCCCTGTGCCGGTCAATACAATTCAAAAATGTCCGAAATTCCGTGAAAACAGTATCACTTCGTGATTGCGAAAATGCGTTTTTCGGTACTAGAATGTCGCAAATGCTAGGTCAGGCTTCGGCCCTGGCGGAAGCCGCGCGCGCGGCCCGCGGTCGGAGCCCCGTGACAGGGAGGGGCGGAATGAAGGATAGCTTGAAGGCCGGGGTTTCCACGACGCGGCGTTTCGTCATCGATCGCGGTCGCACCATCGACTTCATGGGCGAAGAGGGGCGCGTCTATGCGACTCCGGATTTGGTGCGCGACATCGAAATCACCTGCCGGGACTTCCTGCTCGAGCATCTCGATACAGGTGAGGATACCGTCGGCACCCGGATTGAAATAGATCATATGGCCGCCACCCTGTTGGGAATGGCCGTCGAGATCACCGTCACGGTCAGTGAAGTCAAGGGGCGTGCGGTCACCCTGTCGATCGATGCGTCGGACCCGGTGGACAAGATCTGCAAAGGCAGCCATTCCCGTTTCGTCGTGGATGTCGCCAAGACCAAGGAGCGTCTGCTCGCCAAGGCCGCCAAAGCCAAGCAGGGGTGACATCCATGACGGCGGCCGCCAAGGTCCGGAAGGTCCCCACCTATTGCTACCAATGCGTGGCCGGCCCTGACCTGCTGACCGTCAAGGTTGTTGACGGTGTGGCTACCGAGGTTGAGCCGAACTTCGAGGCCGCCGACATCCATCCCGCCGCCGGAAAGGTCTGCGTCAAGGCCTTCGGGCTGGTTCAGAAGACCTATAATCCGAACCGCGTCCTCACGCCCATGAAGCGCACCAATCCGCGCAAGGGCAAGGACGAGGATCCCGGCTTCGTGCCCATTTCTTGGGACGAGGCCCTCGACACCATCGCCGCCAAGCTCAACGCCATCAAGGCCTCGGGCAACGTGCTCGACGAGAGCGGTTTTCCACGCGTCGCCGCGTCGTTCGGCGGCGGCGGCACGCCGCAGTCCTATCTCGGCACCTTCCCGGCGTTTCTCGCGGCCTGGAAGGTGATCGACTTCAGCTTCGGCAGCGGCCAGGGCGTGAAGTGCTATCACTCCGAACACCTCTACGGAGAGTTGTGGCACCGCGCCTTCACCGTCTGCCCCGACACGCCGCACACCAAGTACGTCGTCTCGTTCGGTGCGAACATCGAAGCCTCGGGCGGGGTGTGCGGGGTGTACCGCCACGCCGAGGCGCGGGCGCGGGGCGTGACGAGGATCCAGGTCGAGCCGCATCTGTCGGTCACTGCCGGCTGTTCCGCCGAGTGGGTGCCGATCAAGCCGAAGACCGACGCGGCCTTTCTGTTCGCGATGATGAACGTGATGCTTCACGAGCGGCCGCGGCAGGATCTCGATCTGAATTTCCTGAAGCACCATACCGCGTCCGGCTATCTGGTGGCGCCCAATGGCTTCTACCTGCGCGATCCCGAAAGCCGCAAACCCCTGGTGTGGGACACTATTCGCGGCGCGGCCGTGCCTTTCGACATGCCCGGGATCGAGCCCGCACTCGAGGGGGCGTTCGTCGCCTCGGGGATCGAGGTCGGTGCGGATGACGACGCCTGGGAGCATACCTCAACGACGGTGAGCCCCGGCTTCGCGCAATTCCTGGATCACCTCCGGCCCTACACGCCGGAGTGGGCGGAAAGCGTCTGCGAGGTGCCGGCCACCACCATCCGGCGCATCGCCAACGATTACCTTGATCACGCGGAGGTCGGGGCGACCGTCGAGGTCGACGGTCGCGTGCTGCCCTACCGGCCGGTGGCGATCACCCTCGGCAAGACGGTCAGTAACGGCTGGGGCGGATACGAGTGCTGCTGGGCGCGTACGATGATCGCCTGCCTCGTCGGCGGCCTCGAGGTGCCTGGAGGCACGTTGGGGACGACGGTGCGCCTCAATCGGTCGGGCTTCGCGCGCCTGTCGAGCGTACGGCCTGGGGCGGATGGCTTCATGGACTATCCCATGAACGCCACCGACGCCGAGCATTGGAAGTCCAGCCCAACCACCCGCAACGGCTATCGGATGCTGGTGCCCTTGGCCGCCAACACCGCCTGGAGCCAGGCTTTGGGCCCAACCCATCTGGCGTGGATGTTCGTCAAGAACCCGCCGAAGGGCTGGCCTCAGCACAGCCTTCCCGACGTGTGGTTCATCTACCGGACCAATCCGGCCATCTCGTTCTGGGACACGCCGCAGGTTTCGGACGCGATGACCAAGTTTCCCTTCGTCGTCGCCTTCGCCTATACGCACGACGAAACCAACCACATGGCGGACATCCTGCTGCCGGACGCGACCGATCTCGAGAGCACGCAGCTCATCCGCGTCGGCGGCACCAAGTTCATCGAGCAGTTCTGGGACTATCACGGCTTCGCGCTTCGCCAGCCGGTGGCCGGGGTGCGCGGCGACGCGCGCGACTTCAGTTGGATCGCCACCGAACTCGCCGAGCGCACGGGCCTGCTTGAGCCATACAACGCCGCCATCAACCGCGGCGGCGCCGGAATCCCTTTGAACGGCGAGGGATGGGACTTCCGCCTCGACGAGACGGCGAAACACTCCGTCGAGGACGTTTGGGACGCCGTCTGCCGCGCGGCCTCCGCCGAGATCACCGAGGGCGAATCCACCGAAGGCCTCGACTGGTACAAGGAGCATGGCTACCGGGTAGCCCCGTTCCCGCGGCTCGAATGGTATTTGTTCCCGCGGCTTGTTGACTCCGGGCTGCGTTTCGAGATGCCCTATCAGGAGCGTTTGTGGCGAATCGGCGTCGAACTCGGCCGCCGACTGCACGAGCGCGACATCCACTGGTGGGACAACCAGCTCTCCGAATACCAGGCGATGCCCAAGTGGAAGGATTTCCCGGGCCTGTGGGAGAAGGCGGTGGTCAAGGCCGGGGGCAAGACCGAGGACTTCCCGTTCTGGCTGCTCACCGCGCGCTCCATGCAGTATGCCTGGGGCGGCAATGTGGGCGTGCAGATGATTCGCGAGGTGGCGGAGAACGTCGCCGGTCATCGCGGCGTCATCATCAACGCGGCCACGGCCGAGAAGCTGGGCATCGAGGAAGGCGACCTGGTCGAGGTCGGCTCGACCTTGCGGTCGGTCAGCGGCAAGGCCGTGCTCAGGCACGGCATTCGCCCCGACACCCTGTTGATGATCGGCCAGTTCGGCCATTGGGCCACCCCGTTGGCCAAGAACTTCGATACGCCCAGCATGAACAGCCTGACGCCTATGGACCTCGATCTGACCGATGCCACCGGATCCGGCGCCGACGTGGTGCGGGTCTTCCTGCGCAAGGTGCGCCGATGACCAAGTGGGCCATGGTCGCCGACCTTCGCCGCTGTGTCGGGTGCCAGACCTGCACGGCCGCCTGCAAGCACGCCAACGCCACGGCGCCGGGGGTTCAGTGGCGCCGCGTGCTCGATATGGAGATCGGGCAGTTCCCCGACGTGCGCCGCGTGTTCGTGCCGGTCGGCTGCATGCATTGCGACGATCCGCCCTGCGTGTCGGTGTGCCCGAGCACCGCCACCCGCAAGCGCGAGGACGGCATCGTCACCATCGACTACGACATCTGCATCGGCTGCGCCTATTGCTTCCAGGCCTGTCCGTATCAGGCGCGCTACAAGGTGTCGAAGCCGACCTTCGCCTATGGCGACGACAACGCCACCGAGAACGAGAGGGTGCGGTTCAAGGCCGAGATGATGAACGTGGCGCAGAAGTGCACGTTCTGCGTCGAACGCATCGACGAGGGCACGGCCAAGGGTCTGACGCCCGGCGTCGATCCCGAGGCGACGCCGGCCTGCGTCAACTCCTGCATAGCCGGCGCCCTGCACTTCGGCGACCTCGACGATCCGAACAGCAACGTCAGCCGTCTGCTCGAGGAGAACGAGTCGTTCCGGATGCACGAGGAGTTGGGGACCGGACCCAACATCCACTACCTGTGGGACAAGCGGTCATGAGCGGCGTCACGCAGTTCGAGGGGGTTCCCCCCTGGCTTCAGAGGAACTGGGACATTCGCGCCGCCGGCAACTTCGTCGGCGGCGGCACCGGCACCGGCTTTCTGCTCGTCGCCTCGCTGGCCGGCTTCAAGCTGGGGCTGGTGTGGCCGCTGGCCCTGATCGGCCTGGCCTTCGTGGGCGCCGGTCTGCTGTGCGTGTGGCTCGAGATCGGGCGGCCGTGGCGGGCCCTCAACGTGTTCTTCCATCCCCAGACGTCGTGGATGACGCGCGAGGCGATGGTGTCGATGCCGCTGTTCGCCATTGGACTGGCGGCGGCATGGTTCAATTCGCCGTCGCTGCTGCTGGCCGCGGCGGTGGTCGGCCTGGGCTTTCTCTATTGCCAGGGCCGCATCCTGAAGGCGTCGCGCGGGATCCCGGCCTGGCGCGAGGAGACCATCGTTCCCCTGATCATGGCCACCGGCATTGCCGAAGGGGCCGGCTTGTTCCTGGCACTGGCCTCGCTCATGCCGGGAGCGTTGCCGGCTTGGGCGATGCCGCTGTTCATCCTCGTCCTCGCGGCCCGCTTCCTCCTGTGGCGCACCTATGTCGCGCGGCTCGCCCGCGGCGGCGCGCCGAAGAAGGCTTCGGCGGCGTTGCGCAAGGCGCACCCGCTGATCTTCTGGGGCGGCCACGTGGTGCCGACGGTGCTTCTCGCCCTGGCCCTCGCCTTGCCGCCGGCGGTGGCGCCCGGCCTTGCCGTGGTGGCGGGATTGATGGGACTGGCCGGCGGATGGTACATGAAGATCGTGATCATCCTGCGCGCCGCCTTCAACCAGGGTTTCGCCGTGTCGTTCGCGCCGACGCGCGGGGCCGGCACTCCGGCGGGCGGCGCCGCCCCCGGCTGGGACTGAAAAGAATGTACGAAATCCGACTTCACGGCCGCGGTGGTCAGGGCGCGGTGCTTGCGTCGAACATGCTCGCCCAGGCCCTGGTCGAGGAGGGCAAATACGCGGTCGCCATTCCGTCTTTCGGCTTCGAGCGCCGCGGAGCCCCGGTCGCCGCGTTCCTGCGCTGCGACGACCGCGAGATTCGCAGCATGACCAACATCTACAACCCCGACTGCATCATCTGCATCGACCCCACGGTGTCGCGCGCGGTGGACATCTTCGCCGGCATGAAGGAGGGCGGCACGCTGGTGCAGACGACCAAGCGGCCGCTGGAGGAGTTGACACTGCCGCGCAGTCTGGCGCGGGTCGGGCTGTGCGACGCCGTCAGCATCGCGCTGGACATCTTCAAGCGGCCCATCACCAACTCGATCATGCTGGGCGCGTTCGCCAGGACCACGGGGATGGTCTCGCTGACGGGGCTGAAGAACGCGATCGAAGCGGCCGACTTCCGCGACGCCGGCCTGAAGCAGAACCTGGCGGCGGTCGAGCGCGGCTACGAGGAAACCATGGTCTACGACCTCAGGAGGAAGGCGGCGGTCAATGCAGCGTCAGTCGCATAAGCCGTTCGACACGTCGACGATACCCGACGATCTGGCGCCCATCGCCACGGTGCTCAGCCCCATGCTGCCCGGCGACTGGCGGGCGATGCGGCCGGTGGTCGACCGCGAGAAATGCGTCAAATGCGCGGTGTGCTGGCTGTACTGCCCGGTGCAGTGCATCGTCGAGAAGCCGCGCTGGTTCGACATCAATCTGGCGGTCTGCAAGGGCTGCGGGGTGTGCGCCCAGGAATGCCCGCACCGCGCCATCGCCATGGTCGAAGAGGTGGGAGGCTAGCCGATGAGCAAGATCTCCAATTCCTCGCGCGTTATCGTCTGCGACGGCAACGAGGCGGCGGCCCTGGGCGTGGGGCTCGCGCGCCCGGACGTGGTCGCGGTCTACCCCATCACGCCGCAGTCCTCGCTGGTCGAATACGTCTCGCAGATGATCGCCGACGGCCGCCTGCAGGCGGAACTGATGAACGTCGAGGGCGAGCATTCGGTTATGTCCGCCCTGCAGGGCGCGGCGCTGGCCGGCGGGCGCACCTACACGGCGACCTCGGGCCCCGGCCTCGCCTTCATGTTCGAGCCCTATATCCGCGCCCCCGGCCTGCGGCTGCCGATGGTGGCCTCGCTGGTCACCCGCGACCTGTTGACCCCGCAATGCGTGTGGGGCGGGCAGCAGGACGCCATGTCGGTGCGCGAGGCGGGTTGGATCCAGATCTACTGCGAGACTGTGCAGGAGGTCCTCGACACCATCGTCATGGCCTACAAGATCGCCGAGCATCATGACGTGATGCTGCCGGTCAACGTCTGCCACGACGGCAACTACCTGTCCTACGGCGTCTCGCGCGTCGAGCTTCCCGATCAGGCCGAGGTCGACGCCTTCCTCGGGCCGCGCGACGTCAACTGGCACGTCGCCCTCGATCCGGCGCGGCCGATGGCCGTCGATCCCCTGACCGGCGGCGCCGGCGGCGGCGGACCGGCGATGTTCGTCAAGTACCGCAAGGGTCTGTGCAACGGCATGCAGAACGCCCTGCGCGTGATCTCCGAGGTCCATGCCGAATGGGGCGAGCGTTTCGGGCGGTTTCATGCGCCGCTTGTCGAGGAGTACAGTCTCGACGGCGCCGACTACGCCCTGGTCACCATCGGCAGCATGACCGGCGCCGCCAAGGACGCGGTGGACGCGGCGCGCGAGGCGGGCGAGAAGGTCGGGCTGATCAAGGTCAAGACCTTCCGGCCGTTCCCGGTGGAGGCGCTGAGCGCCGCCTTCGCCAAGGTCAAGGCGGTGGGCATCGTCGACCGCGCCGTCAGCTTCGGGTGGAACTCCGGCCCGGTGTACCAGGAGTCGCTGGGGGCGCTGTACCGGACGGGGCGGCACATCCCGGCGATCTCGTTCATCGGCGGGCTGGCCGGGGCCGACATCACGGCCGAGCATTTCGCCCGCATCATCGAGACCACCGCCAAGGCCGTGACCGGCGCGGTGCCGGACGGCCCGGTGTGGGTCAACGAGAACGACCAGTGACGGACGCCCCCATGCGGAACAGCAAGTACCTGATCGTCGGCAGCAGCCACGCGGCGCTCGAGGCGGCGGCCGCCATTCGCATGCAGGATCCCGACGGCGCGCTCGCCATGGTCACGCGCGACACCCGCCTGCCGTATTCGCCGACCATCCTGCCCTACGTCGTCTCCGGGCGCTCCGAGCCCGAGCGCATCCTGCTGCGCGACGAGGCCTGGTTCGCCGACAACGCCATCGGCTTCGTGCGCGGCGAGACCCTTGCCGCGGTCGACGCCGCGGCGCGCACCGCCCGTTTCGCCTCGGGCGCCGAGTGGCGCTACGAGAAGCTGCTGCTGGCCACCGGCGCGGCGCCCGCCATCCCGCCGGTCAAGGGGCTGGCCGAGGTGCCGTTCCACGTGCTGCGCAGCATGGACGACGCGGTGCGCCTGCGCGACGCCATCGCCACGGCGCGGCGCGCGGTGGTGCTGGGGGCCGGACTGATCGGCATGCACGCCGCCGAGAACCTGGCCAAGGCCGGCGCGGCGGTGACCGTGGTCGAGATGCAGGCCCAGGTGCTGCCCGGCTATTTCGAGCCCGACGCGGCGCGCATGATCGAGCGCGCCTTCGCCGCCAAGGGCGTGACCATGGAGATGGGCCGCACGGTGACGGCGGCCGAGCCGCGCGGCCAGGGCTGCGCCGTCATCCTCGACGACGGCCGCGCCATCGAGGCCGACCTTTTGCTGGTCAGCACCGGGGTCAAGCCCGAGATGGCCTATCTGGCCGGCGGCGGCGTCGACACCGACCGCGGCATCCTGGTCGACGACCGCATGCGCAGCAGCGCGCCGGGAATCTGGGCGGCGGGCGACGTGGCGCAGGCGCGCGGCTTCTACGACGGCGCCAAGGTGGTGGCCGGCATCCTGCCCAATGCCGTCGAGCAGGGGCGCATCGCCGGCATGGACATGGCCGAGGACGAGGGAGTGAAGTCGTTTCCCGGCTCGGTGCCGCTCAACACCTACACCTTCTTCGGCCAGCAGGCGATCTCGGTGGGCCTGAGCGCCGGCGGCGAGGGCCGCGAGGTCCACGAGACGGTGGGCGAGGGCGGCAAGTCCTATCGCCGCATCGTGCTGGAGGGCGACCGCCTGCGCGGCGTCTCGGCGATCAACGACTTCGTCGATGCCGGCATCATGTGGCAGCTGGTGCTGCGCCAAGTCGATCTGTCGGCGGTCAAGGCCGACTTCGTGGCGCGGCCGCTGGAGACCGGCCGCATGCTGATGTCGCGCATCTGGCGCTAGGGAAGAGAGATGCGGGAAACACGCGTCGCGTCATTGCCGGGCTCGACCCGGCAATCCATGGACCCCCGGGTCAAGCCCGGGGGTGACGGAACAGGCAACGCCCGACGGGGCGGGTAGGGAGCGGAGCCGTGGGCAAGAGTTTCAACACCATCCAGTTCCACGCCGACCGCTGCGACGGCTGCGGCGACTGCATGACCGCCTGCGCCCAGGCCAAGGCGGGCACGGACGACCTGGCGCAGTCGCGCATCCGCATCGTGCCGGCCGGCGGCGGGGTCTACGAGCTGGCCCTGTGCCGCCAGTGCGGCGATCCCAAATGCGTGATGAACTGCCCGTCCGGCGCGCTGACCAAGAACGCGGCCACCGGCGTCATCGACTGGGACTGGGGCAAGTGCGTCAACTGCCTGTTGTGCACGGTGGGCTGCGCCTATGCCGGCATCGTGTTCGAGGCCGAGGTCGGCCACGTCACCAAATGCGACACCTGCGACGGCGACCCGGCCTGCGTCAAGGTGTGCCCGCACGGCGCCCTGGAATACAAGACGGTGGCCGGCATCTTCAACGAGTACGGCGACAAGGAGGACCTGTTCGCCCCCGGCCTGTCGGCCTGCCAGGGCTGCAACTCGGAACTGCTGATCCGCCACACCCTGCGCAAGGTGGGGCCGGAGACGGTGGTGGCGGCGCCGCCCGGCTGCATTCCCGGCATGGGCACGGTGGGCTACAACGGCAAGACCGGCTGCAAGGTGCCGATCTTCCACCCGCTGCTGACCAACACCGCCTCGATGCTGGCGGGTTTGAAGAAGCAGTACAACCGCATGGGCCGCGACGTCACCATGCTGGCCCTGGCCGGCGACGGCGGCACCGCCGACGTCGGCTTCCAGTCGCTGTCGGGGGCGGCCGAGCGCAACGACCAGATGCTGTTCGTGTGCGTCGACAACGAAGGCTACATGAACACCGGCATGCAGGCCTCGGGCGCCACCTCGTTCGGGTCCTGGACCTCGACCACTCCGGTCGGCTCGGCGATGAAGGGCAAGAGCACCGAGGCCAAGAACCTGCCGGTGGTGATGATGATGCACAACTGCTCCTACGTCGCCACCGCGTCCACGGCCTTCCTCGAGGACTATTACGCCAAGCTGGAGAAGGCGATCGAGGCGTCGAAGCACGGCATGGCCTATCTGCACGTCTACGCGCCCTGCCCGACGGGCTGGCGCTTCTCCTCGGCGATGACCACCCAGGTCTGCCGCATGCAGGTGCTGTCGAACTTCGTGACGCTGTGGGAGTTCGAGCCGGGGCGGGGCCTGCGCTTCACCCATCCGGTGGACCGGCCGCGCACGATCGAGGAATATCTGAAGCTGATCGGCAAGTACAAGCACCTGGAGCCCGAGCAGGTGGCGCACATCCGGAAGTCGGTGCACGACAAGGTGGCGTTCCTGAAGCGCTTCGCGGCGGCCGACGCGGCCGCGGCGGCGGGGTAGGGGGCCTCACCGCATCCCGTCCGTCATTCCCGCGCAAGCGGGAATCCACGCCATGGACCCCCGCTTGCGCGGGGGTGACGGAAGGAAGGGCGGAAGAGGGAATCTAACGAACCAAGCCGCCGGCGCCAACGACCGGCGGCGGCAACGTGATCGAGAAGAGAGAGGGGCCCGAAGTCCATGACCACGCATGGCGACGTCAAGTACATGTTCCAGCCCGAGGCCGAGACCATGCCGCGGGCCAAGCTGGCCGAGTTGCAGTTCCAGCGCCTGAAGGACACGCTGCGCCGCGCCTATGACAACGTGCCGCACTACAAGCGCGCCTTCGACGCCGCCGGCGTCACCCCGGACGATTTGAAGACGCTGGCCGACCTGGCGCGCTTTCCGTTCACGGTGAAGACCGACCTGCGCGACAACTACCCCTTCGGCCTGTTCGCGGTGCCGCGCCAGCAGGTGATCCGCCTGCACGCCTCGTCGGGCACCACCGGCAAGCCGACGGTGGTGGGCTATACGCGGGGCGACCTCGACAACTGGGCCGATTTGATGGCGCGCTCGATGGCCTCGGCCGGGGCGCGCCCCGGCGACGTGATCCACAACGCCTATGGCTACGGCCTGTTCACCGGCGGCCTGGGCGCCCATTACGGGGCCGAGCGGCTGGGCGCCACCGTCACCCCGATGTCGGGCGGCAACACCGAGAAGCAGATCCAGCTGATGGTGGACTTCGACGCCGCCATCCTGTGCGCCACCCCCTCCTATGCGCTGAACATCGCCGAGGTGGCCGAGCACGAGGGCGTGGACCTGCGCAAGTCGAACCTGCGCGTGGGCCTGTTCGGGGCCGAGCCGTGGAGCGAGGCGATGCGCAAGGAGCTGGACGAGCGCCTCGGCATCCGCGCCACCGACGTCTACGGCCTGTCCGAGATCATGGGCCCCGGCGTGGCGGTGGAGTGCGAGCAGCGCAACGGCCTGCACGGCTGGGAGGACCACTTCCTGTTCGAGGTCGTCGACCCCGAGACGATGCAGCCCCTGCCCTTCGGCGCGGCCGGCGAGCTGGTCATCACCACGCTGACCAAGCAGGCCCTGCCGATGATCCGCTATCGCACGCGCGACATCACGCGCCTGACCGACGAGCCCTGCGCCTGCGGCCGGACGCATCTGCGCATCCTGCGCGTGACCGGGCGCAACGACGACATGCTGATCATCCGCGGCGTCAACGTGTATCCCAGCCAGGTCGAGGCGGTGCTGGTGGGCTTCCCCGGCATCGAGCCGCACTATCAGTTGGTGGTGACGCGCGAAGGCAGCCTCGACCACCTGGCCGCCGAGATCGAGGCGGCGCCGACCCTGCCCAGCGCCGACTACGACGCCACCGCCAAGGCCATCCAGCACCACATCAAGAGCCTGATCGGCGTGACCTGCAAGGTGGTGATCAAACGCCCCGGCGAGGTGCCGCGCTCGCAGGGCAAGGCGGTGCGGGTGCGGGATTTGCGGGGGAAGTAGGGGGCGGCCAGACCGTCCCCATCCCCGTCATTGCGAGAAGCGCAGCGACGAAGCAATCCAAGGCCGGCGGCATTCCGCCGGCCGTTCTTGTTTCGCGGCAACCACTTGGCAAATTGTAGCTACGAATTGGTTGCGTCCCATTGCGCCGTAGCTACAATCTGCCCATGTGCGAATGGGACGACGACAAGCGGGCCGCCAACATCGAGAAGCATGGCGTGGATTTCAGCGTCGCGCGCGATTTCGACTGGGATACGGCCCTGACGTTGGAAGACGACCGCCAGGACTATGGCGAGCCCCGCTTCGTCTCCATTGGATTTATCGGTCCCCGCCTGCATGTCCTGGTGTGGACGACCCGCAGCGAACGGCTGCGGGTCATCAGCTTGCGGAAGGCCAATGCCCGGGAGGTCCAACGTTATGCCGAAAGCATCTGACGATCGCGCCTTGCGTGAGCGGGCGCTGCGTTCTATGGGCGACATTTCGCCCGAAGAGGAGCGGCGGATCGACGCCGGCATCGCGGCCGATCCCGACAACCCGGAGCTGGACGCGGCCTTCTTCGCCCGCGCGAAGCACGGGCGTGGTCCGCAACGGGCGCCCACCAAGCAACTGGTATCGCTTCGCCTCGATCCCGAGGTGGTGGAACACTTCCGCGCCACCGGCCCCGGCTGGCAACGGCGTATGAACGAGGCGCTGCGGAAGGCGGCGGGGTTGTAGGCACCGCCCGCCCAAAACAAAAATCCTCACATGAAGCGAGGATTTTTCCGGCAAGTGACCTTGGGATGCCGAGCCCGCACAAGGGGTCCAATTTGCTTGCGAAAAGCAGACCGCCTCTCGATTTGCTACACCTAAGTTGGTATCATGATCGACAAATTCGCGCAAGGGGGGCGGCATGCAGGAACGCGTTTTCGGCCTGGACATCGGCACCACCTCGATCGGCTTCGCCGTCATCGACTTCGACGCGGGCAGGCAGGTCGGCCATATCCATCGCCTCGGCGTGCGGATATTCCCCGAGGCCCGCGATCCGGACGGTACCCCGCTCAACCAACAGCGCCGGGCCAAGCGGATGATGCGCCGCCAGTTGCGGCGGCGCCGGGAGCGGCGGAGAGCGCTGAACGAGGCTCTGCGCGATGCCGGCCTCTTGCCGGCTTTCGACAAGGCCAAGGGCTCGGCATGGGCGAAGACGATGACGGCCGACCCTTATTCGCTTCGCCGGCGGGGAATTGATGAAAAGGAAAAGCTCGACGTCTACGAACTCGGGCGCGCCCTCTACCACCTTGCCAAGCGGCGTCACTTCAAGGGGCGCGATCTCGCCGAAGGGGAGCAGGAAGACGTAGCCCCGGACGAGAAGGAGGCCGGGACCCAACGCGACTCCACGCTCGCCGCCCTGCATCGTGAGGGGGTCACGCTCGGCGCCTGGCTGGCGGCGAAGAAGGCGGATGCCGCCAAAGGGGCGCCGCCGGCCGAACGACGGCGAGGCGTCCACGCCGACCGCAACGCGGTGGAGGCGGAGTTCGAGGCCCTGTGGGCGGCGCAGTCTCGTCACCATCCGATATTGCGGGATCAGGCCTTCAAGGAGACGGTCCGGGACGCGATCTTCTTCCAACGCCCGGTGTTTTGGCGCACCGGCACCCTGGACGCCTGCCGCTTCATGCCGGGCGAGCCGCCATGCCCGAAGGGATCGTGGCTGTCTCAGCAGCGGCGCATGCTGGAGAAGCTCAACAACCTCGCGCTGGCTGGCGGCAACCAGAGGACGCTCGAACCGGAGGAACGGGCGGCGATCCTGGCGAAGCTGCAGACTCAGGGGTCGATGACCTGGGGCGGCGTCCGCGACGCCCTCAAGCCGCTCTACGCGGCACGAGGCGAGAACGGCGCCCACAGAGCCCTGAACTTCAATCTCGAGCTGGGCGGCGACAAGGGCCTTCCCGGCAACAAGGTCGAGGCGGATCTCGCCAAGGTGTTCGGCGCCGCGTGGCCGGCGCACCCCCACAAGCAGGCGATCCGCGACGCCGTGCATGAGCGGTTGTGGTCCGCAGACTACGGGCGCACCCGGGACGGCAAGCGCGTCGTCATCCTGGCGGAGACCGACCGCAAGGCCCGCCGTGCGGAGGCGGTGCGGTCGTTCATCGCTGATTTCGGCATCACCCAGGAACAGGCCGCCGCTCTAGGGTCTCTGACCTTTCCCGCCGGTTGGGAGCCGTTTTCCGCCGGCGCCCTGCGCGCCTTCCTGCCTAAACTGGAACAGGGTTTCCGCATGGGTGACCTGCTGGCCGGGCCGAGTTGGGAGGCATGGCGCGACGAAACCTTCCCCGACCGCGAGCGCCCCACCGGCGAAATCCGCGACCTCCTGCCCAGTCCGGCGGAGAAGGAGGAGCAGGAGCGCATCGCCAAGCTGCGCAACCCCACCGTCGTGCGGGTGCAGAACGAGTTGCGCAAGGTGGTCAACAACCTCATCCGCGCCCATGGCAAGCCCGACCGCATCCGTGTCGAACTGGCGCGAGAAGTAGGCAAGTCGAAGCGCGAGCGCGAAGAGGACCAGGCGCGCATCCGCCGAAACGAAGGCGAACGTAAAAAGGCCAGGGCCGATCTCGCCTCCAAAGGGATAACCGATCCCTCTCGCGACGACATCGAAAAATGGCTGCTGTGGCAGGAATGCGGAAAGTTCGACCCGTATTCCGGCCAAGCGATCGGCTTCGATGACCTTTTCAAGAACAATATTTTCCAAGTCGAGCACATCTGGCCGCGCTCGACGTCGCTGGACGACGGCTTCGCCAACAAGACGCTGTGCCATCGCGACTGGAACCTGCGCAAGAACAATCGCATGCCGTACGAGGCGTTCGGGCACACCGAGGAATGGGCGGCGATGAAGGACCGCATGTGGAAGAACGTGGTCGAGAAGCGCATGCCCAAGGGCAAGGCGGTGCGCTTCTGCCGCGAGGAGCCGCTGCCCGACGACTTCACCGCCCGGCAGTTGAACGACACCGGCTTTGCGGCGCGGCAGGCCGTGGCGTTTCTCAAGAGGCTGTGGCCCGATGTGGGGCCGGAGGCGCCGGTCAGCGTGCAGACCGTCTCCGGCCGCGTCACCGCCCAGTTGCGGCGGCTGTGGCAGCTCAACAACATCCTGTCCGACGACGGCGAGAAGACCCGCGCCGACCACCGCCACCACGCCGTTGACGCGCTGGTCGTGGCCTGCGCGCACCCAGGCGTGACGCAACGCCTCTCCCGCTACTGGCAGGACAAGGACAATCCGGCCGCCCAGCGCCCCCATCTCCCACAACCGTGGCCGACCATTCGCGTGGCTGCCGAGAAGGCGGTGGCCGACATCGTGGTCTCGCATAGGGTGCGCAAGAAGGTCTCGGGGCCGCTGCACAAGGAGACCACCTACGGCGACACCGGCCAGGACGTGACGACGAAGACCGGCGTCTACCGGCAGTTCGTCACCCGCAAGAGGGTCGAGGCCCTGACCAAGGGTGAGCTTGACGACATCGTTGATGACAGGGTGCGTGGCATCGTCAAGGAGTGGGTCGAGGATCACGGTGGCGATCCGAAAAAGGCCTTCGCGGCCTATCCACGCCTCGGCAACGGGCCGGAAATCCGGAAAGTGCGCCTGCATGTCAAACAGCAACTGCGGCTGATGGCGCCGGTATCCACCGGCTATGCCGATCTGGGCGCCAATCACCACATCGCCATCTACCGCCGGGCCGACGGCAAGGCAGACTTCGAGGTCGTCAGTCTCTACGAGGCCACTCGGCGACTGGCGCGCCACGAGCCGGTGGTGCGGCGCGACCGCGGGGATGGGGCGGCCTTCGTCATGTCTCTGGCGCCGGGAGATGCCGTTGAGTTGCGGAACGGGGACAAGAGCGGGAAATGGATCGTATGTGGAATAGCTTCGAAGGGGCAGATCGAACTCGTGGATCACCGGGATGCATCGGAGGGTAGAAATTCGAAATTTTCCCCGCGGGTGGGCGGTCTAATAGATCGAAATCCGCGAAAACTGGCCGTGGACCCGATTGGCGAAATCAGGCGCGCAGGCGATTGACAGCGACTGATGCTGCGGAAGACGGTTGAGATCGCAACGCCCGGCACCCGCCTTTCGGTCGCGCACCGGCAACTCGTCATCGAGCGACCGGACCAGCCCCGAGCGACCCTACCCATCGAGGATCTGGGCGTCGTGGTGGTGGACGATGCCCGGGCCACCTATACCCAGGCGGTGTTCATCGAGTTGCTGGCGGCCGGGGCGACGGTGATGGTGACGGGGCGCGACCATCTTCCAGTCGGCATGATGCTGCCACTCGACGCTCACCACGTGCAGACCGAACGTCATCGGGCGCAGGTGGACGCCGGCCGGCCCCTCAAGAAGCGGCTGTGGCAGGCGCTGGTGAGGGCGAAGATCGCCCTGCAGGGCGACGTGCTGCGAACGTTCGGCGGCGAGGACGGTGGCTTGGGCTGCATGGCGCGGCGGGTGCGGTCGGGCGACCCCGACAATCTGGAGGCACAGGCCGCGCAACGCTACTGGCCGCGCCTGTTCGGCCCCGATTTCCGGCGCGACAGGACAGCCGAGGGAATCAACGCCCTTCTTAACTACGGCTACGCGGTGGTGCGCGCCGCCACGGCGCGGGCGGTGGTCGCCTCGGGCCTCATTCCATCCCTCGGCGTATTTCACAAGAACAGGGGCAATCCATTCTGCCTCGCCGACGACCTTCTGGAACCGTACCGGCCGTTCGTGGATTGGCGCGTCCGCCTGCTGTGCGACGAGTCCGGCACGGAAGTGCCGTCGCTCGACCATCGGCCGAATCGCGCCGCCCTGCTGTCGCTGTTCAACGAGACGGTGGTGGTGGAGGGACGCCGGCTGCCGTTTCTCCTGGCCATCCAGACCGGCGCGGTTTCGCTGTGTCGAGCGCTGGTCGGTGAGGGGAAAACCCTCGCCTTGCCCGAGGGGCTGCCTATCGGCATCGCTTCCGACGAGGACAAAGAGGCCGACTGATGGTACGGCGGCCGGTCCCGCAATTGCCCTGGGGGTGGCGCTCGATGTGGGTCATTGCCATGTTCGACCTTCCGACGCTCACCCCGCAGGACCGCAAAGCGTATACCCGCTTTCGCAAGGACCTGATCGAGGACGGCTTCACCATGATGCAGTACTCGGTCTATTGTCGGCATTGCGCCTCGATCGAGAACGCCGAGGTTCATGCCAAGCGCATGGGGGAGAAGGTGCCGGCGGCCGGCGAGGTGCGTTTCATCACCATCACCGACAAGCAGTTCGGTCGGATCAGGGTCTATGTGGGGAAAAAACGCCAGTCCACGCCGCCATCGCCGTCCCAGATGGAGCTATTCTAGCTCCGTGGGACGCCGAATGACGTGTTGTTTCAACGGGTTGCCACCGGGGCAAGTGTAGCAAATCGAGAGACGGCCGCAATCCGCAGCACCCGGCCTACGCGACCGTCGCCTTCACCGAGTGTAGCAAATCGAGAGACGGCCGCAATCCGCAGCTGCTCAAGCAGGCGATCATCCAGGACTATGAGTGTAGCAAATCGAGAGACGGCCGCAATCCGCAGCGCCGGGAGCGCGGTCACGGCTGCTGCTCCCAGTGTAGCAAATCGAGAGACGGCCGCAATCCGCAGCAGCTGCTTTGGAACAAGCGCATGATCCTGGAGTGTAGCAAATCGAGAGACGGCCGCAATCCGCAGCAGCGGCGCCGCGCGGGCCTTCCCCACGTTAGTGTAGCAAATCGAGAGACGGCCGCAATCCGCAGCAGGTCGACGCTGTCGGCCGCCCATCGCCGCAGTGTAGCAAATCGAGAGACGGCCGCAATCCGCAGCACCGGTTCGGAGGACGTCACCGCGTCGGAGAGTGTAGCAAATCGAGAGACGGCCGCAATCCGCAGCACGGGTACACCGTCGATGTGCGTGATCTTTAGTGTAGCAAATCGAGAGACGGCCGCAATCCGCAGCGCATGCGCCTCTGGCAGCAACAGCGCCTTTAGTGTAGCAAATCGAGAGACGGCCGCAATCCGCAGCATGAAGCACTGGGACCGCATCCTCGATCCAGTGTAGCAAATCGAGAGACGGCCGCAATCCGCAGCTGGTCATCACCGAGGGCGAATTCGACGCCCAGTGTAGCAAATCGAGAGACGGCCGCAATCCGCAGCGTGGTAATGGTGGTGAGTCCGTGCCCGGAAAGTGTAGCAAATCGAGAGACGGCCGCAATCCGCAGCTCCGCAACAACGAGCCGGAGAAAGGCCCCGAGTGTAGCAAATCGAGAGACGGCCGCAATCCGCAGCATCCGGTGAAGCGTCCGCGCGATGTCCACCAGTGTAGCAAATCGAGAGACGGCCGCAATCCGCAGCGCCAGCGGGATCGAGATGGACACCACCTTAGTGTAGCAAATCGAGAGACGGCCGCAATCCGCAGCGCAGCGTCTCGAACCTGCCGGCGCTGCCGCAGTGTAGCAAATCGAGAGACGGCCGCAATCCGCAGCTCAAATCACGCCGTGACGCCAACTGCCGCAAGTGTAGCAAATCGAGAGACGGCCGCAATCCGCAGCGTTGGCTGCGTCGCCACGGGCGTTGGGCGCAGTGTAGCAAATCGAGAGACGGCCGCAATCCGCAGCCCTAACACCACCCTCCCCGCTTCCCTCCCCAGTGTAGCAAATCGAGAGACGGCCGCAATCCGCAGCCACACCTTGCGGCCGAGCCGCGCCTTCGCGAGTGTAGCAAATCGAGAGACGGCCGCAATCCGCAGCAACCACCGTGGCGTCGTAATCGACCACCATAGTGTAGCAAATCGAGAGACGGCCGCAATCCGCAGCCCGTAGTGGTGATCGCTCACCACGACGCCAAGTGTAGCAAATCGAGAGACGGCCGCAATCCGCAGCTGCCCTGCCCAAATACTTGCAGCAAGACAAAGTGTAGCAAATCGAGAGACGGCCGCAATCCGCAGCCGGCGGTCGCGGAGATCGGCGCCCCGGCGAAGTGTAGCAAATCGAGAGACGGCCGCAATCCGCAGCCGCCACTCGTAGCCGGACTCCGAGCGCACGAAGTGTAGCAAATCGAGAGACGGCCGCAATCCGCAGCCTGCGTGCCGCTAGGAAGCGAACGCGGCAGAGTGTAGCAAATCGAGAGACGGCCGCAATCCGCAGCAGGGCGATCCCTGCCTACGTGTGTGCAGCCAGTGTAGCAAATCGAGAGACGGCCGCAATCCGCAGCTACGTCAGCAGATGCAGTAGACAGGCGTTAGCGAAGCCCCCCAAATCCCCCTTGCCAAAATTGTTGGATTATCCAACAATGTCCCGCCATGAAGGACGGTGCCGACATGCGTGAGCGGGACGAGGCGGGCGGTGGCTTGGGCCGCGGGCTGTTGCCGCGGCTGCTCGGCTATCACCTGCGCCGCGCCCAGGTGGCGGTGTTCAAGCATTTCGCCGCCTCGGTGGGGGCCGAGGAGAACATCACGCCGGGGCTGTTCGGCATGCTGGTGATGATCGCCGAGAACCCGGGCCTCAGCCAGAGCCGCCTCGCCGAGGCGATGGAGGTCGACCGCTCGACCATCGTCACCGCCATCGACCAGCTCGAGGCGCGCGACCTGGCGGTGCGCGGCCGCTCGCCCACCGACCGCCGCAGCTACTGCCTGGCGCTCACCGACAACGGCCGGCGGGCGCTGCGGCGCATGCGGGAGGCGGTGCTGCGCCACGAGGAGGAATTCGCCGCGCACCTCAGTCCCAGCGAGCGCGAGGAACTGATCCGGCTGGTCGTGAAGCTTTACGCCGGCCGCGATCGGCCATGAACGCGATGAACGAAAAAACAATCGGTTTCCCAATGACGAGGGCTTTCATCCCATGACCATCAGGCAGCGTGTCGACAGGTTGCTGGGCCGTCTGGCCGACGCCCCCCTGTTCCCCACCCAGGGGGCGGTTCTGTTCGTCGATCTCGAGCGCCAGGAAACCCGCAAGGGCTACCTGCCGCACGACGTGGTGCGCACCTTCCTGGGCGGGCGCGGCGCCAACATGTTCCTGCTCTACAACCTGATGCAGGACGGCAAGGACGCGCTCGACCCCGAGATCCCGCTGATCTTCGGCGCCGGCATCTTCACCGGCAACGTCGCCGCCGGCACGCGCTCGAACGTCACCAGCATCAGCCCGGAAAGCCGCGCCATCCTGGACGCCAACTGCGGCGACTACTTCCCCTCGTGGATGCGCCGCCACGGCTACGACCACATCGTGCTCCACGGCCGCGCTTCCGCATGGACGCTGCTGCGCATCGCGCCCGAGGGCATCACCTTCCACGACGCCGCCCCCTATGTCGGCCTCGACAACCTCGACACCACCGCCGCCGTCGAGCGCGACTTCGCGTGCAAGGAGCGCAAGGACATGGCGATGGCGCGCATCACCAGCGCCGGCGAGAACCTGGTGCTGACCAGCGGCATCATGGGCGGCATCAAGGCGATCTGGGCGCGCGGCGGCGGCGGCGCCAAGATGGGCTCGATGAAGCTCAAGGCCATCATGATCCAGGGCAAGCTGCCCGAGGCCGAAACCTTCGCCGACCTCAAGCCCGTGAACAAGGAGTTCATGGACAAGATCCTGTCGGCCAGCGTGGTCAAGAACGCGCTGCGCAAGGTCGGCACGCCCTTCCTCTACAAGCCCTGCCGCATCGTCGGCGCGCTGGGCGCCAAGAACAACCAGGAGACCACCTGGACCGACAGCCTCGACGCCGACAACTTCGACGTCTACCGCCCCGGCATGGACGGCTGCTACAAGTGCCCGGTGCGCTGCCGCGCCGGCAACGACATGCTGCCCGACGGCAAGGGCGGGTGGGGCGCCAACGCGCTCAAGGGCCTCACCGGCAACGCCAGCTACGACCGCTCGCAGGCCGAGATCCAGCACGAACGCCAGCGCAGCTACAACGGCATCAACGACGACGGCGTGTTCGACCGCTACGACCACGGCGACGGGCCGGAGTTCACCACCCTGGGGCGCATCGGCCCCAATCTCGGCATCACCAAACCCGAGCACGTGCTGCGCCTGAACAACGTCATGAACGACCTCGGCCTCGATTCGGCCTCGACCGGCGGCGCCCTGTCGTGGGCGTTCGAGCTGTACCAGCGCGGCATCATCGGCCACAACGAGACCGGCGGTCTGGAACTGACCTGGGGCAACTATCCGGTGATCGAGAAGCTGTTGTTCATGACCGCGAAGCGCGAGGGCTTCGGCGACGTCATCGCCGACTCCTCGCGCGCCGTCGAGCGCGGCAAGTACCCGGCCGAGGCCGAGTCCTACCGCATGACGGTCAAGGGCCTGTTCCAGTCCGACCCCCACGACGCCCGCATCCTCAAGGCCTTCGCGCTGGGCCTCGCGGTGGCGACGCGCGGCATGGACCACCTGCGCAACCGCGCCACGCTCGAGATCAACGCCAAGGTCAACGACTCGCCCGAGTTCAAGCGCGAGCTGTACGGCGCCGAGGTGTCGCCGCAGCCGACCAGCTACGAGGGCAAGGAACACGCCGTTCGCAAATGCGAGAACACCTACGCGGTGGGCGACTCGCTGGGCATGTGCCGCTTCAACACCAAGCTGTTCAACTCGCCCAGCACCGGCGACTACGACGACTTCGCGCGCCTGCTCGAAACCATCACCGGCCAGCGCTTCACGGCCGAGGAGATGGACGAGGTGGGGCGCAACGTCACCGGCATCGAGCGCATGATCAACTTCCGCCTCGGCCTGCGCGCCGCCGACGACACCCTGCCGCGGCGCTGGTTCGAGGAGAGCAACACCGCCGGCCCCTTCAAGGGCGAGAAGATCGACCGCGCCGAGTTCGAGAAGCTGAAGGCCCGCTTCTACGAGGTCACCGGCCTCAACCGCGAGGGCGCGCCCAAGGCCGAGTGGCACGAGCGGCTGGCCGACGTGGTCACCGCCTTCAAGATCCGCGTCAACCTGCCCAAGGCCCTGCCCGGCGCTCCCGACAAGGTGGTGATCGTCGACGAGCCGGTCGACAACGTCGTCGAACTGCGGCAGGTGCTGGCGCGGCGCCTGCCCGAGGCGGCGGCGGAACTGGACGGGGTCGAGATGAACGTGGCGGTCAACGGCGACCTGCTCCTGTCCGGCGAGGCCGCGGCGCGGCTGCGCTCGGGCGACGAGGTGACGATGATCCCCGCCCTCGCCGGCGGATGACGGGGGCGGGGCGGTCGTCGGAGTGTCCGCCGTCATTCCCGCGCAGGCGGGAATCCATATCATGGACCCCCGCCTGCGCGGGGGTGACGGAACACGACGATCCGACCGGTCATGCGCCTGACGGCCCGCCATGGATTTCCCTCTCTCCCGTCACCCCCGGGCTTGACCCTGGGGTCCATGTGACTTGACCGCGTCCAACCCTAGCGCCCCGGCGCTCGTCCGCACCCGCTGGCCGGTTGTCGCGCTGGCCCTGTGCGCGGGCATCGTCGGCGCCTTCCATGCCGGCAAGGTGCCGCCGGCGATTCCGGCGCTGCGCGACGACCTCGCCATGAGCATGGTCGCCGCCGGCTGGGTGGTCTCGGCGTTCTCGGTCACCGCCGCGCTGGTCGGGGCGTTCGCCGGGCTGCTGGCCGACGCCGTCGGCCATCGGCTGCTGCTGCTCGCCGGCATGGCGACGATGGCCGCCGGCGGGCTGGCCGGGGCGGGGGCGGGGGCGCCGTGGGCGCTGCTTGCCGCCCGCTTCGTCGAGGGCGTCGGCTTCGCCGCGGTTATCGTGTCGGCGCCGGCGTTCATCGCCCAGGCCTCGGCGCCGCGCGACCGCAACCTGACGCTCGGCATCTGGAGCACCTATCTGCCCACCGGCATGGCGCTGGCGATGGCGGCGTCGCCGGTGGTCCTCGAGGCGACCGGCTGGCGCGTGCTGTGGCTGGCGATCGCCGCCCTGGCGCTGGCCTGCCTGCTGCCCACCTCGGTCGCCACCCGCGCCGTGGCCACTCCGCGCGCCGGGCCCGACTGGGCCGCCGTGCGCCTGACCCTGGGGCGGCTCGGGCCGTGGCTGCTCGCCGCCGCCTTCACCATGTACGTCGCGCTGTGGGCGTCGCTCATGGTGTGGCTGCCGACGCTCCTCGTCGAGCAGCGCGGCGCCGCCGGGCAGGCGGCCGCCCTGCTCACCGCCCTGGTGGTGCTGGCCAACGTGCCCGGCAACCTGGCCGGAAGCTGGCTGCTGCACCGGCGCGTCCCGCGCGGCCTGCTGATGGCCGTCGGCCTGGCGTTCATGGGGCTGAGCGCGCAGGGCATCTTCTCCGAATCCCTGTCCGACGGCGTGCGCTTCGCCCTGTGCATCGGCTTCTCGATGGTCGGCGGCATGTTTCCGGCGGCGGTCCTGGCCAGCGCCCCGGCGCATGCGGCCTCGGCCCGGCAGGTCGGCATGGTCACCGGCATGTTCGTCCAGGGCGCCAATCTGGGCTACGTGGTCGGCCCGCCGCTGGTGGCGCTGATCGTCACCGCCACCGGCCTGTGGCAGGCCACGGCCTGGGCGATGGCGGCCTTCGCGGCGGTCGGCCTCGGCCTGGCGGCCGGCGTGGCGGTGGTCGAGCGGCGGTCGGGCGGCTGATCGGAGGCGTCTCCGCCCGCGCGACGGAAATCTCGAGGTAAGGACGTCCTTGCGAGGAGCCTCGTGCGACGAAGCAATCCAGCCTGGCGGCCGGCCCGGATTGCTTCCCCTCCGGCTCGCAATGGCGGCTGCGGGGTGGAGGTCGCACGCACGGTCCCGGTTCTGGGCCGCCAAGATTTGTGCAGTTGCGAACAGGTATCAAAATTTCTCGAATTGCATTCGGGCCGCAACTTTTTTTCAAAAGCCCCCTTGCTCGCGCCTGACGGCCAATCTATTCTCGCCGCTTCATACCCTTACCCAAATTACGTCTATTTTGATTCGCATTCGCACCGTGGGGCGGGGCTGGAGAGAGTTGGAAGAGAGACCAATGACGCTGAAGACCATGATGACCGTGGACGGCAACGAGGCCTGCGCCTCGGTCGCCTACCGCACCAATGAAATCGCGGTGATCTATCCCATCACGCCGTCCTCGACCATGGGCGAGCTGGCCGACGAATGGTCGGCCAAGGGGCTGGCCAACATCTGGGGCGTGGTGCCGCAGGTAACGGAGATGCAGTCCGAGGCCGGCGCCGCCGGCGCGGTCCATGGCACCATCCAGGCCGGCGGCCTGGGCACGACCTTCACGGCGTCCCAGGGTCTTCTGCTGATGATTCCCAACATGTACAAGATCGCGGGCGAGCTGACCCCGTTCTGCATGCACGTCTCGGCGCGCACCCTCGCGACGCACGCGCTGTCGATCTTCGGCGACCATTCCGACGTCATGGCCTGCCGCCAGACCGGCTTCGCCATGCTGGCCTCGGGCTCGGTGCAGGAGGCCCACGACATGGCCTGCGTCGCGCAGGCGTCGACCCTGCGCTCGCGCGTGCCGTTCCTGCACTTCTTCGACGGCTTCCGCACCTCGCACGAGGTGCAGAAGATCGACTGGCTGTCTGACGACGACCTGCGGGCGATGATCGACGACGAACTGATCGCCGCCCACCGCCAGCGCGCCCTTACGCCCGACGCCCCGGTGGTGCGCGGCACCTCGCAGAACCCGGACACCTTCTTCCAGGGCCAGGAGGCGCGCAACCCGTTCTATTTCGCCTGCCCGCAGATCGTGCAGGAGGCGATGGACCGTTTCGCCGCGGTCACCGGCCGGCAGTACCGGCTGTTCGACTATGTCGGCCATCCCGAGGCCGAGAAGGTCATGATCATCATGGGTTCGGGCGCCGAGACGGTCCATGAGACCATCGACTGGCTGAACGCCCGCGGCGCCAAGCTGGGCGTGCTCAAGGTGCGTCTGTTCCGCCCCTTCTCGGTGGACGCCTTCATGTCGGCGCTGCCGCCCACGGTGCGCGCGATCGCGGTCATGGACCGCTGCAAGGAGCCGGGCGCCATCGGCGAGCCGCTTTATCTCGACGTCCTCGCCGCCCTTCACGAAGCCAAGGGCGCGGGCCTGCGCCCGGCCGCGGCCGACCCCGTCGTCATCGGCGGCCGGTACGGGCTGGCGTCGAAGGAATTCACCCCCGCGATGGTAAAGGCGGTGTTCGACGAACTCGACAAGAGCAAGCCGAAAACCCACTTCACGGTTGGCATCGAGGACGACGTCACGCACCTGTCGCTGGCCGTGGACGCGGCGTTCCGGACCGATTCCGACGAGGTCAAGCGTTCGGTGTTCTTCGGTTTGGGCGCCGACGGCACGGTGGGCGCCAACAAGAACTCGATCAAGATCATCGCCGAGAACACCGACTTCTTCGGGCAGGGCTATTTCGTCTACGATTCAAAGAAGTCCGGCGCGATCACCATTTCGCATCTGCGCTTCAGCCGGCAGCCCATCCAGTCGTCCTACCTGATCGACGAGGCCGACTTCGTCGCCTGCCATCACTTCAACTTCCTCGACAAGTACGACGTGCTGAAGTACGCGGCGCCGAAGGCGACCTTCCTGCTCAACGCGCCCTATGGCAAGGACGCGGTGTGGGACCGCCTGCCCAAGTCGGTGCAGCAGGTCATTCTCGACAAGCAGCTCGACCTCTACGTGATCGACGCGCGCCGCGTGGCCGCCGACACCGGCATGGGCCAGCGCATCAACACCATCATGCAGACCTGCTACTTCGCGCTGGCCAAGGTGCTGCCGCGCGACGAGGCGATCGCCCAGATCAAGGAGGCGATCCGCAAGACCTACGGGCGCAAGAGCGAGGATCTGGTCGAGAAGAACTTCGCCGCCGTCGACCAGACGCTGGCCCATCTCGAACACGTCGCCATCCCGGGCCGCATCACCGCGACCCGCGACCTCAAGCCGCTGGTCTCGGACGACGCCCCGGACTTCGTCAAGAACGTCACCGCGATGATGCTGGCGAACAAGGGCGACCTGCTGCCTGTCAGCGCCTTCCCGATCGACGGCACCTATCCGCTGGGCACCGCCAAATACGAGAAGCGCAACATCGGCGAGGAGATCCCCGTTTGGGAATCCGAGCTGTGCATCCAGTGCAACAAGTGCACGATGGTCTGCCCGCACGCCGCCATCCGCGTCAAGCTGGTGGGCGAGGATGCGCTGGCCGGCGCCCCCGAAACCTTCAAATCGATGCCCTACAAGGGCACGGAGCTGAAGGGCGGGGCCTACATCATCCAGGTGGCGCCCGAGGACTGCACCGGCTGCACCCTGTGCGTCAAGGTCTGCCCGGGCAAGGACAAGAAGGACCCGTCGCGCCTCGCGCTCTACATGCATCCGCAGCGTGAGCTGGTCGACGCCGAGCGCGACAACTTCGCCTTCTTCTGCGGCCTGCCCGAGGGCGACCGCAACTGGCTGAAGGCCAACGTCAAGTCGACCCAGTTCATGGAGCCGTTGATCGAGTATTCGGGCGCCTGCCTGGGCTGCGGCGAGACCCCGTACATCAAGATGATCACCCAGCTGTTCGGCGACCGCACCCTGGTCGCCAACGCCACGGGCTGCTCGTCGATCTACGGCGGCAACCTGCCGACCACGCCCTATACGGTGAACGCCGACGGCCGCGGTCCGGCCTGGTCGAACTCGCTGTTCGAGGACAACGCCGAGTTCGGCCTGGGCTTCCGCCTGGCGATCGACCAGCACGCCACGCAGGCCAAGGACCTGCTCAAGGCCCTGGCGCCCCGGATCGGCGAGCGGCTGGTGAACGACCTGCTGCACGCCCCGCAGAACGAGGAAATCCTCATCGCGGCCCAGCGCGAGCGGGTGCGCGCCCTGCGCCAGGCGCTGGCCGGCATCAAGGGTCCGGAGGCCCGGCGGCTTGAGCTGCTCGCCGATTATCTGGTGCAGAAGGTGGTGTGGATCATCGGCGGCGACGGCTGGGCCTACGACATCGGCTTCGGCGGCCTCGACCACGTTCTGGCGTCGGGCCGCAACGTCAACATCCTGGTGATGGACACCGAAGTCTACTCCAACACCGGCGGCCAGCAGTCCAAGGCGACGCCGCTGGCGGCGGCGGCCAAGTTCGCGGTGGCCGGCAAGGCGCTGCCGAAGAAGGATCTCGGCATGATGGCGATGAGCTACGGCAACGCCTACGTCGCCAACGTCGCCTTCGGATCGAAGGACGCGCAGACGGTGCGCGCCCTGGTCGACGCCGTGTCCTACGACGGGCCGTCGATCGTCATCGCCTACTCGCACTGCATCGCCCACGGCTACGACATGGCCCACGCGCTCGACCAGCAGAAGCTGGCCGTGCAGTCGGGTTACTGGCCGCTGTACCGCTACGACCCGCGCAAGCTGGGCACAACCGAGGGTCCGCTGGCCCTGGACAGCCAGGAGCCGGCGCTGCCGTTGTCGCAGTTCCTGGCGATCGAAGGCCGTTTCAAGGTGGTGCAGAACCAGGACGCAGCCCGCTTCAACGAGCTGGTGGATGTGGCCGAACAGGAAATCCGCCGCCGCTATGCCCTGCTCAGGCGGCTGGCCGGCGCGGCCGAAACGGCGGCGGTCAAGCGCGCGGCCGCCGAGTAAGAACCGGTCACCGGCGGGGGCGATCTTGGTTGCCCTCGCCGGCGCCCCCTACCAGACGAGCCGGCTATATCTATCTTCACGCCGCCGCATCTCGCGAAATCGCCGCTCGGCGGTGGCCTTGGCCCGCCAGCCGTCGGTCCCGACCACCGCAGCCATGCCTTCGGCGCTGTCCGCCGCTTCTCGCCGCTGCCGGCCGTGCAGGGAATAGACTTGGCCGGCGCGAGCCTCGATCACCGCATACCGCCCTTCGCCATCGGAAATGAGACGATACTGGCCATCGTCGCGCAGGATGCTTAACCTCATGCCGCTCCGTCCCGGACGTCGGTCTCTCACTTGGTTGCAAACATGAACGCCCAGAGCCTTGATCTCACCGCAAAGGACACCTTCCGCTATTGGACGGATGATCTCGTCCGTTTCGCGGACCTCGACCGCGTCGGGCACGTCAACAACGTGGCGTTCGCGGTCTATCTCGAGACGGGGCGGGTGGACTTTTTCGAGCACGCCTGGCCGGGGTCGACCGAGGGAAAATCGACGGGCTGGGTCATCGTGCGCATGGAACTCGATTTCCGTGCGCAGGGGCACTTTCCGAACAAGGTGCGTATCGGCACCCGCATCACCCGCATCGGCCGCTCGTCCTGCACGCTGGGGCAGGGAATTTTCCTCGGCGACACCTGCATCGCCACCAGCAATTCGGTGACCGTGTGGGCGAACACCGACGACGGCGTGGCGGTGCCGATCCCCGACGACATGCGCGCCGCGTTGCTGGCGCTGTCGGGGGATGGCCCGCGCGGCAACGGTTAGAATTCCTTCATTGCGAAGAGGCGGAGCTGACGAAGCAATCCCGCTAACGGCGGTAGAGGAAGCCCCTCGCCCGCGTGCGGGAGAGGGAGGGGCCCAAGCCGCAGGCTTGGGAGGGTGAGGGTATTTCCTC
>JACFNC010000031.1 GCA_019455065.1 Rhodospirillales bacterium
CGCGAGGGCGGCCGCACCGTCGGCGCCGGCGTGGTTGCGAAGATCATCGAGTAGCTATATAACGCGGGGTTCCGCCCGCGGTTGCGATCCGGCCGGCGTCCCGCAAGGGCGCCGGCCGGCGATCTAGGAGTGTAGCTCAACTGGTAGAGCACCGGTCTCCAAAACCGGGGGTTGGGGGTTCGAGCCCCTCCACTCCTGCCAGCCCCGCTTTTGCGGGGAGGGCCGGTAAACAGGTTTGGGAATGATGGCGAAGATCAATCCGGGACAATTCGTCCGCCAGGTGCGGCAGGAAGTAAGCAAGGTCACGTGGCCGAGCCGGAGGGAAACCGCCGTCTCCACCCTGATGGTGTTCGTCATGGTGATGCTCGCCTCGATCTTCTTCCTGATCGTCGACGAGATTTTCGCCTTGGGCATCAAGTTCATCCTGGGGCTGGGAGGGTGACATGGCGGCCCGCTGGTATGTAATTCACGTCTATTCCGGATTCGAGAAAAAGGTCGCCCAGTCGATCCGCGAGCAGGCGGAGCAGAAGGGCATGGCCGACCATTTCCAGGAAATCCTGGTGCCGGTCGAAGAGGTGGTCGAGGTGCGCCGGGGCAGCAAGGTGAGCTCCGAGCGCAAGTTCTTCCCGGGCTACGTCTTGATCCGCATGGATCTCTCGGACGAAACCTGGCACCTGGTGAAGAACACCCCGAAGGTGACCGGCTTCCTGGGCGGCAAGGGCCGGCCGACGCCGATCAGCGACTCCGAGGCCGAGCGCATCATGAAGCAGGTGCAGGAAGGCATCGAGCGGCCGAAGCCTTCGATCACCTTCGAGGTCGGCGAGCAGGTCCGCGTCTGCGACGGTCCCTTCACGTCCTTCAACGGGCTGGTCGAGGAGGTCGACGAGGAGAAGGCGCGGCTCAAGGTGGCCGTGTCGATCTTCGGTCGCTCGACCCCTGTGGAACTGGAGTACTCGCAGGTCGAGAAGGTTTGAGGTCCGGCCGCCGGGTTACGGCCGGAAACCTGGGTCGCGGATGCGCGGCCCATTCGGGCGGGAGGCCAGCCATGGCCGCACCGCCACCCGGATGAGATGACAACCGAGGTATGAAATGGCAAAGAAAATAGTCGGGTACATCAAGCTGCAGGTCCCGGCGGGCAAGGCCAACCCTTCGCCGCCGATCGGTCCCGCGCTGGGTCAGCGCGGCCTCAACATCATGGAGTTCTGCAAGGCGTTCAACGCCGCGACCCAGAACCTCGAGGTCGGCATGCCGATTCCGGTGGTGATCACCGCCTACGGCGACCGCACTTTCACCTTCGTCACCAAGACGCCGCCGGTCAGCTACTTCCTCAAGAAGGCCGCCAGCGTCAATAAGGGCTCGACGACGCCCGGCAAGGGCGCCACCGTCGGCAGCGTGACCATGGCGCAGATCCGCGAGATCGCCGAGAAGAAGATGAAGGATTTGAACGCCAACGACATCGACGCCGCGGCCCGCATGCTGGTCGGTTCGGCGCGGTCGATGGGCCTGCAGGTGGTGGAGTAAGACGATGGCCAAGACCGGAAAGCGGCTCAAGGCGGCCTACGACAACCTCAAGCCCGGCGCTGCCTACGCCCTGGGCGAAGCCCTCAAGATGATCAAGGAGCGGGCGACCGCCAAGTTCGACGAGACCGTCGAGATCTCGATGAACCTGGGTATCGACCCACGCCACGCCGACCAGATGGTGCGCGGCGTCGTCGAGTTGCCGCACGGCACCGGCAAGACCGTGCGCGTCGCCGTTTTCGCCAAGGGCGCCAAGGCCGACGAGGCCAAGGCGGCCGGCGCCGACGTGGTGGGGGCGGAAGATTTGGCCGATACCGTGCAGGGCGGCCAGATCGACTTTGACCGTTGCATTGCCACGCCCGACATGATGGGCGTCGTCGGCAAGCTGGGCAAGGTGCTGGGCCCGCGCGGCCTGATGCCCAACCCCAAACTGGGCACCGTCACCATGAACGTGGCCGAGGCGGTGCGTGCCGCCAAGGCCGGCCAGGTGCAGTTCCGTGCCGAGAAGGCCGGCATCGTGCATGCCGGGGTCGGCAAGGCCAGCTTCAGCGAGCAGGCGCTCAGCGAGAACGTCAAGGCGTTCGTGGACGCCATCAACAAGGCCAAGCCTGCGGGCGCCAAGGGCACCTACGTCAAGAAGGTGTCGTTGAGCTCGACCATGGGGCCCGGTGTCAAGCTCGACATCGCCTCGCTGGCCTGAGTGAGAGATCCGCCCCGTGAGGGGCGGTAGCGGGGGCTCGTCCCCCCGCAAAACCTGTCCGAGACTGCAGGTGCCGCCGGAACCCCGGCGGCTTGATGGGAAACCGCCTGCATAGACAGAGTTGCAAGCCGAATTTCCGCCGCACGGCGGCAAGAGGCTTGAATTCTGGGACAGGCCACCGGCTTCGCCGCGGCGGCTTGCCCGCCGGGACGGAGCCAAGGCAAGAGGGGCCGGCGCTTACGGGCGTCCGGCCGCTAGTATTGGAGACGAAACGTGGACCGAGCACAAAAAACGGAGCTGGTCGGCACGCTTCAGCAGCAGTTCGGGGAGTCCTCCCTGATCGTCGTCACCCATTACACGGGGATGACGGTCGCGGAGATGACGGACCTGCGCCGCCGCATGAGCGGGGCCGGAGCCAGCTTCCGCGTAACCAAGAACCGGCTCACGCGTCTCGCCCTGGCGGATACGAAGTTCGAGGGTCTTTCCTCGCTGTTCATCGGGCCGACGGCAATCGCCTTTTCGACGGATCCGGTGGCGGCGGCGAAGGTGGCCGTCGAATATTCGAAATCCAATAGCAAGCTGGTCATCCTGGGCGGTGCCCTGGGGACCGACATGCTGGACGTCGAAGGGATCAACGCCCTGGCCACGCTGCCGTCGCTCGACGAGCTGCGCGGTCGCCTGCTGGGCATGATCCAGACCCCCGCCAGTCGCATCGCCGCCGTCCTCCAGGCGCCTGCCGGTCAGGTGGCCCGGGCGCTCGCGGCGCACGCGGAGGCAGAGGGCGCGAGCCAAGCTGCGTAACCAACACTGGACAATCCCGGATTCAAGCCTTATTTGGAGAGTGATCAAATGGCCGATCTAGCCAAAATCGTAGAAGACCTGTCCAAGCTGACCGTTCTGGAAGCGGCTCAGCTGTCGAAGATGCTCGAGGAAGCCTGGGGCGTCTCCGCCGCCGCGCCCGTCGCCGTGGCAGCCGCCCCGGCTGCCGGCGCCGCCGCCGCGGCTCCCGCCGAGGAGAAGACCGAGTTCGACGTCGTCCTGGCCGTCGCCGGCGACAAGAAGATCAACGTGATCAAGGAGGTGCGCGCCATCACCGGGCTCGGCCTCAAGGAAGCGAAGGACCTCGTCGAGGGCGCTCCGAAGACCGTCAAGGAGGGCGTCAGCAAGGACGAGGCCGACAAGATCAAGAAGCAGCTTGAAGAGGCTGGTGCCAAGGTCGAGATCAAGTAGTCACGCATTACGTTCTCTTGACCGGAGGGTCGGGACGGGCGCACCCGGGGTGCGCCCGTTTACCGGCCCGTTTGGCGCTTTGATTGGTGGCATTCGGCGGTATCCGCCGTGCGGTATTCGTTTGGTACTTTGGGCGGTCGGATGGCCGCCGACTCCGGGGCTGGGCGGGCGGTTTGGCGCGTCGCGGCTCCGGCAATGTGATTCTCGGGCGACCCCGACGATTTGACGAGGAATGGCAATGGCGAAATCCTTCACCGGGCGCAAGCGTGTTCGCAAGAACTTCGGGCGCATCCCCACGGTTGCTCCCATGCCCAATCTGATCGAAGTGCAAAAGAGCTCCTACGATCATTTCTTGCAGATGGATACGCCACCGGAAGTGCGTGCGAACGTCGGTCTTCAAGAGGTTTTCAAGTCCGTTTTCCCGATCAAGGATTTCTCCGAGCGTGGCACGCTCGAGTTCGTAAAGTATGAATTCGAGGCTCCGAAATACGATGTCGAGGAATGCCAGCAGCGGGGCATGACCTTCGCCGCGCCGCTGAAGGTGACCTTGCGCCTGGTCGTGTGGGACATCGACGAGGACACCGGCGCGCGCTCGATCCGCGACATCAAGGAGCAGGACGTCTACATGGGCGACATGCCCCTGATGACCTCCAACGGCACCTTCGTCATCAACGGCACCGAGCGCGTCATCGTCAGCCAGATGCACCGCTCCCCGGGCGTCTTCTTCGACCATGACAAGGGCAAGACCCATTCCTCGGGCAAATACCTTTTCGCCGCCCGCGTCATCCCCTATCGCGGATCGTGGCTGGATTTCGAGTTCGACGCCAAGGACCTCGTCTACGTGCGCATCGACCGCCGGCGCAAGCTGCCGGTGACCACGCTGCTCTACGCCCTCGACAGCGCGGCCACGGCGGCACTCAGGGCCAGTCGCAAGGCCGAGAACAAGCCCCTCGACGCCAGCGAAGTGCGCGGCATGACGGCCGAGGAGATCCTCAACTACTTCTATGAGGCGGTCATCTACACGCGGGGCGAGCAGGGGTGGAAGACCGGCTTCGATCCCGATCGCATGAAGGGCGTCAAGCTGACCCGCGACGTCGTCGACGCCCGGACCGGCGAGACCGTGGCCCAGGCCGGCCAGAAGATGACCCAGCGTCTGGCGCGCAAGCTGAAGGAAGGGGGGCTCGAAGAGCAGCTCATCTCGGCCGACGACCTCATCGGCAGCTATGTCGCCCAGGACCTGATCAACGAGGAGACGGGCGAGATCTATGTCGAGGCCGGCGAGGAGCTGACCCCGCAGAACGTGGCCGAGCTGGAGGCCGCGGGCATCACCGAGCTGCCGCTTCTGGCCATCGACCACGTGCATGTGGGCCCCTATATCCGCAACACCCTGTCCGCCGACAAGAACGCCTCACGTGAGGAGGCGCTGATCGACATCTACCGCGTCATGCGACCGGGCGAACCGCCGACGCTGGAAACGGCGGAGGCGTTGTTCCAGGGCTTGTTCTTCGATCCGGAGCGCTATGACCTGTCGGCAGTGGGCCGCGTGAAGATGAACTCGCGCCTCAATCTCACCGACGTTCCCGACACCGTGCGCGTGCTCCGCAAGGAGGACATCCTCGGGGTGATCAAGCTGCTCGTCGAACTCAAGGACGGGCGCGGCGAGATCGACGACATCGACCACCTCGGCAACCGCCGCGTCCGGTCGGTGGGCGAGCTGATGGAGAATCAGTATCGCCTCGGCTTGCTGCGCATGGAGCGCGCCATCCGCGAACGCATGTCGTCGGTGGACATCGATTCGGTCATGCCGCACGATCTCATCAACGCCAAGCCGGCGGCGGCGGCCGTGCGCGAGTTCTTCGGCTCGTCGCAGCTCAGCCAGTTCATGGACCAGACCAACCCGCTGTCGGAGATCACCCACAAGCGCCGGCTCTCGGCGCTCGGCCCGGGCGGCCTGACGCGCGAACGCGCCGGCTTCGAGGTGCGCGACGTGCACCCCACCCATTACGGCCGCATCTGCCCGATCGAGACGCCGGAAGGGCCGAATATCGGCCTCATCAACTCGTTGGCCACCTACGCCCGCGTCAACCAGTACGGCTTCATCGAAAGCCCGTACCGCAAGGTGGTCGACGGGCGCGTGACCGACGAGGTCGTCTACCTGTCGGCCATGGAGGAGGGCCGCTACACCATCGCCCAGGCGAACGCCGAACTCGATGCCGAGGGACGGTTCGTCTCCGACCTGGTGAGCTGCCGTGCGGGTGGTGACTTCGTGATGGCCAACCCCGCCGACATCCAGATGATCGACGTGTCGCCGAAGCAGCTGGTGTCGGTGGCCGCGGCGCTGATCCCGTTCCTCGAGAACGACGACGCCAACCGCGCGCT
>JACFNC010000032.1 GCA_019455065.1 Rhodospirillales bacterium
TTTTTTTCTTT
Organism: Rhodospirillales bacterium; assembly: GCA_019455065.1. GTDB lineage: Bacteria > Pseudomonadota > Alphaproteobacteria > Rhodospirillales > Magnetospirillaceae > JACFNC01. The sequence goes on from JACFNC010000032.1 coordinate 12, forward strand.
TTTTTTTTTTTTTTTTTTTTTTTCTTTTTCGTTGTCTCTTTGGTGGTGGGGGCGCCCGCCCCCGCCCCGCCCGCCGCCGCGGCGGGCGGGGCGCGGGGGGCCCCCCCCCCCACTGCACGCTGACAATGGTGCGCCTTGTCTGTCTTGCGTATTGAGAATGAAGTGAGAAGATCAAGGGGGATTTCTCAGTGACAGAAGATATTCTTAAGAACTTAAAAGATGACGTTCTCAAAACTGGGTTTGCTACAGAAATGATCGCTGCCTCACTAATGAGGGAGGCAGGATGGATTGCATTAGATCATACATACTATATTGACAAAGATGAAAACAAGGGGCGAGAGATCGATATTATTGCTATAAAAATAGCGACGCAAGAAAATGAAAAAAAACGAATATCAGTTAATCTTGGGCTTGCTGTTGAAATAAAGAGAGTTATTAGCAAGCCATGGATAGTTTTTACATCTCCAATGCATTCGGAATTCCAAATATCGGGGTTGTTTTTAACGTCTCTTTCGAGATTACATTTTGAAGAAATATGGTTTAGTCAACTATATGAAAACCACCGAATTAATCACCTCGGCAGATTAGGAAGAGCGTCCTATCAGGCTTTCGAAAAGAAAGACTCACAAAGACGCAGTGATGAACCATATATCGTACCGACATTCGGGGCGCTTGTCTCTGCATTTAAAGCAGCTAATGAAATCCATGGTCATTTTAGCAACGCAAATCAAAGAGCTCTGAGGGACGGTGGAAAAAAACCTATGAAGTAGGAATATCTCATGGAGTTGTCGTGGTTGACGGTGGTCTTTACGAGGCTACTGTCCTGTCAAGGGATGATGTAGAAATAATTAAAACAGACTATATACCATATGTATTAAATTATGCCTCTAAAGAATACGGGAACAAAATCCATCTTATAGATATTGTATCACTTGACCATCTCGCCGCGTATTTGACGAAGTATGCGGATTGGCTAAATGATCGCGCGACGTTCTGCCTTAACGAGTTGTCTTGAACCGTCGAGCGGTTGAATACCCCCCCCCCCCTCACTCCGCCGCCTTCACCCCCCGGTCCGGCGCCCGGAACGCCGCCAGCAGTTCCGCCTCCCGCGCCTTCGCCTCGGCCACGTTCTTGGCCTTCACATGGCCGAACCCCCGCATCTTCCGCGGCAGTTCGGCGATCTCCACGGCCAGCGCGTGGTTGTCGTGCGACAGCCCGGCGAGCAGTTCCGCCACCACCGCCTCGTACTCGGCGATCAGCCGGCGTTCCATGCGCCTTTCCTGGCCGTAGCCGAAGGGGTCGAAGGCCGTGCCGCGCAGGCCCTTGAGCTTCGCCAGCGCCCGGAACGCCGGCAGCATCCAGGCGCCGAAGACGCGCTTCTTGAGGTGCCCGGTATGCGGGTCGCGTTTGGCCAGCAGCGGCGGGGCGAGGTGGAACTTGAGCTTCACGTCGCCCTCGAAGGCCTCGCCCAGGGCCGCCTTGAACGTGCCGTCGGTGTAAAGGCGCGCCACCTCGTACTCGTCCTTGTAGGCCATCAGCTTGAACAGCCCCCGCGCCACCGCGTCCGCAAGGCCGCTCAACCCCCGCGCCTTGCCCGCCTCGGCCGCGCGCACCCGCTCGACCGCCGCGCGGTAGCGCGCCGCGTAAGGCCCGTCCTGATAGGCCGCCAGGAACCCGGCGCGCCGCTCGATGGCCTCGTCCAGGCTCTGCGAGACCCGCTGGTCCTCGGGCACCGCCGCCGCCGGCGTCGCGATCGCCTGTACGGCGGCGAGATCGTGGGCGGCGCGGCGGCCCCAGCGGAAGGCCTGTTTGTTGGCCGCCACCGCCACGGCGTTGAGCTCGATGGCCCGCTCGAGGGCCGCCGCCGACACCGGGATCAACCCCTTCTGCCAGGCGAAGCCCACCATGAACAGGTTGGTGGCGATGGAATCGCCCATCAGGGCGGTGGCCAGCCCGGTGCCGTCCACGAAGTCGGCGGCGCCGCCGGTGGCGTCGCCGATGGCGCGTTGCAGGGCGAGTTCGGGGAAGTCGAGATCGGGATTGTGGGTGAACTCGGCGGTCATGACCTCGTGGTCGTTGATCACCGCGCGGGTGTGGCCGGCGCGCGTCTTGGCCAGGGCGTCGGCGCCCGCCGCCACCACCATGTCGCAGCCGAGCAAAAGGTTGGCGCCGCCGGCGGCGATGCGCACCGCGTGCAGGGACTCAGGCTCGTCGGCGATGCGCAGATGCGTCAGCACGGCGCCGTTCTTCTGGGCCAGTCCGGTCATGTCCAGCACCGAGCAGCCCTTGCCCTCGAGATGCGCCGCCATGCCCAGCAGCGCCCCGATGGTGACCACGCCGGTGCCGCCGATGCCGGTGATGACGATGCCGTAGGGCTCGGCGGTGGCCGGCAAAGCGGGCTCGGGCAGTGCGGGGAAGTCGGCGTCGCCGCCGGCGCCCGCATGCTTGCGCGGGCGGCCGCCCTCGACGGTCACGAAGCTGGGGCAGAAGCCCTTGAGGCAGCTATAGTCCTTGTTGCAGGCCGACTGGTCGATGGCGCGCTTGCGCCCGAACTCGGTCTCGACCGGCACCACGGCCACGCAGTTCGACTGCACGCCGCAATCGCCGCAGCCCTCGCACACCAGCTCGTTGATGAACACCCGCCGCGGCGGGTCCTCCATCTTGCCGCGCTTGCGGCGGCGGCGCTTCTCGGCGGCGCAGGTCTGGTCGTAGACCAGGGCGGAGACGCCCGGCACCTCGCGCAGCTCCTTCTGCACCGCGTCCAGATCGTCGCGGTGGCGGATCGGCGTGCCGTGCGGGAAGGTGCCGAGCGGGTATTTGTCGGGCTCGTCGGTGACCACGACGATGCGGCCCACGCCCTCGGCGGCGAGCTGCGCCACGATCTGCGCCACGGTCAGCTGGCCCTCGACCGGCTGGCCGCCGGTCATCGCCACGGCGTCGTTGAACAGGATCTTGTAGGTGATGTTGACGCCGGCGGCCACGGCGGCGCGGATGGCCAGCAGGCCCGAATGTGAATAGGTGCCGTCGCCCAGGTTCTGGAAGACGTGCTTGGTGCTGGTGAACGGCGCCTGGCCGATCCAGCTCGCGCCCTCGCCGCCCATATGGGTGAAGGTGGCGGTGTCGCGGTTCATCCAGGTGACCATGTAGTGGCAGCCGATGCCGGCCATGGCGCGGCTGCCTTCCGGCACCACGGTCGAGGTGTTGTGCGGGCAGCCGGCGCAGAAATAGGGCACGCGCTGGATCGCCGGCGCGTTGGCGGCCGACAGCGCGCGCTCCTTCTCGTCCAGCCAGGCGAGGCGCTTGCGGATGCGGTCCGAGGTGTAGAAGCGGTCGATGCGCCGGGCGATGACGCGGGCGATCATGGCCGGGGTCAGCTCGCCGGCCGAGGGCAGGATCCACGCGCCCTCCTCGTCGAACTTGCCGACCACGCGCGGGCGGGTGTCCTCGCGCCAGTTGTAGAGCTGTTCCTTGAGCTGGTTCTCGATGACGGCGCGCTTCTCCTCGACCACCAGGATCTCGTCCAGCCCTTCCGCGAAGTGGCGCACGCCCTCGCGCTCCAAGGGCCAGCTCAGGCCGACCTTGTACAGGCGCAGGCCGATCTCGGCGGCGTGGCGCTCGTCGATGCCCAGGTCGTCCAGCGCCTGGCGCACGTCGAGATAGCTCTTGCCGGTGGTGACGATGCCCAGCCGCGGCTTGGGGCTGTCGATGACCACGCGGTCGATGCGGTTGGCGCGCGCGAAGGCCAGCGCCGCGTACAGCTTGTCGCGCATCAGCCGCAGTTCCTGCTGCAACGGCGGGTCGGGCCAGCGGGTGTGCAGGCCGCCGGGCGGCATCTGGAAGTCCTCGGGCGCGACGATGCGCAGACGCTCGGGGTCCACCGACACCGAGGCCGAGCTGTCCACCGTCTCGGTGATCGCCTTCATCGCCACCCAGCAGCCGGAATAGCGGCTCATCGCCCAGCCGAGCTGGCCGTAGTCCAGCAGTTCCTGCACCCCGGCCGGGTTCAGCACCGGGATCATGGCGTCCATGAAGGCGTATTCGCTCTGATGCGCCACCGTCGAGGACTTGGCCGCGTGGTCGTCGCCGGCCAGCAGCAGCACGCCGCCATGCTTCGACGTTCCAGCCATGTTGCCGTGCTTGAACACGTCGCCGCTGCGGTCCACCCCCGGCCCCTTGCCGTACCACATGGCGAACACGCCGTCGTACAGCGCTCCGTCGAACAGGTTGACCTGCTGGCTGCCCCAGATGCCGGTCGCCGCCAGATCCTCGTTGAGGCCCGGCTGAAAGTGGACGTGGCCCTCCTTCAGGAATTTCTTGGCGGCCCACAGCTCCTTGTCGAGCAGCCCGAGCGGCGAGCCGCGATAGCCGGAGACGAAGGCGGCGGTGTTCAAGCCCGCCGCCAGGTCGCGCCGGCGCTGCATGATCGGCAGCCGCACCAGCGCCTGGGTGCCGGTCAGATAGACCCGGCCCGCGGTCAGCGCGTATTTGTCGTCCAGGGTGACGTTGGCGGCGATCGTCATGGCGTCCTCCGGCCTGCCGGCGGTGGTAATCCGGCGGCTCCCGCCATCTAAAGGTAGTCCCTGCGACGGCGGCCGGCAATCGCCCGCCAAGTCCTTGGCGGGGAAAGCAACATCGCTCCACCCCCGGCAAGCCCCGCGGTTCCCCCATTGCGCGCCGCCGGCCCGAGCGCGAAAGGAAATTGCCTGCGCATGCGGCCCTGGATGCGCGGGTCAAGCCCGCGCATGACGTAAGGGAAGAGGGAGGGGGAGAAAGAAGCCGTCATGGCCGGCCTCGACCGGCCTCGACCGGGCCATCCACGCCGCAACCTCCCAGCCCGTCATGGCCGGGCTCGACCCACGGCTGTCCGGTTTAAATTTCTGGACTGAGCG
>JACFNC010000033.1 GCA_019455065.1 Rhodospirillales bacterium
CAGCGACGAAGCAATCCAGGCCGGCCGCAGATCTGGATTGCTTCGCCTGCGGCTCGCAATGACATTTTTTTTCCTTCCGCCGGCCAAAGGCTTCGCCTGGGGCGCGCAATGACAATTTTCTTCCATCCGGGGGCCAGGGCTTCGGTGACTCGCGTTGGCTGTTTCCGCGCGCGTCTAAAGCCGCCGCGCCGCTTCCAGGAAGGCGCGGATCTTGTCGGGGCTCTTGCGGCCGGGGGCCTCCTCGACGCCCGACGAGACGTCGACCGCGCGAGCGCCGGACAGGCGCACCGCCTCGGCGAGGTTGCCGGCGTCCAGGCCGCCGGCCAGCATCCACGGCAGCGGCCAGCGGCGCCCGGCGAGCAGGCGCCAGTCGAACGACGCGGCGTTGCCCCCCGGCAGGAGGGCCCCGGGCGGGGCCTTGGCGTCGAACAGCAGGCGGTCGGCGACCTCGGCATAGGCGTCGGCGGCGGCCAGGTCGGCGGCCGCGGACACGCCCAGCGCCTTCATCACCGGCAGGCCGTATTCCAGCCGCACGGCCTCGACGCGCTCGGGGCTTTCCGTGCCGTGGAACTGCAGCAGGTCGAGCCGCACCTGGGTCAGCACGCCGTCCAGCAGGCGGTCGTCGGCGTCGACGAACAGGCCGACCTTGAGCACGCCCTCGGGCACCAGGTCGGTCAGATCGGCGGCCTCCTCGACGGTGACGGCGCGTGGGCTGGGCGGGAAGAACACCAGCCCGACGAGGTCGGCGCCGCCGTCGACAGCCGCCTCCATGGCGTCGATGTCGTTGATGCCGCAGATCTTGACCGAGACCGCCATATCAGCCCCCGGCCAGTTCGTCGGCGATGCGCCGCGCCGCGGCGGCGGGATCGGGGGCGGCGGTGATGGGGCGGCCGATCACCAGGTAGTCGGCGCCCGCCGCCATCGCCTCGGCCGGGGTGAGGATGCGCTTCTGGTCGTCGGCCGCCGCCCAGGCGGGGCGGATGCCGGGCACCATCAGGGTGAAGCCGGGGCCGCACTGGGCGCGCAACGCGGCCGCCTCGCGCGGCGAGCAGACCACGCCGTCGGCCCCCGATTCCTGGGCCAGCGCGGCGAGGCGTTTCACCTGGTCGGCGACCGTGCCGCCGACGCCGGTGGCGGCCAGCGCCTCCGCGTCGAGGCTGGTCAGCACGGTGACGGCGAGCAGCAGCGGGCGCGCCAGCCCCAGGGCGGCCGCCGCATCCCCGGCTGCGTCGCGGGCGGCGCGGATCATGGACCCGCCGCCGCCGGCGTGCAGGGTGGTGCAGAACGGGGCCAGCGGGGCGATGGCGCGCACCGCCCCGGCCACGGTGTTGGGGATGTCGTGCAGCTTGAGGTCGAGGAACATCGGCAGGCCGCGGGCGGCGACGCGGCGCACGCCCTCGGCGCCGTTGGCGCAGAAGAATTCGAGGCCGAGCTTGACGCCGCCGATGCTGCCGGCAAGGCGCCCGGCCAGGGCGTCGGCGATCGCGACCTCGGTGGTGTCGAGGGCGACGAAGACGGGGCTGGCGGCGGTCATCGGGCGCCGTCGCCCGGCTGCGCGACGACCACCTCGCGCCCGCTCGTCTGGTTGGCGGTGCGGCGCAGCTCGGCGACCTCGCGCTCCAGCGCCTCGGCGCGCCGGCGGTTGCCGCGGGCGGCACTGCGCCAGTGGCGCCCGCCCAGCCAGGCGGCGATGGCGCCCAGCACGATGCCGAGCAGGAAGGTGCCGAGTACGGCGAGATACAGCGGCGCCTCGACCTGGACCGGCAGCGGCCACAGTTCGATGCGCACGGGATGGCGGTTGGCGACGGCGAAGGTGACGGCAATCACGGCCACCGGCACCCCGACGGTCCAGGACAGAATTCTCACGGCCGGTACTCCGGGGCGGGGTCGGCCCCTATTTGCCGTTGTTCAGCCGCTCGCGCAACTGTTTCCCGGTCTTGAAGAAGGGTATCGCCTTTTGCGACACGTCCACGGCCTCGCCGGTGCGCGGGTTGCGCCCCTGGCGGGCGTCGCGCCTCTTCACCGAAAAGGCGCCGAAGCCGCGCAGTTCGACCCGGTCGCCACGCGCCAGGGCGGCGGTGATCTCGTCGAAAATTGTGGTGACGATCCGCTCGACGTCGCGCTGATAGAGATGCGGATTGAGTTCGGCCAGGCGGGCGATGAGCTCCGACTTGGTCATGGCGGGTCGCTTCCTTCTCCTGCTCTCCGGACGGCTGGCCCCCGGGGTTTCAGCAAGGGTGCCAAAGGCTTGCGGGAGCGTCAAGGATAAGCCTTTCTGATGAAAGGATTTTCCGTCTCGCGAAAATGGGTGAGATTGGTCCGCGCACGGCTTCCGGCTTTCATCCGCCATCGGCGCGAGCGGTCGCCTCCTCCGCGCCACTCCGGGCCTGTCCCGGGAGTCCCGCAACCGGGCAGCGACGAACGAGAGAAAACGGCCGTCTCAGGCCCGCAGCGCGGCGTCGAGGTCGTCTATGAGGTCGGCCGCGTCCTCCAGCCCCACCGACAGCCGTACCATGCCCTCGCCGATGCCCATCGCCGCCTTGTCGGCCGTCGACAGCCGCTGATGGGTGGTGGTGGCGGGGTGGCAGATCAGGCTCTTGGCGTCGCCGAGATTGTTGGAGATGTCGATCAGCCGCAGCGCGTCGAGGAAGCGATAGGCGCGCTCGCGCCCGCCCTCCAGTTCGAAGGCGACGATGCCGCCGCCGGCCGTCATCTGGCGCATCGCCAGGGCGTGCTGGGGGTGGCTCTCGAGGCCCGGGTGGAGCACGCGGGCGATGCCGGCCCGGCCCTCGAGGAAGCGGGCCACCGCCAGGGCGTTGGCGTTGTGGCGCTCGACGCGCAGGTCCAGGGTCTCGAGGCCCTTCAGCAGCACCCAGGCGTTGAACGGGCTGAGACAGGGGCCGGTGTGGCGCAGATAGGGCCCCAGCACGTCGTTGCAGAACGCCTCGTCGGCGAGGATGGCCCCGCCCAGGCAGCGGCCCTGGCCGTCGATGTGCTTGGTGGCGGAATAGACCACCACGTCGGCCCCCAGCTCCAGCGGGCGTTGCAGGATGGGGGTGGCGAACACGTTGTCGACCACCAGGCGCGCCCCGGCGGCGTGCGCCAGTTCGGCGACGGCGGCGACGTCGATGATCTCCAGCGTCGGGTTGGCGGGGGTCTCGATGAACACCGCCCTGGTCGGCGGCGCCAGCGCCGCCCGCCACTGCGCGAGGTCGGGGCCGTCCACGAAGACGACCTCGACGCCGAAGCGCGGCAGAAGCTCGGCGATGATGTACTGGCACGACCCGAACAGGGCGCGCGACGCCACCACCCGGTCGCCGGCGGCCACCTGACACATCAGCGCGGCATGCACGGCCGCCATGCCGCTGGCGGTGGCGCGGCAGGCCGGCGCCCCCTCGATGAGGGCCAGGCGCTCCTCGAAGGTGGCGATGGTGGGGTTGCGGAAGCGCGAATAGACGAAGCGCTCGCGGCGGCCGTCGAAGCTCTCCTCGGCCTCGGCGGCGCTGGCGTAGACGTAGCCCGAGGTCAGGAACAAAGCCTCGCTGGTCTCGTCGAAGCCGGTGCGCCGCAGCCCGCCGCGCACCAGCCGCGTTGCCTGCCGCCAAGCTTTCGGGGAAGTGTCGTCCATGTCCGCCTCCGCAAACAAAAAGCCCCTGCCGGCGGAGAGTCGGGGCCATGCGGCTCGAACCTCTTTAGCGGATTGTTTTACGTGGCCGCAAGCCGGTCGCCAAATCACCACGGCCCCAGGGATAGCCGAATCCGGCGGGCTCGGTCAAGCGGCCAGACGCGCCGCAATGGGAAATCCGCACGAATAACAGCGCCGGCGGTGTGATAGCCTCCGGCCACGGCCGCGCCTGCGCCTTGCCACGCGCCCCGGCTTTGCCATATAAAGGGCGCGGCGCGGGTGTAGCTCAATGGTAGAGCAGAAGCTTCCCAAGCTTACGACGAGGGTTCGATTCCCTTCACCCGCTCCAGGAATTCCAGTGTCCAGTCCGGATACATAGGTAACAGATTGTTCCTAAGACATAGGTGACAACCT
>JACFNC010000023.1 GCA_019455065.1 Rhodospirillales bacterium
GGTTGTCACCTATGTCTTAGGAACAATCTGTTACCTATGTATCCGGACTGGACAGCAGAAATTTGGAGCGGGCGAAGGGATTCGAACCCTCGACCCCAACCTTGGCAAGGTTGTGCTCTACCCCTGAGCTACGCCCGCTGAAGCGCCCGGCCCGGGACGACCGGAGGCCCCGGATAATACGCAAAGCCGCCGCGTTTGCAAGCATCCTCGTCGAAATTTTCGCGACGCCCCGCGCGGCCGGCCGATCGCGCCCGCGCGATCGCCCGCAAGCCCCGTTCGCTCTTGCCAGTCGGGCCTGTACGGTCCATGTATTTCCCTTGATCGTCTCGCTGGACGCGGCAAGCACAAGAAACGATTTTCGAAGGGGCATCATGGACATCCTGTTTGGCAAGGGCGCGAACGCCGGGGGTGGCGCCGAGGGCGGCGCCCTGATCAAGGAAAGCGACACCCAGAACTTCATGGCCGACGTCATCCAGGCGTCGCAGCAGGTTCCGGTCATCGTCGACTTCTGGGCGCCGTGGTGCGGCCCGTGCAAGCAGCTCGGGCCGATGCTGGAGAAGGCGGTGAAGGAGGCGCGCGGCGCCGTGCGCATGGTCAAGGTCAACGTCGACCAGAACCAGGAACTGGCGGCGCAGCTGCGCGTGCAGTCGATTCCCGCGGTCTACGCCTTCAAGGGCGGGCGCCCGGTCGACGCCTTCGTCGGCGCCCTGCCGGAGAGCCAGATCAAGTCGTTCGTCAAGCGCCTGATTACCGGCGGCGCGGCCGGCCCCACGCTCGACGACATTCTCGAGCAGGCCAAGGAGATCATGGCCGAGGGCGACGTCGCCACCGCCGCCGAGATCTACCGCCAGGTGCTGGCCGAGGAGGCGGGCCATCCGGTGGCGCTGGCCGGGCTGATGCGTTGCATGATCGCCGCCGGCGACGCCGCCGGGGCCGAGCGCATGCTCGACGATTTGCCGCCCGAGGCCGCCAAGCACCCCGACGTCGCCGCCGTGCGCACCCAGCTCGAACTGGCGGCGCAGGCCGGCAAGGCGGGCTCGACCGCCGATCTCAGGCGCCGCCTGTCGGCCGACCCCGAAGACCACCAGGCGCGCTTCGACCTCGCCCTCGCCTACTACGCCGCCGGCGAGCGCGAGGCCGCCGTCGACGAGCTGCTCGAGCTGGTACGCCGCGACCGCGCCTGGAACGAGGAAGGGGCGCGCAAGCAGCTGGTCAAGCTGTTCGAGGCGTTCGGCCCCACCGACCCGCTGACCGTGTCGGCGCGGCGGCGGCTGTCGTCGATCCTGTTCTCATAGCCTACAGGGGGAACCCATGGACGAGGGACCATTCGCGATACGCTTTGCCGATCTGCCGGTGGTCCTGCCCATCTTCCCGCTGAGCGGGGCGCTGCTGCTGCCGCACGGGCGGTTGCCGCTCAACATCTTCGAGCCGCGCTATCTCAACATGACCCTCGACGCGCTGGGCCACGCGCGCATGATCGGCATGATCCAGCCCACCGACCCCGACGCCGCCGAACCGGTTCCGGTCTATCCCACCGGCTGCGCCGGGCGCATCTCGTCGTTTGCCGAGACCGACGACGGGCGGTTGCAGATCACCCTGACCGGGGTGTGCCGCTTCCGCATCAACAGTGAAATCGAGTCCGTGCGCGGCTATCGCCGGGTGATCGCCGACTACGCGCCCTTCGCCGGCGACCTCGAAGCGCCGGACGACGACGAGGGCATCGACCGCGAGCGCCTGCTGGCCGCCCTGCGCCCCTATTTCCGGCTGCGCGAGATGAAGGTCAACTGGGAGGTCATCGAGGACGCGCCCGCCACCGCGCTGGTCACCTCGCTGGCCATGCTGTGCCCCTTCGCCACCGCCGAGAAGCAGGCGCTGCTGGAGGCGCCGAGCCTGCGCCGGCGGGCCGAGGTGATGACCTCGTTGATGGAGATGGCCGTCTTCGACCAGGGCAGCCGCGGCACCGCCCGCCAATAATCGAACTGTTGCCGAAGAGAGACGAGAGAGAGACATGAACGAACGCACCCCCGGCATCGACCCGAAGCTGTTGGAGATCCTGGTCTGCCCGGTGACCAAGGGGCCGCTACGCTACGACGCGGCGCGCCAGGAGCTGATCAGCGAGAAGGCCGGCCTTGCCTATCCGATCCGCGACGGAATCCCCATCATGCTGCCGGACGAGGCGCGCCCGCTCGAACAGGAGACGCAAGCGCCATGAGCGACGGCTTCGGTACCCGCCACTGGCCCGTCGAGATCCGCCACAAGAAAGAGCAGAAGGCGCTGGAGGTCGAGTTCAACGACGGCAAAACCTTCCTGCTGCCCGCGGAATACCTGCGCACCCAAAGCCCCTCGGCCGAGGTGCAGGGCCACAGCCCCGAGCAACGCCAGGTGGTCGGGGGGCGCCGGCACGTCGGCATCATCAACATCACCCCGGTCGGCAACTACGCCGTCCAGATCGCCTTCGACGACCTGCACGACACCGGCATCTACAGCTGGGACTATCTGTACCATCTCGGCGAGAATCACGACGCCATCTGGGCCGGCTATCTGCGCGAACTGGAAGAGAAGGGCCTGACCCGCGACCCGCCCCGGCGGTGAGCATCCCTACGGCGCCTCGCCGCGCAGCAGGCGCGGCAGGTCGCCGGCCAGGCCCATGGCGTGGCGGGCGAACAGGCGCTTGAGCGGGGGCATGCGGTGCACCGCCGCGAGCCCCAGGTCCCGCACCAGCCTGAGCGGCGGAATGCGGTTGGAGAACAGGCGGTTGATGCCGTCGGTCATCGCCGCCATCAGCAGGTTGTCGAACCGCCGCCAGGCCTGGTAGCGGGCGAGGACGGCGGGGTCGCCGATGTCGAGACCGAGGCGGTGGCGCTCGACGACCAGTTCGGCGAGCGCGGCGACGTCGCGAATGCCCATGTTCATCCCCTGGCCGGCGATGGGATGCAGGCCGTGGGCGGCGTCGCCGACCAGCGCCAGGCGCCGGTCCACGTAGCGGAGCGCCAGCCGCAGCCCCAGGGGATGCGAAAAGCGCGGACCATCGAGGGCGAGGTCGCCGAGAAAATCCCCGAACCGAAGGCGCAGCTCGGCCAGGAACCCCTCGTCGTCCTGGGCCAGGATGGCCGGCGCGAGGTCGGCGCGCTCGGCCCAGACGATGGACGACCGGTTTCCGGGCAGGGGCAGGATGGCGAACGGACCCGCGGGAAGGAACCGCTCGTGGGCGATGCCGCGGTGGGGGCGTTCATGGCCCACCGTGCAGACGATGCCGTGCTGGCCGTAGTCCCAGTCGACGACGCCGATGCCCGCCTGCCGGCGCACGGCCGAATTGCGGCCGTCGGCGGCGACCACCAGGGCGGCGGCGAGCGTGCGGCCGTCGTCCAGCCACGCGTGCGCCCGGTCGGTGTCGCGCGACAGCTCGGCGAGGCGGGCGGGGGCGTACAGGGTGACAGAGGGCAGCGCAGCCATGCGCGCAAGCAGGGCGCGCCGCAGCACCCGGTTTTCGGCCATCCAGCCGAACGGCCGGTCGTCGCGCACCTCGGCGCCGTATTGGAGGAACAGCGGGGAGTCGCCCTCGGTCACCCGGATGTCGAGGATCGGCTGGGCGTGCGGGGCGACACCGGTCCACACGCCGACCGCGGCGAGGGCGTTGCGCGCCGTCAGCGCCACGGCCGAGGCGCGGCCGTCATATTCCGGCCGCACCAGTCGCGCCGGATCCTCATGATCGACCACCGCCACCCGCAGCCCCGCCTGCCCGAGCGCGCAGGCGAGCGCACCGCCGACCAGGCCGCCGCCGACGATCAGTACGTCATGGACCGTGGCGGACGCGGGCGAACAGGCGGACATGGCCTCAGCTTGGAGCGACGGCGGCGCGCGTGTCCGGCTCAGCGCCCGAAAAGCTTCGACGGGTCGATGGGCAGGGGCAGCGGCGACGGCGAAGCGGGCGCCGCGCCGGCCGCGCCCTCGGTCGCCTGCCCCGTCCCCGGCAGCGCCGGCAGCTTGCCGCCCACCGCCCGTTCCACCGCCTTGCCGATACCCGACTGCATGGCGCCCGCGAGGTCGGGGCGGTAGGACAGGTTGCTCCACGGCCCCTCGACGATCACCGGCACCATGATCCCGGCAAGGTCGGCTTGGCCGCCCTGGCCCTCGAGGCTGGCCACCGCCTTGGGCTCGACGCGGTAGCTGAGGGTGCGGCGCGGCAGGTCGACGGTGCCCGCCCCCGCCACCCGCAGCAGCGGCGATTTCAGGGACAGGTCGCGGTTGCTGACGATGCCCTTGGCGATGCTATAGCTGCCCGAAAGCTCGGCGAAATCGGTTTTCTGGGCTCCCGAAACGTCGGCGAAGGCGGTGGTGACGTTGCGCACCATGGCCGCCAGGTTGATGCCGCGGATGGCGCCGTCGAGAAAGGCCACCGACCCCTTGCCGGCCAAAGAGGCGACGATCTCGCGCTGGCTGCGCCCCCGCCCCGCGGCCTGCAGGTCGGCGTTGGCGGTGCCCTCGAGCCGGTCGAAATCGGCGGCGGCGGAAAGCAGCGGCGCGGCCTGCACGCCATTCAACGACAGCGCCGCGTCCAGCCCCAGACCGCTGCCGGAACCGTCGAGGACCAGCCGCCCCTTGCCGACGCCTTGATAGAGCGCCAGCTCGTCGAGGTCGGCGTTCAGGCGTCCGTTGGCCAGCCGCAGCCTGAGGGCGCTGCGCCCCACCTCGATCTTGCGCATGCGGATGGATTGCGCGGTGAGGTTGAAGTCGGCGTCGGCGCTCTTGAGGGCGGAGGCGTCGATGGGTTCGTCGCTCCAGTCCGCGGGCTGGGCATGGCCCGAGGCGGCGCCCGGCGTCCCGGCCTCCTCGGGCGGCAGGTAGGGGTTGAGGTCGAGAGCCTCGACGGCGAGCTTGCCGGCCAATCGCGGCCGCGCCCCGCCGGTGTCGACCGAAAGGTCGCCCGTGGCCCTGATGGCGTCGAACGCGATCGCCGCCTCGGTAAAGGCGACGCGCGGCCCCGCCGCGACCAGCTTGCCCTTGATCGACAGCGGACCGAAGCCGCCGCCCGGCATGGCCAGCGGATTGCCCGTCCACGCCGCCAGGGCGCGCAGGCTCGGTACGGAGAGGTCGACGGCGCCGGCGGCCCCGGCCTTGGCGCCGCCGGTCGCCTCGCCCTTGAACGCCAGCGTCACCGCCTCGGCCGCCACCGAGGCGTCGACCGGCGACGTTCCGCCTTCGATCACGGCGCGCGGCCGAACCACGTTCAGGGCCACCCTGACCGGCTTGCCGCGCCAGTTCAGACCGCCGTCCGCCGACAAGGGCTGGTCGAGACTGTCGAGCCGTAGCGCGAGGTCGACCCCGTCCACCTCCTCGTGAAGTCCCGACCGCGCGTCGGCGTAGCTGACTCGGCCGTCGACGATGCGCACGTCGCCCAGCCGGATGTCGGCAGGGGCCCCGCCCCCCGCCGTCCCGCCGGCAGGCCGGCTTGCCGTGCCCGCCTCGGCGCCCGTCTCGAAAACCCAGTTGGCACGGCCCTTGCGGTCGATCTCGAGCGCCACCACCGGTGCCGTCAGCACGAAGGCGTCGACCTCGACACGGCCGGACAGCAGGGGAAACAGCCGTAGCTGGATGTCCAGGGACTTCAGCCGCAACATGTCCTTGGCGGCAAAGCCGGGCGGATTCGCCAGCGCCACGTCGGCGACTTGCACCGCCAGCGCCGGAAACACCGACACATCCACGTCGCCGGCGATGGTGAGGTCGCGGCCGGTGGCCGCCTTCACCGCCGCCGCCGCCTCGTTCTTGATGCGCTCGGCCGGAACCAGGGCGGGCAGGGCGAGCACGGCGGCCGCGACGAGGACGATGAGTCCGGCGATGACGACGAGCGCTTTCTTCATGGTCCGCGGCTCCAGCCTTGATTGCCTTGCGGCAACGAGGCTAGCGCGTTTTCGCTACGGATGCGACGCCGATGGACCTTTGGGGCGCCGAACATGGCGAATGGCCGGTACCCCGCCGCACGTCCTACCCCGCACGGTGACGCGGGCACTCGCAATAGCCGCCAACGGCGGGCCGCTCGACGGTACCATCGATGGCGTTTCTCGGCCGCCACGGAAACAGCCGGACGGCCGATTGTCGAGTTGCTTCCTCCTCTTGCGAACTTGGCCCGGAGGTGACTCCGGGCTTCTTTTTGCACAAATAATAGGCTGACCCGATGGGCCTGTTCGTTTTTTGTGCATCCGAGGCGCCGCGAGCGCCGGCCGGAGGCGGGCCGTCCGCCGTTCCCGGATTTGGCACGCTTCTTGTTTGGTGTGCCCCGACCGTAGCGTGATCGGGGGTACCGATGAAGACGATTGCGAGACCGCTGATGCTGGCCGGCGGAGTGATCCTTGGCCTTGTGGCCCAACCGGCCGCCGCCGCCGAACCCGGCCTGGACGCCGGCGACACCGCCTGGATGCTCACCTCCACCGCCCTGGTGCTGATGATGACCATTCCGGGACTGGCGCTGTTCTATGGCGGCATGGTGCGCAAGAAGAACGTGCTGGCGATGGCCATGCAGAGCTTCGCCATCGCCGCCCTGGCCAGCGTGCTGTGGGCGGTGGCCGGCTACAGCCTGGCCTTCACCGAGGGCAACGCCTTTATCGGCGGGCTCGGCAAGGCGATGCTGGCGGGCGTCACCGTGGACGCCCTGACCGGCACGGTGCCCGAGACGGTGTTCATCACCTTCCAGATGGCCTTCGCCATCATCACCCCCGCGCTCATCACCGGCGCCTTCGCCGATCGCATGAAGTTCTCGTCAATGCTGCTGTTCAGCGGCCTGTGGCTGCTCGTCGTCTACGTGCCGGTGGCCCATTGGGTGTGGGGCGGCGGCTTCCTCGGCTCGGGCGGCGTTCTCGACTATGCCGGCGGCACGGTGGTCCACATCAACGCCGGCGTCGCCGGGCTGGTCGCCGCCCTGGTGGTGGGTCCGCGCAAGGGCTACGGCACGGAAAACCTGGCACCGCATAACCTCACACTATCGGTGATCGGGGCGGCGCTGCTGTGGGTGGGATGGTTCGGGTTCAACGCCGGCTCGGCGCTGGCCGCCGACGGCCGCGCCGGCATGGCCATGGTGGTGACCCAGATCGCCGCCGCCGGCGCCGCCCTGTCGTGGATGCTCGCCGAATGGGCGGTGCGCGGAAAGCCGAGCGTCCTCGGCATCGTCTCCGGCGCCGTCGGCGGCCTGGTGGCCATCACCCCGGCGTCCGGTTTCGTGGCCCCGGGCGGCGCCCTGGTCATCGGCCTCGCCGCCGGGCTGGCCTGTTATTGGGGGGCCACCGGGCTGAAGCACATGTTCAAGTACGACGACTCGCTGGACTGCTTCGGCGTCCACGGCATCGGCGGCATCGTCGGCGCGGTGCTGACCGGGGTGTTCGCGGTCGAGGCCATCGGCGGCACCCCCGGCCTGCTCGAGGGCAATCCCGGACAGGTGGGAATCCAGGTCTACGGCGTGCTGGCGACCATCGCCTGGTGCGTCGTGGCCTCGTGGGCCATTCTGATGCTGATCCGCGGCACCATCGGCCTGCGCGTCGGTGCCGACGAGGAGCGTGAGGGCCTGGATCTCAGCCTGCACGGCGAAACCGTTCACTGAGCGTTGGCGCTCACGGTCCGCCCGCCGCGCCGTCGCCGCGTCCCGCCGCCTCGGCCATGCCGGTGGCCAGCGGCGTGGTGCGGGGCAGCGGGACGAACGGCGCCTGTTCCTCCTGCGGCACAGGCGGGCTGACCTGCATGCGCCACCAGCCGAACCCGGCGGCCGCCGCGCCGACGAGGGCGGTGAACAGGAACAACCCGATGCCGCCGGCGGCGGTGATCAGGGCCGCGGCGCCCAGCGGCCCCGCCACGGCACCGAGGGAGTAGCCCAGCACCAGCCCGCCGCTTGCCGCCACCGCCTCGTCGGCGGCGAGGCGGTCGTTGGTGTGGGCGACCGAGGTGGGGTAGACCGCGAAAGCGGCACCGCCCAGCGCCGCGGCGCCCAGCAGCAGCCCCGCGAAGCCCGCGGCCGGCGCCGCCAACAGTGCAAGGCTGACCGCGCATAAGCCCCCGTAAAGGCCGACCAGGACGCGGCGCCGGTCGAGCACGTCCGACAGCCGGCCGAGCGGCCATTGCAGGATCATGCCCCCCAGGATCGCCGCGCTCATGAACAGGCCGGCCTCGGCGGCGCCGTATCCGAGGTGGCGCACGGTCACGGGTCCCAGGGAATAGATGGCCCCCGTCACCAGTCCGCTGGTCACCGTCCCCATGATGCCCAGAGGCGACGCCGCATAGAGCCGGCGGAATCCCAGGGCCACGATTCTGGGCAGCGTGGGCGGGGTCTGGCGGGTCAGCGCCACCGGCACCAGCGCCACCGAGAACAGCATCGAGGCCAGTACGAAGACGACGAAGCCGCCTCGATCGAGCCCCAGCAGCCACTGCCCGACGCCCTGGCCGCCGTAGAGGCTGATCATGTAGAAGGCGAGGACGCGGCCGCGCACGGCGGTCGGCGCGGTATGGTTGAGCCAGCTTTCGACGCACACGAACAGCCCCGCCATGCAATAGCCCTCGAGCAGACGCAAGGCGGCCCACAAAACCGGATCGAGCTTCAACGCATGCCCCAGGGCGGCGGCAGACATCAGCGACATGAAGGCGCTGAAGGCGCGGATGTGGCCGACCCGGCCGATCACCGAGGCGACGTGCAGGGCGCCCACCGTGAGGCCGGCGAAATAGGCCGCCATCACCACCCCGATGGCGAGCGGCGACGCCGCCGCCTGATCGAGCCGCAGGCTGAGCAGGGTGCCCATGCTGCCGAGTCCGCCCATCATCAGAAAGGTGGATACCAGCAGAACCAGGACGGCGCGGATCACCGGCACGGAACCAACGCTCCGGCCGGGCCCGGCGTCGGGCGTCGGTGGTCGGTCATGGCTGCGACCATAGCAGCCGGAGGGGCAGGGACAGAAGCGGCGGTCCGGCGATCGCTCGCTTTTTGTGGTAGGGCGGTCGCCCGGAATGCGCTAAACATGGTGCGCAGGTGTTCCACTTTCGTACCGCCATGCTCAATTCGCGCCTCGACCGCCTGACCGACTACCCCTTCCAGCGGCTCGCCGCGCTGCTCGGCGGCCCGGCGAAGCCCGGGGACGTGGTGATGTCGATCGGCGAACCCCAGCACGCGCCGCCGCCCTTCGTGAAGGAGGTGCTGGCCGAGCATGCGGCGCTGTGGGGCAAGTACCCGCCGGTGGCCGGCACGCCGGCCTTCCGGGCCGCCGTCATCGGCTGGCTGGAGCGCCGCTTCGCCCTGCCGGCGGGCATCGTCGACGCCGACCGCCACGTCCTGCCGGTCGCGGGCACGCGCGAGGCCCTGTACATGATCGCCCAGGTGGCATGCGACGCCGAGGCGGCGGAGCGGCCCGCCGTGCTGCTGCCCAATCCCTTCTATCAGGTCTATGCGGGGGCCGCCGTGATGGCCGGCGCCGAGCCGGTGTTCGTGGCCGGCCGCGCCGAGGACGGTTTCCTGCCGGACTTCGAGACGGTGCCCGAGGCTGTGCTGCGCCGCACGGCGCTGGCCTATCTGTGCACCCCGGCCAACCCCCAGGGCAGCGTCGCCGGCCTCGACCGCCTGACGCGCGCCGTCGCCCTCGCCCGTCGCCACGGCTTCCTGCTGGCTGTCGACGAGTGCTATTCCGAGATCTTCGACGGCGCCGCGCCGGCCGGCGCCCTGCAGGCCTGCGCCGCGCTGGGAGCCGGCGTCGACAATGTGGTGGTGTTCCACAGCCTGTCGAAGCGCTCCAGCGTTCCCGGCCTGCGCTCGGGCTTCGTCGCCGGCGACGAGCGTGTCGTCTCCGCCTTCGCGCGCCTGCGCGCCTACGGCGGGGCGGCGACGCCGCTGCCGGTGCTCGCCGCCGCCACCCGGCTGTGGGCCGACGAAACCCATGTCGAGGCCAACCGCGCCCTCTACCGCGCCAAGCTGGACGCCGCCGAGGCCGTTCTCGCCGGCCGGTTCGGCTTCTACCGGCCGCCGGGCGGGTTCTTCCTGTGGCTCGACGTGGGCGACGGCGAGGCGGCGGCCGTGAAATTGGCCACGGAGGCCGGAATCCGCGTGCTGCCGGGCGCCTATCTGGCGCGCGAGGCGGACGACGGAATCAATCCGGGAGCGCCCTTCATCCGCGTCGCCCTGGTCCACGACCTGGAAACCACCGCGGCCGCCCTGCGCCGGCTGGCCGGGACCCTTTAGGGGGAGCGGATGGCGCAGCCCGGCAGCCGAGCGAAGGGGGGGTTCCTGCCGGCAGGGGCGGCGGAGACGCTGCGCCGGCGCCTGCTGCAACTCGTCGGGCTGGCGATGCTCGCCGCCGCCCTTCTCGGCCTCGTGGCGCTGCTCACCTACACGCCGCGCGACGCCAGCCTCAACACCGCCGCCGACGTCGTGGCCGGCAACGCGCTTGGCGGGGTCGGCGCCATCGCCGCCGACCTGATGCTGCAGACGCTGGGAGTGGCCGCCCTGCTGCCATTGGCGGCGCTCGCGCTGTGGGGCGGCCGGCTGCTGATGACGGCGGCGGTGCCCGGACGGTTCTGGCTGCGGGTCGCCGCCCTCGTCGCCGGCGCGTCCCTCGCGGCGCTGCCACTGTCTCTGCTGGCGACGCCGGCCGGCTGGCGACTGCCGGCCGGGGTGGGGGGCTTCGTCGGCACCTTGCTGCATGCGCCCCTCGCCAGACTCTACCAGGGCTGGGCGGGCCCCGAGTTCGACTGGCTGGCGGCCGGCAGTGCCAGCGTGTTCGCGCTCGCCCTGCTGTTCCACGCGGCGGGCCTGTCGCTGCGCGAGTGGCGGGCGGCGGGAGCCGCCTTGTGGCGGGTGGCGACCGCGGTTTGGACCGCTGGACGCGGCGCCGCGCGGTTGTGGCGCCGCGTCGCCAGTCTCGGGCGCTCGGCCGGAGAGGCGTTGGGGTCGGCAAACCGCGAACGCCGGGAGCCGCAGCTCGAGCGCGGCGCCGGCACGGGGCGCGACAAGCCGCCGCGCGCCCCCGCGGCCGAGGAGCGCCGGTCCGCCATCGACTTGGTCGCGCCACGGCGCCCGCGCGGCGCGCCGAGCAAGCGCGAGCAGGAGGCCCGCCAGGGCAGCCTGGACCTGTCGGTGCCCGGCTCCGGCTACGTTCTGCCGCCCCTCAACCTGCTGACCCTGCCGCCCGACGGCCAGAAGGGCGAGCGCATCAGCGAGGACAGCCTGGCGCAGAACGCGCGCCTGCTGGAATCGGTGCTCGACGACTTCGGCGTCAACGGCCAGATCGTCAAGGTCCGCCCCGGCCCGGTGGTCACCCTCTACGAGCTGGAACCGGCCCCCGGCACCAAGACCTCGCGGGTGATCGGCCTGGCCGACGACATCGCCCGCTCGATGAGCGCCCTGTCGGTGCGCATCGCCGTCATTCCCGGCCGCAGCGTCATCGGCATCGAGCTTCCGAACGCGCGGCGCGAGACGGTGTATCTGCGCGAGCTGCTCGCCTCCGAAGCGTTCGAGCGCAACCCGGCGCGGCTGACCCTGGTGCTGGGAAAGGACATCGGCGGCGCCCCGGTGATGGTGGATTTGGCCCGCATGCCGCACCTGCTGATCGCCGGCACCACCGGCTCGGGCAAGTCGGTGGCCATCAACACCATGATCCTGTCGCTGCTCTACCGGCTGCCGCCCGAGGAATGCCGCGTGATCATGATCGACCCCAAGATGCTGGAGCTGTCGGTCTACGACGGCATCCCCCATCTGCTGGCCCCGGTGGTCACCGAGCCCGGCAAGGCGGTGGTCGCCCTCAAATGGGCGGTGCGCGAGATGGAGGACCGCTACCGCGCCATGTCGCAGCTCGGGGTGCGCAACATCGCCGGCTACAACCAGCGCCTCGCCGAGGCGCGGGCCAAGGGCGAGGCCCTGCACCGCACCGTGCAAACCGGCTTCGATCCCGACACCGGAAAGCCGATCTACGAGGATCAGCCGCTCGATCTCGATCCGCTGCCCTTCATCGTCGTGATCGTCGACGAGATGGCCGACCTCATGCTCGTCGCCGGCAAGGAGATCGAGGCGGCGGTGCAGCGGCTGGCGCAGATGGCGCGCGCCGCCGGCATCCACCTCATCATGGCCACCCAGCGGCCGTCGGTCGACGTCATCACCGGCACCATCAAGGCCAACTTCCCCACCCGCATCAGCTTCCAGGTGACCTCGAAGATCGACAGCCGCACCATATTGGGCGAGCAGGGTGCGGAACAGCTGCTGGGCCAGGGCGACATGCTCTATATGGCCGCAGGCGGCCGCATCACCCGCGTCCATGGCCCCTTCGTCAGCGATCGCGAAGTGGAAACCGTGGTCGAGCACTTGCGCGCCCAGGGGGAACCTGCCTATGTGGAGAGCGTGACCGAGGAGGACGAGGCGGATGCGCCCGGCGCCGGTTTCGGCGACGGCGACTCCGGCGACGCCCTCTACGATCAGGCGGTGGCCCTGGTGGCGCGCGAACGCAAGGCGTCGACCAGCTTTATCCAGCGGCACCTCCAGATCGGTTACAACCGCGCCGCCCGCATCGTCGAACGGATGGAGGCGGAAGGCGTGGTCAGCCGCGCCAACCACGTCGGCAAACGCGAGGTCTTGGTGCGCGGCGTCGACGACGACTGAACGGGAGAATCGGCGTCACAGCCGTGATTGCGAGCCGAAGGCGGGACAGTCCACAACGCCGGGCCGGGCCGGATTGCTTCTCGCGCCTCTCCTCGGCACGTTTCGAATCCATAGAGGACCCATGCCTGACATTCTCAGTCGCTTGCTTGCCTTCGCGGCCGCCGCCCTTGTGGCCGTCGGCCTGGCCGCACCGGTGTCGGCGGCCAAGGCGCCGGCGCTGACCACGGCCGACCGCGCCGACCTGGCGCGGGTCGAAGCCTATCTGAACGGCATCACGACCCTGAAGGCGCGGTTCCTCCAGGTCGCCCCGGACGGCAGCTACGCCGAGGGCAATGCCTATGTGGCGCGGCCCGGGCGGATGCGGCTGGAATACGATCCCCCGACCCCGATCCTGGTCGTCGCCGATGGCCGGTTCCTGGTCTATCACGACAAGCAACTTCAGCAGACGAGCTATCTCGGGCTCGACCAGACGCCGGCCGGCATCCTGCTGCGCCCCCAGATCAATCTGTCCGGCGACGGGGACGTGCGCGCCGTCGCCGTGGAGCGCCGCCCCGGCGTGCTCAACGTCACGCTGCGCCATCGCGATCCGGCGAACGGCGACCTGATCCTGGTGTTCAGCGAGAACCCGTTCGCGCTCCGGCAATGGAAGGTGATCGACGCCCAGGGACAGATGACCCAGGTCTCGCTGTTTCAGACCCAGGCCAACGTGACGCTCGACCCCAAGCTGTTCACCTTCGACGATCCGAAGATGCGCGCGGCGCCGCTCGATCACTGAGGGCGAGCGGCGCCTCAGGCGGTGGTATCGACCTTCGGCTGTCCTCCGGCGTCGTCGCCGTTCCCGGGCCTTGGCCCGCCCTTGGCGACCGCCACCATGGCCGGCCGCAGCAGGCGGTCGTGGATGGTGTAGCCGGTCTGCATCACCATCGCCACGGTGCCGGCCGGCTTGCTGGGGTCCTCGAGCTCCATCATCGCCTGATGGAGATTGGGATCGAACTTCTCGCCCAGCGCCGCCACCGGGCGGATGCCGTGGCGCTCGAAGGTGTTGGCAAGCTCGCGGGCGGTGATCTCCACCCCGGCGATGACGTTGCGGGCAACCTCGTTGCCCTCGACCGCCTCGGCCGTCACGCTGTCGAGCGCGCGACGCAGGTTGTCGGCGACGCCCAGCATGTCGCGCGCGAACCCGCTGACCGCGTACTTGCCCCGTTCCTCGGCCTGGATCTCGAGCCGCCGCCGGACGTTCTCGGTTTCCGCCATCGCGCGCAGCAACTGGTCCTTGAGTGCCGCGACCTCGGCCTCGAGCTCGACGGTGCGGTCGACCGGTTCCAGTTCCGCGTGAGCCTCAGGCTCTAGGGCCTCATGCAACGGCGTGGTATGCTCGTCGTCCTGATTCATGAAATTGCTTCCGTTCCTTATCCCAACAGGCGCCCGATGACCCGGGCCGTGTAGTCGACCAGCGGAATGATGCGGGCGTAATTGATGCGGGTCGGGCCGACCACGCCGAGGGCGCCCACGATCTGGCCGCGGGCATCGAAATAGGGCGATACGATCAGCGAACAACCCGACGGGGTGAACAATTCGTTGTCCGAGCCGATGAAAATCTGCACCCCGTCCGCCTTGTTGGCGAGCTCGAGCAGGCGCAGGAGGTGTTCCTTGGCCTCCAGGATGTCGAACAGGCCGCGAATCCGTTCCAGGTCCTCGACGGCCGTCACGTCCTCGAGCAGGTGGGACTGGCCGCGCACGATCAGCGAACCGCCCTTGTCGCCGCCGGCCCAGGTCGCCAGCCCGGCCTCGACGACCCGGCTCGACAGCTCGTCGAGCTGGCTGCGATGCATCTCCAGTTCGGCCAGAATGCTTTCGCGGGTCTCATCGAGGGTGCGCCCGGTGAGCCGGGCATTGAGATAGTTCGAGGCCTCGGCCAGCGCCGAGGGCGGGGTTCCCTTCGGCAACTCGATGACCCGGTTCTCCACCACGCCGTCCTCGGTGACCAGCACCGCAAGGGCGCGCCCGGGACCGAGCGCCACGAATTCGATGTGCTTGAGCGGCCGCTTGGTCTTCGGCGCCAGCACCAGCCCGGCGCAGCGCGACAGGCCGGACAGCAGGGTCACCGCCTCCTCCAGCGCCTGCTCCACGCTCTTGCCGGCGGCGCGGCAGCGGCGGTCGATGTGGTCGCGCTCCTCCTCGGCGAGTTTGCCGATCTCCAACAGGCCGTTGACGAACAGCCGCATCCCGGCCTCGGTCGGCAGGCGTCCGGCCGAGGTGTGCGGGGCGTACAGCAGCCCGGCGTCCTCTAGATCCGCCATCACGTTGCGGATGGTGGCCGGCGACAGCGACACCGCCAGCCGGCGCGACAGCGTGCGCGAGCCCACCGGATCGCCGGTCTCGACATAGGCTTCGACGAGCTGGCGGAAAATCTCCCGCGAACGCTCGTTGAGCTCGGTCACGACCCCGGTCTTGGTGCGAATCATTCCTCGTGCCGCCCGTTCTCCAACAGGGTCCGAATTTAGTGAGGGCGGCGGGGGGCGTCAACGTGACCCGCCTCTCCGGACCTCGACATGCTATGATGCCACAGACCGTCTCGGAGGGCGCGCATGCCGGAGAGTACCCCGATCGACAGCGTGATAGCCAAGCCCCGGCTGGTGGTCCGCAACGCCCGCGCCGCCGACGTCGAGGGCATCCTGGCGCTGACCCGCAAGGTCTACGGCGACATCGCCTACTATAATGCGGCGATGATCCGCGGGCATGTCAGCCACTATCCCGAGGGCCAGTTCGTCGCCGTGTTCGAGGGACGGATCGTCGGCTATTCGGCGAGCTTCCGGATCGCCGGCGAGGTGGCGATGCGCCCGCACAGCTGGGTCGAGATCACCGGCGGCGGCTTCGCCTCGCGCCACGATCCGGCCGGCGATCACCTGTACGGCATGGAGGTGTGCGTCGACCCCGGGCTGCGCGGCCTGCGCATCGGCCAGCGGCTGTACAACGAGCGCAAGAAGCTGTGCCAGCATCGCCGCCTGCGCGGCATCGTGTTCGGCGGCCGTCTGCCGGGGCTGGCGCGCCGCGCCGCCAAGGTGGGCGGCCCCGAGGCCTATGTGGAGATGGTGAAGAACCGGCAGCTGCGCGATCCCGTGCTGTCGTTCCAGTTGCGTAACGGTTTCGAGGTGGTGGGCCTGTTGCGCGACTACTTCGCCGACGACAAGGCGTCGCTGGGTTACGCGGCGCTGCTGCTGTGGCGCAATCCCCGCCTGGCCGTGCATCCGGTGACCGGCCGTCCGGAAAAGCGGGGCCGACTGCCCGACACGGTGCGGGTGGCGGTGATCCAGTATCAGCAGCGGCGGGTGCTGTCGTTCGAGGAGTTCGGCCGCCAGGTCGAATATTTCGTGGACGTCGTGTCGGACTACGGGGCGGACTTCGCCGTGTTCCCCGAGATGTTCACCCTGCAGCTCCTGTCGTTCGAGGACTCCCAGGCGTCGAGCAGCGAGGCCATCGCCGCCCTGACCCGCCACGTCGAGCGCTTCAAGGAGATGCTGAGCGCCATGGCGGTGCGCTTCAACATCAACATCATCGGCGGCTCGATCCCCTGCCGTGACGAAAAGGGGGCCTTGCTCAACACCTGCTTCGTCTTCCTGCGCGACGGCTCGATCCACGCCCAACCCAAGATTCATCCCACGCCCAACGAGCGCTATTGGTGGAGCATCGACGGCGGGCGCCAGCTGCGCACCATCGAGACCGACTGCGGCCCCGTCGGCGTGCTCATCTGCTACGACTGCGAGTTCCCCGAGCTGGCCCGCCACCTCGTCGACCAGGGCGCGCAGATCCTGTTCGTGCCGTTCTGCACCGACGAGCGGCAGAGCTATCTGCGGGTGCGCTATTGCGCGCAGGCGCGGGCCGTCGAGAACCAATGCTACGTCGTCATGGCGGGCAATGTCGGCAATCTGCCGGGCGTCCAGAACATGGACATCCAGTACGCCCAGTCCTGCGTTCTCACTCCCTGCGACTTTCCCTTCGCCCGCGACGGCGTGGCCGCCGACACCACCCCCAACGTCGAGACGGTGGCGTTTGCCGACCTGCGGCTGGAGAGCCTGAACGCGGCCCGCAACTCGGGCACCGTGCAGAACCTGAAGGACCGGCGCTTCGATTTGTATGCGGTGACCTGGCGCGGCGGCGACTGAGGCCGCTGGACGAAGGTCCCGCCAGGGGATAGGGTCGCGCTTCCCTGTTCGAGAGGACCATCATGAGACCATCGGGCCGCGCCGCGGATCAGCTTCGCGAGATTTCCCTTGTGACCGGCTTCAGCAAGCACGCCGAGGGATCCTGTCTGGCCAAGTTCGGCGACACCCACGTTCTCTGCACGGCCTCGGTGGACACGCGTGTGCCGCCCTTCCTGCGCAACACCGGCAAGGGGTGGGTGACGGCGGAATACGGCATGCTGCCGCGCTCGACCGGCACCCGCACCGACCGCGAGGCGGCCAAGGGCCGGCAGAGCGGGCGGACCCAGGAAATCCAGCGGCTGATCGGCCGTTCCTTGCGCGCCGTCACCGACCTGCCGGCGATGGGCGAGACCCAGGTCAAGATCGACTGCGACGTCCTGCAGGCCGACGGCGGCACCCGCACCGCCGCCATCACCGGCGCCTGGGTCGCCCTGCACCAGGCGTTCGGTTGGATGGTGGCGCAGGGGCTGATCAAGGCGGTGCCGCTGACCGGCCAGGTCGCCGCCGTGTCCTGCGGCATCCACCAGGGCCGCACCGTTCTCGACCTCGACTACGCCGAGGATTCGACGGCCCAGGCCGACACCAATTTCGTGCTCACCGGCGACGGACGGATCGTCGAGGTCCAGGGCACGGCCGAGGACGTGCCCTTCACCCGCGAACAGTTCACCGCCCTGCTCGATCTTGCCGAGGCGGGGGTGGCGGAGCTGGCCCGCCATCAGCGCCGGGCGCTCGGTCTGGAATGACGGCACGGCGCAGGCTCGTCGGCGGCGGGCGGCTGGTCATCGCCAGCCACAATCGCGGCAAGGTGCGCGAGATCGGGGCCATGCTGGCGCCCCACGGCATCGCGGCGGTGTCGGCCGGCGACCTTGGCCTTGCCGAGCCCGCGGAAACGGGCGCGAGTTTCGCCGAC
Source organism: Rhodospirillales bacterium (assembly GCA_019455065.1). GTDB lineage: Bacteria > Pseudomonadota > Alphaproteobacteria > Rhodospirillales > Magnetospirillaceae > JACFNC01. Next base: position 17,723 of record JACFNC010000023.1, read on the forward strand.
AATGCCGCGCTGAAGGCGCTTGCCGCCGCCAGGGCCGCCAACCTGCCCGCCCTGGCCGACGATTCCGGCCTGGCGGTGGCGGCACTGGACGGCGCGCCCGGCATCTACTCGGCGCGCTGGGCCGGGCCCGGCAAGGACTTCGGCGTCGCCATGGAACGGGTTCGGCGAGAGCTGGCCGGACGAGAGGACCGCCGCGCCTGGTTCGTCTGCGCGTTGTGCCTGGCCTGGCCGGACGGCCATACGGAAAGCTTCGAGGGCACCGTCCACGGCACCATCGTCTGGCCGCCGCGCGGCGAGCGCGGCTTCGGGTACGACCCCGTTTTTCAGCCCGACGGCTACGACATCACCTTCGGCGAGATGGACCCCGCCGAAAAGGACCGCATCAGCCACCGCGCCGCCGCCTTCCGCGCGCTGGTCGAAACCTGCCTCGGCTGACGCGGTTCACCGGACTCCCGTTCGACCCATGCCGCCCCCAGGGCGGGGCCCGCTCACTTCGGCGCCGACGCCTGCTGTTGCGGCAGCACCTCGACGATGAGAACGCGCGTCGTCTGGTCGGTCGGATTGCGGGCCGACATCTGGCCGGGCGGATGGTTGCCGCCGGGCCCCTCGTAATAGGTCGACCCCTTGGAATAGGTCTCGGTCCGGCCGTCGGCCCAGGTGATGGCGATGGCGCCCTCCATCACGTAGCGCATGCCCGGGCCGGCGTGCTGGTGCGGCGGAATCGCCGCGCCCGGCGCCATCACCAGTTCGGTCATCTTCATCACCCGTTGGCCGGCGACCTCGCCGATGGGAACCTCGTCCAGGACCTTTCCCTGGTATTGCTTGGCGCCGGGGTCGGCGATGAGCGTGACGGCCGCGGCGGCGGTGGCCAAGAGGGGCAGGGTGAACGGCGGCATCTGATCCTCCTCGGAGCCGAAACTGGTGGATTCCCTTGAGGACTTGGCGGTGCGCGACGGTTTCGCAATGGCGGGCGAACCACCGCCGCTCCCGGTTGTTGGTGTGGGGCCGGAACGAGGCGCGGGTCCACCGAATAGCCGCGCCCCTGGACTTTCGGTTTCTTGCGGGTGCCGCGGCCGGACGGCCAAGGTGTCCTTGAACTAACAGAAAGCTACGACGGGAGGCACGAGATGACACCGAAGACCTTGCTTGCCACCGTTCTCTTCGTTGCCATGCCGGTGGGCGCCATCGCCGCCTTCAGCGTCGACGGCCCCTTTGGCGAAGCGGAGCCGCTCGTCCTCGCCCAGGCCCAGCAGCCCGGGCCCGGCGGAGCCGGAGGCCCCGGCGGCGGACCGGGGGCCGGAATGGGCCCCGGCTCCGGAATGGGTCCCGGTGCCAGCATGGGACCGCGCAGCCAGCAGATGTTCAAGGCGCTGGACACCGACGGCGACGGCGCCGTCAGCCAGCAGGAGTTCCTGGCCGGCCATCAGAACCGCCCCGGCATGTTCGCCATGCTCGACGCCGACGAGGACGGCGCCATCAGCCAGGAGGAGTTCGTCAATCGCCGCGAGGCGCGCCGCCAGGCGCGGTTCAAGGCGCTCGACACGGATTCCGACGGCCGGCTCACGCAGCAGGAGTACGAGGAGCACCTCGCCCAGGTGTTCGAGAGCATGGACGACGACGACGACGGGAAGCTGACGCCGGAGGAGCTGCGCCCGCAGCGCGAACGGCGCTAGGCGAGCGGCGGCCGCGGCGGCGGACGGTCGGGCGGCGCCAGGGTGCCGCGCCGGCCCATGCGCAGCTCGGTGCGGTTGAGCAGGTTGTCGGCGTTGGCGTCCAGCGCCTCGAAGCCGGAATCGCCCCGCCGGTCGGCCGGAATGGACAAATATTCGCGGCGGTCGATCAGGCGGTCGCCGTCGCGGTCGGCGGCGGCGAAGGCGGCCGGGTCGGCAAGGTCGAGGCGGTTCTGGGCGGCGGCGGGCATGATGCTTGCCGCGGCGAGGATGGCGGCCAGAATGGGGGCGAGGGGCATGGGATCCTCCGGAATGCGGTTTCCGGGAAAGCAAATGCGCCCGCCGCCGGCTTGTTCCCGCCCTATCCCCGCCCCGGCATCAGGCGGCGGTAGCTCAGCGCCTCGGCGACATGCAGGCGGCGCACGGCCGCCGCGCCGTCGAGGTCGGCCAGGGTGCGCGCCACCCGCAGTACCCGGTGATAGCCGCGCGCCGACAGCCGCATGCGCTCGGCCGCCTCGGTCAGCAGGCGGCGGCCCTCGGCGTCGGGGGCGGCGGCCGCCTCCAGCAGTTCGCCGTCGGCCTCGGCGTTGCTGCGGATCGCCTTGCCGGGGGCCAGGCGGGCGTAGCGCTCGTTCTGGATTTCCCGCGCCGCCGCCACCCGGGCCGCCACCTCGGCCGAGCCTTCGGCCGGCGGCGGCAGCGACAGGTCGGCGGGATTCACCGCCGGCACCTCGACATGCAGGTCGATGCGGTCGAACAGCGGCCCGGAGATGCGCGACTGGTACTCGGCGGCGCATTTGGGGGCGCGCGAACAGGCCAGCGCCGGGTCGGCGAGGTGGCCGCAGCGGCAGGGATTCATGGCCGCGACCAGCTGCACCCGCGCCGGATAGGTGACGTGGGCGTTGGCGCGGGCCACCGTGGTGCGCCCGGTCTCCAGCGGCTGGCGCAGGGCCTCGAGCGCGCCCCGCTGGAACTCCGGCAGCTCGTCCAGGAACAAGACCCCATTATGGGCCAGGGACACCTCGCCCGGGCGCGCCCGCAGGCCGCCGCCCACCAGCGACGGCACGCTCGCCGAGTGATGCGGGTCCCGGTAAGGCCTGCGGCGCAAGAGCCGCCCCTGGTCGAGCGCACCGGCCACCGAATGGATCATGCTGACCTCCAGCGCCTCGGCCGCCGACAGGGGCGGCAGCAGGTCGGGCAGGCGCGCCGCCAGCATCGACTTCCCCGACCCCGGCGGGCCGATCATCAGCAGGTTGTGTGACCCCGCCGCCGCCACCTCCAGCGCCCGTTTGGCGGTTTCCTGGCCCTTGATGTCCCTGAGATCGAGGCCGCTGCCGGCGGCCTCGGCGATCTCCGGCACCGGGGCCTTGAGCATCTGGCTGCCCTTGAAATGGTTGATCAGGGCGAGCAGGCTGGCCGGCGCCAGCACCTCGACGCCGCCCGCCCACGCCGCCTCGCCGCCCTGGCGCCCCGGGCAGATCAGCCCGCGCCCGGCGGCGCTGGCGGCCACCGCGGCCGGCAGCACGCCGGCCACCGGCGCCAGCGCCCCGTCCAGCGCCAGCTCGCCCAGCACGGTGTAGCCGGCGACCTCCTCGCCCGGCAGCACGCCCATGGCGACCAGCAGCCCCACGGCGATGGGCAGGTCGAAATGGCTGCCCTCCTTGGCCACGTCGGCGGGCGCCAGATTGACGGTGATGCGCTTGGGCGGCAGCGCCAGGCCGAGCGCGTTGAGCGCGGCGCGCACCCGCTCGCGGCTCTCGCCCACCGCCTTGTCGGGCAGGCCGACGACGGTGAAGGCCGGCAGGCCCCCGGCCATCTGGACCTGCACGTCGATGTCGAGGACGTCGATGCCCTGGAAGGCGACGGTGGCGACGCGGGCGGTCATGCGGACGGGCTATCCCCCGAAGGTGGTAGGCGGCAGTGTAGCGGCGGCGCGGGGGTTGTGCCAGGGGGGATGCCGTCGCGCGGGCTCGTCACCGAGCATGGATGGCCGGATCAAGTCCGGCCAGGACGTCGGTTTGGCTCATTCCGCCGCCCCGCCCAGCGCCCGCGCCACGGCGGCGAGCGCGTGGGGGTTGCGGCACAGGGTGACGTGGGCGCCGGGCACCGCGACGCCGCCGCCGGGGTCGGCGCAGCTCTCCCAGGCGACGATGCCGTCGTCCATGGTGTAGATCGCCACCGCCGGCACCGGCAGGGGGTCGGCGAGGCGCGCCGGGTCGATCTCGGCGCTGAAGCGGGGGGCGAACAGGCGCACCAGCGGCTCGATGCTGCTGGCGGTGGGCAGGCGGAAGGGGCTGCCCAGGGTGATCACCATGCGCACGTCGGCCGGACGCTCGGCCGCCAGATAGCGGGCCATCAGCCCGCCCATGCTGAAGCCGATCAGGCTGACCGGCCCGCCGGCGACGGCGCGCAGGTCCGACAGGCGCCGGCGCAGGCCGGCGACGGCCTCCGGCGTCGGCCCCCAGTTCACCCCCAGCCCCCAGCCGCGGGCGCGATAGCCGCAGCGGTCGAGAAAGCGGCGCAGCGGCGCGGTGATGACGTCGCCGGTCAGGAAGGCGGGGATGACCAGCACGCTATGGCCGCCCCCCGGCGGGAACGCGGCCGGGTCGGGCGGCGGCGGATGGTCGAACAGCAGCGCCGCCCACTCGCGCGCCAGCATCGCCGGCGGCGGCGGCCGGACGGTGCCGCTTCGGTCGAAAACCCGGTCGAGGTCGATCATCGGTCGTCCGCCCGACATGCGCCGGCCCACCATCCGGCGCCATAGCATAATACATTTGCGTGCCGGCCAACCGCCGCCGGATACTGAGGGGATGGACCTGGGCCGCGCCATCGACGAACCGTTTCCCCTGCGCCGCCGCTTCCGCCGCCGCATCCTGCCGGGGCTGCTGGCGTTCGTCGCCCTGCTCCTGGGGCTGTTGGTGGCGGCGATCGACCGGGTGGTCGACGGCATCTACCTCGAACTGGCCCGCGAGCGCGGCGCCGAAATCGCCCGCGAGGTCGAGCGCGCCGCCCCCGAGGCCTGGCGCAACCTCCTCGCCGGGCGCACATCCGACGCCGACCTCGGCGCGCTGCGCCGTGTATTCGCCGAGGCGGTCGGGGACGGCCGCGTGGTGAACCTCAACGTCTACGACCTGACCGGCGTCACCATCTTCAGCACCAAGCCCGGCAACGTGGGCAAGCGCGAGGACGGGGCCGCCCTTCGCGGCGTGCTGACCGACGGGTCTCCGGGGCTGGTCGACCATCGCGAGGACGACGGCAGCCGATATTACGAGCTGTACATCCCGATCACCGACTCCGACGGGCGGCTGCGAACGGTGTTCGAGCTCTACGAGCCGACCACCTTCCTCGATGCGCTGCTCGCGGCCAGCCTCGTGCCGCCGATCGTCGTTCCCGGGCTGATGCTGGCCGGCCTCGTCGTGGTTCTGGTTCGGCTGGTGGGCCGCGCCCAGGCCGACATCGACGCGCGAACCGCGGCGCTCGTCGCCCTCCGCGAGCGGTTGGCGCGATTCGTGTCGGACGGCGCGGCCGGGGCGGCCCGCGCGGCGGGTGGAGCGGCCATCACCTCGCGCCGGCTCGAGGTCTGCCTGCTGCACACCGACGTGCGCGGCTTCACCGCGTTTGCCGAGGCCAACCCGCCGGAGGAGGTGGTGGCCTTTCTCAACCGCTTGATGGCGATCCAGGTGGCCGCGGTGCGGCGCCATGGCGGCGACGTCGACAAGATGATCGGCGACGCCATGCTGGCCGTGTTCACCGGCGAGGGCCGCCAGGCCCGCGCCATCGCGGCGGCGCGCGAACTGCTGCGGTCGGTCGAGGCGGCGGCGCTGCCGCGCGGCGTGGGCGTCGGCCTTTTCGACGGCCCGGTGGTGGTGGGCGCGGTGGGGCCGGCGGAGCGCCAGGATTTCACGGTGATCGGCGACTCGGTCAACACGGTGGCCCGGCTATGCGATGCCGCCGACGTTGGCGAACTGGTCGTCGAGGCCGCCACGCTGGCCGGCGCCGGACTGGCGGGAGGCGTTCCCGAGCGCCTCGTCGTCAAGGGAAAGACGGCGCCACTCGGCGTGGTGCGGCTGGGTACGGCCGATTTCGAGCGCCTGCGGATGGATGGCGCCGCCGCCCACGCCACGGGCGGGCCTTAAGCGACCTTCGCCTCAGGCGACGCCCTCGCGCGGCGCGGTGGCGAGGCGCGCTTCGATGGCGTCCCACACGGTCGCCTCGACGCTGACGTCGTCGAAGCGGTCGATCTCCTGGATGCCGGTTGGCGAGGTGACGTTGATCTCGGTCAGGTAGTCGCCGATCACGTCGATGCCCACGAAGATCAGCCCGCGCTCGCTCAGCGTCGGCCCGATGGCGGCGCAGATCTCGCGGTCGCGGTCGCTCAGCGCCGCCTTGTGCGGCTGGCCGCCGACATGCAGGTTGGAGCGCGCCTCGCCGGGCGGCGGCACACGGTTGACCGCGCCCACCGGCTTGCCGTCGACCAGGATGATGCGCTTGTCGCCCTGGCGCACCTCGGGCAGGTAGCGCTGCACCACGATGGGCTCGCGGTAGAGCTGGGTGAACATCTCCAGCAGGGCGTTCAGGTTGTCGTCGTCGGGGCGGATGTGGAACACCGCGGCGCCGCCGTTGCCGAACAGCGGCTTGATGACGATGTCGCCGTGCTCGGCGCGGAAGTCGATGATCTGGCGGCGGTCGGCGGTGATCAGCGTCGGCGGCATCAGCCCGGCGAAATGCGTCACCATCAGCTTTTCCGGGGCGTTGCGCACATGCACGGGATCGTTGACCACCAGGGTCTGCGGGTGGATGTGCTCGAGCAGGTGGGTGGCCGTGATGTAGGCCATGTCGAAGGGCGGGTCCTGGCGCATCAGCACCACGTCCATCGTCGCGAGGTCGAGGAAGCTGCCCTCGCCGAGCTGGGCGTGGCGCCCCTTCTCGCGCCGCACCGACAGCGGCTGCGCCCAGGCGTGGACGCGGCCGTTGCGCAGCGCCAGATGCTGCGGCAGGTAGTGGAACAGCGCGTGGCCGCGGCGCTGCGCCTCGAGGGCCAGGGCGAAGGTGCTGTCGGCGTTGATGTCGATGGTCTCGATGGGGTCCATCTGGATGGCGACGGCCAAGCTCATGGTCTCTCTCCCGGCGGTCAGTTGCAGCGGCCGCGCAGCTCTTGCAGCAGCACGCCGATGCGGTGACGGGCCTGCGCGTTGGCGGTGCGGGCCAGAAACTGTTCCAGCGCGGCGATGGCGTTGGCCTTGTCGCCGAGCCTGAGATGCATCATGCCGGCCTCGCGCCACAGTGCCGCCTGGTCGGGTGCGAACAGCAGCATGCCCTCGACGGTGCGCAGCGCCTCGGCGAGCTGGGCCGAGCGGAGCTGTCGGAATTTCACGTTGTTCTGCAGGCGCAGCAGGATGTCGCGGTTGCCGACAGGGGCGTAGTGCCCGGGCTCGAGTTCGGCGCCGTTCCCGGTGATCGCCTTGAGCAGGCCGCGGAGCTCGGCGGCGCCAAGACGGGCGCCGCCGTGGAAGGGATCGAGGATGGCGCGCTCGCCGGCCGGCCCGTCGAGGCGGATCAGGAAGTGCAACGGAAAGCCCAGCCCGTGCATTCCCCAGCCGCAGGCGCGTCCGATCTTGAGATAGAGGATGCCCAGGGTCACCGGCAGCCCGCGCCGCCGGTCGATGACGCGCATCAGGTTGGCGTTGTCCGGCTCCTCGTAGTCGCTGCTGTCGCCCGCGAAGCGGTGGCGATCAGCGATGATCCCGTTCAGGGCGGCGATGCGGTCCTCGATGGCGCCGCCCGCGCCGGCCTGTCCCGCAACCTCCGCCGCCAGTGTGTCCAGGAAGCGGCGATAGCCGTCACGCGGCCGCCCCGGCCGCTCGAGGGCGGCCAGGGCGAGGGCGGCCTCGGCCAGGTCGATGTCCTCGTCGGGAAGGGTGGCGAGCCGGGACAGCTCGCCGCGGATGGCGTCGGTATCGTGGGGCATCACTGGGCGCGGCGCGGATCGTCCTTCAGCACCACGTAGTTTATCACCTTCTTCACGTTGGAGAGGTTGCGCGCATGGTTCAGCACGCGGTTCATTTCAGCCTGGTCCTGGGCGATTCCCATGACGTAGACGATCCCATTGACCGCATCGACGCTGTAATTGACGTTCTTGACGTCCTTGTCGAACAGGATCTTGGTGCGCAGGGTGTTGGCGATCAGCACGTCGCGGCCGAAGTCGATCAGGCTGGCCTGGTCCGAGACCTGGATCTCGTTGAGCACTTGACGCACGCCCGCCGCCTGCCACGCCAGGCGAACGGCGTCGACGCGGGCGTCGGGCGTCGGCACGATCCCGGTCAGCAGCACCTTGCCCTCGGCGATCGTCAGGTCGACCTTGCGGTACATCTCGACGTCGTGCTGGAACCACAAATGGTGGATCTCGGCACGGATGCGCGTGTCGTCGATGGCGCCCTTGAGGCCACGCTCTTCGGCCGCGGCCACGCCGGCCATGCCGGCGGCGCCAATCACCGCCGGGGCGCAGCCGGTGGCGGCGGGCAGCAAAAGGGCGGCGGCGAGCACGGCGGCGAGACGTCGAATGGTCACGGTGGCTTCTCCCGAATGTCCGGGCGCAGTGTAGCGGCCTAGCCGCCGTCCCGCCAAGCGTCGACGACGTGGATCGGCCAGCGGCCGGGAGTGACCAGCATCAGGTCGAAGCGCAGGTCGTGGGCGGCGAGGTCGGGGCGATGCCGCAGGAACGCCTCGGCGCCGCGCAGCAGGCGCCGCCGCTGGCGCCCCGACAGCGCGGCCAGGGCGTCGGCGGCGGTGTCGCGGGCCTTGACCTCGATCACCGCCAGAACTCCCCAGCGCGCCGCGATGATGTCGACCTGTCCGGCGCCGGTGCCGCGCCCGGAGGCGAAGTCGCGGGCCAGGATGCGCCAGCCGCGCAGGCGCAGGCTCCACACGCACAGGGTCTCGGACCACCGGCCGCGCCGCTCGGCGCGCCGCCGGGCCGCGGCGGTCATCCCCGCTCCTCGTCGCGGGCGCGCGCCAGAACGACGGCGCGTGCGTAGACTTCGCGCCGCGGCAGGCCGGTCGCGGCGGCGATCTCGGCGGCGGCATCGCGTACGCTGGCGCGGCCCAATGCCACCGCCAGCCGCGCGTCCAGATCGTCCGCCGTGTGCGTGGCCTCGCCGGCGGCCTCGACGACGATCACCACCTCGCCCTTCGGCGGGCCGGCGGCGGCGTAATGGGCGGCCAGCTCGTGCAGCCGGCCACGGCGGACCTCCTCGAACAGCTTGGTCAGCTCGCGGGCAACGGCGGCGGCGCGGTCGCCCAGGACGGTCGCCATGTCGGCGAGGGCCACGGGCAGGCGGCGCGCCGACTCGTAGAACACCAGGGTGGCGGGCGCGGCCGCCAGCTCGGCCAGGGCGGTGCGGCGTGCGGCGGCCTTGGGCGGCAGGAAGCCGGCGAACAGGAACCGGTCGGTCGGCAGGCCCGACAGTTGCAGCCCGGTCAGCGCGGCCGAGGCGCCGGGCACGGCGGTCACCGGCAGCTCCTCCTCGATGCAGGCGCGCACCAGCCGGAAGCCGGGGTCGGACACCAAGGGCGTACCGGCGTCCGAGACCAGGGCGACCACCGCGCCCTCGCGCAGCCGCGCCAGCAAAGCCGGCCGCGCCCTCTCGGCGTTGTGCTCGTGATAAGGAGTCAGCGGCGCGGAAAGGCCCAGCATGGCGAACAGCCGGCCGGTGACGCGGGTGTCTTCGCAGGCCACCAGGTCGGCGGCACCCAGAACGTCGAGGGCGCGCAGGGTGATGTCGCGCGCGTTGCCGATCGGCGTGGCGACCAGATATAGACCGCCGGCCGGTTTACTTCGCGGCGCCCTGTCGCTAGGCTGAACCCCCGCCCCTCCCGTCCCGGAGACCGCCTTTGCGCCGTCCCGCCCGTGCCCGGCTCTTTCCCGCCCTTTCGCCATGGTTGTCCTTGGCCGTGATGCTGCTCGTCGGCGCTTGTCAGCCCGCAGAGATAGCAGGTCCGCCGCCGGGAACCAAGGTGGAGACATCCCGCCCGGCCGTTTCGACGCCGCCGGTCACCGGCATGCCGGAGGCCCCCGGCGAGACGGCGGTGCCGCCCGACGGCGAACCGGAGTCCGGCCTGCGGCCGGTGCGCGTGGCCCTGCTGCTGCCCCTGAGCGGCCCGTCGGCGCCGCTTGGCGCGGCCATGTTCAACGCCGCGCAGCTCGCCCTTTTCGATCTCGCCGAGGCCAACTTCACCCTGCTGCCCTTCGATACGAGGGGAACGCCCGAGGGCGCGGCGGAGGCGGCGCGCCAGGCGGTGGCGGGTGGCGTCCAGCTGGCGATCGGCCCGATCTTCTCGGCGGAGGTCAAGGCCGTGACGCCGGTGACCCGCCAGGCGGGGCTCAGCCTGTTGTCGTTCACCACCGACCGCTCTGCCGCCGGCGACGGGGTTTATGTGATGGGTTTCCTGCCGCGCCAGCAAATCGACCGCATCGTCGGCTTCGCGCGCGGTCAGGGCGTGGGCCGCTTCGCCGTGCTCGCGCCCGACACCGAATACGGACGTACGGTCGTCGATCTGTTCAACCAGGCGACGGCGCGCAGCGGCGCCCTTGTCACCCGTGCCGAATTCTACCGCCCCGGCACCAACGAACAGGCCGAAGCCGTCAAGCGGCTGGCCGACTACGAGCAACGGGCGCGGGCGCTGGCCAAGTATCGGGCGGACCTCGAGGCGCGCGGCGACGACCCCGACGCCAAGCAGGAGCTGAAGCAGCTTGCCGGGCTCGACACCATGGGCGAGGTGGAGTTCGACGCCGTGCTGATTCCCGAGGACGGCGCCCGGCTGCGCAACGTTGCGGCGCTGCTGCCCTTTTACGACGTAGACATGCGCCGGGTGCGCGCCCTCGGGACGATGCTTTGGGACGATCCCCGCCTGGGCGAAGAGCCGGCGCTGGTCGGAGGCTGGTATCCAGCCCCGTCGCCGGGCGGACGGGGCGAGTTTCTCGACGCCTACGCCAAGGCCTTCGGGGCACGTCCGCCAAGCATCGCCAGCCTCGCCTACGACGCCACCGCGCTGGCCGCGGTGCTGGCCCGCCAGCAGGGTGATTTCGGCGCCGCCGCCCTGACCTCGCCCAACGGCTTCGCCGGGGTCGACGGCATCTTCCGGCTGCTGCCCGACGGCACGTCGGAGCGGGGGCTGGCGGTGATGGAGGTACGCCGCGGCGGTCCGGCCGTCGTCAGCCCGGCGCCCGACACCTTCGAAGCGCCCCTCTACTGACCCCTCAGGCGAGGAGCTCGGCAAGCACGGCGTCGAGCAGCGGGCGCCCGCGCCCGGTGACGGCAAGGCGGCGGCCGTCCCAGACCACGAAGCCCCCCTCCTCGAGGCGGGCGAGGCCGCGGCGGTCAAGCACCTCGTCCAGCGGGCGCCCGGCGCGGCGCCGGAAGCGGTCCGCCGCCACGCCCTCGGCCAGGCGCAGGCCCATCATCAGCAGCTCCTCGGCGCGCTCGTCCGGGTCCAGTCTGGTGCGCTCGTGGGTGCCGTGGCCGAGCCGGCCGACCGCCTCCAGCCAGCGTGCCGGGGCGCGGTGCTGGCGCAGCGCCCATACCGCCCCGTCCACCGTCAGCCGCCCGTGCGCGCCCGGTCCCACCCCCACATAGTCGCCGCCGCGCCAGTACAGGAGATTGTGGCGGCACTCGGCGCCGGGGCGGGCGTGGTTGGAAATCTCGTAGCCCGGCAGGCCGGCGGCGTCGGTCACCGCCTGGGTGGCGGCGTAGAGTTCGGCGGCGGCGTCCTCGTCGGGCAGGGCGAAATCGCCGCGGGCGTGGGCGGCGAAGAAGGCCGTGCCCTCCTCGATGGTAAGCTGGTAGAGGGACAGGTGGTCGGCGGCGAGCGCGATGGCGCGGCGCAGCTCGGCCTCCCACGCCGCGGCCGTCTGGCCGGGGCGGGCGTAGATCAGGTCGAACGACATGCGCGGGAAGGTGCGGCGGGCGAGATCGATGGCGGCCAGCGCCTCGCCCAGGTCGTGGCGGCGGCCGAGGAAGCGCAGGTCGCCGTCGTTCAGGGCCTGCACCCCCAGCGAGACGCGGTTTATCCCGGCCGCCCGCAGCCCGGCGAAGCGCGCCGAATCGACGCTGCCGGGATTGGCCTCGAGGGTGATCTCGGCACTGTCGTCGAGGGTCCAGAGTCTGGCGATGCGGTCGACGACGGCGGCGACCGTCGCCGGAGCCATCAGCGACGGGGTGCCGCCACCAAAAAACACGCTGCCAACCGTGCGCCCCTTCGTTTCATGCGCGAAATGATCCAGCTCGGCGACCAGGGCGGCGCGCCAGCGGTCCTGGTCGACGGCTTCGGCGACGTGGCTGTTGAAGTCGCAATACGGACATTTCGAGAGGCAGAACGGCCAATGAACATAGATGCCGAAGGCGGACATGTCTCACCCTGAGGGCTCGCCCCATGCTTCCGGTAGTTGGGTCGCCGGCCGGCGGGCGGACTATTCCGCCCTGGCCACCATGCGCCCCAGACGGCGGCCGGCGAAGATGTGGAAGTGCAGGTGCGGCACCTCCTGCTGGCCGTCGTGCCCGACGTTGGACAGGGCGCGATAGCCCGGCCCGGTCACCCCGAGTTCCCGCGCCACCTGTCCGACCGCGCGGAAGAAGCCGGCGATCTCGGCCTCGCTGGCGTTGGCTGTGAAGTCGTCGAGCGAGACGTACTCGCCCTTGGGAACGACGAGCACATGAACCGGGGCCTGCGGATTGATGTCGTGGAAGGCCAGCGCCCAGTCGTCCTCGAAGACCTTCTTGCAAGGGATTTCGCCGCGCAGGATCTTGGCGAAGACGTTGTTGCGGTCGTAAGCCATGCGTTGCCTCGTCATTTCCTCGAGCGTTTCTCGGCGATGCCGGAGGTGCCCTGGCGGCGCCGCAGCTCCTCCCACACCCGGTCGGGGGCGACGCCGCACTCGGCCCACAGCACCAACAGATGGTAAAGCAGGTCGGCGCTTTCGCCCACCAGCTCGTCGGCCGGGCGCGACAAGGCGGCAATCACCGTCTCCACCGCCTCCTCGCCGACCTTCTGCGCGATCTTGCCGCGCCCCCGGGCGAACAGCTTGGCGGTGTACGAGGTTTCCGGATCGCCGCCGCGCCGGCCGGCGATGACGGCGTAGAGCTCGTCCAGGGGGTGGATGTCCTGTGCCATGCCCGCGCCCTCCTTCACAGCCGCACCGGAATGCCCGCCGCCCGCATGTACTCCTTGGCCTGGGCGATCGAGTAGAGGCCGAAGTGGAAGATCGAGGCGGCCAGGACGGCGGTGGCGTGGCCGTCGCGGATGCCCTCGACCATGTGCTCCAGCGTGCCGACGCCGCCCGAGGCGATCACCGGCACCGGCACCGCGTCGGCGACCGCGCGGGTGAGCGGGATGTTGAAGCCCTGGCGCGTGCCGTCGCGATCCATCGAGGTCAGCAGCACCTCGCCGGCCCCGTAGCCGACCATGCGCCTCGCCCATTCCACGGCGTCGATGCCGGTGGCGGTGCGGCCGCCGTGGGTGAAGATCTCGAAGCGATCGGGCCCCACCGACTTGGCGTCGACCGAGATGACGATGCACTGGCTGCCGAACTTCTCGGCCGCCTCCTTGACGAATTCCGGGCGTTTGACGGCGGCGGTGTTGATCGACACCTTGTCGGCCCCGGCCAGCAGCAGGCGGCGGATGTCCTCGATGCCGCGCACCCCGCCGCCGACGGTCAGCGGCATGAAGCACTGCTCGGCGGTGCGGGCGACGACGTCGAGGATGGTGTCGCGGTTCTCGTGGCTGGCGGTGATGTCGAGGAAGCACAATTCGTCGGCGCCCTCGCGGTCGTAGACGCGGGCCTGCTCGACGGGATCGCCGGCATCCACCAGATTGACGAAGTTAACTCCCTTGACGACCCGGCCGTCCTTGACGTCGAGACAGGGGATGATGCGCATCTTCAGCATGGGCGCATTTCTTCTTGGTCGTGCCCGGGCTCGTCCCGGCCATCCACGTGGCAAGCTCCAGCCTTGTTTCGTGGATGCCCGGGCCAAGCCCGGGCATGACGGCGAGCGATGTGGTGGCCGTTCATCACCCCTAACCCTCCAGCACCCGCAACGCCTCGCGCAGATCGATCCGCCCGTCGTAGAGGGCGCGCCCGGAGATCACGCCGGCGATGCCCGAATCCGCCACCGCCTTCAGGGCCCTCAGGTCGTCGAGCGACGAGACCCCGCCCGAGGCGATGACCGGGGTGCGGATGCGCCGCGCCAGCGCCGCCGTCGCCTCGACGTTGGGACCGGCCAGCGCGCCGTCGCGCTCGATGTCGGTGTAGATGATCGCCGCCACACCGGCGTCCTCGAACTTGAGCGCGAGGTCCAGGGCCGTGATGCTCGAGGTTTCCGCCCACCCCTCGACGGCGACGTAGCCGCCGCGCGCGTCGATGCCGACGGCGATGCGGCCCGGATGAAGCCGGCAGGCCTCCTTCACGAGGTCGGGATCGCGCAAGGCCACCGTGCCCAGGATGACGCGGCGCACGCCCTTGTCCAGCCACATCCCGACCGTGGCGAGGTCGCGGATGCCGCCGCCCAGCTGCACCGGCACGTCGACCGCCGCCAGGATGGCCTCGACGGCGGCGGCGTTGACCGGCCGGCCGGCGAAGGCGCCGTTCAGGTCGACGACGTGAATCCACGCGCAGCCGGCGTCGGCGAAAGTGCGCGCCTGGGCGCCGGGGTCGGTGCCGAACACCGTGGCCTTGTCCATCTCGCCGCGCAGAAGGCGCACGCAGGCGCCGTCCTTGAGGTCGATCGCGGGAAACAGGATCATGGCCGCCACCGCAGGAAGTTGGCGATGAGCCGCAGGCCGGTGGCCTGGCTCTTCTCGGGGTGAAACTGGGTGCCGACCATGTTGTCGCGGCCGATCACGGCGGCAATCTGGCCGCCATATTCGACCACCGCCCGCACGTCCTCGGCATCGGCGCAGACGAAGCGGTAGCCGTGCACGAAGTAGGCATGCGCGCCCTCGTCGAGCCCTTCCAGCACCGGATGCGCCTTGCGCACCATCAGCTCGTTCCAGCCCATGTGCGGGATCTTCAGGCTGGGATCGGCGGCCTCCATCGCCACCACCTCGCCGGGGATCCAGTTGAGGCCCGGATGGTCGCCGTGCTCGCGCCCCCAGGTGGCCATGAGCTGCATGCCGACGCAGATGCCCAGGAACGGCCGCCCCTTGTGGCGCACCGCCTCGTCCAATGCCGCCACCATCCCCGGCAGGGCGTCGAGGCCGCGCCGGCAGTCGCCGAAGGCGCCCACCCCCGGCAGCACGACGCGGTCGGCGGCGCGCACCACCTCGGGATCGGCGGTGACCACGACGCGCCGGGACAGGCCGGCTTCGGCGACCGCCCGCTCGAAGGCCTTGGCCGCGGAGCGGAGATTGCCCGAGCCGTAATCGACGATGGCGACGGTCATCTCAGAGCGAACCGCCCAGCGTCCCCTTGGTCGAGGGCACGGCGTCGGCCTTGCGCGGGTCGATCTCGACCGCCTGGCGCAGGGCGCGGGCCAGCCCCTTGTAGCAGGACTCCACGATGTGATGGTTGTTGGCGCCGTACAGGGCCTCGACGTGCAGCGTGGCGCCGGCCGCCTGGGCGAAGGCCTGGAACCACTCCTTGAACAGCTCGGTGTCCATGTCGCCGAGCTTCGGGCGCGTGAAGTCCACCTTCCACACCAGATAGGGGCGGTTCGAGAGATCGATGGCGACTCGCGTCAGCGTCTCGTCCATCGGAATGTAGGCGGCGCCGTAGCGCCCGATGCCCTTGCGGTCGCCAAGCGCGCGCGACACCGCCTCGCCGAGCGCGATGCCGACGTCCTCGGTGGTGTGGTGGGCGTCGATGTGCAGATCGCCCTTGGCGCGCAGCGTCAGGTCGATCAGGCTGTGCCGGGCGAGCTGCTCGAGCATGTGGTCGAGAAACCCGACCCCGGTGGCCACGTCATACGCGCCGGTGCCGTCGAGATTCAGCTCGAGCCGGATCTCGGTCTCCTTGGTGATGCGTTCGACTTTGGCCCTGCGCATGGCTGGCGGCTCCGCTGACCGGCCCATCCCGGAAATATCGGGTGTTTTTAACAGGAAAGAACAGGGGAGGCTAGTGCGGCGCCCTCGCTGAACGATGGCCGCCCCTCTCCTTGGTGAAGTACGCCGAAGCTCCGTTGCGATCCGCCCGCCGCCCGCACCAAGCTGTCGGTGGGCCTGACTTCCCAACGGGGGCCGGATATGCCGCTACGCCTTGCCACCCAAGTGACAGGAACCTTCGTCGCGCTGGCCGCGCTGGCGTCCTGGTCGGTTGCGGACGCGCAGGACGATGCCGCCGCCTTGCAGACCGCGGTCCTGGCCGGATCCTGCGCCAACTGCCACGGCACCGACGGCCACAGCCCCGGGGCGATCCCCTCCCTCGCCGGCAAGAAGGAGGAGGACCTGCTGAAGGCGCTCACCGCGTTCAAGCAGGGCAAGGCCAAGGTCACGGTGATGACGCGGTTGGCAAAAGGCTATACCGACGAGCAGCTGGCCGCCCTGGCCCACTATTTCGCGACCCGAGAGTGACCGGGAGGGCGCCATGACCACACGCCGATCCTTCCTCAGCCTGGCCGGCGCCGGTCTCGCCCTGCCCTGGCTGCCGCGACCAGCCCGCGCCCAGGCGAAGGCCGGCCGCGTGATCATCATCGGCGGCGGCTTCGGCGGCGCCACCGCCGCGCACTACCTGCGCCGCTACGATCCCCAGCTCGAAGTGACCCTGGTGGAGCCGGCCGCCAATTTCGTGACCTGTCCGTTCAGCAACGCCGTCATCGGCGGGCTGCGCGACCTGGCCTCGATCACCCACGGCTATGGCGGGCTCGAGCGCATGGGCGTGCGGATGGCGCGGCTGGCCGCCGAGGCGGTCGATCCCGCCGGCCGCACCGTGCGCCTGGCGGGCGGCGAGACGCTGCCCTACGACCGTTTGATCCTGGCGCCCGGCATCGACATCCGCTGGAACGGCGTCGAGGGCTACGGTCCGGAAGCCGCCGAGCGGGCGCCGCACGCCTGGAAGGGCGGGCCGCAGACTGCCCTCTTGCGCCGCCAGCTCGAGGCGATGGAGGACGGCGGCACGGTCATCATCGCCGTTCCCGCAAGCCCCTTCCGCTGCCCGCCCGGCCCCTACGAGCGGGCCAGCCTGATCGCGCATTTCCTGAAGACGAGCAAGGCGAAGTCGAAAATCCTCATCCTCGATTCCAACGAGGAGTTCTCCAAGCAGAAGCTGTTCATGCAGGCCTGGGAGGCGCTGTACCCGGGCATGATCGAATGGGTGCCGGCCAGCCAGGACGGCAAGGTGGTGCGGGTCGACGCCGCCAGCCTGACCGTGGAAACGGAGTTCGGAACCAAGCACAAGGCCGCCGTGCTCAACCTCATCCCGCCGCAGACGGCGGGGCGCATCGCCGTCGACTCCGGGCTGACCAACGAGGCCGGCTGGGTGCCGGTGACGGCCCGGACCTTCGAGGCCGCCAAGGCGCCGGGAGTCCATGTGGTCGGCGATGCCGCGGTGGCCAGCCCGATGCCGAAGTCGGCGTTCTGCGCCAACGCCCAGGCCAAGGTGGTGGCGGCGACGGTGGTCGCCGCGCTGCGCGGTCTTCCCGCCCCCGAGCCAAGCTGGGCCAACACCTGCTACAGCCTGCTCGCTCCCGATTACGGGATCTCGGTGGCCGGGGTCTACCGCCTCGAGGGCGACGCGGTGAAGGCGGTGGAGGGCGCCGGCGGCGTCAGCCCCCTCGACGCGCCGCCGGCGTTCCGCCGCGAGGAGGCGAAGTTCGCCGTCGGCTGGTACCAGGCCATCACCCAGGACACCTTCGCCGGCTGAGCCACATTCCCGGGGCCGCCTTGACCGGGGGCTGCAAAGCACTATTTCGTCTGCTATTGTCGCCCCCCGGCCCAAAGCCCTCACCGCCTTCAGGGAATTCATGTCGACGTCCAGCGAAGCCATCTGGCACGGAACCACCATCCTTTCGGTGCGCAAGAACGGCCGCGTGGTGATCGCCGGCGACGGCCAGGTCAGCCTCGGCCAGACGGTCATCAAGTCCAACGCCCGCAAGGTGCGGCGCATCGGCGACGGCAGCGTCATCGGCGGCTTTGCCGGCGCCACCGCCGACGCCTTCACCCTGTTCGAGCGCCTGGAGGCAAAGCTGGAGAAGCATCCCGGCCAGCTCACCCGCGCCTGCGTCGAACTGGCCAAGGACTGGCGCACCGACCGCTATCTGCGCCGCCTCGAGGCGATGATGGCGGTCGCCGACCGCGACGTCTCGCTGGTGCTGACCGGCACCGGCGACGTGCTGGAGCCCGAGGACGGCCTGATCGGCATCGGCTCGGGCGGCAACTTCGCGCTCGCCGCGGCGCGGGCGCTGATCGACGTCGACGGCATCGAGGCCGAGGGAATCGCCCGCAAGGCGATGGGCATCGCCGCCGGAATCTGCGTTTACACCAACAGCAACCTCGTCATCGAAAGCCTGTGATTCGCGCATGACCGCCTTCAGCCCCCGCGAGATCGTCTCGGAACTCGACCGTTTCATCGTCGGCCAGGACGACGCCAAGCGCGCCGTCGCCATCGCCCTGCGCAACCGCTGGCGCCGCCAGCAGCTGCCGGAGGAGCTGCGCGAGGAGGTGCTGCCGAAGAACATCCTGATGATCGGCCCCACCGGGGTCGGCAAGACCGAGATCGCGCGCCGCCTGGCGCGGCTGGCC